>CAVPCI010000006.1:0-437313 GCA_963702375.1 uncultured Acidobacteriota bacterium
CAATGCTGTGATTGGCCGCGCATGGACGATCCTTTCGAAAAACCTCGGCTGGGCCGCGGCATGCCCGGACTCAGCGACACTGGGCAGCCTGGGAACCAACTTCAACTACAACAACATCTGCATCGCAGAGACGGAAAACAAGCTTCCGGACGGCTGGGAAACCGTTCCACGTGCAGAAAGGTTTCAAGCCGAACGACAGCGTGGTCAGCATCTTCAGCGGCTGGAGCTTGAACAACGTCGCCTGGTTCCCCAACATGCCCTACCACGAACTGATCAAGAACTGGCTGACGCATTTCTTCTCGTCCGGCACCAGCGCCGCCACGTTGTTGCTCGATCCGACCGTCGCCCGCGAGGCGAAGGAAAAAGGGATACAACTCGAAGGAAGAGTTAAGCGACTACTGGTCGAAGGAATCGAAGACGCCCGCGTGGCTCTATTGGGACACGCACCGCAAGGAGCTGGAGCAGGCGAAGGCCGGCGTCGAGCCCTACGCCTCGTATCTGAAGATAGGCGATGGCGAGATTCCATTCCAGCGCTTCTACCGCCGCGGCCGTCCGGGCGCGCCGCCCGTTCCCAACCCGAAATCTTCGGTTGAGATCATCGTGCTCGGTGGCGAGACCAATACCTACTGGGCTGGCGGGGATTTCAGCCACGTCACCAGCGTGTCAATCGACAAATGGGCCTGAGGAGCGAGTAACCATTCCACGGCGCGGCGTGCGAGGATCGTTTTACAAACCCTTCCACGCCACGTAGGCCGCGCCCTTCAGCGGACATTCTTCGTCGAGAATCACGTGAATGGGAACCTGCTCGAGGAAATAAGCCATCTTTTCCTTGTCTTGAAGCACGCGACAAATTTTCCTTCTTTCAGCTTCGGCAATATCTTCACCGCGATGCCGCCGGCAACGTAGATTCCGCCGCGCGCCACGCTTCGCACCGCCAGGTTTCCCGCTTCGCATCCATAAATTTCCACCCACAAATCCAGCGTCGCCACGCACACAGGACATTGTCCTGCGAGCGCCTGTTGCGTAATTTCCCGGGCGGGATCGGCGGACGGATCATCGAAACTCGGATGCCGAACAGAAGGGCCCAGGAATTCGTGAATGGTCCGAAAGCCTCTACCGGAAAGCACCATCTCGGCGCTTGCGAACTCGTTGCGGCTCTTGATGAATTTCCACAGGTCCGCGTGTTGATCCGTGTGCGGGGCAAAATCAGCGTGGCCAGCCTCGGTAGCCATGGGCAAGTGTTTCGTGCCGTCCCAGAAAAGAACAGCTTCCCCCAGTCCCGTCCCCGCGGCGATCACCGCTCGATGCGCTTGCTGAGCCGGCACGCCCGCGTAAATCCTCTCGAGGTTGATCGGCTGCATCATGCTGACGCCGTAAGCCGTCGCTTCCAGATCGTTCAGCAGGCGGACGCGATCCAGCCCCAACTCCTTCGCGAGGGTTGCGCCATCGATAATCCAGGGCAGGTTGCCGGTGTGAACGCGATTGTCCACCACGGGCCCGGCGATGCCGAACGACGCGGCGGTGATCTTCGCCTTGGTGCCGCAGGCGAAGTCCTTGACGATCTCATCGAGGCCCGTGTGCTCGTGGCTGACGTAACGCTTGTCGGTCACTTTCGCCAGCGCACCTTGCGGCGCATCGAACAGACCGAGATTTGTCTTGGTGCCGCCTATATCGCCAGCAAGAATCATCCTCGCTCCAGCAGACGCCGAAGATCGGGTCGAAAAGGCATCATAGTTCGCACCAGCGCTGCCCCTCGGTGATCACAAGATCGTCCGCTTCCTTCGGCCCCCGGCTTCCCGCCGCATAGTTGGGGAACGACGGCGGCGGCGAGTTTTTCCACGCTTCGAGAATCGGATCGACCAACGCCCAAGCGGCCTCGACGCTATCGGCGCGATCGAAAAGCGTGGCGTCGCCGCGAATGCAATCGTTAATCAGCGTCGCATAGGCTTCGCGTGAGCCTGCGCCGAATGCCCGCCGGTATTGGAAATCCATAGTTACCGGCTGAATGTGCATCTGCGAGCCGGGCGACTTTGCGCCGAAACAGAGCGAGATCCCTTCATCCGGTTGTATGTTGAGGACCAGCGAATTCGGCGTCGCCTTCTCGCCCTGAAAAACCATGTGCGGCGCGCGCTTGAAACGAATGGAGACCTCGGCCTTCGACCGCGCGAGGCGCTTGCCGGATCGCAAATAAAATGGCACGCCGCTCCAGCGCCAGTTATCGACGAACAGCTTTAAGGCCACAAAAGTCTCCGTCGCGGAATCGGGTTTCACTCCCGGCTCTTGCCGGTATCCGGGAACCGCTTTGCCGTCGATGGTTCCGGGGCCATATTGGCCGCGCACCACCGAAGTCGAAATCGTATCGGCCTGAAATGGCCGGATCGATTGCAGAACTTTGATTTTCTCGTTGCGAACCGCAGTGGCGTCAAATCGTACGGGCGATTCCATGCTGACCAAAGAGGTGAGTTGGAGCACGTGGCTTTGAATCATGTCCCGCATCGCGCCAGCCGATTCGTAGAACGCCGCACGGCGCTCCACGCCCAGCGATTCCGACGCCGTGATTTGCACATGGTCGATGTAATTGCGGTTCCAGAGTGGCTCGAAAATTCCGTTGCCGAAACGAAAAACCAGCAGGTTCTGCACGGTTTCCTTGCCAAGGTAATGATCGATGCGATAGACCTGCGATTCGTCAAACACGCCGAGCACCTTCGCGTTCAGGTCTCGAGCGGACGCGCCGTCATGCCCAAACGGCTTTTCGATAATCACGCGCGTCCACGATTCGCCGTTTTTTGGCTTCGCAAGTCCGGCGCGACCCAGCTGCTCGATAATGTGCGGATACACATCGGGAGGCGTGGCCAAGTAAAAGAGACGGTTGCCCGCAAGCTGACCTTGGCGATCGAGTTCGTCCAGACGCCCCGCGAGACGCCGGTAGGATTCGGGGTCGTCATAATTTCCGGTAAAATAGTGAAGCTGGTTCAGGAAGCTTTCGCGCTTGTCAGTGGCGCGGGATCCGTCTGAGGGCTTCGGGAGGCTCTCTTCGGTCTTGCGGCGGAATTCGTCGTCGCCCATTTCCGTGCGCGCAAATCCAAGCAACCGGAAACGCGTCGCCAGACACGAATGGACCTCCAAGTCGTAGAGTGCGGGCAGCAGCTTGCGCTTTGCAAGGTCACCCGAGGCGCCGAACATCACGATGGCGCAGGGATCATTGGGAGTTTCGCAAAAGTATTTATCGGGCCGGGGCATTTCGGCGACTTCAGTTGCAGGCGCGCTCATCGGCTTCTCCGTGGATTCTCGCTGGGGATCGCTGCGGAAAGTTGGTCCCGAGGAAAGTTCCATACGCCTGCCCGGCGCCAAACACTCCGCGAAGGACCAGCCTACCACATTCCCGCGCGCCGCCCTTTCCCAGCAACAGATCGGGCATGGACTGGCATACAAAACTCAAAGCGCCGAAGCCCCGTTAGACCAGGACCTCGGCGCCTTGGCAGGTGCAACTCTTAGAAGGTGAACAGATCGAACAAATCGCCAATCGCCGGACTATTCCCTGGAACGTACGGTGTGCTTCCTGCAGTCGGGTTCGGGAGGTTATCCCGGCTCCTGGTGCTGATCTTGCCCAAGGACCAGTTGCGCTCGATGAACTTCACGAGCGAAACGTGGTCCGCATACGTGTGCGAGATGTGGCCCGGCTTGGTGTACGGCGAAACCACGATCAAGGGAATGCGCGTGCCATCGCCGAAGAAATCCAGCGGTTGCACGTACCCCGAATCGTAATAGCCACCGCCTTCGTCCGCGGTGACAAAGATCGCGGTACTGGCCCATAGATCGGGGTTCGACTGCACCCTATCCACGATCTTTTTCACGAATCCCTCGAACAAATCCCATTTGGACGATGCCGGGTGTCCATCTACCCACCCGCTCGGCTTGACGAACGATACAGCGGGCAGTTTGCCATTCTTTATGTCTTTGTAAAGTTGATCTGTGTCTGTGATGTGCGCTGTGCGGACGGCATCGTTGGTCATGATCTGCCTCTGGTACTGAAACGGGTTGCAGATGTTGCAGTACTGATCGCTCTCCGGGCCAACTTTCCCATAGTTAAGCTGATATTTGTCCGTCAGGTAGGCGTCCCATTGATCCCCGTAATATTTCCACGAGACGTTGGCGTCCAACATGACGTCCGCGATGCTGCGTTGCGTCGTCCCGGGAACGGTGAACGGCGTGTTGCTGGAGTTCGTGTCGGTATACGCGTCAGTCCCGTCGCCGAAGTATCCCGGGTTGTAATTGTTCAGCAAATAGTAGTGGCCAGCCTCACAGTTGGACGTGATCGGGGGCTTCAGCGAGCTGAGATAATCGAGGATCGGGCCAACTCCGGGTTGGGACGGGTCTGAGCAGTTGCTGTAACTTCCGCCGCCATATACGCCCATCGACGTGCCGTTGTTGCCGAATCCCCCGTAACCGTCTTGAATCCAAAAATTGTTCGTTCCGGCAACGGGATTGGGGTTCTCGATTTCGTCCACGGGCCCGCCTGCGAACGTCATCCCGTGATTGTCTGGGTTGGAAGGATTCGGAGGCACCAAGGGATTGCCATCCTCGTCGCTGAACCACAGAGCGTCCCCGAAGCCCAGCATGATGTGGTTTGCGCCGGTTCCGCCCATCACAGACTGGTGGAAGTTGTCGCTCATCGCATAGTCATCGACCAGTTCCTTGGTGTAAGGGGCATCGCCCTCAAGCATGTTGTAAAAAGCCATCGCTGTCGAGCCTTCGCCCGTCGTGACTTTATCGGGAGCGTAATCCGTACTGAAGTTGGCAGGTTGGGGTTTGCCGTTGTTGTTCGACCCGACGGTCACCTCATTCCAAGCAAAGAGGTCGGCCAGGCAGCCGCTGGGATTTGCGGCGGTTGCGGAGCTGCTATCGCAGTCTTCCTGCTGCCACATCTGGTAGAAACGGTGTACCGGACTCGCGGCGTAAGAGTCATAGGGAAGTAAAGTGGAGTTAGTAAGCTGGAACGGCCCGGGCATCAGCGTCGAGTAAGGCGCCGAACTGCTTACGCCTGTGATCCGGGTGTCTGGAACCTTTCCCGTCAGGCCGGTACCTCCAGTTAACAGAAACGCGGAGTAGTTGATGGGATGCTTCGACAAGCCGTCTTCAGACGACGTGGCATCACCCAAGTTGCAAATTCCATTATCCGTACAGACGTTCGCTGGGCCTCCGTTCAGCGGCGCGGGAAGCACGGAGTAAAGGGCTTTGCTCGCGGTTGCGGGGCTAAATTGGAATACCGTGGCGCCCGTGACGTCGGCGGAAAACTGATTCGCCAGCGCATAGTTCGTCCCAGGCGTGCCGTCTTCCTTGATAATCCCTTCCGAAAGCAGATTGTTTACGCTCTCGCCTGGTTTCGGCTTGTATGTTGCAAACGTGTGATCGAACGTCCGGTTTTCGCCGATGATGATGATCACATGTTTGATGGGTGTGACGGTCGCGCCGCCTCCCGCCTTGCCGCCTCGCTTCCCCCCTGCTTGGGCGCTTCCCGCCAAAGGCCCTAGGAGACTGAACTGCGTGATCGCCAGGAGTACAAGAAACAGCCGCGTTCCGTTCAGGATTGTTGCTGCTGCTTTCTTCAAGGACATGGTTTCGCTCCTCTGTGCAATGGTTTGGTTTTCGCACCAGGGCTGAGCGAGGCCGAGAATGCGCTGCCAGAATTAATGGCTCGTTCTCTGCTTATGAATTTAGTGTTGCCGGGTGTAACTGCTGTGGCGGAAGCGCCGATGTTTCAGTTAGATCACTCTTGATGAATGAATTGGAACCTAACGTTGTGAGGACTTGAAGTTCTTGTCTTACAGCAGCGCGTAATAGCGGATAAGATTCCCATCCGCCTTGCGCTCGCCGATCCCGACGAAGACATAGCGCATCAGCCAGTCATGCTTGCCCGTTTCGACCTCGAAGGTCGGAAAAGCGCGCAGGTAGTATTCCGATGGATCGACTGCGGGGCCGCCGGCGAACGCCATCGCGCGCAGCCGCTCCATCGTATCCGGCTTGTGGCCCCAGAGGTATCCACGGTTGTACAACATGATCAACGTGCCGTCGTCTTCCTCGAGCATGTAACGCGCGTCGAACGCCAGCACTCCATCGGGACGAAATAGCGAATAGTCTCCGCCGCTGTTCGGCACAGCCTTCCCGCGCAGGCGCGGCCCGGAAAATTCTCCGCTATCCACGTACACCGCTCCACGCCCGGCCCCCGTTGGCATGTTGGCTATGTTTTGCACGCGCGTGAAGCGCAAGCGAACTTCGAAAGCAAATTCCAGCTTGGGCTCATGCAACAGCGAGCCGTCGGGCCCAAATGGGGCATCATCAGTCATCGGATATCTCCATGAATCCGGCGGAATGCGAAGGTGGTACAATCCCGCCGTTCTTTGAGCCTGTCAATCGTCATCGGCTGCGTGAGCCGGCTTGCGTGACAGTGCGGGGAATCAGTCGGTCTCTTAGGGGGTCGGAGCTTAAGCTCCGACATAGAGAGTCCGCCTCAATGCGCTTTAGCGCCTGAGGGCACTCTTTTATTTTCCCGCAAAACTGTTCCAGGAATGCTCGTCGGATCTCTTGGGGGGATATTGTCATGAAAATAGCGCTTATTGGCGCCAGCGGATTCGTAGGCTCGAAAATTCTCGCCGAAGCGCTGCAACGCGGCCATCAGGTCACGGCCATCGTCCGCAATCCTGAAAAGCTCGAGCCGCAGAAGAATCTCAGCGTAAAAAAAGCTGACGTGCTGCAAGTTGACGAGCTAGCTCGCATTCTCGCCGGCCACGACGCGGTCATCAGTTCCTTCAATCCCGGCCGCGGCGTCGCCGGAGCGGAGGTTTATGACAAATTCGTGCAGGGCCACAAATCGATTATCGCCGCCGTGAAGAAGTCCGGCGTGAAGCGATTCCTCGGCGTCGGGGGCGCGGCCAGTTTGAAAACGTCCGAGGGTATCGAGTTTCTGGATTCGCCGGCATTTCCAAAAGAGTATGAACCTTACAAGCCGGGAATTCGTGGTACCCGCGAGCTTTACTACTTGCTGAAGCAGGAACCGGCCCTCGATTGGATTTTTCTCGCGCCCTCCTCACAGATCGCGCCGGGCGAGCGCACCGGCAAGTTTCGACTGGGCAAGGATCACCTCCTCTTCGATGAGAAAGGCGCCAGCAAAATCTCTCTCGAAGATTACGCAATGGCCATGATCGACGAGCTTGAGCGCCCTCAGCATCATCGCGAGCGCTTCACCGTCGGCTATTGAAAAATCTGATTCACCGATGCGAGTAGTTTCTACGGACCGCAGCAGGCCTTCGCCGCGTCCAAGAAGGAGGTTGGAATGAAACAACCGGGACTTGGAATCGCCGCCTCGTTTCTCGTAATTGCCGTTTCGCTCGGTTTCATCGCACTGTTTACGTTCCCCATATTCGCCAACTGGGTTGCCTTCCTGACCATTTGCTTCATACCCATGGAAATTGTGATCTCGGTAACCTGGGGTGGCAACCATCCCGCCTTTGCGGCAGCGCGTCCTCAGCCGGCCAAGGGGATTTTGCTGACCTTGCTGGCACTGGCCGTCGGAGCCGTTGTCGCGGTGGTCCACTTCCTGACCGTGGGCGGTGGCGTCAATCCGCCTCCGCCGATGCTAGCTATGTGCATCATCACATCGGTGGTCATCACCTTTTGGCTCGCCATCATGTGGGGCGGCTGGCCTTTCACCAGATTGATCAAGAACCCGGTTGCCGCGGGGCTCGTCATGCTTGTGGCCTGCTATGTGATTAACTATCTGCTGTTCCGCTTGTTGTTCAACTACGGCTTTATGCGTGGTGCGTCCGTTTATGTGCCTGCACTTGACCCCCACGGGATATTCAATGCCTGGAACGTGCTGGTGTTTTACATCACCGCGATCGCGGTTATGTTCGCGTCGCTCAATTTCGATATGTGGCCTTTCACGAAATCTCCGGCGTTGATGAAGCAGCCTCTCCTGGGCTTGGTCTGGACCATCACAATTCTGGTGATCGGAGGCCTCGCGTTCTATATCGGCGTGTACTTGGTGAAAATGGATGTGGTCTCGTTTATGGTTCGCGTTCCCATACCTTTCGTCTTCGGCACGATCATCGTTTTGAATATGATGCACGGATCGCTATTCGGCAAACTGACTCAGCCGCTGAAGGGCGTTCTGAATGTAATTGCATCCGCTGCGATCGGAACGGTTCTCGCGGAAATTTACGCAGCCCTCGCCCCGCTAGTAACCGGCAAGGTGAATCCGGGCCCGCCCGCCTACGATTTTGAGATTTGGCTTGCATCGGCGCTGCTGGCCGTGACTTTCCCATTCCTCATCTTGCACGCCGAGTTTTTCAAGATGTGGCCACTTCACAGGGAGCGCGGGCAGTCTCCGCTGCCCCGGACCAAGTAATCTATGCCGAAAGCGGTGCCGCTAACCCTCAAGGATCGGATCGCGATCAACGATCTTCTCGCGGAATATGCGTGGGCGCTCGACACCGGCGATGTAGATGTCCTCGTCGCGTGTTTCACGCCGGATGCGATCGTTATCGAAGAAGTCTTCGAGGAACCGGACCGCTGGGAAGGCCGCGAAAATATCCGGCGATTCGCCGAGCATTTTCGGAACGTTCCCAACTTTCCCGGACGCCAGCACCACATCAGCCAACTGCTCGTCAAAGGAAATAGCAAACTGTGCTCGGCGCGATCGTTTGTTTTCGTCACCGAATGCCAGGGCGAACCGCCGTACACGCTCCGCTTTGCCGGCTACTACAACGATCAACTCGTGAAGGCCGGTAGCAAATGGCTTTTTCGGCAGCGGATCATTCGCCTGTGGGACGGCGAAGTGCTCGCGCGCTTTCCCGGCCGTGGCCGGCGCACGCCGCGGAAGCGTCCGGCGGAATTGGTGATCGAGAACGCCGTGTAGTTGGTTTATTTTTGCGGCAGCCGAGAATAGTTGGCTGCTGCGCGGAGGAGAAAGATGACCATCATCAAAACGTTCAAGTTGGCCGCACTTCTTGCCATTCTGGGATTTGCATCCGCGGTGGCGGCGCAGACGCCCAAGCCGGTCCGCACGCAAGCAGGATTGGTCCAGGGAAAAATGGAAGGCGACGTCGCGGTTTACAAAGGCATACCGTTTGCCGCGGCGCCCGTGGGCGATTTGCGCTGGCGCGCGCCGCAGCCGCCCGTCGCGTGGAAGGGCGTACACGACGCCGACAAATTCGCTCCGGCCTGCATGCAGACTCCTGTCGTGATGCCGGCGCTGGGCCTCGATGCCCTCTCTGTGGGCGAGGATTGTCTCTACCTCAACGTCTGGACTCCCGCGAAATCTGCGCGAGACCATCTCGCCGTAATGGTGTGGATTTACGGCGGCGGCTTTACGATCGGCGGCACTTCTCTCCGGCAGTACGACGGCGAATATCTCGCGAAGAAAGGTGTGGTGTTCGTCAGCATAGCTTATCGGCTTGGGGCTTTCGGATTCCTGGCGACTCCCGAGTTGAGCGCGGAGGATCACGGCCACTCGGGCAACTATGGCATGCTCGATCAGATTGCTGGGCTCGAATGGGTGAAGCGCAACATCGCCGCATTCGGCGGAAATCCGAATCGCGTGACGATTTTTGGAGAATCGGCGGGTGGAATCGCCGTGAGCATGCTGGCAGCTTCGCCGCTTGCCAAGGGACTTTTCCAGGGAGCCATCTCCGAAAGCGGCGGATCATTTGCGCCCGCTCGCTTCTCGAACGAAGGGGGCGAAAACGTGCCTCCCCTCGCTGTGGCCGAGCACAACGGTTTCGCTTTCCTCGCCAAAGTCGGCGCAAAATCGATCGCGGACGCGCGAAGCATGGCCGCCGATTCCATCCTCAAGGCGCTGCCCCCCGGCTTGGGAGGCGGCTTCTGGCCCAACTTTGATGGCTACGTCCTTCCGGGCGACCAATACAACCTCTACGAAGAAGGCCGTTACAACGACACGCCGGTTTTGATCGGCACGAATTCGGACGAGGGCGCACTTTTCGTCGCCACCACCACCGCGGCGGCCTACGAGAAAAGCGTTCACACCGGCTACGGCGAATACGCGGACAAAATATTGACTGCTTATCCCACCGGCTCGGACGCCCGGGCGCTGCGTTCCGCCCGCGACCTCGCCCGCGATTCCACCTTCGCGTGGAGCACCTGGACTTGGGCGCGGCTGGAATCGAAAAGAGGCAAGAGCAAAGTTTACGTTTACTATTTCAGCCATCGGCCGCCCTATCCCGATCTGCCCCAGTTCAAGAGTTGGGGTGCAGCGCACGGCGCGGAAATTTCTTATGTGTTCGGCAACTTCACGCCGAGCATGCCTCCCAGCGCCGAAGATCGGTCCGTTTCCGATACGGTTTCTTCCTACTGGGTGAATTTTGCCAAGACGGGTGACCCGAACGCGCCGGGTATGCCTGCTTGGCCAGCGTTCAGCAATGCCAAGCCGGAAGCGATGAATCTCAATGATCCATCGAAGGCGATTCCGCTTCCCAACGCCGATAAGCTTAAGGTGCTGGACGGCTACTACGCCTGGCGGCGCACTCAGGAAGCAGAGAAGCTGTCGAATAATTCTCCGAAGGGAGCCAACTAACGCTCCGGCACAAGAACCTAGCGGAACTTGAGAGTCGCTTTATCGAGTTCCCCTAGGAGGGGCACATCGAGTTTCGCGTCGAGCGCCGCGATCGTTGCGTCGAGTTGTTCGGGTTTGCTCGCGCCGATGATGGGGCTGGTGATTGCAGGATTCGCCAGCACCCACGCGACTGCGAGTGTGGTTAGTGGAATATTCGCTTTTGCGGCAATGCTCTGAAGCTCGTCCACGGCGTTGAAAATCTGCTCTTGCCAGTAGCGGTCCTGATAGACCGTGCCGGCGCGCCCGCCGATTCCAAAGCGAGTGCCTTCCTTGGGAGGCTTGGTGCGGTCATGTTTGCCCGTGAGCATGCCGCCGGCAATCGGGTTGTAAGGAATTACGCCGACACCTTCTTCGCTGCACAGCGGCAGCAGTTCACGCTCGATTTCCCGGTAAAGTAGATTGTAGCGGGGCTGCACGGAAACGAAGCGAGCCCACCCGTGAACATCGCTGCGTCCCAATGCGCGTGCTACCTGATACGCGAGATGATTGGAGCAGCCGATGTAGCGAACTTTGCCGGCATGGACCAAATCGTCGAGCACGCCAAGAGTTTCGTCGAGCGTAACCTGCGGGTCGAACCCATGGAGCTGGTAGAGGTCGATGTAATCTGTGCCAAGGCGCGTGAGCGACGCGTCAACCGCGTCCAGAATGTGACGGCGATTATTTCCGGAGTGAAATGGCTGCGGCCCGGTGACGCCAAAACATTTCGTGGCGATCACGAAGTTATGGCGGCGACCTTTGAGCCAGCGGCCCAGAATTTCCTCGGTGCGCCCGGCGCGCTCGAGTCCGCCGCCGAGCGGGTACACGTCGGAGCTATCGAGAAAAGTGATCCCGCCGGTCGCGGCGCGATCGAGGATTGCGACGGAAGTGGGCTCGTCGCACTGATAGCCGAAGGTCATCGTGCCCAGGCAGAGGCGCGATACCTTTAGTCCGGTCGATCCTAGTCTAACGTGTTGCAACTTTTCCTCCGTTTGAGGGCGGAAAGCCTATATGCCAGATTTGTGACGAGTAAAACTGAACACAACCCTTTGTTTTCATTATGTTAGAGGGCACTCTACTCGCCCACTCTGACGATTAGACTTCTGAATATGGCGGTTCTCGCTGGAAGGTCCGCGGCGGTGGCCAGGCTCAGTGGAGCACCCGCCCAGGGGTTTCCCGGCGCACCCAACCCCTCGGGTTCCCGGCTTTGTTCATGCCGCCTATAGCTGCCATGTCTCATCGGCATAGACAGAATCCGCGGTCGCTTCCTTTCCGGGCAAACAGCGCCCGATTTCAAACTAGCACGACATGAATGTCATTTTGTCAAGCGAGTCCTGTGGACTTCGTGCAAATCGAGGGCGCGATATTACCTATTGTTCAGTGTTCGGGCAAACGCTACGTGCGGAGCGAGAGTTCGCACACGGCAGTTTCACCGGCTGGGTTGCGCCAGCGATCGGCGGTTGCGGGGCGGTGCCCGCGGCGCTTAAGATGGGAAGACGATTTTTGGGAGGCATTCGAGATGGCTGATGAGAAGGAGTCTGGCACGCAGACCGTTCGCACGGTGAAGTGCGTAAAACTGGGACGAGAGTTGCCCGGGTTGGACCGCGTACCATGGAAGGGTGAGATCGGCAAGCGCGTTTACGAGAATGTCTCGAAGGAAGCGTGGGCGATGTGGGTAGACCACTCAAAGATGTTGCTCAATGAGTTTCGGCTGAACCCGCTCGACCCCAATGCGCAGAAAATCATGGAAGAGCAGATGGAGCAATTCTTCTTCGGCGAAGGCTCGAAGCTGCCCGAAGGCTACGTGGCCCCAAAGCACTGATCGCTGCGTTGATCGTAGAGGCTCACAGCTATCTGGCAACCTCACCGCGGTGATAGAATGCCAGCCGCTGGCTCCTAGCCCGCCAGCCCACCGGAGGGAACAATTATGCGCGCTCGCAACTTCCTGGCAATTCCCGCGTTTCTTTTCGTTTGCTTCACGGTCGCGGCCGCCGATTCCGCACCTAAGTCCGCGCATGCGGACATCCTGAACGCCCAAGGTACCAAGATCGGCACGGCGAGAATAACGCCGATCAGCGGTGGTGGAGTGAAGATTGCGGTGAAGGTGGAGCAGTTGCCGCCGGGCAGCCACGGAATCCATATCCATGCGGCCGGAAAGTGCGACACACCGGATTTCAAGACTGCCGGCGGCCACTTCAATCCCACCGATGCGCACCATGGCGTCAACAATGCGGAAAATCCCCATCCGCATGCTGGCGACTTGCCGAACCTCACCGTAGGAGCGAACGGCAAGGGCAGCGCCTCGCTTGTTGCGAAAGACGTCACTCTGGGTGACGGCGCGAATTCGCTCTTCCACGACGGCGGCACCTCGCTGGTAATCCACGAGAAGGCCGACGATCTGATGAGCGATCCCTCCGGGAACTCGGGCAATCGCATCGCCTGCGGCGTGATCGAAAAATAGCGCTGCATCAAAATGCATGGCCGCGTTGGACCTTGCGTCGGAAAATCACCTGGCGTGATCGGCATTAGCGACCTTCCGCTGAGGGAAACTCGTTCGTAGTACAAGCTCACCTGGGATTCGCCGGATTGGCGGCTCGGGGTGGAGATTTTTCTCGCCGCACTTGCAAAAAAACATAGAATCATTGGGTTCCGGGCGCTATAGGTAATCGAGCGATCGAGGCGCCGGAAAGAAGCTGTATCCAGAGAGAAATGTCAACACAATCCACACCGGGGCACGAGCTGCGGGACCTCTATGCGGAAGGATCGGCGCGGCTACAGCGGGATTTCGGGCAGACGGGCGACGGAGGAGCCGCAGTAGGGGGACGAGCCGATCTGGTGGATTCACTGGCGCTGCGCTTGTGGAAGACGGCGATTTCGCCCGAAGCCGAAAGCCCCAAAAATCTTGCACTGATTGCCCTGGGCGGATTCGGACGAAGGCGCCTTTTCCCCTACTCGGACATCGACATCTTATTTCTCCAGAGCGGCCCGGAAATAGAACCGGGGGTTAAGAACGGCGTCCAGGATTTTTCGCAGCAAATGTGGGACCTGCGGCTGAAATTGAGTCCTGCAACCCGAACGCTATCCGAGTGCGAAAAATTCGATCCCAACAACGTCGAGTTTGCGATCTCTCTCCTCGATTGCCGCTATCTCGCCGGAGACCGGACGCTTTTCAACCGTCTGCACGACCAAGTGATTCCGAAACTTGTAGTGCGCGAATCGCGGGCGATCGTGCAGCGGCTGACGGATCTTACCCGAGAGCGATACAACAAATTCGGGAACACGGTATTTCACCTGGAACCGAACGTAAAGGATGGTCCCGGGGGGCTGCGCGACCACAATCTGGCGCACTGGCTCGCGCTGATCGCGGCCATGGAGGAAACTAACACGTGGCCGGACGGAAAGGTGCTGCTGCCGCCTTGGCTGCGGCCGAAGTTTGACGCGGCTTTGGATTTCCTGGCATCCGTGCGCTGCTTTCTGCATTGGCGCCATGGGCGGGACGACAACACCCTGGCATGGGCCGCGCAGGATGAAGCAGCCGCCCAGAAAATTGGCGTGCGGAACGGAAATATTCCGGGCGCGTCGGACTGGATGCGTATTTACTTCAACCAAGCGAGATTGATTCACCGAGTGGCCGCGCAACTTCTGGATGAGTTTCCGGCGGCAAGGCCGTCCCTTTACCGCCAATTTCAAAATCTGCGGTCGCGCCTTTCCAACGCAGAGTTCGCGGTGGTGGATGGAAGAATTTTTCTGCAACGGCAAGCGGCGATCGAAGATACCGAACTGCCCTTGCGAATGTTCCGCTTCATGGCGCGCCATGGGCTGACGCTCAGTTCGGCCACCGAGCACCAGGTAGAGGAACTCGTGCCAGCCGTGGCGGCCGCTCCGCCGACGGGAGCGGAACTCTGGCACTATTTGCAGGAGATTCTGCTCGCGCCCCATGCGGCCGAGGCGCTACGAACCATGCAATCGCTGGGCCTGCTCACCGCGCTGCTGCCGGAATTCGGGGTCATCGATTCGCTGGTTATCCGGGACTATTCGCACCGGTTCACTGTGGACGAGCACACCTTCGTGGCCATCGAAAATTTGCACGCGCTTCGAAAGGCGCAATCGAAATGGGATCGAGGTTTTGCGGAGCTGCTGGACGAACTCGAACAGCCGGACCTGCTGTATCTGACCCTGCTGCTCCACGACACTGGTAAAGGCACGAATTCGGAGAATCACGTGGCAGGCAGCTTGGAGGTTGCGAAAACGTGCATAGCCCGGCTGGACTTGGACGCCGCCGACCGGGATACGGTGCTTTTTCTGATCGAACGGCACTTGGACCTCGGCGCAGCTTTGCGGCGAGACATCTTCGATCCTGAGACGATCCACCAGATCGCGGAGAGAATGGCGACGCCGGAGCGACTGAAAATGCTCTGCCTACTCACCTATGCGGACATCAAGGCGGTCAACCCGGAAGCCCTTACACCCTGGAAAATGGAAAATATCTGGCAACTGTATATCGGCGCCGCGAATTTTCTGATGCGAAGCGCTGACGAACGGCTCCACGGAGACAGCGACGACGAGCTGATGAATCATTTGCGGACGCTTGCACCCGCCGGGGGGAAGAGGCTCGACAACTTTCTGAACGGTTTGCCGCGGCGCTACCTGCGAACGCAGGCGGCAAGCGATGTTATCCACCATATGGAAATGGCCAGGAAACTGGATGACGATTCCGTGCAACTGGATTTGACGCGGGGGCGTCATTGGTACGAATTGACGCTGGTGACGCCGGATCGCCCCTTTCTCTTTGCGCGGATGTGCGGCGCGCTTGCGGCGTGGGGAATGAACATCGTGAAGGCCGCCGCGTTCTCGAATGACGAAGGAATCGTCGTGGACACATTTTTCTTCACCGACCGATTCCAGACCCTGGAATTGAATTTGCCGGAATGGGAGAGGTTCAAGGGCAGCATCCACGACGTGCTGCTGGAAAAAGCAGATCTGGACCGAATGCTCCGCGACCGTTTGCGATCCGAAAAAAGTACGGTGCCGAAGATCAAGGTGGAGACGCGCGTGGAAATAGACGACGAGTGCTCAAAACAGAGCACGTTGATCGAAGTGATCGCGCAGGACCAGCTCGGATTGCTGCACCGGATCAGCTCGCAATTGGCGCGGGAGAACTGCAATATCGAGATCGCGCTGATCGAAACGGAGGGCCAGACGGCGATTGACGTGTTTTATCTCACCTCGAACGGCGCCAAGCTAAGCCCGGCGCATCAGGGGCATCTCCGCGCAGCGTTGATCAAGGAATTGGGCGCGAAGTGAACGTATCGAATTGCTCCACCGTGTGGCAATTTTGAGCATCCAATCTACCGTACGGCGCGTATTATCAATAAAGGTCGCTGCGGAGGGCCCCATGTTTATCAAGAAAAAGCCGGACTTAACCTACGCGGACGTGACGCCCAAGGCTCTGTACATGGGCCGCCGGAATTTTCTGCTCGGCGTCGCGGCGACCGGTGTAGCGGTGGCCGGGTGGAAAGAGCTGCCCGGGTTGCTGGCGCGCGGCACGGGTGGATCGGTGCCGGTGAAGCTGAATGGCCTTCAAAAGTGGCCTTATAGCACCAAAGAAACGGAGACGCCCTTCGACAAAGTGACCACTTACAACAATTTCTACGAGTTTGGCGTCGATAAGGACGACCCCTCGAGGAATTCCAAAGGTTTCGTGACCTCCCCGTGGAGCGTTTCTGTGGAAGGCGAATGTGCCAAGCCGCGGAAGTACACCATGGATGAAATTCTGAAACTGGCACCGTTGGAGGAGCGAGTCTATCGCCACCGTTGCGTGGAGGCCTGGTCGATCGTGGTGCCGTGGATCGGATATTCGTTCAACACGATTCTAAAGCTGGCCGAACCCACGCCCAAGGCAAAGTATGTCGCTTTCGAAAGCTACTATGACCCAAAGCAGATGCCGCTAGGCAGGCAAGCGGGCATCCAACTGCCGTACGTCGAAGGATTGCGGCTGGACGAAGCGATGAATCCGCTGACGCTGCTCTGCGTGGGGATGTACGGCGAGACGCTGCCGAATCAGGACGGCGCGCCGGTGCGCATGGTGATCCCCTGGAAGTACGGATTCAAGAGCATCAAGTCGCTTGTGAAGATACGCTTTGTAAAAAGTGAGCCGCCCTCGACGTGGAATCTTTACGCACCGAGCGAATACGGTTTCTACTCCAATGTGAATCCCCAGGTAGATCATCCTCGCTGGAGCCAAGCGACGGAGCGCCGCCTAGGACCGGGTCTGGGTCTATTCACGCCCCGGATCAAGACGCTGATGTTCAATGGCTACGGCGACCAGGTGGCCAGCCTTTACACGGGAATGGACTTGCGTAAGAACTTCTAGAGAATCTTCGTGAATAAGATCCTCACCAGCAAATGGACGAAAGTTGTCGTCTTTATTCTTTGCCTGGAACCGATCGCCCGGCTTATTTGGAGAGGCTTTCATAACGATCTTACTGCCGATCCAATCAAGTTCATCACGCATACCACCGGTGATTGGACGCTTCGTTTTCTGGTAATTACCCTGGCCATCACCCCGCTTCGAAAAATCCTGCACGTGCCCAACCTGATTCGTTTTCGAAGAATGTTCGGGCTATTTGCGTTTTTTTACGTGCTCCTGCACTTCTCCACATGGATCGGCCTCGACCTACAATTTGCCTGGGGCTCGGTGTGGGGGGACGTGGTGAAGCGCCCGTTTATCACCGTGGGATTCACCGGTTTCGTGCTGCTGATTCCGCTGGCGCTCACGTCTACGGCCGGGTGGATCCGCCGCCTGGGCGGAAAGCGCTGGCAGATGCTGCACCGGCTGATTTACGCGACCGCCATTCTGGGTGTAATTCACTACTACTGGCTGGTGAAATCAGATGTTCGGAAGCCGCTCGAGTATGCGTTCCTGGTGGGAATATTGCTGGCGTGGAGGCTGGGCTCGTGGCTCCTCGCGCGGCACAAGCGGCGTGCAGCACCGCAGGCGGCCAGCGCCCGCAAATCCACCACCGCTGAGCCCGCCTAGATAGCCCTTGCCTTCATCCAGCCAAAAGCTGGAGCCTGCCAGTTCCTATTCCGACGGGTCGTCCGATTGGTCGTCGAGCCTGCCATTGTACTCGCCGGCCTTCAGCGGACGCATGCAGATCTCGGTTCCATTCTCACTGCATTGATAAACCTCGTAGACCGGCAGATCGCGGGGTTGCACCAGATAATCTCCCTCTTCAGTTTCTGTCGCTAGCTCGTAGCTGCTCAAGACGTAGGGATTGTCGAGGGTTGCGCGCACGCGAAACACGCGGGAGCCGGGCTCGTAATTGCCATAACTGAAGCAGCGCTCGATGCACGCACGGTCGATGATGTGCTGATTCAATATCCGCGAGCCGGGAAACGGTTCGATGGTAGCCAGCACGCGCTGATCGGGCGCAAGTTTACTTACCAACTGGACGACTTGCGCCTCCATTCGATTGACGATGGCCGTGTCCCGGTAAAGGAAAGCGAAAAAAATAACAGCAATCGCCGCCGAAGCGGCAAAGTGCCATTTTCGAGGACGCATTGCGCCCAGTACGCAGCAACCAATCACAGCAGTAATCGATGTGAGTCTCTCCGTCAAGAGCGCGATGGTGGCCGTGGGCGGGGGAAGATGGATTGCGTCCGGCAAGACGAGAACCGAAAACATCGCCAGGATATAAAGCTGGATGGGGATGCTGTAATAGTTGAGGAACCCAGATTCACGTCTTCTCCGAATCAGATCGAGGACGATGGAAAGGGCCGCAAAAGCCAGGAGCGTTCGCGCTAGGACGCGATAGCGCTCGCCGAAAAGCACAAGCTGATCCGCACCGTTGAAGGAATAAAACGGCCTTGCTCCGTGATCGGCAACGTAGTGATGCCGGAGATAGATGTGCACCGCGAAAAGCGAGGCGGCAACGGCAATGCAGAACAACGATTGATAAGCGCGACGCGGCAGCATCTCCGCAATCCCGATATAGCACGCCGCGCCCAACAGCCACATCAGTCCGAGCGGATGGGCCATGAAAACGAGGGGCGCTATTACCAGCAAGCTGATCCGCTCCCAGCGTTTCCCTCGCCACCACAGCGCAAGACCGAAAAACGAGAGGCCCAGCGACAGATAATAATTGAAGAAACCGAGATGGAATGTCCAACCGTAGGTGACGAGTGCAATGCAGGGCAACAGAGACCACGGCGGACGCCGAACCGCGGCGGATATCAATCCGAAAGCGCCCCAGAAGAAGGTCAGCACTGCAAGAGACACAGCCACCCTTTCGGCCGTCCGCAAGCCGAAGATTGAACCAAGATTGCTCAACAGAATATCGAAGAGAATGTTGGTGCGTTGGGGAGCGATCCAAAGGCCAGGCGATTGGCCGCGATGAATTAATTGCACGAGCCAGGCATTGTACAAATGGCTCCCAAGGTCCGACGCGACAATCTCGCGGTGCCAGAAACAGGGCGCCAAAATAAGAATGGAAATCCCGGAAAGAGCTAGCCAGTGTTTGCGGACGAAGCCAAATGCGATGGCAAATGCCGAAGAGTCCGCTCGAGTGGCCGAGCCGCCGATCGCTTTCGAGGAAAAGTAACGAGAATCTGCGCTCACATCAGCCGCATGATTGAGGTTCCGAGACGAGGCGCGATGGCATCTCAAAGGCCAGGAGTTTAGGGCCGCCGGGGCGGTATGGCCGGCGGGCGGGCCCCTCCCGGGCGTTTGCGCTCTGAGGGATCCCAATCTTCCGGTGGGAAGGCAATGCGCCAAAAGAGCGGCGACGGCTCGATGAATTCCACGCCGACTTCTATCTTGCCGGCGTCTTTCTGCCCTATAAAAGTCACCGTACAGGGGAGTTCCTCAGCCGTCTTTTTATTTACGAGGGCAATTTCCTGACCACGGGCCACGGGATTCGTCACACGCAACATGCAGCCGTGCGCGCTGACGGACACGGTTTGAGTTTCTTCCTCGAACCGCTGAGCGCCTCGAGTGCCGCGGACGAGGATGGGCATTGCGATGTTCACGCGGTGCGAGCGCCGGCGGTCCGCCGCGCCCTCTGCTGGCATAGAGGCCTTCGTGTCCGCCATCAAGATCTCCTGGTCCGACGAGATGCGAACAGCATTCTACACCACCAGCTGCGGTTGGGCAGAATGCTGGGTTGTGACCGCGACAACTGGTCAATAGTTGGACCGCAGCAGCCTGAGGCGGTTTTAGACCCGAAAAACACTAGGCCGGCGGTCGAGCGTCAGCGAATGCCGATGACGGCCATATGGCGGCCGGTAACGCGTTCACGCCTATAGCTGAAAAAGAGATCGGTGCGGCAGGAGGTGCAAAGGTCCCACTGGGAGACCTGCTCGGGTGGCACTCCGGCCTCCGCTAGAATCGCTCGATTTGCCGCGACCAGATCAAGGTGAACGCGCGGTGGCGGATGCTGGTGTCCCGGCGGCTTCGTGGTAAGCCACGGAAGCCAATTCGGATCGCTTTCGCCGGCGGCGAGGGCGTCGAATGGGCCGTCAAACCATTCTCGTGCATTGGGAAACTGCGAGTGGAAGGCAGCAGCCACTTCGGAGCCGACTTCGTAGCAACAGCGGCCGATAGAAGGCCCGATGGCGGCGATTACGTCTTCCGGCGAAGTGCCGAACTCCATCCGCATTCGACCCAGTGCCTTCGCGGCGATGCGGAGAAGCGTTCCCCGCCAGCCCGAGTGAATTGCGGCGACGGCCCGGCGTTTCCTATCAGCCAGCAGGATCGGCACGCAATCCGCGGTCTGGACCGCCAGGAGTATGCCCGGTACGCTGGTGAGAAGCGCGTCTCCTTTAGCGAGGTTGGGGATTGCGGGAGTCGCGGAGGTGATCCGATGCACGACATCCGAATGAATTTGCTCGATTGCGACGAGGCTCATTTCATCGGCGCCGAGCGCCTGAAGGAATTGCTTGCGGTTCGATAGGACGCGCCTTCGAGTGTCCCCGTCCGTGAAGCCGAGATTCAGAACTTGGCCGTCAGATTCGCTCGCTTGTCGAGGCTTGCGAGTCTTACCGCCATTCGTTGCGCGAAGTTGGCTGGCGCCGCCACAGCGGGTGCTGAAGGCGTGGACGAGCCAGTTCAGCCGCGTCAGAGTCGGCGCTTCGAGGATTTGCAAGCTCCCAGCCACGCGGAGATACCGGTCGCCCTCGGTGGGCCGAGTGCAGGCAATTCGAGATTCGCGCCGGCGCTTTTTTGAAGTGGTTGCGATCATGTTGTACGGCCGCGCTGTGACTCATCTTACAGAAGCTCGGCACTCCATATAGGATACTCAATTGTAGGTATAATCGCGCGGCTGTTCCTGCTACGGCGACCTGCTTTTGAAACAGCCTCTTCGGTCGAGGCAGGCCGGGGCACTTTTCGGCGGTCAGGCAGGACACAGGGGTCTCTCGTGATCGTCGGATTGGGTTTAGATATCGCCGAAGTTGACCGGATCGAAGCGGCCATCCAGCGTCACGGTGCGCCCTTTCTTGAGCGGCTTTTCACGCCTGCCGAAGTATCGTATTGCGAGCGCCACAAAAATAAGTTCGAGCGCTACGCCGCACGATTTGCAGCCAAAGAAGCGGCGATGAAGGCTTTGGGAACGGGCTGGAGCCACGGTGTGCGCTGGCGCGATATCGAGGTTACGCGGGAAGTGACTGGCAAGCCCACCTTGCGTCTGGCTGGAGCCGCGCTTGAAATTGCGGAGCGCATGGGAGTAAAGAATATTTCAGTATCCATCACGCACAGCGGGAATCTGGCGCTCGCCCAAGTGATTTTCGAAAGCTCACCGGCAGCCTAGTTCCGAATTTCTTCCACGCTGTCTTCGGCTCCGAGCCGCACGTCTAGCCACCGGTTTGCGGCGTGCTGCCCGGGAACGCGCACTTTCAAATAGTTTCCGGTGATTGCTTCCGTCCAAGCTTCGCCGCTGCGGGCCAGAGTGAGCGCGCGCAGCACCCGACCGGATTGCGAAGAGCGAAATTCAGTGGACTTTTGCCGCGCCAGGGCCCTCAACGCGCGGGCTCGTTCGCGGATTGCGCTCGAGGGCACGGTATCGCCGAGGGTGGCGCCAGCGGTTCCGGGACGCGCTGAGAAAGAAAAGACGTGCAAATAGGTAAACGGAAGATCGCCGATTAAGTCGATCGTCTCGCGAAAATCTTCATCCGTCTCGCCCGGGAATCCCACGATCACATCAGCGCCGATGGCGGCATCGGGCAGCATCCGGCGTATCACGTGTATGCGCTCGGCATAATGCGCGGCGCGATACCAGCGATGCATGGCCTTCAGAACCCGGTCGGATCCCGATTGCAGCGGCACGTGAAAATGCGGCGCCAGGCGAGCGGAGGAAGCCATCAGAGACACGAAATCTTCGGTCACGTCCTGAGGCTCAATGGAACTGAACCGAAGCCTCTCGATCGGGGTTTCGCCGAGGATCCGCTGGACAAGGCCGGCCAACTCAACGCGCGGAGTGAGATCGCGTCCATAGCTTCCGAGGTTGATTCCGCTCAGGACGATTTCCTTTACGCTGGCATCAGTCAGCGCGCGGATTTGAGAAATGGCTTGGCTGGGCGGAAGGCTGCGGCTGCGTCCGCGGACGAATGGAATCACGCAGTAGGAGCAACGATTGTTGCAGCCATCCTGCACCTTCAAAATGGGCCGCGTACGATCCCCTGCGATGAATGCGGGAGGGCCAAACTGTACCGGCAAGTACTTGAAAATGTCGCCGGAAATAATTTTCGCCCCGGCTGATGAACCGATCTCGCCTCGAAGCATGTCAACTGGAATGAAATCGGCCGCGCCCGCCGAGCGTTCCCGCGTAATGCCCCCTGCGAACCCCTGCGCGAGGTCCGGTATCCGTGCTTGCTGAGAATTTCCGACCACCCACGTGACGCCGGGAATCGCAGCGAGTTCGGCGGGAGCGCGCTGCGCATAGCATCCCGTGACGATGACGCACGCCGCGGGATTGGCGGCGTGAATTTTCCGCACGGCCTCCCGCGCTTGCGAATCCGCCGCTGCCGTAACCGTACAGGTGTTCAGCACAATGATGCTGGCGGAGTCGTGGCTCCGGGCCAGGGTCAGTCCGGAATTCAGCAGCTCGTGGCGAATACCAGCGGCGTCGGCCTCCGTCGCGCGACACCCAAAGTTTTCAATGGAGAACGTAGCCATGATATTCGCAGCTTGCCGGGACGACGAGGAGAAATTATAGCAGCGACTGGAGGCTTTCAACGAACCCAGGCAGCGCGGGATGGATTACAGCTGCGGTACCGCCACGGTGTTACGGCGCTGGTAACAGAGGAGGATCAAGTCCGCGCGGCGACGGACGCCGAATTTGGCGAGCAAGTTCGACACGTGAAATTTCACGGTACGCTCGGAAATGTGGAGGCGCTCCGCCACTTCTTTGTTGGCGAGGTTCTCAAGCAGGCTGCTAAGAACCTCTTGCTCGCGGCGGCTGAGTTCATTGGGAGAATCTACGCGCAGGCGGCGACCGTGTGTGCTACTCAGAATTGAATCCACGAACCGGGAAAGAACTGGCCGTGGAACCCAAATGCCGCCCGCAGCTACTTGGGGAAGAGCACGGGAAAGCTGGTCCCGAGCTTCTTGATAGCTGAGTATCCCCTTCGCTCCTAGGCGCAGCAGGGAATAACTGTCGGTCTCATTCAGCTTGTCTCCCACCACCAGCAAGCGCGCGCCGGAATAGCGTTCCAGGATGTTTCCGAGCAAAGCCCCGGTCGCCTGTCGCGCGGCGTGGGCGTCCACAACATAGACGGAGGCGCGAGGAATGTCCAAATTGCGCAAGTCGGGCGCCAGCATGGAGGTCAGATGCTTGGAGGTAATCTGGAAGCCCGAATCCTCCAGCAGGCGATGGAACTCGGCCAGGACCATCGGGTGCGGCGAGAGCAGGCAGACCTTCAGACTCGATTTGCCGTTAGATTTCGACATGTTTTAATCAGGCTAGCCGAATTACTGGGAAGGGGCAAGGCGGACTCAAGAGCGAATTTCATAACAGGCACGGGGTCGTAGCTGTGACAGGCACGGGGCTAGGGTTTTCCTCGAAACACTGCTTTCCGGGTCGGTGGCACGGTAAGCTGCTAGAGTTCCAGGTTGGCTTGCGCCTTTTGCCGGGGATGCTTGGCTGGCAAACCTGCCTGGCGAACTTTGTAAAGCAGAGCGCGATAGCTAATTTTCAGCACCTGGGCTGCCTTGCGGCGGTTCCAATGATTAGCTTGCAGGACGCGCAGAATCACATCATGCTCCATCCGCCGGATCGCCTGCTGAGCGATATGCTTCAAAGGAATGTGCCCCTCGGCGTTAGGTTCGTAGACGATTTGTGCCGGGTGCCGATTGACGCGCTCGCCGTAAAAAGTTTCCTCAGAACCCAGTACGACGTACCGGGCAATCGAATTTTCCAGTTCGCGAACGTTCCCAGGCCAGTCTCTTTGTTGCAAAACATTCACCGTCTCCTGCGATAGGGGGGCGGCGTCCCGTTCAAACCGGCGATTAAATTGATTTCGGAGGTACTCGACCAGATAAGGAATATCCTCACGGCGCTCGCGCAGTGAAGGAAGCGTAATCGTGATTACGTTGATGCGATACAAGAGATCCGCGCGAAAGCTGCCATTGGCGATTTCCTGCTGAAGCAAACGGTTGGTGGCGCAGACCACGCGCGCGCCCATGCGCCTTTCCTCATGGTCGCCGATGCGAGTGAAATGGCCGTCCTGTAGAACGTGTAGCAGTTTCGCTTGAAGACTCGAATCGAGTTCGGCAATCTCGTCCATGAAGAGCGTTCCGCCCTCAGCCAGTTCCATGCGGCCGGGCTTCGCGGCGTGGGCTCCCGTGAATGCACCCTTCTCGAACCCGAACAATTCGCTTTCCAGCAGCGTCCCGGGGATGGCCGGGCAATTCACCTTTACAAAAGGTCCCTTGCTCCAAGGAGAGCGGTCATGGATAAAGTGCGCAAGGACTTCTTTCCCTGTACCGCTTTCGCCGAGGATCAGGATGGGAACATTCAAGCCGGCGGCACGATCCACCTTTTGCCGCACCGCCTGCATGGTGGCCGACGGTCCGAAGTAAATATGCTCCGGCGGCAACTCGACGGAGACGGCTTCAGGACTAACGTGAGCGGGAGAAACCATTTAGGTGCTGGCAACGTGCTATAGCGGAAGAACCTCCCCCAGTAACTGCCTAGCACACCTGCAACCAAACTAGAGTTCGGGAGGGTCGCGCGAATCATCGCGCAAGCCAGCCCTCTTGCGCCGCAAACCCTTATGTTTGTTTCTCTTTGAAAGATCGTGATCGTGGGGCGGTCCGGGGTTGAGGGCCGCAGGGGAACCAGGAGAGATGCCGGTTCCCTGAAAACGGTTGGCACTTAGGGGAAGCGCCATTCCTAACCGGAGGCACCGGCTTTCCTCGTCCTAGCGGAGCGAGGCCAATACGCGCTCTTGGTGCGCAAGAAGACCCTTGGGGTGCGGGCAAACTACCTAAATACGAGAGCCCTCGCCCCGAATGATGTCGTAGCGTTCAATCACGGCCGCCACGCCAATCGTCTCGTGATTGTCGTCGGAGCGTTTATCTACGCGCACAACGCGACCATGTGCACGCACAAAAACTTCCGAACCGCGGGTGATCTCGGCGGGGAGGGTGAGTGTGAAATCGAGTTCAGTGCCCGGAGCGAGATCCTTGTGAGCGGTAAAGTAGACACCGCGCGTAGAAATATCTCGGGTCTGGCCGCTGTCCGACTTGGGCTCGAGATTGATGGGCAAGCGTATATTGACCGGAAGCGATAGGTCGTAGCGGCGCGCCATGCGACGTTCCGTCATTCCTGATGCTCCTTCAGGACTGGATTGAAGTGCACAGCGGTACCCCGGATGGGCAGCAATCGCTGTTCCAAACCTCGCGTCGCCCTCGCCATAACCCAGAACCTTGCGGAGGCGACTCGAAATGAAACGGTGCAAAGACACTCCTCAGAAATAGTGAAAACTTGACCCCGGACCGACCGCAATTCGCAAGGCGCGTGAGGGCACCTTAAAGCGAAGCGCATTTTCGGACGGGAATATAAACTAAGCGGCGGCGAAAAGGATAGCCTATTTCGCCGCGGGTGTTCCAGATAGGTACCCCTGGCAGGATACAGGACTGCTTCAACCGCCCAGTACTACCTGAAGGAAAGTCGCCCGGCGTGCGGTCTCGGAATCGGCTGGATGCCAGACTTTAGCCCCTTCAGCACAAACGTCACCAGAAATCAATCGCGGATGACCGGAATCGGCGGGCCGTCCTTCAGCGCTGGATCTTTTGCTGCGGCCTCCTTCGCTGCGGCCTCCTTCGCCACCGCTTCTTTCGCCGCAGCCTCTTTCGCCACCTTGGCTGCTTCCTTCGCCGCGGAAGAGCGGGAGCCCCGGCCGGAGTCCAGATTAAATTGGCGCATTTTATACAGCAATGCCTTGTAGCTAATTCCCAGCATGCGCGCCGCGTCCTTGCGGCACCAATTCGTTTTTTCCAGTGCGCCGGCGATCGCTTCCATCTCCGCTTCGTCTTTCAAGCCTCGAACCAGGGCTTTGAGTCCCTGCTCCTTTGGCGGAGCAGCTTGCTCCTGCACCGGATTTCGCTGCTGTTGCCCCGTCATCTCCAGGAGCTCGCGGAAGCTGCCCGCATCGTCTTCCAGAATAACGTAACGCTTCACGAAATTTTCCAGCTCGCGCAGGTTGCCCGGCCAAGGGTATCGCGCAGCCGCCTCCAGCAAGCTCTTAGAAGGATCGGGTGCCTGCTTCTGATATTTCTCGCTGTACTTAACCAGGAAATGACGGAACAGCAGCGGGATTTCTGTAATGCGTTCGCGGAGCGGCGGAATATGAAGGGAGAGCACATTCAATCGATAGTAGAGGTCCTCCCGGAAACGGCCCGTTTTCATGGCTTCCTTGACGTCCATATTGGTAGCGGCCAGGACGCGGACGTCCACATTCACCACCGCGCGGGCTCCCAGGCGCGAATATTGGCCGTCCTGCAAGACGTGGAGCAACTTGGCCTGCAGGTGCGGGCTCATTTCGGCGATCTCGTCGAGGAAAATCGTGCCCTTGTTGGCCAATTCGAACTTGCCGGGTTTTGCGCGAACGGCGCCAGTGAAGGCGCCTTGTTCAAAGCCGAAAAGTTCGGATTCCAGCAGCTCCCCGGGTAGCGCCGCACAGTTTACTTTGATAAATGCTTGGTGCTGGCGTTTCGAGCGAAGGTGGACCATGCGGGCCACAACTTCCTTCCCCACGCCGCTCTCCCCGCTGATAAAAATGGGCACGTCCACGGGAGCGATCTGCAAAATCTGCTGGCGTATCTTCAGCATCTGGGGGCTGGCGGCCAGAAAAGAGATGTCCTCGGTCAGTGCCTCGCAGTATTCGCGCAGGGCCTGATTTTCCGAGCGAAGCTGCTGCTTTTGCTGGCACTTCAGAAAAGCGGCATCGAGTTCGGGTTTTTCAAACGGCTTGGTAAGGTAATCGAGCGCGCCGAGGCGGATAGCCTCGACGACGGTGGTCACTTCGTTGGCGCACGAAAGCATGATGACGTTCAGCGAGCGGTCCATCTGCATCAGCTGCCGCAGAGTCTCCAGGCCGTCCATTTCCGGCATCAGCACGTCGAGAATGATGAAGTCGGGACGCGATCCGGCTCCCACCTCTTTCAGGGCGTCCTTGCCGTTGGGTATCGTCTCCACTTCGAACCCGTCGACTTCCAGCAGCGTTCGAAGATATTTCCGAATGCTCGGTTCGTCGTCCACCACCATAATTTTTTGCTTCTCGGCCATGATCGTCCCTCGGAATTATCTTTCCTTATTCCACGTGAGTGGGCAATAGAAATGAAAAGGAGCTTCCGCGTCCCACCTCGCTGTCGACCCATACTTTTCCCCGGTGTGCCTGGATCAGTCGCTTGGTGATGGCCAAGCCCAATCCCATCCCCGACGAGGACGGATCGACTCGCACGAATTCCTCGAAAATTTCTTGGTGAAATTCGGCCGCGATCCCCTTCCCGGTATCTGCGATGGAGATCAGCGCGCTGTTCGGGCGCTGGCCTCGGTCGCGACGCCTCTCTTGGGGCGCGGATCCGTCGGTCATTCGCCGCTCCCAAAAGTGCAGCTCGGCGGCCAACATAACCGAGCCTCCCACCGCTGAATGCTTCAGGGCATTGTCGAGCAGATTCACGATGCACTGCTGCACTTTCTGATAGTCGAACTTAAATGGCCGCAACTCGGCGTCGAGCCGCACGTCCAGGCGGACGCCACTGCGTTGAAACGCATCCTGCCAGCGGCCCGCAAGGTCGCGGATGCAGTCTCCCAGGTCGTTCTCTCGGAGTTGCAGGACAAGTTTACCGCTCTCCAGCGCGGAATAATTCAGAAACATCGAAACGAGGCGCACCAGTCGATCGCAGCTCTCTTTTGACTCTCGCAAAATGTCCGTCTGCTTCTCGCTGAGTTTCCCGAGAGAGCCGGTAAGCAACAGTTCGTAGTATCCCTTCATCACCGCCAGCGGCGTCTTTAGTTCGTGAGCGGCCGACGCCAGAAACACGGTCTTTTGGCGATTGGCTTCTTGAAGACGAAGGTATGCCGCCAGCAAATTCCGGTAGGTAATTTCCCGCTCTTGCATCAGTTCTTGCACGGTCTGACGCATTTCCGCCTCGTCGGTCGGCGCTTCCGACGGTGATGGCTCGACAAAGACCGCCAGCCAATCGGGTTCCGGCAGCCAGCGAACTCGCGCGCGGAATTTCCCGGAGGAGTGATCCAGTGGAAGGTCGATTTCCTGCTCGCCAGCCTCCAGTTGGCCGATAATTCCCTTGCGGTCGACGCGCAGCAAATCGCGGAAAATATTGAGTTCCCCGGCGCTGTTTAGGTTGCGGGCCGCCAGGGCGTCCTGAGCATGCAGGTTCGCAAAGAGAAGCTGACCGCTGCGATCCGATACCAGGAGGGGGCGGTCCAAGGCGTCCAGCAGGCTCGCAACCAGTTGGAAGGTTGCGGCCCCGCTCGGCTGTTTTTCCACAATCACGTTCCTGGACACCTTACGCTCCGTTGGTTTTCGATCAAGCCAAAGACACCCCTCTGTTTAGGGCCCAAAGTGGTCGGTGTCGTATGCTCGCAAAGGGATTAAGGGGTGTCAATGGTAAATGCGTCCCACTTTGCACAATGATGGAAATGAATTGCCGCAAATTTGTGCTCTCTCGTGTCTCGATGACTCCCAATAACACCCGACAATTTCTCCAAATTGCTGATACTCATCGACTTATAAAACGACATCACTTATGCGTTCTAACTTGCAACTAAAACTGCGTTCGCCCGAGTACTAATACTAAAGTTTATGACCCATAGGGACACTGCTGTGAGATCGAGCGCCGACCTTGCCTCATTAACGGAGGAGCGTCGCCGTTCCCCCCGAATCCACCTGCAAGTGCCGCTCTTCGTCCGAGGTAAAGACCCCCAGGGCGAGCAATTCATAGAGCTAGGTAAAACTCTGAATATAAGTGGCTTAGGAGCATTCATCGCCAGCCCTCGTGCCCTTCAAATGAACGGCTTCATTACACTCACCATCCCCGCTCCCTCGATAACCTCGTCCGGGTTGGTACCGGCAGGCATGGCGCCAATCCAGGCGAAGGTGAAGCGGCAGCAGGAAGCCGGGGACGTGTACCTGGCTGGTGTTGAATTTACAAAGCCGCTGGGCTAGCTGCCTCGCGATCACAGTTTCCCGCAAGCCAATTGCAAAGTGGAATCGGTTTTCACTTTTCGCTTTATCCCCCAGCCTGCGCGAGCCGGCCGACTTCGCCACCCCAGGCCGTTACTCACCTCCCATATGGACTTACATCCCCCAACCACGTTCCAAGTTGTACCCGGAATGGCCTAACCATTGCTAGAATGGATAGTGCCCCCGTAATCTGCCCACCTTATGCGAGGTAGGCTGAGAGTAAGCTCGGAACTAACCGTTCATGCCCCAACCTGGCGACGCTTTCCAGCCGCGGCCAGCGGCTGAAGATTCTATCTTCGAGTTGTTGATCGAGACCCTTGATGGCCTCGATGATTCCGTGCGCGCACAATTTCTGAAGCAGCTTTTCAGGACTCTTACACGGCTCGATTTGACCGAGACTCAGAGCAGCGAATTCTGGTCTCGAATTCTCCAGCGACGCGCCGAGTTCACGACCCTTGGAAAGAAAACTTCCTGGAAGGCCGCACTGTTGGACGTGCTTTCCTCTGAGGGCCTGCTGCGCGTTCCCGTCGTGATGGAGTACGACGATTTCAAGAAGCTGCAGATCAATGCCGCGACCGATTCTTTGACCGGCCTCTATAATCGGCGGCTCTTCGATGAATACTTAGATAAGGAATTAATTCGCGCCAAGCGCTATGACCAGCAATTGGCGGTTGTAATCCTCGATCTGCACAAGCTCAAAGAAGTAAACGATCGCCACGGCCACATGCGAGGCGATGACATACTGAAAATGGCCGCTGCCACGCTGCGCACCACGCTGCGCGCTTCTGACTTCGCCTTTCGAATCGGGGGAGACGAATTCGCTCTGCTTTTGCCGCAGACGGATTCCGAGCAGGCTGTCACTCTATGCCGCCGCGTGCGGTCGCAATACGAAGCCGAACTCCTGCCCCTGAATCTGAATATTGGAGTAACCCTGGATTTCGGCGCTGCGGTCTATCCCCAGGATGGGGATCAGAGGAGCGAACTCCTCGGCACGGCGGACCGAAGGCTCTACGCCTTGAAATCTTCTGGTCGGCCTTCCCATCGAGTGATTCCTATGGAGCCCGAGACGCCCCCCAATGCCGGTGCGGCGCCGTCCCCGCCCCAGCCTCCCGCTATTCCGCCGGCAAAGCCGAGTGTCGTGCCCCCTGCGGAGGCGCGCAGCGAGCACCGCAAATGGGAGCGCGTATCGCTTGCCGGAACGAAGGCTTACGCCCTGCTCAGCGAAGCGGAACAGAAAACAGCCAAGGTCATCGATTTGAGCTATGGCGGCGTGGCACTGCAATTCGATAAGCCCGAGGATTTGCCCAACCAATTTAGCGCCATACTCCACGTGCCAATTTTGCCGCCCGTCCGGGTGATGCTCCGCAAAGCATACATGCTGCGAAGCGCCGGCGAACGCTCGCGGATCGGTTGCATCTTCGTCTCGTAACGCGGGATTCCTAGAACCGCTGCGTTTGGGCCGGCGGCTACCGCTCATCCCATTGCCGCCCCGCGCACCTTCAGATTGTCGGCGAAAATGCGAAATCCCGCTCTCCGCTGCCTTCCTGCGTTAGAAAGTTCCGGAGACTCTATGCCTCGAAGGCGCACCCGTCAAGCAACTCGCCGATTCCTTCTCCTGCACGCTCTGGCGGTATTCGTTAATTGGCCAGTGAAGTCTAGTTCCCGTAAGGGCGTTAAGACTCATTCTCGCTCGTTGACTTCGACACGCACGCGCGTGTATAACCCCGCCGGTGAAGGAACTGCGCGCAGAAATCGCCGCCCTCCGGATTTCCAAGACTCGTCAGGAAATCCGGCAATCGGCACCCAGTCCGCGACAGTAAAAGGCTACACAACGGAGGACCATTGAGAGTGAAAAGTTTCGCGTCTGGTGCAATCGCGCTGGCACTTGTGTTTGGCGGATTGTCCGTCACATCGACTACGCGGGCGCAGGATCATAACGCCGTGCCGCCAAATTGCGACCGCGCCTGCCTGGTCGAGTTCATGAACAAGTATCTGACCGCTCTAGTTACACGCGACCCGAGCCGGGTACCTTGGGCCGACAAGGTGGAGTTCACCGAGAATAACGCCCGGTTAATGGTCGGCGATGGATCCTGGGCGGTGGCCACCGGCAAGGTGGACAATGATCTGATTGTGGCCGATCCTCTCACGGGGCAGGTAGGCTACTTTGGGACCGTGTTGTTGAACGACCTGCCCACTTGGTTTGCCGCGCGTCTTAGGGTCGCGGACGGTAAGGTCACGGAACTGGAGACTGTTTGGCGGCCGCGGCCCCCGGTTGTGAATGCCGCGGCTCCGGGAGGCGGGGACCCCAAGGATTTGAAGCACGACCCTGCTATGTATGACTCTCTGGCGCCGGCGGAGCGCGTGCCGCGTCGCAAAATGATCGACTTGGCAAACGGCTACTTCGCTACGCTGCAACTCAACGACGGAACTCTCTACACCGAATTCGACCCCACTTGCTCGCGGATCGACAATGGCACCAAGACTGCCAGCAATCCCGATTCTCCCCAACCTAATTTCCGCTTGAACTGCGGCGACCAGTTCAAGACCGGCATGTACCGCGCCAACAACGCCCTGCGCGAGCGGGACTTTTTCCTGGTCGACGAAGAGAAGGGCATCGTCATGGCTAGAGCCTTTCTCGACCACAATGCGGTGGTCCAGACGTTCAAGCTGACGGACGGCACGCAGCTTCGGGCCGGCTTCAGGACCCCGAATAGCTTCGTCATGCTGGAGATGTTCAAGTTCAGAAACGGCAAGCTTTATCGCGCAGAGGTGGTGCATGCCGACACGAACTACCATGCCAGTTCATCTTGGACGCCGCCCTCGCGGCGCGATTAGCTGGGCTTGACGCGTATATCGGCTAACTAAGATTCATTGGTTTTCAACCCTGTTGGGCCTAGACTGCCCTGGTGTTCGTAGAATTTATCGCGCGAGGAGAATCGGAGACATGGCCGGAACATACAAAATCACCGAACTGGTAGGAACATCGCCCGTGAGCTTTGCCGAAGCGGCGAAGGCCGCTGTCGCCGAAGCCGCGAAGACGATTCGCCACATGGAGTGGTTTCAGATCGCGGAAGAGAGCGGCAGAATTAAAGACGGCAAGGTCGAGGAGTTCCAAGTCAGGCTGAAAATCGGGTTTAAGATCGAGAGATAATCCTACCCCCGGTTACTTCGCTCGCATCTCTATTTCGGCTTAAGTCCCGATTACCGCATGAATCGGGACAAGTGCGGAAGGTTTATCGCGCGCGGGATACGAAGCTCGGGCGCGATGTGGCACTGAAAGTGTTGCCCGAGGAATTCGCGCGCGACGCGGAGCGCATGGCGCGATTCCAGCGCGAAGCAAAGTTGTGGCTTCGCTCAATCATCCGAATATTGCTGCGATTTACGGTTTCGAGGATTCCGGCGGCACGCACGCGCTGGTGAAGGAGTTGGTGGAAGGGCCAAACGCTGGCGGATCGGATCAAGAAAGGGCCGATCCCGGTTGGTGACACTGAGCTAGCAATAGCCAGTAAATCCAAGTCGAGAGGTCGTCAATGAGCAACGTACAAGTAGAACAGAAGAGCTATGAGATGCCCCCGCAAGAGGGGATCAGCATCGCGTATTTTCTCACCGTCGCCGACGTCGAGCGATCGGCTCGCTACTACGAAAAGGTCTTCGGCGCCCGCATTCTGACCATGGGTGACGGCAACGCCCCTCCGTACCTTCAGCTTGCGAATATCTGGATGATTCTGAACGTGGGGGGCGGGCCGACCCCGGATAAGCCGACGGTAACGCTCAGCGTTCCCGACCCGAATCACATCAACAGCTTTATGAATTTCCGAGTTGCGGATATTCAAGCGTGCTATGAATTGTGGAAAAGTCGGGGAGCCGAGTTTCTCACGGAACCGATCCCCAAGTACGGCGAGATTCGCTGCTACATCCGCGATCCTGACGGTTACATCATCGAGATCGGACAAAGCACCTCCCTCAAGTACGGTTAGCGTTTGGAGCGGATAGGACGCCGGCTCTGCGCCTCGTCGTCGCGCTTCTGCCAATCTCTGCATCGAACAGTCACTCGCTCTGATATCGAAAGGAGTCCCAGATGGATGGCACAAAGGGACCGAAAGAGACCACGCTTGGTGTGAACGTTTTTACCGCCCCGGGAAAGGCCATGGTCGGCGAGCGGCCCAGGCCCTTCGGCGAAGCGCTCGGCTTTGACCCGATCACGTCGACTTTAATCTTCGGCGAGCACGACGCGGTGTTGGTAGACGCAATGATGACACTGGCTGAGGCCGAGGCTCTCGCGAATTGGGTTGCGCTGTGCAAGCTAAGATTTCGGGAAACAGATTCGATTTCAGAGAGGAGAACAAAATGACAACAAAAGGAAAAGTCTTGGTGCTGGTCTCGAGCGGTCACGGCTTGCCATTGAAAGATGGCAAGGTTTATGCCGGCGCTGGCTACTATCTCAACGAACTGACGGTTCCGGTTCGGGCCTTGATGAAGGAAGGCTACGAAATCACTTTTGCCAACCCGAAAGGCAACACGCCGCAAATGGATATCCATTCAGCTGTCGCCGATTTCTTCGGCGGGGACGAGGCCAGGCTTCAGGACTATCTAAAATTCCGCGACACCCTGACTGGGCTCAAAAATCCAACTCGTATCTCGGATGTCATCGCATCGGGCCTGGATCAATATGACGCTGTTTTCGTCCCCGGCGGCCATGGCCCGATGATGGACCTGCTCGATGATCCCGACGCGGGCACCGTGCTGAGACACTTTCATAAAACATCCAAGCCTACGGCAGTGCTCTGCCATGGCCCGATTTCACTTCTCGCGGTGCTTCCGAATTCGACGGAGGTGGTCGCTGCGCTGTCGGCGGGCGATGCCGCTGGAGCACACGCAAAGGCTCAAGGCTGGATCTATTCTGGATATAAGATGACTATCTTTTCGACAGCGGAAGAGCAGCAGCGCGAGCCGCTTGAGATTGGCGGTAAGGTTCTCTTCTACCCGGACTTTGCCTTGCGTACTGCGGGCGGTGACGTAAGTGTGGTCGCTCCGTGGAAGAGCTACGTCCTTCAAGATCGCGAGTTGATCTCAGGTCAGAACCCTTTCTCGGACGAAGCGCTTCTGAAACTTCTTATACCGGCGCTCAACGAGAGAAGAAGTGAGGCGGCTGGCGCATCCTGAGTCGGATCAAATCTTCGCTATTGAACGAGTGAGGCTCTGGCAGCGTACGCAAAAATCAAAGCAGGTTGCCATATTTCAATCCCTGCTTTGGTATGGATCGATACATTCGTCCAATAGACTTGTCGTCACGCTTCTGCCAATATCGCCTTGAGCGGTCACTCGCTCTGACATCGAAGGACTACCGAATGGACGGCACAAATGGATCGAAAGAGACCACGCGCGTGACCGCCCCTGGCGCCTCGAACGCGCTTGGTGTGAACGTTTTTACCGCCCCGGGAAAGGCTATGGTCGGCGAGCGCCCCAGGCCCTTCGGCGAAGCGCTCGGCTTTGACCCGATCACGTCGACTTTGATTCTCGGCGAGTACGACGCGGTATTGGTAGACGCGATGATGACCGTGGCTGAGGCCGAGGCTGTCGCGGATTGGGTTGCTCTGCACAACCGCAACTTGGAGACCATCTATATAACGCACGCCCATTTCGACCACTTCTACGGTCTCGGCATTCTGCTCGACCGTTTCCCGGGCGCTCGGGCGATCGCAACGCCCAAGACGCTGAACGCCATGCAGATGTCTTTCACTCCCCCAGTGGAGCGGTTAGCCCGCCGGTGCTTTCCTGGGCAAGTGCCCACCAAGTTGGTCGCCCCTCAGCCTTACGAGCACGACACGTTCACACTCGAGGGCCACGAGTTGCGCATCATCGAGCAGGGCCACACCGATAGTGCCGATACGACGTCTCTATACGTTCCATCGATCGGCCTGATCGTCGCTGGCGACGTTGTGTACAACCAATGCCGCATGTACGTCGGCGACACCACCCCCGAGAGCCGAAAAAATTGGATCGCGGCGCTAGACCGGTTAGCGGCACTGAACCCGTCGATTGTCGTCGCCGGTCACAAGAAGCCTGGCGCGCCCGACTCTCCCTCGGCAATCCAAGACACCAAGCGTTACCTGCAGGACTTCGATCGGGTGCAGAAAACCGCGACGTCCGACCGGGAGCTGTTCGATCAGATGACGGAGCTATACCCGCATTGGGTTGCAAATCAGTCGTGGTTGATGTTCGGATTCCCGCAGCCATAACCCACATCAACCGCTGATGCGAATTGAGACACCGATTCTAGTCAGGGGATTACACCTTTATTGGGGGCTAAGTCCTGAGTAGTCGGCTGACCGGACATCTTCCTGACTAGTACTCCACTTCTACGGTTAGGCGCGTATTGAGGGTTACCTGATTTGTCCCGGCGACGCCATTGCTACTCCGCAATCACATCCACATGATATTCCTCGGGGTTCTGGCCCCTACTCACAGCGGCCCGGAGGTGTTTCTCGTAGTCGGTCGGAAACTGAACTTTCCCGTGGAATCTTTCAAGCGCCTCACTGGCACGCAACAAATCTGAATTGCTCAATACTCTTGCTGTAATCCTTCCAGTGAAATTGCTGCGGGGGTTCACGTAATCCATGAGGAAAAGGAACCGAGTCTCATCGAACCATTTTAGAAGTTCGTCGGTGCGAATTGTCGCAACGCCATCTTTGCCAACGAAGATCGTGTAATTAAAATTGTTCTTTTTGGACATTTCAAAACAAATGAGAACCGCCAAGCCACTGGCGGGATTGGGTACAACGTGAACAGTAATGCTTGTGGAAAAGTCGAAAGGCAACGTCATGTGCGTCGGGATCGTACCCAACCTCGAATTTATCACGATCTCGCCGTAGTGCCCGGTTAGTCGGCTAACCGTCCATTTGAAGTAGTGCTTCACTTCTCCGGTAACCCCGTTAATCAGGACTTGTCGTGATACTCTCGCGGTTTGCAACGACGCCTCGGCATCCAGAACGCCGAAATATACTGAGGGACTCTGAAATGTCTTCGCTAGAAATGGATGCGATGATGGCGCAAATTACCTCCATTATTGTGCGGGATTCAGAGGGTTACTTTGATGACCCGAAAGAGAATGAAAACCTTAAAATTACGGTCAGAATCGCTTGCGAATTCTTCGATTTTTTGCAGCTGTCAACCAACGTTCCCTCGCGGCGTGAGGCTGAATACATGGCTGGAACGATCCGTTCCGGGCTGGATTGGTTTTTCTATATGGCTCGGACTGGTGGCAGTCTGACGGGATTAGAGTTGCAAAGGGGGTTCGGTCCTAAGTTGCCGAGCACTTTCTCAGAACTGAAAGCGTCCTACCAGTCTAGATTCCACCAAGTGCTTGAATCTACTCACAGCGTCGAAGCGATTGGGTTATTGCTCTCTCTTGTGCAGATGATGTTCCTATTTATGACAGTTTATTATCCGTCGTTTCTGTCATTTTCTAGCGAGAGCGGGTCAATGCCTGTGTAGTTGGCTTACCGGACAAATGGAGTCTAGTACCCAGATGTTCCGTCACGGGGATTGATATACACGAGTTGCCGGATCGTTTAGACTCCCGCTCAGGAGATCGCGATGGAACCTCCGAGCATTTTAAATCCTCCGATTGAAGACATTCTCAATGACCCTCGTCTGTCCTCTGATGAACTGATAAGACAGATTAGCAAGCAGCACGGCATCATCACAAAACAGGTCATGGATTGGGCTTCCAATGCGGGAGAGGTTGAACCCATAGATGCCATGATGTTCGCCGTAATGCAGCATCATCTTCATGTGACGGTACTCAATACACAGTTGACGGCCCGGATGGCTGACTTTGGCTACAAGACCACACAACTAAGTTTGAGACTTGAAAGACTAACGAAGGTCCTGATTTGGTTGACAGTAGTTCTCAGTATTTTCAGCATTCCGCTGGCAATAGAAGCCGTTTTGAGGTGGTTCGCGAAATAGCAACCAGTCTCAACTCCTGGTAAGTCGGCTAACCGGACAAGTGCCTTCAGCTTCCGGTTGAGCCACATCCGAAATGTATTCCAAATTGCACCTAATGATCTTGCCAGACCGGACTAGCCAGCTCGATCCGCCAGATAGGGCCACCCAGGTAGAGCGGACCCTCTAATTTGACGAAGGCCGGGGCATCGCCGCCGAGAATCCAGACATGGGTGTCTTGGGGCTGCTTCCCGCCCAGCAGTGCCAGTAATCCGGCGACGCCTCCAATCTCGACCCTTACGACATAACGCGTAGCTTTGTGGCTGGAGCCGCCGGCCGAGAACGACTCCTCGCCTTCCGGAGAGATCAAGAGCTTCACGAGCCGTGGTTTTGGTGTGGCTACGACCATGGAAACGGTCGTCTGCGGCACATTGGGTCGGATGTTCTTCAGCAGCGTCAGAATCATGCCGTTAGCGACGTCGGGTGGAAGTTTGAGCCGGTCGGTCACGACCTGCTCTTTGCCGTTATCGTCCGTATAACGGACCGTGATCTGTCCCGTCACGCGTTCGATCGAAACGTCCATCGGATGTTTAAACGCTGGGCCCTTTTGCAGGAGGTGGTAGCTTACGACTCGGAAACTGTTGCGCTGAGAAAAGACGACTGTTTCTTCGTCTACCGAGCCGTCCTTGAAACGAAAAACTAGATGGCTGGTGATCCGGTCGCCGCGGGCGACCTGTGTAACTTCACCATCGGCGATGGCGTCGCCTTCTAGCGTGCGCAGCACAAGAAAGCCGTGGACTAGACCCTCAGTGTGTAGCACCGCTACTGGCGACTGTGACAGCACGGCAGCGGGGAGCAGTAGGGTCCAGGTTAGCAGACCGGCGAGCACCCACAATCGGACTCGTTCTGCCATCCGAGCATCATACACTGAGGGTTCCATCGCGGCTCCCTCTCGCGCTTTCTCCAGACTCAAGTTGCGTGGGTTGAACCCTCTTCACTTGGACGTATAGTCGGATAACTGGACATTTGAAGTGGCGCTTCAATCGTCCGAGAAGGCCTTATCCCAGACTTAGCCTTTCGCACTCCACACGTACAAGGCTGGCGCGCCCTTTCAGTACTTTTCCCCGTTACGCCCAAGAACTCGGTAACCACGCTCTACAGGAACTCGGCTACAGATTCGATCAAACCTTGCGGGTGCCCACTCTTCGCGTCGTTGGCGAAGGGTGCGGGGTCTGCGACCATTCTTACGTCGAAGCTTTACGAAAGAGGACCCAGCTAGATGCGGCGCTCGACATTGGGGAAATCGAGCCACACTTTCACTCCGCAGAAGTGCGAGCCTTCCGTGCAAATGGGAGTGGAAATCCCCGCGCGGAGAAAGCACGGCGGACCAATGTAGCGCCCGAGTTCAGGAAAAACTCTCCGCACTTGTTCCACTTCCTGGATCGACGCCTGATAGATCTCTTCTTGCGCATTAAAGCAGGTCCGCATCGTCCATTTGTGGACCAGGTGCAGCAGCGATCCTGATTCCACGAATCGAATCGCCTTCGCATTCGGCAGCAAATAAAGCGCGAATTCGCGGGAAACGCCGCGGTCCAGCAATTCATTCTTTGCCGCCCACGCCTCGTGCATCGCCTGCTCGTAGATTTCCAGCGCACGCGGGTTTTCACGAATCAACATCGGCGTGATGTAGTCGGGCTCACGTATGTCCGCTAGTGTAAGCAGGGGGCGCGACCCGGGCACCATTCGATGGCGCTGGTCTTGACTATCCGCCGTGTGGCTGATTTTTTTCGCAAACGTGAAATGCGCGTGATCCAGCGGACGCATCGTCGGCGCGTGCACACCCACGTTCAGGGTTTCGCGGCGATAGGGATTGCGCGCCGGGTTGAGCATCCGGTCCAGAGCCTCCGCGTCGGAACATTCCTCCGAACGCAGGCTCATCACTCCGCGATATGCCTCAGCCATGGATTCGATGGCTCGCGGCGAAAAATCGATAAGCCGCGACGTTGCTCCCGCGAGCCGCGCGTCGAATTCTCGCGCGAATTCTTCGCCATCGCGCGGCGCAGTTTCAAATTCTGTGGCAACATCCAGCGGCTCGTTGCCGAATCGGTCCAAAAATTCAGGATCATTCTCGCGAACGCGCGCCACCATTTCGCCAACCACTTGCCGCGCCTCCGTCGGTGTGTCGCTCGCCGCGCACATCCTCCACAAGCGGTAAAGCACAATCCCGGAAATCGTGTGAACCATGGTGGTGAACGCCGCCACCGGCAAAACATAACGGGCCAGTTCGATCGCGCGCTTTTCTGATTGCCGCTCCACTTTTTGCACGCGCCGCGCATGCGACATCGCGCCCACGTGCCAAATATCATTCAGAATTTCACGCGTCGTCGGTTCGAGGACACGCGTCAGCTCGCGATAATGTTCCCACGCCCGCGCCACGGCTTTTTCGTAGATCGCACGCTCAGCCGCTCCGAATCTAGGACCTTCTGCCGGAACGTACGCCTGCGGAAGATCGAGCCGCACGTATCGCTGGCTCTGCTGTTCGGAGTTGTAAAACGGATGCGCGTGAAGGTAGGACCACACGAACTGCCGGCTCACATTCTCGAGCCCAAATTCAAAATGCGCGTGCTGATAGACGGTGTGGTGCCCGCCGAAATATGTGCCCGCGCCAATGGTTACGCGCTGCTTTTCCGTTATTTCATCAGGGCCGATCAGCCGCGGCGAATAGCAGGTGCGCGCCGCCGCCATCGCCGAATCGAACGGGTGGGCGAAAGAGTTGCGAAGCGTTACGCGCGGAGACGGCGTCTCAACCGGCGATCCTGTGGAACCCTGCGGATAATCTGGTGCGGAAGACAATCGCGTGGCCATCTTCACCACATTGTACACCCAGCGCCAAATTCACCGGGCGGAGAACAGACGCCGCGAAAAATCCTTCGAGTTTGCAGCAGTGAATCCTTCTAGTTTGAAGCAATTTATCCGTCTAACTAGAAACAATTAACGGCCCCAAACGGTCGCCGAATCGCCGGGAAAGGGCCGCCAGCCTGCTACTTTTTTGCCATGGAGGCAGCCTTGTCGGCGTACTTCTTCTGGAAGCGCTCCACGCGCCCGGCCGTGTCCACCAGTTTTTGCTTGCCGGTGAAAAATGGGTGGCAGCTCGAGCAAATTTCCACGCGAATCATCTGGCCTTTGATCGTCGAGCGGGTTTCAAAGGTGCTGCCGCAAGCGCAATGCACTGTAACTGCATGATAATCAGGATGAATGCCTTCTTTCATGGAAAAACTCCTGTCTGCCGGCCGTTGTGCGCGAAGAGGAACCAATTGCGCCGTTCGCGTCGCTAGGCTGGCGGGGAACCTCTATTATACCGGAGAGTCGCCTCCCGGCCTAATGGCGGCTCACACGCCGCTAAGGTTCTGGGCGCTCGCCGCGCGGATCAGGAGCCGGTAAAAAATAGGGGCGAGCCGAGTTTGGAAGCATAGTTCGGCCGGTAACGCTCGGTGTTGTACAGTGCGGGCACATTCACCTTGCGCGCGCCGAGCGCCGAATCCGGCAGCGGCACGTGCGCGTAGTGTCCGCTCTGTATGCCGATCATGCGCCCGCTGACGCCGCTGCGGATGAGATCCACGGCGATGTTGGCAAAAGTGGTGGCAACAATCTGGTCGATCGAGTCGGGCTCGCCGCTGCGGAGATCGTAGGTTAAGTCGCTGACCATGGTCTCCTGGCCGGTTCGTTTCCGCACCTCTTCCGCGAGCGCAGTGCCGATATCGGCTTTCTTGCGGTGACCGTATGCATCCGCCTCGCCATATTCTTTTACTTCGCCCTGGGTCCAGATGGCGCCCTCGGAAACCACCACGAGGGCGTAATTGCTGGGATTATTCTTTTTGTCTTCCATCAGCAGGCTGCAGACGCGTTCGAGATCGAACGGATGCTCGGGGATCAGGCAGCGCGTGGAGGTTACATAGGAGGTGTAAAGGGCGCTAAAGCCCGCATCGCGGCCGAAGATTCGAAAGATGCCGATGCGTTCGTGGGAGCCGACGGTGGTGCGTTGCCGGGTGATGGACTGCTTCGCACGCGTGACGGCGGTGGAAAATCCGATGCAGTACTCGGTGCCCTGAACGTCGTTATCCATTGTTTTGGGGATCGCAATTACCGGAAATCCGGCGGCGGAGAGAATCGAAGCGAAGCCCAGCGTATCGTCGCCACCAATGGCGACCAGGCATCCGACATCCAGCCGTTCGAGGTTGCGAAGAACGACCGGGGTGAGATCGTAATTCTTTCCATCGAACTTTAGTTTTTGCAATTCGCTTGCGGGAAGGTGTTTGGGCAGCTTGGATTCAGGGATGTGCCGCGGATTCGTGCGCGAGGTGTGCAGGACGGTTCCGCCGCTGCGGTCGATGGTTCGCGTGTTATCGCGATTCAGCTCGCGGATGTAGAGGGGGTCGTCGGGGCTGTTCATCTGGACGAGGCCCTCCCAGCCTTTGCGGATTCCGATTACCTGGCGCCCAATTTCTCCGCCGCCATAGACGACGGATTTGATCACCGGGTTCAAGCCAGGGACGTCGCCCCCGCCGGTAAGGATTCCAATCCTCTTGTTGTCAGTCACGTCAGTGCCTCCGCCGCTCCGTCCGCGGCCGCCGCAATGCCCACGGTGCTAATTCTGCTCATCTTCCACTCGCAACGCAATTGCGCGGCCAGCAAGACTCCCAAAAAGACGAACCACGCCCAGGGGCCTGCAGCGATTCCGGCACGTTCCCATGCTCGTGATGCCAGAAATAAGGAATAGGTAAGGATTTTATTCCTGAATACCTCGCATCAATTCTATGAGTTGGACCATTCCCCCGAGCGCCTGTAGCGTATCCCCACCGATTTTTACCCAAGGACAGGTATATAGGCCGCGAACTCATGAGAAAAAGAACGTGGGCGCGGCAGGGAGGGAGAGGAACCACATGAATTGCACCACGAAACATTTATCCAAGTGGGCCACGGCCATGCTAGCTGTCGGTGTCGCGTTTGCGTGCGCTCCAATATCGAGGGCCGGCGACCAACCGGCGGACGCATCGGGATCGCAGCCGCCGGCGGCTTCACAGCCCAAAGCGGCGCCGGCTACCGCGGCCCAGCCCGCGGCAACACAGCCAGCGACCGAAACGCAGCAGAAGTTGGACGATCTGCAAAAGCAAATGAATTTGCTTCAGGAGGAAATCGCCGCGTTGAAGGCGGAGAGCACGCCAGCAATGAAAACGGCCGCGCTCACGCAGCCGGCCTCAGAGCCGGTTGGCTTGACGAACCCGCCTGCCGCCGCGGACGGGGCCCCGAAAATCAGCATCTCGAGCCTGCTCGGCCCTGTTACATTGAGCGGATTCGGAGATGTCTACTACGGATACGACGCCAACCATCCAGGCAACAATCAGAGCGGCCTGCGATTCTTCGAGGCGCCGACGAACGGCTTCTCGTTCAATATGGCGGAATTGATCCTCGACAAACCGCCCGACGCAACTTCACCCGACAGCAGACTGGGATACCACGTGGCGGCCGGCTACGGACAAGCTGCGAAGATCGTAAACGGCTCTGATGCCCCGTTCGGAGACGGCAGCAATTTCTTCCTCAAGGAGGCGTACCTTTCCTATCTGGCTCCTGTCGGCAAGGGACTGACAATCACGGTCGGCAAGTTCGTCACCAATGCCGGCGACGAAGTGATCGAATCCAACGCCAACTGGAACTATTCGCGCAGTATTCTCTTCTACTACGCGATTCCTTTCTTCCACTTCGGGGCGAAGGCGTCGTACACCATCAATCCCAAGTGGTCCGTGAATGCTTCCTTGGTAAACGGGTGGAACAACACAGCTATCAGCCATGCCTCGGGCGCCAATGGCTTCAACAGCTCCGGTCTAACGTACGGCGGAAGCATCGCTTACACGCCAAACATGAAGTGGTCCGTGCTTGAGAATTATTACGGCGGACCGGTGATCATTGGCGCGAATGCCGACGGCACGTTAACCAACAACGCCTGGCGGCATCTATCCGACACGGTAATCACCTACACGATGAACCCGAAGTGGGCGTTTGCGCTAAACGGCGACGCCGGCGCACTGATTCTAACGCCGACGAACGCAACGTGGTGGGGCGTGGCAGGCTATGCGAAATATACGTGGAGTCCCAAGACCAACTTCGCCGTGCGCTACGAGTATTACGATGACCCCCAGGGCTACACGGGAATCCTATTGGGTGCACCCGGGTTTGCCCAGGAGTTCACGGGAACCTACTCGTACAACCTCACAAGCGGATTGCTGGTTCGCGGGGAGTATAGGTATGACTTCGCGAAACAGCCTATCTTCCAGAACGGTCCGACGAGTTTTGTAAAGAACCAAAACACCGTCTACCTCAGCTTCGTGTATTCGTTCAGCAGCGCGAACCTGAAGTAGCATCACAACCGGCCCCAATGTTACGGGGCCGCATGCTTGCCGAAAGACGAACGGCCGCCTGGAGAAACATCCAGGCGGCCGTTTTTTCTTTCTAAGGCAGATTGACGGTGCCTTCTAAGGGAGGTGGACGATTTGAGGGCGAGGGAAATCGGCAGACGCACCCTTCTGAAAAGCGAAGGGCTGCGGCACCCGGCGAGCCGCGATTATACACGCGCAGCGCCCACAGGGTTGTATCTGGATCTCGTTAACCCGTAACGGAGACCGCCAAGTCCTGGTTAGCGGCGGAACCGGACAATCGGAGTATTAGGCGGGTACATGTCCATTATCTGACTTATCGGAAGTTGACCGATTCGGAATGCCGTGATTGCTCGCGGCCATGACTTAGCGGTAGTATGAGCTTGACCTGTACGTCGAGTCGCGCATGACGAAACGAATCGCCAATCGCTTGCTGGCCGTCGCGGCGGTTTTCGCGCTGGCTCTTCTTGCCACGCATGCGGTCAGCCACTGGCACACGAGCGGCTACGACGAAGATCATTGCCAGGTCTGCCACGTCGGACACGCCGCGATTCCCCAGCCAGCGGCGGAAGCCGCCGTGCATGCTCCGGCTCCCGTCGCGCGCCTCGCCATCGGCGATGAATCCGCACCGCACTTGGACTTCGTCGGCACTCTAAGCATTCCCCGCGCACCTCCCGCCTAACCGTTCCTGCACCGACTAAACGGACTCTCCCAGGACGCCCCGCTGCCTGTCGCGCGGCGCGTGCCGATTTCCACATTCATTCTTAGCCACAGCGCAGGAATGCGCCGCGGCCGCATTCATACAGGGAGAAATTCATGAGAACAGGAACTGCATTACTAGGGATTCTGCTGCTCGCACTGTGCTTTCTGGCGGCCGGACCGGCCGCCACGGCGCAAAACGCTGGTAACTCAACCGCCGTAACGGGAACCGTGGCCGATCCCACCGGCGCGGTCATCCCGGGCGCTACGGTCACGATTCACAATCCGGTGAGCCAGTTCGAGCGCTCGACTACCACGGACGCAAACGGAGACTTCAATTTTCAGAATGTGCCGTTCAACCCATATCACATGAGCGTCAATGCGCACGGTTTCTCGGGCTATGCGCAGGACATCGACGTCCGCTCTTCGGTGCCGATCACTCTAAAGATCAGCCTACAATTGGCCGGGGCTAGCAGCACCGTGACGGTAGAATCGGCGGGCGATCTGCTGGAGACGGACTCCACGGCGCATACCGACATAGACCGCCAGCTGATCCAGGATTTGCCGCTCGAAAGCGCGTCATCCTCCGTCAGCTCGCTTGTCACTCTCGCCTCACCCGGAGTCGCAGCGGATTCCAACGGCCTTTTCCACGGCCTCGGCGACCACGCTGAGAACTCGTTTTCGGTTGACGGCCAGCCCATCACCGACCAGCAAAGCAAAATTTTCTCCAACCAGATTCCGGTTGATTCCATTCAATCGCTCGAAGTCATCGACGGCGCGCCGCCCGCCGAATACGGCGACAAGACCAGCCTCGTCATCGACGTGACCACCCGTTCCGGCCAGGGCATGACAACTCCTCACGGCGCCGTCACTGCTTCGTATGGCGCCTTCGGAACTTCTAACATCGGCTTCAATCTCGGCTTCGGGGGCCAGAATTGGGGGAACTTCATTTCTGCCAGCGGATTGAACAGCGGCCGGTTTTTGGATCCCCCCGAGTTTCAAGTCTTTCACGACAAAGGCAACGAGGAAAACATCTTCGACCGCGTCGATTTCCAACTCTCCAAAGCCGATTCGATCCATGCGAACCTGCAATTCACGCGATCCTGGTTCCAGAGCCCCAATTCCTTCGACGGGCAGAACGCAACACCCTGGTTCGGTCCAGAACTGGGCATCGTTCTAATGGGCGTCAACGACAATGGCATCGGGCCCAACGGCCTGCCGGTCGGCCCCGCGGATCAGCGTTCTCAAATCAGGACTTACAACATCGCGCCCACCTGGACGCGCCTCCTCGGTACGAACAGTGTTATTACTGCTGGTGTCTTCATCCGCCATGATCAATACAACTACTACCCCAGCGACAACCTCTTCGCCGATCTCGGTCCGCCGAGCCTTCAACGCGAATCGATTTCTCAACTTCGTTTCTTGACCAACGCCGGCGCGCGCGCCAGCCTGTCCTACGTCAAAGGCATTCACAATTTCAAGGGCGGGATCGTTTACCAGCAGACGTTCCTTACCGAACACGACCGGTTTGGAATCGTCGATCCCACTCTCAACGCACCATGCGTCACGTTTAACCGCACTCTGATCGATCCCGCCACGGGACTGCCGGGAGCCTACCAGTCCGTTCAGGGATTTACGGACCCATCGCAATGCGCGTCTGCGCCCGCGACCGGCAATTGCTTCCCGGATGGCTGCCAGGCCAATACCTCTACGAATCCGAACGCTCCCAGTTCGGCTTTGTATCCTCTGTTCAACCCGGTGCTGCTACCCTTTGACTTCACTCGTGGTGGATCGCTGTTTCCGTTCTTCGGCCATACCGATGTGAAGGAGTTAGGGCTGTATGTCCAGGACACTATTACAACGGGGAATTGGTCATTCAACGTCGGCATCCGCGGAGATGTCTATAACGGATTGACCAAGGCCAACCAGGCCGAGCCGCGACTCGGTATCGCCTACAACGTGAAGCAGAGCAACACGGTTCTTCGCGTTTCGTACGCGCGGACGCTGGAGACTCCGTTCAACGAAAATCTTGTCCTGTCGAGTCTCGGGTGTAACTCGGATGTAATCGCGGCACTCATTCCCTGCGTGCCCGCACCCATCGCTCCGGGCTTCCGTAATGAATTTCACGCCGGCCTGCAACAGGCGTTCGGCAGCCACGTGGTTTTCGACGGAGAATACATTTGGAAATATACACATAACGGCTACGACTTCGGGATCTTCGGCAACACGCCCATCTTCTTCCCCATTGAATGGCACGGCTCGAAGATTCCCGGTTTCACGGCTAAGGTGAATGTCACGAACCTTCACGGATTCACCGCCTACGTGGTGATGTCTGGGGTCGCTGCGGTCTTCTACACGCCGCAGGTCGGCGGCCTGGGCACGATACCCGCCGTAGCCGGCAGCGGATTCGTGCCGTTCCGGATCGACCATGACGAAAGATTCAATGAGACGACTCATTTCCAATACCAGTTCTGGCAACGCGGGCCATACATCAGTTTCAACTGGCGCTTCGATAGCGGCCTGGTCGCCGGCGCTTCACCGTGTTTTGGCGGCCCGGACACGTCTTGTCCCGGCTCTCTGATGATCGGCGGTGTGCCGAATGTCAGCATGGTGGTTGTGAATGGCGGGAGCGTTCCGATGTCGGCCGATCAGGAATTTCAGGCCGGCTTCACCTGCAATGGGGTGCATGCCACGCCAACGGTGGCGCTGCCCTTCAACTGCCCAGCCGGCGGGTTCGGCTCGACACTTTTGAAGGTACCGGCTCCGAACACAGAGAATGACGATACGAACCCGCCACGCGTCCAGAAGCGAAACCTCTTCGATCTTGCAATCGGAGACGATGACTTGTTCCACGGCGACCGCTACAAGTGGAGCGCTCGTGTAACGATAATCAATCTCGCGAACCAGTACGCGCTCTACAACTTCCTGTCCACGTTCAGCGGCACCCATTACGTGACGCCGCGAACGATCACTGGGGAGGTCGGCTTCCACTTCTAGCGGGTGGCGATAGAGCGGAAGGGCGTCCTTCGAAACGCTTTTCCGCTCTCGCCCATGCCGGGAGACGCCGAAATAAATCCTTGACCACGACGACCCCAGCGCGCATTCGAAAGATTCGAAAAGCCCTCGGATTCTCTCTGGAGGACTTCGCCCACATGCTGTGGGTTACCTGGACTACCGTAAATCGGTGGGAAACAGGGGCGGCGAAACCATACGGGCTACATCTCCGAGTACTGCAATTGCTGGAAAGCCAGCTTTCCACGCGCCGGTTTCGGGCGAGTCTCGAGGACCCGCGATCAGGCGATCCAATGTTTCTGCTTTACCGACTACTGCAGCCTTTGTACAAAGAAGATGTGTCCACAACGCCGCGGCGCTAACTGGGCCAATATTCGAGTCCGCGATCATTACGACGCCCCCCAGGGCTACACGGGAATCCTATTGGGTGCACCCGGGTTTGCCCAGGAGTTCACGAGAACCTACTCGTACAACCTCACAAGCGGATTGCTGGTTCGCGGGGAGTATAGGTATGACTTCGCGAAACAGCCTATCTTCCAGAACGGTCCGACGAGTTTTGTAAAAAACCAAAACACCGTCTACCTCAGCTTCGTGTACTCGTTCAGTAGCGCGAATCTGAAGTAGCACCACAGCCGGTCCCGGCATCAAGGGGCCGCTTAGACAAAAACAACGGCCGCCCGGATCATCTTTCGGGCGGCCGTTTTATTTCCCAGCGAGAATTTCCGAAGGGCTCTTCTCCCCCCGAGAAAACATCCACCGGTAGTTCCGGCCGCCGAGTGGACCGAAGAGCTTCATGACGCAACTTACCCTCCCGCCGCACGACTAGGTCAAACGAGGTTACTCACTTCATTCGCATGTTCTTATCCATAGAGGATTGGTGCGAAGAAGAGCCTTCTTCAGCAGGGCCACCCGCAGCAGTTTTCCATTGCTCGGAAACTTCGGTCGTCAGCTTATCCATGTGGCTCAAGAACGTCGTCACCTGCCAGATTTGTTGGTCGCTGAGCGAATGGCGGCGAATGCCCGGCCTTCATGGTTATCGATCCTTTCGCGAGAATGGGCGGAGTCTTATAAACATCGCAAACCCAACCGGGTGCGAGCCGTAGATCGGCCGCAAAATGTCTGGCACGCCGTAGGTGGTGACTTGCGCGCCGAGGGCGGACGCGAGATCGGGGATCAAGTCGAAGTCGCGGTCGTAGCCGAAGGTATACGCCTGCACGTGCCCGATCGGCTTTTCCAGAAAACCCGGTGGTAACGGGTTTTCACCGATGATGAGCTCATTCGAGCGGTCGGCATTTTCGATGCGTAACCACGCATAGTTGCGGGTTCGGAAGCGCACAAGTGACTCGAAGAGGTAGCTGTTTAGAATTGCGTTGTCCTGCAAGGATCGCGTACGGCCCCACACGGCGGTGTTTGCCCAATTTCCGTTTTGAAACGGGCGGTTATACATAATCGATGCGGTCATGCGCTCCTGATTTTCAGTGGGAAACAGGGCTTCCGGGCTTGTGATGCGGGCGTAGGAGTATTGACCACTCCAGTTTTTCCCCGGTTGAATCGAGAGCCGCGTGGCCCATGAATCGACTTTTCCCTGGTCGATATCCCAGCGAAATTCGTCAGGCTCGCGTCCGCGAAAGCCGGAGGCTTCGACACGTGCGATGCCGTAGGTAAATCCAACTGTGGCGACATCATCAGCGATGTGGGTCGAGTCTTCTTGATGATGGCCGAGCGCGCCGACTGGGTCTTCGGAGGCGGACTCGCGATGCGGATAGGCGGTAGGACCGATGGCCGGATCGCCGACAGGCGCGAAATAAAAGGAGAGGAGCCCTTTCTTGCCTAGCTTGACGTCGTAGAGGGCCTCCAAGGCCATGATGAAATCGTGCGGATGCTGGCCATCGGCAATGGGAACACCGTAGGCAGTTTCTCCCTGCTGAAAAAGCAACGGGTAGCGCCGATCCGTGATGGTCGCGGGCTCTAGCGTGAGCATCGAGCGTATGGTGAACACGCCCGGTCCAAAATTGTGCTGGGCCATGCCCATGAACCAGTTTGTGGAAAAGAATTTGTCGCCACCGCGCGGACCGGACTGCTGCTCGTCGAGCACGAATACGTTTGCGTGGAACATCAGCGTCCACGAATGCGCGACCTTCATAAGCATTGGTGCGGGAGTAGAGTTCGGCTCGGCGCTGGTGCCTGACGTAACGTGAGCGAGAATTTCCTGCACAAAAGTTTCCGGGTGCATGTTCATTCCGCTCTGCCCCATTTGTATGCCGGGCATCTGACTCATATTCATGCCTGGCATGTTTTGCATGTCGTCATGTTTGGTTTTGGCAGTGGAGTCTTGGTCCGTTTGCTGAGCACGGGAGGCTGCGGAGAAAAAAAGAAGCAACAAGACTGCAATGAAAGGTTTCATATACCGATCCTCAATGGGTATTGCGAACGACTGGTGTTACCGTCGCTAGAGCGTCAAAATCACAACGGACGAAATGTGTCGTTATGGGTGAACGGCCTGCCGGGAAATGGAGGGGATGCTAAATCCTGAGGCTTTGCAGCAGAGGATCGACAGCAGTGATTCTAGGAGGGGGTGCCCCTTTGGCAATTCGAACCGTGTGCGAAGACGGCTTTGACGTCGCAGGGATGCCAACGGCGATAGGCAGTCGATCGGTCGACCGGGTCTCATTTATGGCTCGAATAGCAAATATTCCGGCGGATTCCTGGTCTCGCTGCTGAAGCGCGCATCCGCACGAGGAATAGCATTGCCTGGATGCCCCGACCCTTGGTGATTTTGGCGGCGTAATTGAATTCGTCTTGCAGCACGGACAGCGCCGCGTGGGCGCACAAGGGACGGTCCCACCAGATGCCCAGGTAGACACCGAGAGCAACGATACGGTGAGCAGCGCCGCTACTAACCTTGTCGCACGCACGCGGGTATTATATCTCCACGGACGTCCAGGCCCAGTTATTTTCGCCCCAGCGAATACGGTTCGAGATCTCTACCTCGTGTACTCGTTCAGTAGCAAGAACGGCTTCCAGCCGATGAATCGGCCTTTTGGTCGCCGCGCGGAGCAGCGCCCTGCGTACGAGGTAGGCCGCCAAGATCATGCCAAGTATCTTTGCCTGGCATCCGCCGCGGCGGACTGTGCCCCTACGGCAGAGCCGAAAACAAAACGGCCGCCCGGAGGATTATTCGGGCGGCCGTTTTTTCATTTTCCAAACAAAGGAGAGTGCCAGGGTGAATCGCTCTCCTCACTGCCTAATGACGATGGGATCTCCGTTCGCACCTTGCACCACAGAAACTTTCGCATGGGGCTTTTGTACAATGCTGCTGGCTGCGGCCGCCTCCGCCGGGGTTTTCTTCTGCGCGTCGAGGATCGCCTGGCCCTCCGCCACCGCGCGGTCAAATGGAAGGAACGCCGAGGGAATGAAGCTGCCGTCCGAGCCCGCGACCTCGTTCATTTTGAAATGCGCGGGAGCATAGTTGGGAAGTAAGCTGCCTGTGCCACCGCCGCCACCACCATATCCGCCACCTCCGCCTCCACCACTTGATGTCGGTTGAGCCGAGGGGCTGGCACCGCCCCTTTGGGCGTGGGCGGGAAGCGCGAAGAACAGGACGAAAGCTACAACGCCAATCGCTCGTTTCATAGTCACTTGCCTTTCAGCTCGATGAACAGTAATCGACGAATATAGGGCAATCGCGACTCCAGAGTAGCCACCAATCTATGTTTAACAAAACAAGAGGTATATGTTGCTGAGGCGGGGTGCAAAGGATTCGCGCATCTGGTGTATTGTGGAAGAGTTCGGCACCTTCGAGAGCAAACTCGCAGAGTTCCAGTGCTTCCGTACCAGGACTTATAGAGCACCCGTGGCTCGCATTCCTAAAAGGGTGCGGCGACCGCAGTGCGCGTAACCGAAGAGCATTCATCCAGAAAGAAACCAGGCCAAATCAAGATGCCACCCTGAAGGGTGGCGCTACACAAGCAGGCGCGGGATCAGTAATCTTGCGCGGGAGCCGGGGATTTGCGCTGATCCGACACAACCACGCCGCCCTTGATGACCAGCCTGGTATTCAGCAAATTCCAGTAGCCGTTCAGAGGATTGCCATCTACGATGACGATGTCGGCGAGCTTGCCCACTTCGAGCGTGCCGAGCTGATCGCTCATCTGGATAAACGCGGCCGTGTTTGGTCCCATCAGCTTGATGAGGTCTTGCGGCGAGAACATCAGGTTCAGCGATCGCAATTCATGAGACAGGCCGGCTTTTGGGAGATAGTCGGTATCCGTGCCGTAGCCGTAGACCACCCCGGCATCCCAGAGCGTGCGCGCATTCACGGCTTTGTAGCCAGCCTCGCGCCCCTGGCCTTCGCCCGCGATAATCCCGGCGGGCCACGGTTTCCCGTCGCGGAATCGAGGCACATTATCATCCGCAAACACGCCAAAGACGGGAACGCCGAAGCCGATCGTTGACAACTGCTTCACGCCGGCGTCGGCGACCCGCTTGGCATCCGCGTCGCTCACCCAGCCAAAATGAGGTGTATGAACCAGGAGAGGGGCGCCGGCGTCCACCGAGGCAAGCATGGCAGGGACGCTCACGGCGTGGACCATGACGTAGACGCCGCCGATTTTCTTCGACTCGTCCACGATGGCCTTGAGAACTTCGATTTCACCGGGCTTCGGATCGTTGCTGAGTCCTTCTTCGCCGATGAAATGGATTCCCATCGCAGCGAGTTTGCGGACTTCGGCCCGAGCCTGGTCGGGCGTGAGCCTGCTTAGACTGACGCCGCCGGACGCAAGGATGCGAGGCCCTCTGAGTTCGCCGGAATCGATTTTTTGCTTGAGCTGCAGAACACCGGGCACTGGACCAAGGCCCGCGAGCACGGTGGTGTAACCCGCGTCGAGGAAACTCTGCATGTCCTGAACGGCTTCGGTCTTCAAATATTGGTCAGGATTGCGCCCCATGAGGTGATGGTGAGCGTCGATGAAGCCGGGGACGGCGGTCATGCCGTGGGCATCAACGATCTCGACGCCGGGAGCGTTTGGAGCACCAGCGGCAACGGAGACAAGCTTTCCGCCGCGAGCGACGATCGAACCATTCTCAATCACGTCACCATTGCCCACGATGATGCGGACATGTGTGATCGCCAGGTTCTGCGCCGCGAGATGCGTGGCGCCAGCCATGCACGCAAAGAAAATCAGCGCGAGAACAGCAAGGAGTCTCTTCATTGTTTCAAGCCCCCCGATTCTGGATTTCCGCTGTTGAGTATTCGGATGGCGACACTTATGCAGACATGGGACGGTTTCTAACGCGGGACGGTTTCGATTTTCTGGCGCGTGCTGGGCAGCGGGCGCGCGGAGCGGGCCGGAGGCGAATCGCTAAGGACGAACTTCCCAGGTATCGCCGGCGCGAAGGAGTTTTTCGAGTTCACCTTTGCCGCGGCGTTCCTGGACGTCGCGAATCTGCTTGGAGATCACGTCCTCGTAGCGAGGAACGTCATTCCAGGAGCGGAAAACTCCGATGGGAGTGGGGAAGCCGGGGCGCTGCTCCATGTGCGCAAGCAGGAATGCGTAGGCAGGCCGGGGATGATGCTCGTCGTGGACGAGCAAATCTTTTTCGGCGATGCCGTTGCCGAGCTGGACGATTTCGAGTTCGAAGCCGTCCAGGCGGATACCCTTATCGCGATTCTTGCCGAAGATGAGCGGCTTGCCGTGTTCGAGCTGGACCACGTGCTCGCTGCGCGCGTCCCTTTCGGTGAGAGTTTCCCAGGCATGATCGTTGAAGATGTTGCAATTCTGCAGAATCTCGACGTAGGCGGAGCCTTGATGCGCAGCCGCTTTCTTCAGCGTGTCCTTGAGATGCTGCTGAAAGACGTCGACCGAGCGCGCGACGAAGGTGGCTTCCGCGCCGATGGCGAGAGAGATGGGATTGAAGGGGCGGTCGGCGGTGCCGAAGGGAGTAGATTTTGTCTTTTTACCCATTTCGGAGGTGGGCGAATACTGGCCTTTCGTGAGGCCGTAAATCTTGTTATTGAACATCAACACCTTGAGGCCGACGTTGCGGCGCAGCATGTGGATGGTGTGATTGCCGCCGATGGAAAGGGAATCGCCGTCGCCAGTGGCGACCCAGACTTCAAGATCGGGGCGCACGATTTTTAGCCCAGTGGCAACGGCGGGCGCGCGGCCGTGAATTGTGTGGAAGCCGAAGGTGTTCATGTAATACGGGAAGCGGCTCGAACAGCCAATGCCGGAAATGACGACGAACTTTTCACGCGGGATGCCGAGTTCGGGGAAAACCGATTGTACGGCGGAGAGAATGGCGTAATCGCCGCAGCCCGGACACCAGCGGATTTCCTGGTCGGTTTGAAAGTCTTTTTTTGTGTAGACAGGTAAAGTGGCCGTGGTCATTTAGGCTTCTCCGTAGTAGTGCACAAGAAAGAAAAAGCAGATCCCTCGCTGCATCCCGCGCCCGCGGAAAGCGCGGGAAGGAAAAGGCGCGCGGGACTCCGCTCGGGATGACAGCTCGGTGCGATGCGGCGCCGAAGAAAAAGCAGATTCCTCGCTCCGCAAAAGCCGCTCCGTTCGGAATGACAAGTTGTTGTAATCGCGCATCAATCGAGTAACTCCTCGATTTTGTCTTCGATTTCAGATTGCTTGAAGGGCTTGCCCTGAATTTTGTTGTAGCCCTGCGCGTCAACGAGAAACTTTGCGCGGAGCAGCATGATGAGCTGGCCCATGTTCATTTCAGGGACGAGAATCTTGTCGTAGCGGCCGAGAATTTCGCCGAGGTTTTTCGGCATCGGATTCAAATAGCGCAAATGAACGTGGCCGATGCGGCGGCCCTTAGCGCGCTGTGCCTTCAGCGCAGCGGTGACCGGGCCATGCGTGGAGCCCCAGGCCACGATCAACAATTCGCCGGAAGGATCGCCTTCCGGCACGGCGTCCGGCACGTCCTGAACGATCCCCGCGACTTTTTCAGCGCGGAGGCGGACCATGCGCTCGTGGTTCAGCGGCTCGTAATTCACGTTGCCGGTGACATCCTGTTTTTCGAGGCCGCCGATGCGGTGCTCGAGCCCGGGAGTGCCCGGAATGGCCCAAGGACGCGCGAGAGTTTCCGGATTGCGCCGGTAGGGATGGAAGCCTTCCGGATTTTTTTCAAAATGCACGGGGATATCCGGCAGCTGGGACAGATCGGGAATTTTCCAGGGCTCCGCGCCATTGGCCAGATAGCCGTCCGAAAGAATGATGACCGGCACCATGTACTTGATGGCGATGCGACTTGCTTCGAGCGCGATCCAGAAGCAATCGCCTGGCGTTGCGGGCGCGAGCACAGGAATGGGCGCCTCGGAGTTTCGTCCAAAAAGAGCTTGCAGCAAATCGGCCTGCTCGGTTTTCGTTGGAAGGCCGGTGGAAGGACCGCCGCGCTGGATGTCGCAGATGACGAGCGGAAGTTCCACGGCGACGGCGAGGCCGAGCGCTTCGGTTTTCAAGGCCATGCCAGGGCCGGATGTGGAAGTGATGCCGAGCGCGCCAGCATAGGCTGCGCCGATCGCGGAAGTGATTGCGGCAATTTCGTCCTCGGCCTGAAAAGTGATCACGCCAAAATCCTTGTAGGCAGAAAGCTCGTGGAGAATGTCCGAAGCGGGCGTGATCGGATAGGAGCCGAGAAAAAGCGGGATTCCCGCTTTCTGAGAAGCGACGACGAAGCCCATGGCGAGTGCGGTATTTCCGCTGATGTTGCGATAAAGGCCGGGCGCGAGTTTTGCGGGCGGAATTTCATAGCTGATCTGAAACGCTTCGGTGGCTTCGCAATAGCTGTAGCCCGCCTGCATCGCGGTGCGGTTGGCCTGCACCAGCGCCGGCTTGCTCTTGAATTTTTCCTCAATCCAGCGCAGGGAAGTGTCGAGCGAGCGGTTGTAAAGCCAATAGCACATGCCCAGCGCGAAGAAATTCTTGCAGCGGTCGACGGTTTTGTTGTCGAGGCCCAAATCTTTCAGCGCGGCGCGGGTGAGCTTGGTCAGCTCGACCGAAAACAGGCGATACGCATCGAGCGAATGGTCTTCGAGAGGATTCGCGGTCATCTGCGCCTTGCGCAGATCGGTTTCGCCAAAATCATTCAGGTTGACGATCAGAATGCCGTTGGGCTTCAGGTCGGCAATATTCATTTTCAGCGCGGCGGGATTCATGGCGATCAGCGCGTCCACGCTGTCGCCCGGCGTATAGACGTCGCTCGACGAGAAATGCACCTGAAATCCGCTGACGCCGGGCAAAGTGCCGGCGGGAGCGCGAATCTCCGCGGGAAAATCCGGAAGCGTGGCGAGATCGTTGCCGTAGAGCGCGACCGTATTAGTGAACTGGCTTCCGGTGATCTGCATACCATCGCCGGAATCGCCGCAGAAGCGAATAACCGCACGGTCGATCAACTCGCGCTTACGCTGCGGAGAACGAACCAAGGTTGTAGACATGAGTACCTGTATCCCTGCTCTTTTAGATGAGCGAAAAGGAAAGCGAGATGCCGAAGCCGCTTCCCCAAACCAGTACGCGGCGTCGAGCGTCTCGTCCCACAAAAGCGTAGCACAAACTGAAGCCGGTGCCCACAGCGGCGCGCTGTGGAGGCGGCAAAGGAGCAAGGGGAAAAATCAGATGAAACTGGCGAGAGACTGAAAAACTCGGACCGACGGTCGAACCGCCGGTCCCAGTTTTAAGAGCGAGCAACCGCTATCGGAGGTTAGAAGTTCAGCTCGAAGTGAAGCACATCGTGAATTTGATATCCTCGGTCAATCAAGCAAACATGATCGCCGATTACAACGTACCGATATCCCGGCGGCGCGGGGCCAAGGCGAACTAGTAAATCATGCGGTACTGGCCGAAAGCCTCGCCGCATTTCAGGCGTAAAAACAAATCCCTCGTGAATCTCCGGCTCCCACTCCCTGTGCCAATAGCGGCCCTCATGGTCTCTGAAAGAGTCGTGATGATCCCGATACCAATCGCGCGCCTGTTGGCGATCGTGGTCGTCGAACCGATCGTGATCGTGATGGTCCCGATCGTGATATCCCTGATCGTGATCATGATGGTCGCGATCGTCATGATCCTGAGCGTGAGCGAGCGTTACGCCTAAAAATAGGCTGAGAAGCAGCGTCGTGGCGCCAGAAACCCATCTTCGCATCTTCATGAAACCTCCTTGTGTGAGTGTCCACGATTTGAATCTCGAAGCAATTCGGCCGGGCAGAATTTCGGCGATTATAAAGGGATCGGGTTTGGTCCGCCATACTAAGAATCTATTAGGTGATTCCAAAACGCCATGTACGGATGTGCCAGCGCCCGCCGGAACTACGCCGGCCGTTGCCGGAAGAATTTACGAGCGCCATTGACCGGCGAGCAAGAGCGCGGTATTGTGCGTCCGGTTTGAATGCGGGAAGGCGCAGTTCCGGGCGAGGTGACTCAATGAAAAGCAGATTTCTTGCGGCGACGCTATTGACGCTCGGCATGCTGGCGATGGCCCTTGGTGCGGGCGCGGCGCCGCAGCAGTATCACGGCCCGGAACCGCAATGGAATCCCTCGATCGTGAAGCCATGCGACCGAGCCTGCCTGATTGGAATCATGGACGGTTACATGGACGCCATCTTCAAACATGATCCCAACGCTGTGCCACCGCTGGCGCTCGAAGTCCGGATGACGGAAAACACCGCGCAAATGAGCGTGGGCGAAGGAATGTTGTGGCGGTCGAAGGTAGAGCCGACGAGCTTCAAAATCTACATCGCCGACCCCGTTGCAGGGCAAGTAGCCGAGCAGGCACGGCTAAAAGTTGGCGGCAAGGATACCCTGGTTGTCGTGCGGTTGAAAGTCGATCGCGGAAAAATTTCGGAGATCGAGCAACTCTGGGCCGGCAACATTAATGAAGCAGCGATTCCTCTGTTGACCACTCCGCGACCGGGCCTAGTTGATGACCTTCCGCCATCGCAGAGGGAGTCGCGGGACGTCTTGTATTGGGCGGCCAATTCGTATTTCGACGCGTTGGAGGGCGACGACGGGAAGATTGGAGCGTTTGCCGATGATTGCGCGCGGCATGAGAACGGCTATCAAACGGTGAACAACCCACCTCCGGGAGGACGGATGATGCCGGCACCGATGCTGCCGAACCCGAACACGGAGCAAGGCAAATCGCAGCTCAAGTTCAGCATGCTGACGTGCTCGCAGCAGATCGACACCAAAATTTTCGCTTATATGAAACACATACGTCCGAGACGCGCGCTGGTGATCGACGAACAGAAGGGACTGGTGGCAGCGTTTCCGTTATTTGTGCACAACGGGACCAGGCGCGGCGCTCCGCCGGACGCGCCTCCGGGCATGTTGCAGAATCTGATGACCGTGGAAACATTTGGTATCCGCGGCGGGCTGATTCACGAAATCGAGGCGTTCCCATTCGTCACGATTCCTTACGGGCTGGGCAACGGTTGGACCGAGGATTCGGGCCATTGATTGCGGGTTCGGAGAGAATTCGAAGGAGGATAGCGATGCGTGTGAAGATTTTGGGGATGGGTGCTTTGTGTTGCTTGGCGGCGATCATACTGACGGGATACTTCAGCAGACCCGTGATTGCCACAGGTCCGATACCCACTGACTGCGATCGTGCTTGCCTGGAAGGATTGGCGAGCCAGTTTCTGAACGCCGTCGTGGCGCACGATCCCAAGCAGCTACCGCTCGCGCAGGACGTGAAGTACACCGAACAAGACCAAGCGATGGACGTCGGCGACGGCTTTTGGGGCACTGCCACCGCTGTCGGACACTTCCGGCTGTGCTTTTCCGATCCCGTGGTGGAGCAGATCGGTTGCATCGTGACCATGCACGAGGGCGAGCATCCGCTGATCATGGGCTTACGCCTGCGCGTACAGCTCGGCAGGATTACTGAGATCGAGACGACCTACTACCGCCAGGGCGGCGGCGGTCCATCGGGCATCGCGGACCTCGATGCCAGCACGCCCGACCCAATTTGGACCGAAACGATTCCGCCGGCACAGCGCGTCTCGCGCGCGAAGATGATCGCCACCGCGAACATGTACTTCGCGGGCCTCGAGAACAATGACGGCAAGGCTGTATATCCGTTCGCAGACGACTGCAATCGCATCGAGAACGGAAGTCAGACGACCAACAACCCCAAACTTTCGCCGAACGCGCCATTCAATGCGTTCGCAATGAGCTGCATGGCGCAATTCAAGAGCGGCTATTACGCGGTGGTCACGCGCATTCATCACCGGCGTTTTCCGATCGTGGATCAAGAGCGCGGCGTGGTATGGGGCTGCGTGATTTTCGATCAGAACGGCACCGTGCGCACGATTCATCTGACCAACGGCCAGACCGTCTCCATGGGGAATATATTCAATCGGCCCTCGAGCCTTGAAGTCACCGAAGCCTTCAAGATCAGCGATGGCCTGATTCACCGGATCGAAATGGTAGGGTCCGGCTTGCAGTACCATTTGAGTTCCGCCTGGGGCGGAATCAGCGATAAATAACAACTGGCTCCGAAATTATCTGCAGGGTGCGGCACGCCGCGCCCAGCCAAGATCCACGGCGATACGTTAGCAATTCAGCGCGATGGTGGTCAGCGATAGATCGGCCTTCGCGAGAAAAAGGTCCTTTCTAATGAGACGATCTCTCTACACCGCCGCACTCGCAATCGCCGCGCTGGCGGCCTGTGTCCACTCTGTTGTGGTTGCGCGGGCGCAAGCCCCTGCGCCAGCTAGCGCGCAATCCCAAAGCCAAGCGCCGCCCGGTCCAGCGGCCGGCGCGAATCTCGGGGCGGGTACCGAGACCGGCATCGGCACATTCGAAACGCACTGCATGGGCTGCCACGGGAATCCCAACGTCCCGCAAGCGCCTGCCCCGTCCGCCATTCGGCAGATGCCTCCTGAGAGAATTTACGATGCGCTGGCCACCGGCGTGATGAAACCGCAGGGTGACGCTTTGACGGACGATCAGAAAAAAATGCTGGCCACGTTTCTGAGCGGGCGGCCGCTCGGCAGCTTGAAGGAAGGAGACGCGAAGGATATGCCCAACCATTGCGCGTCGAATCCTCCGCTGGAGGATCCCTCTTCCGGGCCTGAATGGAACGGCTGGAGCCCGGATATCGTCGATTCGCGGTTTCAGGATGCCAAGGGAGCGGGCCTGACCGCCGATCAAGTGCCGCAATTGAAATTGAAGTGGGCATTCGGGTATCCAACGGGGCTTTCCGCCTACGGTCAGCCGACGGTTGCCTCCGGTCGCGTTTTTGTGGGAACCGATATCGGCTACGTTTATTCGCTGGACGCGAGCACGGGATGCGTCTACTGGTCGTATCAAGCCAAGGGCGCCGTGCGGAGCGCCGTCACCGTCGAGCGAGTGAAGGGGCACAGCGGCACGAAGTACGCCGTCTATTTCGGAGACGCCCACGCGAATGTGTACGCCGTGGATGCGCAGACCGGCACGGAGCTTTGGGTAACGAAAGTGGACGATCATTTCGTCGCGCGCGTCACCGCGGGGCCCAAGGTCTATAAGGATCGCATATACGTCCCGATATCCTCTTCCGAGGAGTTTTCGTCCGCCAACCTCGACTATTCCTGCTGTACGGGCCGGGGAAGCGTGGTCGCGCTGGACGCGAATACGGGTGCGCAGGTCTGGAAAACGTACGTGGTGAGTACGCCGGAGCCGGTGAGGAAAAACTCGAAGGGCGTGCAGCAATATGCGCCCTCCGGCGGCTCGATCTGGAATTCGCCCACCATCGATGCCAAGCGCAACGCCGTTTATGTGGGAACCGGAGACGGACAGACGGAGCCTACTCCAGACACGACCGACGCAATAATGGCCATGGATCTGAAGACTGGGAAAGTCCTGTGGTCTTACCAGGCGCAGGCCGGCGACGCGTTCATGGGCGGATGCAGCGGGCCGGCGCGGACCGACAACTGCCCGAAAGTGAATGGCCCCGACCAGGACATCGGCAATTCACCGATTTTGCGGAGGCTCGCCGACGGCAAGAGCGTCGTCGTTTTCGGGATGAAGAACGGAACCGTCACGGCGCTCGATCCGGATAAGAAAGGCGCGGTGGTCTGGAAGGTTCATGTCGTCGACATTCCGAAGGGCCAGGAACACAGTTTCTACGCGAATTTGAACGGCGTGGTTTGGGGCGGAGCCGCGGACGATCAGAACGTCTACTACGGATTGCAATCGGGCGGAATGGTTGCGCTGAAGCTCGCCACTGGGGATGTGGTTTGGCGCGCGAATTTTCCGAAGCCGGAAGGCGCCCGCGTGATCAACTCGGCCGCGGCCACCGCGATGCCCGGTGTTGTCTTCCTTGCCGGATCGGATGGGAAGCTGCATGCGGTTTCAACCGCCGATGGCCACGTTCTCTGGGAATATGATACGGCCCGGGAATTCAAAACGGTCAACGATGTGCCGGCAAAGGGCGGCGCGATCGCATCCATTGGACCTTCGATCGTGAACGGCATGCTCTTCATCGGCTCGGGCTACGCCGTCACCGGAACTAATTCGGGGAATGTGCTCCTGGCCTTCTCAGCAAAATAACCGGTAGCCTACGATTCTTGGGTAGGCGAGGCTGCTGCTCTGTTCGCCGCGAAAAGCCAATGAGTTACGTCGAAAAGGATCTGATTCCGGGAGAACAACTGGTGTACGAAACCGGCCTTCACTGGAGCGTGCTGCTCTGGCCGGTGATCATTGCGCTAATCATCGCTGCGAGCGGAGTAGCTTGCTTGCTCCAAAAAGACACGAACTTCTTGTACGCCGGGGCGGCGCTCTTGGTGGTCGCGGTCGTCATGGTCGCTGCGGCGATGTTCAAACGCACCGCCGTCGAAATGGCCGTGACCAACCGGCGCGTGATTATCAAAACGGGACTGGTCAGCCGCCGCTCGCTCGAGGTCATGCTCGCCAAAGTGGAAAGCATCGGAATTGAGGAGTCCGCGATGGGGCGGATGCTCGGATACGGCACGTTGACAATTCACGGCACCGGCGGGACTCCCGAGCCATTTAGCCGAATCGCGCATCCTTCTGAGTTTCGTCGGGAAGTGCAACAGCAGGTTGCCACGCAGCAATCGCAGCGATGAATTAGGCCTTTCTTATGTTAACCGCTACGCCACCTTCGCTCTGAGATTATCTTTTGGAAACACCTGACCGGAATAGGTCCAGGCGTACTACTTCGCAACGCACCCGAAAACCTCAGAATGGCCCGATTGCGAAACCTGTCCATCCGCTGGTAAGGCTGCTCGTACGGTCGGGTGCAGATCAGACTAAAAAGAGAGAGGATAAAATGAACGTTTCTAGCAAGAGCATTTTATGGGGAGCACTGGGCGCTGTGATTGCAATTGCAGCGATCATGCCGGGTTTGCAGGCGGGGCCAGCGACCGCCGGCCGCTTCAAGATGCCATTCGACGCGCAGTTGGGAAGAATGGCGCTTCCGACGGGTGATTACACGTTTTCGGTCGACCGTTCCGCGGGTTCGTACGGACTGATCAGCGTGTACCGAGGAACGGAAAGCATAGGGATTCTGGTTCCGCAGACACTTGACTCCTACCACGGGCAAGGCCAGAGCCCCGCATTGCTTTGCATTCGTCACGATGGAAAGCTCACGGTCCGAGCATTGCGATTGCCCAGCGTTGGCACGTACTATTTCCAAATGCCGAAGGAACTACAAAGGCTCGTGGCACAGCAGCCGCGGCTGATCGAAACGGTGCCGGTGCGGATGAGCGGCGAATAAGGCCGCTTACCGAGATTCGCGCAGCACTGTCGAACACCTCGGGGCCGGACGCGAGCGGACCGCCATCAAGGGCGCCCACTCGGCAGTCCGGCCTTTTCTTTTTGCGCCATTCGACTGCGAGGAAGGCTGCGCGTAGGATGTCAACGAGGAAGCCCTGTGAACGCGCTCACCAGCGGACGGCCTGACGCATGCGTTTAACCCCGATTGCATGCGCGATCCGAACGGCTCTTGCCCTCGCGCTCTGTTCCCCGGTTCTAGCGACTCCGGCCGGGCCGCCGCAACTGCCCAACCATGAATTTAGCGGCCAATCAATCAAGGCCACGTCAGTAGCCGTTGATGTATACGCCATCGTCGAAGGGCACGGCGGCCGGCTGATTCGTGGCCTGAGCAAGGATGACTTCGAACTTAGCGACGACGCCACTCCGCAGAAAATCACGAACTTCTCGCAGGATACAAATGCTACCTTGAGTTTGGGCATCGCCATCGATACGAGCCTCAGCCAGGGCCGCCTGCTGGACATGGAACAGGAGGCCGCGAAGATATTTCTGGGCTCCGTCCTGCAAGGTGCCGATCGCGCGTTTGTAATGGATTTCGATGTCGATGTGAAGTTGCTGAGCGATTTTACGAACGCGCCGGCCGACTTGGCGCGGGCCATTGATTCGGCGGAAATCAACCAAACGGGAAGAAGCGTCCTGCCGGAAGGTACGGCCCACCCCATAGGAGGCACGCACCTTTACGATGCAGTGTATCTGGCTTCCAACGAATTGATGAAGGCACGTGTCGGACGCAAGGTGCTGGTGCTGGTGACCGACGGGGAAGATCAGGGAAGCAAGATCAACTTGCCAGAGTCAATCGAATCGGCGGAAAAGGCTGACGTGATTGTATATTCCGTCGTGGTAAGCGATCCCGACTTTTACTCATTGATGGGCGGCACGTACCGCGGAGACTCGAGTGTCCGCAAGCTTGCTCTGGAAACTGGCGGCCGCACGATTCGGCTGAAATCCATCGCGCAGATCGGATCGGCATTCGATCAGATCGCGCGTGAGCTCCGCGCACAATATCTGCTGGGCTATTCTCCTTCGAATCTCCGCCACGACGGTTCGTTTCGACGTATCCGTGTAAAAGTCCGGGGACAAAATTGCCGAGTCCGGACGCGGACTGGTTACTACGACCACAGCAATTAGCAATTTCTCGTTCTTGCGGTCCCTAGGCGTTCGCGCCGAACGCGAATTTCTCCATCGCTTCGCGAGCCACTCGGTCCGGGTCCTTCTCCGCGCGGCTATTGGTATTGATAATCATCACGTCGCGGTCCGCGGCTGAATAAGGCGGCCAGTGGGGAAGATTTTTCGAATTTGGACTGCCCGTGCGCGCGAACGCTACCCAAGTGTCGCACACATGCTCTGCGAGCGGGAACGTGTCCGCGCCGCCGCCGGTGAGCTTCTGAACCAGCGGGTCGCCCACGTTATCGAATACGAAAGGCATTTCAATCGTGTGGGGCGATCGCATGCGGCCGCCAAGGATCGGCGTCGGCCAGGTGAATTCGTAAACGTACGTCGAGGCCTTGTGAAGAGATGCTCTGCGCTCCGCAATTTTCTCCGTGAAAGCCACCGTGGGATACGCCGTGGTGATCAGGAAATATAGGCCGGAGGGATTTTCCTGCGGGTAAGTGGAGCGAAACGCGCGAAGCACCGAATCCGCGATGTCTTTTAAAAGCGGTTTAAGGCGCCGCTGCAAGCCCGCTTCGTCCAGCGAGAAGACTCCCGGATCGGCGCCTGCGAAGAGCGTCATCTCCGTGTGATTGTGGCCGATGATCAGCGGAACGTCGGCGGAGACGTCCGGGGCCACCGGATCGAATGGATGCTGAAGCAGCGACAGGCCGTCCACAACCGGCCCGAATCCTTGAATCAGGCCGGGCGTCATGGGCGGTAATTTGCGATTCACTGCGCCCTGTGCGGCCATGATGCGTTCGAGAGGCGCCGCCTGAATGTCCTTGATTCGCTCCGGCTTCACGCCCAGCTCGTCGAGAAACATTCTTCCGACTTTTGCCGCTTCGGTGCGGTCCACCATCCTGAGCCCAGGGCCGCTTTCAATCACCGCCCGCTGGAAAAGTCCTTTGGCGGCTGGCATCGCCAGCAGAGCTGAAACTTTTTGACCGCCCCCGGATTCGCCAAAGATCAGCACGCGGCCCGGATCGCCGCCGAATCCAGTGATGTTCTCCCGCACCCATTCGAGCGCGGCGATAATGTCCAGCATGCCTGCGTTCCCGGAAGCGGCGAAAGCCTCTCCTCCGGCGTCGCGGAGGTATGTGTAGCCCAATGCGCCCAGCCGATGATTGATGGTGACGACCACCACTTCGCCGCGGCGCGCCAGATTCGCGCCGTCATAGAGGGCGGGCTGAGCCGGAACCCGACGTGAACCCGCCGCCGTGAATCCAAAACATCACCGGGCGCTTGCGGCCATCATTGATGCCGGGCGTCCAGACGTTCAGGACCAGGCAATCCTCGCTCTCGCTTACATCGCGCGGATTTTCTGCGGAGATCAGAAAGTCCAGAGCCCCCAAAATGCCCGGCGCGCCCGGCACGGTTTGTGGCGCGGACGCTCCGTAGTACAGCGCATCGCGCACCTCGCTCCAAGGTTCCGGTTTTGCCGGAGGCATAAATCGATTCTTCCCGGCAGTGGAGGCACCGTAGGGAATTCCTTTGAAAACGTTGATGCCGTTCTCGGACCTGCCGCGAACCTTGCCCGCGGTTGTCTCGACGACTGGCCGCGATTCGCTCGGCAAAACGCCGGCCGCCGCGCTCGAATTCCCAAACGATCCCGCGAAAAGGCGTTGCGCAAGCATCGCGCCTCCGCCCAGCGCCGAAGCCTTGAGCCAAGTCCGCCGATTCAGAGCACGAGCCAGTTTGCGGAAGTGCGCCATCAGAATCTCCTTTGAGGGAGCGGCTCTAGGAAATAGCTGATCGGCCGGAGCCTTCAACTGCCACCCGATTTGCGCGCCAATATACATTATCTGGCGCCGAAAAGACTAGGTGAGCTCATCCGCGCCTCGCGATCACGCAAACGCTGGAAAGGAGGCCACCTGTACGAAGGTACCATTGACTTTCGCTTTTAGTTCGCCCTATGATGGCTACGATAATTGGCGTACTTCGGCCCTGTAATTCAATTTCGAAGTCTGACGGACGCCGTGCAAGCGGGGGAGCGATGGCACTAACCAAGCGTCAGAAAGAAGTCCTGAATTACCTCGTCGGGTTCATCAATAAGAACGGTTACTCGCCAAGCTTTGAGGAGATTGCGCACGCGCTGAAGCTCACGTCGCTTGCCACGGTGCACAAGCATCTCTCCACTCTCGAAAAAAAGAGCTTCATCCGGCGCGGCTATAACCAAAGCCGCTCAATCGAAGTCACGCAGCTTCCCAGGCAGGTGCGCGAAGAGATTCTCGATCGCCATGTGGTCGAACTGCCGCTCACCGGAAGAATTGCCGCCGGGCGCCCCCTGGAGGCGGTCGAGGATCACGAAACAATTTCGCTCGCCGATTTCACCCGGGGTCACAACAATTTCGTCCTGAAGGTGAAGGGCGAATCCATGCAGGACGATCACATCCTCGATGGCGATTACATCGTCGTGGAGCAGACGCAAGTGGCCAACCCGGGCGAAATCGTGGTCGCCCTCGTCGGAGAGGACGAGGCCACTGTGAAGCGTTTCTATCGCGAGGCCGGCGGGAAAGTTCGCTTGCAGCCGGCAAACTCGTCGATGAATCCCATCGTCGTTTCGGGAGCGGACGTCAAAATACAGGGTCGCGTGGTGGGCGTCCTGCGAAAGTACTGAGGAAGTGGCGGCGCTTGTCGGTCGCTTTAGTCGCTGGCTAGCCTTGCCCTGGGACTGGCTACATCCTCGACACTGCGGATCAACCCCCAGATATCAGTTTTTGGCACTATCGTGCGGATACCGGCGTCCTTGGCCTTGGGCTCGATCCCCTCGATCTCCAGTATCGTAAACAGGATCAGCGGTATTCTCGGATTCAAGGCCGACATTTCTTTGGCCACTTCAATCCCGTTCATGTCGGGCATCGCCAAATCGAGAAGGACCACCTCGGGCTGAAGCTCCCGAAACTTTTCGACGCCGGAATGGCCGGTCTGCGCCTCTCCGCACACCGTCCAGGCGCGCGACCGCGCAACGGTGCGAAGAATGCGCCGTGTGGTGTCGGAATCGTCGACTATCAGAATCCGCAATGGGAGTCCAATTCTAAGGGAGCTACACAGCCACCGTCTAATGCAGTCAATCGGGATGGGACTCCTTTCTATACCCGGAGAGCCCTTCTTTTAAATACAGCGAATGCCTTAGGTGTAGACTTTAAAGAATGAGCAGCAAAACGAGCCAGCCAAATGTCGGCACAACTATGATGGTCGCAGTCGTGTCTGTGAAGCCAAAGAAGCACAGCAGGCATCGCCGCATAAGTCACTCTTATCTCAGCAGTTGTTTGTTGCTTCTCGCTCTGGCGTTTCTTTGCGGCCAAGCGCAGGCGCGATTCCGCCAGCCGAATCAGGAATATCAGTTGCGACGGTCTGTTTTGGCCCAGACCCTCAAGGGGCCAATTGTTATTTTTGGCTACACGGGTCACGAGGACGCTTCTGAGGTTGCGGTCTTTTTTCAGGAGCCGCACTTCTATTACCTCACGGGGGACGACGAACCCGGCGCGGCCGTCGTGATTCTGCCTAGACCACCGAAGCCGGGAATTGTGGACTATGACACGCGCGCCGCGATTTTGTATTTGCCCGCGCGCGATCCAGCCCAGGAAATCTGGGAAGGCCCCAAAATCGGACCCAATGATCCGGGTGTCGAGGGAAAAACAGGATTTCAGACTGTTGAGCCGCTCAACAACCTAAAGGGCGACCTAGCGAAGCTCGCGAAGACTTACAAGACTTTCTACACCCTGATGCCGCCCGAACACGAAGAGGGATATCCGCACCTCACGGAATCAGTCGCTGCGATTCGCGCAGCTATTCCCCGCGCGACACTGAAAGACATCGCGCCGCAGCTCGACGCGATGCGTCAGGTAAAATCTCCCGGCGAGCTTGCGTTAATCCAAAAAGCGATCGACCTATCCATCGACGCGCACTTTAACGCCATGAGGACGATGCGCCCGGGACTCTTCGAATACCAGATCGCCGCGCGCATGAAGGAAATCCACGAATGGGGCGGATGCGAACGCGAAGCGTACGCGCCCATCGTGGGCGCTGGTTTCAACTCCACGGTGCTGCACTACAGTGCGCTGGATGATCAAATCAAAGATGGCGATGTAGTGGTGATCGACGTCGGTGGTGAATACGGAGGCTACGCCGCCGATATCACGCGCACGCTGCCGGCCAGCGGCAAGTTCACTCCGCGCCAGCGCGAGATTTACGATATCGTTCTCGGCGCTCAGAATGCCGCGCTAGCTGCGGTGAAGCCGGGCGCCGTCCTCTACGGCGGCAACGACAGCTTGCAGCAAATCGTCACCGACTACATCAATTCGCACGGCCACGACAAAGAGGGGCGCGCGCTGGGGCGATATTATCCCCACGGTGTAAGCCATCATCTCGGACTCGACGTTCACGATCCCGGCGACCGCAATCGCCCGCTCGAGCCGGGCATGGTTGTAACTGTTGAGCCGGGAATTTACATTCCCGAGGAAAATTTAGGCGTCCGCATCGAGGACGACGTGCTGGTCACCAAGGATGGCTACAAGCTCCTCACCGCGCGCCTTCCCCGCACCCCCGACCAAATAGAAGAGATCATGGCTGAGGCTCAGTCTTCTGCTCGGCCCTAGGCCCTGCGAATTATCGCCATCGCTGCCCGTTCACGAATGACAATGACACGCGCTGTTACATCGCAAAATTCTTTACACCAAGACCGCTTGACACCCAGCGCCTCGTCTCTAAGATGGTTGTGTGAATGATTGCAACCTATTTTCGAAGTGGCAGGGTGGGCCCGAACAAAGCGGCAAGCGTGGCCTCGCTGCCGAAGCCCCTGCTCGACACACGTGCCGAGTAGAATGCGCTGCAACTCGTAGAAAACAAAGGCTCGGGTGGACATCTACCCGTCACTTTTTGAGAGGCGGTAAGCGGCGATGATGCAAGCCTGGGCCGACACCGCGATCGAAACCGCCAAGCGCCGCGGCGCCAACTATGCGGACGTCCGGGTGATGGACATTCGCCACCGCGATATCTCCACCAAGAATGGCGAGGTCGGCACGCTCGCCGAATCGGAATCTCTGGGCATCGGCATCCGCGTGATCGCGAGCGGCGCGTGGGGATTCGCCTCCACCGACAGGCTCACGCGCGAAGGCGTGCAGGCTTGCGCCGCCGAGGCCGTTGCGATCGCGAAAGCCTCCGCCCTTGCCAAGCGCGAAAACGTCGCGCTCGCGCCGGAACAAGCCTACGTGGACACGTGGCAGAATCCGTTTCTCAAAGATCCGTTTCGTATCCCGGTCGAACGGCAGATCGATCTTTTGCTCGCCGCCGACGAGGAAATGCGCCGCGTGAAAGGAATCACCGTCGCGGAAGGATCGATGTCGTTTCGCCGCATCGAGCAACTGTTCGTTTCCAGCGCGGGATCGTCGATTCATCAGGTGAAGATGCAATCCGGCGCGGGCATCGTGGCCACCAGTTTCGCGGGGAGCGAAATTCAAAAGCGTTCGTATCCCAGCAGTTTTGGTGGACAGCACATGCTGCAAGGCTATGAGCTGATCGAGTCATTCGACCTGGTGGGCAATGCGCCGCGCATCGCCGAAGAGTGCGTGGCGCTGCATTCCGCCGCGCAATGTCCCGAAGGCCAGAAAACCGTGATTCTCGGTGGTTCTCAGCTCGGCTTGCAGATTCACGAGTCCATCGGCCATCCCATCGAGTTGGATCGCGTCCTCGGCATGGAAGCAAATTTCGCGGGAATGAGCTTCCTCACCACGGAGAAGTTGCGGAATCTAAAGTACGGCTCCGATATCGTCAATGTGGTTGCAGACGCGCGGCTCGCGCACGGTCCTGGCCTCGGCACCTTCGCTTACGATGACGAGGGCGTTCCAGCGCAATGTACGCCGATCATCACCGACGGTCTCTTCACCGGTTATCTGAGCAGTCGCGAAACGGCCTCGGCAATCGGCGAAAAACGCTCCGGCGGCACCATGCGCTGCGAAAGCTGGAATCGCTTGCCGATGATTCGCATGACCAATATCAGCATCAATCCAGGCACATGGAAGTATGACGATCTGATTGCGGACACGGACGACGCAATTTTGATGGAAACGAACCGCTCCTGGTCGATTGACGACCGCCGCTACCACTTCCAGTTTTCCACCGAAATTGGCTGGGAGATCAAAGACGGCAAAAAGGGCCGCATGATCAAGAACCCAAGTTATAGCGGCATCACTACCGAGTTTTGGAATGGTTGCGATGCAATCTGCTCGCGCGACTACTGGACGCTCTGGGGCACACCGAATTGCGGCAAAGGCCAGCCTCAGCAAGTCATGGGGACGGGCCACGGCGCGTCACCCGCGCGATTTCGCAACATCAAGGTCGGAGTCGCCTTCGCGAAATAATCGACCAACATGCCAACCGTCACCGGAAAATCATTTGCGGCCAAGGAAGGCCGCATACCGAAGGCCGAGCTTGAGCGCGTCGCGGAGCGAATTTTCAAGCTGAGCGAGGCGGACGAGACCGAAGTCGAAATCGGCGCGGTCACCGACGGGCTCACGCGCTTCGCCAACAACACCATTCATCAAAATGTCGCGGAGCAGACGCTCGCCATCTCGATCCGCGCCGTTCTGGACGGACGCACCGCTCGCGCCGCCACCAACAAAACGGACGATGAGTCGCTCGGACGCCTGACGGCGGCAGCCATGGCTCTGGCCCGCAACCAGCCGAAAAACCCCGACCTCTTGCCCATGCCCCGTGCGCAAAAACACCAGAAGGTTGCGCGCTTTTTCCCGGCCACTGCCGCCGCAACGCCGCTGGACCGCGCTCGCGCGGTCACTCGCGTGTGCCGCATGACGGAGAAAGCCAAACAGACGGCGGCGGGGATTTTTTCGAGCGGCTCGTCGCAGTCCCTACTGGCCAATTCGAAGGGGCTTTCGGCGCATTACGAGCAAACGCGCTCGGAATTCTCGGTCACCGTGCTCGAATCGAAATCTTCCGGCTGGGCCAAATCGAATTCACCCGACATCCGCAATATTGATCCCGACGAGCTGGCCGAAAACGCCAGCCGCACTTGCGCCGAGTCGCGCGAGCCCAAGGAAATTCCCGCTGGCCATTACACGACGATCCTGCCCCCCTCCGCGGTTCTCGACCTCGTCGGATTCCTCTTCTACGATTTCGCGGGCACGGCGGTGCTCGATAAGCGCTCGTGCTTAACAGGCCGAATGGGCAAGAAAATCTTTGGCGACAACATCAGCATCTGGGACGACGCGTATCACCCGCTGCAGACTGGTCCGCCGTATGACGGCGAAGGATTGCCCAGGCAGAAAGTCACGCTGGTCGATCGCGGCACTCCGAAGAATCTGGTTTACGCGCGCGCCACGGCAAAAAAGATGAAGGCGAAGCCCACAGGCCACGGCTTTTCCTTGCCGAACGAGTACGGCGAAGCCCCCATGAATTTGGTATTCGCGGGTGGCGACAAATCGATGGAAGAAATGATTCGCTCGACAGAGCGCGGCATTCTGGTTACCCGCCTCTGGTACATCCGTGAAGTCGATCCGTATGCCAAGGTTCTCACCGGCATGACGCGCGACGGAACCTTCCTCATTGAAAATGGACGCGTTGCGGGGGGCCTTCGCAATTTCCGCTTCAACCAAAGCATCGTCGAAATGCTCGCGAACGTCGAAATGCAGGGGCCTGCCATGCGCGCGGCGGGGGAAGAATCCTTCGAGATGGTGGTTCCAACGATGAAAGTCCGCAACTTCCATTTCAGCGAAGTCACCAAATTCTGATCGAACGTTCCGAAGATTCCATTCACAAGCAGTGCGCCAGCCGAGATATCAAGATGGAGGGCGGTGCCTTTCGAGGGAATGGCTCGGGGGCTTGGACTCGAACCAAGATTCTAGGCTCCAAAGGCCCATGTGCTACCAATTGCACCACCCCCGAGTAGCCCGGAAAGTTTAGCAGAGATCACGACGGTTTTTCCTGCCCGCTGCGTAACCGGGGCCAGCATGCTGTACGATTGCACCCGCCCGAAAGGTGGGGCGGCCGCTACGAAGTCAAAACCACGCGGCGGTCGGCAGCGTATGGCATGATCGATATTGGAGATCCGCTCAGTTGTTTCAGGAGCGGTTGGCGCCAGAACGGAGTATCGGGAGACGAGAAATTCATGAAAGCTGACATGACAGCGACAGGTAGAGTCGTATTGGTGGCCGGAGGGACCGGCGGATTGGGACGCGCGGTAAGTCTGGCATTCCTGGAGGAAGGCGCGGGTGTTGTCGTCACGTATAGGAGGCAGGAAGAGATCGATGCGTTGAAGAAGCTGGCTGGTGGTAACGCCTCCCGGCTCGGCGGCTTCAGTGTCGATGTCACCGATGAAGCGGCGGTGGGGAAACTTGTCGAAGGAATTGTGGCGCGGGATGGGCGCCTTGACGCCGTGGTGAACACAGTCGGCGGTTACGTGGGCGGCGTGAAATTATGGGAACTGGATACGAAGCTCTTCGACCAGATGCTGGGGCTGAACCTGCGCTCAGGCTATGCGCTGTCGCGTGCCGCAGTGAGGGTGATGCTGAAGCAGGGAAGCGGCGCGATTGTAAACGTCGCGGCTAAAGCTGCGATCGATCATGGGGCCGGCGCCGCAGCCTATGCTGCTTCAAAAGCAGCGGCGGTTGCGATGATTGATTCTCTTGCCGAGGACCTGAAGGGCACTGGAATCCGCGCGAACTCGGTTCTCCCCAGCATCATCGACACCGAGGTAAACCGGAAAGCGATGCCTAAGGCGGATTTCTCGAAGTGGCCGAAGCCGGAAGAGATTGCGCGTGTCATCGTGTTCCTGTGCAGCGACAATGCGAAAGTGATTCATGGCGCCGCCATCCCGGTCTTTGGGAATAGCTGATCCGGAGGCTGGACCCGAGAAGCTGGAGACTTGCCGACAGCCTGTTTGCCGCTCTGGCGGCAATTTGTTACGCTTCAGAGCACTTCGCAAAAACGGAGAGGTGTCCGAGCGGTTTAAGGAGCACGCTTGGAAAGCGTGTGTTGGGGAAACTCAACCGTGGGTTCGAATCCCACCCTCTCCGCCATCCAGTACCGGCGTCTCCCCGTCTCGCATCTTTTCGCTCTTCTTCGTTTGGCGGTTTAGTAGGGCTGCGGCAACGCAGGATGGTTCGCGAAGATGTCGCATTGTTTCTTCACTTCGTTGTACGGTTTGTAGAGCGAGGACGGCTCGTCCGGCTGCACAGAGAGCACGCCGCGTACGGTGCCGTGGTCAGTCGCCTGCGCCCAGCTCGTTTCGTAACGGTTCCGAAACAGCGGCACGAGATTGGAATGGGCGATCCTCCATCGCCCATCTTCTTTTACATAATCGATGTAGAACGGCCCCCAGATCCAGGCGGCGGACCTCTCGGTCCCCGCGGCTCCGGGAGAAAGCCAGTGGCTACGAGCGGATAGGCCATCTCTCGCGATTTCGATGACCGGATTGACGGTCATGTGCAGGATGAAGAATCCCGGGACGGACTTTGTTGCCTCAAAAGCCCGATAGAGCGCTCGCACGTTGTCGGGGCCCCGATACACACCGCTATCCGAAAACTCCACCGATACATCGGGGAGATTCTTGGCGAAGCATTCGTCGACTATCCGGTCAAAGCGCTGTTTGAACAAATGGTGCACATACTTCGACTGCAGCTGCTGGATTTCGATTGTGTCTTCGAGGCGCTGCACACGCGCTGTCAACTCCTGAACCATGCGCATCGCTTCGTCATTGGTAGCGGTCATAATTAGAGCCTCCTTCCAGCTTCCCGTGCCCGTCGAAGAGGATATCAGCAAAGCTAGTGGCGCGTGTTGGTCGCAGCTTGTGTAACTCGATGACGCTGGGATGGTCGAGGGGAACGTGTGCGGTTGAGGAAATGTCCGCACAGGGTCGGCGCCGTGTTTCCGGCGCCGACCCCAGCGAGACTACATCAAGAAACTGCGACTCAGAAAAGCCCGCTAGAAGCTGTACTTCAAACCAAACTGCAGGATGCGTCCCGGCACCGCACTCGACGTGATCACTCCAAAGTTGGCGCCGCCGAAGGCGTTGCCGGGTTCATTGAACTGTGCGTGATTCCAGAGGTTGAAGAATTCCGCGCGGAACTGAAGCGTGGCGTCCTCTCGCAATCCCCCGACGGTCGTATTCTTGATGATCGCCGCATCAAAATTGAGCTGCGTGCAGCAACTCATTATTCCGACGCCGGAATTGCCGAAACCCGTGCCGCAGCCGAGGAATTGGGGGTTGGCGCCCGTACAGGCACCCGTGTAGGGGCCGGCAAGCCCGCTCGGAGTTCCGCCAAACAGGGGTGCTGCCGTGAACGCATTCCCATTGATAATTGATTTGCCGTTTTCCACGAGTGCCAGCATGTTGCCGGGAGCACGGAGGTTCACCCCCGACTTGCAATTGCCGGTGACAGCGTTGCAATCGACCGGGGTAGAAAGTTCGGCTCGGTCGACTGGGCCGGTGGCGGGGAGTGAGGCGCCGTACAAAAGGGTCGCCTCATTGCCATTGGCTCCGTTCGTAATGCTGAAAGGTAGGCCGTCTTGAATCGTGGTCACGCCGGAAACACCCCACCCGCCCAAAGCCTTTTCTTTCCACCCTTCGCTCTTGTAGGGAATCTGGTAGCTGTAACTGACCACAAAGCGCTGGGGGCGATTGAACGCGGCCAGCCCGTATTGCTGCCGGCGATTCAAGGGATCGTTAGAGGACGCGCTGCCGGAAAGTACGTTGCCGGGCGTGGCAATGCCAGCGCCGGCGGCGCTGGCGTTGATGTCCGTAATGAGCTTGCTCCAAGTGTAGGAAGCCTGCAGCGTGAGACCGTAGGAGAACTGGTGCTTTAGTTGGAGTTGCAAGCTGTTGTAACGGTGATTGCCGTCCGTTTCAACCTGCTGCAAATTCCCCGGATTCACACCCAAGTAAGCCACGCGGCCAAGGTAGTTGCTGGAAGTGTTCTCGAGAACCCGGTTGTTGCCGTTATCGTTTATGGGGAACGAGCTTGCCGGTCGCTCCAGATTTATGTTGACCTGGTCCGTTGGCGGATTGCAGGTCGCGGATGCTGGGCCGCAGTTCACAAGATAGGCGATGTTGGGGTCGCGGTTCCAATCGTAGAGGTGGATGCCATGCGATCCGACGTATCCGATGTCGGCGATCCAGCCGTGCGCAAATTCGTACTGAACGTCGAGATTGTATTGCTGGATCTTCGGAGTGCGCATGGCCGGGTCGTCGCCGGGATTGAGTAGGCCCGAAGCGTTGCCGCCAAATGCGTCCGTAATACTCGAGAGCCCGAAGCCGGGAGCCGCGTTCGTAATCGCCGTACCCGTAGCCAGGGTCCGGGGTATGAAGCCCAGGAACTGCGGGCATACGGGGCAAAACGGATCCTGAAGGGTCTGACCCGGATTCGCGCCGATGCCGGTGGCGTAGGGAGGCATGTTACCCACGATGTTGTCTCCCACAAGATTTCCGTAAACGCGGTCGAAGAACATGCCGTAACCGGCGCGGACAACGAGCTTATCCATCGCCTGCCACGCCACACCGATGCGCGGCGAGAAGTTGTCAAGCGGAGAGCCGTTCAACAAGGTCTTGTTGCTGTTGACCAAAATGCCTGTTGACCCGAACTCACCAGTGAGATTTCCGTATATAGCCCTGTTGTAATTCTTCTGGACGATGTATCCGGCGAGAGTACCCACCGGGTTGTTGAGCAACGCTGTGCCGGTATTAACCAAGCCGGCAGCCTGGGCCGAGAAGTTCGTGAACACGCCATGGGCATCGCTGGGCCAGCCGTCGTATTCCCAGCGGACACCCAGGTTCAACGTGAGGCGACGTGTGACTTTAATGTCGTCCTCTGCGAACGTTGAGTACTCGCTGATGCGCCAGTGGTGAGGATTCCCAGAGCCATTCGGTAACAGGCGATAGGAAAGGTTGATCAAGTAGTTGGCTGGAACGGGAGTGCCTGCGACACCGTTGGCCTCGTCCGAGGGAAGGCCACTGTTGCTCAACAGGATGTCGGCCATATCTCCTGTCACGACCCAACCCCTTTCCCGGTTGGGCTGCGCCCAATTCCACTGTATGCGCTGCGTATTGACGCCCGCTCGAAACGAGTGCTTGCCATGATTCCAGGAAATCTGGTCGCCGGCCAGATAGCTCTGCTGGAGACTATGGGTCGCGGAGAAGAAATTCCCTCCTTCCGTCCACGAACCCCATTGCGACCCCGCGGGAATCCCCAAGCTGCCGATGACCGGGATCAGGGAGTCCTCGCGATTGCCCGCGGCGGCACTTGAGAGGGGGCAAGGCGTGCCGTCATTGATCGCCGGAGTGATGTTGAGCGGCGTAATGCCGTCACCAGCGCAGGACTGGATGGTATTGCCGTCGGTAACATTGAGGAACAACCGCTGGGCTGAGACGAAGGCGTCATTCACGAAATTGTTGGTGACCACCGTCGTGAGCCTGACCACCGCCGATTGCGAACCGTATCGCGCATCTTCCGGCGCGCCCGGGTCGCACCCAGTCACGATGCAGCTGAAGCTTTGGGTCTGCGGATCTTTGGAGAAGAAGTACTTCTCCGAGAGTGTGTTCTTGCTGTTGAGGACGTAATCCGAGTTAATCATGTACTGATCTTCATTGGCGATCGTGGCTTGCGAAATCGTTGTAGGCGTAGCGCACGAGAAGTTGTTCGCGATGCAGAAGGGAAGGCCAGCCGAGTTGTAACGCAGACTGGGAAGGTAATAGCCGTTATTGAAGCCACCCTTCACCTGAGGGATTTTCTCGGTCTGGCGCAAGAGAGCTATAGCGGTGTTACTGATATTGGATCCGTCCGAATTGACGAAGTGGCCCGCCTGGCCTAAGCCGCTAGCGAAGTCCGTCTCACCCGCAAACGCACACCCCAAGTATTGCCGGTAGGTGGTGTAGTTGCACGGGGCGCCCTTAAAATCGAGCGGAATGGTACCCGTGTTGCCGTCCGAGCGTGCTTGCGCAAAGGGAACGCCCGGTTCGTTGAACGGCAGCAGGCCGACCTGAGTGAGGGAGGTGGCGAAACCGTTGCTACCGATTCCGTTGAGCTGCCGCGTGCCCTGGTAGGAGCCAAAGAAGAAAATCTTGTCTTTCTTGATCGGTCCGCCGAAGGTGCCGCCGTACTGGTTCTGTTTCACTTCCGGCGGTTTGTTCGGCAGACCTTCGTTTGCTTCCGATCTCTTGTAGAAGAAATCGTTGGCATTGAAAAAATTGTTGCGGTTGAATTCCCAGATCGCGCCGTGAAACTGGTTTGTGCCGCTCTTGGTGACGACGTTTACGTTTGCGCCGGGGTTCTGTCCATACGCGGCGTCATATTGCGACGTCTGGACCTTGAACTCCTGAATCGAGTCAGGGTTGGGAATCGGAATTCCGGCATAGCTGCCCGACTGCGCCGCGCCGCCGCTGCCGTAGTTCGTGGTGACGACCCCGTCCATCATGTACGTGTTCTGATCGGAGCCGGAGCCGTTCACGTTGATGTCCATCGTGCCGTTTCCGACTGCTGTAGCTGTAGCGACGTTGGCAACTACGCCTGGCGAGAGGTCAATCACCTGCGTATAGTTGCGTGTGCTCAGGGGCAGTTCCGTGACGGTTTGCCCGGAGACCAATCCTCCTATCGTCGCGTTCTGCGTCTGGATGGTCTCGGCAGTGGATTCCACGGTCACTTGCTGAGTCTGCGCGCCGATCTCCAGGCTGCGATTCAATACCGGAGTTTCCGTTACGTTCACGGTGACCGAGGGGACCTCAGCGGTCTTGAAACCCGAGGCAGAAAACTTCACGTCATAATTGCCCGGCGGCAGGAGTGAGAATCTGTAGGAGCCGTTGCCGTCCGTCGTCGCGCTGCGCGACTGGCCCGTAGCGAGATTGGTGGCCGTGACGGTCGCGCCGGAGATGACGCCTCCGGAAGGATCAGTGACGGTTCCTTGGAGCGCACCGGTGGAGGCGCTTTGCGCCAGAGCCGGAGAAACAGAAATGAACAGTGCTACAAAGCAGATCAGAACCGCACACGCGAACTTGAATCCAGCAATTCGTGGACGCATCGGACCCCCAGAATGTGTGGTGTAGATTGTAATTGCGCCCCCCACGGGCGTTTATTGTGGGCGAATGTTTACTACCGGGCAGTGGCTAATGTCAAGAGCAAAGCGGGCGGAATATCCCGGCCAGGAGGCAATGTCAAGCTGAAAGCTCGCAGGCCCTGCGCTTGCAGCTAGAATTTGACAACGCCCGATTCCAGGAATATCTTCTGCGCAACAGGAGGATGCAATCCGACGTCGAACTTATCCTTTTACGAGGTGACCCATGGTCAGAGCTTCGATCCCGCCCCGTCGTTCGAACCGTGATGCCTTTGTTTTTCGCACAGAATTGGCTCTGAGAAAAGAGTCCTCGCGCAAGGCCCTGCACCGGATGTTGGTGCTGACCGCCTTTGCGGCCTTGCTGGCCCTGCCACTGTGTTCGACACTCGCGCAGAACTCGCCGAGCGTGAAGGCCGTTGAACCAACTTCGGGCAAGGTGAACGATTCAATCAGCGTCGAGGGAGAGAATCTGGGAAGGAGCGTCGTCTCCGCCGTATATCTCTCCGATGAAAAGTCCGATTACAAGGCCGTCATCGTCCAACAGGCTAGCGACAAGATTGTCTTAAAGATTCCGCAAGTAAAGCCTGGTGATTACAACGTATCGGTCCAAACCGGAGCGGCAATTTACATTCAGCCCGTACGCTTTACTGTCCAGTAGCCTTTCGCTCCGATGGCGCTGAAAGCGAAAAGGGTTTCTGCGGAGTGTACTCCTTGTGCGCTCGCTTTTGCGCCTCGCTGCCGGCGGTCGTATACTCATCGCCCAGGCACTCGCTGTTTCTGACACTCGATGACCAAGACACCCGCGCTCGCGCGATCAAATCGCGAGGCGCCCTTGCGCCCCGTCCGCTTGCGGACTTCCCGCGCCTCCGTGGAACGCCGGCCGGATGGCGCGATCATCGTGCGCCCGGAAGAGCCACTCGGCCCCTACCCCCGCGTCCTCACTGAACGCTTAACCCATTGGGCTAGAGTAGCTCCCGATCGCGCTCTGGCGGCCAAGCGTCAAGCGGACGGCGAGTGGTGTTACCTCACCTACGCCGAGGCATTGCAAAAGGTCCGCGCCATCGGACAAGCGCTCCTCGATCGCGGCCTTTCCGCCGAGAGGCCTGTGGCAATCCTTTCGGAAAACGATCTCGAGCATTTGCTGCTGATGTTCGCCGGACAGCACGTTGGGGTTCCGACCGCATCCATCGCCCCGGCGTATTCTCTGCTTTCCACGGATTTCGCTAAGCTGAAACACGTAATGCGCACGATCACGCCGGGCCTCGTGTTCGTTTCGAATGCGGAGCCATATCGCCGCGCGCTTGCGGCCGTCTTGGATCCTGCGGCCGAAATCGTTTTCGCGCGCGGGCCGAGTCCCGGTGGCCACGCGACTTTATTTGACGACCTCGCGGCCACGGTTCCCACCGCGGCTGTGGATCGGGCGCACGCTGCGATCGCCGCGGATGACATCGCGAAATTTCTCTTTTCCTCCGGGTCCACGGGACTGCCCAAGGCCGTCGTCAACACCCATCGCATGATTTGCAGCAACCAGCAGATGATTCTCCAGGGCTTTCCCTTCATGGGTGATCAGCCGCCGATTGTGGTGGACTGGATGCCGTGGAATCACACGGCCGGCGGCAATCACAACACCGGCATGACGCTTTACAATGGTGGCACTCTCTACATCGACGATGGTAACGCCACCTTCAAAATTGCAACGACCGTCCAAAATCTTCGCGAGATCGCTCCCACCGTGTATTTCAACGTGCCGCGCGGCTACGAGGAACTGCTCCGTTATTTTCGCCAAGACGCTCGCCTGCGCGAAAATTTCTTCAGCCGCCTGAATTTCATGTTTTATGCGGGCGCGGGCCTGGCTCAGCCGATTTGGGACGGCTACCGTGACTTGATGTCTGAAACGCGCGGCGAGCGCGTCCTCATGGCCTCCGGCCTGGGCGCCACGGAGACTTCTCCCATGGCCCTCCAGTGCACCTGGGACTCGGAACAAAGCGGCGCGGTCGGAATTCCCATGCCCGGTGTGGAGGCCAAACTTGTGGCGGTCGGCGCGAAGCTAGAAATTCGGGTGAAAGGGCCCAACGTTACGCCCGGCTACTGGAAAAATGAGCGGCTTACTCGCGCCGCATTCGACGAGGAAGGCTATTACAAATTTGGCGACGCGGTCCGCTTCGTCGATCCCAACGATGTCAATAAAGGCTTCATGTACGATGGCCGCCTAACGGAAGACTTCAAGCTGGCCTCCGGCACCTGGGTCAGCGTGGGTCCGCTGCGCACCAAGATCATACATGCCTTCGCGCCGTACGTTACCGACGTTGTCATCGCCGGGCTGAACCGCAATTTTTTGAGCATCCTCATAGTCCCGAATCTCGAAGCGTGCCGCTCGCTGTCGCGTGAGTTGAGTGACGCGGCCGCGCCCGCCGAAATCCTTCGACACGGCTCCGTCACCGGAAAATTCACCGAGCTGCTGGAATCCTTCGCCGCGCAATCCACCGGCAACTCGAATCGAGTCGCCCGGGCCATCCTGCTCGACGACCCGCCGTCGCTCGACGCCGGGGAGATCACGGACAAGGCGTCTCTCAACCAGCGCGCCATTTTGGAGCGTCGCGCCGCCGCGGTGGAAGAAATGTACTCACCCCATCCGCCTGCCCGCGTCCTGCACCTGAAAGATTAACCTCGCCCGAGTGGCGGCGTGTAAATTCCACAAATCGAAATGCTGCGAAAAAGTTGATTTGTGCCTATGCTTGGATAGGTCGCAATAAATGCGGTAACGAGCCCGGCCCAGGGAGACCACCATGAACAAGCATTGCGCTTCTCGACTTACCCTGATGTTTGGACTCGTTCTATCGCTTGCCGCAGTGCTCTCAGCGCAGGGCACACCGAACGCCACACCTGACGCGTCCAACAAGACGCTCGTTGTAAATGGGAAAGCGGTGCCGGCAGGAGTCCGCCAAATCAATGGCCGCTCCTACATAGATGTCGAGACACTTGCTCAAGCCACGAATGGAGTGGTGAAGATGGAGCCGAATAGAGTCGTGCTGACGATACCCGGCCCAAACTCCACGACTTCTCTTGGTGCGTCGCCCTCCAATTCACAGGACCTCTCGAGAAGTTTCGCCGTGGGCGCGATCGGCGAAGTGTCGGAAATGAGAGAGTGGCGAGGCGCAATCGGGGCGATGGTGACGTATGGATTGGCCATAAGCGGAACGTGGGCCCAGGATTATCACGACCGAGTCCAGACGGGCCTCACGCAGCTGGTGTCGGCCGCCTCCACCGACGGAGACCGGAGTGCGCTGCAGTTACTCACAAGTGAGTTCAATAATTTGGCCGAGTGGTCGAACGAAATATTTACCGCGCGCCAAAACCTGAACGGAGCGAGGACCGTGGATCCAAACGCACTGAGCAACGATCCGCAACTCGCGAAGATCACGACTTGCAGCAGCTCGCTCGAAGGCATGCTCATCGGCGGTACGTTCAGTGACGATGGAAGCTGCCACTAGTCGAAATAGCTACTTCAGCGAGGTGCGACCGATACTTCACGAGGCGGTCCCTGGATCGGAGTGTCCTGATCGAGGATCAGCTTCCAGCCCGTCGAGCCGTGAAGCCACACTGACGATCCGCGCATGTGCAGAGTGCGAGGCGGACCGGCTGGGGCATTTGGGCGAGGCCTGAACGTAATGTCCACGATGCCGGTGACGATTGCGCCGCCCTTGAACATCACCACCTTCGGATCGCTCAGATCGTAGGCTGAAAAAGCTAGCTGACCATTTTTGATGCCGGCCAGAAACTCGGTTTTACTCTGCCTCGCCGCGTTGCCATGAATGAAGATTGCGTCATCAGCCATCAAGGACGCGACGGCCGCCGTGTCGCCGGAAACGGTGGCGGCCTGAAACTTTTTCTGCAAGTTCAGCACTTCGTCCTGTGCTGAAGCCTGCGCGCGAGCACATAGAGCAGCACCCGCGATCAGCATTGCAACCACGACGGTGGCCGCCAACGTTTTGGAAATAAATCGATTCCTTCCAAGTTCCATTGATCTCCCCCAGCCATTCATCAGATTAAAGCAAACGGATTGTACACGCAGCGCGTCGCCACCCGAAAACGCATAAACGCCTAGACCGGCTGCGGCGCGTTGTAGAAATTTCCGGAACGGACTTTTACCAGAGCCTTATCCGGATCGAAAGTCACGCCAACCGGATCGCCGCCTTCCGCGACGACTTTAATCTGCGATTTCAGCATTCGCCGCTGCATGATGATGCCCCGATCGCTGCTCGCCAAATGCTCTTCCGAATGCAACGAAATCGGACCCTGCCCGGCTTGCGCCTCGTAATCGCCCGGCGTCTCCTGATGCTCCCGCTCCGTCATTTCGCCCCATAATTTCCCGTTCAAGCGGATGCCGCCAAAAATATCCGGTGCGGCTTTTGGAAGACGCCCGGCCGTCGCCATGGTGAAATGGGAATCGTCCACGGGCAGCGACCAAGTAATCATGTTGGAGCGAACTTGATTGATGTCGATGGGATTCGGCACCGACATGATGTTGGGCATCAGCCAGGATGATATGCGATCGTACTCGCGGCCGTCATCGAGCTTGCGCTTGGCCGAGTAGCAGACGCCTTCTTCCGTTGGGAAAAATTCGACTCTCGGCATCAGCGCGAATTGCGGCACGAACTGTACCGTGCTGAAGGTCGAATGCAGCACCTGAACGTGGAACGGGTCCATCACGTTGTCGTTCATGTGCAGCCAACTGTACGGGGCGACCGGAAGGCTACTATCACCAGTAGCGCCGAAAGCACCGATGTAGGCTCGCAGCTCTTCTGCGGGACCGAGATCTTCGAGAATGTCGTAGCGAGGCAGCACCGGCTTTTTCTCCAGCGGTCCCATATAGGCAAAGACCAGCCCGTAGCGTTCCTCGACGGGATACCAAGGCTGGCGCGCAACGTCCAGGTTGCGGCCGCCATCAGGTTCGCACGGCTGCCGCAGGCAGTGGCCCTCGACGTCAAACAGCCACCCGTGATAGCAACACGCAATGCCTTCTTCGGAAACCTTGCCGTAGAAAAGCGTTGTGCCCCGGTGCATGCAGCGGGGGTAGAGCAGGCCGGGACGCCCTTTCTTGTCGCGGAAAATAATCAGGTCCTCGTCGAGAATGCGGACGTATCGCGGCCGATCGGTGACTTTCGCCGAAACCGCAACCGGCTGCCAGTAGCGCCGCAACAGTTCACCGCACGGTGTGCCTTGCCCTACTTGCGTAAGCTCAAAGTCCGAATGCTGTGGAGCTCTGCCGTACGCGCCGCCATCAGCGGAGCGCTTTTGCTGCGTTGCTTCGGCCATATGATTTCTCCTTCCAGCGCCAGATGAATTTGGCGCCTTCCAAAAATGAATACCGTCAACAATCGCACTAAACACCTTCAGCGATTGAGTGTCAATAGGGTACGAACGGGTCAACGGTGAGCCGGGAATAGGCCTGATGGGGTCAGCGAGATTTGGCAGATTTAAACGTGAACGAAATGGATTTCGTTTCGTTGGGGCCGATCGTAACGGTCGCATCCTGCGTGCCGAAACGCTCCTGCCACGCCTCGACCGTGTAAGTGCCCGGTGGAACATTTCTCAGCTCGAAGTCGCCCGTTTTCGGCGTCACGGCAAAGTAAGGATGGGCGAACACAAACAAAAATGCGCGCATCCAGGGATGAATGTTGCACGCCACTGGAATCGCAAGTTCCGGATGCGAAAAAGTTGTTATATACGCTTGCTCGCCGGCGTCCAGCGAGCGATTCCAGGCATGGTTTATGCGCGGCATGGGGTGAATGTTGTGCGTGGTGGGATCGGTGTTCTTGAATGCGATGGGCTGGTTCACCATCACAGCCAGCACACGCGGAACGTACATGCAGCCCTTCTGATCCAGCACCGCGGTCTCTGTGGGCGTATCGAAGTGATATCTGCCGAGGCCCGATTTGATATACACGACGACATTCGCGAGCGCATGATCGCGCCCCAGTACAACGATAGGGGGAATCACCGGAGTGGGATTGGCCTTTACGCAGGCCGGTTCAGCGCTCATATCGATAGGACGAAAAGCCGGAGGCTCGCCTTCTAATTTTACGGTCCCGGTAATCGACCCTGCGGTGGTCGGATCGACGACTGCGGTCGGTGGTGGTGGGCCGGAAGATTCGTTGGATTCCTTTTTGTTGCAGCCGATGATGGCGACAAGGAGCGTGGCGCACAGCGCCAAAACAGCGGACCGAAGTCTCAAGAAGACAATTCCTTTCTCACAAGTTCATTTTAGCAACAAGGCGAGCGCCTCAGACTGCTTTTGTGGAATTTCGAGACCCGATCAGGGTGGCTATTGCGGCGAGTGCGCGATCGATGCCCGCGCGGTCCACGTCATAGTGGGTGACCATGCGAATGGAGAATTGGCCCGTGGCGCCGCACAGGATATTTTCTTTCGCCAGAGCCGCGCAGATTTCTGCTGCGGTGCGGCGAGTGGCTCGAACGTCGAAAATCACGATGTTGGTAACAACCTTCTTCGGGTCGAGCGCAATGCCCTCGATCCGCGCGAGGCCTTCCGCAAGGTGGCGCGCATTTTCGTGGTCACGATGCAGCAGCTTGGGCGTCTCTTCCAACGCGACCAGTCCCGCAGCCGCCAGCACACCTGCTTGCCGCATGCCGCCGCCTAGAAGCTTCCGAGTGACGCGTGCCTTGTCGATGAAATCTCGCGAGCCGACCAGCATCGAGCCAACTGGCGCGCCGAGTCCTTTCGAGAGGCAGAACATCACCGAATCGAATTTGCGGGTAATGTCCGCGACACTGCGCCCCAGCGCGACCGAGGCGTTGAATATGCGCGCACCATCGAGATGCACTGGAAGATTAGCCGCGTGAGCGCGGTCGCAAATGTCCTCTGCGATTTCGGTCGGATAGACCGTGCCGCCGTGCATATTGTGTGTGTTTTCCAGTTCGATCAGCGCGGTTTGCGCGCGGTAATAGATGTGCGGCCGAATCAGCGGCTCGATTAAATCCCACGTTAGCGCTCCGCCGGGCGCCGGCACCGTATTGGGCATGCACCCCGCAATCGCCGCCACTCCCGCCATCTCGTAAAGATAAATATGCGCCTGCGCCTCGCAGATCACTTCCATCCCGGGGCGCGTCCAAGTTTTAATCGCGGTCAAGTTGGCCATCGACCCGGAAGGGAAATAGAGCGCAGCTTCGCGTCCGAAAATTTCCGCCGCGCGCGATTGCAAGCGATTAACCGTGGGATCCTCGGCATATACATCGTCGCCGACTTCCGCTTCGGCCATGGCGCGCCGCATCGCGGGAGTGGGGCGCGTTACGGTGTCGCTGCGAAGATCGATTGGAGCTTGAGCCATAGTGGACACAACGCCATCAATGATACCCGAGCGGACGCCGTGTTCAGAGCGCCGAGTTAGAAGTTAAAAGCCGAAATTGGCCGACCCGCCACCGGAGAGACCTAGGCGGCAGCAACATTTTTCGCCGGGGGCGCCATGAACTCGGGACCCACCGGATCGCTGATCGTCTCCCGCAAGATTTGGTCGATGGCCGCCAGCGCGTCCGCATCAAGCTTCCAATCGAGCGCACCGGCCACGGCTTCCAATTGCGCAGGATGGCGCGCTCCCCAGAGGGCCGCACTGATTCCAGGCTGATCCAGCACCCAGCGAGCCGCGAGGTCCATCACATGCTTCCCATATCTTTTTTGCGCTAGACCATCGAGTTGCGCCACCGCCTTCAAATACTGCGCATAGCGCGGAGCCTGGAATTTCGGATCGGACTTTCTCAGATCGTCGCCTGTGAATTTCGTGTCCGGCTGCATCTTGCCCGTCAAGAGTCCCCGGCAGAGCGGTCCGTGGGCGAGTGCGCCGAGATTTTTCTCGCGGGCGTAGGGAAGCACGTCGCTTTCGCTTTGCCGCTCGAAGAGATTGTAAGGCGGCTGGACTGTGTGCAGCTCCGAAACGGATAGAAACGCGCCCATCTGTTTCGGCGAGTAGTTGCTCACACCAATCGCGCGAATGAGCCCCTCCTTTTGGAGTTCCTGCATGGTTCTGGCGGTTTCTTCATCGGGATGGCAGGGTCGGGCCAATGCACTTGATAGATGTCGATGTAGTTGGTGCGAAGGCGTCGAAGGGAATCCTGCACTTCCTGTCGGATTCGGCCGGGCGAGGAGTTTCGTGTAATCGAGCCGTCGCGCCATTCAAGGCCTACTTTCGTGGCAATGAAGACTTTCTCGCGCGAGCCTCGCTGCTCAATTGCTTTCCCAGCGGTCTCTTCTGAAACGCCGAAACCGTAAACCGGCGCCGTATCGATCAAATTGATTCCCTTATCGAGGGCGGCATGGATTGTTCGAATCGATTCTCTCTCGTCACTTCCTCCCCACATCCAGCCACCGATCGCCCAGGTGCCCAGCGCGATTCGGGAGACTCTCATTTGCGTACGCGGAATCGTTATGTATTCCATGGGATTTGTCCTTTGCTATGAAATCTCTAAGGGGCTCGCCCGCCTCTCAAGAAATAGGATGCCCGAGCCGTGCGGTTCGATGTTGAAAAGTCGCGGGAATTTGTCGTGGGTCAGGCGCGGCGAGCGGAGTAAAGGATCACGCTCCCGAAATTCCAGGAGGCGATGCGAACGTCGGTGAAACCGCACCTCTCCATCAGTGACGCAAGTTCCGCCGGCGACGGAAACTTTCTGACGGAGTTGGGCAGGTACGCGTAGGCTTCGCTGTTGCCAGAAATCGCCGCGCCGATTCGCGGCAACACATGTCTGAAATAGAAGCGGAAAATTCCCGCCAGCGGACCAGTCCCCGGCTCCGTGAATTCAAGAATGCCCAGCTCCCCGCGTGGCTTCGACACGCGCGCAAATTCGCGCAGCCCATCCTCGTAGTTCGCTAGATTTCGAAAACCGAACGCCGTGGTAACCAGGTCAAAACTCGCGTCGGCAAATGGAAGTCGCAAAGCATCGGCGGCGGCGAAGACCGCGGAGGCACGGGCATTCCGCGCCTTTTCGCGCGCGAGAGTGAGCATGGCTTCCACGAAATCGCTGCCCACGATCGGCTCGCGACGCGCCGGTCCGAGCGCTCGCCGATCGAGCGCGGTCGAGAGCAAACGCCAGATCGCCGGTTCCGCAGCAAACATCGAGAACGCGCGCCTCAGGCCGCCGCAAAATCGTGGCAAATTGCTTCGCGGTTCGCCGTCGCCAGAGTCTATCGAGTGAGAATGAGAGAAGATGATTCAGCAAATCGTACCGCGGGGCGATGCGCGTGAACATATCGCGCACCCGCGCGGCTGCTTCCCGCTCGTCGTGTGTTCCCTCAGGCCGCGTCCCCGGTAGCGGCGTCTGCTTTTGTGTCGCGATCATTGAAAGTTGTCATTTCCGGCCGGAAACCGGCATTCACCGTAGACGATTTTTCTTTACAGGAACAGCTACTTGCATCGTTTTGGGCCTCCGTGTAAAGATTTTATCCGTATCCTCGAACTACGCCCATTCGTCGAGACGGTTGCGGTTTAGTCCAACCCAGCCCGCGCCGCGATACCAGCCAGTCCGTTGAACGCTTGCGCTACGACGGGCCACGGTACGTCAATGCCCCATTCCGTCTTCCCAATTCGGCGCGGCAGAACCCAAAGCACGCGTCCTCCGTGCGCTTTCTTGTCCCCAGCGAGGATCGGACGGAGCTGCGAGGCGCGAATATTTCCGAGTGGAGGCAGCGGTCCAACCCTCGCGACCAGGTGAATAATGCAAGTCGCGTCCGAATCGCTCAGGCGCCCCACTCCGAGGGCCATCATGGCTGCGGCCACCATGCCCCAGCCGATCGCCTCGCCGTGGAGGAACCGCCGGTATTTTGTCGCAGCTTCGAGCGCGTGGCCCAGCGTGTGCCCGAAATTCAGAATTTGGCGAAGGCCGCTTTCGCGCTCATCCGCGCCGACCACGCGCGCTTTGATCGCCACGCAGCGCGGGATAATCCACGCAAGGGCGGCTGGATCCCGGCGCAGGACCGCATCCATGCGCCGCTCGAGAAATTCAAAAAGTTTTTCGTCGGCGATCACTCCGTATTTCACCACCTCGTACAACCCGGAGCGATACTCGCGATGCGGCAGGGTTCGCAGCACGCTGGGATCGGCGATCACGAGTTTCGGTGGGTAGAAAGCGCCAACGAGATTCTTGCCCTCCGGCAAATTCACGCCGGTTTTTCCGCCGATCGCGCTATCGACTTGTGCCACCAGGGTTGTGGGAATGTGCACCAGCCGCACGCCGCGAAGATATGTCGCCGCCGCAAATCCGGCCACATCGCCCACCACGCCGCCGCCGACGGCCACGAGAATAGCGTGTCGGTCCGCGCCCGCAGTCACGAGTTGCCGAGCAATTTTTTCGACCGTGGCCAGATTTTTCGCGGCCTCGCGATCATCGAATAAAATCGGCTCGCGCCGCGAGCCGCCCGCCATTTTCGTTGCTAGCGCCTTCCCCCAATAGCCCCAGACACGCGGCGACGAAAGAAAGAACGTCCCGGTCGATTCGCCGAGCCCCGCAACCAGCGATGCAGTGCGCGAAATTGCGTTTGGTTCGCACCGAATAGCGTAGCGGCCCGCGGAGCTATGCACGCTGATTGTCGGCATTGTGGCGCAAGAAAATGTAGCATAGTTCCTCAGGCCGCCTTCCGCGAATGATCCCTTCCGGCCTGATCCTACGTGAAATGAATCGATGCATTCCTGCGTATTCGTTAGTGCGGGGCAAGAGAGCCGCGAAAAACCACCTTGAGCCGGGATGAGGTGCAGCGATGCTTACTTTCATCTTGTGGTGCATTTTATTTGTCCTGTGCTGGCCGCTCGCGCTGTTCGCGCTGATTTTGTATCCGATTGTATGGATCTTCCTGTTGCCGTTCCGCTTGCTGGGGATCGCCGTGGGAGGTGTGCTCGAGCTGGTTGCCGCCATCATCTTGCTCCCGGCGCGAGTGCTGCGCGGCCCGCGCCGTGCCTAGAGCCAAATCGAAGGCGGTTTTTCAGCGCTTCTGAAGTTCTGCTACGGATTCGAGGATCACGTGGCCTACGATCGCCAGGCTGCGCGCGCTGACTTTGTCCAGCGTGTCCTGCGGTGTGTGCCAGTAGCCCTCATTTTGGTAATCCGCAAGGTCGATGATATCGATGGCCGGCACCCCGCGATGGACAAAGGGCAAATGGTCATCTTGTGTGCTCGTCTCTTGGGATACGAAGACATCCTGGTAACCCAAGCGAGCTGCCGTATGCCAAATGATGTCCGTGAGCCACTTGGGAGAATCGGAATCGCGAGGGATGTGAAGATTGAACTGTCCAATCATGTCGGCCAAGATCACTGCCTTAATTCGCTTTAAGTCGCCTGAAAGAGCGAGCCGCGCGGACAGCTCGCGACTGCCGTAAACGCTGTCAGTGTCGGTCCACTGCGCTTGGCCGTTGGTGACCACCTGCGCTTCTTCTCCGTCGAGAAACGCGATCCACACCGCGTCGGCGCGTTTGGGCTGACTGCACAAAACGCGCGCCATTTCGAGCATCAAACCAGTTGAAGAGCCGCTGTCTTCGGCTCCAACGAAATTATCCAGCCGAAGCGTGTCGTAGTGGGTTAGCAGCAGGATGATCCCTTGCCCGCTGCCGGGAATCTTGGCGACGATGTTTTCCATCGCCAATGTGCCGATCGGCGTCTGGGCGTTGAAGTCATCCTCGTCCGCCGGGCAGCCGAAACTCTTCAGTTGCGAGCCAATGTAGTTCTGCACGCGGTGAATCGCATCCGACGCCGGAGGATGCGGACCAAACGCAACGAGCTTGGCCACGTGCTCATAGGCCTTTTGGCCATCGAAGCCGCCGGTTTTCGTCGCGGGCGGCGCAGCATCGGGCGGGGCGGCATCTTTCGAGGCTGGCAGGGGCGCGGCTGCTTTTACCGAGGACGAAGATTCTGCCGATGCGCGACGGCCTGCCCCGTCGTGCCCGCACGAAGCCGATAGCAGTACAGCGAGTGCGGCGGCGCCAGCCCAAGGTATTCGCTGGTGGCAGGTCATCCTGATGGCGCCTGCCCTTCCGCGATTTCCTTGGCGCGCTTGTTTCTCAAAACTGCGTACGAAACAAGGACGCCGATAAAGTACAACACGACCATCGGCGCCATAAAAACCAGCATCGTGGTTGCATCCGGCGTAGGCGTAACGATTGCAGCCGCCACGGTGATGAGGAGCAGCGCATACCGAAAATTCCGCAGCAGGAACTTCGGCGTGACGATGCCGAAAAGCGACAAAATGAAAATCACAACGGGCATCTCGAAAATTATGCCGAGACCGACGAGCACCAGCAAAATCAGGCTGAAGTATTCGTTGATATCGATCAGCGGCTTGATCGGTCCTTCATTTGCGAAATGGACCACGAATGTCAGCACTTGCGGAAGCATCACGAAATATCCGAAAGCGATGCCGCTCAGGAAGAGGAACATCGATGATCCGATAAAGCTGGCCACCGCCTTCCGCTCATGCTTGTAGAGCCCGGGCGCGACGAATAACCACACCTGGTACAGCACCCACGGCATCGCGATTGCGATTCCCAGATACAACCCGAGATTGATGTATAAGCTGACGTACCCGGCGGGATGCGTATAGTACATGTTCGCATCGGTGATGTGATTCGCCCGGAGCGCCTCGATCATCGGCCGGCTGATGAAATCGATGGTCTGCCTGGACACCGCCAGGCCAGCCACCATTCCGATTCCGATCGCCGCAAGAGAACTGATGATTCGCTTGCGCAATTCAACCAAATGATCGAAGAAGGACATCGCAGCGCCGGATTCTTCCTCGGCGTGCTGGCGTGGTGTGAGTTCAGGAGGGGCGGACGCCGCCATTTTCTACTCGTCCAGGATTTTTCTCGGGTTCGGAGGCTTGTGGTTCATCAGGCGGGCCGCCAGGATCAAATTCGGTACCGGAGAGGTAGGGATCGTCCCCAGGATCCTTCCGGCGCAGGTCTGGATCGGGAACATCGGCAGGAAAGAGATCTCCGCTCGGGCCGGCGATGGCCGCGGCGTTCGGTGGTTTGGATGGTACGGTGCCGGGTGAGGCAGGCGCCGGCGGTTCCGCAGTTGGTGACTGAACAACCACGGGCGCGGGCACTGCGGCGATCCGCCGGGATTCGCCCTCGCGTTCGATATCGCGCAAATGCCCTTCGAAAGTTGTCCGGAGGTCGCCCGTATGGCGCCGGAACTCCGCCATCAATTTTCCGAGGTTCCGCGCCAGCTCGGGCAGCTTTTCGGGTCCGAAAATCACCAGCGCGACCACAAAGATCACAATGAGATGGGGGATGCTCAGCATTGGAGGCCGAAGAACCAGCGCCCGCTTGCGCTCTTTTTGCATCATAGAAGAGGGCCGTGGACGTGTCAAACAGCCGGGAGCGCTGTGCTATACTTCCGGTATCAAAGTCGAAAAGAGGCGGCATGGAACACTCACCATCTTCAGCGTCGAACGGCACGGCCCAAGGGCCGCAAAACCAGGGATCCCAAGCGCGAGGCATTGCATTGCTGGTGATCGTACTGGTGGTATCGGCGCTTCTGGGCGGTTTCGTCTACGGCCCCCAGGCGCGCGCCACTTCTGCGAGTTCCGACGATGCCCAGGATTCGGTGAAGAGCTTCACGCACGTCTTGTCCGTAGTCCAGCGGAACTACGCCGATCCTGTGGATACCGATAAGGCGATCTATGACGGCGCCATCCCGGGCATGTTGCACGTGCTTGATCCACATTCGAATTTCTTCGATCCGAAACAATACGCGCTATTTCGCGAAGAGCAAGAAGGCCGATACTACGGCGTCGGCATGGTTGTAGCGCAGAGGGACAACAATACAGTCGTTCGGTCACCCTTCGTCAACTCTCCAGCTTACAAGGCCGGGATTCGTCCCGGTGACGTGATCCTCAAAGTCGATGGAAAAGCGTGCACTGGCCTGACCACAACCGAAGTAGCCGAGATGCTCAAGGGTGCCAAGGGAACCGCGGTGCACATCTCGCTGGGGCGCGAGGGCTGGGAGAAACCGATTGAGGTCACGGTTGTGCGCGACGAAATCCCGCGGCCCGGCGTGCAGTTCTACGAAATGGTGAAACCCGGAATCGGATACGTGCGGGTCTCCACCTTCAACGAGACCACCGATAGCGACCTTTCCGACGCGCTGAAACATCTCGATGTACCCAAATTGGACGGGCTGATCATCGACTTGCGAGGTAATGGCGGTGGCCTGCTGAATCAAGCAGTTGGCATGGCCGATATGTTTCTGGATAAAAACGAGCTCGTTGTTTCTCACCGCGGCCGCTCTTCTCCTGAACGCCCCTATTATTCGGCGCGAGGTAATCAGGGCGTCGAAGTTCCGCTGCTCGTCTTGGTAAACAGCGGAAGCGCTTCGGCGTCGGAAATTGTGTCCGGTGCCATTCAGGACCACGATCGCGGACTGATTGTCGGTGAAACCACTTTTGGAAAGGGCTTGGTACAAACGCAATTTCCCCTGAGCGAGAATACCGCGCTCTTGCTCACGACTGCTCGTTATTACACGCCCAGCGGCCGGCTGATCCAGCGCAATTACAAGAACGTGACCCTCTACGACTACCACTACAATCCCCAGCGCCCCAAAGCCCCGGAAGTAAAGTTGACCGATACGGGACGCCAGGTATATGGACAGGGCGGAATTACCCCCGATGTGGTTGAGCCCGCTCCCAAGCCAGATGATTTCGAGGATCTGCTTGAGCGCAGAGGTATCTTCGATCCGCTTTCTGATGGTGTCGGCGATTTCGCCCGCTTTTATCTCGGCTAAGAAACCCAATGTGACGAAAGACTTCGTGGTCGATGACGCGGTAATTGCCGACTTCAAGACATATCTGGCCGGTCAGCACATCCGAGTGACAGATCAGCAGATCGAGCAAAATCTCCCCTGGCTGAAATGGGAAATTAAGCGCGAGGTATTCACCACTCTATTCGGATTGAACGAAGGCTACAAAGTCGAGTTGGATAATGATCCGCAGCTCGTTAAGGCCGAGGAATCGATTCCTCAAGCCAAGGCGCTTTACGCCAACGCAAGGAAAATTGTCGCGGAACGCCAGTCCAGCACCCAACCCTAGCGCCCAGGCGCCCGCTATTTCGCAGTCGCGGGCCGCAATTGGAGTTGCGCCAGAGTGTCGCGGGCCCCAGCGGCATCTCCCGAGTTAGGGGCCACTTTCAAATAATTTCGCAACTGCGCAGCCTCGGCATCCAGATCGCCTTTGGCCGCATAAATCTGGGCTAAGAGGAGGTGCAACTGCGGGAGGTGATGCCACGGGTCCAGCGCAACCGCTGCAAGCGCATTCCTCTCCGCCGTGGCTAGGTCATTAAGGTGAAAGGCGGCATCGGCCGTGTAGTACAACGAATAGGGATTGTTCGCCGGGTCGAGCGCCAGTGCGCGTTCTGACAAGTTCGAAACCTGCTTCCAATCGTCTTCCGTCGCTGAAAACTCCGCCAGGCAAAGATACGGCGCAACGTAAGTAGGATCGATCTTGATGGCCTGTGAGCAGGCTTGCCTTGCGTCATCCCGCTTGTGTTGCGCGTCCAGCACCTGCCCTAGCACCACCCATGCCGCCGGGTAAGTTGAGTAGATGTCTATTGCCTTGCGCAAGTGCCGCTCGGCCTGATCAAGATGCTTGTCCTTATACGCGCCGCAGCCTCTTTGGTATTCGCCGATAGCTTTTCCAGGTATCGCCAGCCTTGCCACGCTCACCGTAGGGCTTCGCACCCCCGATTCCGTCCAGGAATTGCATCCTTCGGAATCAATCAACTCGTTGGAAGGCGACGGCATGGGAAGCATCGGTGGCGATCCATATAGATCGTCGAACGGATCCGCCCCGCGGCCGGGCAGTACAGACCCAGGCCCGGAGTTCGGGCCGGACGTAGTTGGCGAGTCGTCAGGTGGACGTGGCAGCGACTTTTGTGCCTGAACCGCAGGGGACACGGCGAGCAACCACAGACCAGCGGCGTACGCAGGGAAGGAACGCAGCAACCAGGAGGTGCGGGTACATCGGCCCCGATGTGCTGTTGAACCGCCGGTGATCGCTCTTCCGGCCATCCTGTAGGGATAGTAATCCAACTTAGACTTCCCGGCGCAAATTTGTTTGCGTCGCAGAATCAATCCCCTCTGGGATGCATTGCGAGGACTCGGCGCACCTCCGGGCGCCGGAGGCCCACCCTAATCCTTTGGCAACAGTAACTGCCTTCGAAGCCCGGTGAGGCCTAATTGCGGCCATACTGGTAGGCCCAGGTGGACAGGGCCCGCAGGTCCACTCTTCTCGACGTACCGGGCAGAGAGATCTATGGACCAAACTCAGCCGCCAGTCCCGCAAGGCGCTCCTGCCGAGCCGGTACCTACTCCAGCGATCATTGCAGCGATGCTTCGCGCCTCGACAAAGATCAGCGACCTCATCTTTTCACCCGGACGCGCTCCGCAGATAGAAGCCAGCGGCCAACTGGTGCAATTGAATATTCCCGGAGTCGGGCGTCTGAGTTCGGAGGATACGGCGCGCATTGCCGCCGATCTGATTGGGCGCAACGCGCATGCCGTTGATAAGCTCAAGCAGGAGGGATCGTGCGATATTTCCTACAGTCTGGCGAAGATCTCGCGCTTTCGCGTGAACGTTTTCACGCAGCGCGGAAGCTGCGCCATTGTCATGCGGGTGATCGCGAGCAGCGTCCCCGATTTCAACGCGCTGAACTTGCCCAGTCAGCTTGCCGAGGCAACCGACCTCCGGCCGGGAATCGTTCTGGTGACGGGGCCGACAGGCAGCGGCAAATCCTCTACACTGGCTGCACTGGTTGACAAAATCAACGCCGAGAGGGCCTGCCACATCATTACCATCGAAGACCCGATCGAGTTCCTGCATTCGCACAAGCGGTCGACAGTCCACCAACGGGAGCTGCATACCGACGCACCCAGCTTCGCACTAGCGCTCCGGGCCGCCCTGCGGCAAGCTCCCAAACTCATTCTTGTCGGCGAAATGCGCGACCGGGAAACCATCGAAGTGGCCCTGGACGCCGCGGAAACCGGCCACTTGGTCTACTCGACTCTCCACACCATCGACGCCGCGAAAACAGTCGAAAGGATCATCGGCGCGTTCGCTCTATCAGACCAAAATGCCGTTCGCACGCGGCTCGCAAAGAGCTTTCGTTACATTATTTCCCAGCGCCTGATTCCCCGGAAGGATAGCGGCGGGCGGGTGGCGGCCTTCGAAATACTCAAATCAACGTTGCGCACCCGCGAATACATCCAAAAGGGCGAGGGTGAAGGCAAAACCCTCTTGGATGCCATGCGCGACGGCTCAACGGAAGGCATGCAGTACTTCGACGCCGAGATTGAGAAGCTGATCCGCGCCGGCACTATTGATATCGAGACAGGCCTCTCCTACGCCACCAATCCAGGCAATATGCAGCTCCAATTAGCCGACCTTATCGAGCCACAAGCTGCTGAAAATAAGCCTCTTGAAGCTCGGAAAACGCCCATGAGCGCCCAAAAAGAATCGACCCATGCCATGGACCCCGAATTCGAGCCTGCTTGAACGATTGGCCCGCAAGGCGGTGGTGGACGTGGGGGGGCTCGAACCCCCGACCTCCTCGTTGCGAACGAGGCGCTCTCCCAACTGAGCTACACGCCCACGGCGGTTTTCATATTAACAAACCGCTGATCGCGAGCCAATCGCGTTCCTTCACCGTAAGAGGTAACGTCGCGTGAAAGTGCGGGATGCGCCAGATGCTGGGAAAAAAGAGGGGATGGGAGCCTTGCTACCAAACTAGGTACGATGGCTGCCGAGCCGAGATCCCGGGGTGTGCGATAGATCTTCTAGCTCAACTCTTCCATCAACTGCAAACAAGGCCCCCATGTAGCGGTCTTTATCCCACAATAGCCACTGGTACCTGGGCCGATCAATGCAGTGTTTCAGGTATTCTGTAGGGGAACAAACACTGAGAAACTCGCGAACCCGGGACCAATTTGGGCAGTCCCAAAATGGTCTGTTCCCCACCCCTGACGTCTATTTCAATCGCCCCCCGGGGCGCCCTAGACCGCATATAATCCAAACCCGGAGAATAATTGGCCGTCAAGCTCATCGCACTAGACATCGACGGGACCCTGCTCGACAGCCATTCGCTGCTTCCCCCGGAAAACTCCCGCGCCATCGCCGAAGCCGCCAACCGAGGCATCGAAATCGTTATCGTCACCGGGCGCCGGTTCGATTCAGCGCGGGCGATCGCCTCACAACTCCCCTGCAGCGTGGAACTGATCACTAGCAACGGAGCCCTGGTCAAATCCGCCTCTGGAGAAACGCATTTACGCTCGCTGCTCCCAGTGGCAGCGGCCCGCCTGGTGCTCGAGGCCACTTCCGATTTTCGCCCTTTCTGCGGGGTGATTTTCGACCGCCCGCGCGAAAACCAACTCATCTTCGAGCACATCGACTGGCACGCCCGATTTATAGGCCCCTATCTCAGCAGGCATCCAGAACACGTTGCCGAGGTCGCACCCCTGACCGCCTGTCTCGATTCCGAAGACCCCGTCGAAGTGCTTTTCATTGCCGAGTGCCAAACCATTCGCCAGGTGATTCGGAAATTGGAAAGTCATCAGGGGTCTCAAGTCTACTCCCTCTCGCTCACCGAATACCCGAGCGCCAATGTTTCCATGCTAGACGTGCTAAACCGCGGCGTAACCAAAGGCTCCGCCGTCGCGGAGTGGGCCCGCCGCCGCGGGATTATGCGCCAAGACGTAATGGCGATTGGCGACAACTGGAATGACCGGGAAATGTTAGACTATGCCGGTTTGCCCGTCATAATGGGCAATAGTCCCGACGAGTTGAAATCCTTTGGGTGGAAGACAACTCGCTCAAACGACGAATGCGGCGTGGCGGAAGCCATTCGCACCTACATCCTAAACGATAAACAGAAGCACTAAATCGAAAAGGGGGAATTTCGATGCGGAGATCATTCGGCCTCGGATTGGGATTGCTGCTGTTTGCTGGATTGTTCGCGGGCGGGCGCGCTCAAGCGCAACAGCGGCCGCCGATCTCAAACCAGCCTCCCACCATCACCTCAACTCTCGATACCCAGTTGACGATCGTCGAATTCGAATTCACGGGCGCCGCCAAGGCCATGCCCGAAGACAAATATTCCTTCGCGCCAACCAACGGCAATTTCAAGGGCGTCCGCACCTTCGCCCAGCAGGTCAAGCACGTCGCCACCGCGAACGATCGCTTTTTTGATTCCATTCTCGGCCGCACTCCTCCCGCCGGTCCTGATGAAGGTGTTGGTTCAAACGGCCCGGATTCCATTCAGACCAAGGACCAGATCCTTCAATATTTGAAAGAGTCCTTCGCTCTCGGCCACAAAGCCATCGCCACCATCAATGCTGAAAACGCGCTCACTCCGATGGAGAAACCCGCCGTACCATTTCTGACGACACGCGCCGCCCTTGCCATGTTCTCTTGTGTACACGCCATGGATCATTACGGCCAGATGGTTGAATATCTGCGCGATAATGGCTTGACGCCGCCGGCCAGCGCTAATCGGCCCCCGGCCAACCCGGCTAAATGAAAATCGCTTTCCGCCCAGCCCCCTTCGCCGCCGCGCTTGTTTTGACCTTGGCGGCGACGATCGTTGTTCCCGCGGCGCGCGCGGATTACGCCGTGCTGCGGTCCGGCGCACGCCTTCACGTCACCAGCTACGAACTTCATGGCGACCACGTGCGGCTCGCGGTTACGGGCGGCCACGTCGAGATTCTAGCAAGCGAGCTGGTCGATGTGGAGCCGGAGGACCTCTTTCCGGCGCCTCCTCCCGCGAATGCTGACTTCGCCGCGCGCTACGCCAAATTCATTCACGCGTCGGCGCGAAAATATGGCGTGGACGAAAAGCTCATCGCCCAGGTAATTGCAGCCGAGTCGAATTTCAACGCCAAGGCAGTGTCGAGGAAGCGCGCCCTCGGCCTGATGCAGTTGTTGCGTGAAACTGCCGCGCGTTATGCTTTGGTGAATGTGTTCGACCCGGCGCAGAATATCGACGCTGGCACCCACTACTTGAAGGATTTGCTCCACCGGTACCGCGGCGACGTGCGCCTCGCCCTCGCCGCCTATAACGCCGGTCCCGAGATGGTAGACCGCTATGGCGGCGTCCCTCCTTTTCCCGAAACGCAAAACTACGTGAAGCAGATCACTTCGAACCTCGCCCTCCTCACCGCCCGGTAGCTGCACGGCGCAGCCGGCGCTCAGTACACGCATCTGCCTGAGTCGATAGCGCTTAGCCAAAATGAGCGCACTTCTCGTCGCGGGCTTTGCCTCCATCGCGCGGAAGGGCTTGGCTGCGCTCGGTCGCCGGCCAAACAGACTTTACGAGATCCTTATGCTATATAGGCTGCCCCGCAACCGGTGGATTTTAGGTCTTCTAAGGGGAGAACATGCTTCATCGGTCGTTTGATATTTTTCAAAAACTGCCCGATGGCGATCACCTGTGGATCGAAGCATCAGCGACTTTGGAAGAAGCGCGGAAACGTGTTCTCGAACTGGTTGCCAAGGATTCCGGAAACTATGCGGTTTACGATAGTATCCTCGGCAAATTTATCCTCCCAGTTCCTGATGGCTCAGAATCGTAGTCTCAGCTCACGTTCAGTGGGGACGGACGACGTGCAGGCGTCACACGCGGGGATTCGCCGGGTAGTCCCGACGAGCCCCCAAAAAAGGTAGCCGCGCCCCGGCCTTGAAGACCGGGGCTTGGCTGTAGCGAGAAAAGGGAGCAATGTGTTTTACGTAGAAGAGGCGACAGCGGTGGCAGCGCCTGCCGCCGCGGCTTGCTTTTTCCGGCGGATCGGTTCTTCCGATTCCCGGAATGGTTCCTCGTCAGCCGCGAGCTCCGTTTCGACCGCCCTTAATTCTGCGAGTTCGGTCAGTTCTCTTTCGGCTTCGAGCCAATCCTCTATATCTCTTCCGTGCTCGCAACCGCGTTCCAGATACAACTCATAGGCGCGTTGCTCGATCTGTGTTTCGCTGGGTTTGGTTTCAGACATGATACTTAGCTCCTTGGGGCAAAGAACTGCTGCGACGCGGAGTTTGCTCCCGTTGCCAACGATGGGCCATCGGGTGTTGCTTGTATTTTTTTGGGCACGCCATTACCCATAACGCGGTGGGCCCGTTGCCCGGGTGCCGGTTTGCGACGCGGAGCAACCTGTGGCAACATACCCCCGCCCTGAACGTAAAACCACTAATCACGCTTGTTCAATAAATTGTGACGCCTCCAATTAATCCAGGAAGTCTCTGGTTTTTCGACTCGGCATCTCTAGCACCCAGCGTCGCTGGCCATCAAGCGTAGCCAGCCAAGGAGAACATCGCATGGCAACGATCACCACTAAAGATGGTACGCAGATTTATTACAAGGATTGGGGTACAGGACAGGCGCTCGTTTTCAGCCACGGCTGGCCGCTCAGCGCGGATGCATTCGAAGACCAGATGCTGTTTCTAGCCGAGCGTGGATACCGCTGCATCGCGCACGACCGCCGCGGCCACGGCCGATCGAGCCAGCCTTGGAACGGCAACGACATGGACACCTACGCCGACGATCTTGCCACTCTGGTTGAAACGCTCGGCCTGAAGGACGCGATCCACATCGGCCATTCCACCGGCGGCGGCGAGGTTGCGCGGTACATTGGCCGCCACGGCACGCAGCGTGTCGCCAAGGCCATCCTGATCAGCGCCGTTCCGCCACTGATGCTGAAGACACCAGCCAATCCGGGCGGATTGCCGATCGAGGTGTTCGACCAGCTTCGCGCCGCGGTCCAAGCCGATCGCTCCCAGTTTTGGATAGACCTCGCGACGCCCTTCTACGGTGCGAACAAGCCGGGCGCTGCCGTTTCGCAGGGCTTGCGAGATTCATTCTGGATGCAAGGGATGCTCGCTGCACACAAAGCCGTATACGATTGCATCAAGGCATTTTCCGAAACGGACTTCACGGAAGACCTCAAAAAATTTGATGTGCCCACGCTGATCCTTCACGGCGACGCCGATCAGATCGTGCCCATCGGCGCGTCGGCCATGCTCTCGTCCAAAATCGTGAAGGGGGCCACATTAAAAGTCATCCCCGGCGCGCCGCACGGCATGTGCTCGACGCTAAAGGACCAGATCAATACCGAATTGCTCGCCTTCATCAAAGGCGCAGCAACCAAAGCAACGGCCTAGCGCACTACGCCAAGTCAGAACGGTAGCCACGACGACCGCATTACTTCATCGTTGGTTCGTCTCGGTTTCGGGGCGGCGGCCCTCAGGCCGGCATCTCTGCTTTCTGCCGGAAGTCCAAAGGCCCGCGTGACCGTCTATTCGACACACCTGTCGAGTAGAACGCGGCATAACTCATTGCAAACAGAGGATGGTGACACACTCTACCCGACACAAAAACGAGGAGGGGCCGAATGCGCCAGACCGCATTCTGAACAGTTCCTATTGCGTGGCGGATTTTTCTCCCAGTCGCCGCATGCGTTCCTGAAGCTTCTTGCGCAGCGGTGCTGGAGCGTTGGGATTGAAGGCGACGAGATACCACAAGGGCTGCGAACGGTCCCGGCTGAGCCGCGAAAGCGTCGCCGCATCGCTATTGGGATGCCGCGCGATGTTTTCGCGAATCGCCGAATAGGGATGGTGCGAAAGACGGCCCAGCGTCCTCGCGCCCACTTTCGGATGCTCGCTGATCAAGCGAAGCAGATAGTAATCCTCTCGCGGCGCCTGGCGCGAAAGTTGTTCGAGGGCATCCGGTTTCACTTCGGCGCTAAGTACCACGCCCACTTTCTCATCCCATCCCGCATTGATCCGGTTCAGTTCCTGCGTGCGCGCGTGAATCAGTTGCTCGATCACTCTTCGCTCCTGATCCAGGCGCGAAGCGGGTAATGCGCTGCGCTCGACTGAGTCGAGTACTCGCAGCAAATGCTGCCTCTCGCCGAAAACAATTTGTGATGTGCGCACGGATTTCCCCTTGCTCGGACTCTTCACCAAGTCAGAACGTCTCATATCTAAATACCCCCGCAGATTTCATGGATCGTCGCGACGACGGCGCTCAGCCAGGGAAAACCGACCTTCACGCTGCCCCGGAACTTGAACACAAAATCTCGCGGCATCTCAACGTCGCGTAAGGTAAGTATAGCGGAAAGTAACATGTTTGCCCTCGCTAACCGTGGCTTCCCCAAGGAAAACACTCGGTCAGCGCCGCCAGCTATGGACGACCGCGGTGATTATCCAGTTCCACTATCCAACAGTAAAGCGAAGTTGGCCGCCGAGTTTCCGTACCCCGCAACACTGGGTCCTAGAACTAGGTCCCGACCACGACTTCCACCGAATTACAGAGGACCGGCCGGGCTATTTGGTATCGGTTGGGTCCGAATGGGGTATGTCGTTCACAGCCACCCGGCGCAGGAACTTCCAGCGGCCATCCTCGCGGATGAGCTTATCGTCGTAGTGGCCCCCGTAAAGGATGGAGGGCTTCTTATCGGCGCCGGTCACCGTAAACGACCAGCGCGACCACGCCGTGGCCGTATCGCCGTTCACTTTGATCATGAAATTGGTGAGCAGGTGGTATGTGGAGCCCGGTATCCCTTTCGCAGACGCGCCCAGGTTCTTCTCCATTAAGGTTTGAATGGCCGCGGGGCCTTTGGCAGAACCGAAGCCGCCAACCCATTCCCCATTCTTGGCGAACAAGTGCGAATAGCCGGCTAAGTCGTGAGCGTCGAGCAGGCGTCCGTAGCTCGTTAGCAGATCGCGTATCTCCTGGGTATCCTCGAGGCGCTGGACTCGCGCTTCGAGCGAGCGCGCTTTCGGCGCGGCCGCTTGCGCCATGGCGGCCGCCGGCAATGACAAGCTAACGGCCACGAGCAGCAACGCGATGCGAATCGCGCAGAGAAAAATCGGCGATCCCTTCATTTCCGAATTCCTTTCTTATGGAATTTGCGGAATGCGGCGAACAGTATCACCTAGATTGGCGAACTTCAATCTGCTCCGCGTAGATGCCGTCGACGCCGATTTCTCACACCAAGAAAGGATTGTGCTCCCGCTCGAAGCCGATTGTGGTGAGATCGCCATGCCCCGGGTAGACAGTCATGTCCTCCGGAAGCACGAGCAGTTTTTCGCGGATGGAGCTGATGATTTGGGGAAACGATCCGCCGGGCAGATCGGTGCGGCCAATGCTGCCATGAAACAAAGTGTCGCCAGCGAGAAGGCGTCGCACAGTTCGCGCATCACTCCGCACGTCCCTGGAATCAGCGGCGTCGCGCGATCCGCGTGCAACATCGCCTGCATTAGCAGTCGCGCCGCCGGGTTCGACCAGCAGGCTGATGCTCCCCGGCGTATGACCGGGCGTGTGCAACACGCGCGCCGCGAACCCGCCCCAGCGCACCGTGTCTCCCTCCTTCACGAAATCCCGAATGCGCATCACGGCAGGCGTGGGCACGCCAAGCCACTCCGCCTGCGCTTCCAAGTTCGCATAAAGCGGAAGGTCGGCTTCGTGAACCATCACCGGAGCGCCAATTGCGTCATGAAGCGTGGCCAAGCCGCCTACATGGTCGATGTGAGTATGCGTACTGATAATTGCGCGCACCTTGAGATTGTGGCGGCGGATAATTTCGAGGATACGTTCGACTTCGTCGCCAGGATCAACCACGATGGCATCGCCCGTCGCCAAGTCGCCCAGGATCGAGCAGTTGCACTGCAACAGCCCGACGGGCAGGACTTCGTGAATTAATTTGCCAGCCATCGAAAGGCAGTATATCAAGTGGAAAATAAATCTGCCGTTTAGCGGTTTGAGATGGGGATGGATGCGTCCGTTTCTCGGAGGCTTCCGCGGACTGTTCCCTAAAGCGGTTGCTGTTCCGGCGGCAGAGCAGCAGCTACAAGCGTCTCAATCCGCTGAATCAGTTCCGCGCGGCTCTCCAGTGTGTATTCGGATGCATCTACGGCCCGGCCGAATGTCACTTTCGCCTCGCCCGGAGTGATAATCCAGCTTCCTTTTTGCAGCAACATCTGGGTCCTGGCGATAGATACCGGCACGACCGGCGCGCCCGCTTCGATCGCCATCGTGAACCCGCCCTTCTTGAACGGACGCAATCGTCCATCGGGGCTGCGCGTGCCTTCGGCGAAAATCGCGTAGGAAAGTCCTTCCTTCAGAATCTGCGCGGCGACGGAGATGCTTTTCCCAGAACTTTCTCGATCCCCGCGATCCACGGGAGTAAATTGCGCCTGAATCATTGCCGAAGAGAAAATTGGAATCCGAAATAGCTCCCGCTTCACCAGGATACCCACGCGCCGCGGGATCGCCGGAATGAAGACGAGTGGATCCACATTGGAGGCGTGGTTGGCGATGAAAACGCAGGGTTGAGCGGGAATATTGTCGAGGCCGACCGCCTGCACGCGGACGCCCGCAAGCCGGTTACCGAAGCGCACCGCTTTCATCGCGATCGCGTACATGAAGTCCGGATTGCCGGTCAGAACGGTCCAGAGCACGAGCCACGGCAAACCGAAAATGATCGCCAATGCAAAAAAAAGAATAAGTAGGCATGTGCGAATCATGCGGCAAATGATTCCGGCGCGACGCGCATCTCAATCGGTCGTGCCGCGGAGCAGGCCCTCGCGTATGCGGCGCTGCCTCTCGTTGGGATGCGCGATTTCGGAAATCGAGAAACGCTCGCCGGGTTGCCCACTTCGATCTCCCGGTTGAGCGGCGCTCGCATTCAGTTCCAGCCCCGCCACTGCCAGAAATTCGGTGTAGGGTATCTCGGCGGTGCCAGAGACATAGCGGCCGAAAAAATCCTCGAAGCTTTTCCCGGCAACTTCTTCGACCACCGCGCGAATCCCGTTGCTATCGTCGTAGAACTTGCCTTTCTTTGCATACTCCTCGTTCATGCGCCGGAGCACATCGTCCAGGGACTTTCGATTATCGGTCGTGTCGCGAATGGCTAAATCCAGCAGCACTCCCAGAATTTGGCCTTTGTCGTAGTAGGAGATGCTGCGATCCGGAGCATTATAAGCGTCGTATTTTTCCAGCCACGCGTCGAGGCTTGAGTCCTCCGCGCTTTGCCAGGTGTGAGCCGGGCGGGATTGCAACTCGCCGATTTGCAGAGCCAAATCATCGTAGAACTGCTTCTTCGACCAAAGCCCCGACCGCTCCAAGGTGAACGACGCGTAACAACTCGTCACTCCTTCCGCGAACCAGAGCGCCCGTGTGTACTGCTCCTTCGTATAGTCGACCGGTTCGAGCGTGCGGGGCCGAATGCGCTTCACATTCCACACGTGAAAAAATTCGTGCGCCGCGATCGCCGCGGCAGCTTCCACGGACGTGGTCGCAATCGCGGTGGAGTTGCGGTGTTCCATACCTCCGCCGCCCTGGTCCTCGTACGGGCCGATGTGAAAGAAAAATGTATACCTACGCGACGGCAAATCGAAGGGGGGCGAGCCGCCCATCAACCTCAATTCGTACCGAGTAATCCGCTCCAGATCTCCTTCCAGCGTCTCTTTCTTCCAGTTCGTGGCATCCACCACCACCCGAAAACGCGCGCCCGATTCCATGAATTGAAATTCATCGAACTCGCCCGACTCCACAGGCGCATCCACGAGCGCGTCGTAACTTGCGGCCGTATACGTATTGGAGGAACCTCCCGGCGCCAGTTCCGCCGCCGTTCGCCACCCCGCGGGAAGATTCTCAAACGTGACGGACGTATCTTCAGCCCTCCGCGCTGGAACATACATCAGGATTTCCGCAAGATTCATGAAAGCGTGATGGTCGTTGAGCTGAGAATTAAACGGACCGGAATCGTCCCATTGGATGGAGTAGCGAATTTCAAAGCTGTTGTGATCGCCAGGCTGGCAGGGTCCCGCCAACGAGATGCGCCACGTGTCCTTATCGAGCAGCCGCACGATAAGAGGGGCGGCAATGAATGCGGGGCAAAGTGCGCTGACCGCCCTCACGCGATAGGAAAAATCACGCACTTGGTATAGCGCATTCCATGCGGGAAGCGCCGTTACAACTTCGCTGCCATCCGCCGGAATCGTCATCTCCACATGAAAGAGATGCTGCTCGGGATTCGCGAGGGAAACGCGGTAGGCAATCGTCGCGGAAGCCCGCTGCGCGGCGACGCCGAAAAACATTCCCGCAACCAAAATCCAGATTCGAAGCACGCGCTTCGCGCCGCCATCGATCATCCTCGCGCACCAACCGGGGCCCGAAGTTTCTCAAGAAGTTTGGCGGTGAGGCCGTCGAAGCCTCCATTGGACATGATGAGAACTATGTCGCCCGGCTTAGCTCCCGACGCGATTCGATTCGCAATATCGTCGGCCGAGTCGCACGCCTCAGCCCTGTGTCCCCGCGCCCGAATCAATTCGCAAATACCCCCGGGCGAGAGCCGCTCGCCTTCCTCCAACAACTGAGCGCGATTCACGGGCCCGAAAAGGACGTTGTCGGCGAGGGAAAGGGCCTCCGGTAAAGCCTCCTGAAATATTTTGCGGCGCATGGTGTTCGAACGCGGCTCGAGGGCCGCCCAAATCCGGCGTTTCGGCCAGCGCATTCTCGCCGCCTCGAGTGTCGAGCGGATCGCGGTTGGATGGTGCGCGAAATCTTCGACCACCAGTACGCCGGCCGCTTCTCCCTTGATCTCCATCCGCCGCCGCACGCTCTGAAACGTGGCCAGCGCCTGCGCAATCGCATTGCAATCAGCGCCTCGGCCGTGCGCCAAGGCGATCGCAGCAAGCGCATCCAGCACATTGTGAGTGCCGGCCACGGGCACGCGGATGCGCGCCACTTCGGTCCCGCGAAATATCACCCGGAACTTCGTCGCCGTTTCATCCCAGTTGATATCACCCGCCTGCCAGTCGCACTCTGGCGCCAGCCCGAAGGTTTCCACCGGGCAAAACGCCTTGGCGGCTACTTCTTTCAGCTCGCGACTCCCGCCCCAGATCAAGATTCGCCCGCGCCGCGGAACCAGATTAACCAGCCTGCGGAATTGAAGCGCGATCGCAGCCAGGTCCGGATAAATATCCGCGTGGTCGAATTCAAGCGACGTCAGGATCAGCTCGTCAGGGTGGTAGTGCAGGAATTTCGGTCCCTTATCAAAGAAAGCCGTGTCGTATTCGTCTCCCTCGATGATGAATTCTTTTCCACCTCCCAGACCGTAACTGCGGTTGCCAAAATTCGGGGCCACGCCACCGATTAGGAAGTTGGGCTGTCGTCCCGCAGTTTGGAAAATCCAAGCAAGCATCGCCGTGGTCGTAGTTTTGCCATGCGTGCCCGCAACGACGATCGAGTCGTGGCCTGGCAAGAAGTAGTCCTCGATAATCCGCGGCATTGAGCAGTACGGGATTTTCTCGTCGAGTATGCGTTCCACTTCAGGATTGCCGCGCGAGATGGCGTTGCCGATCACCGCGAGATCCGGCGCGGGCGTGAGATTTTCAGGCCGATATCCTTCATTCCATGCAATGCCGAGCGAATCGAGCAACGTCGACGCGGGAGGATACACATTCACATCCGAGCCGGTTACCCGAAAGCCGCGCTCCTTCAGCATCCCAGCCACAGGCGCCATCGCCGATCCGGCAACTCCCAGCATGTGGATGTGTTTCGCGGCTCGCTTTTCGAGGCCAGAATTCATTTCCTGTGCTCTCCCACGATCGTTGTCCCGTATTTCATGCGGTGCAAGCTGGCTCCAAAATACGAAGAGTACCGCTCCCGGCGCTGGATAGCTCTCCCAACACTCCCAAAGGAATCGTCAACATCGGACGCGAGGTGTGTCCGATCGGCGCGCCCCAAACGATTGGAATCCCGGAATCGCCCAGGACTCTGCGGACCACGTCGCGCACGGTTTCATCACCCGCGGGTCCCTCGCAATCGGGGAACTCGCCCAATACAATTCCCTCCACGGCTCTAAACTTTCCGGCCTGCTTCATGTGCATCAGCGCCCTATCGACCTGATACGGTTTCATCCCGCGATCCTCGAGCACCAAAATTGCGCCATTCGTCTCGATTTCCCACGGCGTCCCGAGAGTCGTTTCAAGAAGAGTGAGGCACCCGCCCAAAAGTATGCCTCGCGCAGCGCCGGTGATAAGCTGCTCGCCATGCAGGTCGAGCGTCCAGCCTTCCTCGGTAGTTGTTAAAGCGCGAATTAGGCTCGCTTCATCGTAACCGTGCTCCGCTCCGGCGCCTTGATCGAAGTTCGACGCGACCATCGGGCCATAGAAGCTCACCCATCTGAACTTTTGCCACAGGAAAGCTTGCAGGGACGTTATATCGCTCGATCCGAGAAAAATCTTCGGGCTCACGGGCGCCGCGCCGAGGCCTTCGATCAAATAATTCGAACCGTAACCGCCGCGCGAACAGAAAATCGCCCGCGTGCCGGAATCCTCCAGCGCGCCCCGCAAAGCGCGCAGGCGATTGACGGTGGAGCCTGCAAAAAACGATCCCTCCGCCCGCGCAGCCGGAGCCTCCATTCGTGGCGCGTAGCCTAGCCGCTTGATTTCGTCGCAACCCTTCTTCAAGCGGTCTTCCTGCACCGGGCTGGCCAGCGAAAGCACGCGGACCACGTCGCCGGGACGAAGCGCATGTGGCTTGTGCGACGGTCGCATATCGGCCAATCGAGAATAGGGAATTTCCGCGAACGCGTCTACATCGAGAAAGGACTCGAGCAGGTAAGAGTTACGAGTAGTGGCGCTCAATTGACTGTGAACGTCAGAGTCTTCGAAAGGCCCCCGCCCGGCGCCGGGCTTGTTACCGCCACCGGTGCCGTACCCTTCGCGGCAATATCTGCAGCAGGAATCACCGCGATCAGTTCCGAAGCGCTCAAGTAAGAAGTGGCCAGCGGGGTGTTGTCCAATTCGACCACGGAGTTGACGACGAATCCCGAACCCTTCACGAGAATTTGCAGATCCTCCCCGCCCGCGGCGGTTGACGAAGGCGAAAGTGAGGAAATGCTGGGACTCGCATTGTTTGGACCCCCAATGGGAAAGTTGACGGATGGAGAAGCAATCAACAGCCCGGGCGCGTTCACCGCAATGCTGGCGGATCCGCTCGCGGTCACATCCGTGGCGTTGATCTGCGCGCTCACTTGCGTAGAACTCATGAACGTAGTTGGCCGCACGCTTCCGTTCCAAGTGACCACGTCATTCACCGTGAAATTGTTGCCGTTTATGGTTAGCGTAAAAGCCTTGTCGCCGGCATTGGCGCTCGCGGGAGAAAACGATGTGATCGCGCGGCCTCCGGGCTGTGCCGCGACGATCGTGAAATCCAGCCCGTTTTGAGACGGGCCGCCGCCAGGCGGCGGATTCACCAGCGTGACGCTCCCAATGCCTGTCGCGACCACGTCTGACGCCAGAATTTGAACGGCCAGTTGGTTGGTCGTCGGATTAAAGCTCGTTGAGCGCGGCGCGCCATTCCAATAGGCGAATGTGACGCCCTTGGAACTCGATACGAAGCCCGTCCCAGTAATGAAAACTGTGAAGCCATCGCTCCCGGCGGTGATGTTCGAAGGAATCATGGATTGCGGAACGGGCGTGGCGTTCGTCGCAGAGAGGCTGGAGCCTCCGCCGCAACCTCCGAGCACCAGCAACCCTGCCAGAGATGCAAACACAGCCCACCGCAAGCCGCTCAAGAAAGCCTCCTCAAAATTTCAAACGGATATCGCGAGGCTGCCGGCCGCCGGCAGCCGGGAAAACGGAGCGAGGAAAACACAGCACGCCCGGCAAACGACCCAAAGTGATAGCACCCCCGCAAGAGCCACGTCAACTCGGATTCAGGAGCCTCGCAAAGGGTTGGCCTCAGAAGGGATGTCACTTTTTCGCAGCGGCCAGTTCGAAATCGATGTACTGAACGAGTGTGTTCTCATCGCCTCCTACCACCGGCCGCCCATTGATATAGACCGTCGGGGTGCTATCCACGCCAAGCGCCACGCCCTCGGCATGGCTCGCATCGACCGCCTTCGCCGCCTCCGGCGATGCCAAACAGGCCTTGAACGCGTCGGCATTCAGCCCCGCGCCGGTGGCGAATTCAACCAGCTTGTCCCAAACGTTTTCGGGAGAGAGCATGTCCTGATTATCAAAAATCGAGTCTTCGACTTTCCAGAAAGCCGCCGGAGATTGCTCGAAGGCGCAGCGTCCGCCGAGGGCGGCGGTTTGCGCCCACGGATGAATATTGGTCAAAGGGAAATCCTTGTAGACAATTCGAATCTGAGGATAACGCGCTTCGACGGCCTTCATCGCTGCCCACAAAGCGCGGCAGTGCGGGCATTCAAAGTCGCTGAACTCGACCAGCGTCACGGAAGCGTCGGCGGGCCCCTTCGTGGGGTTTCCGTCGACGTGAATTTTGGCGCGATTGGCGGAGAAGGGATCGGTGGCCATGTCGAAAATTTCGCCGCGCAGCAGGGTCTTGCCGTCCTTGCTGACGTAAACTTCACCCGCTTCCTTCTGGCCGTTGAGAACCACTGAAACCGGAACCGCGTAGTAATCGGGCGCCGCGGTAGACGCCAAAGGCCCAAGGTCGACCTTCACATCCGGGCCCCAGCCAAAAAGCACGCGTACAAAGGCCTCGGTCGACTTGAGCAGCTTTGCCTGCTCCGGTGAGGTGGAAGCTGCTGGCGGCGTGGTGGCTGGCGATTGGCCCGCGGCAGACCGCGCCATGCTGAGTTTCGGCGCCCCACACGCCACCAGCACCGCCACGATAATGGCTCGATAAAACACGCGAATCACCTCCACAGCGTACCCATTTCAACTCGGATGAGAGCAACCAGCATAAAGAAAAAGCCTGCCAAGAGCAAAAACCGTTTGCACACGCTCAATCGGCACCTGGGTCCGAAAATCCGGGTCATTGGCAGTAAACACGACGCCCCCACGCACCGCGTAACTCTTTGCCATCTCATCGCGGATGGCTCATTGACGCTAAATTTCGTCACCGTCTATCATTTCCTCTCCTGCGACAACGCCCGTCGTACGGCTTAGGCAGCCGTTCCTGTCTGTTTTTTTGCACCGTGAGTTGCGCAATGAGGAGATGAGTTATGCTTTCAACGAACGCAGTACTCGCCAGTTCCTATAACTATCGCCTCGTAACGCTCTCCGTTGTCATCGCCATCTGTGCGTCTTACGCTGCGCTCGATCTGGCCGGCCGGGTGACGGCTGCTCGTGGATTTGCCCGCGGCATGTGGCTGATGGGCGGCGCCAGCGCCATGGGACTCGGCATCTGGTCGATGCATTACATTGGCATGCTGGCTTTCAGCGTGCCAATCCCTGTGCGGTACGACTGGCCTACCGTCGTTGTTTCCCTGATCGCAGCCATCCTTGCCTCCGCAGTGGCATTGTACGTCGTGAGCCGCAAGACGATGGGTCCGTGGCGGGCCGCAGCTGGCAGCATCCCTATGGGCGCCGGCATTGCCACCATGCATTACACCGGCATGGAGGCCATGCGCTTAGCCGCGATGTGCCACTATGACGTTCGCCTCGTCACCCTGTCGGTGATTCTGGCGATTGTCATTTCGTTTGTCGCACTTTGGCTTTCCTTCCTTTCGCGAGAAGAGAAAAAAGCCGGCGATTTGCGCAAAATCGCTAGCGCCGTTGTCATGGGCGCTGCCATTCCCGTTATGCACTATACGGGTATGGCCGCCTGCAGCTTTATGCCGACGAGCGAGGTCCCCGATTTTTCGCATGCCGTAAGCATCTCCGCGCTCGGAACCGTGGGCATCGCTATGGTGACCATGGTGGTGCTCGGGCTTGCCGTGCTGACGTCCGTGTTTGATCGTAGGTATTCCGCTCAGACCTTGGAGCTCGAATCGGCGGAACAGCGTTATCGGTTGCTATTTGAAAGAAGCCTCGCCGGAGTGATCCGAACAACTCTCGATGGCCCGATTCTGGACTGCAATCTTACCTGCGCCCGAATGCTTGGATATGCCTCGTGCGAAGAACTCATTGCCAGCCCGATGATTGATCGATACTTCGACCCGGAAGACCGAAACGCCTTCATCGCCAGGCTGACGGTCGAGAAAAGCCTCACGAATTACGAGCACTGTCTTCGCAAAAAAGACGGAAGCCCGGTTTGGCTGCTTGGAAGCGCAAATCTAGTCGAGGGCAAGGACGGCGAGCCCCCCGTGAACGAAGAGACATTGATCGATATCACGGAACGAAAAAGGGCCGAAGAAACTTTTCGCAAAGCCTTTAACGCGAACCCGGAACCCATGTCTATCGCTACCATTTCGGAGGGCCGCTACATCGATGTAAACGAGAGCTTCCTCCGCGTGATGGGATATCGGCGCGACGAGGTTATCGGACGTACGGCCATGGACCTTAGAGTTTGGGACCGGCCCGAGGATCGCGACCGGGTTGTTGAGTCGATGCGAAAAGAGGGTTCGATTCGCAATTTCGAAACGATTTTCCGCTCCAAATCCGGCGAACGCCGCTCGGCGCTGGATTCCTCCGAAATCATCGAAATAGCGGGCCAGAAGTGCATGATCTCTATTTTTCGCGATACAACCGAACAGAAGCTGCTCGAGAAACAGCTTCGTCAGGCGCAAAAAATGGAAGCGATCGGCCAATTGTCGGGAGGAATCGCGCACGATTTCAATAATCTATTGAGCGTCATCATCGGTTACAGCGAAGTGATCGAAGAACGCCTTCCTAAAAGCGATCCACTTCACAAAAAATGCGTAGAAATCAGTAAAGCCGCGCAGAGCGCCGCATCTCTCACCCGTCAGCTTCTGGCCTTCAGCCGCCAGCAAATGCTCGAGCCCAAGGTGCTGGACCTCAATGCGATTGTCCGCAATCTGGAAAAAATGCTGCGGCGTTTGATTGGCGAGGATTTGGATTTCCGAGCGTCACTCGATCTGCAACTGGGAAGCATCACGGCGGATCAAGGACAAATCGAACAGGTCATCGTGAACCTCGTTGTCAACGCCCGGGATGCTATGCCCCAAGGCGGAAAAGTTACCATCGAAACGGCCAATGTGGACTTGGATGAGAGTGATGCGCGTCGTCATTCGCCTCAACTGGCCGGTCCCTACGTCCTCTTGAGTGTTTCCGACACGGGCGTCGGAATGGATGCGGAAACGCAGGCTCACATCTTCGAGCCGTTTTTTACAACCAAGGAATTGGGCAAGGGTACAGGTCTTGGGTTGTCAACCGTGTACGGAGTCGTAAGGCAGAGCGGCGGCCATGTGTGGGTGTACAGCGAGCCTGGGCACGGCACAACGTTCAAAGTCTACCTGCCTCGCACTGGACAGCCATCTCCCGTTGAGGAGCCGGATGCCGGTGTGGCCGAATCGTTGACCCGCACCGAGACAATCCTGCTAGTCGAGGATGAAGCCGCATTGCGAGAATTAGCCCGCGATTTGCTCGCGGACAATGGTTACACCGTGCTTGTAGCGGACCGGCCCGACCGGGCGATTGAGATCGCTCGACAACACAAAGGCCCCATTCACTTGTTGCTCACGGATATTGTTATGCCCGCAATGAATGGACGCGCCTTGGCTGAACACTTGGCGCCGATCAGGCCGGACATGAAGGTCGTTTTTATGTCGGGCTATACGGGTTTCACGCATTCGAGTCTCATCGACACTGGATTGGCTCTCCTGCCCAAGCCTTTTACCAAGCGCAGCTTGCTGAAAAAACTCCATGACGTCCTCAACCTAGGAGCTGAAGTAAACGTAACGTAGACGCCGTACGAAGACGAATCGACCCACTCGAATCGAACGTGGTCGCTTAGGCATGCCTTCCGGCTGGTAGGAAAACTCGGCGCTACCGCTTCATGGCCAGTGCAGGCCCCTTCTCACCTTGGAGTTGCGCGCGGACCCGCTGCAACAGGCCCCACGTTTGCTGGAATTCCGGAATGCTTTCTCGCCTGCGGGCCGAGCTTTTCAGCGCATCGTCGACGTGCGCGAGAATCATCTGATACGCGAGGCGCTGGTCGGAACCCGGCGCCAGCACATTGCTAGGGCTCAAGCCAATCTTAACCGTCTCACCGCCACGCTCCACTTCCAACCAAAGCCCGCCGCGATCGTCTACGAAGGGTTTGCCCCTTTCATTTAGATCCTTGAACACATGATCCAGCGAATCACGCCCGGGAATCAAGCCGTCGCTAACGGCTTCGCTGACGACGGAATCAAATCCCTCGCGATATGCTGCCCACTGCTTGGACGTGCCCACCACGCTCGCTCGTTCCCGCGCCTCCGCATTTTTGAGGCTCGCCGCCGCGATCTTGTCGTCATCCGATTCCGCTACTTTCAGCTCATCCTCGGTAGAAGTTTCGCGGGCGGATGCGTGCCGCTCGAATTCCCGCTCGGCATTGAACCGTCCCGTAAGAAGGTACGATCCCGCGGCAAAGGGCAGCGCGTGCCAGGTGAAGAAAGCCATCGGAACCAGGAGCTTTTTAGATCGATAGAGCTGCTCTGTCGCGGAGCGGCATTCGCTGCTGCGCTTGATGGTGCCTGGCGATTGGGCGAAATGAATCACCCGATATTGCAGTTCGGGATGATGATGCGCGTATCGCGCCAGCGTGCGCGCCACGGCTTTCGGGCTGCTTATTCCAAAGTCGTTCAGGACGTCGCGATGAGTGGCATGCGGGAAATAGGTGTTGATGATGCGCTTGCTGAAGTCGGCGCAATTCCGGGTCACTCCATTGAAATGATTTACATTCGGCAGCGAATTAAATTGCTCGAGCAGATCCAGGTCTTGCTGCTCGGTTGTCTTGACGATAAAAATGTAAATGGTTCGTTCCGACGTGGCGCTCACCATTTCCCGCCATTCGGCTTTCTCGCTGGTCTGGCAGGAGTGGCTGGTGCAGTATTCGCGCAGCACTTTCTCGCGGTATTCCGTTTCCAGCAGGTTTTTGATTTTTCCGGAAGAAAAAAGGGGCCGATTTTCCGCGTTCGCCGCGCCGTAGAGATACATATACAGCGGCACAATATTCCACTCGAAAGGTTGATCCTCTCCGAGCGAAGTGTAGTTGCTGACCACTGAACCGTGCTCGCCCGGACGGCAAAGCCGCATCCTTATCGGCGTTTCAGGGCAGATTCCAGAGAAATAGATCGCGCTGTGGCCGGCACCGGTGACCCGCGCCATGCTGGTGTCCAGCGAATCGTTGAGGACCAGACCCACGTCTGCCCCCGCGTTGGGAGAACTGCAAAGTAAGATAGATAGCGCCACGCCAATGAAAATCCGTGGGAACACAGGTCTCCCTTTTCGTGCGAATTTGGTCGATCTCTTGAGTGAAACGCATCCCTGCCGCAAGCGTCAAGCAACAGTCACCGCATCGGTTTCCTTTGCGGTACCTCATCCCTCCCTGCTTTGGACTCGTAAGTTAGATGCAACTTGTTGGGTTGGAGTCACTTGCGGGAATTTCAGGTAGCGCGGCGCGTGCGGAGCCCTCTACGCGGATTCAGCGGCTCGCAAACGATCCAGGGTGGCAAAAAACTCGGGGAACGAGACGCCGACGCAGTCCGCGTCCCGCATGGTAGTGTCGCCCTCGGCTCCTAAGGCCGCGACCGATAGCGCCATGGCGATCCGGTGGTCGCCATGCGGATCGATTTTGGCTCCGTGCAGTTTCCCGGCGGCGCGCCCTTCGACCCGCATGCCGTCGGGGAATTCCTCCACGCGCGCGCCCATCTGCCGGAGCCCCTCGGCCAGCGCCGCGATGCGGTCGCTCTCCTTCACCCGCAATTCCGCGGCATTGTGAATCTCGATTCCTTTCTCGGTGAACGGCCCGAGCGCCGCCAGCATGGGCAGCTCGTCAATCATTTCCGCAACCTGATCGCCCGCCACCTTGCCGCCTTCAAGCGCAGCGTGGCGCACGGAAACGTCGCCGGCAAGTTCGCCATCGCGGGATTGAATCGACGCCACGTGAACCGGCGCCCCAATCGAAATAAGGAAATCGAGCACGCGTGCCCGCGTCGGATTCAGCCCCACGTTCCGCAGCATCAGGGACGACTCCGGCAGAACCAGCGCCGCGCCGATTAAAAATACCGCGGTCGAGAGATCGCCCGGCACGTTGAGTTTCCTCGCCGTCAGCTTGGGACCGGGCTGGATTCGAACCGTGCCGCGTGTACCGTCGATCGAGCTAATCGCTGCGCCAAATTCGCGCAACGCAAGCTCAGTATGATCGCGCGTGCAAACGGATTCGCGCACCGTGGTAAGGCTGTCCGCAAACAGTCCGGCGAGAAGGATCGCGGACTTTACTTGCGCGCTGGGAGTAGGCGGCGTGTAGTCGATTCCTCTCAAGCTGCCGCCGAGAATTTCGAGCGGCGCGCGGTCTCCCTCTCGGCCTTTGATTTCAGCGCCCATTTGCCGCAGCGGATCGATCACACGCCGCATGGGGCGCCGGCGCAGGGATTCGTCGCCGGTCAGCGTGGAAGCGAATGGCTGCCCGGCAAGCACGCCCGCCAGCATGCGCATCGTCGAGCCGGAATTTTCCGCGTCGAGCGCGCGCGCCGATTTGCTGAGCCCGTGCAAGCCCTTGCCGTTGATTCGGACGCGAGCGTCCTTTTCCTCGATTTCGATTCCCAGTTGGCGGAAGCATTCGAGCGTGCTGTGGCAATCGGCCGCCGTTGCGTAATTTGCAATCTCGCTCGCGCCCTCGGCCAGCGCCGCCAGAATCGCGTAGCGGTGCGAAATGGATTTATCGCCCGGCAACTCCACAGCGCCATCGATCGTACCGCCCGGTGAAATCGTGCGTTTCGCCATCGCCAGATTTTAGCACGCACGCTGTGTCCGCTTTGGCGCGGCGATCCGCCCCTAGGGGTGTCCAAAAGATCGTGGCAACACCGGGCAGCGCGCCTCCTCGCGCCGTCATTCTGAGAGGAGTATGCCGGTTCTTCTCTTCCATCCGGCGCGTTTGCTGCGACGGATGCCGTCAGACGCAGTCGAAGAATCTCTCTTCGATTTAACCCGCAACGCAAATCTGGCTAACGGCGTGGTGTATCACGATAACCGCATGCGCAATTCAGACGCGATGAAAAGAGGCCGCAGGATAGCCCGAAGGAAACAGGCCGGGATGGATGAGGTGTGCCAGCAGCGCAACTCCGTCGGCGAGGCGAGGCCCAGGACGCGAGAAGTACGCATTGGCATCGACAGCGAAAAGCCGGTGTTCGCGAATAGCCGACAGCTTTTCCGAACCATGTGGCAGCGCCTCGATGCAAAGCTCGCCCGCCGCGCGCGCGAGGTTGTAGCCGCAGGGCATCACCACGATCACATCGGGAGAAGCTTCGATGATTTGCTCGCCGCTCACGCGAAACGACGGCTCGCGCAAGCGCCCAAGTACGTCTTCGCCCCCAGCCTTGCAAACCATTTCCGGCACCCAGTGTCCGCCCACGTAATAAGGATCAAGCCATTCGAGGCACACGACGCGCGGACGCGACGCAGCTCGCGCGGTTGTAGCCGCTATCGTTCCCACACGCTCTTCCAGTTCAGCTGCGAGCGAATCGGCTTCCGCGCGATGGCCCGTCGCTTCGCCTACGCGCCGCACATCGTCCCAAACTTCGCCGAGCGAACGCGGTGTGAGCGAGAGAACCCGTGGCGCCTTCGGAAACCGGCTGAGAGCTGTCGCAAGATCGTCCGGCGACGCCGCGCAAACGTGGCACAAATCCTGCGTCAAAATAAGATCAGGAGAGAGCGAGGCAAGCAATTCGGCGTCAACGGCGTAAATGCTCTCGCCGCGCGCGATAATTTCGCTCACTTGCCGATCGATCTCCGCAGGCGGCACTTGCGGATCGACGCGCGACCGCAGCAAGGAGGGCTTCGTCGCGGCATCGGCCGGGAAATCGCATTCATGGCTGACTCCGAGAATCGAGTCGCCGAGCCCAATGGCGTAAGCGATTTCCGTCGCGGACGGCAATAGCGAACAAATGCGCACCTGCGGCTCCGTGCTGCTAACACTTTCCCGGTTCTGATCTCACCCGGCTCCGGCCGCCAGGGTGTGAGGCAGCAGATCGGCGAAAACAAAGCCTTCGCGTTCCACGATCTCACCCACCGTAACGGGTATTTCGCTCTGAAACATGGGCCCTGCGCTTGCGAACGTATGGAACTCGCCGTTCTCGCCGCAGGGATCCACCTGAGCTGGAATTTCGCCCAGCAGGTCAGCATCAAATCGGCGACCTGCGAAGCTGCGGTCCATCCGCCGGGGATCGATGCACGTCAAGTAGGCACAAAGGCCTCCGGCAATCATTTCCTCAGCCAGTTGCCGCGTATCTTTACTCCAGAGTGGGAAGACGGGTGTCATTCCGCAAGCCGCGAGATGCTTCTCACGGTAGGCGCGAATGTCGTCTAGGAAGAGATCGCCGAAAATAATGTGCTTCACGCCTTCTTCCCTCGCGCGCGCCATGGCCTCGCCCATCGCCTGTTCGTAAAATTCGTTGGAACATGGGGATGGGATCGGCACCTTCACCAATCGCAATCCAGTCGCCGCGGCCTGCGCCTCAAGCAAGCTCTCCCTTACGGCGTGCATCGCCACGCGGCTATGCGTGCGATTCACTGTGGTGAGCAACACGACCACATCGAACTCGCCGGCCTGCCGCACTATGTGCAGAGCCCAGGCGCTGTCCTTGCCACTACTCCAGGCGAGCCATGCCTTTTTCGAAGTTGCGTTGTTTGCCATCCAAACCTGAATGATACGCGAGAAAAACCGAAAGAGAACAGGAACGAAACACGGCTGGCCACCCCGATTGTACGGCGGGAAATCGCGTGCTATACAAATGAACACCGGCTTATGACACCTCTCTCTCGCGACAAAAGAGGCACTCGCGTCAAAAGACGAGCTGGCCGCTCCAACGCCTGGATCGCACAGACGCTGAAAAAGATGACGCTGCGCGAAAAACTCGGACAGATGCTGATGGTGCCGTACTTCGGCGTGTTCCATTCGGCGGAAAGCACCGCGTACGAAGAGATTTTACGCGAGGTCGAAGAGAATCGCGTGGGCGGCCTCATCATCATGGCGGGACGCGGCCCGCTTGGCCTCAGACGCAGCCAGGTTTACCCAACCGCGGTAATGATGAACGAGCTCCAGCGGCGCGCCAAAATTCCGCTGCTGGTGGGCGCCGATTTCGAATCCGGCACTAGAATGCGCCTTGAGGAGGGCACATCGTTTCCTTCCGCCATGGCCATCGCAGCCACGGGTGATCCCCAATTCGCATACGACGCGGGCAAATACACCGCCCTCGAAGCGCGTGCTGCCGGCGTCCACTGGATATTCGCGCCGGACGCGGATCTAAACGACAATCCCGATAATCCCATCATCAACGTTCGCTCGTTTGGCGAAAATCCAGAGAGCGTGGCCGCCTACGTGAAGGAATCCGTCCGCGGCATCGAAGAAAATGGCGCGCTGGCCACGGCAAAACATTTTCCGGGTCACGGCAATGTGAACGTAGATTCGCACCTGGCGCTCGCCACGGTTCCGGGAAGCCGCGACGAGCTTGAGAGCAACGAGCTCGTTCCATTCCGCGCCGCCATCCAGGCGAAAGTCAGCGCGATCATGCCAGGGCACCTCGCGGTTCCCGCGTTTGAGCTGAGTCCGAATACTCCCGCAACCTTTTCGCGCCATATTCTTACGGGCCTGCTGCGCGAAAGATTGAAATTCACTGGGCTGATCGTCACAGACGCGCTCGACATGGGCGGCGTTACTTCGCTGTGCTCCCCCGGCGAGGCTGCCGTGCGGACGGTCGAAGCTGGTGCGGACGTCCTGTTGATGCCGCCGATCCCCGATGCTGCCATCGCCGCGCTGGAAATTGCGGTGCGCTCGGGCCGGATCACCGAAAGCCGGATCGATGCATCGGTGCGAAGAATTCTTACGGCCAAAGCGCGCCTCCGCCTCAGCAAAAATCGTCTTGTGGATGTAGCGCAACTGAGCCGGAATTTCGCGCGCCCCGAATACGCCAGTCGCGCACAACAAATCGCCGATAGCGGCGTGACTCTGCTTCGCGACACGCCGCATCTGCTGCCGCTCGATTCGACGCGGCCCCTGCGCGTGTTGCTCGTGGCGCTTTCAGCCGATCCCGATCACTGTCCCGGAGAGACGATCGAGCCGGAAATTCGTCCGCGCGTCGATTCGCTCACGGTGCTGCGCGCCGATACCCAATACTCTCGCGTCAGTGCGCTTCGCTTGCCGCCGCCCGGTAGTTACGATGTGGCCATCGCCGCGCTCTTCGTGCGCGTGGCCGACCGCAAAGGCAACGTCGCTTTCCCCGACGATCAGCGCGCTTTCGTAAACGAATTGCTCGTGGCAGGGAAAGGGGTGCTGGTAGCCGCGTTTGGCAGTCCCTACCTGATTTCGCGATTTCCGGAAGCGACAACGTGGGTCGCCCAATTTTCCACGAACGATGTGTCGCAGCGCGCCGTGGCGCGAGCGATATTCGGTCAAGTGCCGATTGGCGGGAAAATTCCCGTCACCGTTCCGGGCGCCGCCCAGCCCGGCGACGGTCTCCGTGCGGCAGCAGATCCGATGGTGCTTTGCCCCGCTGCGGCCGAAACGTCTGTGCAGCTAGAGCCGGCGTACGCCCTGCTGGATCGCGCCGTCGCGGAGGGAGCTTTTCCGGGCGGGGTGCTGGCCGTGGGATGGAAGTGCCAACTATCGGTTCATCCTTTCGGTCAGCTCGCTCGCGGCAACAAAGGCCGGAAGGTGGCGGACGATTCCATCTACGACCTAGCCTCGTTGACGAAACCAATCGTGACGACCACGGCTGCCATGATGCTTATACAGCAGCAGCGCCTCGATTTGGATTTGCCGGTAAAAAACTACATTCCGGATTTTGCCGCGGCTGCGAAATCCGATCCCGATCCCGCGTGGCGAACACAGGTAACCGTCCGCATGCTGCTTCTGCACGATTCCGGATTGCCGGCGCACCGCGATTTTTACAAGGAAGCAAAGGGCCACGACGCAGTCCTCGCTCGCGTTCTCGCCGAGCCGCTGATTCGCGAGCCTGGAATCCAAAAGGAATATTCCGATCTAGGATTTATCCTTCTCGGCGAAATCATCGAGCGGCTGACCGGCCAATCGCTGGAAGCTTTCGCCGCGCGTGAGATTTTTCGGCCTCTCGGGATGGATCGCTCCATGTTTAATCCGCTGCGCCGCTTGCGCCCCGATATCGCGCCGACGGAAATGGACGCTGCGTATCGCAAGCGGCTAGCTTGGGGCGAGGTGCACGACGAAAACGCCTGGGCGATGGGTGGCATTGCCGGACACGCCGGCCTTTTCTCCACAGCCCGCGATGTGGCCATCTTCGCGCAGATGATCCTCAATGGCGGAATCTACGCTCACCGGCGATTGCTTTCGCGCGCCATCGTAGACCAATTCACATCGAAAGTAGCGATCGGCAACTCGGCTAGCGCGACGGGGTGGGACGTGCCCACTGAAAGCTCTTCATCCGGCCGTTATTTTTCGTCGAAAGGTTTCGGCCATATCGGATTTACAGGGACCACGCTCTGGATCGATCCTGAGAAGGACTTATTCGTCATACTCCTCACCAATCGCGTGAATCCCACTCGCGCCAACGAGCAAATCCGACAAGTACGGCCTGCGCTTCACGATGCCGTCATCGAGTCGCTATGCCTTGGTCTCAGCGAGTCCATGGCCCGATAACTTCCTCAGCACAGTTTCTGCGGAATCGCATTGCCAGCATGCCCTATCGCCTTCCCGTGCCGCTATAATCGAACCAGATGCGGGCGCTTCGTTGAAATTAGCCACCACAGAGCAGCGGAATCCGCGGTCGCGTGGACTCGACCGAAAGTCAACGCTCGACATTTTGCGCGTCCTAAATCGCGAGGATGCCCAGGTTGCTCCCGCGGTGCGCCGCGAGCTTCCGAAAATCGTCCGCGCGGTTGATGCCATCGTGAAAGCATTTCGCGATGGCGGGCGTCTGTTCTACGTCGGCGCGGGAACCAGCGGACGCTTGGCCGTTCTAGATGCCACCGAGTGCCCGCCCACGTTTGCGACGCCGCCGGGCATGGTACAGGCAATCATTGCCGGAGGCGAACGCGCACTTCGGGGCGCAGTGGAAGACGCAGAAGATTCAGCGCGTGCTGGCGCGCGCGACTTGCGGCGAAAAAGTGTCTCGCGGCGTGACGTTGTGGTGGGCCTGTCTGCCAGCGGCACCACGCCGTACGTTCTCGGCGCGATCGAATTCGCCCGCCGGCGCGGCGCGGTGACCATCGGCATTACCTCGAATCTGCATTCGCCTTTGGCGCGGCGCGCGCGAATCAGAATCGTGCCCCACACCGGCCCCGAGGCAATCACAGGTTCGACGCGGCTTAAGGCCGGTACCGCTCAGAAGTTGGTGCTGAATTTGCTTTCCACCGCTGCGATGGCGCGCATGGGCCGCGTGTACGACAACTGGATGATCCACGTTGCGCTAACGAACGAAAAGCTGCGGCAACGCGGCGCCCGGGTTCTTGAGAAAGCGGCGGGAGTCGGCGCGCGCGCTGGCAAGCGTGCCCTGCGAAATGCGAAGTACGATTTGCCGACGGCTCTGGTGATGTTGAAAGCGCGCGCCGATTTTCGCACCGCCCGGCAATCGCTCGCCACTGCCGACGGGAACGTGCGCGAAGCCCTGGAAATCGCGAAACGGCGCTCCAGCAAGCAGCGGTAGCCACGACGAGCGCCGTTCTCGTCGTGGACTTTTTGTGAAGTGAAGAAAAAGAAGGAAAAAGAGATGGATCGATTCAAAATCGAGGGTGGCAGAAGACTCGAAGGCGCCGTCCGAATCAGCGGCGCAAAGAACGCCGCGCTCCCGGCAATGGCCGCGACGCTGCTCACAGCCGAGCCGGTGCGCCTGCTAAACATTCCTCGCGTGCGCGACATCATCACCATGGCCAAGCTGCTGGCCCACATGCGCTGCCGCGTGGAAAGTCCGGACATTCCGCCCAGCGAATTCACGATTCAAGCCGAAACTGTATCGCACACGGAAGCGCCGTACGAATTGGTGAAAACTATGCGCGCGTCGGTACTGTCGCTGGGACCGCTCGTGGCGCGTTTTGGCTACGCGCGCGTTTCGCTGCCCGGAGGCTGCTCCATCGGCGCGCGGCCCATCGACATTCACATTCAGGCTCTCGAAAAGCTGGGCGCCACAATTTCGGTGGACCACGGTTACGTGGAGGCGCGCGCGACCCGCCTGCGCGGCGCCGCGTTTCGCTTTCCGAGGATCACGGTCACGGGAACGGAGAACGTCCTCACGGCGGCCGTGCTGGCGGAGGGCGAAACTGTACTCGAAAATTGCGCCCTCGAACCCGAAGTAACCGACCTTGCCGCGCTGCTCGTGAAAATGGGCGCCCAGATCCAGGGCGCGGGAACGTCAACGATTCGCGTCCAAGGAGTTGAAAAACTGCATGGTGCCAGCCATGCCGTGATTCCCGACCGCATCGAGGCCGAAACTTTTCTGGTCGCGGGAGCAATGACGGGAGGCGACCTGTTGATCACTTGCTGCCAGCCCAAGCACCTCACCGCCGTTACCAACAAGCTTGAGGAATGCGGCGTGGAGATACGCTGCGAGGGTGAAAGCGCGCTGCGTGTTCGCGCGGCAAAAAAGCTGGTGGCCGCTGACGTAACCACGGAGGAATATCCCGGTTTCGCAACCGACATGCAGGCGCAGTTCATGGCCCTGGCAACTCAGGCCCGCGGCGTGTCGCGCATTCGCGAGACGATCTTCGAGAACCGCTACTTGCACGCCAGCGAAATGGTGCGCATGGGCGCCAACATCACCATCGAGGGAAATCTGGCCATCGTGACCGGGCCAACTCCGCTCAGCGGCGCGCCGGTCACGGCGTCGGATCTGAGAGCCAGCGCCGGCCTCGTGCTTGCCGCCCTGGTGGCGGACAACACAACCTGGATTGACCGCGTGTATCACATTGACCGCGGCTACGAGCGAATCGAACTGAAACTGCGCGATCTTGGGGCCCGCATCGAGCGTGTGAGCACCGGAGACTGAGGGCGCAAGGACCGCTCTCCAGCGGCTGTCAACGATCGCCAAAAAAAGGAGGCGATGGCTCGCCTCCCTGAATTTACCTTCCTGGGTGGGGGCGCTCGCGTCGAGCGCCGTCGGTTAGCCTGCCGCCTCGGCCTTCTGCTGTTTGTCGCGCTGGTCGCGCAGCACAGCTTTGCGACTCAAGCGGATTTTGTTTCCCTCGATTGCCAGCACTTTTACCAGCACCTGATCGCCTTCCTTCAGTTCGTCGCGAACCGCGCGGATGCGCGCTTCCGCGATCTCGCTAATGTGCAGCAGGCCATCGGTTCCCGGGAAAATCTCGACAAACGCGCCGAAATCCGCGATGCGCACCACGGTGCCAAGATACGTTTTGCCGATCTCGGCCGTCGCGGTGGTATCGCGAATCATTTTCAGCGCCGATTCGGCGGCGGGGCCGTTGTTTGCAAACACGTGCACTTTGCCGTCGTCCATCACATCGATCTTCACGCCCGTGGCCTCGATGATCGAGCGGATTTTTTTGCCGCCTGGGCCGATCAGATCGCGAATCTTGTCCGTGGGGATGCTGAGAATGTGGAGATGCGGCGCGTACTCGGAAATTTCCGTGCGGCCGGAAGAAATCGTCGATTCCATGGTATCGAGAATCTGAAGCCGCGCCTTTCGCGCTTGCTCCAGCGCCTCGCGCATCATGGCGATGCTGACGCCGCCCACCTTGATGTCCATCTGCAACGCTGTAATTCCTTGCCGCGTGCCGGCCACTTTGAAGTCCATATCGCCGTAGTGGTCCTCGGCGCCGGCGATATCCGTCAGGATGGCGTACTTATCGTCCTCGACCACCAATCCCATCGCGATTCCGGCGCAGGGAGCTTTCAACGGCACGCCCGCGTCCATCAGCGCCAGCGATCCGCCGCACACCGTCGCCATGGACGAAGACCCGTTCGACTCCAGAATGTCAGAGACCACGCGCATCGCGTAGGGGAAATCCGCCTCCGAAGGAAGCAGGCTGGCAAGTGCGCGCTCCGCCAGTGCGCCGTGGCCGATTTCGCGTCGGCCCGGTCCGCGCAGGAATTTCACCTCGCCCACGGAGAACGGCGGAAAATTGTAGTGCAACATGAATCGCTTGAACGCTTCATCCTCGAAAAGAAGATCCAGGCGCTGCTTGTCTTCCTTGGTGCCGAGGGTCGTAGTCACCAAAGCCTGCGTCTCGCCGCGCGTGAAGAGCGCCGAGCCGTGAACTCGCGGAAGCACGCCTACCTCGCAAGTGATCTGCCGGATGGCGTCGAACGCCCGTCCGTCGGGACGCCGTCGGCGAATCAGCATGTCGTCGCGGAAGATGCGTTCGCGGAGCCGCTCGAATGCGCGGTACGCCAGTTTTTTCCTATCCGCGTCATCTTCGGGGAGGCCCGCGAAAATCTCGTCCTTGATCCCGTCCACCAGTCCGTAACTTTCCAGCTTTGGATGTTTGGCCGTATCCAGCGCGTCGCGGAGCCGCTCGCCGTACTTCTGCTTGATTTCCTGATAGAGTGCTTCGTCAAAAGCGGGCGGCTTCACTTCCACCTTTGGCGTTTTCACGCGCGCACCCAAGTCCTTGATCGCCGCCACAATTTTCCGGATTTCGGCGTGGCCGAACTCGAGCGCATCGGTAACCGTATCCTCGGAAACCTCCATTGCGCCCGATTCCACCATCACGATCGCGTCTGCCGACCCCGCGATGATGATATTCAACAGGCTCGTCTTCTGCTCCGCAACCGTTGGGTTCACCACCAGCTTGCCGTCAATCAATCCCACGCGAACGCAGGCAATCGGGTTGGTAAAAGGAATCTTCGAGATATACAGCGCCGCCGACGCGGCCGTCACTCCGATCACGTCCGGATCATTTTCGCTGTCCGCGGAAAGCACCGCCGCGATGATTTGCGTCTCGGTGGCCCAGCCTTCGGGGAAAAGCGGACGCAGGGGCCGGTCCGTGAGCCGCGAAGTCAAAATCTCGCGCTCCGAAGGACGCCCTTCGCGCTTGAAGAATCCTCCCGGAATTTTTCCCGCGGAATAGGTGTATTCGCGGTAATCGACTGTCAACGGAAGAAAATCCTTTTCCGTGGCGTGGTTGTCCATGCACGCAGTGGCCAACACAACCGAATCGCCATACCGCGCCACCACTCCGCCGTGCGCCTGCCGCGCCATCTTGCCCGTTTCCAGCGTCAACGTCCTCCCGCCCAAATCCACGCTTACTTGTTCAAACATCCGGCACATCCCTCTCTCCCGGTCCACCGGGAACTTCGTCAGATACGAGAAACCTCTCTCGGAAAATCTAGATTAATGGAAAACGCCCCAAACCGTTGCCGCCGGGCGCGAATGAACGGACGAGTGGCCTCGATTCGCGGCACACCCGCGCTGCGTCCCGGAGCACCTTCCCGTTTTGTGCGGTGATGATACGTGCGGCCAGAACGGCCGCTTAGGAATCCCGCGCTACTTGCGCAAGCTAAGTCGTGCCACAATCTCGCGATACCGATCCGGGTCGCGGCGATTCAGATAATCCAGCAGCCGGCGGCGCCTGTTGACCATCATGATCAACCCGCGGCGCGAAGCATGATCTTTTGCATGAGACTGGAGATGTGTGGTGAGGTAGTTGATGCGCTCGCTCAGTAATGCGATCTGCACCTCTGGCGATCCGGTGTCTCTAACGTGAACTCGGTATTGCTCGATTACACCGGCCTTGGCTTCCATCAACTCGTCCTCCCTCTGAAACCCCGTGGCCCTGCTCTACAGTGTTTTCTGTATTTTCAACAGTAAAATGCTAGCACACCCGCAGCCACGCACCACAAGGTTTTTTTTCACAAACCGGCCACGGCCCGGCGCCTCCGCTCTCCGGTTTGCCTTTCTTCCGGTAAGGGTTAGCATCCTGGCCCGGTATGCTAACGTCCAATCCATACCATGCCTGAACTCCCCGAGGTAGAAACCGTTGCGCGCGGCCTGCGAGCCGTCCTGCCCGGAAGACGATTTCTCAGTGTCCGCCTGGGCAAGACGGATTTCATCGACGATCCTGCCGCCATGGAGCAAACTCTGCCTGGCTGCCAAGTCACCGCCGTTCGCAGACACGGAAAATTTCTCCTGCTGGACCTCGAGTCTGCACGTGCCGATGAGGCCCGCCCCTCTCTGCTGATTCATTTGGGAATGACGGGTCAGCTTGTCGTTTGCCCCGCTGAAGCGCCGGTGATCCCGCACACTCACGTTTTTTTCGCGCTCGACGACGGCCGCGAGCTCCGCTACACCGACATTCGCCGCTTCGGACGCATGCGGATTGTCGCCGACGGTGCGCGCGAATCCGCTCTGGGCGAACTCGGCCTCGATCCTCTCGAAGCCACCGAAGAAGAATTCACCGCGAAATTGCGTGGACGCCGCGCCCGCACAAAAGCGCTCTTGCTCGATCAGCGCGTTTTGCGAGGCATGGGCAACATCTACACGGACGAAAGTCTGTGGCGAGCGCGAATTCATCCCATGCGATTGGCGGCGTCTCTCAAGCCCCGCGAGCTTCGCAATCTCCATCGAGCCGTCCGCGCCGTGTTGCTGGAAGCAATCCGCCTGCGCGGCTCATCCATTTCCGATTACGTGGATTCTGACGGCCAGCGCGGCGAGTTTCAGCTTCGCCACCGCGTCTACCAACGCACCGGGAAAAGATGCTTCCGCTGCGGAACAAAAATACGCCGCGTCATCGTAGTCGGTCGCGGCACCCACTTCTGCCCCCGCTGCCAACCAGCGCCACGAGCCCGGGTTATTCGATCTTCGTCGAGTGAATCGTGAGCCACCGCTTCAACGCGCGGCCCGATTCCCCGATATCAACGGTTTGCGTAAAGGAGTTCGGAGTTATATCGGAAAGAATTTCCTGCCAGTCAACTTTACTGTCCCCCACCTGCTCCCCGGCAATGTGAATAACCAGTCGCTTCCCGTCCCATTTGGGACCCGGCTGTGGCGCAGCCGGAAACATCTCACATCCCGTCGGATAGATGTTGATGCACCACATATGCTGCAACCCTTTCGTCTGGTCCCACCACAACAAGCCAAATCCCAAAAGCTCTCCCGCCGGAGTTTTCGAATGGTAATCCTCTAGCAGCGTGAATCCGCCTGGGCCCGGGCGAAAAACCTGCTCTCCATTTCCCACTCCTCCGTCCGGCGTTAAGAACATCCGCTCGTACTTTTCGCGCGTTGACCATCTGCCGGTCAGTGCTTTCGCCAAACTTTGTATCTCCGGAGCCGGCCCGGGCGTATCGGCTGCCGCAGCTTGCGACGAGCGAGATGCCTCGCCAGATTTCGAGGAAGCGTGTTTCGGCGCGTCCTGCGCGCACGTGATCCACGTGCAAATCGCGAAAAGCAGAAACAGGCGTGAAATGGAAGCGGTCATTGAACCTCCGTGTGAGCGAGAAAGCGAGCCTGAAAGGCCACGTCTGCCGTCGGAAGTTACAGCACCCCTCGACGCGAAGCAAGCGTGTGCGAGATGAGGTGTGTTAGTCCATCAATAGATTGACCATGTTCCCGGCGTGGCTACTTCGAGCAAGTGCCGATCCGGGTCTCGAAAGTAGACGCTCCAGCCGCCCAGCTCCCAGGATCGCTTCTCTTCCACCGCAATTCCTCTCTCGTCAAGCCACCGCTCCCATCCGGCCAAGTCAGCGGTTGAAATTGCGAACGCCAGGTGCAGTTCGCCGTCTCCGTCGTGTGGCGACGTGATCGCCCGCGAAGCTCCCTTCTTGAACAGCAGCAATACCTGGCGCGTGCCCGCCTGCATCGCGCAACCCCGCTCGCCGAAGTCCTTGATCACGCGGAACCCGAAAATTTCCTCGTAGAACCGGATGGAGCGAGCCACCTCGCTCACGTACAAAGACGATTCGAGGATGCCATCTGTTTTTGGGCGCATCGAGCTCTCCCAGTCAATTATCTGACGGAATTAGACGGTGGAAGCCCTCGCATTTATGCGGGGGATCAAGCAGCAAAATCAAACGGGGCTTTAGCCCCGGGGCGGCATGCGTTTGTAGGAGAACCTCATTTCTTTTCCTCTCAGCGATTTCCCGATACCTTGCAAACATCCGAATTTGTAGCCAGTCTTGAATAGGCGCTGAGGCGACGATGTCCGTCAATTCACGCTCATGATTCTGGCATCGTACACAACGTTTCCACCTACCAAGGTCAAGACGGATTCTGTCTTCGGTAATTCCGTCACGGGCACGCTGAAAATATCCTGCGAGAGAACGGCGAGGTCGGCGAGCTTGCCGGGCACAAGGCTGCCCTTTTCGGTTCCGGCAAATTCGGCGTAGGCCGAACCACGCGTATAGGCAGGTCACGGCCTCTTCACGCGTGATCGCTTCAGCAGGATTATTTGGATGGGTGACGGCGAACATGATGTTCAAGTAAGGATTCATTGGACCGTCGGAGCCCAGCCCAAGAGGAATGCCTGCCGCCAACAGCGAGCGCAGCGGCTGCGCCTCCTTGAAGGGACCCATCCCCAAAGCGCCGGCAGGCGCGAAGTGCGACGGATTCTCTACCACAACGATGCCCATCTTTTTCGCCTTTGGAATCAGATCAGGAAAGAGGCCGTCTCCGTGTTCGAAGCGTATCCGGCGCGCGCCCCACACTTTGTTTCCCCCAGTCGCCTGCATCGCGTGGAGCATTGCCGCCGCGGCCTGGGAACCGGAGACGTGAAACATCAATGGATCGCCGTTCCGCAGAGATTCCCCCAACATCGCTTCCATTTCCTTTTCCGAAAAAGTCATCGGGAGCTCGCGGACCTCGTGGTCGAACGGTGGGCCTGCCTCGTGCTGGTGGCTGCTGCGGGGATCGAGAGTGAATTCCATGAAAACACCATCGAGCAGCCACTTCGTGCCGTTCACCGTAATGAGCGGTCCCGGATGGAGCGGGAGTGAACGTCCCTCGCGCGTATCGCGCCCCGCAGGCGTGGTCATGGGCATGCGCATGATGCGAATGCGAATTGGAATTGGAACCTTTTCAAATAGCGCCACCGCGCGGTCCGGCGGCATCGCGTCGGACATGTCCTGAATCGACGTAATCCCAAATTTGGCGGCCTGCGCGAAGAAGGCGCGCAATTCCTTCAACGCGTCCGCTTCGCTCGTAAGGCCGGCGAGACTACGATCCACCCGGAGCGCCGCATATTCGCGGGCGACGCCGCTAAGCCGGCCATCCGTGAACCGTTCGTAGCGGCCGCCCACCGGATCCTTCTGGTCCTCGCGAATTCCGATGCTCGCTAGCGCCGCGCTGCTCATGATGTAGGCATGGCCCGTGAACGTGGCTAGGATCACCGGATGACCGGAAGCAATTTTGTCGAGGGAATCCCGATTTACCGCCAAATCGTGAAAGATTCTAGGTCCGATTTGCACTTCGATCAGAGTTCCCTTCGGCGTGTTCGGGATTTTTTCTGAAAGCGCTTCTCGGACCTCGTCCCACGCCGGATCCTGAGTCCTGAAGGGCAGATTGATTTCATTCGAAGGCGTTAGCGCGTCGGCCACATGATTGTGCGCGTCGTTGATGCCGGGAATTACAGTGCGTCCACCGAGGTCGATTCGCTTTGTGCTCGCAGCCGCTAGCGATTGAATTTTGCGGGAATTCCCGGTGGCCAAGATGCGTTCGCCGCGAATGGCCAGAGCTTCGACATAGGGGTGGGCCGAATCGCTCGTGAAAATTTTGCCATTGAAGAGAATCAAATCCGGAGGTGCTTGCTGCCCGAATGCCAGGATACATAAGGAACTTGATAACAAGGCGAGCGAAACAAGTCTCTTGCTCATTGTTCCACCAGGGCTACGGAACGCAGTGACCGCTCCACGCGCCGCGAAATATACCAGAATGCCGAATCCACGAGTGTATTAAGAGGTTCCGCAGGCCCGAATTCTCAACCTTGTCGCGAAGGATACCTTGCCGCGGTTTTCATCAACCGCTAGAACTGCCGCCCGAGTCAAAGCCCCCGCATTTATGCGGGGGGCAAGCAGCAAAATCAAGTGGGGCTTTAGCCCCGGCCGACTCTCTAGCGACGCTTTGCCTTCGCCGTTGTAGGGGCACAGCATGCTGTGCCCGGCAAACATGCTTGGCGCGAAGTTAGCCATCAGCTCGATCATGCGGCGCTGCACTTCTTGGTGGAAGCCCCCGCATTTATGCGGGGGGACAAAGCAGCAAAATCAAATGGGGCTTTAGCCCCGGGCGGCTCCGCAGTCGAACGTCACCGCCGGTGCGAGCCGGCGCTTCCGCCCAGTGCGCTAGAACTGCTTCGCGAGCGCGCCTCTGAGGACCAGCGTCGTATCCTTATCCAACAGCAACGCCGAGTTGTCGTCGATGAGGTAGTAGATCAAATTATAGGTCGCGGTTGGATTGGTGACTGCAATCACAAACGTGCCACGGCCTGTCGAAGACGCCGTCCCTAACGAACTGCTCGTCCCCACCGGATCGGCCGGAAAAACCGCGTTGAAATTGTTGATGTCCAGATTTCCGGCGCTGATGCTCGCGGAGCTTAGGGCGAGTTGGCCGACCACATTCTGCTGATAGGCCGACGGATTCTTGTGGAATGTGCCTTCACCGGTAAATCCCAGAGAAGCGCTTACCCCCGTAATCGCCGGAACGCCGGAAGTACACGCCGACGCCACGAAGCACTGCTGGTAAGCGGTGCCCGTTGTCACAGCGTTGGCGTCGATCTCAAGCATCAGCGCCGATCCCTCCGAAGTGGGATAAGCCGCGAATTCCGATACGCTGCTGCTCGCACTGGCCGGACACGCCCCAGTTCCGGTGAATAATCTAACATCCATGCGGCCCGTCGTCGCGTCCACAGTGTAGGGACAGGCGCTCAGCGCCGGCCCGCTGTTGTAAGTACCCGCGTTATTGATGTCGAAAATTCCGCCCGTAATCATGCCGCTTCCATTGGACGTGAAAACTCCGCCGCCCGCGTATGCGCCAGCCGTCGAATTTCCGCCATTCGTAAAAGGATAGTTGGCGCTCACCAGACTGGCCGCGGAGAATGAATTCCCTGTAGGCGCGCCCACCGCGCGACCGGCGACGAAAGCATTGCCGTCTATTTCCACAAGTTGCATGTGCGCGCCATCAACAACGTAAAACACGTATTCACGCGAACCCGTCGTGCTGCTCGTGAGCGTCAGAGTGCCGCGGCCCGTTCCGGGGAAGGCTCCGTCAAACTGATAGGAACCATGCAGCGTTGTATCACCCGTCGTGATGCCGCTGGCATTCGCGATTCCGTTGTCGTTCACGTCCAGGATCGTATTCGTGCCCGGGATATTTCCTGCGCCGTCGGAGGAAAACTGGCCGCCAATTCCCATTGGCTGAAAACTTGAATCTGCTCCAAAAGCGATAAAAGCGTAAGGACCGGAAATCACCGAGAGCGAATTCGATAAGGCATTCAGGTTCTGCTGGTCCATCGTTCCGCCGCCGGTGGCATTGCTATCAAAGCGGATCACTCGAGCATGCTCGTTGCTGCTAAGGGCGAACGCCAGTGTAACGATTCCTTGGCCGGTATTCAGCGTTGCCGTGCCGCGTCCATCCGCGCCCACTTGATACGTCCCCGTGAGCGTGACCTGCGTGGAAACTCCGGTAATAAAACTGTCGAAGTCTTCCAGGCCGCTAACGATGTGTCCGCCGCCATCCGCCACGAAACTGCCCACGACTCCTAAAAATCCGGACGCGTCGTCGCCTTTGTAAGAAAAAGTGTAAGGGCCGTTGAGCGAGTGGTCCGAATAAACCACAGTCAAAGTCGCTGTCGCGGTACTCGCTCCATCCGTCGCCGTAACTGTGATGGAATTTCCCGGCGGAGGGCTCAAGGGCGCGGTATAAAGGCCGCTCGAATTAATTGTGCCCGCATCTCCGCCGCCCGAAGAAGTCACAGTCCAGGTCGCCGCGGGATCGGCGACGTTATTCAGCAGCGCGGAAAACTGATGCCCTGCGCCGGACGGCACGATCGCCGTTGTTGGCGTGACCACTAGCCCTGTGCCAACTCCAATTGTCACCACTGCCGTATTGGACGTCACGGTTGTCGTCGACGTGGTGCTCGAGGTGTTCTGCTGCGCCACTGCGGTGATGCTCACCTGGCCCACCACCGTGGTTCCCGTGCTGGGCACAGCGGCGGGAGCGGTGTACACGGCAACCTCGGCGTCTGCAGTAGAGGGCACGATCGTGCCCAGCGTCGAACTTCCGCCCGCCGTGCCGTTCACTTCCCAGGTCAAGGTCGTCGTGGTGGAGGTGCTGGAGTCATTGAGCTTCACCACGGCCGTGAAATCGGTTTGCGTATTTATGGGTACGGTGATCGCCGTGGGATTGATGCCAATCGAGTTCACTGTTGTTGAGCTGCCGCCACCGCCGCAGCCTGGCAAGCTGAAAATGGCCGCCGCCACCGCAAAAAAGGCGACTAGTTTGAAGCACAAATTCCTTCTAATTAGAAACATTTCAGCGGCGTAAATGGGCGAATTTGGACACCCATCCGCCCCTTCGCAAACCGTTTCGGACACCCCCGTACCCTTCTCCCTTGCCATCGCGCGTTTTTCTCCCCAGGGCGATAGACCGCAGGGTTATTCCCGGCGAGAGACGAAATGGTTCCAAAGAATTGATAGGGAGCAGCTGTAGCTAGAAACCAAACCGCGGAAAAGGCGATAAGACGGGATGAAGTCCTCTATTTCAGGAAGACAGCTACTTCAGGAAAAGGCCTTCGCGAACCTGATCGCGGCCCACAAAGGTTTTTGAAGAGCGGAACTCGGAGAAGAGGCTAAGAATTTCCCGGTTCTGAAAAACGTGGTTGTGAACGGCCAGCGTCGGGGCGGGGACAAGCTCGACGGTTTGGGCATCAGCGATCCGATAGCGATGAAACCTGTCCACCGCGCGGCTGTGGAACAGCGCGAGGACGACGCCGTTGGGACTCAGAATCTTCGAGAGCCGTGCCATCAGCGGAGGCATGACTGCCGGGTCGAAATAGTCCAGGAGATCCCACGCCAGGACTCCATGAAAATGATTTTCGGGATACTGAAGGGCGCTCTCGAGGAATTTAGTGGCAAGGATCGCCGCGGAAGCGATGCCTCTCTCTTCTCCCAAAGGCGCAAGGCGGAGGCGCTCTTCCTCCGTGATCAGGAACTCTTTCCAGGTGCGCAACAAATCGTCGGTGGAAAGCCGGTAGCCCTTATCGACGAAGAAACTGACGGTTGATTGCCAGACAGGCCCCAGATCGAGCACTCGTGCGCGCGGAATGTCGCTGATCAACCAGAGGAATTCCTTTAGGCCGTTGGAGATACGCGTGTTTCCAGAGTGGCTAGGAGCAGCGGAAGGGCCGGGCTTGGGCACTGCGGCACGCGACGCAGCCGCGGAGGCGGCGCCGGTGCTGGCGGGGCGAGCTTTGGCCGTCCAATTCATCGGTGATTCTATTTGGAGTCCGTGCTCGCGGCAACGCTCTGAAGCTCTGTCGCGACGCGCGTGGAGGGGCTAGCCGGCGATGCTTCACGGCCGCGGCCGGGCGCGACGGTTTCGACTTTGCCGCGCAACCTGGCGCCATCGTCGATGGCAATTCGCGGAGTGAGCACGCTGCCGGTGACGCGGCCAGCCGGGCCAAGGCGAACGCTTTCGGTCGCCTTCAAATTACCCTGAACAGTTCCCTCGACCACGATCTCGCGAGCCTCGATTTCGGCCTGGACGCGTCCTGAGGAGCCGACGGTGACGCGCCCGCTCGATAGGCGGACCTTACCGTTTACCTCGCCGTCGATAACAAGGTCTGACTCGCCAAAGACTTCGCCAGTAATCTTCAGCCCGGAGTTGATTCTGGACGCGCTGTGGCTGACAGGTGCGGCGGCCACTGGCTCGACGGCAGGCGACTTGAAAACGCGTGGCTCCGGTGTTGGCGGAGCGGCCGCAGGAGGCTCCGGCGCCGTGGGCGTGACATTGACCGGCGCTGGGACGGATGACTTGGACGGTTGCGGATCTGGCTTCTCATCAGGCTTACGCCACATAGATATCTCCCCTAAAGCGTTGGTGGGACGCTGCGGCAGGGGCGCGCGTCCTGTGAGGTGGGCAAACTATAGTACAGGGGCGAGGGCGTGTAAACAGAGAGTGCAACTTATGGTTGGCGGTGTTTACAGACCAGGCAACCACGCGCACTACAGCGGGTATTGAACGCTCGTTGCTGGCGAACCCCTGCGCGCGGAAACCAGGTAGTTTTCCTTAGATTGGGCACACGGCGTGGGGACGACAGGAGGGGTTTTCGCTTCTCCTTGACAGGCTAGGAGAAGCAGGCTAGATTTCCATTTTCCCTAGGCAGTCTAGGAGACGGAGTTTTCGTGGATAAACAACTCGATCTTCTGCAAGGGACGCTCGACATGCTGGTGCTCAAGGCCGTTTCGCTGGGACCGTTGCACGGCTACGGAGTCTTGCTGCGCATCCAGCAAATTTCGAAGGGGACTTTGGAGATTCAGCAGGGCTCACTTTATCCGGCGCTGTACCGGCTGGAGCGCGACGGTTGGATCGCGAGCGAATGGGGCGAGTCTGAGAACAATCGCAAGGCGAAATATTACCGTCTCACAGCGGCGGGGAAGCGCCAACTGGAGGCGGAAGCCGAAAAGTGGAACCGCATGGCGGACGTTATCGCGGGGATTCTGAGAACGCGGTCGGAGGGGGTATGAGGGTTTGGAGGCGGCTGCGCGCCGGATGGGGAGCGGTTTTCGGGCGGGCGCGGGTGGAGAGCGAGCTTGAGGCGGAGCTGCGGTTCCATGTGGAGGCGCACGCGGAGGATTTGATGCGCGCGGGTTTATCGCGCGAGGAAGCGCTGCGGCAATCACGGCTGAAGCTGGGCGGGCTGGAGCGCACCAAGGAGGAATGCCGGGATGCGCTGGGCGTAGCCTTCGTTGAATCGCTGATACAAGATGTGCGCTTCGGCCTGCGCATGCTGCGCAAGAATCCGGGCTTCACCCTGACCGCCGTTGCGATCGTTACGCTCGGCATCGGAGCGAATGTTGCGGTTTTTTCTGTCGTCAACACGGTAATCCTGAAACCGTTGAAGGCACCGGACGCTGATCGAATCGTCCAAATTGAACCAACTTATCAAGGAGTTCCGGGAACCGGAACCGGACTTCCAGAATTCAATCTGTGGAAGCAGCAGACAAATATTTTTCAGGATACTTCTGCCTATCGGCTGGATCGAGTGAACCTAATTAGCGGATCGTCCCCCGAGTTGATTCCAGTAGCCCGCGTGACGCTGGACTTTTTCCGTCTTTTCGGAGCGCCAGTCCTGAAAGGCCGCACTTTCACCGCCGACGAAGATCGACCTCGCGGCGGAAACGTTGCTGTGCTCAGCTATGGATTCTGGACCCGTCGCTTCGAGAACGATTCTCAAGTTCTGGGTAAGGCCATTGTCCTCGGAAGCGAGAGCTACGTTGTGATTGGTATTCTCGGTCCCAATTTTGATACTGAGCAATTCGATCGGACTCCCGATGTATGGCTTCCATTTCAAATAGAACCGAACACCGACGACCACGGTAGCTACTGCTACGTGGCTGCCCGCCTTAGAACCGGAGTTACCCTCGCGAAAGCGGTCGCCCAGCTTCAAGCTGTTGTCCAGGAGTATCGACGCAGGTTCCCCACCTTTAGCTCGAAGGAGGGTTTCACAGTTCAGCCACTCCGAGAAGCAATGGGCAACAATTCGCGTCGCTTGATAGTGCTGCTCGTTGGTGCAGTGATTTTCGTGCTCCTTATCGCTTGCGCGAATGTTGCCAACCTGTTGCTCGCCCGTGGCAGCAGAAGAATGCATGAGATCGCCATTCGAGCTGCCGTGGGTGCTGGGCGTGGGCGAGTCGTTCGCCAACTGCTGACCGAAAGCGCAATGCTTTCCCTGGTGGGAGGAGCACTGGGTCTTTTGTTTGGGATGGTCGGTATTCGAGCCTTGCTTGCCCTTTACCCAGGTAACCTTCCGCTCACTTCTCCAGCTAACCCGCTCTATATTCCCCGTATCGGAGAGTCGGGTTCCGCCGTCACCTTGGATTGGCGGATTCTGGGATTTGCAGTTCTTGCTTCGCTGGCCATGGCTTTGTTGTTCGGTATTCTTCCTGCATTCCAGGCGTCTCGCGCCGATCTAAACTTACTCCTGAAAGAGAATACCGCACGTTCCAGTTCCAGTTTTCGTCAGCAGAAGACTCGCTCGCTGCTCGTTATCAGTGAAATAGCCCTCGCGCTAGTGATGTTGATTGGGTCAGCTTTGCTGATTCGAACTTACATCGCATTACGCTCTGTGAATCCGGGCTTCAACTCGCACAATGTCCTAACGATGCAGATGTCGCTAACCGGTACGCGCTTTGAAAAGACTTCGGAAATGAATCAGCTTGTTCGCGATGGCGTTAGGCGCGTTCAGGCATTGCCCGGAGTGACTGACGTAGCCGCTACATGCTGTCTGCCATTGGAAACGGTTTGGCAGCTACCTCTCATCGTCGTCGGACGCCCGCTAGACGGGCCCTATCATCGATTCGGCGGTTGGACGTTCATTTCACCAGACTACTTTGATGTCTTCAATATACCTTTGATGCGAGGCCGCGCATTCACTGAACGCGACGATGCTAACGCACAGGCCGTAGTTATCATCAACGAAGCAATGGCTAAAGCGTTGTGGCCGAGGAGTGACCCTCTGGGTGAGCGGCTCATTATCGGTAGGGGTATGCGGCCTGAATATGACAAAGACGCTTCTCGGCGGATCATCGGCATCGTGGGCGACGTCCGGGACACTGTTCTTGATCGCCCCCCGAGGCCCGCGATGTACGTTCCAATCGCTCAGCTCCCCGATGGCATTAATGTTATCAATCTTCGGCTCCTGCCCATCACTTGGATTGTTCGAACCCGCGTCGCGCCGTATTCACTTAGTTTGGCGATCCGGAGCAATCTTGAGCAAGCAAGCGGCGGTCTGCCAGCTTCGGGCATACGTTCGATGGATGAGGTTGAGTCACAGGCCACTGCCCGCTCGCGGTTCGAAATGTTGCTCATGACAGTGTTCGGCGGCTCAGCGCTGCTACTCGCGGCAATCGGCATTTATGGACTCATGGAGTATTCAGTTCAACAGCGCAAGCACGAAATGGGAATCCGCTTGGCCTTGGGAGCCGAGTCGCGGGATGTGCGGAATATGATCGTGTTTCAAGGAATGCGTTTAACGTTCGTCGGGACCGTCTTCGGCATCGGAACTGCCTTCGGCCTGACACGCCTTATTGCAGGCTTCTTGTTCGGCGTTAGGGCCTGGGACCCGGGGGTGTTCATCGCTGCCCCCGTTCTACTGGGTGCTGTTGCTCTTCTCGCCGTTTGGCTCCCCGCACGACGCGCTGCGACGATGAATCCGATGGTGGCGCTGCGGCATGAGTGACGCTTTTGGAGTTTCTGGAGGTTGATTCGGAGGAGGTATGAAGATTTGGAGGCGGATGCGCTCATTGCGAGCAGCGATTTTTGGCCGCTCGCGCGTGGAGAGCGAGCTGGATGCGGAGTTGCGGTTCCACGTCGAGGCGCACGCGGAAGATTTGATGCGGGCAGGCTTATCGCGCGAGGAAGCGATGCGGCAAGCGCGGGTGAAACTGGGCGGGCTGGAGCGAACCAAAGAGGAGTGTCGCGATGTGCTGGGCGTGAGCCTGGTGGAGTCCTTGATTCAGGATGTCCGGTTTGGCTTGCGCATGCTGCGCAAGAATCCCGGATTCACCACCGTTGCCGTGATCACGCTTGCCCTGGGCATCGGTGCGAACACCGCGATTTTCGGCGTCGTCGATGCCGTGCTGCTGCGGCCGCTGCCCTACAAGAACGCGGACCGCATCGTGTGGGCGGCCGAACGCTTTCCCTTCAACCATGACTCCGCCGTCGTCCTCAGCCCCGATTTCATTGGTTGGAAGGAAGGCAATGACGTATTTGGGGAGATTGGCGCCTTCGGAGGAGCCCCTGGGGCGAACCTGACAGGCGGAGCCGAGCCCCGGCGTGTGATCGTGACCAACGTTACAACGAATTTTTTTCCTATGCTTGGAATTCAACCCGTCATCGGCCGCACATTTCTTCCCGAGGAAGCGAAGGAAGCGGAAAGCCACGTCGCGTTGTTGAATGAGACTCTGTGGAGAAGCCGGTTTGACGCCGACAGCCACATTGCCGGAAAGGAAATCAACTTAGACGGCACGGCTTACACCGTCGTGGGAGTGATACCGGGCAACGTGCGCTATCCGCACGCCGATGTCTGGACTCCCTTCGCGCTGGATTCGAAGGTCTTCTCGCCCCACTCACCCCAGTGGATGGTCCTTACGGTCATCGGCCGCCTGAAGCCTGGCGTGACGATCGATCAGGCGCGGGCCAACCTGCAAGTTCTGACTCAGAGGATGGATCAGCAATACCCTCCGCAGGCCGAACGGTTCCGCGCGAATGCACGCGTGGACGTTGTGCCGTTACACGATGTGCTCGTCAAGGACGTGCGTTTGCTGCTCCTGGTTCTTCTCGGATCCGTCGGACTGGTGCTGATGATTGCGTGCGCGAACGTGGCGAATCTGCTGCTTTCGCGAGCGGCCGCGCGGGGAAGGGAGATCGCGGTCCGCGCGGCCCTCGGAGCGGGGCGCTGGCGCCTGGTGCGGCAAATGCTCACCGAAAGTTTGCTCTTAAGCGTAAGCGGAGGATTGGTTGGCTTGGCCACGGGATTTTTAGGGATGCGGCTGCTCAAACAACTGATCCCTCCGGACTTCTCTTCGCCTCCAACACTTGAATGGAGGACCTTTGGTTTCGCGACCGCGCTCGCCATTCTGGCAACCGTACTTTTCGGATTAGTTCCGGCGCTCGCTGCCTCGATCTGCGATGTGAACGAGTCACTGAAAGCGGGGTCGGTGATGAAGCGGCGCAGGTTCAGCCGCCTGCGCAGCCTCCCGGTGCTGGCCGAGATCAGCTTGTCGCTCGTGCTGCTCACTGGCGCGGGTCTTCTCGTGCGAAGTTTCGTTCGTCTAACGGATGTCAATCTCGGGTTTGAGCCGAGTCATCTACTGCTCGCCACGGTGCAGCGCCCTTTTACCCTGGGCTTCGATTCGCAGCGGCATTCCGCCTTCTTTCGGGAGGCCCTTGACCGAATCCGCGCGCTCCCGGGAGTTCAGGAAGCAGCCGTGACCGGCCAGTATCCGCTTGGCGGGCTGAACAATGCCGCGAATCAAATGCGTCTCGCGGACGGCACCCTTTTCCGCCCGGGAGCCCCGATCCTGCTGGACGGAGTGAGCCCCGGATATTTCCAGACGATGGGTATCCGGCTGCTGAAAGGGCGTTCGTTCACTGAAAGCGATTCGGCTGACGCACCACGAGTGGCGATCCTCAGCGAATCGTTCGCACGCCAAGCTTTTAAGGGTCGCGACCCTCTCGGCCAGCGGATCGATTATGTCGAACCAGGGTGGCTTAATCCGGCGGAGCTTACAGTCGTCGGCGTGGTTTCCGATGTGAGAAATGCCGCGCTAGACCAGGAACCGTTGCCAGAACTCTTCACGCCCGATGTGCAGCAGCCGTTTTTCATCATGACGTTTGTGGTTCGCAGCAAGGGCGATCCACGCGGCCTTGCCAGCGACGTGCGCCAAGCCGTACTCAGCGTTGACAAGAATCAGCCCTTGTCTGAGTTGCAGACGATGGACGATGTCCTCGCAACTTCTATCGCGCCGCAGCGGTTCAGGATGTTGCTCATCGGGCTTTTTGCGCTGCTTGCGCTGGTGCTCGCCGGCGTGGGTATCTACGGCCTGGTGGCGTATTCCGTCGCGCAGCGCACGCACGAAATCGGCGTCCGGATGGCGCTGGGTGCGCAGCGGCGAGATGTGATGAAACTCCTGCTCGGCGAAGGGGCGCTTCTGGCCGTTGTCGGAGTGGGCCCCGGCGTTGCAGGAGCGTTTTGGCTAACGCGATTTTTCTCGAGCCTGCTCTTCGGCGTGAAGCCCACGGACCCGGTTACTTTTCTCCTGGTGTCGATGGTTCTCGTTGGTGTCGTACTGCTAGCAAGTTACATTCCGGCGCGGAGGGCGATGCGCGTGGATCCGATGGTTGCGCTGCGGCACGAATGAAGGCGGAAGCTCTCATCGCGTGGACGAGAGGCCCGCGCTCTGGTGGCGCTGAGGCTTGCGGTGAGGCTTCCACCGGGGTACAGGCCGGGCACATCCCTGACAGAATGGGTGGCATCAAGCGGGGAAGGCAGAATGAGTCCCTTTGGAGAGCACGGTGAGACTCGAAATCAAAGGTTGCGAAAACTTGAGTGGCACGGTATATTTTGCAGGTAAGGCAAGCGCATTTAATAGAGGCACATCGGAGGCAGCGACCCATGGAATGGACCGCACCGCGACACGAAGAGATCGATCTGAATTGCGAAATTAGCTCGTACGCTAACGCCGAACTGTAGTTTCTAGATGCGCGTGAAAATCCTCGGCTCCGCAGCCGGGGGTGGATTCCCTCAGTGGAATTGCGGCTGCGCGAATTGCAGCCGTTTTCGTGGTGGTTCGCTTCGAGGCAAAGCCCGCACACAAGCACAAGTTGCAGTCTCTCCCGATAGGTCCTCTTGGATTTTACTGAACGCGTCTCCTGACCTCCGGCAGCAGTTCATGGAAAACCGCGAATTCGCGCCTGCCGGACCGGGGCGCAACACGCCTGTTTCCGCGGTGATTTTGACGAGCGCCGACGTGGATTGCGTCCTCGGCCTTCTGCACCTGCGCGAGTTTCAGCCTTTGCGCATTTATGCGACTCCAGGAGTGCGACGGGTGTTGACCGAGGAAAATACGCTGTTTCGCACGCTCGAGCGATCGCGCCCTCCCGTTCAGTGGGAATCGCTGGCGGTGAATGAGGCGGTTTCAATTCTGGCGCAACCTGCTTCACCAAATGAAACGGGGATATGTTGCCGGGCGGTGCCGCTCGATGGAGATTTCCCGGATTATGTGAGCGAACGATTGCGGAGGAGCCTGCATCGGGAGGAGGCGTTAATCGGGCTGGAGCTGGAGCAGAATGGAAAGCGGATGTTTTATGCTCCTGGGATTCCGGGGAGCGGCGACGGCTGGAAGCGATACGCCGCGGAAAGCAATCTCTCGCTGCTGGACGGAACTTTTTGGACGAATGACGAACTGGTTCGCGTGATGGGCAGCGGGAAAACGGCGCGGGAGATGGGGCACATGCCGCTTTCCGAAAAAGGCGGGCTGCTCGAGCAGATGGGAAACGTCCGTGGCGGGCGACGCATCCTTATCCACATGAACAACACTAATCCCCTGCTGGACGAAGAGAGCGAACCGAATCGCGCGGCGCGCGAAGCCGGATGGGAAATTGCGCACGATAGGATGGAGTTTGAGCTTTGAGCGAACCGGAGCGCGAGACGATTCTGCCCGAGCCGGAATTCATCGCGCGATTTCACGCGATCGGCGAAGCGTGCTATCACCACAAACATCCGTTTCACCTGCTGATGCATGAAGGAAAGCTCACGCGCGGTCAACTGCAGGCGTGGGCGCTGAACCGGTATACCTACCAAAGCCAGATTCCGATCAAGGACGCGTCGATTTTGGCGCGGAGCGACGATGCGGACTTTCGCCGAGCGTGGCGGAAGCGAATTCTAGATCACGACGGAGATGGCGGAAAGCCCGGCGGCATCGAGAAATGGCTCAGGCTGGTGGAGGCCACAGGGCTTCGTCCCGAGCAGGCAATTCGCGGAGAGGGAATTTTACCGGCCACGCGATACGCGGTGGAATCGTACGTTCATTTCGTCCGGTCGCGGACGTTTCTGGAAGCGGTGGCGTCTTCGCTGACGGAGCTTTTTTCGGGCAAGCTGATCACTTTGCGGATGGACCGGTTGAGGCACCACTATCCCTGGCTTGCGAGCGGTCTGGATTATTTTGAGGCGCGAATCACGCAGGCGCCGGAAGACGCGAATTTCGCGCTGGCGTGGGTGGTGAAGCACGCGCAAACGCGGCAGGAACAAGAGCTGGCCCTGGGCGCGCTGCGCGCCAAGTGCGATATTCTATGGGCCATGCTGGACGCGCTCTATTTTGCTTACGTGTTGCCGGGTTGGCCGCCGCCGGGCGCGTTTCAACCAGAGCGGGATGTTTCATGACTCCTGAGATGAACAACCGTCCGCATCTTGCGCCCGGTTGCCGGTTGAACGAGAAGAACAAGCCGCCGCGGATGCTGCTGATGCCGGAGCGGGCGCTGCGGCTAAACGGGCCGAGCCTGGAGATTGTGGAGCGTTGCGACGGAGCCCATACCGTGCAGCAAATTGTTTCGGAATTGCAACAATTGTATTCGAAGGCCGAGCCCGGAAAAGTGCAGCAGGACATTCTGGGATATCTGGACCTGCTGAACACGCAGCGTGCGCTGGACTTCGAGTGAAACCGCGGTACGCGCTGCCTTCAACGACGTACCCATTCAAATGAACGCGCCGATACCTTCGCCGCTTGCATTGATCGCCGAGCTGACGCACCGGTGCCCGCTGCATTGCGTTTACTGCTCGAATCCCGTTTCGCTGGCGGCGCGGGATCGCGAACTTTCAACGGAAACCTGGAGCCGAGTGCTCGGAGAAGCGGCGGAGCTTGGCTTACTGCAAGCTGATTTCACGGGAGGCGAACCGCTGGCGCGTCCCGACCTGGCGGAAATTATTCGCGCGGCGCGCGGCGCCGGCCTGTACGTGAATTTGATCACGTCGGGAATTCCGCTCGATGAGAAGCGGCTTGGCGATTTGGTCGAGGCGGGGCTGGATCACATACAGATCAGCTTTCAAGGAGCGCGGGAGAAAAGCTCAGTTGAATTCGCGGGAATGGACGCGCAGGAGCGAAAGCTGCGCGCGATTGAGTGGATCAAGCGGCAACGGATTGCGCTTACGCTAAATTTCGTGATTCACCGGCAGAATGTGGATCAACTGGAGGAAATGCTGGTGCTGACGGAGCAGATCGGTCCGGGGCGCGTGGAATTCGCGCATGTGCAATATTACGGTTGGGCATTCACGAACGTAAGAAACCTGCTGCCAACGCGCGCGCAGCTCGAGCGGTCGCTGGGGGTTATTAGGCAGGCCGAGGAGCGCCTGCGAGGGAAAATCAGAGTGGAGTACGTGGTGCCGGACTATTACGCGAAGTATCCGAAGCCCTGCATGGGCGGTTGGGGACGCAAACTGCTGCTGATTACTCCCGCCGGAGACGTGCTGCCGTGTCACGCGGCCGCCATGCTGCCGGGGATGACGTTTGACAACGTGCAATCGCGACCGCTTCGGCAGATATGGGAGGAGTCCGGTGCGTTTCAAAAATTCCGCGGCGAGGAATGGATGCCGGAGCCTTGCCGAAGCTGCGACCGTCGCGAGCGGGATTTTGGCGGCTGCCGGTGCCAGGCTTTTTTGCTCGCGAAGGATGCCGGCGTCACAGACCCGGTTTGCTCGCTTTCGCCACAAAGAGGGATCGTGGACGAGATAATGAAGGATATAAATGGTGCGTCCCCGGCAGAACCCTCGACCAAAACCGATTGGATCTACCGTTCCAATCCGGCGTGAGTCCGCTTTTTCCGCGGGTCGCAAACATCCAAGAGGTTGCACGTTATAATGCCGCTCGATGTTTCCGGCGCAACCCAGATGCATATCTATCCGTCGAAGACCGCATGAAGGGGCTCAGCCCTTGAATGCACCCGCCGTAAAGTTCCGCGCGTTCCGCGCGGCGCATTTCATTTTCACAATCATTTTGACGCTGGGCGTTTCCTGGAATCTTGGCGCGCAGGGAACGCGAGTGGAAGGAAGCGTCCACGACGCTACAGGGGCGTCCGTGCAGGGCGCTAAGGTTCAGCTTAGCGCGAATTCTTACTCCACCGAGACTACGACGGATGCGGCGGGGATGTTTGTGTTCAACGGCGTACCGGAGGCGGCGGGGACGCTGGAGGTGACGGCGGATGGGTTTGAGCCCTTGAAGCAATCGTGGACGGCGGCAGCGGGTGCGGCGCCGCAGATGAGTTTTGTCTTGCAGCCGCTGGCGGTAAGCCAGCAAGTCGTGGTTACGGCGGCGAGGACCTCCACGCTGCTGGGAGAGTCTCCGGTCAGCACGATTCAACTCACGCGAGACGATTTGCAGCAGACGCCGAATCTGACGCTGGACGATTCGCTGCGGCAGGTTCCGGGATTTAGTCTTTTTCGACGATCGAGCAGCCGGATCGCGAATCCGACGACGCTGGGAGTGTCATTGCGAGGGTTGGGCAGCGGAAGCGGACCGAGCCGCGTGCTGGTGCTGGAAGACGGCCTGCCGCTGAACGATCCTTTTGGATCTTGGATCTATTGGGATCGAGTGCCGAACGAGTCGGTCGCCAGCGTGGAAGTGGATGAAGAGGGCGGATCGAGCCTATATGGAAGCGACGCATTGGCGGGAGTGGTGCAATTTCTCACACGGCGTCCGAATCCGGGCGGAGTTTCGATTGAGACTTCCTACGGCAACCAGAATACCCCGGACCTTTCACTGTGGGCGGGCGGCGAGAAAGGCAAATGGGAGTCCACGTTCAGCGGCGACGTGTTCCACACGGATGGGTATATTTTGGTGCAGCAGGATCAGCGGGGAATCGTTGACACGAAGGCTGGGTCCGAACATGGGACCGCCGACCTGATGATCGGGCGAAAGATCGGGTCCGATAGCGAGATTTTCGCGCGCGGCTGGTATTTCGACGACCGGCGGCAGAACGGCACTCCCGATCAGACGAATGACATACGGCTCGGTGAGGGCGCGCTAGGTGCGAACTTGCATCTCGGGGCGGTCGGATCACTCACGCTGCGCTTTTACGGCGATGCGCAGACGTATCATCAAGGATTTTCGTCGGTGGCGGGGAATCGCAATTCGGAGATTCTGGTCGATCAGCAGATAGTGCCGGCGCAGGAGGTTGGCGGATCGGCGGTGTGGTCGCGTGGCGTGGGCAACCGGCAAACTCTGGTGGCGGGATTCGACGATCACGAAGACATCGGCCACAGCAATGAGATTCAATTTTCCGGCGTGACGGGAAAGCATACGTTCGACACGTTTTCCGGCGGACACCAGCGGACAGCAGGGGTGTTTGGCGAAGATTTGATTCAAATTGCGCCCGGATGGACGCTGGCGGCGAGCGCGAGGTTCGACGACTGGCGGAATTTCGATGCGTTCAAAGTGCAACAGCCCGTGAATGCTTTGGGAGCGCCATCGGGACCGCCGATAAATAACTTTTTCGCGGTGCGGAATTACAGTGCCTTCAGCCCGCGGTTAAGCGCAGTGCATGCGATTGGCTCGCACGTTTCGTGGTCGGCGTCGGTCTATCGCGCGTTTCGGGCGCCGACGCTGAACGAACTGTATCGGTCGTTCCGCGCGGGAACGGTGACGACCGACGCAAATCCCAATTTGCGGGCGGAGCGGTTGACGGGCGGCGAAACAGGCGTGGACGTGACCGGATTTCAGCGGCGGCTGGAAGTGAGAGGGATATTTTTCTTCAATGAGGTGATCGACCCGGTGACGAATGTTCCATGTCCGGTGGCGATGCCGCTGCCGACTTGCCCGTTGGCGTCAACAGGGACGACACAGCTGCGGCAGAATCTCGGACGCACGACTGCGCCGGGATTCGATGTAAACGGCGTTGTCAATATTACGCATCAGTTGCAGCTTATCGCCGGCTATGAATATGTAGATGCGAAGATCGATAGCGCACCTGGGCTGGGGCTTGCGGGATTGTGGGTGGCGCAAGTCCCGCACAGCGTGCTCACGTTTCAGGCGCGCTACGACGATCCCAAGCACATAGTGTTTTCGGTGGACGGCCGCATGGTGGGTGTGCAATTTGACGATGCGAACAATACGTTTCCGATGGGCCGGTTTTTCGTGATGGACGCAATGGCATCGCGTAACATTCGCGGCGGGGCCGAGGTTTTTGCGGCCGTCGAGAACCTGACGAACGAAGAATACTTGATCTCCGAACAGGGTGGACAGGAAACAGGCTTGCCAATTTCGGCGCGAATAGGATTCCGTTTCAACTTTCCAAACCGATAGCGGCGGACAGTGCGACTGATTAGTGGAGCGTAGGGGGAGGGTATTCGGGGAGCTTGGCGTTGTTGGTGTCCGTGCGTTTTACTTCCAGGTCATCGATTAAAATCGAGGGGGCGATGACCGTGGTAGGGACGGCTCCTTCGCGGTTGCTCACGAGCAGGTCGTTTCCAGCCGCGACCAGATCATTCCGCAGAGTGCGGGTATCCAGCTCGTCAAAAACGGCGCCGCGCACCAATTCCTGGTGGCCGTCCTTCTCGTAGACTCGATAGAGCAACAGAGGCTCGTACGAATTTCCAGCGAGTGTTTCCGCATAGTAGCCAAACGGTTTCCCCTCCTGCCTGCAGATTTCGATCAGTTTTTCCTTCAGTTCCGCCGGCGAGGAAGCCTGCTTGGATTCGATGATCAACACGCCGAGGCTGGGCGATGCAAGCTGTCCGGGGCCGGCGCGGCCGTGGCCATTCGAATCGGGGAAATCGCGAATAGGCTCGCGGCCCAGAAGGTAGTTCACGAGCATCCCGTCCTGAATTACGGAAACTTTTGATGCGCGCACGCCCTCGTCGTCCGTTGTGTAAGCGCCCACGAGAGTTTTCCCCCGAAAGATTGCTGCGTGGGGTCGTCACTGACGGACAGAAACGCGGGCAAGATGCGGCTCTTGTAGTTGGAAGCGTAGTCACCGGTGGTGCGCGCGGAATCGCCGGGTCTGGGCCTGATCCCCAGTACGTTGCGGCCGACCATGCCATTGAAGATCTCGGAGGCCGCGTCTGCGGAAAAGAGAACCGGCCCGCGGTAGTCTTCGTCGACCACAGGAGCCTCGCGGAGATTCTTGAGGGTGTCGAGCATCTTCAGGGTATCGGCTTCCAATTGTTGGGGAGTGGGCAATTCCTTCAAGTTTCCAACGGTGTAACCGGGAGATCGACCGAGACGCATTCCATCGTCGGCCTGGGTGGCTCCCGATAGGCTCAAGGAATAGACGGTGTAGCCAGACCTGGTGACAGTGCCTTCGCTATTTACGAAATATTGGTTGACCGCTCGAAAGCGAATGGCAGCTTCGAGAGACTGGATTATTGGGTCTCGGCGAAACAGCGCGGTGGATTTCTGGATCGTTTGTTTCAACGGACTTGGATCGAAGTCGAGTCTTGCGAGCGGCTCGATCGATTGTAGCGCGGGAGCACGGGCGAAATCGTCGAACGGTTGATCGGAGGTATATTGGCGCAGAGCGGCGTTCTTCATGGCCAGCGCCTCGCTGGCAGCTTTGTAGGCCTGGTCGGTGGCGATCCACAATTGCCGGCGAAGAGCCATAGAATCGTTATCGATCGGAGCCAGACTAATCGTGCCAACGCCGGGTCCGTAATAGCTATCTTGTTTGTAGTCTCCCACGCGTACTACGACGCGGATGGTTCGGGCATGAACCCGCTGGTCCAACCGAAGTGCACCGAAGGCGGCCTCAGCATCATACTCATCCGAATCGGACAGGCGGTACTCGATATAGTAGGGAGCGGGCACATTCTCCATTTTGAGCTGCGACTTCGAACGATCCAGCTCCTCGCGCATGGCCTGCAGCAGAACCTCAGAGTCCGCATCGGTGTGGAGAGACGTTAGAGCGGGACCGGTTTTTTGGCCCGTCGCGGGCTGGATCAAGGCGAATGCGAATAACATTGGAGTGGAAACCCATTTCGTGGCCTTGATTTTGTTCATGGCTTGGCATCCCCCCGGGGCACGAACTGCGCGTGCGACGGCGGCGGCGCGCTGAATCCCGGCGGCGGCAGCAGGGGCGGCCGTTGCGTCCCTTTCTGGCGTTTTTGCACCTCGATTTCTGAGAAGAGCATTGCCGGAGCGGCTGCGGCCACGGGTACTTGTCCGGACTCCGCTCCGCAAACTCCATTGAATACCTGCAGCGTGTCTCCCGTGAGAATGATGTTATTAAGAGACAAGAGCGGCGTACCCACGATGTCCACCCCGCGCACAAGTTCATCGGGCCGGCCATCCGGGTATACACGCCAGACCATTACTGGAATTACTTGAAATGCCTGGGGCGTAGCCCGACCGGTAAGTGTGAAGCCGCCCTGTATGTCTTCAAAATACAGTCCGTAAGGTTTTCCCTGCTTCTTGATCTCTTCGATGAATCTTTGGCGCAGGTCGGAGTCTTTTACTGTCTTTGTGGAGGTGACAATCAAATTGCCCTGCCGGCCGGTGGGCATTAGGCCGACCTGGCGACGGCCGTGGCCATTTGAATGACTGAAGTTTGTAATGGGCATGCGAGACATCAGGAAATTCTTTAGAGTCCCGTGGTCCACTGCATCAACTCTCTGAGCCGGAACGCCCTCATCATCAAATTCGTAAAAGCCCGCCAGCTTCACGCCATTAAGTTCCTTCATAGTGGGATCATCGACGACGGTCAAAAACGGAGGCAGGACCTGCTGATTCACTTTTTTCGTGAAGGTCTGCCCTTCGCTTTCTCCACGCTGCCGGTGGCCTTCTAGCCTGTGTCCCAGCACTTCATGAAAGAATACGGCGGCAGCTCTGCCAGAAAGCAATGCAGGTCCAGCATACGGCTCGGCAACAGGCGCCGCGCGCAAAGCCTTCAGGTCCGCGGCGATTCTGTCGACCTTGGAGAGCAGCTCGCTTTCGGATGGAAGCTCGCCAGGGGAATCTCCCTGGAACGACTCGACGCGCAGCAAATCCATGCCATCGTCAGCCCGAGTTTCCGCCTCGATTACGAGACGGGAAATCGCCGAATGTTGCACGAGTGCAGTTCCTTCACTGGTGGTGAGATAGGAACGGTTAAGGCCTTGCTGCAACATGACCAGGGAGGTGTAAACGCCGGGGTACTTTAAGAATCCGCCGGATACACGCCGGACGCGCTCTTCCCAAAGCTTTCGATCGAAGGAAACCGTGGGACGGGATTGGTCAATGTGATCCTGAGGTGTCTCTTGAGAAAAATCCGGAGACTTGTCCTCTTCCTCGGATTGAACCGCCTGGTTGGTCTTCACTTTCAAAAAAGCTCCGGAAGCCTGCTGGTATTCGTGATCCGTCAATTGCCAGAGAACACGAGCGATCGCGTCGGAATCATCCGCCAAGGGAAGAGCCTCCGAGGTAATCGCGGAAGGACGGCTTTGGTCGTGCGTGTTGTCCAGCGCCGAGGCGCCGACACGCATCATGACGTCAGCCAGGCGGCGCCGGGTGGTTGTGGAAAGCACGAGGCCGCCATTTGTGCCGACGATTGTGGCGCCAGCTGTATCCGTAACGGCATAGCTGAGAAAATAAGGCGAGGGGTCTAGCTTTTTGAGCGAGCTGGTTGCACGCCCCAACTCGCGCTGTATCGTCTCGAGCAGAATATCGGGACTGGATGCGGAAGAAATCCCCACAAAAGAAATGCCGCAGCAGATCAAAAGAAAGCAAACGGCAGGCCGGAGAAAGGAGCGGCTCATCGGTGTAATTGATTATGAATCGCCAATCTAACACACTTGTCCAGAACAGAACGGGAGAAACAAACGACCGGTTCCTTAAGTAGAACCCAATCACTCCGGATTTGGCCGCTAAGATTCCGAAGAAACAAGACGGAACACTACCCGACATCAAGCGAAGAGGCGGATTTGCGAAGCTTTATCTGTCGTTCATAAGGGGCTTTCTCGAGGAATATCACGGCGACCATTCCGCAAACGGCCACGATGCCTGCTATCGCACGGGCAGTTCCGACGGAGACGTGAGGATTCACCAGAGCGAAGCTTCCAAACAGCACCGCCAGAGCATAAAGCGCAAGGACGGCGCCGCGGTGGCCAAGCCCCATGTTCGACAGGCGGTGCGCGGTGTGGTCCTTGCCGGGCGAAGTAGAGGGGAGTAACCCACGGCGAGCGCGGGATATCGAGACGAGTGCGGTGTCAAAGATCGGCACGCCCAAAATAAGGACCGGAACCAGCCAGCTAACGGCACCGTGAATTCCTTCCGGACGAATCTTGAGCCCAAGAGCGGCCATCAGGAAGCCCAAGAACATGGCCCCTCCGTCGCCCATGAAAATTCTTGCTGGATTAAAATTCCAAAGCAAAAAGCCGAGCGCGGCTCCGAGGGTGGCGGCGGCCAGCGTGCGGACCATGGTTTGTCCGCTCAGAGTTGCGGAGAGGAAGAAAAAGGTGCAACCGCCGGCACGAATAACACACCTTCGCCATCCGGGTCGCGGTGGGCCATAGCGTCCATCATCTGGCGGATGGCCACCTCGCCCGCTTCTCTTGATTCCACTCGATAACGCCACATATTCCGCACACGGGAGTCTAATCCTTGGAAACAGGGGCTAGTTTCTCTTCGTTGCGGGATTTCTTTCGGCGGCGGGATTTCTTTTTTTTCATCGCGGACTTGCGGACAGACCCGTTCCCGCGCCAGCCGATCGCTGCGGCAACGGCGTGGCCGATCTCCGCCGGGCTCTCTACGGTGTAAATTCCGGCGGCGCGCAGGGCCGCATACTTTTCAGCAGCAGTACCTTGCCCGCCGCTGATAATTGCTCCGGCGTGCCCCATCCGGCGACCTGGCGGCGCGGTCTGTCCGGCAATAAGACCCACCACTGGCTTTTTCACATGCTGCCTGATGAAATCAGCCGCAGCCTCTTCGGCATTACCGCCGATTTCGCCGATCATCACGATCGCGTGCGTTTCAGGATCGTCGTTGAACATTCGTATGACGTCGACGAAACTCGTGCCGATAATCGGGTCGCCGCCAATGCCGATGCAGGTGGATTGTCCGATGCCAAGGCCCGAAAGCTGCCCGACAGCCTCGTACGTTAACGTACCGCTACGGCTCACGACTCCAACGTGGCCTTGTTTGTGGATGAATCCGGGCATGATTCCGAGCTTGCATTGGTTAGGAGAAATTATTCCAGGACAATTGGGGCCGATGAGCCGAGTCTTCGAGTTCCGTAGCGCCGCGGCGACTCGAACCATGTCGAGCACGGGTATTCCTTCGGCGATGCAGATGACCAGCGGCAGGTTCGCGTCCGCTGCCTCTAGAATTGCGTCAGCGGCAAAAGGCGGCGGAACGAACGCCATCGCTGCATTGGCGCCAGTTTCGCGAACCGCATCCCCGACGGTATTGAAGACCGGCACGCCGATTTGCTTGGTGCCACCTTTGCCGGGCGTCACGCCGGCCACGATCTTTGTGCCGTAGTCGATCATCTGCTGGGAGTGAAAGCTGCCTTCGCGGCCGGTAAGGCCTTGCACGATAACTCGCGTGGTTTTGTCGACAAGAATGCTCATCGCGCCCCGCCGGCTAACGCAACAGCTTTTTCGGCGCCCTCTTTCATTCCATTGGCCACGGTGAAATTCAGACCGGAGTTCCGCAAGATTTCCTGCCCACGCTTCACGTTCGTGCCTTCCATCCGGACGATCACTGGGATTTTAATTTTCAGCTCTTTTGCCGCGCTTACGATGCCGTTCGCCAGCATGTCGCACCGGAGAATTCCGCCGAACACGTTGATGAACACCGCCTTTATGTGAGGATCGCTCAGCAATATGCAAAACGCGTTTTTCACGCGCTCCTCGGAGGCGTCGCCACCTACATCGAGGAAATTCGCCGGCCTGCCGCCGCTCAGCTTGATGATGTCCATGGTCGCCATGGCGAGACCGGCTCCATTTACCATACAGGCAATATTGCCGTCTAGCTTTATGTAATTGAGCCTAAATTTCGAGGCTTCGACCTCGAGCGGTGTTTCTTCATCCAGATCGCGCAGCTCCCTCAACTCAGGATGACGATACAGCGCGTTGTCATCGAAATTCACTTTGGCATCTAGCGCCACCAGGAGCCCGTCGCCGGTAATGACGCAGGGATTGATCTCGAGGAGAGAAGCGTCCGTTTCGAGGAATGCGCGATAAAGCGAGTGGAGGAAAGGCACGGCAGCGTTAACCATTTCGGCCGAAAATCCCAGACCGAACGCCAGCTTCCGGGCGTGATAAGGCTGGAAACCTGTCTCGGGATAAATCGGCTCGCGCAGAATCGATTCGGGACGGTCCTTTGCGACTTCCTCGATTTCCATGCCGCCGGCCGTGCTGGCCATAAAAAGGGGTGCGCGCGCCGCGCGATCCACCAAGAGGCTCAGATAGAGTTCGCGCCGGATATCGAGCCCCTCTTCAACAAGCAAGCACCGGACCATGCGCCCCTCCGGTCCCGTCTGCGGGGTAACGAGGTTCGCGCCCAGCATATGCTCAGCGAACGATGCAGCCTCATCAGCCGACTTGGCGACCTTTACGCCTCCGCCTTTGCCGCGCCCGCCTGCGTGAATCTGAGCCTTGACAACCACCGGCAATCCCAACTCCTCCGCCGCCTCGCGGGCCTCGTCCTTTTTGCGCACAACCCTTCCGCGAGGCACAGGAACCCCGAATTTTGCGAGAATTGCTTTGGCTTGATATTCGTGAATTTTCATTGTGGGCTCAGCGTCGGCGAAACCAGGCCGGGAAGTGCTAGAATTTACGAGCCAATAAGCACTTCAAGTGTACTTGCAAGCCGCGAGACGGGCAAGGCAGCAAAAAATAATGCTGCATGAGACGCTTCTAAAAGTCGTCGCGAAAAAGGATCTGTCGCGCTCCGAGGCTGAGGGAGCTATGGAGGAAATCCTCTCCGGGCGCGCCACCGACGCGCAGATTGTCGCGCTCCTCAGCGGCCTTCGGGCGAAAACCGAGACACTGGATGAGATTGTCGGCTTCGCTACTGCGATGCGACGCCACGCCAAGCCGATTTTCCCGCCAAACCATACAGGTGCGGACGAAGCTCTTGTCGATACTTGTGGCACCGGCGGCGACGGCTCCGGCACATTCAACGTTTCAACGGTCGCGGCATTTGTGGTTGCGGGCGCAGGCGTGCGCGTAGCGAAGCACGGCAACCGGTCGATTAGCTCGCGGTGCGGTTCCGCGGATGTGCTCGAACAGCTTGGGGCGCGCATCGATATTCCAACGGCAAGCGTTGCCCGCTCGATCGAAAGCGTTGGTATCGGCTTTCTTTTCGCTCCCGCTGTGCACGCGGCCACCCGGTATGCAATAGCGGCGCGCCGTGAGCTTAAGGCGCGCACCGTCTTCAATTTGCTCGGCCCGCTCACGAACCCTGCAGGAACCTCCGCGCAGGTTGTCGGCGTCTACGATAGAGGCGTAACGCAGCTTATGGCTCAGGCGCTCGGCGAACTTCGCGTCCACCGAGCGTTCGTGGTTCATGGAGACGACGGTCTGGACGAGATTTCAATCTCGGGTGGTACCCACATTGCCGAGTTGCGGGATGGCAGGGTCCGCAGCTTTACCGTCACTCCCAGAGATTTTGGATTGCGCGGCGCCCCTCTTGAGGCGATTCGCGGCGGTGACGCGAAACAAAACGCGGAGATCGTTCATAAAATTCTCGGCCGATCGATACTCTATCGGGACCATGGACCGCATCGCGAAATCGTGCTCGCCAATGCGGCAGCGGCGCTGGTCGCAGCGGGCCGTGCAGCGAATTTCCTCGAAGGCGTGCGCCTCGCGGCCGATTCGATCGATTCGGGCGCGGCGCGCGAACGCTTGGACGCCTTCGTGGCCTTCTCGCAAATTGAAAGTACTCCTGCCTTCTCATAGTGCCGAAGGGTCGGCTCTCTCCCGATTGTTCAATCGAATTGCGTCAGCGGGGTCTTAAATGCTCAGAAAGTTCTGGAGCAGCTGGAAACCAGCATCCGTGAGAACCGACTCGGGATGGAACTGCACGCCTTCAACCTTCAGCTTCCGGTGGCGTAGGCCCATGATTGTGCCGTCAGCCGTTTCGGCGGAAATTTCAAGAGTTCGCGGTAGGGATTTCCGTTCGACGATGAGCGAGTGGTAGCGCGTGGCAGGAAAATCCTGGGGCAAATGACGAAACACCGTCTTGCCGTCATGATGAATTTCACTCGTCTTGCCATGCATCACATGTTTCGCTCGGATTACGCGCCCTCCAAACGCCGCGCCGATTGCTTGATGCCCTAGACACACGCCGAGAATCGGAATTTTCCCGGCAAAGCGCTCGATTAACGGAACGCTGATGCCAGCTTCAGCTGGCGTGCACGGTCCGGGTGAAATCACGATCCGTTCGGGCTGGAGATACTCAATCTCATCCAGGGTAATTTGATCGTTACGACGCACTTCGAGCTCTTGGCCCATCTGCCCGAGATACTGTGCCAGGTTGTATGTAAACGAGTCGTAATTGTCGAGAAGTAGAAGCATGATGGTCTTGTCAGAATAGCGCGAAATCAAATTCGTCGCTGAAAGTGAACCTTATTCCCGGTGGCCTCCGCGATGTGCAATTTCAAGCGCCTTGAGCACGGCGCGCGCCTTGTTCCCCGATTCCTCATATTCGCGCTCGGGTACCGAATCCGCCACGATTCCGGCCCCTGCCTGGACATACGCTCGCCCGTTCTTTGCAACCAAGGTGCGGAGCCCGATGCACGAATCGAGATTTCCGGAGAAATCGAGATAAAGGATCGCGCCCGCGTAGACTCCGCGCCGCGTCGGCTCGAGTTCGTCGATGATCTGCATGGCGCGGACCTTCGGAGCACCGGAAAGTGTCCCCGCGGGAAAACAAGCCATTAGCGCGTCGAAGCAATCGACGTCTTCCCGCAAGCGTCCGCGAAGACTCGATGCCAAGTGCATTACGTGAGAGTAGCGTTCGATGAACATCAGTCGCTCAACCTTCACGGAGCCGTATTCGCAAACCCGACCGAGGTCGTTGCGGCCCAGATCGACAAGCATCACGTGCTCGGCTCGCTCCTTTGGATCGGCAAGAAGTTTTTCTTCCAACTCCCGATCTTCCTTTTCATTGCGTCCGCGGGGTTGAGTGCCGGCGAGGGGCCGATAAAAGGCGTCGCGTCGCTGCACTTTTACAAGCATCTCCGGCGAGCTTCCCACCACGGACATATCGCCCAGCTTCAGGTAGTAGAGGTAAGGCGAGGGGTTCACGACTCGAAGCGCGCGATAGATCTCGAGGGGATTTGCGTTCGTTCGCGCCTCGAATCGCTGACTGACGACGATCTGGAATGCATCGCCCGCGCGAATATATTCCTTGGCTCTCTTCACGGCGCCGGTGAATCGGGACTTTGTCATGTTGGAGCGAACGCGCAGCGGACGGCCGCGCCGCCCGCGCCGGTTGGGCGGCAGAGGCTTCTCGAGCAGACGTCGCGTGCCGCGTATCTCGCGAACCGCCTCATCGTATTTGGCTCGCAGACTTCCAGGTCCTTCTATAAACACGTTTCTGATCACCCACACTCTATGCTTCACATGATCGAACGCCAAAAGACTGAGATAAAACATCATCACGCAGTCGTCTGCGCTAACGTCGTCGCGGCCTGTGTCTGGAATTTGCTCCACGAGTCGCACCATATCGTAGGAAAAATACCCGATCGCGCCTGCGATCAGTGGGGGAAGGTCCGGCACGCGCACGGAGCGGTACCGAGCCGTGAGCCGCCGCAATTGCTCAACCGGATTTTCGTCGAAATGGACTTCTTTACCGCCGGTTTCGAGCGTGCAGTGCCGACCGCGAGCCCGGAATACTTCTTCCGGGTTCACAGCTGCGAACGTATAACGCCCGATCGTCTCGCCACCTTCCACGCTCTCGAGCAAAAAGGAATATTTTGAATCGCGTGCGATGCGCAGGTAAGCGCCGACAGGGGTCAGGAGATCGGCCGTATAGGTTTCGTAAACCGGCACCAGATTCCCTTGCTGCGCCAGACGGCGGAACGTTTCGAAGTCGGGTTGGATCATTTCTAAGGTCGCCTGTCAGCGCTGCGCCCGGAATCGCGCGAATTACTCTCACTGGATAGCATGCGGAGAACCGCACGGCGCATGGCTGCCACAGGGGCTTGATCGCCCGTCCAAATTTTCCATTGCGCTGCGCCCTGCGCCACGAACATTTCCACGCCGGAAACGGTTTGAATGCCGCGACGAGCCGCGATTCGGAGAAGCTTCGTGGTCTGCGGACGATAGATGATGTCAAATACCAGCCTACAATTCAATTCGCCCGCCTTTAGCGGCGAACTCGCTACGGAAGGGTGCATTCCCACTGGCGTCGCGTTCACGATTGCGTCAAAAGCTGTGTGGCGCAAGGCGGCTCTTTCAACGGCCTCGCCGCCCGCTGCCCGCGCGAGATGCTTCGCCCGTTCGTACCGCCGGGCAGTCACGAAAACCGCAGCGCCTGCCTGCCCAAGCGCGTGAGCTACCGCGCGTGCCGCCCCTCCGGCTCCCACGATCAGTACTCGGCTGCCGCGAAGGTTAATCCGCCGCTCTAGGGTCTGCAACACGCCCACGTAATCCGTATTATAGCCATGCAGTTTTCCGCCGCTTCCCACCACAACGGTATTCACGGCCCCGATTTTTTCGGCGAGGGGATCGCATCGTTGAAGGAATCGTAAAATGCGCTCTTTATGAGGTAGCGTCACGCTGAAACCTTTGATACCCAACGGCTCCACCGAATCAACAAAGTCTCGCAGGTCGCGGGTAAGGAATGGTAAGTACACAGCATTCACCCGTCGCGCGGCGAAGCCGGCATTCTGCATCGCGGGGGAAAGCGAGTGGGCGATCGGATCGCCGATCACGCCGTAGACGCGAGTTCTGGCACCAATTTGGTCCGCCCGATAGATCCGTTTCATTTCGCCGAGCGAGATTTGTCCCGGAGCCGTCGAATTTTCCACCGGAGCATACGCAAACCCGTTTGTTCTCCGAAGCGCCAAAAGTCGGGCCGGTTGCGCCACATCTCCCATCGGCACTGCGATGATGTTCCGGCGCTTCTCGGCGAAGCTCAGAAGCTTCCGGCTTTCAGCCAAAGAGTCACATTTCACCGCGATCTTGATCACATCGGATCGGCTCCCTACCATCTCCGCGGCGACGGCCTTCAGGTCCACTGGGGGCTTTTTAAAAAAATGGGCTGACGTCAGCTGTCGGTCGTGGCCCAGAAGCTCGCTGAGCAACTCCGGTGAGCACTTACGCACAGTTTCAATCTCTAGGTCATACCACTCACAACCGGCTCGAATAGCCTCGGCCAAATGCGCTAACTGCGTGGAAATGGTTCCGCGGTACTTTCCGCCCGCGTCTCGTCGACGGCATGTGGCGATCAGGGTTGCTCGGGGCCTGCTGATGGCTAGGTGACGAAGGAAAATACTGATCTGGCGGTCGTCCAAAAGCCAATCCAAACGAAGTTCCGCCATGCGCGTCAGGCGCAAAGCCTTGCTGAGCTGCTCGCGCATGGCTTCCGCATCAGGAGCAGCTATCACGGCGCAAATTTTGCTCGGCCATAACACCTTCATTTTCAATCCGTTCCGGACCAGTCCAGCGAGCCTTCAGCCGATGATTTCGGGGAGCCTTCGCTTCTACCATGCCGTGCACAATGTGTAAAGCCCACCCGACCATTGCCTTGACGCCCGCTGAATGCCTCTGCTACGTTCGATTTACCGAGAGAAGCCACTTTCAGCGTCGGATTCGATAAGGAGCGAGCATCAATGCACGGAAAAACTGTTCTTGCGATCTTAGTCTTGGCAGTTTCCGCGGTGGCTGTGGCAGCGCAGGATCAGACATCCTTGGTAACACCGGGCGTCTTATATTGTTCTGGCGTCGTCACGAATGAGAAGGTGCCGCAGGACACCTACCTCATCACCGGGGAGCAGTCGAACGATAAATTGACCTTCGACGAAGGCGACTACGTGTACGTCAACAAGGGCACTAAGCAAGGCGCGAAGGTAGGCGACGAATTTCTGGTAATTCGGCCTGTCCTCGACACAGGCGGAATTGATTGGACAAAGTGGCAATCTTCCATTCTTCACAAAATGGGCACGGTATGGGCAGACGAAGGCCGCCTCAAGGTAATCGTTGCACAGCCCGATGTCTCGATCGCACAGGTCGAGGACACTTGTGACCCTATGCAACGTGGCGACTATGTCGTTCCGTTTACCGAGCGCCCCGTGCCTCCGCTGAAACCGGCCAACAACTTCGACCGATTCGCTCCCCCGAATGGGAAACCCCTGGCGATGATTATTACCGGGAAGAGGTTTCAGCAGCAGGTCGGCACGCAAGATATCATCTACGTAAATCTTGGAAGTCAGCAAGGAGTAAAAGTTGGGGATTATTTCCGAATATTCCGCTACCAGGGAACCGAACACGAGACTGCGTACACCCCGCATCGTACCGCCTTTGACGTCGAGGGTGTACAGGGACCGAACTGGGGCTTCGGCCGTGCGCCATCAAAGTACAATTGGAGCAATGTACCTAGAGAGGACGTCGGCGAGGGAATCGTGCTACGGACCGGGCCGAACTCATCCACTGTTATGATCACCTTCGTCTTGCGCGAGGCCTTTCCGGGGGATTACGTAGAGATCGAGTAGCCAGGTTTCAGGTGATCGGGCGGATTGCGCCCCTCGTCGATCTGCGAGTCCGTTTCGCCGAAAGTTTCGGCGGTGAAAGTTTCGATCATAACTCCACTGGTTTTCCAGGCTTCGCGCTCCAATCCAGCTTTGACGCACGCCTCTTCCAGAAAAATCCGAGCGCCCCATCCGTGCTCCATTGCTACTTGGGGTAGCAACACACCGCGCCGGTAGCCTCGGCTCACGATCAGTCCGTGCTTTCCCGGTTCAATCTCTTCCGCTTTGCTTTTTCGGGGTGATGAAAGAATCGAAATGTCGATCTTGATCTCCGCAAGCTCGTCTGGTCGAACGGGTCTGAAACGCGGATCTTCCAGTGCGGCGGCTCGTGCGCACCGAGTTATCACTTTAATGGGAGGCTCTTTGGAATTAATTTCGCCGATGCATCCGCGTAGCTGGCCGTGGTGTCGCAGCGTGACAAAAGCCCCAGTCAATTCGGCGGAAGGTACATCGCAAGTCCCGCTTGCGACGGGTTGGGTGCCTTCAACTGCCAACATCACCGCACCGCGGGCCGCCTCCAAAAGCAACCGTCTCGCCAGGCTATCGACTGAGCGCATCCTGGGGCTTTTCCTTCGACTCGACGAGCACGACGCTGCTTCGCCGCCGTTCTTGAACCCGGAAATTAATCTGGCTCCAGAACATCTGGAAATAATGCATGGCCGAGAGCACAGCGCTTGCCACCACCAGCCATAAGAGAACCGTGCCGACCGTCTTGAGTGCCGGATGATTTGCCGTCAAAATGACGGCACACCCGGCTAGCACCTGCAAAACCATTTTCGTTTTTCCCAGCGGCGAGGCCGGAATCACTAGACCTTCGACGGAAGCAATTTCCCGGAGTCCCACAACGATGAATTCGCGGCCGATGATGATCACCACCATCCAAGCCTGCACCAGCCCCATGGAGACCAGCGATATGAATGCAGCCGAAATCAAAAGTTTATCCGCGATCGGATCGAGCAAGATCCCCAAAGTCGTAATTTCGCGTCTGGTCCGCGCGAAATAGCCATCCATCGCGTCGGTCGCAGCCGCCACCAGCAGGATGAGGACTCCCCAAACTTCAAAATGGATCGGTAAGCCCCAGAAATTCCAATTCGGCTGGCGAGTTAGCAGGACTACAACCAGAAGAGGGACAAAAAAGATCCGAAGAATCGTTAGACTATTAGGCAGGTTCATTTGATTCTCAGGTGAAAGCAATCGCCACCAACCACTGCGCACTTTATGGGCTATTCGAATATAGTCTCCGCACCCGGTTGAGTCAACGATTCAGGCTAGCAGCTCGTTCGCGGTTGGAGAAAACGAGCTCTTCCTTTATCGGGGACAACTCCCTGATCTGGTAGCCCCTTACACGCGCAAATGCCACATTTCTGTGCAAATTGTCTCCAGACGCTTGTTTGCCAGAGTGCTGAACCGTCCAAGCTCAGAAACATCCGTAAGCGCTGTGTAATCAGTAGCATGCGAGAATCATTCGAGCGGGAGGCTCAGGTGTTTACAGTTCTTATCGGTCGCCTGAGCCTCCCTTTCCTCTCCGTTTTCCACAAGGTTTTCCACACTGCGTGTCCAAAAAACCTCAGCACAACTCCGTGCGTTCGCGACACAGGACACATCTCACTATTGAGCCGGTGACGCCCGATCTTGCTTCCTTGGCTGGGCGACTTGGCATCGAATCCACCCGATGAGTGCACCCCGATGTCGGCAGACGCTCTGCCGGTCTGTAGGTGCAGGGACCGCCGCAATTGTTTGATTCGACGGCACACTCTCAACGCCGTTGAGGACCGCTGTCACTTGATAACAGTAGACGGCTCCTATCGCCACATTCGTGTCCAGATACGAGGTACCTGATAGGGGCGCCGAATTCAGTCTCGTAAATTGGCCTGGGCAAGAACTGGCTCGATACACATCGTAAGTCAGCGAAGGGTTTCCCCCGGCGTCTGAACTTGCCGTCCAACTTATCCGTACACTATTTTGCGCACGAGCGGGCACTGCACCCAGAACAAAAGCCAGCGTTAACACTAAAGCAATTCCTTTCATATGAGTCTTCCTTTCGTACCCGCGACCTGAGCGAGCGAAGCGATCGGCACGTCAACGCGTGCACACGTAATCGTATCGCCGTACTCTTCGCTTAGGATTTCGGGTTCCTGTGGACTATTTCAGGGAAAAGAAAATCGCGGGCGCAGTGCTTCAATCCAAGACGAATTGCCGCAACCGTCGGGCGGCCGATTGGGGTAGCTCCGCTTCAACAAAGAAATGACCGTCCGCGAATTCCGACCGAAGCACGCGACCGCGTGCCTCGACTAGCGAAAGATTTCGTCCGTCGGATGCCGGCATCCGCAGCTTGAGGCGCACCAAGGGATCGACGTCCAGGGTCCGGTCGATCTGCGCGAGCAAATCCGGCAGTCCGGCCCCGCTCGCGGCTGAAGTCAGAATTCTTGGGGACCCGCGTCCGTGGGCCTCTGTCAGCGCCCTCAAATCTTCTTCACCCAGCCGGTCGATCTTATTCAAAACGTGCAGGCGCGTCCGATCTGCCACGCCAAGATCCTCAAGGACTTTGCGAACCTGTACGTCCTGTTCCGCATGATGAGGATTCGAAATGTCCGTGACGTGAACCACTAAAGCCGCCTCCTGCACTTCTTCAAGCGTTGCGCGGAACGCGGCGATCAAGCCGGGAGGCAAGTCCCGGATAAATCCGACAGTGTCCGATAGCAGAACGCGGCGCCGCGAAGGCAATCGGATCGCGCGAATCGTCGGATCGAGCGTGGCGAACATCCTGTCCGATGTAAGCACATCCGAACCGGTTAGCGCATTAAACAGAGTCGATTTTCCAGCGTTTGTATAGCCTACAAAGGCAATCATGCCCAGCGGCACGCCTTGTCGCGCGCGCCGCCGGTTGGCGCGCTGCCGGCGCACGGTTTCAATCTCCTTCTGAATCTTGGCCACCCTGTCCCGAATTCGTCGGCGATCGGTTTCCAGTTTTTGCTCGCCAGGTCCGCGAGTACCGATGCCGCCTCCGAGCCGCGAGAGATCGCCGCTGCCTCCCGCCAACCGGGGAAGCAGATAATTGAGCTGCGCAAGTTCCACTTGGAGTTGTCCTTCACGTGTACGCGCGTGCGTGGCAAAGATGTCGAGGATAAGCTGCGTGCGGTCAATTACACCGCAACCGATCCCCTTCTCCATGTTGCGAAGCTGTACCGGCGTCAGATCGTGATCCACGATTACTAGGGGAACCCTGCGCAGACTCGCTTCGGCCCCGATTTCCTCAAGTTTCCCGCGCCCGACGAGAGTCGCCGGATCGAGGGAATCGCGCACTTGCAAAACACTACCCGCTACGACCGCGCCGGCGCTCTCGGCCAGCTCGCGTAGTTCGTCGAGGGAATCGCGATTGGCTGTGGAATTCGAAGCCCTTAGAGCCTCGGCCCGCGCGTGTTTTTTCCAGGATACACCTACCAGCAGGACCCGCTCTCGGCGATCGACAGATTGGGGTTTTTTCATCGGGATTCGGGGAGGTGGGATTGGGCCGTTCTGTGACTATGGCACACAATGGATTATACGCCCATACGGGCGACTGCCGGCGAAGCCCAATTACTCTCCGCGTTCTTCCCGGATTGCCTGGGCGAGTCCGATGTCGTAGGCTGTACCGGGTCTCCGGAGCGTTCAGCCTCTCGGAGCCACATCCTCTGAGGATGAGATGAAGAAATCGCGATTGCCCTTACGTGGAATCCGCCCGAACCAGGAAGCAATGCCGCTAGTGACCATCGAGTCCCGCGATCTGACCTTACCGAAGGTGCCGGAATCGCGCTTCATGGAATCGTGGCGTTGAGCGACCTCATTCAGCCCCGGAATCCTGGGAAGGCGCGGATTCTTCGCCTCTTGGGTTATGGACTGGCTGTCATCGGTCTTTACAGGGTTCTCTACTATTTCCATATCGTGCAATTTCTGCATGAGTTGGGCAACGTTAGCTGGCGCTGGGTTCTCCTCGGTATGATCTTCGATGTGGTTAGCTATGCGATCCAAGGTCTGCGTTGGAAACTGCTCCTTACGCCTTTCGGAAAAGTGCGGCTCACCCACGCAATTCGAGCCGTGTATGCGGGACTGTTCACAAATCTGATTTTTCCGCTGAGACCAGGTGAGATTCTCCGCAGTTACTTGCTTTCAGCCTCCGAAGACATTGGCTTGGGGCGCGTCCTGGGTTCGGTCGGAGTCGAGCGCTTCGTGGATTTGGTCATCGCCACCGCGCTTCTTGCAATGGTTTCACTCTTCGTTGAGTTGCCGCGGCGCTTTCAGCGCGTCGCGGATACTCTGGGGATCGTAACGCTCCTCGTCCTTGGTGTCGTGGTGCTTGTCATTCTCTATATCGAGATCAAGCTCGGCACCACGTCGGGGCCCGGGGCTGCTCGTCGCCGCCTGCCCGGTAGAGTTATGGCCGTACTAACAGACTTACATGCCATGGGTACGGCGCCCAGCTTTTATCTGGCTGTGGTGACCTCGCTGCTGATGCCCCTGTGCCAGGTGCTGGGTCTCTGGGCAATGATGCATGCCTATGGCCTTCAGTTGTCGTTTCTGGCCGCGGTGGTCGTCCTGCTAGTCATCAATCTCGGCGTTTCTCTTCCCAATGCGCCCGCGAATTTCGGTTCGTACCAGCTCTTCTGCGTAGTCGGACTGAGCGTCTTCCAGATCGAGAAGACGACGGCGACTGGCTTTTCCTTCTTCGCTTTCGTGGCGCTTACGCTCCCGCTTGCACTTGTCGGCTTCCCGGCATTGCTGCGCAGCGGCCTTTCTCTCCGATCGATGCGCGAGAAGGTGGGCACCCTGTCCAGACAGGCTCTGAGCGGGCCGGCTTAAGGAATGTTGTGATCACATCACGGCACATCCAGTTGAATTCGCTTGAGGCCTAACCGGTCAGCCGTTATATAGTTTATGTTTCAGCCTGCTTGCCCTTGAGCGAAACCGAAGGACGCGCCTAGAAATGCCGCGGACGCTTGCAACCCTCCCAGGGAGATAACAGAGGGACGGTTCCCGCCGGGCAGACAAAAAAGGGATTGTTATTTTCATGGCGGCGGATTTCAACAAACATCTCGATCGTGCGCGACGCAGCCTCGAACGCAACAAGCTGCGAGAAGCCGTCAGTGAGTATCAGTTGGTATTGAATGATTCGCCTTCGAACCAGGAGGCGTTGCAAGCCCTAGCTGACATCTACACTCGCCTCAACGAGCCCGCTATCGCCGCACAGTACTATGGAATGCAGTTCGATCGTCTCCTCGATACGGGAGACTCCGCCAAAGCGGCGGCTATCTTTTCGCGTTTTCTGCGCCCGTTTCCGCAGCCGCCGGACCGGCTCATGCGTTATGCCAATCTGCTGCAAAAGCAGAATCATCCTGCGGAAGCTCTCGAACAGTTCGGAGTCGCCGCCGAGCAGTTCGTCGAGCAACAGCGCGCCATCGAAGCCCTTGCGTGTTATGAAAGTATGGCGGCTCTCGACCCGGAAAACTCTGCCCGGCACGTGGCGCTAGCGGAACTCGCTGAGGGCCTTCGGCACGCAGACCTCGCCGGGCGCAGCTTCCTTCGCGCGGGACAATTGACGCAGGCAGCTGGTGGCCTCGACCAAGCTTTGGAGTTCTTTGGAAAGGCTCACAGTCTTCTGCCAAATGACCGAACCGGAGCACTGCTGTTCGCAGAGGCCAAACTTCGAAAAGGTGACGCACAGGGCGCCGCGACGCTGCTTGAGCCCTTTGCTCCCACTGAAAAGGACACTGCCTTCCTGGCCCTCTTTGGGGAGAGTCTTTTGCGCTCGGGCCGTCTGGATCACGCCCGAGAAGCTCTCGAGGCTTACTACAAACAAAATCCGCACAGCTTCGAAAAATGGTTCCAACTCATAGGCGCGTATGCGCGAGTGGGCGAGGACGTAAAAGCGGCCACTTTGCTCGCCGAGGCTAAAGACTGGATGCGGGCCGGCCGGAAAGATAGCGAGCTCGCCGCTCAGTTGGACCGGCTGGCTTCCGCGTATCCCGCATCGCTGCCGCTGGCTGAGGCTGTAGCGCGTATTTACGAGGAGATGAATCGCGAGAGCAAGTATTTTGACGCTCTTGTCCGGCTCTTTGATCTCTATCTGGTCGCTGGGCGGATGAAAGAGGCCTGCGAGGCGCTCGACCGCCTTGTCGATATCGATCCTTACGACTACCGCAACCAAGAGCGCATAGCGAAACTCGAAGGCAATGTGGATCCTGTCTTTCTGCAGAATGTTCTTTCTCGCGCGGCCAAGGCCGCCACCGTATCGTCGCATACGGGGGGCTTTTCGGGCGCCGGGTCCGAAGCCGCCGCTGTCTCCGTCTCCGATGAGGCGCGCGCACAGCAAACATTGGAAGATTTGATTGTGCAGGTGGAAATATTTCTTCAATATTCCCTGCAGGCCAAGGCGGTGGAAAGACTCGAACGGATCGGAGAACTCTTTGCCGGAGAGGAAGACAAAAATGAGCGATTGCGCGCTCTATACGAGCGCGCCAACTGGTGGCCCAAGGGAGTGCCGCGCAAATCGGCTCTGCCAGCGTCGCCCACGCAGCCACGGCCTCCCGAACCCTCCGGGCCCCCACTGGCGCCTGCGGCCCCAGTGACGCCGGCGGTAGAGACCCGCCGCGACCTGGCCGTGATCGCGGAAATCAACCGCCTGATGTACCGCCAGTCGACGCCGCGCGAACTTCTCGCAGCAACCGCCGCCGAGATCGGAAAATATCTGGGTGTAACGCGCTGCCTCATTGCTTTTGGAGCGGCAGGCGAAGCGCCGCAAATCACCGCCGAATATTTCGCCCCAGGCAACCTGGCAGCTGGCGCGTCTCGTGTCCCCTCGATCCTTGCAATGATCTCGAAAATTACGCCGGATCCGTTGGGCAGCATCGAGCTTCAGGCCTCAAGCGTTCCGGGCCTGCGCGATTTGGGGTTCCAATCCGCTCTGGCAGTCGTGCTCACGGACAAGGAAACTCAGGCGCCGGCCGGAGCCCTGCTTGTCGGAGACGCATCGGCGCGCAAGTGGAAGCCTAACGAGAGTTTTTTCCTTCAGGCGGTCGGCGATCAGCTCGTGTTTTCCGTAAGTCATACCCGGCTGCGTTCATTAGTTCGTTCGCTGGCCGTCGCGGATGAAAAGACGGGTCTGCTTAGCCGGAGTTCTTATATCGATTGCTTGCTGATGGAATCGAATCGCGCCCGCTCGCACGGCACGCCGCTTTCGCTTATCATCGTGCAGGCCGACCGGGGCGGTGACCTGCTTCGCCAGCACGGTGATGCTGCCGTCGAAAAGTACGTCGAGCAGCTCGCACACGCGCTCTCATCCTCCGTTCGCCAGACCGATATCGCCGTCAAATACACGGCGTGGTCGCTGGTTTTCGTCTTGCCTAACACCTCGCTTGAAAATGCCAGCGCGCTCGCCGAAAAACTCCGCCAAACAGCCGCTGCGGTGCGGCCTTCTTGGGGATCCCAGGACTTGACCGTCAGCGCTATTGTGGCCGAAGCTTCTTCGCGTCCGGCGGATGACAACGAGGACCGGGTCACCGAATGGATCAATCGCGCCGAAGCAGGGCTCGACGAGGCCCGCCAGCGTGGCGGCAACACGCTCGTGCCTCTTGCAACTCCCTAAAATCATGGTGACTCTCTGATGGCGCGACAAAACGGGCGCGAGTTGCGCGGCGACCTGGACGCAGCAGGCTTGCGCTTCGGCATCGTCGTAAGCCAGTTCAATGCCTTCATCACGGACCGATTGCTCGCGGGCACGCTCGATGCCCTGACGCGTGCCGGAGCGGACGAAAATCAGATCGAGATCGTGCGCGTCCCAGGCTCGTTCGAGATACCCCTGACGGCCAAGAAGCTCGCGGAAAAAGGGCGATTCGATGCCATTGTTTGCATCGGATGCGTGCTGCGCGGGGAGACGTCCCATTACGATTACGTCGCCTCCGAAACAGCGCGTGGTATCCAGCTCGCTCAGCTCGATACCGGCGTGCCCATGGGATTTTGCGTGCTCACTTGCGACACGCTTGAGCAAGCCATCGATCGTGCCGGCCTGAAAGGCGGCAACAAAGGTTACGAGACCGGACTCGCCGCAATCGAGATGGCCCGTCTCTTGCGCGATCTTTCGCCTCGTTCTACATCACTCGCCGCATCCAAGCCGCGGACCCGCCAGCGTTGATGACCCTCCGCCGTAAATCCCGCGAGTTCGCCCTGCAGATGCTCTTCGAATGGGACATGACCCGCCAGGACCCCGCGCGCGTCAAAAGGCTCTTCTGGAAGTCGGCGCGAGCGTCAAATTCCACGCGCCAGTTCGCCGAGGGATTGCTCGAGGGCGCCGTAGCGGAAGTCGGTGCCATCGACCAGGTCATCGATAAGCTTGCGGAGAATTGGCGGCTCGAGCGGTTGGCCGCCATCGATCGCAGCATCTTGCGGTTGGCGGTTTACGAGCTGCGCCTCGGCGCCACTCCGCCAAAAGTCGTCATCGACGAGGCACTTGAACTCGCGAAGAAATTCTCCTCCGCTGAATCGCCGGCGTTTCTGAACGGCATTCTCGACGCTGCTTTCAAGAGCCTCGCTACTTAGATTAAGAGGCATTCTTCCTCCTCCAGTTCCCTACAATGTTTCCTCCCACAATCGCGGAGTACGCGAAACTTTACCGACTGGGCCGTGTTCAATCAAATGCAGGAAACCAGGGCCAGTTCAGATCGGGAGGCAAAACATGAAGCGCCTAACTATCATCCGCCATACTCTAATGGGAGTCGCGCTAGCCGGCTTGCTCGCAACCAGTCCTTCGGCGCAAAGCTCCGACCCCACTCCCCAACAGATCGATCGACATCAGGATCGCCAGGATCTTGGGCAGGATCGTCAAGACCGCAATGCTGACAACCGCGATATTCGCCAGGACAATCGTGACATTCACCACGACCAGTTCGACCGAAACCACGATGTGCGCCAGTTACACCAGGACAACCGGGAGTACGGTAGGGCCAGCTCGCAGTCGCAAGCCACGCGTCATGACATCCGGCATGACAATCGCGATATTCACCACGACCAGGTGGATCGCAACCACGACGTTCGCGATCGCAATCACGACCAGCGCGACATCAATCACGACAGGCGCGATCTGCGCCACGATCGTCGTGTCAGCTAGGGCCAATTGCCACTCGGAAAGGTCCGGTTGCGTCAATGCGGCCTTCTGGTCCTAGGGTTTCGGCTACAGCTTGCGGACGAATGCCGTCACTTCGTCGAGCACGCGCTTGGTTGTTTCCGCGCGAGTTGTCTCTGCGTAGATTCGGAGCATTGGCTCCGTGCCCGAGGCGCGAATCATGGCCCAGCCGACATCGCCCAGGTACACTTTTATACCGTCCAGATCCTCGCGACGCGCGATCGGCCAATCTAGAAAGTGCTTAAACTTCGCGTCCGCGAAGCGTCGGATGGCCTTTTCCTTTTGGCCGTCTTTCACGGTCAGATCAACTCGTCCGTAGTGATGCCCACCAAATTCGTGATGCAGCATCGCAACGAAATCGCCGAGGTGCTTGCCGTGCCAGGCCATCGCTTCCGCAAGCAGCAACGCGCTGACAGTAGCGTCGCGTTCCGGAAGATGCAGCTTTGTCGCGATCCCCCCACTCTCCTCGCCGCCCAACACCACATCGCTTTCCAGCATGCGGTCGCAGATATATTTGAAACCGACGGGTGTCTCCCAAAGCTGGCGGCCGAATTTGGCGGAAATCTTATCGATCATTTTAGTGGTCGAAAATGACTTCACAACTCCGCCGCTGAGCTTTCGCGTGCCGGCAAGATGCCATAGCAGAATGGAAAATATCTGGTGGGGTGTGATGAACGTGCCATCGTGGTCGATAGCCCCGATGCGGTCGGCGTCGCCATCAAAGGCGAAGCCCGCGTCGTAGCCGCCGGCGCGTACGCCTTGCCGCAACTCTTCAACGTGTGGCTCGATCGGCTCCGGGTTCACTCCGCCGAAAAGCGGATCGCGGTGGCCGCGAATCTCGCCAGCCTCGATGCCGTGGCGGCGAAACAGATCGAAAAGCACGCCCCGGCCCGCTCCGTGCATCGGATCGATCAGAAAACGAAACTTCGAAGAGCCCAGCCGGTCCCAATCCACTAAACGATCGAGCGTCTCGAGGTAAGGCGCCCGCACATCGAGCGAATGAATCAAATCCTCGCGGGGCGGCAATGGCGGCACTCCATCGCGCAGAACCTTTTTGAGTTCCCCCTCCACTTGCGCCACGATGGCGGCCGACGCGGAGCTTCCGTAGCTTGCCTTTAGTTTCACGCCGTTCCAGCGGTATGGGTTGTGGCTTGCAGTAATCTGAATTCCGGCCGCCGCCCCGCGCAACCTCACCAGTAGGGAAATCGCCGGCGTGGGACACGCATCGGACGAAAGCCACACCGGGGTTCCCGCGGCCGCCACCGTCTCGGCCGCCACCCGCGCGAAACGCTCGGAGCCGAAGCGCGTATCGAATCCGACCAAAATTCCGCCGCCGGGCTTTTCCGCGCGCGCAACGTAGCGTGCAATGGCGTGCACCACGATTCGCACGTTATCATCAGTGAAGTCCTCGGCGATCACGCCCCGCCAGCCATCCGTGCCGAATCGAATCTTGTCGGACGGATTTTTGGCGGGGCCGGTTTTGTGACGATCGGACAACGTTAACCCCCCTCCTCTTTTCTATCCAACTATCCTTCTCATTTTCTCATTACGCATGTGCTATTCATTCGAGGATCGGCCTCACAGCAGGCGCGAGAGTCGCTCCTCCTCCAGCCATTTCACGATTTTGCCCACATCCTGCGACCGGTCGCGGGGACACAGCAAAAGTGCATCCTCGGTTTCCACTAGAACAAGATTGCGAACGCCAATGGCTGCAACAAGCTTCTTGGGACTCCAGAAGTAGTTGCCGTCGGCGTCCAGTGTGAACGATGGGCCTGCGGAAACGTTCGCGCCCGGCTTTGCCGCCAGTAACTCATATACTGCGGCCCAGGAACCGATGTCGCTCCAACCGACTTTGGCTGGGATTACGAAAACGCGCGAACCTTCGGGGGCGGAACCGGAAACTCGCTCTTGCCGCGTTACTCGCGTGGCGGGCTCCATGATGGCGTAGTCGACTGAAATATTTTGCAGGCGCGGATAAATACGCCGGAGGGTCGCGGTGTAACGCCGCGTGCCGATGGTCTTTCCAATCTTGATGAGCGCGTCATACGTGGCTGGCAGAAATTGTCGCAAATTTTCCAGGAATGTGGAAACGCGCCAGAAAAACATCCCGGCATTCCAAAAGTACTTTCCCGATGCCACGTATTTCCGCGCAAGGGCAAGCCGCGGTTTTTCGGTGAAGCGCTGGACTGCGTATGCGGCAGCGCCGCGCGGTTGGCCCGCCGCGTCTCCTCGTTCAATGTAGCCGTACCCCGTCTCGGGGCGAGAAGGCGGTACGCCGAGCACCACAAGATGCCCGGAAGCGCGGGCCAAATCGAGCGCCGCTCCAACCAGTCCGCGATATCGCCGCGCGTCGGCGACGTAGCTATCCGACGGCAGCACTGCCATCAGGGCATCGCCGTATTCGGACGCCAAATGAACCGCGGCCAAGCCAATGGCCGCGGCTGTGTTGCGCCCCGCAGGCTCCTCCAAAATGTGCGATGCAAGAACACCGCGCAGCTCGCGGCGTACCCCCGCTGCCTGCTCCACATTTGTCACCGCCCAGACATTGCGCGACGGGATCAGAGGGGCCAGCCGCGCCACGGTTTCGCGCAACATCGTCTCGCGGCCGACGATGTTCAGCAGTTGCTTCGGTGTGTGCATGCGGCTGCGCGGCCAAAAACGCGTCCCGCGCCCTCCGGCAAGCAGCACCGCACACGACCGCAGTTCGTCGCCTTTCCAACCCCTTCGCTGGCGAATTCTCATGCGCGCTATAGTAGCGGACTACTAACTACGATTGAAGGAGTGAAAGGGTTGCGCACTAGTCTGCGGTTATGAATGATTGATGGCAGATCGGAAGCGTACACCGTCGAAATTCCCTGCGAAGATCTACTTCCAGGCAAGTTGAGATAGAATCAACGAAAACCTAAGGGGGAAAACAATGAAGGTTCTGAATTGGACGCGAAGATTTTCCCGGCGCGGCTTTCTCGTCGGCGGCGCCGCAGCTGTTACCGCCGTCGCCGCCACTGGCGGCACCGTCCTAGCTGATGCGCAAGCGGCATCGCCCGACGCTGCCGATCTGCGCCCCGAGGAAGTCCGCACGCTGCTGAAATTCACCCGCGATCTCTTCCCGCACGACCGCCTCGATGATTCCTTTTACGCCAGAGCGGTCGCTGCTTTGCAGCAGGAAGCCGCAAAGGACGCATCCACCAGAAGGTTGCTGTCCGTCGGCATCGACCAGCTCAATCGCCTTGCCGCGACGTCGTCCGGCAAGCCGTATGCCGATCTTTCTGACGAAGCAGCGCGCGTAGCGATCATCAAGAAAATCGAAACCGGCGCATTTTTCAACAAAGTCTACAACGACGCAATCGTCGGACTTTACAACCAGCCCGAAGTCTGGCCCAAGTTCGGCTACGAAGGGCCTTCATCCGCAAAAGGTGGTTACCTCCACCGCGGGTTCAGCGACATCGATTGGCCGGGAAAGGCGTGAGGATGCCATGCCCGCAAGATTCGATCTGAACGATTCATCCGTAGTTGTAATCATCGGTTCCGGCGCCGGCGGTGGCACGCTGGCGAACGAACTTGCGCAAAAGGGCATCCCCTCGGTAGTGCTCGAGGCCGGCAGACGCATCGAGATCGCCGACTTCAAAAATGACGAAGACGCCATGTTCGCACTTTTCACCTGGCTCGACCCCCGCACCACCTCTGGCTCATGGTATGTCGCGAAAACATCACCCGATCTGCCCGCCTGGACCTGCAAACTCGTCGGTGGCACCACCGTTCATTGGGGCGCCTGCGCGCTGCGCATGAAAGAATACGAGTTCAAGCCGCGTACTCGTTATGGTGCGATTTCCGGCGCCAATTTGCTCGATTGGCCCCTCGATCTCCACGAGATGGAGCCGTATTACGATCGCGCCGAACTGAAAATGGGCGTCACCGGCACGCATGGAATTCCGCGCCTGCCCGTCAGCGATCACGGCAAAGTCCTTTTTGCCGGTGCAAAAAAAATCGGCTACACGAAATTCGAAACCACCAACATGGCCATCAATCCCGTTCCTCGCGATGGCCGCGCCTCTTGCCAGCAGACTGGCTTTTGCGTCCAGGGATGCACCTTCGGCGCGAAGTGGTCCACGCTGTACACCGAAATTCCCAGAGCCGAGGCCACTGGCAAAACGGAAGTACGTTCCGAATCACAGGTTCTCCGCATTGAGCACGATGCTTCGGGGAAAGTTACAGGCGTGGTTTACGTCGATCGCAACGGTGTCATGCAGCGTCAGAAGGCGCGCATCGTAGCCCTTGCCGCCAATTCAATCGAAAGTCCGCGTCTTTTGCTCAACTCCTCTTCCAGCAAATTCCCGCAAGGCTTGGCGAATTCCTCGGGGCAAGTCGGCAGGAATTACATGCGCCACATGACCTCCACGGTATTCGCGATTTTCGATAAGCCCGTCCACATGTATCGCGGCACGGCCCAATCCGGAATTGTGATGGACGAGGCGCGCCTCGATACCAAGCGCGGTTTCGTGGGCGGTTATCAGATGGAGTTGCTGCCGCAGGGCCTGCCCAGCTTCGCTCAGAACATCGTCCCCGGCGCATGGGGACGCGACCGCGCTTCGATTATCGATAGCTACTCGAATATTGCCGGCGTCTGGCTGATCGGCGAAGACTTGCCGCGTGAAACCAATCGAATCACGCTGCATCCCTCGAGAAAAGATAAATTCGGCATGCCGATTCCCAACGTGCACGTGGACGATCATCCCAATGACCTGGCGATGCAGAAGCACGCCATGGGTCAGGCAGATGCGCTGTACGAATCCATCGGCGCCAAGCGCACCGTTCACCGCCTGCCGTTTCCTTCCACGCACAATATGGGTACCAACCGCATGTCCGAAAAGCCGCGCGACGGCGTCGTGAACCGCTACGGCCAGGCGCACGACGTTCCCAACCTGTTCGTATCCGACGGCAGTCAGTTCACGTCCAGCAGCGGCGAAAACCCCACGCTGACCATCGTCGCCCTCGCCATCCGCCAGGCGGAATACATTGCCGGCGAAATGTCCAAGCGCTCGATTTAGCGGGAACTGTTTGGTGCTTAAGACGGCCCGTGGGTACCGTTCTTCAAGTAGGGCGCAACGCGATTCGCCAGAGGTTGGCTGGGATCTTCGCCCACGAATCGCTGAAGCACGTGGCCATTCCCATCGGTGAGAATAAACGTTGGAAACACGTGCACTCCGTATTGACGCGACATTTCGCCGCCGGAGTCGAACTGCTGTTCCCAATTCATTTGGTTCTGCGCCACGAAACTCCGACCGGCGCTCTCATCCTTGTCTTCGTTGACGCTAACCACCTCGAGGTCGCTTCCGTACGTTCTCTGTAGCTCCTTTATCTGCGGAACCGATTCGCGGCACGGCCCGCACCACGAAGCCCAAAAGTCCAACAGCACCATTTTCCCGCCGCCAGAGCCCGAAGAACCCCCACTGCCAGAACCGCCGACAATGCTGATTCCTCCTCCGGATCTCGGCAAATTGTCGTCGTCAATCATCTTGGCGGCCTTCGGCTCACTCTGTCTCTTGGCTCGCGCGAACCGAGCCAAATCTCCGAGAGACATTGGCTGAGCCGATTGGGCCGAATCCGGCGGGTTCTGCTGTGGCAACGCAGCCGGTCCTGAGTTTTTCGACGCGTCCTGAGCGGCAGCTCCGCTCGCACATAAAAGTGCCAGAATTCCGAGCCGCGAAAGGAGTTGAACTCTCCGTATTCCCGCAGACATCAAGGCGCCACCTCCGCAGCATGTCTTCCCTCAGCTTGAGGAGGTCGAGAAAAGCCGGCAATAGTACCGATGGGGTATGTGCTCCGGAAGGTATCTACTTGTGACCTTGCCTCTTGCAAGCCAACGGGGTCAACCTCCTTCACGCATGATTTGACATCGCGCGCGCGCCGGTGCTAACGTGCTGCGCGTAAGCCAAGACGTCGTTCCCCCGGAGGTGACTCCATGCCCTACAAACTAACCGTAAATGGACGCCCTGCTACTGTCGATGTCCATGAGGACACTCCGTTGCTATGGGTGATTCGCGACGTCCTCAATCTCCACGGCACGAAGTACGGTTGCGGAATGGCGCTCTGCGGCTGCTGCACCGTGCACCTGAATGGCGAGGCTGTGCGCTCCTGCACTACGCCGATCGCCCAGGCGGCTGGCAAGCACGTCACCACGCTCGAAGGTCTTTCCGAGGATGGCACTCATCCCGTGCAGCTCGCGTGGAAGGAAATTGACGTGCCCCAGTGCGGCTACTGCCAGGCCGGCCAAATGATGTCCGCCTCCGCCCTGCTCGCGAAGAAGCCTAAACCCACTGACGCGGATATAGACGCTGCCATGGACGGCAACATCTGCCGCTGTGGCACCTATTTGCGCATTCGCAAGGCAATCCATACGGCGGCGGAAATCGCCGAAAAACGCACCAAAAAGCCAGCCGCTGTCGGGGTCTGAAGCGCTGCCGGCTGAACGTAACAAGGAGGCCTTATGGAAACCACACTCGTAAGCCGTCGTTCTTTTCTTCGTGTGACAGCCTTGGCCGGAGGCGGCATGTTGCTGGCCTCCTATCTGGAGCCGATTACCGAGGTGCTCGGCGCTCAATTTGGGCCGCCGGTTACGCTTGTGCCCGCTTCGTTCATCCGCATTGCGCCGGATGGCGTCGTCACCATCATGGCCAAGAATCCCGAGATCGGGCAGGGCGTGAAGACCATGCTGCCCATGCTGATCGCCGAAGAGCTCGATGTCGATTGGAAGGACGTGCGAATCGAGCAGGCTGATCTCAACCCGAAGTATGGTTTGCAGATCGCCGGCGGCAGCACCGCCACCCCGATGAACTGGGAGCCCCTGCGCCAAGTAGGCGCCGGTGGCCGGCAGATGCTGATCGCCGCCGCCGCGCAGAAGTGGGGAGTGCCGGAATCGGAATGCACCACCACTCCCGGCCGCGTGCATCACACCGGCAGCAAGCGCTCCGCAGGTTACGGTGAGCTCGCCGCGACGGCCGCCACGCTGACGCCTCCCGATCCGAAGTCGCTCAAGATGAAGGATCCCAACAACTACAGAATTATCGGCAAGACCACGCCCAATGTGGACATCGAAAAGATCGTCACCGGCAAGCCGATCTTCGGGATCGACTTCACCACTCCGGACATGCTTTTCGCCAACTTTCAGAAGTGTCCCGTCTACGGCGGCAAAGTAGCCACCGCAAACATCGACGAGCTCAACACCCAGCCTGGCGTGCGCCATGTATTCGTCGTCGAGCCTGTGGGCGATTCCAGCGTATTGGCCGGCGGCGTTGCGGTTGTGGCCGACACCTGGTGGCAGGCACGCGCCGCGATGGGCAAACTGAAAGTTACATGGGACGAAGGCCCCACCGCCAAGCAGAGCAGCAAACTCTACGCAACCACCTCCGTGGAATTATCCAAGAACGAGCCCGGCCAAGTTCTGCGCAAGGATGGCGACGCGGATGCCGCCTTTGGCAACGCCGCGCACGTTGTGGAAGCTGCGTATTCGTATCCTTTCCTCTCTCACGTGCCGCTCGAACCGCAGAATTGCTCAGCCTCTTTCAAGGACGGCAAACTTGAAGTTTGGGCGCCCAGCCAAACGCCCGCGAATGGCTTGGCGCAAACCGCCAAGATCCTCAGCATTGATCCAAAGGACATCACCGTTCACCTCACCCGCATCGGCGGTGGCTTCGGCCGGCGGCTCACGGACGATTACATGGTCGAGGCGGCGTATATCGCCAAGCAGGTTGGCGTGCCGGTGAAGCTGTTGTGGACCCGTGAACAGGATATGGCCCACGATTATTACCGGCCCGCGGGTTTTCACTTCCTGAAAGGCGCAGTCGGTTCGGACGGAAAAATCGTCGCGTGGCGCAATCACTTTGTCACCTTCGGTGAAAACGACCGCTTCGCGCAGAGCGCCGGTCTTTCCGGCGAGGAATTTCCGTCGCGCTTCATCCCCAATTTTTCGCAGCTCGCGTCGATGATGCCCACCGGCGTTCCCACGGGCGCCATGCGCGCTCCCGGCAGCAACGCAATAGCGTTCGTGATGCAATCGTTTATCGACGAGCTCGCGCATGCGGCTGGCAAAGACCCGGTTCAGTTCCGGCTCGATTTGCTCGCCGCCACGCCGCTGCCATCAGCGCCCCCGCCGAAAGGCACGCCCATCGCCTTCGCGCCGGTCCCGTTTGACGCGGCGCGCATGAAGGGCGTACTTGAGACGGTCGCTGAAAAGTCCCGTTGGGGCGGCCGCAAGCTGCCCGGAGACACCGCAATGGGCGTCGCTTTCCACTTCAGCCACCGCGGGTATTTCGCTGAGGTCGCGGAAGTTCGCGTCACCGGCGGGTCCAACGTGCGCGTCAATAAGGTCTGGGTGGCGGCCGACATCGGAAGCCACATCATCAACCCCGGTCCCGCGGTGAACATTTCCCAGGGCGCGGTTATCGAAGCCATGAGCCACGCCATGGGCTACGAAATCACCATCGATGCCGGCCGTGCGGTGCAAAGCAATTTTAATAATTATCCGCCCGTGCGCCTCACGCAAGCGCCCCCGGAAATCGATATCGAATTCGTGAAAACCGATAATCCACCCACAGGCTTGGGCGAACCGGCGCTGCCGCCGATGATTCCGGCTCTCACGAACGCGATTTTCACCGCCACCGGCAAGCGCGTGCGTTCGTTGCCGCTCCAGACCCAGGGCTTCAACTGGGCCTAGTCGGGCGAAAAACTAGCGAGCCGCAGAGTCAACGGAAAATTCCTCCGCCACGACGTAAGCGTACGCGTAGGTCTGCGCGTCGTGCTGCGACTTGGTCTCGATTCGCCGAAATAAGCGGATTCCTTGAGGTTTGTTCTCCTCTCTGCTAAAACCTTGAATCCCTCATGACCAACCCCCCATATCTCAGAGTCGCAACCGAAGAGGCCTACGCCCCGCCGGAATTGTTCGAGCGATATAGAAAGCTTCTTGAAGATGGCTCGCATAACGATCCCGGTTTCGCGAGCTTCATGGGTTTCTACCTCAATAATTCCGGCCCGCGCCTCACCGAGATTCGCGCGCAGATTCAAGACCTGGGCGAGCGTCGCATCCGCGACATGGACGCCACGGGAATCGCGAAGCAGATTCTTTCGCTCACCTCGCCGGGCGTCCAGGTTTTCGATTCGCCCACAGCCGTCTCGCTCGCCACGTCGTTCAACGATCAGCTTGCTGAGGCGATCGGCAAGCACCCCGACCGCTTTGCGGGTCTCGCGGCTATTGCTCCGCAGGACCCGCCCGCCGCGGCAAAGGAATTGGAGCGGGCTGTAAAATCACTGCGCCTCAAGGGCGCGATCGTCAATTCCCACACCCGTGGCGAATATCTTGACGAGCCGAAGTTCTGGGAAATTTTTGAGGCGGCCGAATCGCTCGGCGTGCCAATTTATCTGCATCCGAATACGCCTTCAGCTCGAATGGTTGGGCCGTTCCTCGATCGCGGCCTTGACGGCGCGGTTTTCGGATTCGCCGTCGAGACCAGCCTCCACGTCCTTCGAATCGTTTTCAGCGGCGTATTCGACCGCTTTCCTAAATTACGCATGGTGGTTGGGCACCTCGGTGAAGGCCTTCCGTATTGGCTCTTTCGAATCGACTTCATGCACCAGCGGCTTACCTCAAACAACCGTTACGCCAACGTTCCCAAGCTCCAAAGAAAGCCCAGCGATTATCTGACGGAAAACTTTTACGTCACCACCAGCGGGATGGCGTGGCAACCTCCCATTTTGTACGCGCAGTCCGTCCTCGGCGCGGACCGCGTCCTCTACGCCATGGATTATCCCTACCAATTCGTGCCGGACGACGTAAAAGTCACCGACGATCTGCCCATCAGCGACACGGACAAAAAGAAGCTCTATCAGACCAATGCTGAAAAGGTGTTCGCATTGTAGTCGCTCACTCGGTCAAGCGAGTCTTGCGGGTTTTGGTTTAGAATGCAGGCCGCCGGTTAGTTCAATTCTCGCGCGAGGAGGATGTCCATGCGAAGACGCGAATTTCTCGCGGTTCCTGTTGCAGTCGGAGGTCTCATGGTTTTGTCGAGCGCGGAAACAGCGGGTTCTGACCCCGCCCCAGTGCGCTCAAATCTTCTCGGCGTGAAGGCGCTCATCTTCGATGTATTCGGCACGGTAGTGGATTGGCGCGGCTCAATCATTCGCGAGGGCGAGCAGTGGGGCAGGGAAAAGGGACTAATGATCGATTGGGGCAAGTTCGCCGACGAGTGGCGTGCGGGCTACGCTCCGTCAATGAACAAAGTGCGCAAGGGCGAACTTCCGTGGACCAAGCTCGACGTGCTGCATCGCATGATTCTTGAAGACCTGCTGAAACAGTACAACATCGTCGGCCTGGCGGAAGAAGAGAAGGACCACTGGAATCGCGTTTGGCACCGGTTGATGCCGTGGCCAGACTCCGTCGAAGGTCTCACGCGTCTCAAGAAAAAATTTGTGATCGCCACTCTTTCAAATGGCAACGTCTCCTTGCTTGTCGATATGGCCAAGCACGCGGGACTTCCCTGGGACACCGTGTTCTCGGCCGAACTGTTTCACCATTACAAGCCGGACCCGGAGGCTTATCTCGGAGCGGTGGAACTTCTCAGTTGCAAGCCCGCCGAGGTCATGATGGTGGCCGCGCATCCCCCGGATCTGAAAGCCGCGCAATCGTGCGGCCTGAAGGCGGGTCTCGTGCCGCGTCCTTTGGAGCACGGCTCAGCGCACAGCGCGGCAGGCGCAGGAACTGCCACTGCTTCTGCAAACGAATCGTTTGACGTCACAGCCCGCAACTTCATCGAGCTTGCCGCGAAGCTGGCCTAGCGCGGCCTCGGAACCTCGCAAAAGGCGGCGGCTACGCCCCGTACCGTTTCTTGGCGAGTTCTTCCAGGCTCGGATACGACTGCGCCTCCACAAATGTTTTTTCTGGAGGCTGCGAGCCCTCCTTCATCGCCCGCACCAGCATTTCCAGCGCGATATCCATCGTCAGGGAAGTCAGCACGGCCGCGCGAAACACCCCTTGATCCACCAGCGACTTGATCTGCTTCTGAATACCCACGCCCGCGCACGGCAGCGCAAGCCATTTCTTCCGTTCCGCATCGGTCGTTGTCTCGAAGGCCTTTCTGGCGCCAAAAATGAAATCCGCATTCTGCGACGCGATCAGGCGCGTTCCCTCCGGCTTCACCGTCGAGAGATTCAGCCAGGAAGACACTGCGATGTAGGCGCTTTCCGCCGTCGAGCCTTGCACCTTCACGGTCTTCACATCCACATTCTTGGGTTTGGTGCTTTCCAGGCCCTCGAATCGCCTCGACGCAAGCGAGCTCATCGACGGTCCCCGCAGATACAGCACCGTGCCTCCTTCCGGCAAGATTGCGCCCATCTGCCGGCCCTGAATCCGCCCCACTTCCACGTGGTCCTGCGACACCTGGAATACCGGAGCCTTTGCATTTTTGCGTAGCGTTGCAAGGTAATCCACTTGCGCGTTGCTGACCAACCAGCCAATTCCCGCCGCAACCGCGGCCTCGGCAACCCGCGGCAATCCTGCGGCGCTCACCGGCTCCAGGAGGATGCCGTGCGGCCGCTCCCCGGCGGGCGCCTGCACGAATTTCAGCAATTGTTGGCCCTGATTCACAGGGTCCATCTCCGCGTCCACCACTTGCAGTTCCACTCCCAGGCGGTCCGCCGTGGTTTTTGCGATCGCCACTTGTTCGCGCAAGTAGATGGCGTCGCCGGGAATTGACAGCACACAGTTCCATTTTTTCACAGGTGTTCCCAAGAGTCGGATTCGACGGTGGCGCGAATTTCCAATTTGTCTTGTTGGTCGCTACCGCGATCTTGACGGCAATCCCTGATTCGCCTCTCAGTCTCGCGCATCCTACGCTGCCCGTATCCTAGACACAAGAATTTGCCACCACGATTCCCCCTTGAGGAAGCATACACTCGCCGGACATTCTATTCGGTTGGTCTTGTGGGCGGCGTGATCGGCTGGTACCCTCGCCTCCTCTGTAGCGTCGGATGTTTTTCGTAGGGGCATAGCATGCTATGCCCGGCGAGGATGCTTGGCTACCTGCTAGCCCATTTATCTCCGCGTATCCGGCCGCCGCCGAATTTGTCTTTGTGCGAATCGTTAGGAGGCGTCTGAAATGAAAATTCCGATTTTGCAAATCCTGCTTGTCGTTTCTCTGATTTGTCCCATGCTGGCCGTTGCCGCCCCGAGCGGCGATTCCAAGGACCTTGCCGCGGAGGTCGGGGCGCTGAAGGCTCAGGTCGCGCAACTCTCGCGCCAGGTCCAGCGCTCGCAGGACTACATCGACATCTGCAATCTCCAGGATGCCTACGGCTACTACGTGGATAAGGCCAAATGGGACGAGGTTGCCGATCTTTTCACCAAGGATGGCACCCTTGAAATCGGCCTGCGCGGCGTTTACAAGGGACAAGACCGCGTCCGCGCCTATCTCCACAAGCTGCCCGACCTCACCTACGGATCGGTTTTCAACCACATTCAGTTGCAGCCCATGGTCACCGTCAATCCCGATGGCAAATCCGCCAATGGACGCTGGCGCGCCTTCATGCAGGTAGGCCAACTCCATAAGAGGGCCCAGTGGGGAGATGCCGTCTACGAAAACGAGTACGTGAAAGAGGACGGCGTGTGGAAGATCAAGAAGCTCCACGCCTATTTCACCTACTATGTTCCGTTCACCAAGGGTTGGGACCAGGGCGGCGATCCTCCGCCCGGCGCGATTCCCGGCCTCCCTCCGGACGAGCCGCCCACGGAAACCTACAAGCTCTACCCGGACGTCTACGTCCCGCCCTACCACTACAAGAACCCCGTCACGGGGAAGTGAGAAGCCGATCCGGATTGTTCCCGCCGGTTTTTGTGACGAGTAGAATGAGGCGCGGTCGCTTGTTTTCAGTGAGTTACGACGTATTCTACTCGGCAGCACTGTCGAGAAGAAATGCCATCCGTGACTAGTGGCTGGCGGTTGGCGGGACTCGATCGGGTGGCGCTGCCGCCGCTTCGTGATTCCGATCGTGTAGCGCGCTGCCCGGCTTGTCATCCCCAGCGAGGCCGACCTTTGGCCGACGAGGGATCTGCTTTTCATTCTTCGCGCTGACGCAGCAGCGTGATTGTCCATGTTCTCCTCCTTTCCGTGGCAAAAAGCGCGCACGACTCAGGCTAACACGGAGGAGATTTGCAAATGTCAAGTGGTGCCTGTGGACTTTTCTGGAGGCTCGATGCAGTTTCGAGACCGGCTTGCCAGGATGTGCACGCAGCAGATCGGTCCAATATCGCCTCGGAGTTGTCATCCCAAACCAGCCGCGCCGTTGGCGGATGGGGGGTGAGGGATCTGCTTTTTGCCTTTCTCTCAAATCTTGGGCAGGACGATGCCTTGCTGGGACTGGTACTTGCCCTTTTTGTCCTTGTAGGAGACTTCGCACTGCTCGTCGGATTCAAAGAACACGACTTGGGCGAGACCTTCGTTGGCGTAAATTTTGGCGGGCAGCGGCGTAGTGTTACTGATCTCGAGCGTGACGAAGCCTTCCCACTCCGGCTCGAACGGGGTGACGTTGACGATGATGCCGCAGCGCGCGTAGGTGGATTTACCGACGCAGATGGTGAGCACGTTGCGCGGAATGCGAAAAAACTCGATCGATCGAGCCAACGCAAAAGAATTTGGCGGCACAATGCAGACCGCCCCCTTGAATTCGACAAAAGAATTGGGGTCGAAGTGCTTCGGGTCCACGATAGTGGAGTTGACGTTGGTGAAGATGCGGAACTCGTCCGCCACGCGCATGTCGTAGCCGTAAGAGGAGACGCCGTAGCTGATCACACCATCGCGCACCTGGCGGTCCTCAAAAGGTTCGATCATTTTATGGTCACGCGCCATCCTACGAATCCATTTGTCCGACTTCACCGACATCGGTAATTCCTCCCCGGAATGGAAATTGTAACGTGGGTGGGACCGCGCAGTGTATTACACAGAGGTGCGCTTGACAACCTGCAAACCTCTGACTAGCATGGAGTTCCGGCCAGAAACAGTGGTTTGCGGAGGAAGTTGTGATCAAGCTCGACATCGTAAACGCCATCGTGCAGAAAACAAACGTCAGCCGGGCCAAGGCCGAACAAGCGGTGGAAGCGGTTTTCGAGGCGATGAAAAATTCGCTGGGCCGCGGAAGGCGCATCGAGTTGCGGCGCTTTGGCGTGTTCAACGTGAAGCCGCGAAAGACCGGCATCGGACGCAACCCGCGCACCGGACAACAGGTGAACATCCCGCCTGGAAAAGCCGTGCGCTTCAAGCCCGGCAAAGAACTTCAGGCACTACCGGCTCCCGCCAGCAAGTCCTGATCTTCGCGTGAAGTGCTTCATTTGTCCTCGCGCCAATCCAAGTGACGCAGGCGCGGTTCTCCGCGATCTTTTTGTCGTCTGCGCTTTTGCGCGGGGCATCCAATTCCATCAGCATTTTGGGGGCACGAGCCGATGAGTGTGTGCAAGTGAGCGAGGGCAACGGCAACGGGCACAACCGCTTTCCGGTGGAGATCCTTGACGCACAGTATGCGCCGGGGGCGGAGTTTCCTCGTCATCCGCTGAAGCGGCGCCCGCTCTGGCCAGCACTGATTCTGTTTTTGTTGACGGCGCTTTCCACGCTGGCTGTGGGCGCGGAATTCGGTCAATCGTACGTGGAGAATCGACAGCCGTTTTCCGGCGGCCAAGATCCGCTGTCGCTGATGCTGCTGCCTTTCGAGCATCCGGCCCTTCTGGCGCGAGGAATCCCGTTTTCGTTCACGCTGCTGATCATATTGTTCGCGCACGAAATGGGGCACTACGTGGCGTGCAAAATCTATGGCATCGACGTGAGCTATCCGTATTTCATTCCCGCGCCTACGCTGTTTGGAACTTTTGGCGCGGTGATTCGAATACGTTCGCCGATCACCACGCGCAGGGCGCTCTTTGATGTGGGGCTCGCGGGTCCCGTGGCGGGATTTGTGTTGGCACTGCCGGCTATGGCGTACGGAGTCGCAACCTCGAAAATCATTCCGGGCACGGAGCGGAGTGCCGCGATCATCTTCGGGCATCCCTTGCTGATACGATTCTTCAACGCGCTATTTCATCCCCACATGGACGTGACCTGGCTGCTGCTGAATCCGGTGGGCCGCGCGGCGTGGGTGGGGCTGTTCGTGACCGCTTTGAATCTGCTGCCGGCGTGGCAACTGGATGGAGGACACATCATGTTCGCGGTGGCGAGCAGGCGGCATTGGCGGATTTCGATTGCGGTGGCGCTAGGGCTGCTGGCGATAGGCCGGTTCAGCTATCTTTGGTACGCGTGGGGCGGCCTGCTGCTCGTGCTGACGCTGCGATTCCGTCATCCTCCGCTCGCGGATGAGTGGAAGCCTCTTGATCCCGCGAGGCGGGCGTGGGCACTGATCGCGTTGGCGATTTTTGCGTTGTGCTTCACTCCGTGGGCGGCGGTGATCGGTCCGGGATAGACGCCTTTGGCGGTCAAGACAGATTCGTGGGATCGACGTCCACTATGACGCCTGTGGCGGGAAGTTCTTTTGCGGCGCAGAAAGCTAGCGCGTCGGAAAGAGTTTTCGCGAGCGCCGAGCGGTGGGGCGATTTCAATACAAATTGGAAGCGGTAATCGCGACGCAGGCGCGCCAGGGGCGCGGCGGCGGGACCGAGAATCTTTACGCCGCATTCCTCGAACGGCGCGAAATATTCGGCGAGCGCGCGAGACCAGCGAATCGCGTTCTCGACTCTGCGATCGCGCACGAGAACGGTGGCGAGCGCGGTGAACGGCGGATAGTGCAGGATGCGCCGGAAGTGCGCTTCCTTTTCGTAGAAGGAAATGTAGTCCTGCTGCGCGGCATATTGGATCGCGTAGTGTTCGGGATAATAGGTCTCGACGAGAACTTCACCGGAGAGTTCGCCTCGTCCCGCGCGTCCGGCGACTTGCGTGAGCAACTGGAAGGTGCGTTCGGCGGCGCGAAAGTCCGGGCGGCCTAGCGCGAGATCGGCGGCGACCACGCCGACCAAAGTGACGCGCTGGAAATCGTGGCCCTTGGCGACCATCTGCGTGCCCACCAGAATATCGATTTCGCCGTTCGCGAACGCGCCGAGCACTTGCTGATATTCGCGCTTGGTGCGGACCGTGTCGCGATCGAGGCGCGCGATGCGGGCAGCGGGAAATTGTTCGCGAAGGTATTCGTCCACGCGCTCGGCGCCGTCGCCGACGAAGTACATGTGCTCGGCGTGGCACTTGGGGCACTGCTTCGGCGGGCGTATCGAATAGCTGCAGTAGTGACATTCCAGACGCTGACGGCTCTTGTGATAGGTGAGCGCGATGCTGCAATTCTGGCATTGCACGAACGCGCCACAGCTCCGGCAAAGCTGGGACCATGAGTAACCACGACGATTGATCAGCACCATGGCCTGGGTGCGCTCTTCGAGGCGCAAGGCAATGGCCGAGCGAAGCGTCTCCGAAACGGGCGTGGCGCGATGCTGGCGGCGAAATTCCTCGCGTAAATCCACGATGCGTACTTCCGCAAGGGGGCGGTTTTCCACGCGCGACGTGAGATTGAGCAAGCGATATTTTCCGGCGCGAGCGTTGTGGTAGGTTTCGAGCGATGGAGTGGCCGAGCCGAGCAGCGCGACCGCACCTTCGAGGCGAGCCCGGTAGATGGCCGTGTCGCGTCCATTGTAACGGGGCGTTTCTTCCTGCTTGTAGCTCGATTCTTGCTCTTCGTCCACGATAATGAGGCCGAGATTTTCGAGCGGCGCAAAAACCGCCGAGCGCGTTCCCACAACCACGCGAGCCTCGCCGCGACGAACTCGCCACCATTCGCGGCCGCGTTCGATATCCGGCAGGCCGCTGTGCAGGATGGCGACAATGGCGCCGAAACGGGCGCGGACCAGTCTTCCGAGCCATAAGGTCAGCGCAATCTCAGGCACCAGGACGATCGCGCTCTTTCCGCGCGCGAGCGCCGCTTCAATCGCCCCGAGATAAACCTCTGTTTTGCCGCTGCCGGTGACGCCGTGAAGCAGGCCGGTTGAAAATGTGCCCGCCACAATCCAGCGCCAGATTTCTTCGAGCGCCTCTTTCTGCTCGGCGTTCAAAACGTTGGCAGGTGGAACGAAGTCGGTGTCCCAAGGATCTTCGCCGGGCGTGAGCGGTTCGTCCCAAGTGAGGAGCGCGCCCACTTTTTCAAGGCGCCGCACTGCGGCGCGGGACGCGTTCGCTCTTTCCAGCAGCAATGCGAGCGGCAGCGGACCCCGGGTGGAGGCTAGCACTTCGCGAATTCTGGTTTCAGCCTCACCACCGATGGAGTTCGACTTCGCGCGACGATCGGCACTGGCGGTTTCGCTGGGCGGGTTCGGATTCCAAGCGATGATTTTTTGGGTACGCGTTTTGCGCGGCATGACAGCGTCGCGCGTCGTTAGATAGCCGTGGCGGACGAGTTTTTCAACGGCAGCTTCGCCTCCGGGCCAACGGCGCACGCGCGAGGCCGGCGTCGCAGAATCTTCCGTACCGAAAAGGCCGAGCAAGTCCAGTTCGGCTCGCTCAGCGTCTGTGATTTCTCTGGCGACAGTCAGCTGGCGAAGATAGGTTCGGCCGGAATCGGTGAGTGAAAAGACGCGGCTATGGCGAAGCTCGATTTCGGGCGGCAGCATGGCGCGAAAGGCTTCACCAACCGGCGCGAGATAATAGCGGCTGATCCAGTGGCCTAAGTCGATCAGATTCGGGGGGAGCGCCGGGAGATGGTCCATCACTCCGGCGATCTCTTTTATCTGGGCGACGTTGGGAGGCCGATCGGACTCAGCGATGCCCACACCGATCATGGCGCGTTTGCCAAAAGGAACCACGAGCCGGCGGCCCACCAGGGATTGGCCATCGAAGGAGGCGGGAACGGCATAGGTGAAAGTCGAGTGCAGAGGCACTGGGAGTGCTACTTCGCAATACCGTGGGGGCATGGCAGCGCAATAGTGTAGCAGTCCACGCGGGCGCACGTGGAAGCGAGAGCTGAATCAACCGTCCCTCCGGGACTTCTGAATTTTGGCTCTCGTATCCCGGCACTCCGCTTCGCTCCGTGCCAGGCTGGTTTACGGTCGCCGCTCCGCGGTTTGAAAAACATGAGCTTCGCCTATGCGGAAACCAGGGGAGGCGCATTCGATTTTTTCAGAGGCTGACGAGCACGACGCCGATGAATATGAGGAAGATGCCGAACCACTGGGTGCGCTCGATGCGCTCGCGAAGGAAAATCCATGAGAGCAAAACGGTGACGGCGCCGTACAGGGATGCCAGCACGCTAACGACGGCGACGTGACCTGTGCCCAGTCCGGCGTTATTGGCGACGAAGGCGGATGTGTCCATCAGGCCGACAACTAGGAGGAGCCACCAGATGTTGCCGCGTGGGAGCGGGAGCGCTTTGCCAGTCGGAATGCCCACCAGGACGAGAACGGAAAGCGTAGTAATGCGCACCACCCAGACGGATACGGCGCTGCCGACCAGCGGCACGACGTGAAATCCGAGCCACCAGAACATTAGGCCGTAGCCGATCGCGGCGAAAATTGCCAAGGCGGCGCCCTTCGACAGGTGCGCTTCGGAAGCGTGGCCGCTTCCCGAAGGGGCGGTCGGTTTTACGGATGCGAATGAAAGCGCCGCGAAGATTACCCCGACGAATGTCACTGCAAGGCCGGCGGCGCGAAGAGCGTGAATGCGTTCGCCGCTGAGGAGAGCTAGCGCGACCGTGAGAGCTGGATACGCCGAGGAAACGGGTCCGGCGATGCTCATCACGCCGACTTCGAAAGAGCGATAGAGCGCCAGTGAGGAAACTGTATTGATCAATCCAGCGATAATTGCGAAGACCCAAGGCTTCCATCCCGGAGCCATGCCGCGAGAAAAAGCAGCGCTCTGCCACAGGTAGACGGTGAGGGCTAGGAAGCCGAAGAGCTGCATGATCATCAGCGTGCGGTAGGCTCCGATGCGCCTCGAAGGAAAGCGCGCCGAGAAATCCGCCACACCCCAGCCGAGAGCCGCCGATATTCCGAGGATGATGTCCAAGAAAGTTTCCGGGAGCGAGCGCTAACGCTTCTTTGGCTCGAGGCCGAGGACGACCATCACCTTCTGCAAATCCTTCCAGACCTCGCCTTTTGCCGCCGGATTGCGCAGCAAATATGCCGGATGGTAAGTGGCGATCAGCTTTGACCCACGATAGTCGAACCATTCGCCGCGGAAGCGGGAGATGCCTTGGTTGGTTTGAAGCAGCGTTTGCGCGGAGCAAGCGCCGAGACAGCAGATTACTTTTGGCTGGATCACGCCGAGTTGGCGGAGCAGGAACGGCGAGCAGGTTCCAATTTCGTCATTTTCCGGGAGGCGATTTTCCGGCGGGCGGCACTTGACGACGTTGCAGATGTAAACGTCGGGACGGCGGAGACCCATTGCCTCGATCATTTGCGTGAGTAGTTTTCCGGCGCGGCCGACGAACGGCTCGCCCTGAATGTCTTCGTCGCGGCCGGGGCCCTCTCCGATGAAGACGAGTTGCGCTTTTGGATTGCCGACGCCGAAGACGATCTGCGTACGCGCTTTGTGGAGCTTGCAACGCATGCAATTCGGGCCGATATCTTCGCGAATGCGCTCGAGGCTGTCGTTTTCGACGCGTTCCTCGAAGAGTGATGCGGCGGCTACTGGCGGAACGAAACCGGAAGTGGGCCGCGGTGCCGTCATAGGAGCGGGAGAAGAGAGCGAAGCGGTGGCAGCGACCGCCAACCGCAAATTAGATACGGCTGCAATTGAAGGCTCAACGGATGCATCCGCAACTTGCGAACTGCTCGCTGAGGCACCCGGCGTGGCGGCCAGTTGTGTGGTGCGGCTGAGATAATAGGGGCCAAGGCTAAGATCGTCGGCATAGCGGAGCCAATCTTCCGCACGAATGCGGCTCGATTCATCCATGACCGCGAATTATCTGCGAGAGCGTGCGGATTCACAAGAGCACATTTGAGTTGTGGAAGAGCCGATTTGCGCCCGCGTGGGTGAATTTAATGGTTCAAGTGTAGCCAAGTATGTGCATCGGGCTCGGCATGGCGTGCCCCTACAAACGCTGCTGCAAATTGACCGGGCGGTTTCGTCGCGCCTATACTGAAGTTGTCGCAGAACTAAGAGAGAAGGAACAGCGTGGAAAAACCTGTCATCTTGGGAGCGGTGCGGACGCCCATTGGGAAATTCATGGGCGGACTGTCGCCGCTCACGGCGCCGGAGCTGGGCGCGAAGGTGATTGCGGAATCCGTGAGGCGCGCTGGAATCGAGCCAAAGCAGGTGGATGAGGCCATCATGGGCAACGTCCTCCAGGCGGGTCTGGGGCAAAATCCGGCACGCCAGGCCGCATTGAAGGGCGGTCTGAACCCCCGCGTGGCGGCGATGACGATCAATAAAGTCTGCGGGTCGGGACTCAAGGCTGTGGCTCTCGCGGCGCAGGCGGTGACGCTGGGCGAGTCCGAAATTGTGGTTGCGGGCGGCATGGAATCGATGACCAACGCGCCTTATTTGATGAAAGGCGCGCGCACCGGCTTCCGGCTGGGCAATTCTGAACTCCTGGACTCCATGATCGTGGACGGCCTGTGGGACGCGTACGAAAACTTCCACATGGGGATGACGGCCGAACTGGTGGCCGAAAAGTACGGAATATCGCGACGGGAGCAGGACGAATTTGCTCTGGAGAGCCATCGCAAGGCCGTGCGCGCGACTAAATCATGTTTCGTGAGCGAGCAAATTGTTCCCATCGAGCTGCCGCAACGAAAAGGGTCGCCGCTGATAATCAAGGCGGATGAATCGCCGCGCGAAGATACTTCGCTTGAGGCACTGGGGAAGCTAAAGCCGGCGTTCAAGAAAGAAGGCGGCACGGTGACCGCGGGGAACGCGCCCGGGACGAATGACGGAGCGGCAGCGGTGGTCGTGACGGGAGAAAAAACCGCCGCGCGCCTTGGCAGGCCGGTGATGGCACGGATCGTCGCGCAGGCCGTGAGCGGCGTCGAGCCGAAGTGGGTGATGATGGCGCCGGTGGACGCGGTGGAAAAGCTGCTGGCGAAAACCGGATGGGATCGCGACAAGGACGTGGATCTCTACGAGCTGAATGAGGCTTTCGCGGTGGCCGCGATTGCTGTGACGCGGCAACTGAAGCTCAATCCGGAGAAAGTGAACGTCAACGGCGGAGCTGTGGCGCTGGGCCATCCGATTGGCGCCTCCGGCGCGCGGATATTGGTGGCACTGCTTTACGAATTGCAGCGGCGGGATTTGAAGCGCGGGATTGCGGCGCTCTGCCTCGGCGGAGGGAATGCGGTGGCGCTGGCGGTCGAGCGTCCTTAACAGCAGAATTCTGTGATTCTAAAAACATGATCTGCCCAAAATGCAAGGTGGAATACCGCGAGGGTTTTACGAAATGCTCGGACTGCGACGTCGCTCTCGTCGACAAGCTTGATTCTTCTTCGAAGCAGGCTGGGCCGTCGAAACAGGATCGCCCGGCGCTGGCGTGGCGAGGAGATGATCCGGTTGTGTTTAGCGCTGTGCTGGCCGCTCTAGGTGATGAGGAAATTCCGAATTACGAAATGTCCGACCACGAACAACTGCCGTTTGAGCCGGCTATTCCGAGGCCACAGTACGCTATTTTTGTGCGGCAGGAAGATTTGTCCCGCGCGAAGAAAGCGATTCAGGAACTAATCGGAAGCGACGCGGATCAATGAGGTGCTTCCGAGCTAAAAGCGCGACGCCAGTAGAAGGCCGCCGCCGATGGCTACCGCGTCCTCCAGCAGCGCAATCGCTAAATCTGGCGCGTGAAGCGCTTTTGCGGTTCGCGTCCGCACCTGATAACCGCCAAACGTCCCAATCAGCGCACCGACAATCCCGGCGATTGCCGCAATCACAATCGAGGTCGCGCCCGCCACGCCAAACGCGGCGCCGGAAAGCGCGCCCGTGAGGATCCGCGCAGTAAGAGGGACCGTCGTGGTACGGCTAGGTGTTTTCGGCAGTTTGTCGTTGATGAGTTCGAACAGGGCCAGAAGCGTGAAAACCGCCACTGCAATAGTCGATCCCATAAAGCGCAAGTGAGAATCCTGCAAATTCAATACGTGGAAATGCGCCATCCAACAAACGACCGCGGGGGCTGTAAACGAACGCAATCCGGCAACGATGCCGATCCCAACCGCGAGCACCAGAACCAAGGCGATGTTCATGGCTTGAGTGTCCCTATTCGCAGCCGCGCGCGAAGGGCGTTATCATGAACCCCTGATGTCCGCCGAGTCAATCAAGACTATCGCCGTGCTGGGCGCGGGCACGATGGGAAACGGGATCGCGCACGTGTTCGCCTGCGCAGGCTATGCCGTGATTCTTCGAGACGTTGAAACCCGATTTCTCGATCGCGGCATCGCAACGATTGCCAAGAATCTGGACCGCGAAATCAAGAAAGAGAAAATCACCGAGACGGAGAAAGCCGCGGTCCTGGGGCGCCTCCGACCGACAACCGATATCGGGATTCTGGCGGCTGCGGATTTTGCCGTCGAGGCCGTTCCCGAACAGCGCGATTTGAAAATACGCGTGTTGCAGGAAGTAGACGGAGTTCTGCGCTCAGGCGCGATCCTCGCCAGCAACACCTCTTCGATTTCAATCACGGAGCTTGCGGGGCAGACCCAGCGGGCGGATCGCTTCATTGGAATGCACTTCATGAACCCGGTGCCGATGATGGTCCTGGTGGAAGTGATTCGCGGGCGTGCCACCAGCGATGCGACGTTTCAAACAACCATGACACTGTGCGAGAAGCTAGGAAAAAAGCCCGTCGCTGTGAATGACGCGCCGGGGTTCGTCGCCAACCGCGTGCTCATGCCGATGATTAATGAAGCTGCGTATGCGGTGATGGAGGGCGTGGCTACGCCGGAGGCTGTGGACGCAGTGATGAAGCTGGGGATGAATCATCCGATGGGACCGCTGGAGCTCGCCGACCTGATCGGACTGGACGTGTGCGTGGAAATTCTCGGCGTGATGGCGAAAGGATTCGATGACGTAAAGTACCGTCCCTGCCCGCTACTGCAAGAATACGTTGATGCCGGGCGATTAGGACGCAAATCCGGCCAGGGGTTTTATCGGTATTGACCGAATCCGGGTCGTGGGTTGAGACCGCCGCTCTGGCCTGAGCTAGTCTTCTCCACAGGTAGTTTCGCAGTTTCCCAAGAACAGCAGAACGGGGTCGACATCACTGGGAGTTGTCGACAACACCAGGATTTTCGTAGGTGAGACGACGAGGAGATCTCCAGTGAAAACCGCGGGTGCGGTCAGCGCCAACGTGCCGCTGCCGGCGGTCGAGCTAAGGCCGGCGTACGTCCCGGTAACGGTTTGCGCTGAGGAGTTGCCGCCGGAAGCGCCTTGGTCCTGCGTGCCGGCGATTGTCCCATCTGTAGAGGACGTGTTCGCCAAGGCTACCGAGCCAGAAATGTCTGTAACGGGAGAGGTGGCGGGCGCCGAACTGCCTAGGACAAATGTCGAATTGAGATCTGAAGCATTGAGATTGAGCGGGGAGGGGGACTGAGGTTCGAGAATCCCGAAAAACGGCACGGGCGTGCTGCTGCTGAGCGATTCACCGATGGCGAAGGCTTCGTTTTGATTGACGATGTAAAAAACCAGCGATATCGGAGTGGAAATTCCTGAATCGACTCGACCGTATTGGTCGGACGCGACGAACGTAAGGCTCCCTGGATTAAAGGGAGGCATCACAGTGCCCGCCCGATTTTCGAGTATGGAAATATTATAGCTGCTGCTGCTGGATCCGGTGAGCGAGACAAGCGCGAGATCAGGCACATAAGCGCCGCTTCCCGAAGGGAACTGCCCGACCATGCCGGCTACGCTCGTCGCCGTGAAAGTGCTTCCTGCTACGCCGGAGAATGGTGATCCCGTTTGCGCAAGCATCTTTCCGGCGGTGAGAAAAGGAGTCGTCGAAGCCACGGCGTCGGTTTCAACAAGGAATGCTTCTTTGCTGGATACCGGATATACGCCGAAGGTCATGCTGCTCACGTTGATGTTTACGGGCGAGAGCGTCAGCGTGCATCGAGTGTTTTGCGGAGCGGACGCGAACGCCTTGAAGTTCCCCGAGAGACCTCCAATTCCGGTGGCGCCCGTCACGCCGCTCGGAGCACTGGAGTCCGCTTCGCCGGCGGAAACGGCGCCTTGTCCCGCCTGTGAGGCTGGCGGAGTCGCCAAAAAGCTGCCGACGACTACGGATGGTCCCGCAGAAAAGCCTCCGACAGCCGTTTCCTCGCCGGTGACGCCGAAGGCGTAGTTTCCAGTGAGCGTGTTGAAAGCGCAGGTGCTGACGGTGCGCTGCTCGAGCTGGCCCGATCCGCGAATGCCGCTCGAATCGAATTCGATCAGGCGGCCATGCGCGCCAGCGGAATCGATTGCAAAAGCATAGGTGGGCGATCCGGTGAGGCTGCTGAAAACCAATTGGCCGCGATTGTCACTGCCGAGCGTGTACGTGCCGGTGAACGTCTGATTCTTCGGCGGGCCAGCCATGGTGTTGAAATCCTCCATGCCCTTCGTTATGTTGCCCGCGCCATCGGCTGTGAAGCTGCCGGCGATGACCACTTTTCCACCGGAATTGAATCCGCTGAACTCAAAAACATAGTCGCCACTTAGCACACCGAGGTTGCCCACCGCGATGCTCAGGTTTGCAGTAGCGGTCATCGGAGTTGCTTCAGAATCGGCCACTTGAACGGTGAAGTTGGAGGTGCCGATGGTGGTAGGCGTGCCGCTGATGACTCCTGTTGCGGCCAGCGACAGTCCGGCGGGCAGGTTGCCGGACGTTACTGTCCACGTGAAAGGAGGAACGCCGCCAGAGGCCTGCAAAGCAGTCGCTGAATAGGCTTGATTCGGCACACCACCCGGCAGAGTGGTCGTTGTTACGGCCAGAGGCAACGGCGCGCCGATGGCAATTGTCAACGCCTGCGTGGCGGAAGTGCCTTTTGAGTCCGTTACCATGATGGTGAAGGTGGAATTGACCTGCGCGGTGGGCGTGCCGGAAATTGTTACGGACCGTGTGGTGCTGCTACCGAGTGAGAGCCCGGCTGTTAGCGAGCCCGACGCGAAGGACCACATGAAGGGCGGGACGCCGCCTGTAGCGTTCACAGTGGCTGTGTACGCGCTGCCGAAATTTCCGGCGGGCAGGCTGGTGGACGTAACCTTCAGCGGTCCCGGTGTGCTGCTGCACCCGCCCGTCCCGATGCAGGCCACGAGCACGGCCAAGAATAGAAATGAGAACCCACCGCGCTTCACCATGGCCACCTCTTGAAGCTTTTCCAGCAGCGTATGAAATTGTCTACCCATTTAGAACATAGGATAGCCTGAATCCAGCCTGAAAATGGCCTCGGCCATGACCTATCAGGCAACCGAGCGCGGCAAAATGGAGAGGAAAAGCACACCTGAAGAAACGGACGCGTTTGGGACTTTCACAATCCAGCGCAACGGCCGACGGTGTGCTATTTTAGTTTTCGCACTTCTGTCGGCTTGTAAGTACGGGCCGAATCCATGTCCCCAAAAGCCACCTCCAAATCAGAAGACATCACCATTGAGGGCATATTTGGTCCAGGTGGAGTGCTCGAAAAACGGCATCCGGGATACGAATTCCGGCCGTCGCAGCTCGCCATGGCCAAGCTGGCCGAGGAAGCGTTCGAGAAGCACCAGCACACCGTGATCGAAGCCGGCACAGGGACCGGCAAGACACTGGCTTATCTCATCCCGGCGATTCGCAGCGGGCGGCGCGTGGTAGTTTCAACGGCAACTAAATCGCTGCAGGAGCAGTTATTCCAAAAGGATGTTCCCTTCCTGCAAAAGCATTTCGCGCCCAATCTCAAAGCCGCAATGATGAAAGGCCGAGCGAATTTCTTGTGCCGGCAAAAGGTGCACCAGATGGACGGCCAGCCGGTACTGAAGGGCATCGACGAAATCGACTGGTTCTCGCAGATCCGCGATTGGGCCAAGCTCACGGAGACCGGCGACCGCAGCGAACTGACGTTCCTGCCGGACGACGCCGAGCTCTGGAATCGAATGGACGCGCGCAGCGACCTCTGCACCGGCCAGAAGTGTGCGGAATTTCAGCGCTGCTTCATCACGGCGATGCATCAGCGTGCGCAGGAAGCCGATTTAATCATCGTCAATCATCATCTTTTTTTCGCCGACCTCGCTATTCGCCAGGAGGATTTCGGTTCGATCCTTCCGGAATATTCCGCTGTGGTCTTCGATGAGGCCCATGAAATCGAGGATGTGGCCAGCGATTACTTCGGACGCCAGCTTTCGAGTTATCGCTTCGAGGAGCTGGCGCGCGACACGGACAATATGTTGCGCGTCTTGCAAATCGATGTAGCACCGTTGCGCCGGCATCTGGCGCGGCTGCGTGAACGTGCGCGCAGTTTCTTTGAGCGTTTTCCAGAACGCGAAGGGCGGTATCCCTTCGGTCCGGCGGAAAGACATGCGTTTCTCGATAGCAGTCGCGAGGAATATGGCGAGTTAGGGTCCGCAGTGAAGCGCGTTGAAGCGGAGCTTTCCGCTCTTACGCCGAAGCCGGAAGAAGTGATCGCAATGGCTCGGCGCGCCGCGGAAATGCGCCGCGAGCTGGCGTTCCTGATGGAGAGCGAGGAGAAAAGTTACGTCTATTGGTACGAGCGCAGGGGGCGAGGCGTGTTTCTGGCCGCGACGCCCATCGACGTGAGCGAAATCCTGCGTGAGAAGCTTTTCGAGCAATTCGATACCGTCGTGCTCACCTCGGCGACGTTGGCCGTCGGCGGTCGATTCGATTATTTGAAGCAGCGCCTCGGGGTGATCCCCGCGAATGAGAAGGTGCTGCCCCAGGAGTTCGATTATCCGGAGCAGGCGCTGCTCTATATACCGCGCGCGCTTCCGGACGTGCGCAGCCCGGCGTTCGCGGCCAGCGCCGCGGAGGAAATCGCGCGCCTGCTCGAAATTTCGCGCGGGCGGGCCTTCTGCCTGTTCACGAGCTACGTGCAAATGCGCGATATTTACGAGCGAGTGTCGTCGCGAGTGAAGTTCCCGCTACTGCTGCAAGGGACAGCGCCGCGCTCGATCCTGCTCGACCGCTTCCGCTCGACACCCCATGCCGTGCTTTTTGCCACCTCGAGCTTTTGGCAGGGAGTGGACGTTCCTGGCGCGCAGCTTTCGTGCGTGATTATCGACAAGCTGCCGTTTGCGGTGCCGAGCGACCCGATTGTTGCAGCCCGTGTGCGCGCGCTGGAAGAAGACGGCCGCAACGCGTTCGCCGAATACCAGATACCCGAAGCGGTTCTTGCGCTGAAACAGGGGTTTGGCCGGTTGATCCGCTCCAAGACGGATCGCGGCATTCTCTCGATTCTCGATAACCGCATCCGGCGCATGCAATATGGTAAAATTTTCCTCGAGTCCCTGCCCGAATACTCGACCACGCAGGACCTCGCGGAAGTCGCGCGCTTCATGGAAAATCATCCCCAATAGCGCCGCCCTTCGGCTCGAAGGACATTCATGTACGAAGTCAGCGTTGATGAAACATTCGCCGCCGCGCACAATCTGCGGGATTACCACGGTAAATGCGAGGATCTGCACGGACACAACTACAAGGTCCGCGTGGTGTTGGCGGGCAAAGAGCTCGATCCAACCGGCCTTTTATACGATTTCGTTCACCTCAAGCAGGTGATTCAGGGCGTGATTCGCGAGCTGGATCACAAGTATTTGAATGAGCTTGCGCCTTTCGATAAGCTGAATCCGTCCGCCGAAAATATCGCGCGGCATATCCACGACCAGGCGGCCAAGCAGCTTCACGAGATGCCGAATGGCGCCGCGGTGGCAAGCGTAACGGTCTGGGAGACGGAAACGTCGGCGGCCACGTTTCGGCCTTAAGTGCTGCGCTTGCCAAGCTTCATGGCTGGCTTTTCATGGTTATCACCGAAATCTTCAAATCCATCCAAGGCGAAGGCACCCGCGCGGGTCTGCCCTGCATTTTCATTCGGTTGACCGGTTGCAATCTGCGTTGCACTTGGTGCGACACGGCGTATGCGTTCCACGGCGGGACAAAGTACAGCACTGACGAAATCGTCGATAAGGTCCATTCGCTTTCCGGAGATCCTCGGGCCGCCACTCGCCTCGTGGAAATCACGGGAGGCGAGCCATTGTTGCAGCCCGAAACGCCCGAACTTGCCAAGAAGCTCCTTGCGGCCGGATATACGGTGATGATCGAGACGAGCGGTGAAAGATTCGTCGGCAGTCTGCCGCGAGGGGTCATCAAAATCGTGGACGTGAAGTGCCCCGACTCGGGCGAGCCCGATACATTCGATGCAGCCAATCTGGACGCCGTGGGGCGGGATGACGAAATCAAGTTTGTGATTGCCAGCCGCCAGGATTATGATTTCGCGCGCGATTTCACGCGGGAACATCGTTTGACGGAGCGCGTTCGCGAAGTATTATTCTCGCCCGTCTTCCCCGATCCGGAAGGACAATGGCCGGGGTTGAATGCGCGAGAGCTGGTTGAATGGATTCTCGCCGACGGTCTTGCTGTGCGTCTGGGATTGCAGTTGCACAAATTCGTCTGGGATCCGGCAACAAAGGGTGTCTAACTGCCATTGATGGTGGGAAAGCCTAAAGCCGTAGTGCTGCTGAGCGGAGGAATGGATTCGTGTGTCTCCGCTGCGATCGCGGCGCGGACGCACAGCCTCGCCTTGTTGCACGCGAGCTACGGCCAGCGCACGGAGGAACGCGAGCGCCGCGCCTTCGAGGAAATCGCGGAGTTCTTCGGCGTGGGCGAACGGCTGACCGTGCGATTGGATGCGTTCGCGCAAATCGGTGGCTCGGCCTTGACCGACCGGCGAATCGCCGTGCCGGAATCGGGCGAGGGGCTCGCGCCGGGGGCTCGGATTCCGGTCACTTACGTGCCTTTTCGCAACGCGCATTTCCTTGCAGCGGCGGTAAGCTGGGCCGAAGTAATCGGCGCCAGCGCGATCTACATTGGCGCTGTGGCGGAAGATAGTTCCGGTTATCCTGATTGCCGCCCCGAATATTATCGAGCGTTCGAAGCGCTCATTCGCGAGGGGACGCGCCCCGAAACTCGCATCGAAATCGTCACGCCGGTGATCGGAATGCGAAAGAGCGAAATCGTCCGCCGCGGCTATGAACTTGGTGCGCCACTGGAGCTAACCTGGTCCTGCTATCAATCGGATGACGAAGCTTGCGGGACGTGTGATAGTTGCCGTCTTCGCCTGTACGCATTTGGCGAGGCGGGACTGCGCGACCCTATCGCTTACCGAGCACAAGTTGCGCGATAATGAGTCTGTGGAATGGATCCATCGCTTGGGGGATGCCGCGCTTCATTGATTTTGGGGGGAGAAAAATGATGAGACGACTGATTCCTGCTTGGATTGTCTTGGCCATCGCACTCCTTTTGCCTTCAATTGCCGCCGCTCAGGACGTGCGCGTGGCCGGCCAGGTGCTGGACCGTGACGGCAAGCCGTGGGCCGGCCTCACGGTGGTTATCAAAAGCGATTCGGGACGTTCTTTCACGCTGAAGACTGACAACCAAGGCAAGTTCAGCCAGATCGGGCTAACGCCCGGCGTGTATAGCGTCACCGTAATCAGCCAGGCCAACAATCTGAACTACACGGAAAAACATCAATTCTCTTCCGGCGAGGACAACGACGTAACGATCAATTTCAAAACCATTCTTGCGCAGCAGTCTGGCGGCGCAAATCCGGAGCAGGAAAAGAAACAGCAGGAAGCGGCCAATCAGTTCAAAAACATGAAGGGTCATGTTGACGCCGGCGTAGCAGCGCTCAGCAGCGCCGAAGATCTCCGCAAACAACTAAAAGCCGCCCCCGCCGATCAGAAGTCGGCGATCCAGGACCAGTTGAAGACAACTTATCAGACCGCCGTCACCGAGCTTCAGCAGGCCGAGCAGGCCTCTGCCGCCAACCCCAGGGACACGAAGAACCACGCCATCATCTTGTCCGATCTTGGTGTCGCGTACAGTGATTCCGGCAGGTATGACGAGGCCGTCACCTCCTATCAAAAGGCCATCGAGTTAAACCCGCAGCCCGGCTATTACAATGGACTGAGTTCTTCCCTGGCGAATTCGGCAGCGACTCAGACAGATCCGGCAGCCGCCACTGCGAAAATTGCCGATGCCGGTGCCGCTTGCGACAAAGCCAGCGCCCTCCAGACGCCGCCGAACCCGGGCGATACGGCTCGCTGCTGGAAGAACATCGGCATTGTCCTGAGCAACAAAGGAGATCTGAAGAACGCGATTGCTCCCTTGCAGAAAGCTACTCAAGCTGATCCCAAAGACGCTCAGGGATGGTATTTGCTCGGAAGTGCTTTCACGGGCACGATTGACTCAAAGCAGGAAGGCGACAAGATGACTTACATCATTCCCCCGGGTACCAACGACGCGTATCAAAAGTGCATTGACGCGGACTCCAATGGGCCGTATGCGGCGCAGTGCAAAACAATGCTAGATTCGCTGGCTTCGATGAGTGGGGGTGCAAGCACAATGGTGGGCGAGCGCAAAAAGAAGGACAACAAAAAATCCCACTAACAGGATCAGTAATCTTTGTGCGCAGGCGTGGGCCGTGATTTCTGGAACGTTCGTTTTGTTATTTTGCCATCTTGATGTTCTGCTGCCGCGACAGGGAGTAAATTCGCGAAATGATCTGCCCGCAGTGTCGCAGCAGCGATTGCTATCGCTCACGTCGCGCTGGCACAATCGACACTCTCAGTAGCCTGATCGGACTCAAGCCCTGGCGATGCTATACGTGTAGCTTTCGGTTTTATGCCCGCCGCGTGCCCGCCGTTTTCTCCCACTACGCTCATTGCTCGCTCTGCGGTAACTTCGACTTGCAGCGCATCGCTCCCGAACGCGTGCTGCCGGGCATCTTGACGTCCATCCTGCGACTCCTTCGCCTGCCCGCGTACCGTTGCAGTCCATGCCGGGCCAAATTCTTCAGTGTCCGGCCCCACCGCCGCATTGTTCCCTCGACGATGCCGGCCGGCGATCCTGAGAGCAGTGATTTCTAAGGGATGCAAAAGGGGCGGGGAAGAAATCTTGCCTTAGGAGCTCCCGCGGGAACCTTGCGCGGCGGCCCTACCATCGTCTGAAGCACAAAAAGTATTCGATTTCAATCGGCAATGTCCTGGCTCGGCTCCGGGCCTCCGAGCGAAAGTAACAAGCGCCGCAGTTTTGACCGATCCTCGATCGCCATGCCAACGGTTTCGAAGCCCGCCTGCCGCGACCGCACGAACCGCACCACGGTCTGCATGCTGATCGAACGCAACCCCGCCGGAATTTTCAGCGTCGCTTCGGTTCCCACCGCCAGCTGAATGTCGCCGTTCAAAAGGCCGCCCTCGAGGCTAAGCACGCTGATCGCCGACGAGTATTTTCCGCGCGGCGATGTAATCACGGCCGGCACGTTCCGCGGCAATCGAACGCGCCGGTATCGCCGATGTCTCACCACGTCGCGCTCCGGTACTGGATCGAGCGGCGCAAGCGCCATCACTTTGGCATCGAGCCCCGACTGCGGCAGAAACGCTGTTATCCATTGCTCGTCGAGCTTCATCAACGATTGGGCCGCAGCCGTGCGAATCTCCTCCGGGTATGCCCAGCCGAACGCCTTGCGCGATTCCACGAACCGCCGCAGGCCGTCAATGGCAACAGTCGCTCGCATCCGGCCGAGCGCTTCAATGGCCTTTACCCGCAGGTACTCCGGACCTCCCGCGAAGATCTCTCCCTCGGCCAGTTGCAGCAGCTTTGGAGCCGTCTCGGGGTCGCCGCACATCCCGATTTCATCCAGCGCCAGCGGCAGGACCATGGCGTCGAATTTTTCCATCAGATTGGCCAGCAACCGTCCTCGCTCCGGCGCTCCTCCGATCGAAAGCTGACGCACAACAGCATCATGGAAACCGCGGCCACCTTGACGAAGCCGCGAAGCCAGCAGATCGTCAACGGCCCGTGGGTCGAGGCGGCTCAACAGTCCCACAACGGTGGCGGCTTTCACAGGCGGCTCGGACTTGAGTACTTCCTTCAGGTGCCTCACGCAAGCGCCGCCGACGGCCTTCGCCAATTGGACGATATTTTCCCGCTCGCTCTTCCGCCACGACCGCGCGAGACGCACCGCGAGATGTTCACTCGCGCCTTGCGGCAAGCGCATCAGCACGGCAACCAACCCATCCGGCATCGCCTCGGCGGTTAGGGCCTCTTCGACGAATTCCGGAATTTTGTTTGCCACTCCGATGCGCGGACGGAGGCTTTGTGCCCAAGAGGGACGCGCCTCCTCCAAGTCTGCCAGCGAATCCAGCGCCTGCTGCATGGCTCGGTAGTAACGGCGAGAGGCGGACTCCTGGCTTAGCCTTACGAACGCTGCACTCAGTAGCGTCTGGAGTTCCTGGTCCGGCTCCGCGGAAAGCTGTTGTCCGATTTGCCCCAGCGCATCCTGTAAACGCCGGCTCGCCCCTTTGCTATAGAGCTCCGCCAACTGGCCCAGGCCAATCGCGGCTTTCTTGCGTGCTTCTGCGTCTTTGTTGCGCACACACGACGCATACTTCAGCAGCACGTCGGCCGCGGCATCCGCCTCGCCTCGCCCCATCAGTTCTTCCACGTATTGCTGCACATTGCGCGGTGGGATGCACCATGCTTCCTCCGACGTCAGCACCGCGCGCTTGCCCGACTCGGGCACGGCCGCCCAGAACTGCCGGTCCAGCACGTCCGCATGGGACTCTACCGACATCCCGGCGCTGGCCATCTTTTCCTCGCGCGCTGTCAGCAGTTTGCGCAGCGTTTTCAGCTCATGCCCCATTTTCTCCAGCATTTGCCGGACCGCATTCACGCGCACTTCGCCACGCTGGAAGCGGTCGAGCGCGAACCGGATGGCCAGGCTCTCCGCCAGCTGCAGCAGCATGTTCTCGTCGACTTTTGCCGACGGAGTCTGCGCCGCCACGGTGGCCAGCGCCTGCCGCAGCGTTACCTGTGCATTCTGTGGCAGAGCACTCAGTTTCCGCTGCCACGCCATCTGGTCCAACTGTTCCGGTTTACCCGTCTGTGCGGCCTCGCCGAACTGGCCCAGCAGTCTCAGCAGGTTGTGCATCTCGGCTTCGCCAAGCGGCGGAAGCCCGCCGGCGACGCCGCTCGGCATCGCAGAAACGTTTCCTCCGCTCCTGCCGGAGCCGTCATCCGCCGAACCGCCCGTACCGGGACCCGCCACGCCCGTTCCTGCCGGTCCTCCGTGAGCGCCTTCCGCAGCCGCAATCAGCTGAATCATCTTCTCTGGGTTTCGGAACCAGTCCTGCACGCGCTCCGCGTCGGCCCCGAGAGTTCTTGCGGTGAGCTGCGCGGCCACGCGCGCTTCGGAAAACGCGGCATCTTCGGCCACAAATCGAATCTCGTTCACGCGAATTCCTGACCGGGTACCTTTGCCGAAATAATGTTCCAGCCGGTCGCCGAGCGAGCCTGCTTTCGAGCTCATCTCCGTGAACGCCTTCGTGAGACGCAAGAACTCATCGCGCTCCACTTCTGGCAGGAAGCAGATGCTGGCCACACCTGCGGCATTCAGCAGGTCCGCAAAGCTGCGCTCGGCGGGCGTCGATTCTGTAGGCATGCCGTCCAGCAGAAGCTGGGACCCCGACGCCCCCAACAGCAAGCCGTTAGTCCCCGCCGCGCACACCGCTTCTCCAAGCTCCTTCCAGCTAGTTTCAAACTGGCCGACCGAGCGCGCATGCTCTAACCCATATAATCTTGAGTACTTAAGCAGGATGTTCAGGCTTCGGACGAAGGCGCGGGCATTCGCAGCGGAAGACTCGTTGCTGGGTATACTCAACCCACGTGTTACCAATGGCATTTGGCTGATTCTCAGTACAAGTGTACTAGAACCCCCTGCGAGCGAAATGGTACGGATGTACCATTTTTCGCAACTGACAACCCCTTAAAGACTTACAGCGGCAACCGTACGTCCACCTTCAAATCCTTCACCACGGGCCTTACTCGCCGGATAATCTCGCTGGCCCAAAGCTTCTCGCTCAGCACCACCAGCGAGGCGTCCTCAAATCCACAAATGCCGCAGAAATAGTAATTTGGGAACGCTTGGTGGTACGCGTCGGCTCCGCGTCGCGCAAGATCGCCCTCGAGCATCGGATCCGCGCCTTCGCCCGTGGTCAATACGCCTCCGGCGCGAACCCCGAACGTCTCGTCCTGGAAACGTCCTATTAATCCTTCCAGTGAAGCTGACTCCGGAGCCGGAATCACGATCAACCGCTTGTTCGCCTCGCGGTACTCAAGCCGATGCGCCTCGCAAAAATCGCGCACTCGATCCACGTGGCTGAAGAAGTCTAGCGCCCAAGGTTCGCTTCCAGCGGTCGCGCGAATCGCGCGGCTCCAGATTCGAGTCGCGTCCTCTCCGCGCACCGGCTCGCGGTTTTCGTCCGCTTCCACGAGGTCCAGGCTCACGGCGCGCACCTCGGTACCAAGGTCTAGCGCCTCGATGTCCAGCAAGTACATTTACGCCTCGTCGTCTGCTCCGGCGGGAAATTGCCTTTGGAATTCAGGGGATTGCTTCCGTAGTTCGAGCCAATCGAAGAATGCGCCGGGAGTTTCAAGCCAAATTGCGAACCAGTGCGCGACCTCTTCTTTTTCCGCCCGCTTCTGAACATCCACTTTGTTGTTCCTTGCGATCATCTCGGCGCGCCGCCGGCCCAGAAGTGCGACTTCGCGGACGCGTTCGCCCGCCGCGCGTTCCCCTTCGGCCGTAAATTTTCGCAACAGCTCGTCGAGTCGTACCAAGCACATCTCCGCCTCGTCAAGCGTTGAAAAGTGCAGCAGGTCGTCAAACTCTTCTTCGTAACGATCTTCGGCATCCGATCGTGTCGACCACGCCACCCGCAGCCCCGCCTCCTTCAAAACGCTCACGATGTAATCCGCGCCGGTATTTCCCCGCGCGCCGAGACGCGCCATCAATTGGCGGCGGATTTGCTCGATCTCGGCCGGCGTGAAGCGCGGCTTGCTTATGGCTCGCGCCGCTTCAAGAATCAGCGCTTTTTTCGTCACCGAATCGCCCGCGGGCTTCTTGTTGGGATGATTGGAGCTCAAGGCTTCCTCGGCGTTGGAATTTTCCTCGAGGCAGGATCGGATTTCGAGCTGCCTGCCAGCAGACGCCGCAGGCGCGAAACGTTGCGATTGTGTTCGGCGAGCGTGCGGGCGAAAAAGTGCCCGCCCTGATCGTTGGCAACGAAATACAAGAAGTCCGTCTGCGCAGGTGATAACGCGGCGCGAAGAGATGCCTCGCCCGGATTTGCGATCGGTCCGGGTGGCAGTCCCGCATGCTCGTAGGTGTTGTAGGGCGAATCGATCCGGAGATCGTGCGGTCGGACCTCCTTCTCCGGGTGCCCCGCTAGCCCCATCGCGTACTGCACCGTGGGGTCGCATTGCAGGGGAACCTTCAGCCGCAATCGGTTGTAGAACACTCCTGCCACCAGCGGTCGCTCCTCCGCGTTGGGCGTTTCCCGCTCCACCAGCGAAGCCAATGTGACGATTTGCTCGGGTGTAAATTCGAGCGACAAAGGTTGGGAGCTTTGCGTATCTACCACGTCCCACACGGCGCGGAAATTCTGAACCATCCGCTTCACCACCTGCTCGCACGTGCTGTGGCGCGTGAATTCATACGTCGACGGAAACAGAAACCCTTCCAGGCTCTGCGCCCCCGGATCCAGGTCGGATATCAGGGACGTATCGTGCGCCGCCCCAATGAATTCCTGGCGGCTGCAGATCTTTTGCTGTTCGATTGCCGCAGCGATGTCGTACATCGTCCAGCCTTCAGGTATCAGGATTGTGCGCACGAAGATCCGCCCGTGCGAGATCTTCCAGAAAACTTCGCGGGAGTTCACCGGTTGATCGAAGTAGTATTCGCCCGCTTGCAACGCTCGGCGAAAATGCCAGTCGCTGAAGAGCGCGAAGGCCAGCCGGCTGCGTATCACGTCATCGTGCCGCAGTATTCCAGCCACGCCCCACCGCGACGTCCCTTTGGGAACGTCTACGAAAACCTGTTGGGGACGGTGGCCGCGGTAGGGTCGGCTGATTTGGGAATCGAGCCATGCTGCGCCCGCCCCTAATGCGGAAATCGCCAGCAGGGCCAGCAAACCTAGTTTCCGCATCCCGCGCTAATCCTTCTCCACGGATTCGCCGCGTCCATGGTCTCGTTTCTGCCCCAGGTAATCGCGCAGAAGAATCGCGGCGGCCACATCATCAAGGGGACCGTCCTTGGCGCGTCCGCTCTTTGTTTCCGTTACCGTCCGCTGCGCCTCCCAGCTCGTCAGCCGCTCGTCCTGCAACTCAACTTCAATGTCCACGGCTTTCTCCAGGCGGCGAGCAAAGCCTGAGGCCTCCTCCGCCATCGCCCCGGCCTCGCCCGTCAAGTGCAGCGGATGGCCTACGATGATGCGGCAGACGCCGTTTCGGCGGCAGATTTCGCGCAGGCGTCTCATGTCGCTTTGGCGATTCGTGCGCCGCATCGTCGTCAAAGGTTGCGCAGTCAGGCCTAGCTCATCCGATAGTGCGAGCCCGATCTTCTTCCGGCCATAGTCCACCGCCAGAATCCTCCGAGGCTTCCCGTCATTCTTTTCGGTTGCTGCCGTATTTCCGCCGCTTGGAATCGTCCGGATCAACTTATCTTCTCATTATACGCAAGGTGCTATGGCCAGAATCCCGCCCAGCCTGCAAGTTTTCTTTGGACAGCGCGCCTAAGTTAGATAAATCTCCGCGCATCGCGGTTACTGCTTGCGGCCGCGCTCGCCGCCTTTCCACGCCGGCCAGAATCCTTCGCTCTTCATCTGCTCGCTCAGGCCGGTTTCCTTCAGCAGTTCCTCGATCTCGGCGCGTGACTGCCGCCGCGCAATCGGCTCGCTCGTGTCTGCAAGCGCATACCCGGTGATCGCGGCAACCCCCGCCTGCCTCTTGAGCGCCGCAATATCTGCTTTGCCGAACGTATCCCCTGTGGCGCGCTCGTTCGCGGCTTTTTGATTCGGATCGAGCGTCAAAATACCTTCGAGGATGAAATCGAATCTGTCCGCATTGATTCTCGCGTCGAGAGTGAAATCCTTGACGCCCATGGGCGCGAGCGGCGCCAGCGCTTCGCGCACCGGGGCCAGCGCATCCTTGCGGCCCGCCAGTGAATATCCGCTCACGGCGCCAATCCCGCCATCAAACAGGATCGCCGCGCTTGTCCGATCGAGTTCGGCATGATGGGCGCGTGCGTACGCCCACGATCCTAACATCCCCTGTTCTTCACTTGTGAACAGCACGAAACGGATCGAGCGCCGCGGCACCGATCCGGAGGAATGAATCAGGCGCGCCGCATCGATCACGAGCGCCGCGTCGGAACTGTCGTTGAGGTGCGCACCGAGCAGGACAAATTCGTCCGGCTCTTCCCGTCCGCGAATTTCCGCCACCACGTTCTCGGACTCCACCGGGCCGGCCGCCGCCTTGGCGTGCCCCTCGCTGCGTCCGGCAGGAACCGCGAACTTCTCCGCGTGCACTTCATCCACGCCCGCCTGGCGAAACGCTTCTACGGCCCAGTCAACTGCTCGCTTTGCTTCTGGCGAACCAGTCGCTCGTCTTCCGATGGTGTTCTTCAGATAGCCCAGATTTTTTTCGAGCGGCGATGCGCCGAGCGCGTTCTGCATCATCGCGGGCGCTAGATCCGCGCACGATTTGCCCACTGAGCACGTGCCGGCTCCATTCGGAACCTTCCAGCCGCTTGGCGGATTGATCGGAGCAATTTGCGCGGAGGAAATCGAGGCAAGCAGCACGACCCCTGCCAGTACTACTGGAACCCACATTCGTTGGCCGACGCGATTACAAGGTTCGGTAGTTTCGAGAGCAAAAATTTTCATCATCATGCTGCGTGGAGATGATAGCGAACACTACGCGGCGTGGCCACATCGATTGCGTCGAGGATTTTGCTGTGGAAAAGAGGTATCTCTTCGGGAAAAAATGCCCACTACGGGAAAGTTCTACACGGAATACAGTGTTCGCTGTATTGGACTATCCGCGCATGTCTTTAAAACCGTGTAAGTTACGAAGACGGACAAACATTGGCAACGTAGCTGCCAACCAGATTATCACCAGTCCGCGTCGGAAAACGCGCGTTACCTCCCGGGCTTGCGGCGTTTAGATCGTCCCCCGGGAATCACGGCAGTTCCCGTTTGGTAACATTTCAGTCGTTTCGTTGAGAACATAAAAAATTCCCCTCGGTACACTCTTTTGGCGAGGGACGGGAAGGTCCTATTGAAAAAAGTACGTGATATTTCAAAACTGCTTCGCAACAAGAGGACATCCGGACGAAACTCATCCAATCGTTTCGTTTTCTGCGAAAAACGAAGCGGCCTTGCCCAATTCCAAGCCACCTCGGAGTGGAACATGGACTCCGCGATCGAGCGGATGGCCAGCATGCTCGCGATGCAATGCCTGGTTCGCGGTTCCGAGCCTGACGATTTCGCAATTCTGGTCCCCGTCGAGGAAACACTGGCTAGGCGGCTGGAATCGCGTGCCAAGGAACTCCTCGAAGAAGGTCGCGCCATCGCGAATCCCGCTTCCCTTAGTCCCCGCCAGCAGGAAATCTTGCACTCAATCCTGTGTAATCATGCAAACAAGGAGATTGCCAACAAGCTCAACATCACCGTGCGCACCGTGAAATTCCACATTTCTACCCTACTCACCAAATTCGGCGCGGGAAATCGGTCGGAGTTGGCGCGTAGGGCGTCGGGATTCCTGCGCACGACAATGCATGTCGAAGATGGTTTCCATCCATCCGCGGGAACCAAACGCGAAGATTTGCGTCCCATTCCCGTTCATTCTCGGGAACGCCCGCAACCGAGAGCGGGGAACCTCCGGCTTTCACACCAGCGCATCCTTACCGCATAAAGCCGTCGGCCGCCCCGAACCCAGTCTCGGGGTGACGGCTCCGGCACTTCCCGCAGCGACTTGCTCGCACACCAAGGTGCACCAAAAATTACGCAGGCTTTTGGGTCCACACACGAATGGCTTTCACCGGGGTGGTCGGACAAACGACCTCGCACGCACCGCAACCGATGCACTTATTATTTACCACGGGGTAGGCGTTGTACTGCGCCTCGTCCCATGTGATTTTCACCGCATCATAGGGACAGGCGAGCTCGCACGCGTCGCATTCCTTCTTGCCGAGGGCAGTAAGGCAGACGTTGTTATCGACGAGCGCCTCTCCGATGATGTATTTGTTCTTCTGCTGCAGATCCAGCACCGCCAAGGCGCCTGTCGGGCAAACCTGGGTGCAGTCATTGCACGTTTCTAGGCAATACTTGTAGTCCCTGTCGAATTTAATGACGGGCGCCCCGAAGCCTGCCAGACCCGCCTCATGACCTGTATCCGGGTGGATGATTTTCGTCGGGCAGGCGTGCACGCAGTTATTGCAACGGATGCACAGCCCGGCAAAGCGATCCTCGGGCACGGCGCCGGGTGGACGCAGCAGAGTGTCACTTTTGCGGTATCGCGTCGCTCCGAGACGGCGCGCCCCAAGGGCGAGCAACGCGCCAGCGCCGCCGGCGAAAAACACACGCCGGGCCGCACTGAAGCGCTGCGAGGATGCGCCCGCACTCAGCCGCGTCCAAATCGCCTTTCGCATTGCAAACAGCATGTCCTGCAGTCCGCTGAGTGGGCAGATGCGGACGCACCAGAGCATGCCAAAAATAAAAGTCCCTCCCACCAAAACACCCAGGCCCAGGCAGACCAGAAAAACGGAGAAAGGGTTCGTCGCCTTATCCAATGCAAAGGGGCTGCTGAAAATGCACAGAGGATCCATCCACAGCAGCACGGGATACCCGAGTACGGAGCCGACCAACGTCAGGATCGCGACGTATCTGCCAATCGGCGGGCACTTGCTCCAAAAGCTCGCCTTGCGCAATCCCAGGTGATTCGTATTTTCGAGAAGGAAGCCGGTGGGGCAAAGGTACAAGCAGAACCACCGCTTCTTGAATGAACTCGCGACGGCTACGACGAGTGCAAGAATCGCTCCCACACCGATGGACCGCGCGGCGATACTCGACGAGATAGCAACGAAGGGGCTGATTTGTTGAAAAAATCTTGGTGTCATCACCCAGGGGACCAACGGCCAAACCAGCACGATCGCGCCGACAAAGCATGTCAGCTGAATCAGCCGTCTCGGCACGCGCCGAAGAAACGTCATCCCAAATACGCCCCCTGTTGATGCAGCAGGTTCTGCAGTTTGGCTACGTTTATGTGGCGAGGCTTACACTTATTTTGGATGCACAAGGCAGCGGCCAAGCCTGCAGCCTGTCCGGTAACCCAGCAAACCGGAATGAGCCGGGTTATATCCGCAACTTCGAATTCGGCCGATATGCATCGTCCCGCCGCCAGCACATTTTCGACCTTCGCGGGAACGAGGGAGCCATAAGGAATCTGGAATTCGGGCGCGTTCGCATACGCGCCGGAATAACCAATTACATCTTGAAATTTGGCGCCGCTGTGGATTTCCTGAGCTGTAAGTTTCTTGACGCCGTCAAGGAGCCTGCTGAGCCGCACACCCAGCTGAGGGGCTGTTTCGGTCAAGTAGACTTCCTCGTTTCCCGGCTTGTGGCGGAGCTTCTCGACGTTGGCCCAGGTCCCTTGTCGATGCTTGAGTTCCAGGGCAGTCAGGTCCGCGATATCCAGGGCATCTCCGACCGGGCCTTTCATGTTCAGCCAGTTCACGTGTGGCGCGGGCGTCGAATTCCCAGCGTGACCGTTGAAATCGTTCACCCTGCCCTTGGAGGGGCGGCCTGACGCGGGCTTGCCCACCGCGGGGTGCTCCGGATCTTCCGAGCCCCGGCTCGGCGCCATATCGACCTCATTGATGTTCCCGATTCGGCTGATCAGACCGATGTTGGTTTTCACTTTCTCAAAAGCCGCGCCTGCGGCCGCGTAAATATCACCGTCTCCCGAACAATCGATCACAATGTCGGCGAGGATTGCCTGTCGCCCTGACTTGCTTTCGAAAATGGCGCCGCGCGCGGCTCCCTTGGCATCTACAATGGCGTCGACGCCCCAGCAATCGAGATAGGTGGTGATCCCCGAATCGAGCAGCATGTCGGCCAACAAATATTTGAAGGCCTCCGCGTCAATTGTCGGGTAAATAGGCGCTTTGTTCCGATCGATGATTCCGAATTTGAGCACATCCAGTTTCTTCATCATCTCTTCGCCGATGCCGTAGATCACCTGCTCCTTATTCCTGCTGTAAAGTGGAAATATTCCCAGGACCAGGCCGCCGGTTGCGAGCCCTCCCAGATAACCGTACCGCTCCACCAGGGTGACGTCGACGCCCATCCGCTTGGCGCAAAACGCGGCCGCCGTCCCCGCCGGACCGCCCCCGACAACCAGGACGCTGGTTTGGTGCAAAACCGGCACTTCCCTTCGCGGTTGCACAACTTTGCTGCCAGCGAGTGTCGCCGGAACCCTGGTTTCGGTTTGAGTAGTTGATTGTCCGCCAGCCTCATTGGCTAGCGTCGACGAAACCGGCATCAGTGATCCGGCCGCAAACAATCCGCCTGCGGCAATCGAACGACTCATTAATTCTCTTCGAGTCAGGTCTTTTGGCATGTTTCCACCCGTCTAGCGCTTAGCCGATACGAACCCAAATTCCCGGGTTCTTGGCCTATTCAGCGCAATACTATCCCAACGCGAACAAGCAGCCAACTCCCGATTAATCGGCCAGCCGCACACGGGTGCCAAGGTATGAAATGAGATACCAACTTCCTCACTAGGTCCTAGGTTTCCTCGCTACACGGAACGTCGCCACTCCGTAAAGCGCCCGCAGTGACAGCCGATGTCGGCGAGAGAGTAGGAGCTTGCTGATTTAGCGCCAGCCGAGCGCTGGGGCAACAGTCGTCAGAATCGCCTCCATGGCATGCGCATTGTAGGCAACACCCAGTTGGCTTGGAACGGTCAGCAATAGCGTGTCGGCTTCCGCGATCGCATCGTCCTTTCTGAGCTGCTCGATCAGGACATCCGGCTCCGCAGCATAGCTGCGGCCGAAGATCGCCCGTGTGGGTTCGCCAAGGAAGCCGATCGTGTCCACTTCCTGACCTCCTCGCCCGAAATAGGCACGATCACGGTCGTCGATCAACGCGAAGATACTGCGGCTTACGGAAACACGCGGGGTGCGAGTGTGGCCAGCTTCCTTCCAGGCTGCGCGAAAGACGCGAATCTGCGCTGCTTGTTGGACGTGGAAAGGTTCGCCGGTCTCGTCAAATTTCAGGGTTGAGGATTGCAAGTTCATTCCGAGCTTTGCGGCCCAGGCGGCCGTGGCATTGGAAGCTGCGCCCCACCAGATACGATCGCGCAATCCTTCCGAGTACGGCTCAAGACGCAGCAGCCCGGGCGGATTAGGAAACATCGGACGTGGGTTCGGCTTAGCGAAGCCCTTACCGCGCAGCAGCTCCAAAAACTCTTGGGCGTGGCGCCGGCCGACGTCTGCATCGTTCTCGCCTTCAACCGGCTGGTATCCGAAATGGCGCCATCCATCGATCACCTGCTCCGGGGAACCGCGGCTGATTCCCAGCTGCAAGCGCCCGCCAGCGATCAGATCCGCTGCGCCAGCGTCCTCTGCCATGTAATAAGGGTTCTCATACCGCATGTCGATCACTGCGGTGCCAATTTCAATCCTTCGTGTCTTAGCCCCGGCCGCCGCGAGCAATGGAAACGGTGATGCTAATTGCCGTGCGAAGTGATGAACGCGAAAGTAAGCTCCATCCATTCCCAGGCGCTCGGCCTCCACGGCGAGGTCAATGGATTGCAGCAGCGCGTCAGCCGCCGACCGCGTTTCTGACTGCGGCGAAGGTGTCCAATGGCCGAATGAGAGGAAGCCGATTTTCTTCATGCAGGTGAGCCCTGTCTCCTGTCATCCTGAGCGAAGTCGCGTGCGGTTTTGCTTTTCCCGCGCTTTCTGCGGGCGCGCGACGCAGTCGAAGGACCTCTCTTGGATTGTAAATGTTGCCGCGAGCTAAATCGAAGAGAGATTCTTCGACTGCGTGTGCCGGCCGTTCGTCCCAAAATCGGGGCGAACGGGAAGAGAAAACCGGCACACTCCGCTCAGAATGACGCGCCTCCTCTGGGACCACTGAAAGGCAAGGCGCCCACCTAAAAGGAGACGTGGCCGCTACGAAGGCAATGGCAAAAGCGCGTGGCGGGGGCGGCGACCCTTTCGCTCCGAATTCTTCCCTCTCTTGAGATTCGAGAGGAAACGGATGCTACCACATTCGGGTTTCTCATTTTGGCCGGCTCGTCCCCTCCAGCATCCAGCCTCTAGCCCCTAGCCTCCAGAACATGCGGGGGAAGCAACGCTTCAGCGTTGCTGGAATGACGGTCCAACGCGCGAAGCACGTACCTTAGGAGGGTGGGGCTCTGCATTCCCGGAGTCCCGGATGGCCCTGCGGGACTTAAACCCCGCCATAAGGACGCCGCGCGCAGCGCTTTCCATTGCGCAGCTTCTCTCGCGGCGTGTACTCTCGTCGCGGGCCTCGATAGCAGATCCCGAGAATGGCGCGCCCAAAGGGACGATTTTAAGAACTTTCCTGTGCGATTTCGTGGCAGCCTTGCCACAAGTTGAGATTTCCCGCGGGATTGAGCCACTAGACTCGACCGCTGTTATGGCTATAATCGTCGCGGCTACCTGGGTTCTCCTCCAAACAATTTGGATTTGAGCGCTCATTCCGGAAGGTTCTCAAGGAGGGTCACTCGCTACCCATGAAGATTACTTGTCTAGATAAACAAGTCGTTCAGTTCCTAAAGGAATCTTTCTATCGAATTCCAAGATTTCAGCGACCCTACTCATGGGATCGTACGAATATTGAAGAATTCTGGAACGATGCGGTCGTCGAAAATGAGGCGCAATACTTTATTGGCAATTTCGTGGTGTACGACGATAAGGCTGCGATGGGCGTGGTGGACGGGCAGCAACGGCTCACAACGATCACACTGCTTCTTTGCGCTCTCCGAAACGCGTTTGCGAGAGAGGGCTTTTCGAACCTTGCAAAAGGCATTCACGGGCTGATCGAACGCAGGGACATATCCGACCAACTCTTCTACGTTCTCCAGACTGAAACGTCCTACCCGTACTTTCAAGAACACATACAAAAGTTCGGCGGCAAGCCGGGAGTACCCGTAGATGCAGGCCCCGAAGAGCAATTACTAAAGCAAGCGTTTGAATTCTTTCAGACCAATGTCGATGAGGTCGTTGGCCTAATTAAAGGTCTTCCTAATCTTTCTGACACAAAAAAGAAAGCAAGAGTTCAAGAGGAGCTTTCCAAGATCCGAGACAAGGTTCTGAGCCTGAAGCTAATTTTTACTGCGCTGGACAACGATGACGATGCATATATCATTTTTGAGACGCTGAACACTCGAGGGAAGGACCTCACGCTTTCGGACCTTGTAAAAAGTCATCTCTCTCGGCTGTTGAAGCCAGCCAATAGTGGCGTTGATCTGGCCAAAGACAAATGGAACAAAATCCACAATGTTTTCGAAGCGTCCCAAGCCGAACTCAGTGTCTCTACATTTATTCACCACTTCTGGCTTTCGCGGTACGAATACATAACAGAGAAGAAGCTTTATAAGGCTCTCAGAAAGCGCATCAAGAAGGAGCAGGCAGGCGCCTTTTTAGATGACCTCGTCAAAGAAAGTGCGATCTACCGCTATATACACGAGCCGCCCTCTAGAACTTGGAAAAAAGAGGAGTGCGACATCCGTGATGCGTTGCGCGCAATGAATCTCTTCCGGATCAAACAGCAACTCCCCCTTGTCCTCAGTGTTTTGAGACAGTACGAAGATCAAGCGCTGAAGACAAAGCATGTTAGGTCAATTCTGTCGGCGATTGAGAATTTCCATTTCACCTTCACGGCGATTGTCTCGCAACGCTCGTCGGGTGGTATCTCCTTTATGTACGCGTTGGCTGCGCGGGACCTGTATCAGGCGAAAAACCTGGAGGCGAAAGTAAAATGCCTGCGAGATTTCGAGAAAAAGAAGCTCGCCTCCAAGAGACCTCCATATGCTGAATTCGAACCGAGTTTCCTTGAGTTGAAATATTCCAGCCAGATGACAAAGCAGAAGAATTTGGTTCGGTACATTCTCACGAGAATCTACCAAAAAAACTCCACGGGGCTTCCCATCGACCCGGATCAGATGACGATCGAGCATCTTGCGCCTGAGAACCCGGCAAAGGGGAGTCGCTTGTCTCCGGACCAGATTGCATCCATCGGAAATCTAATACTAGTGAACCAGACATTGAACAATGACTTGGCAAACAAAGGCTTTGCCGAAAAAGTGCAAATTTTGAAGAACGCCCAGGTGTGGGTCGATCCAGTTATTCTTAAGGCTAAGAATTGGGGCTCAACTGAGATCGCCGGCCGGACTAAGTTCCTCGCCAAGGATGCTTACAAGAACGTCTGGTCTCGGTAGAATTTGGCCGGGTGACGGCGGGTGGCGTAGCCTTTCGCTCCGTGGTCCCCCCGTGTTGACATTCGATGGCGGGCGGATGATACCACACAGGAACTAAGCTATTGACTCGGTCGAACATTGTGGGTGCCGCACTCTTCGCGCCATTTGCGAAGGGTGCGGAAGTTCGAATGAGTCATCGACAGAAAAGTCGCTGCTTCGGGGCATCTACATGTCATCGTCGCTGCGCGACGAGCCTACATTCCCGCCGGGGTGGCCTTGCGCTGAAACTCCGCGAAGGTTTTTCCTGATTCAGCCAACTCTTTCAGCGAGCGCGCGAAAACTGTTTTCGCCGAGTCAGCGGCACCCGGGCAACGACAGCAGATTGTCCGTCCAAATCCCATCTGCGTGAGTGCGTAAGTAGGGCTGTTTGCCACTTTCCCTCACGACGGCAACATCTGCGCGCCGACCCGTTCGTGGGTCTATTACAAAGAATGTATTCGTCTTCGCGTCGATGCTTGCAACCACCTGCTCCTTCGTCCATCGCCAAGGCGGGTTTGTAGTCGGGTTGCCGATATGCGTGATGTGCTCGTGCGCGCTTGCCCGGTCGGGTTTGGTAACGCACGTTACTTGGCAATCTGGCATAGGCCTCCCCGTTTCTCCGGCGCGATAGCGAAAAAGCGCGGAGGGGGGCCCTCCTTGGGTCAGTCTTTAGGGCCAGCCCCCGGGGCATCTAACTTGACGTTTGCCCCAACGGCTTTTGCCACTTCAAGCTGCACACGGTCGTCCAGGCGACTCACCGTTTCCCGCGCATCCTGTCGGGCGGAAACGGCGGCGCTACGAGCGTTCTCTGTAGATTCCTGGCTGACCGATGGATCACATAGGGCATCTTTGAGAGCCTCGCCGTCCATGTTATGCCGCCTCTCTCGCTTCCGTTAGCTTCCGAGTCAATTGTAGCAGAACCCACTCCATCTCGATCCTGGTTAGCATTTCGTCACAGAAGGTCTTGTACTGTTCTTCGTCCTCTCGATGAAATTGGTTCGGCAGAGAGCTTACGAGCGTCAGCACGACTGCGACCGGTCTCGCCTGGGCGCTAAAGACGTGCTTGTAGAGGATCATGCTTGCAACTTTGTTCCTTTGCTCCGGATAGAAGAACTCGAACTCATGATTTTCCGCTGCTTCGATACAGTTAGGAATCGTCTTGACGGCCTGTGCTGGCTGCGAGTAGAACCTCACCACTTCCGAAAGGGTGCCCATAGGGTCCAAGAGTCTCATCCGGTGAGCCGATCGGTTGGTGAAGCAGCTCTCGTTTTCGCCATCCCACGAATACGCGATCACCATTCTTTCGGGCTGGGCACCGTCCGCCTCAGCCTTCATCCACAGCGCCAATCGCAGGTTCACGTTCAGGCCCTCGGGAGGTTTGAAAAACTCATGAATGAGTTTCATGTTCGCCCGGACCTGCAGGTTCGGGTTCAGGCCGTCGACGAACTGTTTGGTGGTAAGCGCCGGGTGATTCAATAGCGCGCAGAGCCGGGCGACTTTCTTGTTCACCATGCTGCGCGCGAAGGACGTGACTCTTACGAGCAAGCCCCGCTGCCGAGACAGGGAAGCCACGGCGACATTAGCCTTTTCGAGGTCGGACGTCAATTTCTTACTTCTGAACTCCTCGCTCTCCTTCGTTACGATGGCGACTAGCTTGACCACAAGATAGTAGGCGACGAGAGCGGCCCAAAAGGAGGCCCAAAAAATTACGTGCCAGTCGGGCTGATAGGCTCGTGTCGGGATGTACGTCGCTTTCTTGAGGACATCAAATCGAGCCAAGACTAGGCTGAGTCCTACAGCGGAAGCCGCCTCGCTTAAGTAGACGGCCACACGAACGCCGAGATTGACTCGGACGCCCTTCAGCAAGAGGCGCCATATGAGCACAGTAACGATCGCAACACAAAGAAACGTTACGGTTGCGGAGGAAAATGACCTTGTTCCCCAATGCTCGGAGGAGTTCCCCGGAGGCGAAGCTTGTTGTATTGTCGTGACTAGCTGTACCATTCGTGGTCGCTAGTTATCACTGCACTAACTGCTAGTCAAGGAAATTGGTAAGACCCGGGAAGGGCGGGTGGCCCACGTGCTGGACCTGGTTTTGAACCTGAGGGTGCCCCATCGTCGCGGTTTTTGCGAGGGTGGGAATTTTCCTTCTGGCGAACTTTTGATCGCAGCGTTGCTACGCGATGAGTTATGCTCCCGCCGCCGGGGCAACCTTGCGCTGAAACTCCGCGAAGGTTTTTCCCGACTCGGCCAACTCCTTCAGCAGCGGAGCCGGCTCCCACAACATTCCGTGCTTCCGATGCAAATCGCGGATGTCCTCGTAGACCTTTTTCAGCCCCACGGAATCCGCATACCACATAGGACCGCCGCGAAACCCCGGAAAACCGTAACCGTTCACGTAAATCGTGTCGATGTCCCCAGCCCGCAGAGCGTAGCCTTCCTCTAAAATGAGAGCGCCTTCGTTCACCAGGGAATAGATCTCCCGCTCGATAATCTCTTCCACCGGAATCTGACGCTGGGGGATTTTGGATTCCTCTCTCCATTTCTGGACCAGCATCGCAACCTCCGGGTCGGGAGTCGCCCGCCGCTCCGCGTCATACTTGTACCAACCCGAGCCGGACTTCTGGCCCAGCCGTCCCATTTCCACCAGACGATCTTCTAGAAATGGCCGGCGCGAGCCGGGTTTTTCCAGGTGCCGGTATTGTTTGCGGATGTGATACGCAATATCCAGCCCGCCTAGGTCTCCCACGGCGAGCGGGCCCATGGCCATTCGCCAATCCATCATGGTTTTATCGACCATCTCGGGCGCCGCGCCCTCTTCCACCAGAAATTGCGCCTCGCGAATGTACTGCAGGAACATCCGGTTTCCGACAAAGCCGCGGCAGTTGCCGACCAGCACCCCGATTTTCCCGATCTTCTTGGAGAGCTGCATGCACGTGGCGATCACGTCCTTGCCGCTCTTCGCTCCGCGAACCACTTCGAGCAGCCGCATCACGTTCGCCGGACTGAAAAAGTGCATCCCGATTACGGATTCCGGACGCGAAGTGCTCGCCGCGATCTCGTCAATGTTCAGCGTCGACGTATTGGTCGAAAGAATCGCGCCGCGCTTGCACACCCGATCCAATTCGGCGAACACTTCTTTCTTGAGCGGCATGCTTTCAAATACGGCTTCGATCACCATATCCGCGGCGGCAAAATCGTCATAGCTCAGCGTGGTCTTGATAAGTTTCATCCGCTCATCCACGTAATCTTGCGTGAAGCGGCCGCGCTTTACCGAGGTCGCATAATTCTTTTGAATCGTCGAAAGGCCCCGATCGAGCGCACCTTGGTCCGTGTCTTTCAATGTCGCGGAAATTCCGGCGTTCGCGAAAACCATGGCTATGCCACTTCCCATCGTTCCCGCGCCCACGATGGCGACGGAATTCACTGGAATCACCGGCGTCTCCTTCGGAACGTCCGGAATCTTGGAAACCTCGCGCTCCGCGAAAAAGACATGAATCAGCGCCTTCGACTCGTCGGAGTAAAGGCACTTGTCGAAGAGCCGCGCTTCCTCCTCGCATCCTTTTTCAAACGGCAACTTCGTGGCGGCTTCAATGGCGTCAATGGCGGCAAGCGGCGCAGGCAACCCGCGCTGTTTTTTGCGGACCACTTCTCGCGCGGCCGAAAAAATCGGATCGTTTTCGTCTGGCGATCCCAGCTTCTCGTCGCGCTCGCGCGTTTTCGGCGCAGGCTTCCCGACAACCGACCGCGCAAACGACTTCGCGCCCGCAAGCAGGTCGCCTTCGATGAGTTGGTCCAGAATGCCCAGCTCGAGCGCTTCTGGCGCCTTCAGCGGCTTGCCGTTGGTGCACATCTCGATCGCTTTTGCGACGCCCGCGAGCCGCGGCAGTCGCTGGGTCCCCCCAGCCCCCGGAATAATGCCAAGGTTCACCTCCGGCTGGCCCACCCTCGTATCGGGAGCGGCCACGCGGTAGTGACACGCCTGCGCGACCTCCAACCCGCCCCCCAGCGCGTTCCCGTGAAGCGCCACAATCACCGGTTTGCTGCAATTTTCAATTCGTAACAATAGTGGAAGAAGATCGATCCTTCCCCCCCTCCCCGACGTCATCTGCACGAACATATTTATGTCGGCGCCGGCGATGAAAGTTTTCCCCGCACCGATCAGGACGGCAGCTTTTACGGCGGGATCTTTCTCGATTGCCTCGATGGCGGAAGCAATGCCCTCGGGAACGCCCGCGCCGATCGCGTTTACGGGCGGATTATCGATGGTGATGACGGCGACGTCGCCGTCTTTGGTGTATCGAACCAGGTCGGTCATGGGGTCGGTTTCTCCGGGGCGGATAGTATGGGCGTTTGGTGCGCATTGCAACGGTTTTGGGGGCTGTTGGGCCCCAGAAAATGCCGTTTTAGGGTCGCGAAATGTTTCGAGTTAGAAGGAATTTCTACAAATTTTTGCTTCGAGTTAGAAACATTTCCAGTGACAGAAAACCGATGCCTTGGCCCTCTTTGCCGCGCAATTTCGTTCCGCAAAGTCACCTGAAGATATTAGTACGCGGCGGAGCGATTGCAAGCGGACCTTCGCGCAGGTGAGCTGAGCGTCGGGGAGCCAGGCGTCGTTGACGGGTGGTTGGGCGACGACTATAGTGGCCGGAAGATGCGGCGGCAAACTTGCGGTCCGTTGCGCCATGCTGCGTGATCTCAATGGATTCGCGACTCCTTCACCATTTTAAGAAACTACTTGGCGCCGGCGGAGTGCTGCACGAGCCTGAGGATTTGCTGCTCTACGAGTACGACGGTTCGGTCGAAGTGGCGCGGCCGGATTGCGTGGTGTTTCCGCGCGGGACAGTGCACGTGGTGGAAATCGTGCGGCTGGCGAAAAAGAATGGCGTGCCCATCGTGGGACGCGGCGCGGGGACCGGGCTTTCGGGCGGGGCGCTGGCGCGGCATGGCGGGATTATCGTGTCATTTGCGCGGATGAACCGCATCGTCAAAATTGATGTGGAAAATCAGCGAGCGGTTGTGCAGCCGGGAGTGGTGAATTCAGATTTGAGTCTGGCCGTGGCGCACACGGGATTGCATTTTGCTCCCGATCCTTCGAGCCAGAAGGCCTGCACCATCGGCGGAAACGTTTCCGAAAATTCGGGCGGGCCGCACACGCTGGCTTACGGCGTGACGACAAACCACGTAGTCGGATTAAAGGTTGTGCTGCCCAGCGGTGACCTTGTGCGGCTGGGCGGCGAGGCGCTGGATTCGCCCGGCTACGATCTGACGGGGCTTTTCGTCGGCTCAGAAGGGACATTCGGATTGGTGACGGAAATTACCGTGAAACTCACGCGCCTGCCGGAAGCCGTGAAAACCTTGCTGGCGATATACGACTCCATCAACGACGCGACCGAGACAGTGGCCGAAATTACGGCACGCGGAATCACACCGGCGGCGTGCGAGATGCTGGACGGCTGGACGATCCGAGCGGTGGAAGACTACGTTCACGCGGGATTTCCGCTGGATGCTGCGGCGGTGTTGCTGATTGACGTGGATGGGTTGCGCGAAGTGACGGAAACGGAGGCCTTGGAGGTGGCGGACGTGTGCCGGGTGCATCACGCGCGCGAAGTGCGCGTAGCTCGCGACGCGCACGAACGCGACTTGCTCTGGAAAGGGCGCAAAAACGCGTTTGGCGCCGCCGGGCGGTTCGCACCGAGCTACTACACGCAAGACGGCGTGATTCCGCGCACAAAACTTCCGGCCGCTTTGCGCCAAATCACCGAGATCGCCCAAAAATACGGCCTGCAGATCGGGAACGTATTTCACGCGGGCGACGGAAACTTACATCCGATCATTCTTTTCGACGAGCGGAATGAAAAGCAGTTTCGCGACACGGTCCGCGCCGCCGACGAAATCATAGAGTTCTGCATACAGATGGGCGGGACGATCACGGGCGAGCACGGCGTAGGAATGGAGAAAGACCGGCTGATGCCGCTGCTTTTCAGCGAGGCCGATCTGAGCTTGATGAAACGCGTCCACGACGTGTTCAATCCTGATTCGCTGCTGAATCCCGGGAAGATTTTCCCAAACTCCAAAGGCTGCGGAGAGATTCACGTGCGCCCCAAGACGAAGGTGTCCGCCCCAACGGCATGAGCACCAGAATCACCACTCCGATATTTTCCCGATTGAGTGAAATTGTTGGAAATTCGAACGTAATCGCCGATCCCGCGCAACTTGCCGTGTACGAAATTGACGGGCAGAGGCCCTGCGTCGCCGCGCGGCCCGCATCGAGCGGGGAAGTGGCCGAGGTGGTGAAATTCGCGGCTTTGGAAAAACTCGCAATCGTGCCAGTGGGCGCACGGACGAAGATGGGGATCGGAATGCCGCCGCGGCAGTACGACATCGCGCTGGAAATGACGCGGCTCGATCGAGTGGTGGCATACGATCCGGGCGACTTGACGCTGGGCGTGGAGCCGGGAATTCCGCTGCAGCGGCTGGAAGGAGTGCTGGCGGGGCACCGGCAGTTTCTTCCGGTCGTTGTGCCATTCATGAACCAGGGCACGGTGGGTGGCACGATCGCATCGGGCGTGGACTCGTCAATGCGGCAGCTTTACGGAACGGCGCGGGACTTTGTGCTGGGGATGGAGTTCGTAACCGGCGATGGCGAACTGGTGAAGAGCGGCGGACACGTGGTGAAAAACGTGAGCGGCTACGACATACACAAGCTGATGATCGGAGCGCTGGGCACTCTGGGCGTGATTACGCGGATCAACTTTCGAACATTCCCGCTGCCGGCGGAAACGCGGACGTACGTGACGGCGTTCAGCGGAGTGGACGGCGCGTGCGAATTCCGCGATGTGGTTGCGGGCTCCCACTTGCGGCCGCAGAGCGTGGAAATCATCGGAGCGCGGCGAGGGAGTCATCTGCCCGGCGGCGAAAGCCTCTGGGACCTGCTTGGTGATGGCGAATGGTCGGTTGTGGTTTCAGTGGCGGGAAATCGCCCTGTGCTGGAACGTTACCATCGGGATATGGAAGCACTCGCGCGGCGAGCCGACGGAAACCTACTCGAGTCTTTTGGCGAACTGAGCGAAGCCGATCAGGAAACGGTTGCTGCCTACATCCGAGAGTTTGCGGCGACAGGCTCCGGGCAGGCATCCCCGACGGCGATTTTCAAGATCAGCACGCTGCCCGGAAAGCTCGCGGGGCTGGCGGAAAGCCTGGTTTCCTGCGCCGAGCAACACGATGTTTTGTGGAGCATGATGATGCGCGGAGTGGGGGTTACATACTTCAAGCTGAGCGCGACGGATGGGACGGCGGAGTCTCTGGGTCGGCTCAAGGATGTGTCCTCGATGGTTTTTCGTGGTTCTGACGAGGGCGACTGGGGCCGTGCCGTGCTGGTTGTATGCCCGGTGGAATTCAAGAGGGAGATGAACGTGTGGGGCAAGGCGTCTGGCGATTTGCCGCTGATGCAAGGATTGAAAAAAGTGTTCGATCCGGGGAACGTGCTTGCGCCGGGGCGATTTGTGGGAGGGATTTAGGGCGACTTGGTTTGTAAAGGCATTCGCGCAAAGGCAAAAGCAGATCCCTCACGCAATCCGCGAAAAACGCGGCTTGGTTCGGGATGACAACTGGAGGTGCGGGACACTCCGCTCGGAATGACGTTTGTCAGCGACGGCGCGAGTCTCGACGGAGGAGCCGAGCGAGGAATGCCCGGGCTAAAGCCCATTTAGATTTGCAAGCACGTCGACGCAACGCTGACGCGTTGCTTCCCCCGCATAAATGCGGGGGCTTCCACCGGCCCGAAAGGCACCGGAGACTGCAGGAAGAAGGCAGCGTAGAAAATGGTAGTGGGGACGAGCGGATTCACGGCGACGGACAAACCGGAGTATGCGGATTACTCGAGGTGCGTTCATTGCGGGCTTTGCCTGAATCATTGTCCGACGTACCGGCTGTGGGGGCAGGAAGCAGATTCGCCGCGCGGGCGCATTCGTCAGATGCAGCTCGTGGATGAGGGGCGGCTCGAACTGGGCGATGGGTTCGTGACGCACATCGACCGATGCCTGGATTGCCGGGCGTGCGAGACGGCATGTCCCTCGGGGGTGGAGTACGGAAAATTGGTGGAGATGGCACGGGCGCAGATTGCAGCGCAATATCGGCGTCCGATTCTTTCGCGGCTGGCGCGCGATTTTGTCTATCGGCGGCTGCTTCCTTATCCCCGGCGAATTGGGGCGGCGGCGCGAGCGCTGCGCGTCTATCAGCGCTCTGGACTGGCCAGGTTAGCCCGCGGGAGCGGCATTTTGGGGCTGCTGGGTTTGCAGGACCGTGAACGGCTCCTGCCAAAGATCGATTCCAAATTTTTCTTCGGCGAACTCGGCAAGACGTTTCCGGCAGTGGGGGAACGGCGCGCACGAGTGGCTTTTTTTGCAGGCTGTGTGGCGCAAGTGACGTTCAGCGAACTGAATCGCGCCACGATTCGCGTGCTGCAAGCGAATGGCTGCGATGTGGTGGTGCCGGCCGGGCAGGTGTGTTGCGGGGCGCTGCCGGCGCATGCGGGCGAGCGAGAAGTGGCGCGAAAATTGGCGCGTGCGAATTCCGCGGCATTTGACGCGGGGGATTTCGATGCGATTGTGACCAATTCGGCCGGATGCGGCTCGACGTTGAAGGAGTATGCGCACCTTTTTGCGGCGAACGATCCAGCACACGAGCGAGCTGCCGGATTTGCAGGAAGAGTTCGGGACGTGACGGAATTTCTAGCCGAGCTGGGGCTGACCGCGCCGATGCAAACGCTGCCGCTGCGGGTGACGTATCAGGATTCGTGCCATCTGGCGCACGGGCAGAAAATCCGGGAGGCTCCGCGCAAGCTGATTCGCGCCGTGCCCGGCGTGGAACTGGCGGAAATGCAGCTTGCCGACCAGTGCTGCGGGTCGGCGGGAGTTTATAACGTTACGGAAACGGAAGCGTCGCTGGAATTGCTGGCGTTGAAGATGGAGTGCGCGCGGGAGACGAAGGCGCAGGTGATCGTCACCGCGAATCCGGGGTGCATTTTGCAACTTCGCGCGGGAGCGGAGATACATGGCACAGGGCAGGAAGTGTTGCATGTGGTGGAGCTGCTGGATCGGGCCAGCGGTGCCTCTTAGCTGAATGCGAGGAGCACGCCCGGGCAAGCCCGGACGGCAAACAGCGGCGGCAAGCCGCCGCACTCCACATGAGGCGCGCCCGTGGGAATAAGGCGGATGGCGAGCAAGTAGCCAAGTATGTTTGCCCCTTCGCCCACGGCGCACAGGGCAAGCGGGCACGATGCATCGTGCCCCTGCGAAAAACAGCGGGCGTTGGCCGTTCGCGCGGGCGACATTAGGGATCGAAGAGAGATTCCTCGGCTGCGCGTCCCGGCGCTTCGCGCAAAAGCAAAAGCGCGGGACACTCCGCTCGGAATGACGGCGCAAATGCGGGCCGAAAAGCCTCAGGCGTTCCCGGCAGACGACGCCGGGAACGCCTGAGCTACATTTTCGTGCGCAAGGCCAGTTGATGGCGAGATCACGCCAAGCATTTTTGCCGGGTACGATGTATCGCCCTTACGAGAAAAACAGTGGCGGCCCTTCGAGGCTCAGGGTAAACAAGCTCCCGCACTCCATACGATTATTTTTCGCCGACGAGGTAGCGGCAGCCGCGCGGGCCCATGCGGGCGGAGTGGGTGGCTCCGGCGGGAACGTCGCAACGGTCTCCTACAGCATAGGTGTGGGATTCGCCATTCATGGTCAGCGTCATTTCGCCATCGAGAATGATGTGGGCGGTGAGGCCGGCGTGGGTGTGATCGGGATAGAACGCGTTGGGGCGATCCTGCCAAACGAATGTGTCCAAGAAGCCTTCGGCTTCGAGCTGCTTCTTCAGCCGGCTTTCGTTTAGGTCAGGCATGATCGGTAACGCGCGGCCGTTCGTAGGAGACGGATGGCGAACGAGTAGCCAAGTATGTTTGCCGGGCACAGGATGCTGTGCCCCTACGAATGCAAAATGCAAGACAAAGGCGGCCGCTACAAGGGCGAGAGCGCCAATCCATAGCGGCCAAACGATTGTAGCAAGGAGAACGGAAAAAGGGGGGGCCTGCGGACGGAGCGTGGTGGGTTCCGTCCGCAAGCCGGTGGTGTTGGGGGAAGAAGCTTAGTTTTGTGGCGGAGCGGGCGCCGTGTCGGGACCGGCATCCGGAGGCGGGGGTGGCAGCGGAGCCTGTCCTGGCCCCCTGAACGTTCGAATCCTGACGGCCGGCCCGCCCGCTTTCACAGTGTAATCAGACGGTACTTGAAATAGTGCCGGATCTGGCTCCCCGCGCTGAATATCGGTGAATTGAGTGACGCTGTCTCCATTCATCGGATCCGTGCGCTTGTTCATCACCACCATCTGCAGGTCGGGCGAATACCATCGCTCGGTGACGATCGTGATTGGCTTGGAGTTACCGATCTGACCGGCGGGAATGGTCCGAGTGTACCGTGTGCCCTGCGCTTCGATGCCGTTAACGGTCTGCGCGCCGAGCGATGTGGTGGTTACTTCGTTTTGATTGTCTGGACCCGGCTGCACGGCAATGGCTACTCCGGCATTTTGACCATCGGGAACCTGCATAGAACCGGCGGTGACGATCATGTGTTTGCCACGCCCGCGCCGCTCCATTTTGTGAGCGACTTTGCGAGACGGATCGAGAATGTAATGCACCCCGGCCACCGCGTCGTTTATCTCAACCATGTGCGGGGGCGCCTCACCGGAAGCAGCGAACGGGCCGATGGCGGGGAGGGTCATGTCTCGACGCGTGCGACCCTGGCTATCGCGAGCAAACGTGCCAGTGGTGGAGTGCTGAATGACATTGCCGTCGGCGAGTGTCTGGGTGGTTTGGGTGGACACGCTTGCGCTGAAGGGAGCGCCAGTGACCGTCTTGCCGCCGATGCCCGCTTCGAAGCCGACGAAACCGATGCCGACCTCTGCTGTCACCGGACCGGGGCCGATCCTCTGGTAGAAAATGTTGTCCACAGGCGGCGGGGGCGCTCCAGGTTCCGATTGAGCGCGCGCGGGCAGGTTCATGGTGATGAATGCCAGCGCGAGGACCGAGACGCCTGCCGCAGTGCGGTTGGTTCGAGGGCTGAAGTTCATTTCCGTTCCTCCGTTACCTTGCTATAGCTCTCCTGCTTTCCATGGCCGCCAACGACTCGATCAAAACTCCTGGTTGGAGCTGGTCTCCGAAACCAATCGAACGGCTTGGGGCGTTCCGTCTACGCTGACCGCCAGATCGGCTTGGACAGGTTCGCCGCTGCCTATGCCTGTGACCGGCAAACCGAAAGAAGCGAGCGTCGCGGGGGTGAGCACGACACGGACGACAGCGTCGTTATCGAGGCTGCCTGGATCGTCTGAGTAAGGCAAGCGAATGAACGCGGCGTCGTTCTGGGATTCAGGTTCCAAGCTGGCGCGCTGAACATTGGCTGGCGCGCTCGGTGCAGATGGCTGCGCGGAGTTCGTGTTCGCCGGAACTGGTGCCGGTGACGGTGCGGTGGGCGCGCTGGGCTGTTCGTTGATCGCGATTGGAGGTGTTTGCGAATGCGAAAAGTGCAGCCAAAATCCTAGTGTCAACAGCACCGCCGCCGTCGCACCTAGCGCCGCGATTTGCCGCGTCACTTTGCGGCTTAGCAAAGCGAACTTTCGGTGCTGGAATTCTTCCATCAGCATTGCCGCTACCGGAGGGGAAGCGTGCCGGCCGGATTCGCGTCTGGCGAGTGCTCGCAAGGCCTCGTCGAGGGATTCCGATTGCATTACCAGAATCCCGCAACGGCTGCATGATTCGGCGTGCGTGAGGGCAGCTTCGCGGCGGGCGAAGCCCTCGGTGCCGGGGCGATCGAGATCGTGAAGGAGTTCCTCGAATTGGGCGCAGTCCATTGAACGTACCTCCTGCATTATTCCCCCACCGCCGAGGGACGGCGAGCCGGGTGCGGGTCGCGAAGTTTTTCCAGCAAGAGGGCGCGCCCGCGGTGAAGGCGCGACCTGACCGTTCCAACGGGACAGCCGAGCGCTAAGGCCGCTTCGTCGTAGGTCATTTCCTCCAGCTCGCAAAGAATTACAGCCTCGCGGTAATTTTCCGGCAAGGTGGAAATGGCTTGACGAACCCGGCTGACGGCCTCGGTGGAGGAGAATTCGTCGTGGACCGGCGCAGGCATGCCGCTGGTGGCGTGGCCATTGCCGTTGCGGCCGTTCACGGCTGGGGCGGCCAGCAAAAAATTATCCAAGTCGTCTACATTGCCGGCAAAGGGAACCAGGCGGCGGTCGGCTTCCCAGCGCTTGCGCAGATGATTTCGGGCGATGCCAAAGAGAAATCCGTTGAGGTTGCCGCGGCGGGGATCGAAGCGTTCGGGTTGGCGGATCAAGGCCATAAAAACCTCTTGGGTTACATCTTCGGCGACAGTTGCGCTGCCGCTCATGTGCAGCGCGAAGCGATAGATCGCGGGATGCTTTTCGCGGTAGATATGCGCGAAGGCATCTTCGTCTCCGGCCCGCATTCGGCGGAGCAGGCGATCATCCGTTGGGTTGCTGGTCTGCGTCATCATTTAGTGATCGTCGACCACCCGCTCAGCGCTTCACTATCTATTCCGCGAGGGGCTGGAAATAGTTCCTAAATTGTGAGGCGGGTGAGCCAGTCGGGATGGCGCGAGGGAACTTTTGCGTTCCCTTGACCCCCTTCGGCCCAGCCGCTATTCTGGCGATACCGATATAACTATATGCGCGTTTATCTCGACTACAATGCGACGACTCCTGTGGACCCGGCGGTGCTGGAAGCCATGCTGCCGTACCTGCGGGATAATTTCGGCAATGCTGGCTCGGTCCACACTCCGGGGCAGCGAGCGCGCGCTGGAGTTGACGCGGCGCGGGAATCCGTCGCGGCCCTGATCGGCGCGAAGCCCAGTGAGATTGTTTTCACCAGCGGCGGCACCGAGGCTGACAATCTCGCGGTCATGGGCGTGGTAACCGCTTCCCCGAAGCCTCGCAAGCATGTGATTACCACGTCCATTGAACACCACGCGGTGCTGCATAGTTGCGAGGAAATCGCGCGGCGGGGGATCGAGGTTACGGTTGTCCCTGTTTCGCAGAAGCGCGGATCGGAAGGCGTGGTTGATCCCGAGGAGATTCGCCGGGCGCTGCGTCCCGAGACGGTGCTAATCAGCGTGATGCACGCGAACAATGAACTCGGCACGATCCAACCGATTGAGGAAATTGGGCGGATCGCTTCGGAAGCGGATGTCCGTTTCCATTGCGACGCGGTTCAGTCGGCAGGGAAAATTCCCGTGGATGTGCGTGCGCTTGGCCCGGACTTGCTTTCAATTTCCGCGCATAAGTTTTGCGGCCCGAAGGGAGTGGGCGCGCTTTATGTTCGCTCCGGCACGCCGCTGGCCCCGCGATTTTATGGCGGGCATGCAGAGCGTGACCGGCGTCCTGGAACGGAAAACGTGCCGGGGATCGTCGGTTTCGGCAAGGCGGCGGAACTGGCTCGGAAACTTTTGATGGAAGACGCGGCTCGGATTCGCGAGCTTCGCGACCGTCTGGAGTCGGCTCTGCTAGAGCGAATTCCCGCCGCGCGGGTGAGCGGCGATCGCGAGCGAAGAGTTCCCAACACGACGAACATGACTTTTGCAAACGCGGGCGGCGAAGCGCTTTTGATCGCGCTGGACCTGCAGGGGATTGCGTGTTCGACGGGTGCGGCTTGCTCTTCGGGATCGACGGAGCCGTCGCACGTGCTGCTCGCGGCCGGACTCGCGCACGATGATGCGCGGTCGAGCCTGCGATTCAGCCTCGGCCGCGCGACAACACGCGAAGAAATAGAGCGAGCAATCGAGGTAGTTCCGGAGGTGGTGGAGCGCATTCGCAGCCTTTCGCCAAGGACGCCAGTTGCGGCGCAAACGGCCGCAGTTCCGATCCGGTAGCTCGAGCATGACTCCCACATCACAATTTGAAATTGCGAGCGACAGTCCCGTGGGGACATCCGCGAGCTTTTCGCCGCCTGCGGAAACGGTTGCGGTGGCGATGTCTGGTGGCGTGGACAGCTCAACCGTTGCGGCAATTTTGTGCGAGCGCGGGCAGCCGATCATCGGTCTAACGATGCAACTGTGGAACCAGCGCCGATTGCCGCAGCTTCAGGGCGAAGGACCGGCGCAGCACCGGTGCTGTTCGCTCGACGACGTGCATGACGCGCGGCGCGTGGCCGAGCACCTGGGGATTCCGTTCTACGTGATCAATTTTGAGAGGGAATTCGAGAATACGGTGGTGCGGCCATTCGTGGAGGAGTATCTCGCGGGGCGCACGCCGGTTCCCTGCACGCGATGCAACAACGATGTGAAGTTTGAGCATCTACACGCGACCGCGCGGCAAATTGGAGCCGCGCGCATCGCGACCGGCCACTACGCGCGGGTGCGCCGCAATATGGAGACGGGGCGTTACGAGCTGCTGCGCGCGGTTGATGAAGCGAAGGATCAATCCTATTTTCTTTTCGGGCTGACTCAGGAACAACTGGCGCGGGCCGAATTTCCCCTCGGGGAACTGACAAAACAGGAAGTGCGGGAAATCGCCCGCCGCCTGGCCGTACCGGTTGCCGAAAAGCCAGAGAGCCAGGAAATCTGCTTCGTGCCATCGGGGAGCTACGTGCAATTTATTGAGAGCTATATTCAGGAGCAAGGAAACGTGTCGCATGGCGCGGGCGACGGAACAACGAAGCTCGGCGAACCCGGAGAGATCGTCTCTACAGCCGGCGAAGTGATCGGGCACCACAACGGTTTGCACAATTACACTGTAGGGCAGCGGCGGGGCCTGGGCTTCGCAGTGGGGCATCCGATCTTTGTTGTAGCGCTCGATCGAGCCAACAATCGGCTCATCGTGGGAGAAGATGGCGACCTGCGCCGGTCAATTTGCGAAGTGCGCGATGTGAATTGGATTCCGTTCGCCGCGCCTGACGCGCCGGTGTGCGCCAGAGTGAGAATTCGCAATCGCCATGAACCCGCCGAGGCCGAAATTACGCCGCTCAGCGAGAATACCGCGCGTGTATCGTTTGCGGAGCCGCAGCGGGCGATCACTCCCGGGCAGGCGGCGGTGTTTTATCGCGGAGAAATTGTTCTAGGGGGCGGCTGGATCGCGTAATCGGGTCGCGGCCGCGAACGGAGAGGCGGAACGCCGCGCCAGCTAAGAGAACTTAGTAAAAACGAGCAATTCCGGTTCTATCAGGAGAGCGAAATGAAAACTCACGCGGCGATTGCCGCGATTGTCCTAGTGCCCTTCGTTTTTGCACTCACGCCTAACTTACATTCGACTCCTCGGGTCGACCACTCAGCCGACACAAAAGCCATTCGGGATCTCGAAGCGCGCTGGCGAGAGGGCTGGAATCGACACGACATCTCTGCCCTCGCCAACCTCTTCACGGACGACGCAGATTTCGTCACCGTGATTGGAAAATGGTGCAAGGGCAAGAAGGAGTTCTACGACTATCACGTTCGGCTTCATCAAGTAATGTTCAGAGACAGTGTCTGGAAAACGACCAATACGCAGATCCGATTCGTAAAGCCGGACGTAGCGATCGTGCACGTGAATTGGGGCATCACCGGCGATCGCAATGCGGATGGCACTCCCCGCGGCAAACCTAGGGACGGTATATTCACTCAGGTGATGGTCAAACAGAACGGCCAATGGCGGATCGCCGCTTCACAAAACACAAACATCGAGGCCGTACCTGCGCAGCTCAAATGAGGGATCTTGCGCAACAAACGAACCCGCAAAAAGACAAAGCGGTCTCAGATGAAAAGTTCTTCGTCCTCGGTGGTGGCTTCCCCTTCAGGCCGCCGGCGCTGGCGCAGGAAATCGAGTCCCGCCTTCACGCCCTTGAGGACTGCCGATGCCTGATGCACGGGCTGCCATACCTTGGAACGAAGGGCGGTCCCCGTCTCCTCAATTACCTCGAGAGTCCCGGTAAGAATGCGGTCGGCGCGAATCACTTGAAGGCGAAGGCGCTCAGCGATATCGGTGACGACGCGATCGACTTTCTGAGCCTGGTTTCGGGCAAGGCGGGTAACCTCGCTGGCATCTTCCATCACGCTCGCAATGCGAGCTTCGGAGTCTTCAAGGATGCGGTTCGTCCGGATCAAGATTGGATCGATGCGCGCCTGAACCTGCGAAATGATACGGGTGAGATTGCGAACGGCCGTGCGAGTCTCGACGAATAGCGCGATCAAAATCGCGCTTTGCAGAACGATCGCGACGGCGGCGACAACGATGAAAGCCTCAACCCAACCAGGCATGACCAAGTCTCCGCGCTACGAAATCTTCGCTTCCCGCTTGTAGGTTTCCTTGCCGGCGTCCACAGCAGATGAGATTGCGTCCTTCTGGCGGGACATTATTTCCTTGCTGCGTTCGAGTAAGTCTTCGCCGCGTTCGCGAAGCTCGCGCGCCTTTTTCTGGGCGTATTCCTTGCCTTCGTCGGCTCTCGAGGAAAGGTATTCGCGGGTCTCTTCGCCGGACTTTGGCGCGAAAAGAACTCCGATAAGCGCTCCGATACCCATGCCCACGAGGAAAAGGCCTACCTTCGAGCCAGCACTATCCGCCATGTTGCACCTCCTAATGGACACTAGCATAGCGCCGAAGTGGCGGCAAGGATAGTACCACGCGGGCGGTGGGTCAGTTTCCGATTACCCCGTTAATCGGGCACTTTCCACCGCAGAAGCACGCGAACTCCTAAAACGTGACGGCGCCCGAAATCTGCAGTGTGTATCCCTGGTAGGTAGATCTGCAGTCGAACTCATGAAAGTACTTAACGCCAATGCTCACCTTCTGCTGAGGTAACATCGCGTTTGCCGCGAATCCGAGAGCGTAGACCCTGTAGCGTGCCGCTGCTTCTTCCGAAGTGATGGGTGGACCCTGTTTGTCCGTTGTTTGCTATTGTCCGTAGCCCGCTAACCTAAATCGAAGGCGTAAGTTTTCTTGCAATGGAAATGCCTGCGTTAAGGTAATCCTGCAAGTCAAGGTCAAGACAGACAATGGAGAGGTGGTTCTGAAAGGCCCAACATTCAATTGCACGGTGCTAAGAGAGCTGCTCGCTCTCAAAGCCGACGGAATTGAGTCTTCTTCCTCTGAGTGGTCCTGGTATGACAGCGACTCTTGGAGCGATGATCCGCACGAGCTTTACGACTTCTTCGTAGGATCTGGCGACAGGATCGTCCGAGAAATGTCTCGTTCGGCGACTACCATGACAGCGGATTTGATCCAGCTATTTTCGAGTCGTTTGATAATTCCGATTTCATTTGGTTGAACGACTCGGACTGGCGCGAAGCAACGACAAGATTTTGGTATCACAAGTTCTAAAATCGGCATTTTTTGCTGTTAGCTATCGTCCATGGCCAAACGACTATCGTGCGCGCGTGTCGAGGCGCCGGTTCTCAGCGTTGGGGAAGCCCCCGGCCTGTGCCGGGGGCTCTTGCTCATGCTACAAATTCCCGCTTACCGGCTGACCTCGACGCTGGTTCCTCCGGCGCCAGGGCCGCTAATGCGGGCGCCTTCACCGTTGGAGACAACCTTGACCCACAGCGCGTCCTTGCCCTTGTAGTACGAGGTAGCGCTGGCCTTGCGCAGCGCATCGAGGCTCTCCTGCGGCGTACCCGAGGCTGCCGTGGCGAATCCCGGCAGCTCGAAGATCACCCACGAGCCGCTATCCAGTTCGCTCAGGCGCAGTGCCACGGACGGCCTTTCGGTGGTCACCTTGATCTCCGTGCCGGCGCGTATGTTGGTTTCACCGGTTAGGGTGAACTCCTTGCCATTGCGGCTGACAATGACTGGCGGCTGGGGAGGTCCGCTGGGCCGACCAAACGGCGCGCCGGGACCGCCACGACCTGCCGCTAGGCCAGGATAGGCGCCTGGGCCAGGACCGGTGGCTGCGCTGGGACCGGTGGCTGCGGTTCTGGCAGGACCTGCGCCAGGGGCGCCGCCGAAACCGGGGATACCGGGGGCACCGCCGCTGCCGTCGGGGCCGACAACAGCCAAGCGTCCGACATCGCCCTTGCACACGGCGGCATTCCAGGCCGGCCGGATCTCGCAGGTGTCGTCGATGGCGATTCCGTCATTTTCGTCATTGATGAGAATGTAGGAGTCCGGGACGCCGCTGACCGAACCGTCCACGTCGTGGAACACCGCGGTCTTGTAGCTCCCATTGCCGTAATCATCGTTGCTCCACTTATGCTCCATCGGCGGGAAATACACCGGCTTGGCGTTGATGAATTTCGCGCGCTCTACGGTGTTGTTGGAGCTCATTCCGAAGCTGGTATACAGAAGGTAAGAGATCGCTCCGGTCTTGCGGGTGGCGTTGTCCTGGAAATTCACGAAGGTGTCATTGTCCAGTTCATGACGGTAATCGTAGAACTCGTAGCCGCGGATGGGGAAATCCGGAAGTTCAGGCTCCGGCAAACTGCGGCCGTAAGCCATTTCCGCCGGCGTCCTGGGGTTCCCGATGTTCTCGGTTTCGCCCACGAACAGCGAGTCGACCACCCGTGACGTAAAGGCGGAACGGCCGAAGTTGCCGGACGCATGCGTGTAGCCGATGGCGTTGTCGGCGAGCTTCAAGTTCTTGTATAGGTCCATCTCACCGCGGGTCCACATGCCGGTATTCCGATTCTTGTACGAGGTGAAATCCTCGAAGACCGTCTCCACGATGGGGCTGTTCGCGTCAGCCGGATTGGCCAGGGCGATATGGCCGCCGGTCCTGAAATGGCCATCGGGCTGAGGGCCGCGGTCGAACATGAACCCGTCGAAGTTCGAATGGGCGGTGTTGCCCTTGAACTCCCGCACCCGCATTCGACGTGGCCAGGTTGCCTTGCTGACATCCGTGCCTTCGAACGCGCCCGTCGGATGCTGCGGCAATGCGAACCAGAAACCGGTCGCCTCGGACCCCGCAGCCACGTTGTCCCGGTAAATATTGTCCGGATTGGTGATCCAGAAAGTCGACGCCGTGTTGTCGGAATGGATCAGGATATCCTTGGCGCTCTGACCGTCCAAATTGAAGTTCTTGCCGCCCTCCGATCCGAACGGACCGAGGTTTGTCGGAACACAGGGTTTGCCGTCAGGATGACACTTGGTCATCATTCCCAGGTTGTGGATGAACTCGTTGCCCGTTTCGACGCCGTCTTCCAGGAAGTAGCAGTGACCCACGGTGTTGTAGGCCACGTTGTTTTCCACTCGCACGTCGTTGGTGCCATGCACCGTCACGCAGCGGCTGTAGGTGTCGTGAATCGCTGAATTTTCGATGTACTGCCCTTTGCCTTCGCCGACCAGATGCCAGTGGATCGGATACCGGGCCAAATGCATGTTCTGACCCATCCGATTCAATTCGACGCCGGAGACATACATTTTAGACCCGGCCATCGCCATGATATGCCCCCCGAAGTAGGAGCGTTCTGCGTCCTCCGAAGCCTGGATAAGAATATTTCGCGTCAGCAAGCCGACTTCACCACGCTCGTCGACGCCGAACGTGATTTTGCCGAAATGCATGTACTTCAGCGGCTGATCGAGCCGGATCACGTTTCCGGCAATGGCCGCGATGGTTCGCTTCTCCGCCTGCGTGGAATCGAAGTCGGTCGGCGCCAGGACGATCACGTCCCCTTTTCGCCAGCCACTGGCATTCAATACTTCGATCCTGGCGCTACCGGCCTTGGCTGTTCCAGCGAGTTTGGTCCAGGAATTCGTCCGGTCACCATGCAGGTTCAGGATTCCGCCCGCGATCATGATCCCGCGGTCGTTACCCGGGACATTGTTGGTGAGGGTGATGGTCGCCTTCCGCGTGTGGGGCTTGGCTTCGGTGCCGATTTCCAGTTCCCCGTGCACGACGATCGACTCGGTGGTCAGCTCGATGTCGGCTTTGTCCGAGAAGCTGAGTTTGCCTTTGATTTGCAAGCCGCCCAGCGACGGCGGACTGACGTCGAGCAGCACATCCTTGCCTTTTTCAATGGTGACCGTGTCATCGGCGCGGGGCACCTTCCGGTCTGGCCAGGTGGCGGGATTGGACCAGAGCTCCTGCTTGACCGCCTGCGATCCTTGTTCCTGAGCCGCCACCATGACGCCGAATGCGCTGACGAGTAAGACTGCTGGAACGAGCAACGCAAAAAGGAACGAGCGATTTCGTCTTCTCATGTCATCAATCCCTCGTATGCAAAGGTGACCCCGCATCTTCCCGGCGCGCGGACCTTCGCGCGATTCCGCTGTCCTCGGGGCTCATGAGGCGGCATTATAGCTCGTCTGTGACTACTGAGAGAAGGCCGCTTTGGGTCGATTTACCCTGTTGGCGTCTTAACAATCGTAAGTGGATTATTTCTTGCGGCGCGATTAGTAAGGAAGTTCGGTTTACATATCGATGATCGTGCGCGGAGCAAGGTGTAGGTTGAATCTGATTTCTCCGCAAAGATCGCAGTCGACATAGCACTTTAACAGTAACGCCTGGTAAGTCAGCTAACCGGAAACTGACCCACGACCGCCACGCGGCAGGGTTGTCTATTGGCGAAGGGCGTCGAAAATGCGTTGGGCCTGGGCGCGAGGGAGTTCGGCAGTTAGTTCATCGAGGGTTAGTTGGCGCAGACGGGTGACGCTGCCGAAGCGCCTCAGGAGCCTTTGCGCGGTTCGATCACCCACTCCGGGAATTTCGACGAGGGCGGTTCGAATGCGGCGGCTGGAGCGGCGCTGGCGATGAAATGTGACCGCGAAGCGATGAGACTCGTCGCGAATCTGTTGGATCAGATGAAGAACCGGAGAATGGCGATCCAGGATGCAAGGCTCATCCTCGCGGCCAAGAACGTACAGAATCTCCTCTTTTTTGGCGATGCTGGCCATGGGCTGGTTGATGATTTCGAGTTTCTCCAAGGCTTGCGCGGCGGCATGCAATTGGCCGATTCCGCCGTCGATCAGAATTAGGCTCGGCATGGGCTTGTTCTCATCGCGCAAGCGCCGATACCTGCGCTCGACGACCTCGCGCATACTTGCGAAATCGTCCCGCAGAATGCCTTCGGACTTTTCCGACCCCTCCGGCATGGCGTCGCCGTGGATGATGAATTTCCGGTAGTCAGATTTTTTCATGCGCCCATCGTCCCAGACCACCATAGACGCCACCGTGTCGGATCCCTGAATGTGCGAAATATCGAAGCACTCAATTCGCTTGGGCGTTTCGGGAAGCGCCAGGGCGGATTCGAGGGCCTCGGCAATCGCTTTAGAGCTGGGCTTCAAAACGCGAAATCTTTGCACGAAAGAGTGCTTGGCGTTTTTCTCGACCAACTCCAAGAACGCGTGCTTCTGGCCGCGCTGCGGATTCAGGATTTCCACGCGATGGCCCGCGACATCCGTGAGGACTTCCTCGAGCAGCGCGCAGTCCTCGAAATCCATCGGCACATGAATAAAACGCGGCGTATAGGCCGCATCGAGATAAAGCTGCTTGAGCAGCGACGGCAAGAATTCCGCCGGATCAAATTCGTCGAGATTTTCCCAATAGATGTCTCGGCGGTCGACCACGCGTCCGCCACGAAGATGGAAAAGATTGACTGCCACCTGGGGCGGTTCGGCATACCAGGCGAGGACATCCGTATCATCACCCTGCGTAGCCGCGATTTTTTGGCGCTCTTCCAAGTCGCTGAGGGTGCGAAGAAGATCGCGATAGCCGGCGGCCTCCTCATAGCGCTCTTCGCCCGCGGCTTGCGCCATACGCTCGTTCAAGCTGCGAGAAAGATCGCTGCGGCGGCCTTCCAGGAATAGGAGCACGTCTCGCGCCGCTTCTGCATAGTGCTGGTCCGGCACGAGACCGGCACAGGGACCTAGACAGCGGCGGATGTAATACTGAAGGCAGGGACGAGGATGGAGGCGAGTTAGATCGACAGTGCAGGAGGGCACCAGAAAATGCTTGTGAACCAGATGCACGAGCCGATAGGCGAGACTAGCAGGGAAGTACGGGCCGAAATAAAGCGAGCCGTCTTTGACGAGGCGGCGCGTCACGTAGACGCGAGGATATTTCTCAAATGCCGTGTAGCGGATGTAAGGATACGTTTTGTCGTCCCGCAGCAGGACATTGAACTTCGGCTGGTGCCTCTTGATGAGATTATTTTCGAGCGCGAGCGCCTCGCGTTCGTTATCGACTACGATATATTCGAGGCCGGCGATTTCGCGGACGAGCGAACCCGTTTTCGCGTCTTGCCAGCGGGATTCGAGGAAGTAGGACTTGACGCGCCCGCGCAGCGAGCGCGCTTTTCCGACGTAGAGAATTGCGCCGCCCGCATCCTGAAATAGATACACGCCCGGCTGTGCGGGAAGCTGGTCGGCCTTTTCGCGGAGGTCCATTTGCCAGAAGCGACAGTGATCGAAATTTGGACAGTGCGGCTCGTGTGAGCCGTTTGGGGCAACTTCTATGATAGCAAACGCATTCCAAGGAGCGGAAAGTCCAATGACCGGTACTCGCACACTTTTGGTGTTGATGGTTTTTCTGGCGGCTTTGCCGGGATGGGCCGGGCAGCAAAAGCAGAAGGCGACAGGCCCGGCCCGGCCCCAGCAGCAAGAAAATGGCACCACTGCTCAAGCCTCCGCGGAAGAAGACATCGAAGTGGGCACGTTCTACATGCACAAGGGAGATACCGACGCTGCGATTCCGCGCTTTCAAGACGCCATTCGCCAACAACCGAGGCTAGCCAAACCTCGCATCTTGCTGGCAGAAGCCTACGAGAAAAAAGGCGACAAAATCAGTGCGGCGAAATCATACAAGGAATATCTTCAGGCCTTCCCCAACGCCCCGGATAAGAAGAAGATTGAAGGGAAAATCGAGAAGCTGGCCAGCCGTTGAGTTTGTCGCGCTGAGATGGCTCCTATTTCGCTTGCAGCACCCAGTCGGATGTCGTCTCGATGAACTGAAATCCATAGCGCTGCCAGGGAGAGCCAGGTGCGTCCTTGCGCACTACTTGCGCCCGGCCCGCGTAGCGTTCGTGGCCCCCGGAAGTGAGAAAAACTTCGACGGCAGCGCCCTTGACCAGAGTTGCGGAGCAGTTGCATAGAAAGCCGCCGGCACTGACGTTTTCCGTTGTGGTGGCCTCGCTGAATTGTTTGCCACCGGCATCCGAGCCGCGCAGACTCAGGACTACACGCATCTGAACCCGCTTGTGAGCCCGGCGCTCCGGTATCTTCCCCTTCAATTCCTCCGCAAGCGTCGCCTTCAGCGCCACAAAGTCCACCGGTTTGTGGAAATAGCCTCTTGCACCAAGGCTCTCGCAATGCTCCTTGTATTTCGTTCCCGCCTCGCCGGTGATTACGAAGATGGGAATGCGCGACGTGTAGCTCAAGGTATGAAAGCTCTGGCAAAGCTCGAAGCCGGAGAATCCGGGCATCATCAAGTCAAGTAAGATCGCGTCAGGTTTGTGTTCCAGAGCCAGCGCGAGAGCCTGCTCCGGGTCGCCGGTTTCCACTACCTGATAACTGTCGGAGAGACGCATCCGAAGCAATCCGCGCACGGACTCGTCGTCGTCAATGATCAAGATCTTTGGCACTTTTAAGGCTCCGTTCTCCGCCCTTGGGAGGGCTCGTTCGCATGCGCGTTCATTTCGATTCAGCCACCATACGCCGATCCAACGCCTCGCGAACCTTGCGCGCCAAAACCACCCGCGTAAACGGCTTGGCAAGGAAGTCGCTGCCGGGGTCGATCGGTCCCTGCGTGCCAACTGCTTGTCCAGTGTAACCGGACATGTAAACCACCTTCATCTCCGGGCGTCGCCGGGTCAGTTCCTGTGCGAGCGCGCGACCACCCATTCCAGGCATTACGATGTCTGTCAGCAGCAGGTCAATGGCAGATCGTGGGCTTCGCTCCGCGCGAGCGCTTCGATGCCATCTTTTGCTTCGATCACTTTATAACCGCACTGCTCGAGCGTGGTGCGCGTCAGCGTGCGTAACGATTCTTCGTCTTCCGCGAGTAGGATGGTTTCTTTTCCCTCGAACGATTTGGCTTCGCCTTGCGCGGGCGCTTGCGCGCTAACGGCCTCCTCAATTCGAGGCAAATAGATCTTGAACGTGGTGCCCGCCCCGAGCGAGCTAAAGACGTCGATGTAGCCGCCGCTCTGCTTGACCACTCCGTAGACAGTCGACAGGCCGAGTCCCGTGCCTTTCCCCTTTTCCTTTGTGGTGAAGAAAGGCTCAAACGCACGCGCCTTGGTTTCGGCGTCCATGCCTGTGCCGCTGTCGGTCACCGTGAGGCACACGTAGGGGCCCGGCTGTACCGGGTAGGGATACCGGCGGACAAACGCTTGATCCATCACCATATTTTCGGTTGCGATGACGAGCTTGCCCCCTTGCGGCATGGCGTCCCGGGCGTTGACAGCGAGGTTCAGTACCACTTGCTCGAATTGTCCCTGATCCGCTTTCACGCGGCCCAGCTCACGCGCCAAGGAAGTGGACAGCTCAACATCCTCGCCAATCAGCCGGCGAAGGAGTTTCTCCATGTCGGAGACCGCTCCATTCAAGTCGATGACTTTCGGGTCTAAAACCTGCTGACGGCTGAAGGCGAGAAGCTGGCGGGTGAGCGAGGCGGCGCGCTTTCCTGCTTTCAGAATTTCGTCCGCGCTTGCGCGAAGCGCATTTTCGGGTTCGAGCTGCTCCTGCAAGAATTCGGCATAGCCGATGATCACGCCGAGAAGGTTATTGAAGTCGTGAGCCACGCCACCTGAAAGCCTGCCGACGGCCTCCATCTTCTGCGCTTGACGGAACTGCTCTTCCAAGTTTCTGCGCGCGGTGACATCGCGATTCACGATGATGAGCTTTTCCACCTGCCCGTGCGCATTAAGCACGCCGCTAGCGCCGGACTCCACGATGTGCCAGGCTCCGTTCTTGTGACGCATGCGGTACTGAATGGTGCGGCCAACACCTCCGGCGCGCGCCTCTCTGGCCGCTTCTTCGACGAGGGGACGGTCGTCAGGGTGAACCTGATCGAGCGAAGACGTGCTTTGGAGTTCGTCGGTTGTGTAGCCGAGGATTCGCTCGTAAGCGGGGCTGTTATAGAGACGCTTTCCATCGACGTCAACGACAGCGATCATGTCCGCTGCATTCTCGCTGATTAATCGGAATAGCTCCTCGCGACGAACCAACTCGTGACGAATGCGAAAGATCTGTAGCTGCTGGTAAATGGTGTAGATATCGAAGAGCAGAACCAGGCCGACCAGTCCCCTGACAGCAAGATTCAGGTGTAGGGTGTCGAATTCCTCGGACGGCCGTTGATGAACTATGGGAAAGATAAAAGAGACAAGGCCAGCGGTGAGAAGCAGGGTGACCATGATGGCAAAGGACCAGAGCACCCATTCACGCCGCTCAATCTTTTGTAGGAGCGATTCAGCACTGCGAGATGATCGTAGTTTCATAATGGTTTTGTGCTACTTTGGCACGCTCGCCGCTAGCCACCCCATCGTTGACGCCTTTGCTTATAATCCCGCGCAGAGCGTAACACACTCAGCCCAGTACGGTTACGGGCCAATTGCTCTTAAAGTTATCGGCAGAAATCGAGCGAACTATAGTGATACAAGATCGACGTACGGGACTTGCGGGGAAATGCGCCAGGAACTTCATCGCGTGATCGTACTCTGCGAAGAGCTTCTCCTCTTTGCGGAAACGGGCCGAATGAGACTCCCGGCGGCAGTGGGCAAACCGGACCGGGTGCTTGACATGGAGCATTTCGTGGTAAAGGACATACGCGACAACATATTCCGGAACACTTGGGCGGTCAAGCTGGCGATTCATAACGACTTGGCTTAGTGCCGGATCGAAGCAGCCCAGCTGTGTCCGCCATGCACGACTACTCCAGGCAAGGCGAGGCGTCGCTAGGCCGCCATTGAAATACTGGCGATTCAAGCGATCAAACAAAACCAGCAGGTTGTGGTGTTTGCCAGCGGGCTGGTGCTCCAACCGCCGCGCCCGAAGCCGACGGAGTTGCAGAAGTCGCTGACGTGTCGACCGGGCATAGGAAAAATGGCGATAGCTCTCAAGCAGTTCGGCAGGCGGCCGCCGCCGATAAAGCCGACTCAGTAAAACGGCGGCCACAGCTTCGACGATGGCGCGCGGGGCGCTTCCCAGCGCATCCGACAGCCTGACGTAGGCTGTATCGTCCCTCAGCCGGATTGTGTGAGTGAGATTCGAATACGGATGATATTCAACGACAAAACGTGGCGGACGCCCTTGGCATCCGAGGCGAGTGTAAATTCGCTGGAAAAGCCGCTCGCCGCCGGGAACCACTGAGGTTACGCTGCGGAGCGGAGTCACGGCTTCCGTCGCACCGGCGCCGGGAGCATCTTTTTCTCGGCGTCCTGTACGTCTGATAATGCGTCTTTTGTTCCGTCGATCGCGTCTTCGAGCGTGTCTCGATAGGTATCGATTTCAGGGCCGCCTTTGTCGTACATTTCAAGCTGGTCGAGAAAGGCTTTGTACTTCGTCTGCATCAACTTCAGGCCGTCATGAATGTCTGCTTGCTTCTCCTTCGCTAGGTCGATCTGGTCCGAACCGTCATCCACACAGCCGGAATATCCATTCAGAAGGCTATTGAGAATTTCGCTGCGCCGCGCTTCGGGCACTTTGCGGTTTAATTCGTAATCAAACTTTTTCAACCTGTCCTCCGCAAAGGATACGTAAAGTTTTATGCGCTGCGATAGAGTGTCCGCACCGCGAATTTGGTCTGCTTCGGCGTCGCTGAGATAATCCGGTCGTTGCCGTTGGGCGATCGCTGCGGGTGCAAGAATCAGCGTGCCCAGCGCAACGACTGCCAAAGCGACGAAGATTACCGCACTGCGCCTCATTGATGTTCCTCGTGTCCGGAGGGCGACGACGCAGTAGGAGGCTGTTTTGGGCGAGGGAACAACTCCTCGATTAGATGCTTGTTCATTTCAATGAGGCTCGCGCGCGCTTCGATGAATCCGGATTGGGCTTCCGGTGAAATGACAGGGATCATTGCATCGAGACGGTGCAGCGATTCTCGAAGGGAAATCTCGAGTTGTCGGAAGCCGGACGAATGCTGTACCGCATTGACGCCGGTGGCATCCAGGTTTTCCACGCAGGATCGTACCTCAGCGCGATACTGGCGAAGGAGGGCCAAGGCATCGGCAAACTGTTCGCTGGCGACGTCTTTCTGAATCTGTTGGAACTCCGCCTCGCCGAGTTGCAGGATTTTTTTGGCTTTTCGCACGGGGTCGGATTCCTGAGAGAAACGCTGCCGCAGATCCGCTATGCGCGTTTGACTAAAAATGGGGCCGGCCAAAACCAGCACGGCAAGTATGATCCCGCACATGCGACGTGCACAGCGCAAAGGGTCACCTTTTCTTGTTCGGTTTCTTATTCTCTAGCTCACGCGCCAGAACTCGAGACCGGGCGGTGGCGATAAAATACATGTCGCTGTTCTCGTCCTTATTCAACTGCAGAAATCTCTGATAGGCGCCTAAAGCATCGGCTGCCTCTCCTAGATTATCGTAACAGGCCGCCCGCATAAACCAGCTTCCGAAGGGAAGTTCCTCGCGCTTGGCAAGCGCATCAAGCGCCGCGAGCGCTTCCGTGTAATTCTTGTTCAGATATTCCGCCTCAATGGCATCGGCCAGCAAATCGTTTGCGCTTGGGTTCATGTTGTACGCAGCGGCGAGACAGCGAACTGCGTTGGGATAGTCTTTCTTCTGCAGGTAAACTCGTCCGAGCCGGGCGAGAAGGTCGGGGTCGCGCGGCGCAATGACCACAGCCTTCTGCAGAACAGGCAGCGCGTCATCGTATCGTTTATTCTCCCAGTATATTTGGGACCGCAGTTTCAGCGCCCGCAATTGCTCCTGTCCGTTGGCACCTGCGCGGTCCAACTCCAACAGCGCATCATCATCCTTGTGCAGATCGACGAGAGCCGAGGCACGGTCGATTCGAACGTCAACGTCGCTCGGCTCCATTTGTAGATAAGCCGCCAGCTCAGATACGCCTTCGTCAAGCTGTTTTTCAGTGATCGCCGCACGGCCCAGCCCGAGATGTGCCGCGGCAAGCGCGCGGCCCTTCGGCTGCAACGCTAGGGCGTCTTGGAATGCCGTAAGCGCTTCCTTGTCGCGCCTCGCCCTCAAGAGTGCCTGCCCTAACGATATTCGGATTTCAGTATCCTCCACATCCAAACTCTCCGCTGCTTCGAATTGGTCAATCGCTGGCGCAAGTTTCCCGCTGTTTTCCAGCGCTGTGCCCAGCAACCATTTCGTTCGCGCGTCAGCGGGTAAGAGTTCCGCGGCCTTCTGGAGCGCCGCGACCGCACCTGCAGGGTCAGTAGGCAGGAGGGTGATTCCAAGATTCTGATATGCCGGACCTAACTTCGGATTTAGAGCGATTGCTCTCTCGTATTCAGATTTTGCGTCAGCCGGCTTCTGAAGCGCCGTATACGCGTAGCCCAAATCGTAATGGACGGTTGCGTCGCCGGGTTTCTTAGCGAGGTAATCCTGATAGTTTTGAGCGGCGCTTGCGTAATCCTGTCTGTCGATGGCTTGCTGAGCAGCATCGAGCAGATGATTCAGCGCCTGCGCCGAGGCATCGCTGGCTGCATGCTTCGTCGCGGCCCTGCGCGTCTGCGCCACTGATTCGGGTAAACTGCCGGCGACTACGCAAAGCGCACAACCGACGACAGCTCGCGAAAACCGGCTCATACTTCTCCCGCTGGACACCAGTCAGGGGTCCTTAGAATCCGGAGGGCGCCGCCTCCTTACCCTCGACGCGGATCGTTGGCTCCGCCGCTCGATCACGAATGTGATTTCCACCGTTGCGAGAGTTTAGGACACGCTCCAGGAACTTTCCCGTATGCGATTGCGAATTCCGCGACACCTGCTCGGGCGTGCCCGCGGCTACGATCCTTCCGCCCGCCTCTCCACCCTCCGGCCCGAGATCGATTATCCAGTCGGCGGATTTAATCACGTCCAGGTTGTGCTCGATAATAAGGACCGAGGCCCCCCCTTCAATCAGTTTGCGAAACGCAGTCAGCAGTTTCTGAATGTCGTCGAAGTGCAAACCCGTGGTTGGCTCGTCGAAAATGTAAAGAATGCCGGCATTGTCTTGTCGGGTCAGATGCGCGGCGAGTTTCAGGCGTTGCGCCTCTCCGCCAGAAAGCGTGGTGCCGGATTGTCCTAGCCGCAAGTAGCCGAGGCCAACTTCCTCCAGAATCCTCAAACGAGACGTGACCCGGTGCTGCGCGGCAAAAAACGCCAGCGCTTCGCGTACGGTCATTTGGAGCACGTCATGAACGTTCTTTCCCTTGTAGAGAACTTCCAGCACGCTGCTCTTGTAGCGCGTGCCGCGGCACTCCTCGCACATCAACTCTACATCAGCTAGAAAACGCATCTCTACCGTGACGGTGCCGTCGCCCTGGCACGCCTCGCACCGACCGCCCGGGACGTTGAAGGAAAAATGACCCGCCGTCAACCCTCGCTTCTTGGCATCCGGAGTCGCGGCGAAGACCTCGCGGATCGAATCGAAGGCCTTCATATAAGTTGCTGGATTGGACCGTGGTGTCCTTCCAATGGGAGACTGGTCGATCATCTCAACTGCGAGGATCGCGGCAGCGCCTTCGATGCGGCTGCAAAACTGACGCCAATTCCCGCCGAGGCGCTTGGCTTCAAGCGCCTTGTATATCACGTCATATACGAGCGTCGATTTGCCCGACCCGGAAACTCCCGTCACTGCCACCAACAAACCTAGCGGAACCATTACATCAATACCTTGCAAATTGTGGCTGCGAGCCCCGGTTAACTTTAGAAACCGTCCTTGCGATTTGCGGCGACGCGAGGGAAGCGCAATCCGGAGCTCCCCGCGCAAATACCTGGCGGTCAATGAACGCGGGTCCGCCAGAAGTTCCTCGCGCGTGCCCGCAAAAATCATTTCCCCGCCATGCTCGCCCGCACCGGGCCCAAGATCCAATATATTGTCCGCAGCTAGAATCGTATCGGGATCGTGTTCGACAACCAGCAGCGTGTTCCCCAAATCCCGCAGTCCCTTCAGAATTTCGATCAACCGGTGCGTGTCGCGCGGGTGCAAACCGATAGAGGGTTCGTCGAGTACGTAGAGTGCGCCCACCAGATGCGACCCGAGAGAAGTCGCCAGCTGGATTCGTTGTGCTTCACCACCCGAAAGCGTTGAAGTCAGCCGGTCGAGCGTCAGATAATCCAGCCCCACCTCGTCGAGAAACCGCAGCCGCTGCTGAATTTCCTCGAGAATCTTTTCAGCGATAGCAGTCTCCGCTGGGCCCAATTGCAGCCCAGCGAAAAATGGCCGAGCCTCTTTCACCGTCATTTGGCAGACTTCGGTGATCGAGCGCGCGGCCACCTTCACAGCCCGCGCTTCGGCCCGCAAACGCGTGCCGTGGCACTCTGGACAAAGCGCGTAGCCGCGATAACGGCTCAGAAAAACTCGGACGTGCAGCTTATATTTCTTCCGCTCAAGCCAGGCGAAGAATCCCTTCACGCCGGGGAAATCCTCTTTGCGATCTCCTTCAATGATCGCATTGCATTGCGCCGTGGAGAGGTCGCGAAACGGAACGTCGAACGGGATACCTTTGGCGCGGGCGTACCGGCGCATCGCCATTGCCAGATGCTTGTACCGAGGTTTTGTCCATGGTTCGATCGCGCCCTCGGCAAGTGATTTTCCTTTGTCTGGCACCACTCGGTCGAGATCGAAATCTATCGTGTTGCCAAAGCCCTGGCAGCGCGGGCAGGCGCCATACGGATTGTTGAACGAGAATAGTCGCGGCTCGGGTTCTTGGTAGACGGTTCCGCATTTCTTGCACTCAAAGCGTTCATTGAACACAAGTCTTTCGGGTGTCTTCTCCGTGTCTTGCGCGAACTCAAGAATGGCCTCGCCGCCTTCCCGGTAGCATATTTCGATCGAGTCAATTAGGCGCGAGCGAATCTCCGGCGACAATGCAAGCCGGTCCACCAACACGTAGACAGGCTTGCTGAAGTCCACATCCAGCAATTCTTCGGGCGTGGAAAATTCGAAGACTCGCCCAGTTTGGTACAAGCGGTTGAAGCCTCGCTTGCGCAAGCCGGTTAAGGCCTGGCGAATGGCCTCCTCGCTGATGCTCGCGGGCTTTCGGAGCCGCGCCGCGGTGGCATTTTGCACGTTCCGGACCGCCGGTTCGGCTCCAAACGTTAAGCGATACAAAACGTAAAATTTGCGGCCCGCGGGAAGCGCCAGCACCCGTGCCGCGATCTCGTCGAAGGAATCTTTGCGGACTTCTTCGCCGCAGCGCAGGCAAAAGGTGTGTCCGGTCCGCGCGTATAGCAGGCGCAGATAATCGTAAATCTCGGTGGCCGTGGCCACCGTGGACCGGGGATTGCGCGTTGAGTTCTTTTGGCGAATTGAAATTGCAGGCGCGATGCCGGTGATCTCGTCCACATCCGGTTTTTCGATCCGCTCCAGAAACTGGCGCGCATACGCGGAAAGCGATTCGATATATCGCCGCTGCCCCTCAGCGTAGAGTGTGTCGAATGCAAGGCTCGACTTGCCCGATCCGGACACACCCGTAACCACCGTGATTTGGTTGTGGGGAATCGCGAAACTGATGTTCTTTAGATTATGGACGCGGGCCCCGCGGACACAAATCTCGTCGCGATCTCCGGCTCCTGCCGGCAGGGACCCTGACAGCGACAAGCCCGCTTCGGCAGCCGAAGGTTTCTCAGTCGGTTCCATCGGCATCGGCGTAAACGGAAAATTATACTCCCTCGCCACAGGCCCGATCAAACGCGCCATGGAATTCACATCGGTCTCGCTGGTTTTCATTGACAACCTTGGAACTCATCTGCTATACGCTCGCCCCATAACTACTGTTTGAAGCGTTTGAGGAACGATCTCTAAGGGGGTGGTTATGAGATCCAAATTAGTCCTCGGGGTTTGCATTTTTCTCGCTTCGTCGGTCCTTTCAGCGCAGACCATTTCTACATCGCAAGTGAGGGGCTTCATTCAAGATGCCACCGGTGCGGCTGTCGCTGGCGCCCAAGTTAAACTGATGTCAACGTCCACGGGCGCAGTACGGACTGCTGCCAGTGGCCCCGATGGAAGCTACCTGCTGCCGGATTTGTCGGTCGGCTCGTACACCCTCGAAGTCACGAAAGACGGCTTTAGCAAGTACGTCCAAACGGGCATCGTGCTCCAGGTAGGCGGGAACCCCTCGATCAACGTCGCCTTGCAAGTTGGCGCCGTGACCCAGGAGGTCACGGTGCAGGCCGAGACGGCGATGGTGGAAACCCAGAGCACCGGTGTCGGCGAAGTTGTTGCGCCCCAGCAGGTGCAGGATCTACCTCTCAACGGTCGCCAGCTCACTGACCTGCTGACTCTCTCCGGCGCCGTCGGCCAGGGCCGTGCATTCCGCGCCTCTTACCCCTCCTCGGCGGTCATTTCCATCGCAGGTGGTGCGCAGGGCAGCGTCGCGTATTGGCTTGATGGCGGCACGCACAACGATCCCCTCAGTAATCAAAACCTCCCCCTCCCGTTCCCAGACACCGTTCAGGAATTCAAGGTCGAAACAAGTTCGCTGCCCGCTCAATACGGCACGCACCCGTCAGGGGCCGTCAACGTCGTCACTAAGTCAGGCGGCAACGAGTTTCACGGTGATGCTTTCGAATACGTGCGCAATTACATTTTTGATTCGAAGAACACTGCGTATGACAGTGAGGGTGCACCTTACTTCCGCGATAATCTCAAGCGCAACCAGTTCGGCGGCACGCTCGGCGGACCTATATTTAAGGACAAGTTGTTCTTCTTTGCTGGCTGGCAGGACACCATCCAGCGCTCCACCAATCCGGCTTCTACCACCATTCCAACCGCCGCGATGCTGGCCGGGAACTTCCAACCCTGCCTGGGCACGACGCCGCTTCTCGGAGCACCCTACGGGACAGGCGGTGCAGGCCCCAACCAGATCGATCCTGCCAACTTCAGTCCGATCATCGTGGCGCTTGAGAGCCATCTGCCGGTTGCCCCGCCGACCAGCCCTTGCGGCACCTATAACTACCAGACCCCGCTTAATTTCGACGAAAATCAAGGGCTCGCGCGCATCGACTACCACATGAGCGACAAGAATACGATCTTCGGCCGATTCTTCATTACGAATTGGAGTCAGCAGCCGGGGAATCCCAGCACGCCAGCCAGTCAAGGCGGGCTTCTCATCGCGGCGATCGATGGTGCCTCTAACCGCGTCGAGAATCTCACCCTTGGTGACACCTATTTGTTCGGCTCGAGCACCGTCAACAGCATCCGCATCACCGGCAATCGAAGCCGGAATCTCACTGTCCAGAACTCGACTCTCGATCTGAAGGATCTGATCACGGCATCTGGATTGCCCGCAGGGAACATCTTTCAGTTGGGTCCCAGCGTGGGCAAGTTCTTCCCGAATTATATGGCGGGGTTCGGCTTTGGCGGTTTCGGAGGCTTGTTCAACTCGACTCCATCCCTCCAACCTTACGACACGATCGAAGTGAACGACGATTTGTCGCTGACGCGCGGTAAACATCAACTTTCGTTCGGTGTGGACGTCATCAACTTGCGGGCTTTCGCCCACAATTACCTCTTCAACCAGGGCAGTTTCACCTTTGACGGTTCGCGCACCGGCGCACAGCTTGCCAGCGGCGGACTCGCGGACTTTCTCCTGGGCTATACGTCAACCGGCAGCGGATTCGCTCAGGACGCTCCCATTCCTTCTCTCCAGCATCAGAATGTTTTCGCTCTTTACGCACAAGACGCCTGGAAGGTCACCCGCAAGCTGACTGTCACCGCCGGGCTTCGGTGGGATCCATTTTTCGGGCACACCGACCCGAAGGGTCATGTTGTGAGCATCAGCCTCCAGGACTTGGCTGCCAATATCCACAGCAAGGCCTTCCCCTACTGCGCCCGCCGGTTACCTGTTTAACGGGGATCCTGGTGGTCCGAGCAGCAACAAACTGACTGCCAACGCTCTGGACAAATGGAGCCCGCGCATCGGTCTCGCTTGGGATCCCAAGGGTGACGGACGGATGGCAATCCGCGCAGGCTTCGGCATCTTTTATGATTTCCCAAACTTTTCGTACGACCAGTTCGGATTCGAGGAACCTTACGGCGGTGCAGTTAACAACCCTGCCCTCGGCACCGGCGGCCTCTGCACCACAACGTGCCTGAGCGATCCTTGGGGAACGCTCCCTGGGGCGCCGAATCCTTTCACGTTCGTGGACCAACAAGGGGTCACGCACACTGGCCAAGATCCGTTCGGCTCGGCACCGGGAACTTTGGATTACGTTGGGACCGGGCCCAAGAACGCCGCATACCTTCCAAACGCCTTGGTGTTCAGCTACCCCGCCAATAGCATAAAGCCCACGTACGTGATGCAGTACAACCTCAGCGTTGAAAAACAAGTGGGCAAGGGTTGGTTGCTCTCGATCGCTTACCTGGGAAACCAGCAGCGTCACCTATGGGGAAACAACGAAGCCAATCCATCTGCGCAGGGGCCAACGGCTGGCTATCCACTTCCCTCATTCCTTCAGCCCTACGTACCCGGCCCGTGCCCTGGATTCCTACCTCCCTTCGTCTGTCCCTTCGGCTTGGCTACAAACCGCTTGCTTGCAAAATACAATGCCCCGGCTGCGGGCGGAGTCGGACCGCAAGGTGGGAATTTGTACGGAGAAACTCTTCTGCTGGAGCAGTCCGGCACGGGGAACTATAACGGTCTCCTCCTTACGGCCCAGCATCAGTTTGCCAATCACTTCACATCGACCACGAACTATACGTGGTCGCACTGTATCTCCGACAATTACACAACCACACTCGGTTTCTTTCTCGCTGCGGAGGCAGTGCCATTCGACCCCAAGGCTGATCGCGGCAATTGCCCAAACGCCGACACGCACAATATATTCAACCAATCTTTGGTTGCAGAGATGCCGAAGTTTTCAAACCATCTGACGGACATCATCGCCGGCCATTGGAGATTCTCCCTCTCCGCTATTTTCCAATCCGGAACGGACTTGGGGTCACCATCTATCGTCCTGGATTTTTCGGGCAACGGAAATGGACCGACTGGTGGACTAGACCAACGCCCCAACTTGGTGCCAGGCGTGAGTCCGTACTGTCAGCCCAAGGGACGAAATTGCTGGCTCAATCCAAAGGCCTTCGCCCCGCCGGCGCCCTACACTTTCGGCGATCTTAAAAACAACAGCCTGTTCGGCCCGGGATCGATTCTTGTTAACACCGCGCTCTCCAGGCTGTTCCCAATCACCGAGCGGCAACAGGTTGAGTTCCGTTGGGAGGTGTTCAATCTTCCCAATCATGCGAACCTTTACGCGCCTTCGCTGATCGGGGCCGGGATCGGCATTCCGACCTTTGGTCAACCTACCCCGGGGAGCACCGCGGGCTTAGGTGCCTTGAACCAAACTACAAACGATCCGCGAATCATGCAATTCGCGCTCAAATACATCTTCTAACAAACGATGCCGCTTCCACATTAACGATCCGCAAGTCGCATGGCTTGCGTTAGAATGTCGCCGCCGAACGCTTTTCGTTCGGCGGCTCGTTTGAGGAGGCAAGCAGCATGCGATTTGTGAGTCGAACTTTGATCATCTTTGCCATGGCTGCAGTGATAATGTCGTCCGCCGCGGCGCAACAATCTCCCGCGCCGCGTCAAGCGCCCGCCCCGGGCCGCGGGGGTGTGGAAGGGTTCCCGATCGGCCCGCCTGCGGAGATACTTAGTTTTACCGTCGACAAAACTTCTATTCAGCCGGGCCAGTCAGTCACCCTAAGTTGGGTAGTGGTCAACGGAGACCGCATGGTTCTGGATCATGGAATTGGGATCGTGCCCACTCGCGGCAGCCTTACGGTTTCCCCGTCCGCTACCATCACCTACACCCTAATCGCCACCGGCCGCGCTGGCGCCGACAAAAAGACCGTAACGATTACCGTCGCGGGCACGACTCCTGTCGCCTCGGATAATCCTTCCGTCACAGTCGATAAGCCTATTCCCATGGCGCCCGACGGCAAACCAGATCTCTCGGGAGTCTACATAGCAGGATTTGATATACGTCCTACTGGCAAGGTCACGCTCAAGCCCGATGCGGAAAAATATAACGTCGGTATGGATTATGGCGGCGATTTGGGCGAGCACTGCCTCCCTCCCGGCATTCCCGGCGCAACGCAACAGCCTTATCCCATGCAGATTATCCAGACGCCGACCCAAGTGATATTTCTCTACGAGGCTTATCATCTCTTTCGCGTCGTTCCTCTCAATAAGCCGCACCCATCCGATCTCGATCCCACCTGGCTCGGAAATTCCGTCGGCCATTGGGATGGAGATACGCTCGTCGTCGATGTCACCGGATTCAACGATAAGACCGCCGTTGGCACTTACCGTCACACGACCGCGTACCATGTCGTCGAGCGCTATCGCCGCATCTCTTACGATAAGGTTCACTTCGAAGCCACCATCTCCGATCCTAATGTCTTTGCCGAGCCGTGGACCGAAGCCGGCACTCTTACGCTTCATCCTGAGTGGGACCTTCAGGAATATATTTGTGAGGAAAATAATCACAACTACAAAGAGCTGTTTGACGAATATAAGAAGTAACGGCAAGGTCGGCATTTTTATCGTTGCCCTGTTCGCGATGCTCGTTGCGCCGGCAATGGCCCAGCAGGCGCCGGCGCCGAGCCGGCTCCCGAGGGACGGCTTTCCAATGGGGCCGCCTGCAAAAATACTAAGCTTTACGGCCGAACCAAGTTCTATTCAGCCGGGCCAGTCCGTCACCTTGAAATGGGCTGTTGTGAACGCGGACCGCCTTTCGGTGGACCAGGACCTGGGAATCGTGGAGGCGCGAGGCTCTCGCACCGTAACGCCGAAAACGACAATGACGTACACGCTCACCGCGCTGGGCTACGGAACGGCCGGCAACGACTCGAAATCCGTGACGGTCACGGTCGCGGGGACAGTCGCGTCGAAAAGCACCGGGAGCACGGCACACGAAGATGTGCCCCTCGCCGCTCGTCCGGTGCCCCACATGCCGGACGGCACGCCCGATCTCTCCGGCATCTATATAGCTGCGTTCCAATCGATCAACCCGACCGGTGCGATCACTCTGAAGCCGGGAGCGGAGAAATTCAAAGTCGGCACGGATTACGGATTCGACCTTACCACCCGTTGTTTGCCGCCAGGTATCCCTGGCACCACCGAATGGCCTTACCCGTTACAGATCGTGCAAAAGCCGGGACTCGTGTTGATACTCTACGAATCCGAGCATCTCTTTCGCGTGATTCCAACCGATGGGCGGCCCCATCCCTCAGACCTCGATCCTACGTGGATGGGAAACTCCGTTGGAAAATGGGAAGGCGATACGTTGGTAGTCGACGTAACCGGTTTCAACGATAAGGGCGCAGTTCGCGAATACCGCCACACCGCCGCCTATCATGTGATCGAGCGCTATCGCCGCATCGCTTATGACAAAATAAGCTACGAGGCTACAATTGAAGACCCGAATGTTTTCGCCAAACCCTGGACGGAAGCCGGCACGCTGACTCTCCATCCGGAATGGTACATTCAGGAGTATATTTGCGAGGAAAATAATCATGATTACAAGCAATTGTTCGATCGCTTCAAATAATGGCGATCGGGAGGCCATTGGATGAGAACGAAAATAGCTTTCTTAGCTGCCGGTCTGTTGCTGATGATTGCGGCGCCTGCACCATCTTTCGCTCATCACTCCGTGTCGATGTATGACATGGCCAATCCAACCACGGTAACCGGGACCGTCGAAAGAGTCGAATGGACGAATCCCCATGCCTACGTTTATCTCATGGTAAAGGACGAGAAGGGTGAAACTCAGGAATGGGCTATCGAAATCAACAGCCCGAATTTCCTGAAGCACAACGGTTGGACGAGCACCACCGTGAAAGCCGGAGACACGATCACCTGCACCGGCGGCCGCGCCAAGGATGGCGCGCGCAGCATGCGCTGCACCGGCGTTAAGCTATCCAACGGCTTGGCGTTAAGGTCCTAGTCTTTTTATATGCTCCACTTTTGCGCGTGGCTGCAGAACAATTCGCTGCTGGTGGCCTTCAATAGCTCGATCGTGCTCTCGGCCATGATGGAGGTAGCCCATTACGCTGGCTTCTTCCTGCTGGTGGGTACGATTGCCATTGTGGACCTGCGCGTTCTCGGTGTGGCTGGACGCGGGCAAAATGTCGGCACACTCGGGGCGCAACTTTTCCCGTGGATGTGGGTGGGATTGGCGTCCGCTTTCCTGTCGGGATTCGTCATGTTTTCGGGAGACGCTGCCGACTTCTACCTCGCTTCTGTCTTCCGTATGAAAATCGCGGTAGTCCTTCTGGCTGTTATCTTCGGGATCATCGTGCAATGGAACGCACCAAAATGGGGACAATTGCCGTCAATCCCCGTGAGCGCCAAAATCCTGGCGCTTGTTTCCTTGGTTCTGTGGATCGGGGCGATCCTTGCTTCCGTTGAAGTTCCCGCCATCTCAGGTGTGGGGTGATGGCGAATTGATGAACTTCTTCATGGCGTTTGCGAAGTGGCTTCAGGGCACTTCATGGGCTATGTGGATCAGCGGTTCCACGTGGGTGTATCCGTTCGTGCAGGCCACGCATTTCTCGGGCCTCTCGCTCTGGCTGGGAACAAATCTGTCGCTCGATTTAAGACTTCTGGGCCTTGGCCGCAAACGCGAAACGGCGGCGCAACTCTCGAATGCCTTGTTTGCCTGGAATTGGACCGGATTCGGAATCGCTGTTCTGGGAGGATTCTCGCTTTTTGCCAGCGCGGCCACGAAGTACATTCCCAATCCTGCATTCGAAATCAAGCTCGCCATCCTAATTCCGCTCGGGCTCATTCTCCATATCGTGAATCAGCAAAAGGTTAAAGTTTGGGGTGCAACAGAGGACGTTCCCGCCATCGCTCGGTTTCTTGCCTTGCTCGAGCTGCTCTTCTGGCTAGGTGTCGTCACCGCTGCGGTGTCGATCCCGAATTTTGACGTTCACTAAAGATGGTGTTTGCAAGAAGCCCGCTATCGCTGATTTTGGCCGGCGCCATCATGGCTCTGGTTTTCCCGGGTTGCAGCAACAAAGAAAGCGAACCCACCGCCCCAGTTGCCAGGATCGATCCTTCCACAGTCGGAATAATTAGTGGAACAGTTACGCTCACCGGCACGCCGCCCGCGTTGAAGCCAATTGATATGAGCGCGTCCGCAGCCTGCGTGCAGGCCAATAAGTCGCCTGTCGTGCCGCCGCTAGCAGTGACCGGGGAGAATGGCGCGCTCGCCAATGTGGTCGTCTACGTGAAAAGCGGTCTCGGCAACTATCGCTACGACGCGCCGAACAATCCTGTGATTCTGCATCAAGAAAACTGCATGTACGCGCCGCACGTGGTCGCGTTGATGACGCATCAGCGCTTCGAGATCGAAAACAACGATCCCACGATGCACAACGTGCATCCGATGCCGAAGCACAACCGGCAGTGGAGCACGTCTCAGCCAGTTGGATCGGCAGCGCTCAAATCGACTTTCGCTCGCACCGAATTCGCGATGCCGATTCTGTGCAACGTTCATCCCTGGATGCGAGCCTACGGATTTGTTTTCGATAATCCGTACTTCGCCGTCACTTCGGAAACCGGAAAATTTGAAATCGGAAATCTTCCGCCGGGGACGTACACGATCGAGGCGTGGCAGGAAACCTACGGCACGCGGGATCAGACGGTGACGCTCGGCCCTAAGGAATCAAAGGCCATCGCCTTTACCTTCGCGGCGTCTCCATCTGCGCGTTAACCGTTAGCGTGGGACTGGATGGAGTGCAGTAACCGCTGCTCTTCGCCGTGCGGATCATCCACCACTTTACACTCGTCATTGAAAACCATCACGGCGCGATTGGTATTGTCGAAGCGAGGCCAGTTCGGCAGGCTATTGTGATTTGGATTTCCGGTGCGCGCGAACGCCACCCACGCGCCACTGAATTTCTCGGCAAGCACGTAGCGATCCTCGCCCGAGCCCAGCATCGACTTGCAATCGTCCACGTTATCGAAGACAAACGGAATTTCGATGGTATGGAACGACCGCAGTTTTCCATCGCGAACCGGTGAACGCCAGGTGACGTAATACTGGTAAACTGGCGCTTTGCCTTGGGCGGCTTTGCGTTCCGCCTCGGTGACAACTCCAGCGCGAAATGTTGCGTCCGACGCGAGAGCCAGAAACAGGTCGGTGTTGCTGGCGCCGGGACGTCCCTTTTTGTACGCGGCGACGAGCTGGTCTACTTGTTCGTCGCTGGCAGTCTGCAACGTCTGCTTTACGCGCGTGTGTAATTCCTCATCATTGATTGGGTCGAGCACTTGGTTTGGAAAAAACGTGACTTCGGTTTCAGTGGTTCCGATCAGCAGCGGAATATTTGCGGACAGCGCGGGCGCAACGGGATCAAACGGATCATTAGGAAGCGTAGTGCCATCGACGACCGGTGCGAGAGCGAATCCTCCCGGGCCGCCGGGCATTGGGTTGGTGTTTGCGGTCGCAGCAAGCAGCTGATCCATGGAGAGATTCTGCAGTTGATCGACTTGGTCTGGCTTCAGATTCAATTTTGCCAGATATCGCTCCGCGCTTTTGTTGGCGGCGTCGCGCGAAACGCCCTTCACAGCCGCGCCGCTTTCTACGATGGCGCGATGGAAGAGTCCATGCGCGGAAGGCATCGCCATCAGCGTGCTCACTTTTCCGCCGCCGCCCGATTGTCCGAAAATGGTCACGTTGCCAGGATCGCCGCCGAAGGCCGCGATGTTGTCGCGCACCCATTCGAGCCCGGCGACGATATCGAGCATTCCCATGTTGCTCGACTTCGCATATTTCTCTCCGCCGATCCCAGCCAGATACAGGTAGCCGAAAACTGTAAGCCGGTGATTGACGGTGATGGCGACCACGTCGTGTTTTCGCGCCAGCTCCGTGCCGTCGTAGCAAATGAAGCCGCCTGAGCCGCTGGTGTATCCGCCGCCGTGCAGCCAGACCATCACGGGTCGCTTGCCGCCGCCGCGCCCGACGCCGGGAGTCCAAACATTAAGGACCAGGCAATCCTCTCCCATGGGTTCGTTGCGGTCCATGGACTCGAATTCCGGAGGGACTTGTCCATGGAAAGCGGACGAAAGCTGGGGCGATCTTAGGCCAAGTTCGAAAGCATCGCGGACGCCGGTCCACGGTTCGCGCTTCTTCGGCGGCATGAAGCGGTTTTCGCCTGCGGTGGAAGCAGCGTAAGGAACGCTCTTGAAGGCGTGGACGCCATTCTGGGTGGTACCGCGAACCTTCCCCAGGTTGGTTTCGACCGTCTCTCCCGGCTTCGCTTCGGTGTCCTCGGCAAAGGCGCTGGAAAATTTTCCGCCCATCAGCGCGCTAGCCGCGAGCGTTCCAAAGCCGATGAATGATCGCCGATCCATAAAGTTGCCTCCGTTGATTGAGGCGGCGGAGCGATGAAGCCGCCACCGCACGATGCCGTCCCACCGAGAGGGCGGTGAAAGACGGTCCTGGAGATAGTGACGGGTAGAGGTGCGCCCGACCCCTTGTTTTGAGTGAGTTATGTCGCATTCTACTCGCCCTCGCTGTCGATAAGAATCGCCGTGCTGGCAGACGGACCTCTCCCGTGTGAAGGGCCTGGGCTCTCGATCGGCCGTCCCGAGTTGTGGACTGCGTAGTCACGGGCGCCATTTTACTGCACCGGAGCGCAAGCGCAAGGACGAGCTCCTGTGGACTTTAAGAAACTAGCTCTTGGGCGCGAAACAGGGGCTTGTACCTCAGGGCAGTTAACCAATCGGCACAGTACTATCGCGGCGTTCGCAAGCCCGCGGCAATACTTGAAGAGAACCTTGGGGAACGCGGCCGGATGGCGAAATCGAGGAGTTAGGGCTGTTTTTTGTGTTGGGTCGGCGAGGAAGCATGTCACCACTGAAGAGATATAGGATCTTATGGGTTATCGGGCTCGTTACCGTGGCTGTGGTGGCCGCAGCGCTTGTCATATCCAATCGAAATCGGGTTGGGGACGATTCCGACTGGGTTCAAAAGGCCTACAGTGGACTTGGAACTGCGAACAATGAACAACTCTCGCCCGTGGAGATCTTTCAAAGACTTTCTCCGTCCGTGTTTGTTGTTGAGGCATTAGGAGGGAACGGAGAATCGCTGGACTTGGGCAGCGGGGTTGCGATCGCCCCTAACCTACTCGTCACGAATTGTCACGTTGCTCAGAACGGTTCCTCCTTAAGGATCAGCCGGGGCCATAAGAAGTGGGCGGCGAGGTTGGTAGAGGCTCTGCCGAATCACGATCTTTGCGGACTTCGACCAGCTCAATTAGATCTGGAGCCGGTGAGCATCCGGTCGTCCTCAACGCTTGAGACGGGAGAGAGCGTCTATGCCATCGGAGCGCCGGAAGGGCTGGAGCTAACCTTTTCCCAGGGGGTTATCTCCGCGCTGCGGGAGACGGACGGAGTTCACATGGTTCAGACCAGTGCTCCCACCTCGCCCGGTTCAAGCGGCGGAGGACTTTTCGACGCAGAAGGAAATCTTGTGGGCATCACTACCTTTCAACTCCGGGAAGGGCAGAGCCTGAACTTCGCGATGCCTGGTGAATGGGTAAGCGACCTTCTGGCGCATTCAAACAAAACCGCCGGCAGCACTCAGCCTGCGGTGAGCGACGCGGCGCTTGAATCCGCGGCATGGATTGAAATCGGAATCGAGGCGGTCAATCAGAAGAATTACGAACTTGCCGAGAGCGCTCTGCTGAAATCGACGCGCCTACAACAACCCGATGCTTACCGGGCTTGGTATGAACTCGCGAGCGTGTATGGCTCCAAACGGCATCCAGAAGCTCAAGCCCTTGCGCTGGAGGAGGCGGTCCGCCTGAAACCGAACTATGCAGACGCGTGGCGTGAGCTGGCACGGAGCTATTCGATGCAGAAGGACTTCGGCAAAGCGATCGCCGCCGCGAAACAGTCCACCGAGCTTGACGCGCACGACAAAGAAAACTGGCAGCTCTTGGGATTCCTGTACTTCGACAGCAGTTCCTATGCGAAAGCAATCGAGGCGGATGAACAGGGCCTGCGGATCGCCCCCAGCGATGAAATCCTGCTGGCCGACCTTGGCATGGCCTACGGACGACAGGGCGATCGCGAGCACGTGATGCGGATCTACACACAGCTCAAAGAAAAAGACCCTCTCGCCGCACAGGTGCTTTTTAACGAGTACATCGCAGGCCGACCGGTGGCGTCGCGTTCGAGGTAGTGCAAGCAGGCAACGCGACCGCATTTCATCACGACGGATTCGCTGAGCAAACTCCCGGGCTGAAGCCCTTTTCGCGATGCGGACGCGATGCGGCCCTTGTTACGTCGAAGAGAGATTCCTCGACTGCGAGTCCCGGCGCTTCGCGCGAAAGCAAAAGCGCGGGACACTCCGCTCGGAATGACGACGCTCCGGGTGGCACACCTAGGAATCCAAGGCCGGTTCGCACGAGGCGGATGGAGGGCAAGTAACCAAGCATCTGCGCCGGGCACAGCATGCTGTGCCCCTACGACGGCAAAAGCAAAGCCGCCAATCGGGACATTGGCGTTCCCAGGAAAGGCAAACCGCTAGTTGGCGCGGCCCCAGAGTTTTTTTGAGGCGATGCGCGCGCCTTCGGCGAGGGAGCGGAATTTCATCCAAGAAAATGCGGGGAAGACCGGACCGAATCCTGCGAAAGTGCCGAATCCGCAGTCGGAGCCGGCCATGATGCGCTCGCGTCCCACGATGTTGGCGTAGCGAAGAATGCGCTGCGCGACAACCTCAGGATGTTCCACGTAGTTCGTGCTGGAAGCAATCACGCCGGGAATCAGGATTTTGTCGTCGGGAAGCTTGATGGTTGTCCACGCTTCCCATTCGTGTTCGTGGCGCGGGTTTGCGCCTTCGATCAGCAAGGCCTGTGGCTTCACCTTGATGGCGATAGGAAAGATTTTCTTGCAGTCCATATCGTGAATATGGGTGCCCTCGTAATTGCCCCAGCAGACATGAAGCCTGACGCGGTCCGCAGGAACGTTGGCGAGCGCATGATTGAGCGCTTCGACCTGTAGCTCGGCGTAGCGCAGGAATTCTTCGTCGGTGAGATTCTTGAAACGCGTATGGCGACCCATGGCGAGGTCGGGGCAATCGAGTTGCAGGAGCAACCCGGACTTTACGATCATCTCGTATTCTTCGCGCATGGCGTCGGCGAGCGCTGCGAGATACTTTTCGTGTGAGGGATAGTATTCGTTGGGCTGAAACACGGCGATGGTGCCGGGAGAGACGGAGTTCATGAAACCCTCCGTCACCTTGGTTTTGGACAAAGCTTCCTTCATGTGGGCGATGTCCTGCTCGACGGGCTTCAAGTTTTTCACTTTGATCGGACCCTTGCAGACCGGGCGTTTATAGGTGGCGGAGTGGCCCGTTTTCACCAGGCGGTCGCGATATTCGGGATAGTCGTCGAGATCCTGCGGGGTGGGGCGGGCTGAATCGCCTTCGAAGCCGGTTAGCCGGTGGCGAATGTAGGTGGCGTAACTGATTTTGCTGGTCTCGCCATCGCTGACGACATCGATTCCGGCCTCGGCCTGGCGCTTCACCAGGTCGGAAGCGGAGCGCCGCATTGTTTCGTTAAATCGGGCTTCGTCGATTTCTTCGCCGCGATCTTGCGCGAAGAGCAGGTCGACGACTTCCTGGGGGCGCGGGAGGCTGCCGACATGAGTGGTAAGAATGCGATCGGTGCTGAGTTTCATCGGGGGTCCTTGTTAAGACTTGGTATTTAGGGCGGCAGAGAAAATACCCCGCGAGGGGACCGAGTTGCAACCACAAAGGAGGCGCACCAGCATCGGCGGCGGTTGGCGATAAAAAAGAGGGGAGGGAAGCCGAGAAGAACCCGATGAGGTATACTCGCGCGCCATGGAAGCTCCTAACGTTGATTTCAATTTGAGCCGGCTGGAGCGGGTGATGTCCGGCCCGGGCAAGGTGGCGGCGCTGGGCGAGGAACTTGACCGCCGTGGATTGAAGCGCGCCATCGTGGTGACGGGGAAGAGCCTGGGTGCGTCCCCATTGTTAACGAAGGTTACCGGCGCGGCGGGCGCGCGATGCGCAGCGGTGTTCAAAGGCGCGAAGCAGCACGTTCCGCGCAGCGTGGTTGATGAGCTTCAACGGGAAATAGAACGCGTGGACGCGGACTGCTTGGTCAGCTTCGGCGGCGGCAGCGCGATCGATGCGTGCAAAGTTGCCAGCCACGCATTTCTCGCTAAGCGCGAAATCATTCAGATCGCGATTCCCACCACGCTTTCGGCCGGTGAGTATACGCATGCCGGAGGAGTTACCGACGAGAAGACGCTGGTAAAATCCGGCGTTTCTGATCCACGGCTTCAGCCACGCACGGTGATTAACGATCCAGAGCTGACGCTTGCGACGCCAGACTGGTTGTGGGTCGCCACGGGGATGCGCGCGCTGGATCATGCTATTGAGACGATTTACGCGATTCGGCACCATCCGTTGAGCGACGCGCTGGGTACGAAAGCGATCGCGTTACTTGTGGAGCATTTGCCCCTTTCGATCGAGACCAGCGGCGCCGAACGGCTGGCGCATCGTGGCTATTGCCAGTTTGCGGCGTGGTTCTCGGTCTTCGGCTCGATGAACACGCGATTCGGGATTTCACATCTGCTCGGGCATCAGATTGGGCCGAGGTGGAACGTAGCGCATGGCGTTACTTCGTGCATCACCTTGCCGCATGCAATGCGATTCATGGCCGGAATCGCGCCGGAACGGTTTGGGCCGATTGCCGAGGGATTTCACGTGCCATTCGATCCCGGCAATCCTCGGGCGGGGGCGCTGGCTTGTGCGGAGCGAACGGCGCAATTCATCGCCCAGTTCGACGTGCGACATACGCTGAAGGATGCCGGCGTGCCGCGCGCCGAGATTGGCGAAATCGTCGGCACCGTGAAGCACGAGCTAGATAAGTCAGGGGTGGTGGATCGTCCCTTGACGCCTGCTGAAATTATGGGATTGCTGGAAGCGGCCTACTAGGCCTTCGTTGCGATTGACCTCCCAAGAAGCTTCATGAGGCAATAACCACCGCCGAGACCCAGAGAACGCAGAGGAATTCCCCAGAGAACCGCCCGCGATAACCGCCTTTCGCTGTAATTCAAGTTGGGACGCCGGAAGGTAGGCCGGTTGAGAGGCGCGGCGTATAATCGCGCGAAGTATGGCTGACGATTCAGCGCGGGGTACTCGCGAGAAGAAACTTGCGGCGCTGGGTTCGGTCGGGTCAGCGGTGGTACTGGTGTCGCTGAAGGTGATTCTGGCGGCGCTGACCGGAAGCCTGGGAATTTTATCCGAGGCGCTGCATTCGATCCTTGATCTGGTGGCCGCGGTGATCACCTATCTCTCGGTGCGCGTGGCGGACAAACCAGCGGACGCGGAACATCTTTACGGCCACGGGAAAGTGGAGAGCTTCTCGGCGTTCGTAGAGACCGGATTGCTGCTGCTGACGGCCGTCTACATCATCTGGGAGGCGTTTCAGCGGCTGCTTTTCCGGCAGGCGCACGTTCGGCCGAGCTTGGCGGCGATTGTGATACTTGTGCTCGCAATGGGAATCGATTTCGTCCGCTCGCGCGCACTCGGCCGCGTGGCGAAAAAATACCCGAGCGAGGCGCTGGAGGCGGACGCGCTGCATTTTTCGACGGACGTGTGGAGTACGTTCGTCGTGATACTGGGAATTTCCGGCGCGTGGCTGGGGATGCGGCTCGGCATTCCGTGGCTCGGCATGCTGGACACCGTGGCGGCGCTGGGCGTGGCGGGCGTAATCATTTGGATCGGTTCGCGGCTGGGAAGACGCACGATTGAGGCGCTGCTGGACGTGGCACCGCAGGGCCTGCGCGAGCGCATTTCAAGCGCCGCAGACAAAATCGAGGGCGTACTGCAGACGGAGCGCGTGCGTGTGCGGCGCGCGGGCCAGCGCTACTTCGTGGATGTGACGATCAGCGTGCCTCGCACTGCAAGCTTGGAGCAAGCGCACGCGGCGAGCGACGCCGTGGAGCGAAGCATTGAGAAAATCGTTCCAGCGGATGTGGTGGTTCACATGGAACCGCGAGCGCGCAGCGACGAGCCGATCTTCGAGACGATTCGCGCCATAGCGCAGCGCCGAGGGTTGGCCGTGCACGAGCTTTCGGCGCATCAATACGACGGAAATCTGTTCATCGAGATGCACCTCGAAGTGGATGAGGATTCGAGTCTTCGCGAGGCGCACCGCCGCGCCAGCGAGCTGGAAGAAGAAATTCGAGGCGCGACGTCCGTGAGAACCCGCGTGAACATTCACATCGAACCGCTCGGCGCTCGCATTGCCGGCGCGCAGGAAATGAAGGAGCTTTCAGATTCCGTGCAGGAATTTCTGAATTCGCTCCCCGGCGAGTATCACGAACTTGTGGATTGCCACGAAGTACACGTGCGCAGCGTGGAGCACCGGATCCTGGTCTCGTGCCACTGCTCGATGGACGGAAATTTGCCGATTACGGATGTCCACGACCTGACCGCCACGCTGGAAAATCGCGTGAAGGAACGATTCCCGCAGGTTTACCGGCTGACGATTCATCCGGAACCCGTCGGGGACAACTGACGCCTGCCGCCGAAGACCTGCGCCGCCAGAGCAATCACGGCGGGAAAACACTCGAGAACGTAGCGAGGCTCGGGAGCGTCGGCGAAACCTGCGAAAAAGGCCGTGCGAAGCGCGATGAACACGATCAAGAATGCCCAGCCAGGACGTCGGCGCGCGATCCAAGCGCCTGCCAGGGCCAGGGCCACGTAAAAGCAATTCACAAAGAATAGGGTCAGCGTCGCAACCAGATCTTGGCGATCGTCTTGCCACTCGCTTCGAAGAGGCCAAACTTGACCGGAATAGGGCAGCAATTCGATTCGAGGCGTGAACCACGTGGCGACGGACCGGAGGAGCGGGATTTTCAAGAATGTGCGGAGCGGATGGCGAGCTGTTCGCTCGCGGGCGATCGCACCGAAAGCGCGGTCTTCATTCGGAGAAAGCGTAAGCGTGACATTGTACTCATCGAGCAGATCGGCGACGCGAGCGCGTTCCTGCGGAGAATCGAACCCGCTTTGAGGAACAGCGTCGATAGGGATTTTGTCCACGTAGAGATTCCACACGGTCAAATTAATATCGCCGTAACGCCAGAGCCACGTGTGGGTCCAGGAATCGAAGCCGGCAGGTTCAGTCTCGCCCGGGGACTCGGCGTAGCGCGGCGCTAAAAACTGAATTTTGTGAAGCGTGTGCCAATTGCGAGCGGCCCAGGGCAGCAGGGGCAGAAGCAAACCCGTACCCATCAGCACGCTGGCGCGGGCAAGCCTCAGCCAATCGACCGACTTGCGGCATCTCGCCACGAGCACGAACGCCGCCGCGGCCAATAACAGCGGCGTCTCCGGGCGCACCAGCGTTCCAAATCCGACAACGATTCCCGCGAGAAGCCACGGGCTGAATGCAGACCTATTTACAGTAGAGTCGTTTGTCAGGGCGCGACCGGCGCTCGACATTGCGTCCATCAAAAGAAGAATTGCCAGCGCCGTCAGAAAAGTGACAAGGGTTTCCGTTTGAACGACGGCAGTGTAGTTCGCGGTGAAAGGGCACAGGGCGGCGAGCCATAGCCCCGCGATAGCTACACGGCGGCGCGACGATGCGGGAGCCAAACGCGCTGCAATCAGAGCGATCAAGAAGCAGGTCGCCAGGTCCACCACAGTTTGCGCCAACAGCACCGCATGCGGTGACTTTCCAGCGATGCAGAAAATTGCTGCCAGGAACGCCGGATAGCCGGGTACGCGCGTATCCAGCGGGATGAGCCGTCCGTCCGCGTAAACACCATACACAGCGTTCTTCAGCCAATTCCAGGCCAGCTCGATATAGAATGGCGCATCGCCGGAGCCGGAGGCGGGAAAACGGAAAACGAAGAATAGGCGCAGCGCCAGACCTGTCGATGCAGCCGCGGCCACATTGGTGCGCATCCAAGTCTTAGCGGTCATTCGTTGGCTTCCTAGACGGCGGCTGATTGATCTGGGCGCGCGAATCTTTTCTCTGGAAAAGGACCCTGGCCGGCCGTGCAAGATACAAGCTTATGGCTCGGCGAAGCGAATAGAGACGATTAGCTTGGAATGTGAACATGCCTGAACGCAAGCCCATTTTCTACGATCACGAACGCCGCCGATGGCGCCGAACGCGGCTTGCCCTGGAACTCACGGGCGCGCTTTTTACGCTGGTACTGCTTATTTTCCTGGTGAACGTAGGGAGGAATCCCGAGTTGCCAGAAATCTTGCGGCCGGACATGCATGGCGGCGGTCTGCACGCGGTGCGAGCCAGAATCAAGCCAAAAGCTTTCCGCGGACGCAAGCGGAAGATCGCCGCGCTGGGCAAAATACCGCAGAATTACGACCCACTGCGCGCCGCCTTTTACGTGGGTGATGAGGCCACAAGCTTCGCATCTCTTCAATTGCACTACCGCGACCTGGACCTGCTGATTCCCGACGCTCTGCGGGCCGTTTCCGCTGGCGGGAAGCTTGGCGTGGATCAGGATCCCAAGCTGGCGAGGTTTTTGCACTCGCTCCAAACGCGCACCCCTCCCGTTGACTTGCAGGTGATGTCCATGGTCAACGATTACGACCCGGTGAAGGGCGTCTGGTGTCCGCCCGAAACCCTCGCGATGCTGGCAAATCCAGCCGCGCGCCGAAATCTCGCCGCGCAACTCGAGGAATATGCAGACGCCCAGCATCAACCGGGGATTGTCGTGGATTTTGAGTCCCTGCCAAAAACAAGCATGTTGGATTTCCAGGATTTCGTGCGCAGCCTGTCGCTGTCGCTTCACGCCAAAGGCCTGAAGCTGATGGTTGCGCTGCCGGCCGCGGATTGGAGCTACGACTACAAGTATTTTTCGTCGCAAGTGGATGCAATCGTCCTGATGAACTACGACTTCCGATGGTCTACTTCGCCTCCGGGTCCGATAGCGCCGCAGGATTGGTTCATGCGCAACATCGACAACATGGTCAAGATCGTGCCGCCAAGCAAGCTGCTGATGGGAATTGCGAACTACGGTTACGACTGGCCGGCGGTCACCAAACGCGATCGTCACCCCGTCGCGCGTTCGATTACGTTCCAGCAGGGGGTTATGACGGCGGTTGAATCGGGCTCGGACGTTCTCCTCGATCCCGATTCGCTCAATCTGCACTACTCCTACGACGACGATAACAATTTGACTCACAACGTCTGGATGCTTGACGGCGTAACCGCGTACAACGAGCTGCGTGCCGCCGAGCGCGCCGGCGTGCAAGGCACTGCGCTATGGCGGTTGGGCATGGAGGATCCTTCGATCTGGGATATTTGGGACGCAACTCATGCCGATGATGCCACCCGCGAGAAGCTGGAGGAAGTTCCGCCCGGCTACGACCTGATTCTGGAAGGCGCCGGCGATATCTGGCGCATCACGGCCACGCCGCAGAGCGGTCGCCGAGCGTTTGAATACGATGCGGGATCGGACTCCTTCGACGATGAGAGCTTCCAAAGCTATCCTTTTTCCTGGCGCATTCAGCAAATGGGCGCCGCGCCGCACAAAGTGGCTCTTAGCTTCGACGATGGCCCCGATCCGGAATGGACGCCCAAGATCCTCGACATTCTGAAACAGAAACACGCGCCCGGAACATTCTTCGTGATCGGAGAATCGGCCAATCAAGAAGACAACATCGTGAAGCGCGAATACGCATTGGGAAATGAGATCGGCAATCACACCTTCACGCATCCGGAGTTCGATGTCGATCGCCTTTCCAAGCCGGAGCTCCAGGTCCAACTGAACCTCACGGAACTGCTCCTGGAAAGCTATCTTGGCGTGAAGACCACGCTTTTCCGCCCGCCATACGGCATCGATCACCAGCCGGAAAGCGCCAGCGAAATACAATTGTTGCCGATCCCGCAGTCGATGGGATACGCGATTGTAGGCGCGCGGATCGATCCGCACGATTGGGGTGAAGCCAATGGCCAGCCGCCCGCGCCGGCCGATACGATCGTGCAACGCGTGCTGGCGGACGCCGAAGCCAATAAGGGCAACATCATCCTGCTGCACGACGGCGGCGGCGATCGCAGCCATACGGTCGCGGCGCTGCCCCGGATTATTGACGAGCTTCGCGCGAAAGGCTTTCAGTTCGTCTCCGTGTCGGACTTGCTGGGTGAAACGCGCGCCCAGGTGATGAGTCCGCTCACGTACCACGAATGGCTTCTCGTGCGCGCCGATGCTTTCGTCTTCGATCTATTCCGATGGTTGCGCACGGGGATTGCGTTCATTTTTATCGCAGGCATTCTACTGGTCAGCGGACGCGCGCTTATTATTGGATTTTTGGCCCTGGCTGAGAAGTTTCGTGCGGCGCCGGCCGATCATCCGGACTACAAGCCGTGGGTCAGTGTTCTGATTCCTGCCTACAACGAGGAAGCCGTGATCGTCGATACTGTGCGCGCAGCGCTTGCTTCCACGTATCCTAATCTGCAAATCCTGGTCGTGGATGATGGCTCCGTCGATCGCACCGCTGAGTTAGTGCAGGAACACTTCGGGGGCGATCGCCGAGTGCGTCTTCTCACGCAATCCAATCACGGCAAGCCTTCAGCCTTGAATCACGCGCTCGGCGAAGCCATCGGCGAAATCAGCGTCTCAATTGACGCCGATACCGTCGTCGATCCCGAAGCGATCGAACGCCTGGTCCGGCATTTTGCCGATCCGAAAGTCGGCGCAGTTGCGGGCAATGTGAAGGTGATCAATCGCAATCGCTGGATCACGCGCTGGCAGGCGCTGGAGTACATCACGAGCCAAAATCTCGAAAAGCGCGCCTTCGATTTGCTGAATTGCATTCCCGTTGTTCCCGGTGCCGCAGGCGCGTGGCGAACCGAACTCCTTCGTAGCAGCGGCGGATTCTCGGGTGACACGGTCGCGGAAGATACCGACCTCACGCTCACCATCCGGCGGAATGGTTGGAAGATTCTCTACGACGAAACCGCTATCGGCCGCACCGAAGTGCCCGAGACCGTCGACATGCTCATTCGCCAGCGATTCCGCTGGACGTTCGGCACCCTCCAGGCTGTTTGGAAGCATCGAGACACCGCCGGCAAGCCCCGCTACGGCACGCTCGGATGGGTGGCGATCCCGAATATTTTTCTGTTTCAGATTCTTCTGCCGCTCGTTTCGCCGGTGATCGATCTTCTCTTTCTGCTTTCGCTGGCCTTGTGGGGGCTCTCCCAGCTTCAAATCACCCGGTTGCCTCAGCTTTGGACATCGCGCGACGTCGAGCGCTCCCTGATTTTCTTCGCGCTTTTCATGCTGATCGATCTTTTCACCTGCGTGATCGCGTTTGCCCTGGAAAAGGACGAGGATTGGACGCTTCTCGCGCCTCTTATCTTGCAGCGCTTCTACTACCGGCAAATGATGTACGTGGTGCTTTTCAGCGCGCTGCAAGAAGCCGTCAGGGGCCGCCCAGTCGGCTGGCGGGGCGTCGAAGCGCAAATGCCGACGGCGCCGCCCCCCGCCACCGTCGCCCAAGTATGAGTTCGGGGCGTCTAGCTTTTATGCTTTTCCGTTGATTCACCTGCAGCGGCTGTCTCTGGATGGTCGCCAGATTCGGCCCCATCCGCTCGGACAGCTTCCTTTTGCTCTTGGACGTACTCAACGTGATGCCCCGGATCGATGATTTTTTGAAGGGCGGCCATCGTGCCGCTCATGCGGGAACCGCGTTTCGCCTCCGCCTCGAATTCTTCTGACGTCATTTCCGAGTAGCCCTTGCTGCTCGCGATTTTGACCATCGCGTAAATCAACGCACCAATTACGATGACCACCAGAAAATAGGCCATAGCCTCTTCAGCGTTGCCGGGTGAGCAATTGCCTGCCAGCGCAAGCCATTATATTCCCTTTTGCACCAGCGCATTAGCTCTGGTACCATCAGCTTGTTAGCTGGGCTGCACCCTGATTCCAGGGGCGGCACCGGAGGCAAAAATGAGCGTTGCACCTCGTGCGGGCAACGGGAAAATCACCGTGCCTGACATTCTTTCGCGTAAGTCTCACTCCCTTTCTGGTTTCAGCGAAATAAAACAGAAAATCACTTGCCTGACGGCGTATGACTATCCCACCGCGCGCCTCCTTGACGATGCGGGCGTGGATATTCTGCTCGTTGGCGATTCGCTCGGCATGGTTGTGCTGGGATACGACAGCACCTTGCCGGTAACCCTCGACGAAATGATTCACCACACGCGCGCCGTTCGACGCGCCACGAACCACGCATTACTGGTCGCGGACATGCCCTACGGCAGCTTTCACGTCTCGCCGGACGAATCGGTTCGCAACGCTGTGCGCCTGGTGAAAGAAGGCGGCGCGGAAGCCGTGAAAGTGGAAGGCGGCGAGCGCCGGATCGAGCTGATCGCGCGTTTGGTCGAGGCCGAAATTCCGGTGATGGGACACGTGGGCCTGACGCCGCAATCCGTGAATGCCCTGGGCGGTTTTCACGTGCAGGGCAAATCGGCGGACGCTGCCCGTCAGCTCGAGCGAGACGCGCGCGCCGTGGAAGTCGCCGGCGCATTCGCCGTCGTATTGGAATCGATGCCTCGCGATTTGGCGGCGCGCATCACGGAAAAGCTCCGCATCCCCACCATCGGGATCGGTGCGGGCCCCGATTGCGACGGTCAAGTGCTTGTGTTCCACGATCTCGCCGGCTTCACCGCGGGGCATAGCCCGAAATTTGCGCGCCAGTACGCGAACCTTTCAGCGGAGATTACGCGCGCCGTATCGGAATTTTGTGGCGACGTGCGCAGCGGACGATTTCCGTCCGATGCCGAGTCGTTTCACTCTGCCGCCGAACTGCGCGAACATTTACCGGTGCGCGAGCGAACCTAGTTTGCGAAACTGGGGCGCACCAAAAGTGAAGTGAAAGGAGCCCCGACCCATGGACGTTGCCGATTTTCGCCTTCTCTACGATTACAATTCCTGGGCCAACCGTCGTGTCCTGGAAGCCTGCGCGCCGCTCTCCGGTGAAGAATTCACGCGCCATAATGGATCGAGCTTCCCCTCCGTTCGCGATACCTTGGCGCACATCTGCGGCGCGGAATGGATATGGCTTGAGCGTTGGAATAGCCGCGTGCCCGCGGGAATTCCCGCGGCTGCCGATTATCCCGATTTCGAAACGCTGAAGCGCCGCTGGACGGAAGTGGAAAGCGACCTGATCGGCTACATCGCCTCGCTTGGACCAGCCGATCTGAATCGCATTGTTGAGTTCAAGACTCTTGCTGGCACGCCCTTCTCGCGGGAGTTGGGACACTGTTTGCAGCATCTGGCCAACCACAGCACGTACCATCGCGGGCAAGTCGCCACCATGCTGCGCCAATTGGGTGCAAAACCCATCTCGACGGATCTGATTTTGTTCTACCGGGAACGACTTACAGCGACAACTGGCGCCTGACGGCAAATCTCGCGCCATCCTGATGGAATTAATTCACACCGTTGCGTGGATGAAGCAGGTGGCCGGCGACGCGCGCACAAGCGGCCGCGTCGTCGGTCTGGTGCCCACCATGGGCGCGCTTCACGAAGGCCATCTTTCGCTCGTTCGCGAAGCGCTGCAGCAATGCTCGCCGGTAGTCGTTTCGATTTTCGTGAATCCGAAGCAATTCGGCCCATCTGAGGATTTCCAGAAATATCCGCGCGCTTTGGAGGCTGACCGCGCCGCCCTCGAAAAGCTCGGCGTTGATTATTTGTTTGCGCCGTCTGCCGAAGAAATGTATCCGCCAGGCTTCCGCACCAACGTCGCCGTTGAAGGATTGGGCGATCGCCTCGAAGGGCGTTCTCGTCCCGGACACTTTCAGGGCGTCACCACCGTGGTGTTGAAGTTATTCGAAATTGTTCAACCGCGCTTAGCCTTTTTCGGCCGAAAGGATGCACAGCAGGTTCGCATCATTAGTCAAATGGCTGGTGACCTCAATCTGTACTCCGAAATTGTGGTGTGCCCCGTTATTCGCGAGCCAGATGGACTGGCGCTTTCCTCGCGCAACGCATACCTAAAGAATGGAGAGCGTCGCGCCGCCACCGTGCTTTACCGCGCGCTGGAAGCCCTCCGTCGTGAAATTCTAGCGGGCCAGCGTAATGCCGCCCCACTACTCGCTTCGATGAGGCAATTGATCGAGTCCGAGCCTGGCGTGTCCCTGGATTACGCGGAAATTGTGGACGCAGACTCATTCGAGCCCGTCATAGCTTGTCGGAAATCATGTTACGCGCTGCTGGCTGCGCGCGTAGGCGCCACGCGCCTCATTGACAATGCACTCATCGAACAGGCCGGCGACTCCTTCACCGTAACCCTCTGAAGGAGTGAGCGCACTACCTCGCAATCTCGAATCTCGTCATTCTGAACGGAGTCTGCCGGTCCTTCTCTTCCGTCCAGCGCGTCTTTTGCGACGGATGCCGGCAGACGCAGTCGAAGGATCTCTCTTCGATGCCGGCAGGCCTCGCAATTCGATTCAGACTTGCATGCTGATTTAGCCCTGGGCGATGCGCGAAATCAGTGCGCGGCGGGTTCTGCTGCGGGATGCATTCCGTGCTGGGGAACTTCGTGAACGCCTCGCGGGGGCGGTTCCTGATGAAATCGGAACAGGTGATTCAGCGGTCCCGCGCCCTTGCCGGTCGGATACGATTTTTCGATCGCCTTGGTCACGTATGCTTTGGCGAGGATTGCGGCTTCTCGAAGCTGCTGGCCGCAGGCAAGTTGCGCCGCAATAGCGGATGAAAACGTGCAGCCTGAACCGTGTGTGTTCGCGCTTCGCACATGGTCTCCGCCGAATGCTTCTATACCCGCGGCCTCGCACAACACGTCGATCGGTTTTTCCAGATGTCCGCCGGTGATGATCGCGGCTTGCGCACCCATCTCCACCAGTTTCTGGGCCGCCGCTTTCATCCCGGTCACATCCTTCACTTCCATCCCCGTCAGGAACTCCGCCTCCGCAATATTCGGCGTCACCACAGTAGCGCGCTTCAGAAGTTCGTCGCGAAGGAACTTCAACCCCGGCGGATCGAGAAGGTCGACGCTACCCGCGGTCGAACGCGTAACCGGATCGAGGACCACGTGCGCAAACTTATGCTTATCCAAAAATTCCGCCACCACGCTGGCATTCGAGCGGCTCGCGAGCATTCCAATTTTAACCGCTGCCAAAGCCGAGTCGCCGGCAAGCTCATCCAGTTGCGCGCGCAAAGTTGCCGCCGGTGTCGCGTGGACCTCGCGCACACCCAGCGTCGACTGCACCGTCAACGCGGTCACCGCCGCCACGCCGTAACAATTGTGCGCTGCGAACGTTTTCAGGTCGGCGGCTACTCCTGCGCCGCAGGAAGGATCGAAGCCTGCGATTGCTAGAAGAATCGGCGGCGTATGGGCGCCGTGATTCCCATGAATCGTGTGGTTGCCGTGCGTGCTCAACTTTTGCGTGCCCTCCGCGCGAGGCACAAATGCCGGTGGCTCCAATGTCCCTGAGCACACCGGCAAGCAAAATGTACGCGCGTTGTTGCTTCGCGCGCAAGAATAATCTTTAGCGAAAGAAGCTGGTGTTTCTCACCGGCGACGATGGCGGTTGGTTTTGGAGGATTACGGGAAGAGTCCGCGGACGAGTGTCGCATCCGCGACGCGGCCCACTGCAAGAATGTAAGCGCCCGTGCGCATGTGGGTGCGGTGCTTTCGCGTCATCTCGTGAACGTCGACGAACGCGCGCCGCATCACTGATTCGAGCTTCGAATTTACTTCCGCGGCTGGCCAAAAGAAGCTTTGCAAATCCTGAACCCATTCGAAATAGCTCGCGGTCACGCCGCCCGCATTCGCCAGAATATCCGGCAGCAGCGTGATGCCCTTGCGCGCCAGCACTTCGTCGGCATGCGGAGTCGTGGGGCCGTTCGCAGCTTCCGCCACGATTTTGGCTTTGATCTGATCCACGTTGTTGAGCGTAATCGCATTTTCGAGCGCCGCTGGAACCAGGATGTCGCACTTGAGCGCCAGCAAGTCGTCGTTGGAAATTCGCGATGTGCCGGGCATTCCCACCACCGTGCCTGAGCGGTCTTTATACCGGCTGGCCTTCAGGGGATCGATTCCGCGTGAATTGAAGACGCCGCCTCGCGAATCGCTGATCGCGACCACGCGAGCTTTCTTTTCAGTCAAGAAGCGCGCCACCAGCGATCCTGCGTTTCCATATCCTTGAATCGCCGCGCTCGCGCCGCGAAGCGACATTTTCTTCAACTTGCACGCTTCCTCAATGGCAACCAGGCATCCGCGCGCCGTGGCTTCTTTCCGGCCTTCCGACCCGCCGATGGACACAGGTTTGCCCGTCACCACTCCCAGCGAAGAATAGCCCTTGGTCATGGAATACGTATCCATGATCCAGGCCATGGTCTGTGCATCGGTGTAAACATCCGGCGCGGGAATGTCCTGCTCCGGTCCGATTAACGGCAGAATCTCGGAAGTGTACCGGCGCGTCATGCGCTCGAGCTCGGCCTTGCTCATTCGCTTCGGATCGCAAATCACGCCGCCCTTGCCGCCGCCAAAGGGAATGTTCACCGCCGCCGTTTTCCACGTCATCCACGTTGCGAGCGCCTTCACTTCATCCACCGTCACGGCGGGATGATATCGAATGCCACCCTTGGCCGGACCCCGCGCCACATTGTGCTGTACCCGGTATCCGGTAAACACTTTCACCTGGCCGTTGTCCATTTTTGTAGGAATGGATACTTCCAGCACACGCTTCGGGGTGCGCAGGATTTGCCGCAGCCCTTGGTCGAGCTTCAGATGTTCGGCGGCCAGATCAAACTGAATCTGCGCAATCCGGTAGGGATTCAGATCCTCGCGCGGGGCAATGCGCGGTATGGGTTGTGGAATCGCTTTGGCAACGCTCGCCATGGTACTTCCTCCTGCCTATGTGGAGCCCTGGTTGCCTCTTGCTGGTTACTTGTAAGACTTCTCAGATCGGTAGCGCCCGTAAGTCACGCGAAAACCGAAGTTTAGCTAAGCCGCTGGGGATGTCAATGAAAACAGTGCCAAACTGAAGTGAGATTTGTCCGAAGAGCAATGGCTTACGCCAATGTTCCGTCGCCATTATCCCTCCTAAGCTCATCAAAATAGGTCATTTCGGTCTCCGGTAACGAGCTTCTATCGAAGTTGACCTGTTCCAATCGCCGACCCGCTGCTGCGGGGCAAGCTCTCTGGTTGACCGGGCCTGTGCTTGGGGCTACTGTTCGGGAGCGCGACCCTGAAGCTCCCGGAAATAAACGCCTTGGCAATCCGAAAGCTTCATGCTCGCGTATCTTAAATAAGGGAGCCGCGAGAACCGGGTGAGTCGAGAATCGGCAAGCGAGTCAAGAGCCTCGGACGCGGCTCTCATCGACAGGCTCGTGCAGCGGGACGAATCCGCGCTCGCTGCGCTGTACGACCGCTACGCTGGCATGATTTCGTCTGTCTTGCACCGTATTTTGCGCGACAACCAGGCGGTCGAGGAGATTCTGCAGGATATTTTCCTGCAGCTCTGGAATACCGCTTCGCACTTTGACGCGTCGCGCGGATCGTTGCCTGCATGGCTCGTCGTGATTGCACGCAATCGCGCCATTTCCAGAATGCGGCGGCACAATCCGGCTGCGGGCGACGCGCTGGTCGAAGGCATGGCAGTTTCGCCGTTTAATCTTGAAAGCTACGCCGCGCGGCAGCAACTGGTCGAACGCGTGAAAGCCTCTCTCGAGAGTCTGCCGAAAGAGCAGCGCGCTGCTGTCGAGCTGGCGTATTTCGAGGGTCTGACGCACAGTGAGATCGCGGCTCGTACCGGCGATCCCTTGGGCACGGTTAAGACTCGGCTGCGGTCCGCACTGGAAACATTGAGGCGGACGTTACATTCGGCGGCGCAATCGGCGAACTAAATAGAATGAACGAGCACCCAATTCGCGACGAAGATCTCGACCTCTACGCCCTCGGCGTGCTCGAAGGCGCCGAAAGGCAGGCGCTCGAATCGCACCTAGCCTTTTGCCTCGGATGCGCCCAGAAGCTCGCCGACGCCCGAGGACGCATCGCCATTCTCGGGCTGGCTGCGCCTTCCGCGAAGGCTCCAGCCAGCGTGAAAGAACGCCTCCTGGAGCAAATCCGTGAAGCACGCGAGCGCAGCGGCGCCGCGATCGGCGAAATGAAGCCGCAGCGGCAGCCCGCCAGCCGCACAGGCTTGTCCCGGTGGACCGCCATTCTGCTCCCCATCGCTGCCGTTCTCGCTATCGCAGCTTTCTTGCTCTGGAACGCCAACCGCCGCCTGGATAGCCAGCTCGCCTCTCTCCGCGCCAGCATGCAGCTGGAGGAACAGCAGTTACAAGACGCTCGCGATATGGCCGGCCTTATCACCGCTCAGGATACGATTACAGTTCAGCTCGCTCCTCAGCCGGCCATGCCCCAGGGGACCGCTCACGTGATTTACAACGCCAAAATGGGCATGCTGATGTACGAGGGGCAAATCCCTCCCGCGCCCGCGGCCAAGAGTTATCAACTTTGGCTTGTTCCCGCGAGCGGCAATCCCATTAGCTGCGGCGTTTTTAATCCTGTCGGCGGAGAGTCCGATCACTGGATGATGAAGCTATCCAAAGGAATCGAGCCCAAGGCTTTTGCGGTTACGCTCGAACCTTCCGGGGGAATGCCGCAGCCCACCGGCCCCAAAGTCCTGGTCGGCGCGCCGTCCTAGCGCCGCACAATCCTTCTTGCCGCTCACAAGCCCTTGGAGTATAAGTAAGTTCGTGCTCAGCCAGGACCATCGGACGGCTTTCTAGCGACTTAACCAATCCACTTTTCGTATATGTAGCGTACCTGTAGCGTGAAAGATCGGCCTGCTGGATCAGGATCATTCGCCGGAAGGCCGCGTTAGCCCTGAGGAGGGAAGTGAACATGAAGAGAGCTATCAGCATGTGCAGCCTGCTTGCCGTGATGCTCGCAGCGATCAGCCTCGCCACCATCGCCGAAAACAAGACGATGACGTGGACGGGCTGGATCAGCGACAGCCACTGCGGCGCAAAAGGCATGAGCGCGGACCATAAGGCCTGCGCCGAAACCTGCGTCAAGACCAAGGGCGCTTCCTGGGTCTTCGTTAGCGCGAAGTCCAAGAAAGTGCTATCGATCAAGAATCAAGATGCAGTGAACGCGGATGAAGATCTGGGTGCGGCAGTAAAAGTCACCGGCCACGTGACTGAGGACGGCTCCATCCAGGTGGACAGCATCGCTAAAGCCAAGACATAACATTTCCCGCATTTAAGAGCGCGGAGCGCAGGTGAGAGGTTTGGGACCTACGCTCCGCGCTTTTTTCTGCGATTGCTCGCTAGTCCTTCGGTTTGATTTTCTCCACTCCCATGTACGGCACCAGCACTTCCGGAATTACGATCGAGCCATCCGCCTGCTGAAAATTTTCGACGATCGCGATCCAGGTGCGTCCCACCGCAAGGCCCGAGCCGTTCAAGGTGTGGACAAATTCGGACTTTTGATTTCCTGGGCCGCCTTTGGGCTTGAACCGAATCCCCGAGCGCCGCGCTTGAAACGCTTCCGTATTCGAGCAGGACGAAATTTCCATGAACTCGCCCGCCGACGGCAGCCACACCTCGATATCGTATGTTTTCGCAGACGCGAATCCCATGTCCGCGGTGCAGAGCTGCATCACGCGATAGTGCAGGCCGAGGCGTTCGAGCAGCTTTTCGGCGTTGCGGACCAGCGTTTCCAGCTCGTCGTAGCTTTTTTCCGGTCGCGTAAATTTGAATAGCTCGACTTTCTGAAATTGGTGTTGGCGCTTGATGCCGCGCGTATCTTTTCCCGCCGCGCCCGCTTCGGAACGGAAACAGGCTGTCCACGCGCAGACTTTGATGGGCAATTCGTCCGCGTCGATGGTCTCGTCGCGATAAAGATTGGTCAGCTCGACTTCGGAGGTTGGCGTGAGCCACAAATCCGTGCCTTCGAGGTGAAACATGTCGGAGGAAAATTTCGGGAGTTGGCCCACGCCGGTGAGCGCGGCGGTGTTGACGATGAACGGCGGCAGGATTTCCGTATAGCCGTGCTCGCGCGTGTGCACGTCGAGAAAGTAATTGGCGAGCGCGCGTTCCAGCCGCGCTCCCAGTCCTTTGTAAACCGCGAAACGCGCGCCCGCGATTTTCACCGCGGACTCGAAATCCAGAATCCCGGCGCGCTCGCCGAGTTCCCAGTGCGGACGCGGCGTGAAACCGAATTTCGGCGGCTCGCCCGAGCGCCGCACCTCCACGTTGTCCGCCGCGCTTTTTCCCACGGGGACGCCCGCGTGCGGAATATTCGGAATGGTCAGCAGAAATTCTTTCAGCGCGTCGTCCATTTTGGCGACAAGCTCGTCGCTGCGCTTGATTTTTTCTGACGATTCCTTCATCTGGCGCAGAAGCGTGTCTCTTTGCGCGATGCGATCCGTCACATCCTCGCCCTTCGCTTCGAGATCGCGAATCGTTTTCTGCAGCGGACCGATGATGTCGTTGGCTTTGTTGCGCTCGGCCTTCATTTGCTCGGTGATGGTGATCAATCTGCGCCGCTCGGTATCCACTTCGCGGAAGGGCGCCAGATCGAGGGTGATTCCGCGGTCGCGCGCCATCTTCTCGATCACGTCCATGTGCTCTCTTACGAATCCGAGGTCCAGCATAGGGGAGGCAGAATAACCGAAACGTAGCAGCTTGTGTAGCGCCGGGGTTTTAGCCCGACAACCGTTGCTTGAATCGAGGGTCCCGTTTTTGTGACGGGTAGACTGTACCGCCGTCCTTTGTTTGCAACGACTTGCCTCATGTTCTACTCGTCTCCACTGTCGATTAGAGAGCTGCTTTTGCGCCGTCCCTTTCGTGGTAGGTATTTCACGTCCCGAGCGGTTCCACGCGGTGCTTGCCCAACCCTTGCGGCGCCAGACCTTCATGTAGCGCCAGGCCTGCAGGCTGGCGGCCGTTGCCCTCGTGCCGCCAGTCGCCGACCACCAGCGGCGCACAGCGATCCCCGCTCTCGCAAGAGCCGCCGACTGCGCCCGAACTGCCGTCGTTTGGACCATGCGTCCATATTTCTCGATGGGAGGGACCACGTCAAGGACGAGCTCCTGTGGACTTTATCCGTGAGGGACCGCATCATGCGCCAAGCATGACTCCATCTACGGGGCTTGCGAATGTGTAATCTATAAGTTACAATGCAAAATGAGATCGAGATTCGCCGTTACGTGACTCGCGCTGGAAAGGATGTCTTCGGTGATTGGTTGTCAGGACTCGCTGATATTCGGGCGCAAGCGAAGGTGGCTCTGCGGTGGCGACAAGCGAAAACAGTCGGCGGACATCAACCGCGCATTGCAGTACCTGAACGATTACAGGGAAAGGACCGGAATCCGTGAAACGTAAAGCAAGCATCTCTCACGACGAAGCGATCGTTCGCCGTCTCCGAAAGGACCCGGAGTTTGCGACGGAGTACCTCAAATCCTCTTTGGAAGACGAGGACGAACCTCGCGTCCTGCTGATTGCGTTGCGCCACCTGGCCCAGGCGCAAGGAATAGCCAAAGTCGCCAAAGCTGCGGGTATTGAGCGCGAGAGCTTGTATCGAGCACTGTCTCCTCGCGGCAATCCCCGCCTATCCACATTAGTCGCCGTCACCAGGGCAATCGGCTTGAGACTCACCGTCGAAGCTGCATAGCTGCGCACCTTCGCAAAGGCCGCGACGGATGCCGAAAATGACGGTCTACCTCGCCAGTTTGCGTGCAATTGACGAACGTATCGTTCCAGCCCGCATAGGTGTGAAGATCGCCGAGAAACCAGGTGGAACGCCCGTGAGGCTGCGTGAATGGCATGTGGGTAGCCAAGCATTCGTGCCGAGCATCCGCCGCGGCGGACTGTGCCCCTACGAAACCAAAGGCAAAGGCTGCCAGCCTTCCCGGTCAAACGGCGACCGGGAGGCAAAATGCGCGAAAGGCGGCCGCTACTGCGCGGGCGATGGCGAATGCATCGAAGAGAGGTCCCCCGCAGTTGCATCCGGGGCGCAAAAGGCGCGCTTCGACTGCGTCGCGCGCCCGCAAGAAACGCGGGAGAGACAGAACCACGCGCGACTTCGCTCAGGATGACGGCGCTACAAGAACTACACGAAACAAATCCCTCACTGACCGAGGAGGGGCTTTAGCTGCGCTTCGATGACGTTGGTGTATTCGAAGCCGATTACTTTGTAGCGCAGGATGCCTTGGCGGTCGTAGATGAACGTTGTCGGCAACCCCAAAATTCCACCGAGCGCCTGGGTGGCTTGCGGCGAGGCGATCGCCAACGGGTAATGGACGCCGGCTTCGCGGGCGAACTGCATGGGGTCTTCGGTATCCATCATCATGGTGGCCTTCAAGCCGAGGACGGCGAAGCCGCGAGAACCATAACGGTCCAGTAACTTCTGGTAACCCGGCATTTCCTTTTTGCAGGGCTGGCACCAGGTGGCCCAAACGTCAACGAGGAGGACCTTGCCGCGAAAATCCGACGACGAAAGCTCGCGGCCTTGGAAATCTTTCACGGAGAAATCGGGCAGGCGAGAACCGATCTCGCCTGCCGCGATTGCGGGCTGCGCCCGTTTTTTGATGCTCGCCGGATGCTGATGGCATCCGGCGAGCAGCATCACTCCAAAAACAAGGAGCCAGTTGGCAAAACAACGCTGAGCTGTATGCGACATTTGGTCCCTCTTACTCTTTTTTCTGAACTTCGGTAATCAACAGCTTTAGCGGCACCGACGGGTCTGCTTTCTTTTTTCCCGACTTTAGATACAACTGACCCGTGACGGTGATTTTCGACGGCGTGCCCGCGAGGGGCGCGAGGCTCCGCGATTGATCGTTGGGAGTGATCACCCATGAGCGATTCGGCTCCACTTGAAATGCGAGCGCGCCCGAGGCGTCTTTCACCACGCGCCCTTCCGCCGTCACGTCCATTTCGGCGACAGTGACGCCGCTATCGTAGGTGGCCTTTATGAGCTGAGCGGGATCGATTTGCCCGTCCTCTTTTGGAGTTATCTGCACCGTGCCATCCCGAAGGCTGACTTCCGCTTTTTGCACGCCAGACTGGCGCTGCAGGTGTTGTTGCACACCGTAGGCTCAAAAGTTTCAAGTCATCCCTTCGACACGCATCTCGACGTGTTTTATTTGTGCCTGCGAGACGGGCGCGACGGCGGCACCCAACAGCAAAAGCAGCGCGAATTTATTGATTTTCATTTTTTCTCCTTTCAGAACATGTGAAATCTGAACTGCTGCGTGATCCCGAAACTGATGTGGCGACGAATGGGAGCAAACATCGCGCCATTGGAGTGCGCGACGTCCCAATCCATTCCCAGCCAAAGATGCATTCCGGGGCGCACGCCCACGTAAGTGGTGACTCCGGCAAGCAAGACGTCACCGCCGCTTCCTTTTTGAGTGATGCCCGCGATGCGATCGTCCTGCGAATGCAGCCAGGTAAGTGCAGGGCCGATGAACCATTCGCGAGTGGCGTTGTTGGATTCGTATGGACGATACGAGAGCCAGAAGCGGGATTCGATGTCACTGCCGAGGCGAGTTGCTTGGGTTCCCTCGGTGCGAATCAAGGAGTGGAAATCCTCGTCGGCCACGAGACGCCTGAGATTGAAAAGGCCGGTGTAGGTCCAATTCGCCGATAGAAATAGATCGGTCGACCCGGAGCCGGGCTGCAAGGTTGCGGGCAGACGGACGCCATTCATTCCATTCAAATGCGTGAGGCCAGTGGGAAGTTTGGGACCGAACGTTATGGACGCCTGTGTTGTGCCGCGAGGCGAATCGCGCCGGTAGAAGCGATATTTGACGAGGACCATTGCGTCGGCCAATCCGGTACCGCCAGCTCCTGGCGCTCCTGGGACGTCAAAGTGATTTGTGACCACGGGGACGAGAACGGTGAGGTCGAAGTTGCGGAAGAATCCCCAGGTGAAATTGAAATCGCCTTCGTGCGACAACGTGGGCCTGGCAGTGGCGGAGATGCTTGAGGAATCGCCGGGCGCTAAGCCGCGCGTATTGAAGATTGAGTTGTAGGAAATTAACGCGCCACCCGGAAACAGCGGTGGGGCGGTTTCAGGGGCGGTGCCTTGCGCCCTAACTAGAGACGCAGAGCAGACGATAAATAGAATCGCTGGAGCGAACCTGCCTAGGCAGGCCGCATCCTTAACTCTAGCTTTCACGGATTCTTCCTCCAGTAAGTTAACCGCGCGCGGAAACACTTATCCGCGTTAGCGGGTCGAGCCGTTCTTATCTGGAGGAGCGATCAGATGCGAAGTGTCGGGAGGATGGCGGGAAGAACCGGCGGCGCGTGACAGTCCACAGTTGCGAACAGCGAGGGCCGATCTACAGTTCTCGAATTCGCAGCGGCCGGCAATGCTGCCGCGATGGAAAACGAAAACTGTATGTTGTGCAGCGAGGCGGGCTGCACAAACGGCACATGCATGGACGGCATGTTCTTACAGCAGTCCTGTTGACCGTGGCCGTGCGAGCAAGGCATCGAGGCGCAACAGTGCATCGCGGCGGCTGGCGTTTGGAGCGCGGAGCAATCAACCGCGTAACTCGCCAAGCCTAGCGCAAGCACCGCGAGTAAGAATGTTTTCGTCAGGCGCATCCTTCCATAGGCTAGACGGCCCAGCCGGACGAGTCAAGCCGGAATCGGGGCCGTTCGTGTCAGGCGGCGTCCAAGGCTTGCTCGAAGTCGGCGAGGAGGTCGCGCCAGTGCTCGATGCCGACGGAGACGCGGACGAGGCCGTCGGTGATACCGGCTTGGGCGAATTCTTTTTCGCTGAAGCCGGAATGCGTAGTGGTTTTCGGGTGGCAGGCGAGCGTTTCGACACCGCCGAGCGAGACGGCGTTCCGAGCGATTTTCACGTGGCGCAGGAAATCGAACGCCGCGCGTTTTCCGCCGCGAAGTTCGAGAGAAAGCATGCCGCCGGGATAATCGCACTGCGCGGCGTAAATTCTTTTCTGCTCCGGGTCGGTGAAGAGCGTGGGGTATAGAACTTTTTTGATTTTCTTGTGGGCGACGAGGCGCTCGGCGATTCGCTGGGCGTCGATGCTGGACTTGTCCATGCGCAGGCGCACAGTGGGCAAGCGGCCGCCCAGCATCCAGCATTCGTCCGGCTGAAGGATGGTGCCGAAAAGGCCGCGCGTGGGACGGATCCTGCGAATCAGGTCGGGATCTCTGGCGAGCGCGATTCCGGCGAGCATGTCGCTGAAGCCGGAGAGATATTTTGTCCCCGAATAGAGAACGAGATCGGCGCCCAGCTCCAGCGGATGCTGGAACGACGGGCCGAGCATGGTGTTGTCCACCAGCACCAGAGGACGCGCGCGGCCCTTGGGGATTTTCAGCGCTGCGACGGCGTCGCAAACCTGGCGGATGTCCGTCATGATCAGCGTGGGATTGGCGGGCGTTTCAAGCATTACCGCGCCGAGATTTTTCGCGGATGCGATCGCGCGGCTGATTCGGTGGGCTTCGCCCGAAAACACGGGAATGCCCGATACGCCCCACTGCGAAAGGCAATCTTGAATGAAATGCTGGGTGCCGCCGTAGATCGGGATGGTGTAAACGATGGATTGGCCGGGGCGCAAAAGAGCGAAGAGCGATGTGACGATCGCAGCCATGCCGGAATTGAAGGCCAGCGCGGATTTGGAGCCTTTTTCGAGGTTCACGATTTGGTCTTCGAGCATCTGCGCGTTGGGATGGTTGAAGCGCGAGTAGATTAGGTCTGGTCCTTCGCCTTCGGGCAGCCTGGCGCGGCCGGAGGTGACGTTGAAGGCGTGTTCGGCGGCTTCGGGGCTCGAGAAAACGTACGTGGAACTGCGGAAGACAGCAGGGCGCGCGGAGCCGAGCGAAAGAGTAGGGTCGAATCCTTCGGTGAGAACTTTTGTGGACGGCCTCAAAGGGCGCTTATCACCGCGGCGGGTGCGAGGCATGGCGGAATCTCCTTTCCACGCTTATAAGCTAACACGCCGCGTGATGGGAGACAGTTATCCTGCGGCCGAAGTGTGAATTTGGGTGCAGGACCGGGCGCTGAAGTTCAGAGTTCAAATGGCGATGGCGATTTTGCCGAGGAAGTTGCCGGAAGCCTGCAGGCGGAATGCTTCGGCGGCCTGGTCGAAGAGGAAAACTTTTTCGATAACGGGCTTGATCTGATTGACTTCGATCGCCTGAATTAATTGTTCGAGGCTCGCGCGGCTGCCGACGCCGATGCCCTGCAGGCTGGCGCTCTTGAACATCAAATCGTGCGGATTGGCGTTGCCTTCGAGTCCCGCGAGCACGCCGATCAGGGCTATCTTTCCCTTCCAACCGACACATTGAAACGAGCGCGCGAGCGTTCCGATGCCGCCATTTTCGATTACGCAATCGACGCCGCGCCCCTCGGTGAGCGCGAGCACTTCTTTTTCCCAGTCGGGATGCGTCTTGTAATTCACGCCGGAGGATGCGCCGAGGCTTCGAGCGCGCTCGATTTTCGCGTCGCTGGACGAGGTGACGATGACGCGCGCTCCGGCGGCCCGCGCGAACTGCAATGCGAACATTGCCACGCCGCCCGTTCCCAGGCAAAGCACGGCGTCCCCCGGCTTGATGGGCGAGCCGGCGAGCATGAGGGCGTTCCACGCGGTGGCGCCGGCGCACGGAAGCGTGGCCGCCTCTTCGTATGAGAGGCTTTTCGGCATGGCGACGCAGCCGTCTTCGTGCAATGCGATGTATTCGGCGAGTGTGCCATCGAGCGGCGCGCCCAGGGCCGCGCGGTTCTTCGGAGGCGCGCCATCAATCCATACTTGGAAGAAGGAGGGGATCACGCGGTCGCCCGGCTTGAAGCGTGTGACGCTCGAGCCGACGGCGACCACATCTCCGGCGCCATCGGAGCAGGGAATCGTGGCCCGGTCGAGATTGTAGCGATACGTGCCAACGATGATGGCGTGATCGCGGTAATTGAGCGCGGCCGCGCGGAGGCGGACGAGAACGTCGTGAGGTCCAGGCTTCGGGTCAGGGCGCTGCGCGCGCCGCAAGTCTTCGAGCTTGGTAGCGCCCTTGAGGATTTCGTAGACGTTCATGGGCGGAGAGAATAGCGGAATTTTCGCGCGCTGAGAAGCAACGATTGATTTGGTACGGGGCCGGAGCAGTTTTGCGATGGCCGGTCGTCGGATCAGGCGGCGTGTACGTCCAGCTCCACGGCTTTTTCGAGCTGGTCGAGGGAATTTCTGACGGTTAAGAGGACCTTTTCTTTGTCGGAATCGCTCAGCAACTCCGCGGCGCGCAACATCAGGTGCACCGTTTCGACTTTCACGCGCAAATCGAGGGCCGGATCGAAAATGTGCAGGCGGTCTTCCAGCCAGACCAAAGACGAATCGGCTTCTAGATTGCGCACACGCTGGCGAAGAGCGTCCAGGCGATATTCAACGTCGCTTGTCTGGGTGCTTGAGGCAGTATTTTCCCGCGCCCTTTCCATTGCAGGCACGGTCCGAAGCTGGCGACTCGATTCTTGCCCGGAATCATGCGGAGTTTTTGGTTTATCTTCCATCAATGGCTCGCAGTCTGCTACTAGACACTCCGAGATATTTTTCAGCCTAGCTGTTACGCTTCAGCCGAGATAGTCGACATTACTTAGGCAATGGGAGTACCAACCCCATATATTTATCGAAGTGCTTATAACGCGGCGATTTAGCGGGCCTGACCCGAATTTAACTTACAGATCATCGTTGGTACTGAACCGTGGAGATTGTTCCCATATGCCCGCAGTTTATTCCTTGCAATCTGCCGGGAAAAAGTAGGGATTGTGCAACGCCTGCGCGCCAACGAATCGGCGCAATTCGAGAGCCGGAAAGAGCTGTGCTAACATCGAACAACTGTGGCCAGCACCGTTTACATTGTGAGCGCGGCGCGAACGCCAATCGGAAAATTCGGCGGCATGCTCGCCGATTTCACGCACCCAGACCTGGGGACGATTGCCGTGCGCGCGGCCCTCGAACGCGCATTCGGCGAGCCGCTTCCGCCCGAGCGGACGCCCGGCGAGTTCGACCATCCGCCCCTGAAAGAGGGCGCAGCAAGCAGCGACCGTACGAGTGGAATCGATCACGTTGGGTGGCGGGTCGACGAAGTTATTTTTGGCAACGCGCGACCTGCGGGTGTGGGGCCGAACCCGGCGCGGCAGATCGCGTGGCGTTCAGGTCTTGGCGATGATGTGCCGGCATTCACCATAAACATGGCGTGCGCTTCGGGACTGCGCGCTGTGGTATTAGGCTGGCAAGCGATTGTTACGGGACAGGCCGGGATTATCGTGGCGGGCGGCGCGGAGGCGATGAGCCGCGTCCCGTACCTGGTGGAGGGACGCTGGGGATTCCGGCTCGGCAACCAGCAGCTGATCGACGGAATGTACCGCGATGGGTTCCTCTGTCCTCTCTCGAAGATGATCATGGGAGAAACGGCCGAGGTGCTTGCCGAGCAGTACAAAATTTCGCGCGAGGAGCAAGACGAATTCGCGGTGGAGAGCCACCGGCGCGCGACGTTAGCGTCTGCCGAGTGTCACTTTAAGGAAGAAATTGTTCCTGTGCCGGTGACGGACAAAAAAGGCAATGTGACGATTCTTCAGAAGGACGAGCATGTGCGGCAGGATGCCTCGCTGGCCGGAATGGCAAAACTGCAGCCCGTGTTCAGCAAGGCCGGCACCGTAACGGCTGGAAATTCCAGCGGAATCACCGACGGCGCGGCGGCTGTGGTCCTGGCGAGCGAAGAAAAGGTTCGCGAACTGCGGCTCAAGCCGATTGCGCGGATTGTGGACGCCACCATCGCGGCGGTGGACCCCCGCGTGATGGGCATCGGACCCGTGCCGGCAGTGCGGAACCTGACGAAGCGCACCGGAACGAAGCTCGACGATTACGATGCCATCGAATTAAATGAAGCGTTTGCGGCGCAAGTGCTCGCCTGCGACCGCGATCTCCACTTCAATCGCGAGCGGCTCAATCCGAACGGAGGCGCGATCGCGCTGGGTCATCCGATCGCGTGCACCGGCAGCCGCATTCTCACAACTCTGATTTATGAGATCCGCGGGTCCCTCGCGCCGGGAACTGGCCCATCGGCCAGGCCAAGGGCTGGCCGGCGGGGCCTTGCCACATTGTGTGTGTCCGGCGGATTGGGCGTGGCGGTCGAAATCGAAACGGTCTAACCTTTGGGACTAAGACATCCCCGCTTCCAAGGGGGGTCGCAGGCCTGGAGCGATTTCAAATGCCGCCAACTTCGCGCGGAGTGGAAGTTCTCGGAACCCTGGCGCTGGTCGCGCCGAAAGTCGAAGACTTCAAATTCGTGAAGGTGCGCGTTGAGGGAGACGTAGGCCACCTCACGCTCGATCGCCCCGAACATAATCTTTTGAATGAGCGGATGCTCAGCGAGCTTGCCGTGGGCATCAACTCATTCGGCGATCGCAACAACATAAAGCTGATCATTCTCGATTCGGCGGCCAAAGCGTTTTGCGGCGGCATCGAGATCGGCGAGTACACGCAGCGGCGAATATTTCAGCTGCTGGATGCTTTCCACGGAGCATTTTCTGCGATGCTCGATGCATCGAAGCCGCTGCTGGTGGTCGTGAACGGACCCGCATTCGGAGGAGGAGCGGAGCTGGCGGCGTTGGGCGATCTGGTGATTGCCACGCCGAAGGCAAAATTTGCGCAGCCGGAAATCAAGCTGGGAGTATTCCCCCCGCTGGCTGCGGCCATCCTGCCATACCTTCTCGGTCCCAAACAAGCGCTGGAGCTGGTGTTGACCGGAGAAACGATGTCCGCCGAACGCGCGGAGGAATTGAGGCTGGTCAACTGGCTGGTGCCCGAAAACGGGCTGCAAAAGAAAATTGACGAGGTGACGGCGAAGGTGACGGCGCAATCCGCGCCCGTGCTCACCATGGCCAAAAAAGCCATCATGGGAAGCCTCGGGATGCCGCTGCGTGATGGGGTGCGCAATTCGATGAAGGTTTTCTTGAACGAACTGGCGGAGCTCGAAGATTCGCAGGAAGGTTTGCGCGCGCTGGTGGAAAAGCGCGCCCCGAAGTGGAAGAACCGGTAGCAAATGACCACAAATGTAGCGTCTGCCGCGTGGAACGTTTTCTTCCGCGCGCTAACTGGATTGGCTGGCATCGGAGTGGGCTTAGTCGCATTGGCAATCCCGCTCTACGCCTTCCTGAGTTGGTCTGCTGAGTCTGTATCCGCGCGGAAGTACGGGTTTCAGATTTCTTACGTAGGAGCCATTGGCGGTTGTCTTGCGGTTTTGATTTTCGGAGGTTTTGCGGCGCTCATCTCGTACGTGTTGCTTCGGATGGCTTTCAGGCGGCGGACTGCTGTGCCCCAGCACTGAGATTCGTTGACTATGTGTCGCAGCACAGCTTAAACTCGCCTGCGACAATTGAACTGGCACGGGCATCTGGAAGGCCGTGAAAATCGGCCACGGTCCCGCCACTGTGATCGGCGTGCCGCGTGAGCGGCAGTCGAAAGTCAGGAATGTACTCGCGCCAGTCGAAGCCGATACTCTTCGCGAGAAAGAGTGTGGCGATAAGCCTCGCTATCCTCGCGAGGCTTTTTTGTTGGAGACGAGAAATTGAATCGAGCGCGAAGCTGGCGAGCTTGCGTCATCGGAATTTTCGTCGCGCTAGCTGTGAGTGCGGCGGAAGGTATGATCGCCGCGCCACGGTCGACTTGGCGGCCAGCCGCGCAAGCGAATCGGGGCGGCATCGTGACCGATGACGTGGGGCGGCAACTGAAAATTCCCGCAACGGTGACCCGCATTGTAACGCTCGCTCCAAATCTGACGGAGACCGTTTACGCGCTGGGACTCGAAGATCACCTCGCGGGCGATACGGATTACTGCGACACGCCGCCCGCGGCAAAGGCTAAGCCGCACGTGGGCAATCCGCAGAATCCGAGCCTCGAAGCGATTGTGGCCCTGCAGCCGGACCTTGTGCTGGCGACGACCTCAATCAATCGAGTGGAGACGGCCGATGCGCTCCAGCGGCTAGGCATCGCCGTTTACACCAGCGATCCGCACACGGTGCGAGGCATGCTCGATTCGATTGCGCGCATGGCGGCACTGATGGGCGCAGCGCAGCAGGGAGAGGCACTCGTGGCGCGCATGCGGCAGGGGCTCGATGCGGTGCATTCGCGACTCCAGGATAGGCCGCTCGTGCACGTACTTTTCGTGGTGTGGCCGGAACCGCTGATCAGCATCGGGCAGAACACGTTCATTGCGGATGCACTGCGATGGGCTGGAGCGGAATCGGTAGTGCTCTCGCGGCAAAATTGGCCGCAGCTGAGCGTGGAGGAAGTGGTGCGATTGCGGCCGGACTACATCGTCTTTACAGACGATCATGGTGGGGGAGCCGCCGCCGAGCTCGCGGATCTGCGCGCGCGCCCAGCGTGGAGAGATTTGGATGCGGTCGAAAGGGGGAACGTGGTTGACGTCAGCGAAGAAGCCGTGCGGCCGTCGCCCGGACTCATCGATATGATCGAGCAGCTTGCCCGGAAGCTGCATCCGGAGGCGTTCTCCGAGAGTCGCGCGATTCGGCGAGCTAGAAACGAGTCGCACGCGGCGTGGGCATCTCTCGCCACCAAGAGGCGCGGTGAATGCGCCCTCTGACGCCGCAGCGCGTGGCATGGATTTGCGTCGGGCTAGCTGGGGTGTTGTTTGTCGCCATGGTGATCTCGCTGCGCGTGGGCGCGTATCCGATCGGGGTGCGCGACATCGTGATGACGTTGGTGAACGGCGTCTTGCACCACTGGGATGCGATTCCGGCAGAATTCCGCGACGTGATTTTCGAGATTCGATTGCCGCGCATTCTGCTGGGGATTGTAGTAGGTGCATCGCTGGCGACGGCGGGCGCCGGTTTTCAAGCGCTTTTGCGGAATCCGCTGGCCGATCCCTACGTGCTGGGCATTTCAAGCGGAGCGGCACTGGGCGCAATTATCGGACTGATTGCCGCGCCGCACACGCCGGGTGCCATTCAAGTGGCGGCCTTCGCGGGGGCGGGTGTGACAACCGCGGCAGTGTACTTTCTGGGACGCCGCGGCGGGCAACTCGATAGCGCGACACTCTTGCTGGCCGGAATTGTGACCGCGTCATTTCTTTCGGCCGTCATCATGTTCATGATGACCACGCTGAGCGGGCGCGATCTCCGTGGAATGGCTTTTTGGCTGATGGGCGATCTAGCTTCGCAGCCCACGGCTGATTCGAGATGGTTGTACTTGGCGCTGATCGTGGGGGTGGGATCGATCTATACAACGGCGTCCGATTTGAATCTGATCCTCACGGGTGAACAAGAGGCGCGGCATCTTGGCGTGAACGTGAATCGCGTGAAGCTCGTGGTTTACGTGGCGGCTTCGGTGCTCACTGGCCTGGCTGTATCGGTGAGCGGAGCAATCGGATACGTCGGGCTGCTGGTGCCGCACCTGATGCGCATGATGTTCGGGACGGACTATCGGCTGCTGATTCCCACTTCCGCGCTGGGCGGCGCGATTTTGATCGTACTTGCGGATACGCTGGCGCGGACGGTCGTGTCTCCCACGGAATTGCCGGTAGGCGCGATGACGGCGATCGCGGGCGCTCCTGTTTTTATTTACTTGATGCGGCGGAGAGTGAGATGAGCGGCGCAGTGCCAAGCAACGGTTCGGTGGCGGCGCCGAGCGTCACGGCCGCGAGGCAACCGGGGTTGCGGCTCAAAGTGGAGCAGGCAAGCTATGCATACGCGGCCACCGATCGTTCCGCCCCGAAATTTGCGCTGGGTCCGGTGAGCTTCGAAGCGCAGCAGCGCGAACTGCTGGCAATTCTGGGTCCGAACGCCAGCGGAAAGTCCACACTGCTGACGCTGATCGCCGGGCTGAACAAACCCTTATCGGGGCGGATCGAAATTGATGGCGTGGAAGTGAGCCAGATTGATTTGCGGGCGCGCGCGCAACAGATCGCGCTGGTGCAGCAAGAAAGCGAGCTGCTTTTCCCGCTGCGCGTGTGGGAGTACGTTTTGCAGGGGCGCTATCCTTATGGGCGGCGGCTGCGCTTTGAATCGGCGGAGGATTGCCTTCACGCCGGAAACGCGCTGGCGCAGGTGGGAGCGGACGCATTTCGCGATCGATGGATGGACCGGCTTTCCGGCGGCGAAAAACAGCGAGTGATTTTGGCGCGCGCACTGGCGCAACGGCCGTCGCTGCTGCTGCTCGACGAGCCGACGCAGCATCTCGATATCGGCGGCAAAGTGGAATTGCTGCGGCGGTTGCGCCGGTTGGCGGATGAAAATCGTTACGCAGTGCTGGTGGTGACGCACGAGCTCGATCTGGCGGCGGAGTTTTGCGACCGGATCGTGCTGCTCCACAAAGGCAAATGTCTGCGCGTGGGGACGCCCGCGGAAGTCTATGAGCGCGCGTTGCTGGAAGAGGTGTTTGAAGCGCCGCTTGAAGTCGAGATGAGCGCGAGCGGCCGGCCGCGCGTGATCCTGAGAAGCGGACAGTAGGCTTGTAAGAATTCTTCTGATATCAACCGCAAAGGAGAATTTCCTTTTGCAAACGGCGCTGGCTCGAAGCATTGAGCGCCGCAAACAATCACAAGGAGACTCCGCGCACGGGAAGACGGTGAAAAACCGTCGCCGCCGCGCGACTGTAAGGCGGAAGTTTTTCGACGCGTGCCACTGGCCCGGCCAGCGAATCGGTTGAGATTCGATGGCGGGATGGGAAGGCCGCGCTGAGGTCCCAGATGTATCGGGGCAAATTCGCCAAGCCAGGAGACCGGCGGAGTCTCAATCCGAAAGCACACGTCAAACGCGCGCTTTTGGACAACCTTCAGCTCCCGCGCGAGAGGGAGAGGAGGAAAAAATGAGACTGCACCGCTTTGCGTACGTCTTTTTTGCAGGCGTTATCGCAACACTTTTCGTTCAACCGGTAATTTCTCACGCACAAGAAACAGCCACGATCCACGGCACGATAACTGATCCCAGCGGCGCAGCCATTTCCGGCGCGGAAATCGCCGCTCGAGCGATCGGGACACGCGGCGTCGCGCGTCACAGTCAGAGTGCCGCCGACGGAAGCTTTTCGCTCGCGCTTGCGCCCGGAAAATATCGGCTGAGCATACGGCATGCGGCCTTCGCGCCAGTGGAACAGGAGTTCGCGCTTGCGGCCGGCGAAACGCGCACGTGGGATGTGCGATCGCAGCTGGAAAAGCTGTCCTCCAGCGTGGTGGTGAGCGATACAGCGGAGCCGACGACCGTCGAGACTGCCCCCGATCTCGTAGACGTGATCACGAGAGAGCAGATCGATCAGCGGCAGGCAATATGGATGATCGACATGCTCGCCTCCGAAGAAGGAGTGACCTTCGATCGCGGCGGTCCGTTCGGCGGCGTCACCGGGCTTTTCCTCGATGGTGGAAATTCGAATTACACGAAGGTGCTGGTGGACGGCACGCCCGTGAACCAGCCGGGCGGCGCCATCGATTTCTCGAATCTCGCGCTGTTGAACTTCGACAAGATCGAAATAGTACACGGCGCCTCCAGCGCGCTCTACGGCTCCGATGCGATGGACGGCGTGGTGCAAATTTTCACGCATCGCGGAACCACGGCAGTGCCGCAACTCACGCTTGAAGGTGACGGAGGTACGTTCGGCACGGGCAATGGCGGCGCGCAGCTCAGCGGATTGCTGGGTGCGTTCGACTATTCGGCCGCGGGCGGATACTTTTCCACCGAGGGTCAGGGACCAGGCGATTACTTTCGCGACGCGACCGCGTCGGGAAATTTTGGGTGGAAGCTTTCCGATACCAATTCGTTGCGTCTGTCGCTTCGCAACAGTTCCAGCGACGCCGGTCAGCCGGGACAAACACTGCTTCCCGGCCAGGCCGTTCTCGGCCAGCACAACGATCTGCACGATTTCTCGGCCAATTTGAACTGGAATTTCACAAGCGGCGAGCATTGGCAGCACCAAGTATCGGGGTTCGAATCGCGCTTTCAGGATAACGATTTCTCGCCGTTCTTCGGCTCGTTCATCAGCAAGTACAACCGCGCCGGCTTCGAGGGGCAGTCGACGTATCTTTTTCACCAGGGAGAAATCACGGCCGGATATGAGAACGAAGTCGAGGTTGGTCCGACCGAGACTCGGCACAACCAAGCCGGATATTTGGAAGTGCGGCGGCAATTCGGCCCACGTCTCACCGCCGTGATCGGGGGACGCGCCGAAGCCAATGGATTTTTCGGGACGCGATTTGTGCCCCGCGTGGGAGCCTCGTACGCGCTGCGCGATGGGCAAGGATTCTGGGGCGCCACGCGTCTGCGTGTTTCCTACGGCCAGGGAATCAAGGAGCCTGAAATTTTGCCGCCGGATTGCAGTCCCCAGCTAGCGCCGGAAGAAAGCCGCACCGTGGACGCCGGAATCGATCAACTGTTTGCGTCTGACCGGATTCATTTCTCGGCCACGTACTTTCACAACGACTTTCACAATATCGTGAGCTTTGCTTTCTTGGTGTCGAATCCCAATTGCCCGGCGTTCGGCGGAAGCTTTTTCAATACCGAAAGCGCCCGCGCCAATGGAGCGAACACGGCGTTCGAGGTGAAAATTACGCGGTGGCTGAGCATCGCCGGGAATTACACCTACGACGATTCCAAGGTGCTGGTAGCGGGTCCCGAATTCGATCCGTCGTTTGAGGCTGGCAACCGGCTTTTTCGGCGGCCTCTCCACTCGGCAAATTTGATCGCGAACGCTCATTTCTTACGAATGAACTGGAATCTCTCGGGCCATTACGTGGGACGCAGGTCCGATAGCGATTTCATCAGCACGTTTGTGAATGGCGTTTGCCAGCCGAGTCCGGGCAGTCCGTGTATTACCAGCAATCCGAGTTACGTCAGATGGGACTTCGCCAACGGCATCAATCTGGGGCACGGCGTTTCCACCGTGGCGCACATCGAGAATCTTTTCGATAAACACTACCAGGATGAAATTGGCTACCCGGCGCTCGGGTACAGCTATCGCCTCGGATTAACGTACACGTGGGGCGGAGAGCGCCCTATGTAATCGGCGCAGGGTTTTCCAGTTTTACGCGATCGCCGCGAAGCGTGTCGCACCGGCCCGATGTTATAATTGTGCGCTTATCATGAGTCGAACGGCACAAGAAACGTCGCGAATCGCGCCGGAAGTGATGGCACGCTACGAGGCCGTCATTGGGCTGGAGGTGCACGCGCATCTCCAGACCATGACCAAACTGTTTTGCGGCTGCTCGACGCGCTTTGGCGACGCGCCGAATTCGAATACATGCCCGGTGTGCCTCGGATTGCCCGGTGCACTGCCCGTCATCAACGGGAAAGCGCTCGACTTGGCCCTGCGCGCTTCGATGGCGTTGGGTTGTAAGATTCAGGAACGTTCCCGGTTCGCCCGCAAAAATTACTTTTATCCGGATTTGCCCAAGGGCTACCAAATTTCCATGTATGAACTGCCGCTCGCGATTAAGGGAGCCGTCGAAATTGAAGTGGACAGCGAAAAGAAGCAAATTGGCGTCACGCGCCTGCATATGGAGGACGATGCCGGCAAAAGTTTGCACGAAGGCTTTCCCGACTCCGACCGCTGGAGCTATATCGATTTCAATCGCTGCGGCGTGCCGCTGATCGAAATCGTCTCTGATCCGGATCTGCGCTCCCCGGCCCAGGCGTACGCGTATCTCAACACGCTGAAACAGATTCTCGAATACACCGAAGTGAGCAACTGCAACATGGAAGAAGGTTCGCTGCGCTGCGATGCGAATGTCAGCGTGCGACTGCGCGGTGCGCCTGAATTTGGGACCAGGGCTGAAGTGAAAAACCTGAATTCCTTCCGCTATCTCGCTCACGCGCTCGAATACGAAATCCAACGCCAAATCGCAATCATAGAATCCGGCGGCTCTATCGCCCAGGAAACGCGGCTCTGGAATCTGGCGGCGGGGCGCACCGAGCCGATGCGCTCCAAGGAATTCGTGCACGATTACCGATATTTTCCCGATCCCGATTTGTTGCCGGTTTCCGTTTCGGCGGCGATGATCGAAGCAGTGCGGCGCTCGATGCCCGAATTGCCTGCTGCGAAGCTGGTGCGTTTTCAGAGCGAGTATGGAATCACGGAATACGATGCCGGCGTTCTCACAACCTCGCAGGATCTGGCGGATTATTTTGAATCGGCCGTGAAAGCAGGCGCTCCGGCGAAAACCGCGGCAAGCTGGATCTCCGTCGAGCTGCTTCGCCGCCTGAACGACGCGCGAAAGGATATTTCGGATTGCCCCGTAACGCCGACGTCGCTCGCGGATTTGCTGCGGAGAGTCGACAAAGGCGAAATCACCGCGGGAAGCGGCAAAAAAGTATTTGCGGTAATGTTCGAAAGGGGACGCCAGCCCGCGGACATTATCGCTGCGGAGGGTCTAGCGCAATTGACGGACACGAGCGCCATCGAGAAAATCGCCCGGGGCGTAGTGGCGAAAAGCCCGGACAACGTAGCGAAATACCGCGCCGGCAACGAAGGCGTCTTCAAATTCTTTGTGGGCCAGGTAATGCGCGAAACGCGCGGGCAAGCCAATCCCCAAGCCGTAAACGAAATTCTCAAGCGAATTCTACGCAGCGAATAGCTCGTCTCGCAAAACGGAGATCCAACGTGCTGAAGAAGGACCATCCGGCCCCCGATTTTCATGCCACGGCTGACGACGGCAAGACCGTTTCGCTCGCCGATTACCGTGGACGCAATCTAATTTTGTATTTCTATCCCAAGGCTGATACCACCGGCTGCACGCACGAAGCCGTGGAATTTCGCAGCGCCCTGGAACAATTCACGCTGGCCAACACTGCGATTGTGGGCTGCAGTGGCGACTCCGTTCAAGCCCAGGCGAAATTCAAAGCCAAATACAGCCTGAATTTTCCGCTCCTCGCCGATACGGACTTCAACGTAATCGAGGCCTACGGTGCTCGGCGGATGAAAACTTTTTTCGGGAAGTCGCCACTCGGAATCGTGCGCATGTCGTTCTGGATCGGCCAGGATGCAAGAATTCGCAAGGTGTGGGAGAAAGTAACCGCAAAGGGCCATGCAGCTGAAGTTCTGGCCGCAGTTCGCGCAGGCTAAAGCGCAGCAGCGTGAAATCCGAATTAACTCTGAAAAACGATTCGGCCTGCAACGATGGTGGCCGCCGGGCCTCCGCGAAATCCGCGTCCATCAAAAGGAGTATTGCGTGATTTGCTGGGCGATTCCGCCGCGCGAAAAGTCCATTCGCGATCGGTCGCGAAAATTGTGAGATCGGCAGGCTCCCCGGCGGCAATCTTTCGCTCCTTCCCAAGAACGCGCGCGGGCCCTGTGGTAAATAGCTCGACGAGCCGTATCAGCGGCAACTGCCCTGCATCCACAAGACCCGTAATGCCCAGCGCCAGCGCCGTTTCAAACCCGGTAACACCGAAAGGCGCGCGATCAAACTCCACGTCCTTGCTAGCGGGATGATGCGGCGCATGATCTGTGGCGATGGCATCCACGCCGCCGTCGGCGAGCCCTTCGATCAGCGCATCGCGATCCTCGCGCGAAGCCAGCGGCGGATTCATCTTGTAGCGCGAATCGTAGCGGACATCCTCGTCCGTCAGCGTGAAGTGGTGCGGCGTCACTTCGCACGTCACGCGCAATCCCCGCTTCTTGGCCCAGCGCACATATTCAAGCGACCCGCGTGTGGACACGTGCGCGATATGCAGCCGCGCGCCCGTGAGCGCTGCCACTTCCACGTCGCGCCCCGCGCAAATCGATTCCGACTGCGCCGGAATGCCTTTCAGTCCCAGACGAATTGAATGAGGCCCTTCCCGCATCACTCCGCCGGCAAAAAGCGACGCATCTTCGCAGTGATCGATCACCGGCAAGTCGAGCGAATCGCAGTAATCCATCACCTGCCGCATCAAACGCGCCGACGCGATCGGTTTGCCGTCGTCGCTCACAGCCACGATCCCCGCGCGCTTCATCGCCGCAATTTCGGCCAGCGCTTCTCCCTTGCTGCCCATTGACGCTGCGCCGATCGGCCACACGCGCACCGAACCCGCGGCCGCCGCGCGCTCCACAATCCCGCGCGTCACGGACGCGTTGTCATTCACCGGCTGCGTGTTTGGCATGCAGCACACCGCCGTGAACCCGCCGCGCGCCGCCGCTTTCGTTCCGGTCTCGATTGTTTCGGAAAGCTCCTGGCCGGGTTCACGCAAATGACAGTGCAAATCGATAAACCCGGGCGCGACGATCAGCCCCTTGGCATCGAATATTTCCACGCCCTCAGCCGAAATATTCGACCCGACCTTCGAAATGCGCTCGCCATCGAGCAGCACGTCCAGCGAAGCATCCGTCTTGCTGGCCGGATCGATGACGCGCCCGCTCTTAATCAGAAGCATTCTGTCTTTCCTTCGCGGCGGGATGCGGCGCGTCGACCGGTGCGCTGCCGATCAGGTGATAAAGCAGAGCCATTCGTACCGCCAAGCCGTTTGTCACCTGGTCGAGCACGCATGATTGCGGCCCGTCGGCCACGGCTGAGTCGATTTCCAGCCCGCGAATCATCGGTCCTGGATGCAGCACCAGCGCGTCCGTTTTCGCCAGCTTCAAGCGCTCCGGCGTGAGCTGATAGCCGGTGATGTATTCGTCCGGCGCTAGTGCGGGCTCGTGCAAGCGCTCCGTTTGAACCCGCAAAACCATCACCACGTCCGCCCCCTCGAGCGATTCCTCGACGCCCAGTGTCCGCCGCATATTCGGCGCAAGCTCCGCGACCTCGCGCGGCACCCACATGGCCGGCCCGCACAGCGTGATTCGAGCGCCGAACTTGCTTAGCAGGTGAATATTCGATCGCGCCACTCGGCTGTGCAAGATGTCACCAAGTATCGTGACGTTCAGGCCTTCCAGCTTTCCCTTGCGATCGCGAATCGTGAGTGCATCGAGCAATGCCTGTGTGGGATGCTCGTGCGTTCCGTCACCCGCGTTCAGCACCGGAATATCCAGCCGCTCCGCCACGAATTCCGGCGCGCCGGACGAAGCGTGCCGAATCACAATTCCATCGGGCCGCATGGCTTCGAGCGTGCGAACCGTATCAATAAGCGATTCGCCCTTTTTCAGGCTGGACGATTCCGCCTGCAGCGCCATCGTATCCGCGCCCAACCGCGCTGCCGCCGTGGTGAAACTGATCCGGGTGCGCGTGGACGCTTCGAAAAAAGCTACCGCCACGGTTTTTCCACGGAGTGTTGCCAGTTTTTTCAGAGGATAACGCTGGAATTCCTGGAATGGCTTGGATTGATCGAGGATAAAAGCAATTTGCTCGCGGTTAAGAGACTCGATCCCGAGCAAATGTGACAATCGCTGGAGCACGGTTCCCTTTATGCCCTGCCTCCGGCGCGTTCGCCGGCGGATTCTGGAACCCGATCCACCAGCACCACGCGCTCCTCGTTATCCACTTCCCGAAGACGAACCTCTACGATTTCCGTGTCGCTCGTTTGCACCGTCCGGCCTACGAACGACGCCTCCACCGGCAGCTCTCGATGTCCGCGATCGATCAGCACGCACAACCGGATGCGCTTCGGCCGGCCCAGGTCGAAAAGACCGTTCATCGCCGCGCGGATCGTCCGACCCGTGTAAAGAACATCGTCCACCACAACCAGATCGCGGTCATCCACCGTGAAGTCAATGTTGGTGGATTGAACCACCGGCTGCGGACCGATGGTTGAAAGGTCGTCGCGATACAATGTGATGTCGAGCGTGCCCACCGGCACTGTCGTTCCCGCGAAGCCGCGCATCAGCTCCGCCATGCGCGCTGCAAGGGGCACCCCGCGTCGCCGGATTCCGACCAGAGCCAGGTCTTGCGCGCCCCCGCTCTTTTCGACGATTTCGTGCGCCAGCCTTTGAAGCGTCCGGTTGATCTCTTCCGGCGAGAGCAGTTGCCGCTTTTCCACTACGCGCATTTGCGTGCCATCCTAGCATAGACGCTCGCGTTCCCAGACCTGGAATCATCGTTTCGCGAGTCCGCTTGATCGGTCTGGCCAGTATGGAGGCCTAGTTTTGCACAGGCTCGACCAGCCGTGCTATTGACCTGCGTGCTAGACTGCCCCGAATGAATTCGCCCCAGCGGGCACACATCTCTGAATCCCCCTCGGGGATTGATCTCCGAGTCAGCGTCGGTGCCGTTCATCTCAAGAATCCTATTATTGCCGCCAGCGGCACCTTCGCTTACGGCATCGAGTTCGCCGAGCTCGTTGACCTGAACCGTCTCGGCGGCTTGGTAGTGAAGGGACTTTCGCTCGAGCCTATGGCTGGTGCCCCCGCCCCTCGCATGCGCGAGACCACCGGCGGCATGATCAACGCCATCGGCCTGCAAAACATCGGTGTACGGGCCTTCGTAGCCGAAAAGCTCCCCGAGCTTCGGCGGTATCAGACTGAGATTATCGCCAATGTCTTCGGCCACACAATCAGGGAGTATGTGGAGGTCGTCCGCATCCTGGAGGGCGCCGATGGCTTGGCCGCCTACGAATTGAATATCTCCTGTCCCAATGTGGAACGCGGTGGGGCGGAGTACGGTACTGAACCCGTTTTGGTCGCCGAGGTGGTCGGCGCGGCCCGGGCGGCGGCTCGCAGACCTCTGTGGGTCAAGCTATCCCCATCTGTTGGAAATATTGCGCTTACGGCGAAAGCGGCTGAATCGGCCGGTGCAGATGCAGTGGTCATCGCAAATACTTACCCAGCAATGTCAATAAATGCTCATACCCGGAGGTCACACCTGGGTAGTACGACCGGTGGGTTGTCCGGGGCGGCCATAAAACCGATAACTATGAAGCTAGTCTATGACGCCCATCGGGTAATAAATATCCCGATCTTGGGACTTGGCGGTATAGACCAACCCGCTGATGTGATTGAGTATATGGTCGCGGGAGCGGCAGCGGTTGAGGTTGGAACGGCCAATTTCGCTGATCCCAGGGCCTGCGAGCAGTTGGTAGTGGCTCTGGATCGATGGTGCGCTAAGGAGAAGATTCTCAAAATCAGCGACTTACGAGGGTCATTGGAGGAATGATCCTGATTGTTTCAGCAACAGCAAGCTGCTAGAATCTAATTGATTTTAAGGAGGTTACACGATATGAGAGCTAAGATCTTTGTGGTTCTCGAATCAGTGTTCTTAGGCTTGGGCGCGCTTATCCTCACGCCATCGGCAAATCCGAAGCCGGCCGAGAAGGTAAGCAGCCCGTCCCAGACCGTGTCTGAAACCTCTCAGTCCAATGCCTCCTACCATGGCCGCCAGAAGCCTTTAGCGGTTTGGGAATGTACTACCAGCTGGTATGGAGAAGATTTCGACGGCCAGCTTACCGCCGATGGCGAGACGTACGATATGTACGCGGATACCGCGGCACATCCCACGCTCCCGCTCGGTTCGATCGTTCGAGTGGTGAATACACAAAATCATCGCAGTCAGGTAGTCAGGATTAATGATCGCGGACCTTATGTCGAAGGCCGCGAACTTGACGTATCCTACGAGGTGGCTCGAAGGCTGGGTTTTGACGGCCGAGGCTTGGCTAAAGTTCGCCTGGAGCTGCTCAAGGTGCCCTCACGTCGGTCCCCGGATCATCGCAACTAATCGTCGCCCTGGATGTGGAGCGCCTGGGGTCGGCCTTGCTTTTGGCGCGCCGGCTTCGAGGGGCGGCAGGCTTATTTAAAGTTGGCAGCCAGCTATTTACCGCCGAAGGTCCGCGAGCAGTGGAAAGGCTCGCGGCCCTTGGGCCTGGCATATTCCTAGATCTGAAATTCCACGATATTCCGAACACAGTGGGAAGTGCGGTTGCCGCCGCCGCCGGTCTCGCCAAGGTGCGCATGCTCACCCTCCACGCGCTCGGCGACATCGCCATGATGCGCGCCGCCAGGGACGCCGTGGCAGCCAAAAGGCGCCCTCCGCTGCTCCTAGGGGTAACAATACTAACCAGCATGGAAAGCGCCTCGCTCCGCCGCGTCGGAATCTCGGGATCCCCGGCTTTGCGTGCGCTTTCGCTCGCTCGCCTCGCCAAGGAAGCAGATCTCGATGGAGTGGTCGCCTCGGCTTACGAAGCGCAAGCCATTCGCCGCGCGTGCGGCCCGGATTTCGTCATCGTGGTTCCCGGTGTGCGCCCACGCAGTGCCTCTCTGAATGATCAAGCGCGCGTCGCAACGCCCTCGGAAGCAATCGAAGCCGGCGCAAATTATCTCGTAGTCGGCCGGCCCATTACGCAGGCTGCCAGCCCCCGCGATGCGGCTCTCGCAATCGCCAAGGAAATCGCCTCCGCGCGGCCACGCCGATAACGCGATTCCGCAAACCGCTTGCCAGCCGTCGACGTGCTATACTTAATTCGATAGACCGCTACATACGGGGGCCCAAGCTCGTTCAGCTTGGGCGTGAAAGGCAGGTGCCCTATGTGGGACAGCCCCATGCATTTGTTGATTGTTGCGATCGTAGTTCTCGTCCTTTTCGGTGGACGCAAAATCCCCGAAATGATGAAGGGATTGGGACAGGGAGTCCGTGAATTCAAAGACGGTATGCGCGGCGATCAGCCGCCGGCCCAGGCAAGCCAGCCGGTAAATCCGCCGGTCACCAGCGCTCCTCCGTCAGCGCCGGTCGAGGAAAAGAAGTAGGCTCAAATTCGCGCGGCGGCCGCCCGCGCCGCCGCCGTTTTCTTTTGACGGTGACTACCAGGCCGCAGACTCTTTCCAGCCGAATTCCTGCAACAGCGACCAGAGCCGCGCAAGAGGCAAACCCATCACGTTGAAGTAGCATCCCTCGATTCGCGTCACGTACCGCCCGCCGATCCCTTGTATTCCATAGGCGCCGGCCTTGTCGAAGGGCTCGCCCGTTGCGATGTACCGCCCAATCTCTTCCTCGGAAAGCGGCGCGAAGGTCACGCGCGTCACTTCGTCCACCACGCCTTCAGCCGTACGCGGCCGCTGCACCACGGCCAGTCCCGTATGGACTTCATGGACGCTCCCGCCTATCTTCCGCAGCATCCGCCGCGCATCCTCTGGTGACCCCGGTTTCCCTAGAATTTCGGCGCCCGCAACCACCACGGTATCCGCGCCCACGAATAGGTAGTCGCCCGATTCCGTATTCGCGTCTGCCGCCGCGGCGCGAGCCTTCTCAAGCGCCAGCCGCCGCACGTAATCGCCGCGCAACTCGCCGGACCGTCGCGTTTCATCCACCTGCGCAGCCAATACCTCAAATGGTATTCCAGCACAGCGCAGAATTTCCGCGCGTCGCGGCGATCCGGATGCGAGCACGATCTTCATCACTCCTCGTCATTTTGCCATACGCCGCCTTTGTGGCGGAAAGGACAACCTGCAGAAGAGGGCTCCGAACGTTGACTCCCCATTTGCCGCAAGGGCCACGTATGCTCGTCAAATTCCATGAAACATTTCGAAGGCTCGCTCCGTATTAGCTGGCATGAAGGGCTGAGGAGGCCCACACCAATGAGCGAAACCATGCGAAAGCGAACGCAGATCGCGGCGGTGGTCTGCTTGCTCGCGGCGGCAATGACGCCCGTAGCGGTCCCTGCAGCGCCGGCCCCTGCGGAAAAGTACCTGCACGTGGACGTCCAGGATCCGACGAAGGGCGAGAGCGTCAATGTTAACGTGCCGCTCACCATGGCCGAGAAGATTTTGCCGGCCATCAACAACCACGGGCTGCACAATGGCAAGGTCACGATTCAGAATGCGGAAATGAACGGTGTGGACGTCCGCGCTCTGCTGGATGCGGTGCGGACCGCCCCAGACAACGAGTTCGTCACAGTCAAGGATAAGGATTCGGATGTCCGCGTGGCCAAGGCGAACGGAAACATCATCGTTCATGTGATTGGCAGGAAAAATAAGGACCAAAAGGTTGACGTCACGGTTCCCCTCAAGATCGTTGACGCGCTCTTTGACACTGCCAAGAACGATGAATTGGACGTTGCGGCTGCGCTGCGGGCCTTGAGTGATGCGGGTGACATCTTGTTGGTCACGGTGCAGGACTCGAGCCAAAGAGTTCGCGTTTGGGTGGATTCGCGCAATACGCAGATCTGAACCTTTACCGAAAGCCAGAATAGCGCCGAGGGGCAAAGTCGAGAGCCTGGAGTGCACCGATGATACTACTCGGAAAAATTGTACTGGGAATGGCCGGCGTAGGACTGGCCGGCGCGGGCGTTCTGTGCAGTGAAGGTCTCGTTCACGTGAAAGTGGTCGAGAAGCAGCCGCAGGGCTTCCACATCAACGTGATTGCTCCCGCGATGCTGGCTCCTATCGCCCTGCATTTTGTTCCTTCGCGCGATCTCGCCCCAGCAACTCAGCAAATCCAGCCTTACATGCCAACCATCCGCGCAGCGTTGGATGGTTTGCGCGATTCAGAAGATATCGTGTTTGTCGACGTGAAAGAGCCAGGCGAACACGTGCACGTCTCGAAATCAGGCGGCTCGATCGTTGTGGACGTAGATGATGACGGCGAGACCGTGCACGTGTCGACTCCGATCCGCGCCGTATCGAGCACGGTGGAACAGCTCGCCGCTGCCACTTCGACCTCGCACGGCTCGTAGTGTCCAGCATCTAGCTTCTAGCCCCCAGCCTCTAGAACGTAGCGCCGGGTACTTTAGCCCGGCATTCTTCCCTCGTCTTCTCTAGCATCCAGCCTCTAGCCCCCCAGCCTCCAGAACGTAGCGCCGGGTACTTTAGCCCGGCATTCTTCCCTTGTCTTCTCCAGCATCTAGCTTCTAGCCTCCAGCCTCTAGAACGTAGCGCCGGGTACTTTAGCCCGGCATTGTTCCCTTGTCTTCTCCAGCATCTAGCTTCTAGCCTCCAGCCTCCAGAACGTAGCGCCGGGTACTTTAGCCCGGCATTCTTCCCTTGTCTTCTCTAACATCCAGCCTCTAGCATCCAGCCTCTAGCATCCAGCCTCTAGCCTCCAGCCTCCAGAACTAAGATTCGTTGGTTTTCGACGGTGTTCAACCTAAACTGCCCTAATCTGTTTGAGAATCTATGACGCGAGGAGAATCGGACAGATCGCCGGAACATATAAAATCACTGAACTAGTAGGAACATCGCCCGTCAGCTTTGCTGAAGCGGCGAAGGCCGCTGTCGCCGAAGCCGCGAAGACAATTCGCCACATGGAGTGGTTTCAGATCGCGGAAGAGAGCGGCAGGATTAAAGACGGCAAGGTCGAGGAGTTCCAAGTCCGGCTCAAAATCGGGTTTAAGATCGAGCGGCAAATCAAGATGGGGGCCGAGGAAATCAAGTTCAGTTTCAGGTAAGCATGGGTAATCAGAGTCATGTCCTGCGCGTTCGATTTCGATTCCACGAACCGCATACTTCGTTCCCGCCTTGCCGGGCAGGTGAGTGACGAAGAGTTCATAAATTTCTATCGGGGCATATCTCGGCGGGCCATCCACCTCAGCCCAAGCGCAGGAACAATCGATCTATCGGACGTTACCTCGTTCGATGTTTCAGTTCAGGTGATGGGCGAACTGGCTACGTTGCCCTCCGTAGTGCAGGACCCGAACTTCCTACGTATTGTGATTGCACCCTCTTCAGAAACTTTCGCGATGATGCGCATGTTTGGGACAGCAGGAGAGCAAGCTCACCCCAATGTTAAGGTCGTTCAAACAGAGCGGGATGCTTGGGCGCTTTTGTCGGTGAACGCGCCACGATTCGATCCACTTCCCCCGATGTGATGCCGCAACCTCGAACTCTTGGCCGGGTGGCACACCCTACCCACCGTTCTGCAAACCAATTTTCATCGTTCTCTCTTCTGCCGTTTCCAGCCTCCAGCCTCTAGCCCCTAGCCTCCAGAACGTCAGCGCCGGAGTCGCGATTGTAAATAGGCGAAGGTTTAAACGTAGCGCCGGGTACTTTAGCCCGGCATTCTTGCCTTGTCCTCTCTAGCATCCAGCCTCTAGCCTCCAACCTCCAGAACGTGCTGGGATACGGGAACGAAAATTGAGAAGTCCCGAAGGGGCGATTGAACTCGCCAGATGCCGCACCGTACGATCTTCGTCTCGGGTGGAAGGGCGGGGCTCCGCATTCCCGGAGTCCCGGACGGCCCTGCGGGATTTTAACCCCGCCGTAAAGACGTCGCGCGCAGCGCTTTCCTTTGCGCAGTTTCTATCGCAGCTTGTAGTCTCGTCGGCTGGCGGCGGGCGCGTGCCCGGATGCAGACTGGCAGGGGACACACCCTTAGTAGGCTTCTGGAGATGGCAGCTTCACATCGCCCCCTTGAGGGTTAGCGGTGAGCTACGATCTTATAAATCTCGTAAAGAAGCTTCACAAGGTTCGCAAGAGTCCCGAGCGCGTTCTTCACGTCGTCAGAAGTGATCCTGCGAACTTTCTTAGATTTCATGGGATTCGGAATCGAGATACATGCCGTCGTGGCCGAGGGCACACTGCTACAGCGAGGAGGCAAGCCAGTCCTCGGGCGGGTCTTTGTTTTTCACCGGATGATTTACCGCGACGATTGAGGAGACGATGCCCTTAAATCAGACCGCAACTGGAAAATGCTAAGCCTACCGACTTCTGGGAGCCTTGCGACGCCCGGCAAGGTCGGGACAACTATATCGCACCGCACTGCTGACCTAGCCGTTCAGGCATTTTTTGACATCGAACGCCTGAATTTGTGGCTGAGGTTGTATCGCGCTTTTAGGGACACCTCTACTACACAGTGGATCATGGGCTGGTTTGGGTCATCCATGATCCCAGACCCCGAGTGCGCCCCCGAGATTCAGCATTCACCTGCAAATCACCCAGCAGGGTTGGGAAAACGCCCTTTGTCGCGCCGTGTCCTTCACGCGCCTTGTAGGCGAACCCAAAATACTCGATGGGCGATGAAAAAGCAAACATTTTTCGGCTCGGCGAGCCGCCATCACTTCTTGAGAAGGTACTTCACGGAAGGAGCGGTGACGACGAGCTTGTTCAGCTGGGTTCGCTAGGGTTTGCTAGGTTTTCCTCGGAACGGCGACGTTTGGCGACTGTGTATCTGAGATCGCTAATGTCTCCAGACCGCCAGCCTACCACGCGCTTGTGATGCATCCTTTCGGTTGGTCTGATGCGACGCTCGTAGCCTCGCATCCGCACTTCTCCAGAATGCGTTAGTGGTAGCGTACGTCTTTTAAACGGACGATTCCTCGATTCCGAACATCGAAGGTGAGGTTCTCGCCATAGACCTTCACGCACGAGTCGTAGACCTGGCGGCTTATTGCCGCCTGTCGCCTTTTGAGTTCGAAAATAGCGTAAGCCGCAATGGTATCCGTGATCCTGGCCTGGACCCGCGTGCACGCTTGCACAATGTATTCGAGGAACTTAGAGCTAGCGACGGTTATGAACTCTTCTTCCAAGGCGCATTCGATCTTGTCATCGGCTCTCCGGTAATAGTGCTCGCCTATATGTTTATCGTAATAGCGGATGATTGCTAGCGCTATGGGTTCGTGTCTAAAGGTGGGGTCGTTTGTAAGCATCTCGACAAAAACTGGAAGTCCATCCCTGTGACCGAGGGCCATTTCCATTACAGGGGTGGCATCCTCCACCAAACAGCCCGCGAACGCGGTGCGTGAATCGAACTTGACCGATCCGGCTTGTAGGGCGCTCGCAAAACCTCCCGTTTCGACCCATTGCTTCGCGGCTAAGAAGTCCTGCAGTGATTTGTGCACAAAGCCCCAGCGGTCCCCAACAGGGACAAAGATTCCGTAAAACCGCGCCATCTCCAACAGGACGCTCAGCGGTTCAACATTCTCCCACCGCATGCGCTCAAGCTGCTTCGCAACGATGTTGACGGCACGGTGCTCGGCCACGGGCTCTAACTCGAGTGTGTAGGCCAGACGCTTGAGCAGCTTCGTTCGCGCTGTTCCATCAAGAGGAGTTGTCGATTCACGGGTGAGTCCCTTCGCCTGATCCCAGCGCAGCGACAATGTAACCAGCGCCGACTCAATCAGAGAGATCACATTGCGTACTCGTAAATTCGATGGTGAGCTGGCTGTAATGGCTGCGAGCGTAAGCAGCAGAGGATGCCGAATCAGATCCCCAATTCCTCGGTTTTGCAGCTCCCCGACGATTTGCTTGCCGTCCAAAGACGATCCGGAGGCGCGAAGGAAGGCACAAATAAACCGGACTTGATCGTCGTCGGAAAATTCGGCGATTTTGAGTCGTCGAGCCTTGATTTCATAGATGTCGTAATAATCTCGACACGTCAAGTAGTACAGGCCGGAATTCTGAGCAGTAAATTTGACGAGCAAACCTGATACGCGTTTTTGAGCCTCAGTGGGGATTTCGTCGTAACCATCAACGAGAAGCATGACCTTTCGACCATCTCCACGTTTCTTGATGGTCTTAGCCTTCCCCACAATCGTTTCCAGGTTTTGCATCGCCTCATTTTGGCGGAGCGTTATCAGGAACGGCAACACCTCATCCCCGCTTCTCAGGAGGAAGTGAAGGAACAGCCAGTGTAATAGCGTCGTCTTGCCCCATCCGGGCCCGGCGGTTATTATCAGGTCTCGGGCTGGGTCGAGCAATTCCCTCGCTGGAACCTCTTCGGGTATTTGGGCGTTCCATTCTCGGTTTCGCTGACGAACGCCCGCCGTACGCGACCAGGTGGGGGATTTAAAGGTCTCCGGGCGCTCTCGGACGAGGCGCGTTGGTTGGTAAAGATCGGTTATCAGCACCGGTTCGTGCATTCCGACACACTGGATATCCCGGCATAGCAGGAACGAGCCTTTTGTGTGATCTTCAATCCAGCTCTTAAGCTGCTCGGAGGCCTTATCTTTGCCAAGCACGGCGAGAGCTTTCTGCCAAGTATCGGAGAGCAGCTTGTCTAGGTCGATGTTAAGATTTATCACCAACAGCCCTTGGCTCGTCATTTCGGCGAATGATACCAATGGAGAGTGGCGCTGGCAAATTGCATCTTGGTAAAGTTACTTCCACGTTAAAGAAGCGGGCGGACCATACCACAGACACCCAGGCGGGTAGCCCAGACATTCGCATTTGACGTTGGGCGACTATCCCGTTGACGCAGTGTATGCCAGACCGGTCAGAACGGTATGGTCCTATCGTCGCGGAATCTTTCGAGACTCTGCACGACAACGTACCGGAGCATCTGTTTGTGATTACGCTCTACTTGGATGAGAGCAACCATTCGGCGGAAGATTCATATGCCGTTGTGGCTGGCTTTCGTGGAACCGAGCAGCAATGGAGCGCCTTTGTTCCGACGTGGAAAGAGGCACTAGGGAATCGGACGAATCTGCACATGAGGAAGTTGAGGTGGAATTCTAAGGAAGAAAGGGTCAAGGAACTACTGGCGAAGCTCGGTCCTATCCCCTATGAATGTGGCCTAATTCCCGTATACGGCGGCGTGCGTGTAAATGACTATATTGATCTCATTCGGAACGACACCGCACTAGAGCAGAGTCTCAAAGGATATCTCCTTTGTCTTGCCTCAGTGTTTTGTGTATTGATCGAGACTCTACAAGGCCATGAAAAGATCAAGATAGTGTGTGAAGCACAAACAGAATACGAGATGGGAGCGAAGCGATATTTCTCGATCTACCAGCAGATAGCAGGTGAAGACCCCAGAAATCCGTATCTAACAAGTATCGAATTTGCGGACAAATGCACGCGCTTCGAACCAGCGGACTTTCTGGCTTTCGCCCTAAATAAAAATCTAAGCCAACCAGGATGTAAGAAGGACCTATTATGCCGACCTATTCATGCTAAGGGATTCACACTTCCATGCAGGCCCGGCATATGGATGAATAGGAAGGTTGCTCGAGAAACAATTCTGATGGTGATGGCAGACGCATGGTCAAAGCGGCAGATTCGGGCGCTTAGACGCTCGTTTGGAAAAGACGATCCATGATGTCGAATTCGTCCCCATTTACTCGCTAGACCACCACGGATTCCTGATATTCGCCGAACGCGCGGCGCAGCGCGTCTGAAATTTCCCCCACCGTGGCGCGCGCCTCGACGGCTGCCAGAATCGCGGACATCAAATTCTCGCCGCTGCGGGCGCGGCGCTCCACTTCATTGATTCCGGCTTGCGCTTTCGCGGCGTCACGCCGCGCGCGCAACTCTCGCACGCGCGCCACCTGTGAACGCTCGATTTCAGGGTCGATCCGCAGCGTCGGAATCAGCTGCTCGTCATCGGTTTGAAATCGGTTGACGCCGACCACGATCTGCTCGCCGCGTTCCACCGCCTGCTGATATTCATACGCCGATTTCTGTATCTCCATTTGGACGTACCCCGTCTCGATCGCCCGCAACATTCCGCCCAGCGCGTCGATTCGCGAAATGTATTCCTGCGCGCCCGCTTCGATTTCGTTGGTCAGCTTTTCGATGGCGTACGAACCGCCCACGGGATCGATGGTATTCGCCACGCCTGTTTCCTGCGCGATCACTTGTTGCGTGCGCAGCGCCAGCAGCGCCGCTTGCTCCGTCGGCAGGGCCAGCGCTTCGTCCAGCCCATTAGCATGAAGCGATTGGCAGCCTCCGAGGACCGCCGCTAGGCACTGTATCGCCACGCGCGCCAAATTATTTTCCGGCTGCTGCGCCGTAAGTGACGAGCCCGCCGTCTGCGCGTGAAAACGCAGCATCATGGACCGCGGATCGCGCGCGCCGAAGCGGTCGCGCATGGTGCGCGCCCACAGACGCCGCGCCGCGCGGAATTTCGCAATCTGCATCAGAAACTCATTGTGTGCGTTGAAGAAAAAGGAAAGCTGCGGCGCGAATTCATCCACCTGCAATCCGGACGCAACCGCCGACTCCACGTACGCAATCGCATTCCCGAGCGTGAACGCAACTTCCTGCACGTCGGTCGAGCCGGCCTCGCGAATGTGATACCCCGAAATCGAAATCGCATTCCAGTTCGGCAGTTCGTTTCGACACCACGCAAAAACATCCGTAACAATCCGCATCGCCGGTCGCAGCGGATAAATGTAAGTCCCGCGCGCGATGTATTCCTTCAGCACGTCGTTTTGCACCGTCCCCGAAAGCCGCGCGAGATTCGCGCCTTGCTGCTTCGCCACCGCCACGTACAGCGCCAGCAAAATCGCAGCCGTGGAATTGATCGTCATCGAAGTGGAAATGCGCTCGAGAGGGATCCCGTCGAAGAGCGCCTGCATGTCCTCGATCGAGTCGATAGCCACGCCAACCTTGCCCACTTCGCCCAGCGCCAGCGCGTGATCGGAATCCATCCCGATCTGCGTCGGCAAATCGAACGCCACCGAGAGGCCCGTCTGCCCTTGCCCCATCAAGTAGCGATATCGACGGTTCGATTCCGCCGCACTTCCGAATCCGGCGTATTGCCGCATGGTCCACAGCCGGCCTCGATACATCGTTGGATAAATTCCGCGCGTGAAAGGGAACTCGCCCGGATACGCAAGATCGCGTTCGGCGTCCCATTCGCGCAAATCTTTCTGAGTGATCACTGGAGGCATCGGCAGGCCAGTGGGCGAAGCAGATTTCAGTTCGGAAGGGGCGGCTCGGTTCTTGGTATCTTGCGCCATTTCAGCAGATTCGAATGCGACAAACTCGGATTATCGGACGCGCCGCGCGCGCCGAAACGACCCAAAAGAATATGCCGCCATCACCAGTGCATACGCGATTGCCAAGCCCATGAACCACAGCGCCGGCCGGTGCCGCCATTGCTTCCACGCGGCAAACGCCCCCCACGCCGCGAAGATGCCGAACATCGCCCCGGTGGCCTCATGGAAAAGTTGCCGGGTGAGGCGCCACAGGACCCGGAGCGTGACCCGGGCGGAGCGCCACAGCGCGGGCAGCATATTGCGAGGCATGGCTTCGATTTTAATGCCGTGGGGGCGGTTTATGGGAAGAATTTGCGCGTTAAGGACGGCGAAATGTTTCGAGTTAGACAGGTAAAATGCGTCAAACTCGAAGGATTTAATGCGCCAAACTAGATGGATTTTCCGCTACTTTGCGACCATTTCCATCCCGTGCCGCAGGGCGGCGTAGCACCCATCCCGCTTTGCGCATTTGGCGCCCACGCCTCCGTAAATCTGCGCATCGACGCGGTACAAGCCACGGCTTATACTCCGCACGTGCACTCCGAATCGGACCTGCTGTCCTCTTTGCGCCGCTACTGGGGCTACGATTCTTTTCGTCCCTTGCAAGAGCGGATCGTGCGGAGCCTACTGGCTCATCGCGATGCTTGCGTGGTGATGCCCACCGGCGGCGGCAAATCACTCTGCTACCAATTGCCGGCTGCGATGCAGCCCGGAAAAACAGTAGTGGTGATTTCGCCGCTCATCGCGTTGATGCAGGACCAAGCCGCGCAGCTTGCCCAGATGGGCATCGCGGCGGCGCTGCTGAATAGCTCGCTCACGCAGACGCAGCAGTCGGCGGTGATTCGAGCAGCGTGCGAGGGCCAATACCGGCTGCTCTACGTCTCGCCCGAGCGCCTTGCGCGCGAAGATACGATCGCGTGGCTCGAAAAAGTTCCCGTGTCATTGTTCGCCATCGACGAAGCGCACTGCATTTCCGAATGGGGGCACGAGTTCCGGCCGGACTACCGTCAACTGAGTCGCCTGCGTCTCCATTTTCCCGATTGCGCCATTGCGGCCTTCACTGCCAGCGCCACACGGCGAGTCCGGCACGACATTATTGAACAGCTGCAACTGCGCGAGCCCGACAAGTACATTGCGAGTTTTCACCGCCCGAATTTGAGTTACGTGGTCGAGCAGTGCGACGCGCGGAGTCAGCCGCAAATCCTGGTGAAGGCGTTGCGCAAGCATGCCGGCGAAAGCGTGATCGTGTATGCGCCCACGATTGCGCGCGTGGAAGAAACGGTGGATTTTCTGGAGGAGCAGGGAATCGCCGCCATTCCTTATCACGGCCGGATGGATGCCGCTACACGGAGGCGCAACCAAGAGATGTGGATGTCCGACGAAGTGCGCGTGCTGGTGGGCACGATTGCTTTCGGATTAGGTATTAACAAGGCCGCCGTGCGCACGGTGATTCATCTCTCGCTGCCGAAATCGATCGAACAGTATTATCAGGAGGCGGGCCGAGCGGGACGAGACGGGCTTCCGGCGGACTGCCTGCTGCTATGGCAAAAGCGCGACACCGCGCTGCTCGTGCATTTCACAAAAGAGATAAGCGATCCGGCGGAACAAAAACGCGCCTGGCAACGCTATGACGAGATCCGGCACTTTGTCGAACCAGGCCGGTGCCGCCATCATCAGATCTGCGTTCATTTTGGTGAGACTCCGAAATGGAAGACGTGCTCGGCGTGCGACGTGTGCACGGGTGAAAGAGACGCAATCGCTCAGAGCCCCGCGAGGGTCGCTGTTGCCGGACTGAGCAAACCCGCGCGCGACACCACCGTGGCTCAGGCCAAAGGAGGCGCTGCCGATATCGATCCTCAGCTCCACGACTATCTTCGCGAATGGCGACGGGTGACTGCAAAAGAGCAGGGTGTCCCCGCATTTGTCGTCATGCACGACACGTCTCTCGAAGCCCTTTGCCACGCGCGGCCGGCTTCGCTTTCCGCGCTGTTGGCTGTTTCCGGCTTCGGCGAACGCAAAGTCGAAATGTATGGCGAACGGATTCTGGATGCGATCCGGCGATTCGGAAAGGGCGAACGAGCTGCGACACGCATCCCGTGGAAACTCTCCAAACCCGCAGAGGAAACGAGGCGGTTACTCGCCGAAGGCCGCTCGTTCCAAGAAATCGCAGCCATCCGAGGCCGCCAGATTTCTACCATCATCGGCACAGTCGCCGACCTGGTAGAACGAGGGGAATTTCTATTTCAGCCGCATTGGGTGAGCCAAGAAGCCTGCGCCCGAATCGAGGAGGCCTGCGGGCGCCTCGGCTTCGAGCGGCTGAGGGTCCTGAAGGACGCCTTGGCCCCGGAGGTTACCTTCGACGAAATACGGCTGGTTGCGGCACAACTGCGACGGCGGAATCAAAAGCTCGTTTCTGCACGGGCGGGGGCCGCCGGCCCACCGGGGGTGGCGGCGGACAGGTAACCGAGCGGAATCGCCGGGCTATTTCACCCCTTGTTTCGGGCTGCCCGCCGTCCTAAAATCGCCGTAGTACGACCCCTCCAAGGAGGTAGGCATACTTGCAACTGGACGATCGCATGAAGCAGTTGCTGCGTGAATTGGGACACGCGATCAACGATAGTGTGTCTGACTCCGAGCGCATTGCCGAGGCCATCGCCGGTGTTCGCGCGGCTGGGTTCGATATCGTGCTGAAGCTGGATGCCACGATCGGACTGGCGCGGCGGACGGGCCAAAGCGCGCGAATGACCACGCAAGACCGTCGTTTTCTCGAGTCGCTCCACATCCGCGTGGATGATGAAGCCATGCAAGAGGAAGATGTCGAATCCAAGGTTGAAATCACAGCCCAAGATATCAAATTCCTGAAGTCTTTGAAGATTTCCTTCGATGAAGAGCTATAAGAACATCGCTGTTTGGTGCGTGCTTGCCGCCGGTCTGGCGATTTCAGTCGGACCCGCGCGAGCGCAAGTGGTCGAGTCGGTGGTGGCCGCGCCGATTGTGACCAAAGTAATCAGCACGATTACGCCGAAAGGCACGCCCAAGGGCACTAGCTGGCTGAAAGCGGAAGTGATTTTCGCTGGGGCAAATTCGATCGTGGTTCGCGAGCAGGCGAACGAACTGGTTATTCACAGCTTTAGCTTTGCGCCGGAAGTGAAAGACAAAATGCAGGCGGTTGTGGATAAGGGTGGCTATCAGTACGGCGACAAAGTGAACATCCTCTACCAGCCCGGCCAGACCGTGGCGCTCCGGATTCACGGCAAACCTTCGAAGCCTCTCTGACCCTTTAGCAATTTCCCCTCAACTCGGTCGGGCAGGGAACCCCGCCGCACTCCACAACAAAGGCAGCGAATCGCTCGGCAGATAGTTAACATCACGCCAAGCATGTTTGCCGGGCACAGCATGCTGTGCCCCTACGAAGAAAAAACACTGGTGCACTGTTGCCAGCGACGGGGCGAATTGGCGATCGAAGAGAGGTCCTTCGACTGCGTTCGCGCGCCCGCAAGAACCGCGGGAAGGTCAAAAACGCGCGCGAACTTCGCTCAGGATGACGTGGCTTGGGCGGTGAATGCGAGGAGCACGCCCGGGCAAGCCCGAGCGGCAAACAGCGGGAGCAAGCTCCCGCACTCCACAATAAAGGCAACGAATTGCTCGGCGGATAGTTAACATCACGCCAAGCATCTGCGCCAGGCACAGCATGCTGCCACCCCAGCACGCGAAAGCGGCGCGCTGGGGGCCCCGGTGGTGTGCCCCCACGAAAGCTAGGCCTCGGCGCCCCGCAGTGAGCTACGCGCTCTACGATTTACTCCACGGCAAGCCGAGTGTGTTAAAACAGCGGGCATGGTTCGCGCGCCTGCGGTTGCTGGACGTTTTTACCCCGCGGACGCGCGCGAGCTCGCGAGACAAATCGAAGAATATTCGCCGCGCGACACGACGCAAGTGCGCGCGTTCGGATGCGTGGTGCCGCATGCGGGATATATCTACTCCGGGCACGTTGCCGGGGCCGTTTACTCCTCAATTGAAATTCCGTCGCGTTGCATCCTGCTGGGGCCGCGACATTTTCCGCAAGGGCAGGCCATGGCGATCCTTACGGAAGGAAGCTTTGCAACTCCGCTGGGTGAAGCGCGGATTGATGAGGAGCTAGCCGAGGAGTTGGCGCTGGAATGTCCGCTGCTTCGGGAGGACCCGATTGCGCATGCCAGCGAACATTCGCTGGAAGTACAGATTCCGTTTTTGCAGCAGCTTCGCGGGGATTTTCGATTCGTGCCGGTGGTACTTGGGACTGACCGCTACGGCGCCATGGAAGACTTGGGGCACGCCGTGGCAAGGGTGGTGACGGCCCGGAACGACCGCGTGCTGGTGATTGCGAGCAGCGACATGAATCATTACGAAAGCGACGCAATCACGCGAGTGAAAGATGGGCAGGCGATCGAGCGCATTCTAGCCCTTGATCCGCGCGGCCTGTACGACACGGTACGGGGGAAAGAAATTTCGATGTGCGGTTACGCGGCCACGGTGGCGATGCTAGTGGGCCTGCGCGACCTAGGCGCGAAGGAAGCGGCGCTGATTCGCTACGCAACTTCCGGCGACGTCACCGGCGAGCGCAAGGAAGTGGTTGGCTATGCTGGAATCGTGCTTCGATAGCCGCTTTGCAGCACCTCGAAAAGTGCTCCCGCTCAAAGCTCACTTAATCGTAAGCGAGACAGCCACGGAGCGCTGAATTGAGCCGCTGGTCGCGGTGATGACGACGTTCGAGGTACCGGTGGGGCCGCCCCCACCACCACCGCCACCGCCGCCGCCACCGCCGGAACTGCCACCTCCGCACCCCGCGGCGAATAAGAGTCCAAGGGCGGCCGCCGCGAGTACCGCGGAGGACTTTCTCTTTCCACGCTCAAAGCTCAGAAGGAAAGCTGCGCAGAGCGCACACAGGGCGAGCAGGGTCGCCGTGCCCGAAGTTCCCGACAGTCCCGCGAAGCTGGTAGGCCGATTCGCGGGAGCGAGCATGGCCGAAGAAGTTGCTGTGAATGTAATTGTGCTGGTGCCGCTGCCCATGACAGCGGGCCCCGAGCAGGTGACGCCCGAGGGCAGATCAGAGCATGCGGGCGTAACAGTGCCAGTAAAGCCGCCGTTCGCGGTAACCGTCAGGGTGACCGTGCCTGTGCCGCCCCTCGCAACCGTGACGCTTGAAGGGCTCAGGGACAGGGAAAAATCGGCGCCGCCCGTGGGGCTGGTCCATGCCGATGGAGCGTTTACCAGATTTGCAACGTTGACGGAGCCGAGGCCGGTAGCCAAATCGTAGCCGGTGCCGGCATCGAATCCGGAAAGCACGCCTACAGGACCTCCTACGCAATCGGGTTTTCCTTGCACGCAAGGCATCGCGATGGTGCCGCTGGTGATGTCGTTAAAAATGCACGTGGCAGCTGGCGGCCCGTTGGTATTGCAGGATGAGCCGCTCTGGGCGGAGAACAACGGGTAAAGCACGGTGTTCGCATTGCCTTGCGGGCCCCCGGCTTTCTGGTCCACCAGGGCCATGATTCCAGCGAAAGCCTGAGCGGATACGGAAGTCCCCCCGACGCCGAGAAAGGCACCGGTTGATAACTTGCAAGCGGCGCTCGTGCCGCTCGTGGGTCCTTGCTGATCGCGTTCGCACACCACATAAAAACTTGCGGAGATTAGGCCATCGGCGGCAAACAGGGAAACGTCGGGAAGATCGCGCGTGAGATCAGTACTCGGCGTTACGCCCACCTGCCAGGAAGGCTTGGGATACCCTCCCGTGCAACTCGATTGATTGATCCCGTCGGAGATAGTGCAGTTGCTCTTGCCGCCGGAGGCGGCCACCGGCAGCGTGAAATCGACGCCAAACTGATTTGTCGTAGCCTGTGAGTTGTTGCAGAACGTTGTAGCGTTCGAGAACCCGAAGACGGTTGCGTAGACAACAACATTGGTGCAGGTATCGTTCCAAGTGGTTTCGGGGATGTAGGATTTAGCGGAGGCCTGCGTGCCAGTGGCGTTGGTGCTGTTCCAAAACGTACTCGCAGTGTTGAAGTCATCGAAGTCCGTGCCGCCCACAGCTACGTTGAAAGGGGTAGAGCCGATTCCGTTCACTTCGAGGCCGAATTGCGCCGGACCCGCCGGGAGACCGTTGACTTCGGTAACATCGCAACCGGCCGACCCGTTGTCTCCCGTCGAAACTACTACCGTAATTCCCTCCGTCTGTGCCTGCTGCCACATAGTGTTGTACATCTGGTTTTGGGTGGTGCCTATCTGGAGCTCGCAGGCGCCGAAACTTTCGCTGAGAATGGGCGGGGGAGTAGTTTCGTTGATGATAAACGCTGCGGAAAGGTCGCCGCCAAAGCTGGTGTTCGTCGATGCCGAGACAACCAAGTTTATGGTGGCATTTTTGGCCACGGCGCCGGCCCACTCGACGTCGAGCACGGCTTCGATCTCGTCGCCATTCACATCGATCCCGGGATCGGTGCCGTTTACAGTAACCTTAGGGGCATTCGCAGGCAGCCCGAAGACTGTTCTGAAATCCGAAATATCTTGAACGTTGATGTTGCTATCGGTGACGACGGCGATGGTTTCGCCGGTGCCATCGATGCCGGCGTTCCAAAGCGGCAGGACGTTGTAAATGGTGCCGAAATCGGCGGGGCCAAGAGCAAAGTTTGTGTTGTTCTGACTGTCAGTATATGTGAACTGAGGCATGGCCAAGCCGCGTGTTGATCTGCGTGCCGCCGTTGCTCGCGGACTAATTGCGCGGCTCGCGCGCCTCGGGAAGAAGTTGTGGAGAGAACTGACGCCGGCTACCACCGGAGTGAGGGCGGTCGGGATTGAGGGGTCGTTGACATTAGCCCAGTGGTGCACGCCATTGACCACGAAACTGTGAATCGGTGTGTGGAATGCTTGCTGTACCTGATCCGCAGTACCCGAGAATTCGATCAAGGTGCGGCCCTTCGAGACGTTGCCGACTTGAAATCCGTGGGATTGGAGCCAGGAGGTAATGGTCTGGATATCCTGGTCAGAAGGGCCGAACTCGGCACCGAACTCTGCCGGCGTGAGCCACTTGTGGTAATTGGCCGAGGACTTATCCTGCTGCTGCGCCATCAGCGTCTCGAGAGCGGCCTCGCGCTCAGGGCTGCGCTTGAGAACGAGTTGCATCCGCTGCATGGGGAGATTAAATGGCGCGGCTCCGCGGTCGAACTGAGCGCGCGCGAGCGGATGCGTATTGCCATGGAGGACGGTGAGCTTTGTTTCGTCCACCGCCTGGGTGATGCGCACTTGGGCGCTGGGTACCTGCGCGAAGCAAACAGTCGAAGCGAGCAGGCAAAAAGTCGAGAGGGCCAAGAACTTGGCTGCGAAAAATGGTTGGGTTCGCATATTGGATATCTCCGATGCTACCAAAGTTGCAAAAGGATGGACGTCGCCCGAATTCGAAGTTGCCATAGTTGAAACACCGGCCGCGGCGCGGAGTTGTGGCGTCAAAACTGCCTCCGTGACTGACGGAAGGCACCCAAGCGAGGATCGCGCTCCGTACGGGCGGCCATTGACGTCTATTGGTGGTAGCGTCCGCGGATTTCGTCAGCGGGAAGGCGCGAAAGCCGCAGCGATTGTACCTCCACACACACTTGTAACTCGCGAGTGCTGAGAATGATTTCCTCGGCGGAGCCAGAAAGTTCCAAATTTCTTTTCTGAGAAATCTCAGCAGGAGAAGCTGCGCAACGAATGCCTAGAAGCGCGGCGCTGGAATTGCGCCGCTTGAAGCGGATGGTCAGCGAGAGGAGCGGATGCGGGCGGCGAGATCGTGAGCTTTTTCGCGGGCAATATTGATGAAATGGTCGTCGGCGGCAAGCTGGTCCAGCGAGGCGAGGAACTTTTGGGGTTCGATGAGTAGATTGCGGTCGTAGTCCTTTTGAACCTGGAGGAGCACGTCATTGACGCCGAGACGGTCGTAGCGCATGGCACGGCGGAGGTCGGAGAGATCGCTCTGCTGACGCGCGAGACTTTCGAAGATATCGAGGAGCTGGCTGGCGTTGGGATTTTGCGTGTAATTGAAACTGACGGCGTGGGTTTCAGCGCCGAGCTGATACTGGAACGTCTTTTGGCCGAGATTGGCAATTCTGCGGTGCATTTCCAAATCGAGGCCGTCGAAATTGTGGAGTTTCCCAGCGAGGGCAAAGATTTTTTGGACGACCGAGGGATCGACTTCCATGGGCTGGGGGCTGGGATCGTCACTGAGCTGGCGGATGTCGTACGTGCCGGCGCCGGATTCGTTTACCTTGATTTCGACGAACTCGGGATAGCTCGACTTGAAGATTTTGCGAAAGGTGATTCTGGCGTCCGAGGGCGAGGCGGGCAGGCTACGAGCGACGCAAGCTGCGGGCAAAAGTAAGAAAGTCCCAAGAACCGCTGCCCTTCGGGCAAGCGCGAGGAAATTGGTACCCTGCTGTGCTGCCAAACTTCCAGGCCCCACTACGCCACCTCGAGAATTGAAGGGTGATCTTGATGACTCTAAATCTCTCCGCGCCCAAAATGCAACAGGTCAGGCGCGAAGAATAGGAGCCCGGGATGCGCGAGGTCTGCCGGAGGCAGCAGCGGAAGCACGCCAGCGCAAGGAGGCCGAAGCCATGCGATCGCGAGCCCGAGCTGCTTGCGCATGGCAGAGAGCGACGGCGAGCGCGTCGGAAGCGTCGGCAGGCTGGGGACAATCGGGAAGATCGAGAAGCGATCGCACCATTTGCTGAATCTGTTGCTTGGAGGCTCCGCCGAAGCCGGCCACACTGGCCTTCACTTCACGGGGCGAATAGCTGTGCGCTGGAATCTGCGCCTGGGCCGCAGCGAGCAGGACAACGCCGCGCATTTCCGCTAGCTTCAGGGCGGTGTGCATGTTGAGCGCGGTGAAGACCGATTCGACGGCGACGGCGTCCGGGGAGAATTGTTCGACGAGCCCAGCGATCAGGAAGTGAATCTCGCGCAGCCGGACTGCAAACGTGGCGCGGGATGGCAGCCGCAATGCGCCAAACCGCATGGGCCGGGCTACGGAGCCATCGATTTCGATCACGCCATATCCAGTGGCGCCTGTGACGGCCGGGTCCACGCCGAGGATGCGGAGCTTGCGGGCTTTTTTAATTATGGGCATCGGGCCAGGAGACATCATTGCGGCACAAGTGTATCGCGAGGCGAAACTGGGAGGAGGAGTTTTTCGAGGTGGTGTTCCCCGTGCGTTGCTACGGTTTTGGATTGGCGGCGCCCAGCATGGCGGGGGTTAGGTCGAGTGAGAGGCGAACTACGCGGTCTTGGTGAGCGATCGTCGTCTTGTTAATGAGGGTTTCGAGCAGGGAGATCTGGGCGGGAGTCATCTGGCGGCGCGTTTTTGGGTCGGCAAGAGCGACGGGGCCGAAAATGCGCAGGCTGTCGAGAAGCGTCTCCAATTCGATTGCGCTTTTCATCGAATTGCATTCCGCTTCGAGAGTGAGGTGAATTAGATCGCCATCAGGGCGTCCTGCCAAAGTAAGGCCCTGGATGCTGCGCGCCAGTTTCTGAAACTGCGGGGAACTGCGCAGAGATTCATAAAATTGGGGCGGGAGGTTGTCCGTGCGCGCGACGGCGAAAATCGGAGCGTCCGCAACACGATCAACGCGCGCCTGCATGGTTGGATCGAGAGTCGAGGAAGTCGACGCGGCTAAAAGACTGTCAGAGTCGAGCCCGCTGGCAAGAGCGATGCGGGTGGATGAAAGAAACTCGAATGAAACTGGCGGATCGCCCGGCACTTCGTAGATGGAACGAGCGTTGTCCGTGACGATGCGCCCCGTGCGGAGCGCGTACGCTTTGATTTTGGATTTATCGAAACGACCATCGGCAATCGCGACGACTCGATTCTCGCCGATATCGCCTGACGGCGACATAGCAGGCCAAAATGCGAGTGCTGCCTTGTCAAGATCGCGTGTGTAATCGAAGCCGGTGTCGCGGACGAAATCTTGGTAGTCGCGATCGGGCTGCGGGCCCGATTGGGTGAGGCCCAAAATTGCCGCAACGGGAGAATTTTGCAACCGGCGCAGGGCGGCCACGTCAACATAGGCGACGGCGGGTGGATGGGCTGGAAGCAGGCTGAGAATGTTCGGCGTGAGCGCGGCCGTTGCGGGCAATGCTGGGCGCCCGGCACGATAGAGGTAGACAGCGCCACCGATCACAGCAATTATCGCGAGGAGCGAAACCAGCAGCCGCTTTTTTAGAGAAGGCGTCACGAACGAAAGAGAGTTGTACTCTTTAAGGCGATCTAGTGTAATGTCTGGAACCGTGATCGCAGCATAGAAAAAGCGTGCAACCTGGGATGCAGAAAACGCGTCCAATAGCGTATTCGAACGGTTGAGTTTTTGGCGTGTGGGCGAATCGGGCTGTCTCCTTGGGCAAGAGTTTTGCATTCTGATGCACGACAGGACATGGTATAATCAGAATTCCCTTAATTAAGTTGAGCAGTGGCAACGGCTTTGCTGGGGGTCCGGGAACTTGCTTGCAATTTTAGTTCCTGCGTGATATTTTTACTCGGTTTGCGCGGGGCTGGCGTAGCTCAGTTGGTAGAGCATCTGATTTGTAATCAGAGGGTCGGGGGTTCAACTCCCTCCGCCAGCTGATTTTGAGGGGACCGAGATTTTTCGGTTTGTGATACGGACGGATTCCTCGCGAGAAAAGCGAATAGGGCTGGTGTCTCTGGACACAGCCCTTTCTGCGTTTGCGGAGCACCCCCGTACAGCAGTCCGGTTGAGATCTGGTTGGATTAGCGGGATACGATAGCTGTGTCCCGGATGCATTTCACCGAGTTCTGAATTGACATTCCAGTGCATCCCGGGACGGGTGGGTGAGTGGCTAAAACCAGCAGACTGTAAATCTGCCGCTCCTTGCGGGCTACGGAGGTTCGAATCCTCCCCCGTCCACCAGCTTTCGCGGAGTTCCGTAGAGAATGAAGAAACCGGTTTGGGCCTGGGTAGCTCAGTTGGTAGAGCGCGTCCTTGGTAAGGACGAGGTCACCGGTTCAATCCCGGTCCCAGGCTCCATGTTGGAGGCGTGCAAGGCATGAGCGGGGGTAACTCAGTGGTAGAGTCTCTGCCTTCCAAGCAGATGGTCGCGGGTTCGAGCCCCGTCCCCCGCTCCATAGTATGGGTCGGTTGCGGGCAGCTTGCGTAGGATGGCACATCGGGGAGTGAAGACATTACGCGCGGCTCCTGCCGCGAAGTCTTGGTGCGAGGGTGAAGAGAGATGGCGAAGGAGAAATTTGAGAGGGTTAAGCCGCACGTAAACGTGGGAACGATTGGGCACATCGACCACGGTAAGACGACGTTGACGGCGGCGATCACCAAGGTGCTATCGAAGAACAACCCGAAGGTATCGTTCCGGGCGTTCGATTCGATCGACAACGCGCCGGAAGAGCGGGAGCGCGGGATCACCATCGCGGTGTCGCACGTGGAGTATGAGACGGCGAATCGGCATTACGCGCACATCGACTGCCCGGGGCACGCGGATTATGTGAAGAACATGATCACGGGCGCGGCGCAGATGGATGGAGCGATCCTGGTGGTGGCGGCGACGGACGGGCCGATGCCGCAGACGCGGGAACACATACTGCTGGCGCGGCAGGTAGGAGTGCCGGCGATTGTGGTGTTTCTGAACAAGTGCGACATGGTGGACGATCCGGAATTGCTGGAACTGGTCGAACTGGAAGTACGCGAGCTATTGAAGTCGTATCAGTTTCCTGGGGACACGATTCCAGTGATCAAGGGGTCGGCGTTGAAAGCTTTGGAAGGGGATGCGAAGTGGGAGAAGTCGATCTTGGAGTTGATGGAAGCGGTGGATAAGAGCATCCCGTTGCCGCCGCGGGACGTGGACAAGCCGTTTGCGATGCCGATCGAGGATATCTTTTCGATTTCGGGGCGCGGAACGGTAGTGACGGGGCGAATTGAGCGAGGGAAGGTGAAGGTAGGAGAAGAAGTGGAGATTGTAGGCTTCCGTCCAACGATGAAGAAGACGGTGACGGGCGTGGAGATGTTCCGGAAGCTTTTGGACGAGGGGATGGCGGGAGACAACGTAGGATTGCTGTTGCGGGGGACGGAAAAGGACGAGGTGGAGCGGGGGCAAGTGTTGTCCAAGCCGGGATCAATCACGCCGCACACGAAGTTCAAGGCGGAGGCGTACGTGCTGACGAAGGAAGAGGGCGGGAGGCACACGCCGTTCTTCACGGGGTACCGGCCGCAGTTTTATTTTCGGACGACGGACGTGACGGGAGACGTGAAGCTGCCGACGGGAGTGGAGATGGTGATGCCGGGAGACAACGTGAGTGCGGAGATCACTTTGATCACGCCGGTGGCCTTGGAGAAGGGGCTGCGGTTCGCAATTCGGGAAGGCGGCCACACGGTAGGTGCCGGAGCCGTTGCCGAGATCGTCGAGTAAAGGACCATGCGAGAAATCATCACGTTGCAGTGCAACGATTGCAAGAACCGAAACTATACAACCACCAAGAACCGCAAGAAGCATACCGAGCGGCTGGAAACGCAGAAGTTTTGCAACACGTGCCGGAAGCACACGGGGCACAAGGAAGTGAAGTAAGTCTGTACTGTGGCTGGTCTCTTTTGGAGAGGCGTCGTGATTGCGCCAAGCGATTCTTGGTTTTGTTACATGGTCCGATGCAAAGACAGCTCGTTGTACGTGGGCATCGCGAAGGATGTTGGCGAGCGAATAAAGCGGCACAACTGGGGAGTTGGCCCGGGGTTCACCGCGGAACGCAGGCCAGTGGAGTTGGTTTGGACCGAGCGGTGTGGCTTTTCCGCCGCCCCGCGACGAAGAGAAAAAGAAATCAAGGGTTGAGCCGAAGCAAGAAGTTGGCTCTTATCGAGGCACAGAATCGAGAAGGGCAACCCTGATCTCGGGGAGTGGACAGGGTAAACCCTTCGAACCCGCCACTGGCGGGTTCTCAGGGTAAAGGGGAGTAGGTTCAACGGTAGACCATCGGTCTCCAAAACCGAGAGTGGGGGTTCGAATCCCTCCTCCCCTGCCAGTCTTTGAGGGGCAGCGAAACTGGCGGGCAGTTTGAAGCGACGGGGAGCACAGGCGAGCAGATGGCAGATGCAGCGCGGACAAACCGGGACGAGGAAAGCCATCGCGTAAGCGGATTTTCGCTGATGGAGCCGGCGCAGAAGCTGGGCGGCTATCCCAAGCGCCTTCGAAGTTTTTTGCACGATGTGCGCGTGGAGATGAAACAGGTGAACTGGCCCTCGCGCGCGGACGTGTGGTCCACAACGGTTGTGGTAACGATCACGGTCGCTTTTTTTGGCGTGTATTTCTGGATCACAGATGGGATTTTCGGCCGTTTTTATATTCTGGTGAACAATTACTTTCACCATCACTGAGATGAACGTAATGTCAAAGCAGTGGTATATCGTCCACACGTATTCGGGCTTCGAGAAAAAGGTGAAGGAAAGCCTCGAAGGCCGCGTGCAGGCGTTCGGCTTGGCGGAAAAGATTGGGCAAGTGGTCATCCCGACCGAATCGGTAGTGGAAGTGCGCGGCGGGAAAAAAGTGGTTTCGCCGCGGATGTGTTATCCGGGCTACGTGCTGGTCGAGATGGATATGGACGATTACACATGGCACGTAGTGCGGTCGACGCCAAAGGTAACGGGTTTCGTGGGCTCAGGGCAAATGCCTTCGCCGCTCACCGAAGAAGAAGTGCAAAACATTTTGAATCGCGCGACGACGACGGCGGAGAAGCCCAAGCCGAAGCTTTCATTCGAGCGCGGCGAGAAAATCCGCATCGCGGATGGCGCGTTTGCGAACTTCAACGGCGTGGTCGAAGAAGTGAACACGGATCGCAGTACCCTGAAGGTTTCGGTGACGATTTTCGGGCGTTCGACACCCGTGGAACTAGATTTCGCGCAAGTGGAGAAGGTTGCGTAGTTAGACGCGAGGTTTTCAGCGCGCAACGAAGAGAGATTCCCCGCTTCGCTCGGAATGACAGGCTGAAGCGGAGAAACGGGTAAGGCAGACATGGCGAAGAAAGTTCAAGCAATGGTCAAGCTTCAATTGCCGGCGGCAAAGGCGACACCGGCGCCTCCCGTGGGCACGGCGCTTGGTCCGCACGGCGTGAACATCATGGATTTTTGCAAGCAGTTCAACGCGAAAACCTCGAAAGAGCCGGACGGAATGATTTTCCCGGTGTTGGTGACGATTTACAGCGATCGGACCTTCACTTTCATTTTGAAGACGCCTCCCGCGTCCGTACTTCTGAAGCGGGCGGCAGGCATTGTGAAGGGTTCGCCGGAGCCGAACCGCAATAAAGTCGGCAAGGTGACCCGCAAGCAGGTGGAAGAAATCGCCAAGACGAAGCTGCCCGATTTGAACACGGCCGATATTGAATCCGCGATGCGGTCGGTGATGGGTACGGCGCGCAATATGGGCATTGAAGTCACCGAGTAAGAGAGGGAATCGATGGGCCGTAGCGCAAAAGTAGGCGGGAAAAATATTGATCGCGCCAGGAAGCTGGTGGAAGCGCGTCCGTATAAGCTTGAAGAGGCTGCGGAACTGTTGCGCAAAGCGCACTTCGTCAAATTCGACGAGACGGTCGAGCTGGTTCTGAATCTCGGCGTGGATCCAAAGCAATCGGATCAGATGGTGCGTGGCACCGTAGTTCTGCCACACGGACTTGGCAAATCCAAGCGTGTGCTGGTGATCGCAAGCGGCGAAAAAGTACGTGAGGCGGAAGAAGCCGGGGCAGATTTTGTAGGTGGCGAGGACATGGTTCAGAAGATCACAGAAGGCTGGACGGACTACGAGGCGGTGATTGCCACGCCGGACATGATGAAGTCGGCGGGACGCCTGGGCAAAGTGCTCGGCCCGCGCGGATTGATGCCGAATCCGAAAACCGGCACGGTGACGTTTGAGGTGGCGAAGGCGGTAAAGGAAATCAAGGCCGGTAAGGTGGAGTTTCGTCTGGACAAGACGGGGTTGATTCATTCGCCGGTGGGCAAGATCAGTTTTCCGGCCAAAAGTTTGGCGGAAAATGCGCAGGCTTTGCTCGGCGCAGTGGTCAAAGCCAAACCCTCGGCGGCAAAAGGAAAGTACATCAAGAAAATCACGCTGACCTCGACCATGGGTCCAGGCGTTTCAATCGACCACGCGGAAGCTGAATCCGCCACGGCGGTAGCGGCGTAACACTATAGGGAAGAGCGAGAGGGAGAGTTCGGCACAATGAGGAAGAAGGCCGAAAAGAAAGCGCAGGGTGAAGAACTTCGCGCGCAACTCGCGACGGTTTCAACGGTGATTCTTTCGACTTTTCAGGGAATCACCGTGGAGCAGGACACGAAGCTGCGGCGCTCGGTGGAAGCCGCCGGCGGCCACTACGAGGTGGTGAAGAATACGGTGGCCGAACGCGCCGCCGCCGGCACGCCCACGGAAGGACTGCTCAAGGATCTAAAGGGAACGAATTCGATTGCTTACACGAAGACGGATCCCGTCGCGCTGGCCAAGATTCTTAGCAAAGTGGCCAAGGACGTTCCGGCATTCAAGTTCCGCGCGGGATGGGTTGAGGGGCGCGTAATTTCGATTCAGGAAATTAGCCAGCTCGCGCAGCTTCCGAGCAAGGAAGAACTGATCAGCAAAATCATGTTCATGTTGAACGCCCCGGCGCAGAGAGTGGCGACGGCGCTGGCCGCGCTTCCGCGAAATCTGGCGGTGGTAATCAGCGAAGCGGTGAAGGCAAACAAATTTGGAGGAGGCCCCGCGCCCGAAGCAGCGACCGCAACCGAGTCAGCGCCGGAGCCCGAAAAGGCTTAGAGACCGTTTTGGTAAAATTCGAATTTCTAATTTTCTAAGGAGGGTACACAGGGCAATGGCTAGCAAAGTGGAAGGAATTTTGGAAGAAATCAAGGGTCTGACGCTGCTGGAGGCTTCCGACTTGGTTAAGAAGATGGAAGAAGCCTTCGGCGTCTCGGCTGCGGCGGCCGCTCCCGTGATGATGGCGGGCGGTGCTGGCGCGGGCGCGGCGGCGGGTCCGGCGGAGGAGAAGACGGAATTCACCGTCGTTCTCACCGAAGTTGGCGCGAACAAGATCAACGTGATTAAGGCTGTCCGCGAAGTCACGAGCCTGGGCTTGAAGGAAGCCAAGGACCTGGTGGACGGCGCTCCGAAGACCGTGAAAGAAGGCATCAACAAGGACGAGGCCGCCACGATCAAGAAGAAGTTCGAAGAGGCTGGAGCCAAGGTCGAGATCAAGTAGTGGCAGCCTGCAAACGGCCCTGTGCCGGGCTGCAAAGGACTTCGCGTACGCGCGCGCTGTTTCGGCATTCAGAACATAGAAACCTCAAAACACGTCCTTCCCGGACTGACAGGGCGGGTGTCCACCCGCGTTGGCTTTCCGGCGCTAGCCTGAAAAGGATGGTCCATGAGCAATCGTAACGGAAATCGAGTGATGCGGGAACGGGAACGCCTGGACTTCGCCAAAATTCAAACGGCGGTCCAGATACCAAACCTTATTGATGTGCAGAAAAAATCGTACCAGCGATTTCTGCAGATGGATTTGCTGCCGAGCGAGCGGGAAGACACGGGACTGCAATCGGTATTCGCGTCCGTTTTCCCGATTCAGGATTTTCGCGGGCTATCGCAGCTGGATTTCGTCGACTACGCGATCGGCAACTGGGAGTGCAAATGCGGCCATTTGCGCGGCCTGCACCATTTGCGCGCCACCTGCCGGAATTGCGGAGCTTCGGTGGTCACCAACCCGTATAAGACGGGCGACGTCATCTGCGCGAAGTGCGGCACATTCAACAAAAATACGCCCACTTTCTGCAACAAGTGCGGCGATCCCGTCACGCTGCAACTGAAATACGACGTGAACGAATGCCAGGAGCGCGGGATGACGTATTCCGCGCCGTTGAAGGTGACCATTCGGCTCACCATTTACGACAAGGATCCGGACACTGGCGCAAAGTCGATTCGCGATATCAAGGAGCAGGAAGTATTTTTCGGGGATATTCCGCTGATGACGGAGAACGGCACTTTCGTGATCAACGGCACCGAGCGCGTGATCGTGAGCCAGTTGCACCGTTCGCCCGGCGTGTTTTTTGAGACAGCCAACAACCGCAGCTACTTCCTCGGAAAGATCATCCCGTATCGCGGATCCTGGGTTGAGTTTGAGTACGACACTAAAAATATTCTCTACGTGCGGATTGACCGCAAGCGCAAATTTCTCGGTTCGATTTTCATGCGCGCCCTGGGAATGAAGTCTAACGAGGATATTCTCCGGACCTTCTTCCAGGTAGAGCGCGTGTCGGTTCGCGGCGGAGATCTTTTTTTGAACGTCTCCGAAGGCCTGATCGACCGCAAACTATCTCGTGAAATCAAACACCCGAAGTCCGGTGAAGTGATCGTCGGCTCACACAAGCGCATCTCCGAGCCGCTTTACCAGGAATTGATGAAGGCGCGCGCGGTGCAGGCGGAAGTCACTCCTGCGGATCTCGAGGGCGCCGTTACCGTGAGCGAGTTGGTAAACCGGCAGACTGGCGAGGTGCTGCTCGAAGCCAATAAGCCGGTGACTGCGGAAATGTGGACGGCGATCGGCGAAGCTGGAGTCACGGAAGTGGACGTCTGTTTTCCGGATCGCGACGACGTGGGTATCATCATCAGCCGTACGCTCGAAAAGGATACGATCCACACTCCCAAGGAAGCGCTGATTGAGATCTACCGCAAACTGCGTCCGGGTGATCCACCAACGCTTGAAACCGCTACCGCGCTTTTCAACGGAATGTTTTTTGACGCGCGTAAGTACGACTTCAGCAAAGTCGGCCGGCTAAAGTTCAATATCAAGCTGGGGCTGGAGACGCCGCTCGATAAACGCACCCTCGATCCGTCGGATTTCGTTGCGGCAATTAAGTATCTGCTGAAGCTTCGCAGGAATATCGGCACGGTGGACGACATCGACCACCTTGGAAACCGGCGCGTCCGCGCGGTGGGCGAGCTACTTGAGAATCAGTTCCGGATCGGCTTGGTGCGCATGGAACGCGCCATCAAGGAAAAGATGTCCGTCTACCAGGAAATGTCTACGGCGATGCCGCACGACTTGGTGAACGCAAAGCCGGTAATGGCCGCGATCCGCGAGTTTTTCGGCAGCTCGCAGCTTTCACAATTCATGGACCAGACGAATCCACTGAGCGAAATCACACACAAGCGGCGCCTTTCGGCGCTGGGACCCGGCGGGCTTTCTCGCGAGCGCGCGGGATTCGAAGTGCGCGACGTCCATCCCACGCATTATGGCCGTATTTGCCCGATTGAGACGCCGGAAGGTCCGAACATCGGATTGATCAGTTCGCTTTCCTCCTATGCGCGAATCAACGAATTCGGATTCATCGAGTCGCCTTACCGCAAAGTAAAGGGCGGTCGCGTGATCGACTTCGTGCAGATCGTGAATTCAGGCGATAGCGAATTCAAGGCTGGGGAAATCGTCGAAAAGGAAAAGGTGGAAGCCACAAACGAAGAACTTAAGCGACGGCGAATTGTGGTCGAGCCGCACTGCTTCTATTTGTCGGCATGGGAGGAGGACCGGTACGTGGTCGCGCAGGCCAATGCTTCCCTCGACGATAAACTGCGAATCACCACGGAGCTCGTGAACTGCCGCCAGGCCGGCAATTTCGTGCTGAAGAGCCGTGAAGAAGTCGATTACATCGACGTTTCGCCGAAGCAGCTGGTATCGGTGGCCGCGAGTTTGATTCCGTTCCTCGAGAACGACGACGCAAATCGTGCCTTGATGGGTTCGAACATGCAGCGGCAAGCTGTCCCGCTGATCAAGGGCGAGGCGCCACTGGTCGGTACGGGCATGGAGCGGGTGACGGCGCGCGATTCCGGCGCCGTGATCGTGTGCCGCCGCGACGGCATCGTCGATCAGGTGGATTCCGAGCGCGTGATTGTGCGCGTGGAATCGGACCAATCCGGCGTGCTCAGCCGCGAGGTCGGTTCGGATATTTACCTGCTGACGAAGTTCAAGCGGTCAAACCAGAACACCTGCATCAGCCAGAAGCCCCTGGTCCGCGCGGGAGATCGCGTGAAGCAAGGGCAAGTTTTGGCCGACGGGCCTTGCACGGACCGCGGCGAACTGGCTCTCGGGCGCAACGTGCTTGTGGCGTTCGTACCATGGCGCGGCTACAACTTCGAGGACGCGATCCTCGTTAGCGAAAAGCTCGTGAAAGAGGATTACTACACTTCGATTCACATCGAGGAGTACGAGATCGAGGCGCGGGATACGAAGCTTGGCCCCGAGGAAATCACGCGGGACATTCCCAATATCAACGAGAGTTTCCTGCGCAACCTGGATGAAAGCGGCGTGATCCGTATCGGCGCGACAGTGAAGCCAGGCGACATTCTTGTCGGCAAAGTGACGCCCAAAGGCGAGACCACCCTTACCCCCGAGGAAAAACTGCTGCGCGCGATCTTCGGCGAGAAGGCGGGAGACGTTCGTGACGCTTCGCTCTATTGCCCGCCCGGCATCGAGGGCACGATCGTGGACGTCAAGATCTTTTGCCGGAAGGGTGCGGAAAAGGACGAGCGTCACAAGGCCATCGAAGCGGCACACGTCGCGAAACTTGAGAAGAACCTTTCCGATGAAATCCGCATTCTCACCGACGAGCGCCTGAAACGCCTTAACGATCTACTGGGCGGCCAGAAGTTAATGGCCGACCTCCACGATGAGCGCACCAACAAGCGCCTCCTCACCAAGGGGGCCGAGCTGACGCGCGACATCCTGGAAAAAATCTCAACGCGCAATTTGAAACGCTTGCGGCTCAATGACAAGGACCCGCTTCTCATCGAGAAAATCGACGAGATCGAGGAGATGACTTCGCGGCAGATCGATGTGTTGCGGAAAATCACCGACGAGCGCATCGCCAAGCTTAAGAAGGGCGACGAATTGCCGCCGGGCGTGATCAAGCTGGTGAAGGTCTACATTGCCATGAAGCGCAAGCTTTCGGTGGGCGACAAAATGGCCGGGCGCCACGGCAACAAGGGAGTGATCGCGCGGATCATTCCCCAAGAGGACATGCCCTACATGCCGGACGGCACGCCTGTGGAGATTGTGCTGAATCCTCTGGGTGTTCCTTCGCGTATGAATGTGGGCCAAATCCTGGAAACGCATCTCGGCTGGGCTTCCAAGGAACTTGGCGCGCGTATCGGACAAATGCTGGATGACGACGTGCGAGTGGAAGCGGTGCGCAAATGGTTTAAGGAGGCGTTCGGACCCACCTCGGTATGGAAAACCATCGCCGAGTTGGATGACGATGCTCTCCTCGACCTCGCACACAGTTTTCGCGAAGGCGTGCCATTCGCCACGCCGGTATTTGACGGCGCCCGCGAAGCAGACATCCGCCACTTGCTGAACTTCACGGAACTGCCGGAGACGGGCAAGATCGCGCTCACCGACGGCATGACCGGCGACCTGTTCGCGCAAAACGTGACCGTCGGCTACATCTACATGCTCAAACTATCGCACTTGGTCGACGACAAAATCCACGCCCGCTCGATCGGCCCATACTCGCTCATCACCCAACAGCCGCTCGGCGGCAAGGCGCAGTTCGGCGGCCAGCGCTTCGGGGAAATGGAAGTGTGGGCTCTCGAGGCGTACGGTGCCGCGCACATTCTGCAGGAACTGCTGACGGCGAAGTCGGACGACGTCTACGGCCGCGCGAAAATCTACGAGGCCATCGTGAAGGGCGAGCCGGGAATCGAGCCCGGTGTACCCGAATCTTTCAACGTCCTGGTGCGGGAGTTGCAGTCGCTCTGCCTGGATGTTGAGCTCATGAAGCGCCAGAAGCCGCAACTGGAAGCAGCGGAAGCGGCGGACTAACTCGCGCGCTCCGGATTTTCGGAGCGCGCTCATAGATTCTGTAGCCGGTTTTCATTGTCCCGGTTCTGCCGGGACGGGAGGAGTATCCCTTGTATCGATCAAGCCCTTATGACCGTGCCAGCCAGATCGCGGATTTCGATTCGATTCGCATCAGCCTTGCGAGTCCGGAGAAAATCCGGTCGTGGTCGCACGGAGAAGTGACCAAGCCGGAAACCATCAACTACCGCACTTTCAAGCCGGAGCGCGACGGCCTTTTCTGTGCCAAGATTTTCGGCCCTGTCACCGACTGGGAGTGCCTCTGCGGAAAGTACAAGCGGATGAAGCACCGCGGCGTTATCTGCGATAAGTGCGGCGTGGAAGTAACGCTCAGCAAAGTGCGCCGCGAGCGCCTTGGCCATATCGAACTGGCCTCGCCCTGCTCGCACGTATGGTTCTTCAAAGGATTGCCGAGCCGCATCGGCTATCTACTCGACATCACCATGCGCGATCTCGAGCACATTCTTTACTTCGAGACCTTCGTCTGCGTCGATCCCGGCGATGTTCCCGAGCTCAGAGAAAAGGAAATTGTTCCCGAGGAAAAATTCCGCGAGCTGCAACGCGACTATCCGGGAAAATTTGACATTCGCATGGGCGCTGAAGCGATCAAGGAGCTTCTGCGCCGAGTGGATGTCGATAAGCTCTCGGGCGAGCTCCGCGAAAAAATGAAGGTCGATCCGAGCCTGCAAAAGCGGATCAAATTCGCGAAGCGCCTCAAGGTGCTCGAAGCATTCCGCAAGAGCGGAAATAAGCCGGAGTGGATGATCCTCGATGTGATTCCAGTCCTTCCGCCCGAACTGCGCCCGTTGGTGCCTCTGGACGGCGGCCGTTTCGCCACATCTGATTTGAACGACCTCTATCGCCGCGTCATCAACCGCAATAACCGGCTGAAAAAGCTCATGGAGCTTCACGCGCCGGACGTGATCGTTCGCAACGAGAAGCGCATGTTGCAGGAAGCCGTGGACGCCCTATTTGACAACGGCCGGCGCGGCCGCGTTCTGCGCGGCACCAACAACCGCCCGCTCAAGTCGCTTTCTGACACGCTCAAGGGCAAGCAAGGCCGCTTCCGCCAGAACCTTCTCGGCAAACGCGTGGATTACTCGGGCCGTTCGGTCATCGTCGTCGGGCCCGAACTGAAGCTTCACCAATGCGGTCTGCCGAAGAAGATGGCGCTCGAGCTTTTCAAGCCGTTCATCTATCACCGGCTGGAGGCTGCGGGACATTGCACCACGATCAAGCAGGCCAAAGAGCTTGTGGAGGCGCAGGAAGCCACGGTATGGGACATTCTCGAGGACGTGATTCGCGAGCATCCTGTGCTCCTCAACCGCGCTCCTACGCTTCACCGCCTCGGCATCCAGGCTTTTGAGCCAACGCTTGTCGAAGGCAAGGCCATTCGCATCCATCCGCTCGTCTGCACCGCATTCAACGCGGACTTCGACGGCGACCAGATGGCCGTGCACATCCCGCTTTCGCCGGAGGCGCAAGTCGAGGCCTCGGTGCTGATGCTCAGCTCGCACAACATTCTCTCGCCAGCCAACGGTTACCCCCTTGCCGTGCCCACGCAGGATATGGTCCTCGGCATCTATTACATGACCAAGGCAAAGCCCAAGGCCAAGGGCGAGGGCCGCGCGTTCGGCTCAAGCGAAGAAGTCATCATGGCCCTGGAAGCCGGGGAAGTCGAATTGCTCACGCCGATCCGCATTCGCTACACCGGCGAGGTGATCGATCTCACCAACGCATACGACGATCAGGACGTGTCGCACACCGAACCGATTCATTTGCAGAAACAGTTCTTGCAGACCACCGTCGGCCGCGTGATCTTCAACGATCACCTTCCGTCGGACATGCCGTTTATCAATGGCTTGCTTAAGAAAAAGGGCGTCCAGGCGCTCGTTCTGTATGCCTACCTCCGCTTCGGCTTGGAAAAGACCGTCGTAATGCTCGACCGGCTGAAGGAACTGGGTTTCCTCTACGCCACCAAGTCCGGCATTTCGATCGGCATCAGCGACATGGTCATCCCCGGCGTCAAATTCAAGCTGGTGGACGCTGCCGAGCACGAAGTGGTCAAAGTGCAGCAGCAATATCTCGATGGAGCCATCACCAATGGCGAACGCTACAACAAAGTGATCGCCATCTGGAGCGACATCACCGAGAAGGTGGCTGACGAAATGTTCAAGGCGCTCGAGGAGCAGGACAAGCAAGGCGTCATCAACCCGGTTTACGTCATGGCCGACTCCGGCGCTCGCGGATCGAAGCAGCAGATTCGGCAGCTTTCGGGTATGCGTGGCTTGATGGCCAAGCCCTCGGGCGAAGTCATCGAGACGCCGATCACCTCCAATTTCCGCGAGGGCCTCACCGTGTTGCAGTACTTCATCTCCACGCACGGCGCCCGAAAGGGTCTGGCCGATACGGCGCTAAAGACAGCCGATTCCGGCTATCTCACGCGGCGTCTCGTCGATGTGGCGCAAGACGTGATCATCAATGAATTCGACTGCGGCACGGCGGACGGCATTTACGTCGAGCCGATTCTCGAGGCCGGCGTCGAAGTCGAGCCTTTGCGCGATCGAGTCATCGGCCGCGTCTCGCTCGAGAAGATCAAAGATTACGAAGGCAACGTGATCGTCGACGTCAATCAGGAAATCACGGAAGAGTTGGCGAACACGATTCAGGCCGCGGGCATCGAGCGCGTCAACATCCGTTCGGTGCTCACGTGCGAATCCCGGCGGGGGGTCTGCGCGCGCTGCTACGGCCGCAACCTGGCCACCGGCCGCTTCGTCGAGATGGGCGAAGCCGTCGGCGTCATCGCGGCGCAGTCCATCGGAGAGCCGGGTACGCAGCTCACCATGCGAACCTTCCATATCGGCGGCACGGCTACTCGCGTCACCGAGCAGTCCAAGGTCGAAGCCCGCAACAGCGGCTTCGTCAAATTTATCGACATGAAAGTTGTCGAGGGTCGCGGCAAAACCCTCATTGCCATGAACCGCTCCGGGTTGATCGCTGTGGTCGACGAAAAGAACCGTGAAAAGGAACGTCACCATGTGGTCTATGGCGCGCGTCTTCGGGTCGAAGACGGCCAGCCTGTCACGCTCGGTCAAATCATGTGCGAATGGGATCCCTACACCTTCTCCATTCTCACAGAAACGGGCGGCACGATCGAGTTCAAGGATCTCCAGCCGGGTATCACCATTGAAGAACAGGTGGACGAGGTCACGGGCCTTTCGCAGCTCGTCGTCACGCTTCCCCCGGGTGACGAAAAGCACCAGCCCGCGATTTTGGTACGCGATTCCGCCGGCCGCGCCAAGAAAAAGTACCTCATGCCGTCTCGCGCCCACCTGATGGTCGCCGATGGTGACGAGGTGCAACCTGGCGACGTGCTGGCAAAGATTCCTCGCGAAACGACTAAGACCAAGGACATCACGGGCGGTCTCCCACGCGTTGTCGAGTTGTTCGAAACGCGAAAGCCGCGCGATCCGGCGGTTATCAGCGAAATCGACGGTATCGTCAAATACGGAGAGATCGCCAAGGGTCAGCGCAAGATTTACGTCGAAAGCGAAGATGGCCGCACGGTGAAAGAATATTCGATCCCGCGCGGTGTCCACATCAACGTCCAGGAAGGCGAGCATGTCCGGGCGGGCGAGCCTCTGATCGACGGGCCGCTCAACCCACACGACCTTCTGGCTGTCCTCGGCGAAAAGTACACGCAGGCCTACTTGGTCAATTCCGTCCAAGAGGTTTATCGGCTCCAGGGCGTCAACATCAACGACAAACACATCGAGACCATCGTCCGGCAGATGATGCGCTGGGTGAAAGTCGAGGATGTGGGCGACACCACGTTCCTTCTCGAAGAGCAGATTGACAAGTTCCGCTTCCGCGAAGAGAACGACCGCGTCATCCGCGATGGCGGCAGGCCGGCCACGGGTCGTCCGCTGCTCTTGGGCATCACCAAGGCTTCGCTTTCCACGGATTCCTTCATCTCCGCGGCCAGCTTCCAGGAGACCACGCGCGTCCTCACCGAGGCGGCCATCTCCGGGAAAGTGGATTATCTTCGCGGCCTGAAGGAAAACGTCATCATGGGCCGGCTGATTCCTGCTGGCACAGGCCTCGAACGCTATCGCAATATTCAGCTCCTTACCGAGATTCCGAAAGAGGAACCGGAAGCGATGGAGCCTGAGCTCACACCCGAAGAAGCGGCAGCGCTCGATTTCCTGCGCAAGGATGCCGACGCGGTGGCGGAGAGTTAGAAGTGGCAGTGAACTCGGGGAAGGGCTTGCCTGGTCGGCTTCGGGCCGGGCAAGCCAACCCTTTTCTTCTACCCTCTCCCTGTTGAGCATTTGGCATAGGCCGCCTTTTTCTTTCCTGATTTCTTGCCGCCACTCTGTAAGATTCACTAAGGAGCCTATTCGCACCCTTCGAAGGGATACTCGGATAGCTCGGAACGATGTCCAAAGACGCGTTACAAAACCAGGTGGAGCAGGCTGCCTCATCGTCTGACTCGCAGCGGCAATTTGATCAACTGGCTCAGGCGATTTTCCGCTCCCAGCAGAACTACCGCGACCTCATTGATAGTCTCGACCAGGCGCTTTTCACTCTTTCGCTTCAAGGCGAAATCCGCGTCGCGAATCTGCGAATGTCGGAGATTCTGGGGGCCCCTTTTCAGGAAATCATCGGCCATCCCCTGTCTGATTTCCTCGTGTCTCCCACTCCGGCGGAACTGCTGCAATCGCTGCCCGCGCTGCTGAAAAAGGGTACTTGGACGGGCATCGTACCCGTAACTCTCAAGAAAGATAATAGCCTCCGCCACTTTTCGTGCTGGTGTCAGACCCTCCTGGAGCGCGGTGAGGTCGTGGCCATCACCGGATGGGCGCGCGATGTTACTGAGCAGTTCGAAATCGAGAAGCGTCTACATCAGGAACAGGAATTCAACCGCCGCCTTATCGCAAACTTCCCGGATTTGATCGCCGTTCTGGACCTCCAGGGAAAATTCACTTATATCAGCGATCAGGTTCGGAATATTCTAGGCCGGTCTCCCCAGGAATATTTGGGAGGAGAATTCGGCGTCCGGGCCAGCCCGGAGGACAAAACCAATATTGATGAGATGTTCCAGCGCGTGATTAAAGGTGAGGTCCCTCGCGCCCAAGTCGAATTCCGCGCGCCGCACACGGACGGTACCTGGCGGGTTCTCTTGCTTACAGCTGGTCCGCTCTTTGATGAGAATGGAAAAATCAGCGGAGTGGTGACGTCAGCCCGCGATGTTACCGAACAACATGAAATCGAAAGAAGACTCCATCAGGAGCGGGAGTTTGTCCGGCGTCTGATCGAGTGCTTTCCCGACCTGATCGTTGTTCTCGATTCCGAGGGCCGGTTCAAGTTCGTCAGCGAACGCCTGAAGGATGTTCTCGGCGTGCCTCCTGAGGAGTACGTTGGCAAGCAGGTTGGCTTGCGAATGAGTTCGGAGGACCGGGCGAAGCTCTCGGAGATGCTTCGAAATACTATCTCCCGCCGAAAAGCCGAGGAGCAGATCGAGATTCGAGCCCAGCACGTCGATGGCACGTGGAAAACCCTGCGAATCACAGCAAGGCCGCTTTTCGACGAACAGGGCAACATCACTGGTATGGTCTCTTCGGGGCGGGACGTTACCGAATCGAAGCAATTCGAGCAGCAGCTCGCTCAAAGCGAAAAGTTCGCCGCTATGGGCCAAATGATGGCCGGGGCGGCCCACGAGCTCAATAATCCACTTACGGCCATTCTCGGGATCAGCGATCTGCTCCGCGAGCGCGCCACGGACGAGACCACACAGCGCCAGATAAACACGATATTACAGCAGGCACGACGCGCCGCTGGTATCGTCCTCAACCTGCTCGCCTTTTCACGGCCTTCCGCCCACGGGAATGCCACGATCGACCTTAAGGCGGCGATTCAGGAGGTCTTGCAAATCGAAGGCGCACTTCTCGCCCAGAAAAATATCCGCGTGACGTTCGAAGCTCCTGAGGAACTCCCTCCTGTGGAAGGCAACCGAAGGTTACTCACTCAGGTTTTTTCAAACCTCATTGTTAATGCCGAACAATCGGCTTCCGCGTCACGTGGCGGAGGCCGTTTGGATATTTCCATCTGCTGCGTGGATGGCCGCATCAGGGTTACCTTCGCGGACGACGGTGCGGGCATCGCTCCCGAAATCATGGATAAAATCTTCGATCCGTTCTTCACCACCAAGCGGCCCGGCGGAGGCAGCGGACTCGGTCTTACGATCGCCATGGCCGTTATCAAGGAACACGGCGGTACCATTGAGGTCCAGTCCACACCCGGATTGGGCGCTACCTTCCATGTGTTCTTGCCGCCCTGCGCGCAGAGGCCTTCGGGTTCCGCATCTTCATCGTCACCCAGCCTTGCGTCGCCGCCTCCGCGTGCGGAGATCCTCAAAGGCCACAGCGTCCTCATTGTCGATGATGAAGAAAGCATTCGCGAGATTGTGGCCGAAGACCTTTCAAGGCGCGGGATGAAGGTTCATGCGGTGGGGAGTTCAGAGGCGGCGCTCGGCTACCTCTCAACAAACAAATGCGAGATGGTTCTTTGCGATTTCAATCTCCCCGGTATCAGCGGCGAAGCCCTTTTCGAGAAGCTCCTTGCAAAAGAAAACGGGCCTCGGCCGCGGTTCGTCTTTATGACTGGGGAGTTGGTCGATCCTGCCCTCGTAAGCAAGTATCGCGAAAAAGGCGCCCGCATCCTGCAAAAGCCGTTCTCCATTTCCGTGCTGGCGGCCCTCCTGGAGGAGTTTCTGCAGGGAGAGACTGTTCCTTCGGGCTAGCGAAGTCCCACTACTTGGCGATCCGGTGCGCTTCCGAGACAGGACCCGCTTCTACACCAAAATCCCAAACGTAGAGACTCATTGCTTCGTCGCCGATCACTTCCGCCAGTGCGTATTCACCTGGAGCCAGCGGTTTGCTGAGCGTGAAGCGATAAACCCCGCGCGCAATTTCCCAACGCTGCATCGAAATCGTATCTCCCGCAGCGCGCTGCTGTCCAAAAAGCTCATCCACGTTTTCGATTTGCCGGTTTTCGCCGTGCGCTTTTGCACGAATCAACTGCATGTCCGGCGTTCGAGCGTCCGCCGTGCGCATGTAAAATTCCGGTCGATCGGTTCGAAGCCGGAGTTTTGCATGTATTCCGCGGATGGACACGTTATGCCTCGTGGGAATTATGGGGACCGGCACCATCACCTGTTCGAGGAAGCGTCCCTTGGATAGTTTCGAGTTCGTTTCGGCTTGAGAAACCGGTAGAACGGCTTTCCCGTCGAAGGCGAAAAGCCCGGTGCCGGGAGGAAGGAAAATTCCGGCAGCCACCTCCAGGCTCGCGTCGATATCGAGAGGCTGCGCGAGGCGCGCCGTCTCCTGGTTGTGCACCTTCGCAACGATCTCCGCCTCCCGCTGCTGCTCTTGCGCCGCGGCTTTTCCCGTGGCGTCCCAATCCACCAGGTCTGAGGGGATTTCCTCCCACTGCGAGCGATCGAGGCTGTAGTAGCGCACCCGATCCCCTTGCACCGCATATTCGCGAACGAGCTGAAAACTGCCGTCTTTCAGCATCAACTTCTGGCCCCTCGCCGTTGTGGGCGCCTTCGGGCCTGTGATTTGATTGTGGCCTGCTGATTCCTGGCCGGAACTTCCGCCATCCTGCGCCTTCAGGAAGGGAGAAATCGCAGCTGCCATCATCGCGAGCAGAGCGCAGCCGGATAAGGTCAGCAACCAGCGAGACGATCCTCCGGTCATGAGCCTACTCCTCAGTGCGATTGTAGACCCAATTCCCGCCACTGAGCAGACAGCCACCCAACGCGGGATCGCGGGATGGGAGATGTCCCCACCGCGGCTATCGCCTGTCAACTATTGCGTTTCGTCCGAGCGCCTCGAGTTCGCGGGGAAATGTAGGTCCGGCGTATGCGCGGGTCGAGGAACGCTTGCCTAGCATCGGGTGGCTGCCCGAGCGCCGCCGAGAATGTCTCTGACCTCTTGCCACCGCTCCGGAATCATTTTCGCGCCTCTTTAGGAAGCTGTATTGTGCCCGAATTTTCCAGCGCGGCGTATTCGACTCTAGCTTGTTTGAGGACAGGGATGTCCGGGTCGGCGTCTTTCCAGAGTGCGAGGAAATCCTGATAGGCAGTCTTGGCTTTAGCCGTATCGCCCATGAGCGCGTAGGCGCGGCCGAGGCCGAGATGCGCAAGCGCACCGGTGATTGAGTTTAGGACGAAGCCAGGATGGTCAAGAATCATTTGAAACTGAGCAGCTGCATCCGTCCCCTGGTGCGCCGCGAGGTATGCTTGGCCCCGAATGTAGACGGGAACCATGAAAGGAAGAAACTGGGGCGTGACTCCTGGGGGCACTAATTCGCGCGAGGAAATGCCACGCAGCGCCTCGATCGCATCATCAGGTTTGTCTCGGTCGAGCGCCAAAACGGCCTGGATTGCCGGCAAGGCGCCGAAGCGGACATAAGTAACCTCCGAATATCGCTTGTTCAGATCATTAGTCAGTTTTCTCGTTTGCTTGATGTCTCCGGCGAGCGCCAGGGTTATGGCCATGGTGCCTTCGAGGCTTCCGCCGACCGAAGACGCGTCCACCTCGTTTAAAGCTTTCTTGGCTTCCGGAAAATTGCCGAGCAGCGCGTCAGTCATAGCACCGCTTACTTCATAAATTGTCACCAGATTACCGCCTCGTTGCTGCCTTGCCGAGGCGATCGTGCGCTCCTTGAATTGACGGCTGCGGTTCAGTTGGCCGTGGTAGGCGGCCGCATTGGCTTGAACCGCACTGGCCTCTCCCGGCGGAGCAGCTACCCACGTGCTAGCCACTAGCCGGTCCATGGCCGCAGAGTCATTCTGTAAAAAGGCGATGAAATAAGATAAATCGCTGAACATCGCGGAATTGACATGGTTCGCTTCAGCCTGCAGGATCGCGGCACGCGCCTTATCCAGGTGCCCTACCATTATGTATGTCCGGGGCACTTGGTAATAGGCAAATGGCGTAGGATCAAGACGAAGGGCTTCCTGGGCCGCCGCCAGCGTCTGATCGAATTGGCCGGCGAAATAGGACGCGGCATAGAGAGCGATATAACCGGGAGCGTCGCGTGGAAAGACCCTGATCCATTGGTCTGCGATTCGAACCCCCTCGTCATAATCCCCTATTACCGATTGAGTGTAATTCGAGGCAATGGTGAACTGTTCGCGTTCGCTGACTCGGTTCCGCAGGCTATATGCCTTGGTGAGCGATTCTGAGCCGAGGACACTCTCTGATGTGAGTAGGTAGGCCATGCCCAAGACCGAGTATGCGGTGGCGAAATTCGGGTCCAGGGTCACGGCGCGCTGCAAAAAGGAAATTCCCGACGGGTAGTCCCCTTTGAAAACCGCGTCGGTACCGCGTGTGTAGGCCTGCAAAGCCTCGAGTGACGACGTCGTAACGGCTTGATCGAATGGCGCATCGTACGTCTGGAGTGAAGCGGCTGACTCGCCTAGCTTCGCCCGAAGTTGCGAGGTCGCGCGGCCCAGTGCCGGAAGGACTTTTTCTTTGCCATCTGCCGTGACCTGTTCCTGCGCCAGCATTTCGCCAGTCCGGCAGTTCAAGGCATCGAGCCCAAGAACGTACTGGTTCCCCAACATTGCGATCGAGCCTTGAATGAGCGCGGAAGCATTCACGCGCTGGCAGATTTCCCGCGCGACATCTGTTGTCAGGCGCGTATCCGGCGGCTTCTCCATCATTCGCAGGGCTTGAGTGATACGGTCGCCGGAGACGAGGCTCAAGAACGGCGTTTGTTCGAGCTGCACGGAAAGACCCTGACGCAAGGTGCCCTCGAAGATAGGATCGCCCGTCGAATTTGTGAACTCGGCGAGGATGATCGAGTCCTTTTCCGTCAGCTTCGGCGCGCGATGAAAATAAAAATATCCGCCAGCCCCCAGCGCGAGTGCCAGCACTAGCGCGCCTGCTAGAGTGAAAACCGTATGTCGGCGTGACGTTGGGCGCGCGGCCGCCGCCACCGTTGCCGTCGACGGAGCGCCCAACCTTCGCAAATCCACCCCCAATTCTTTCGCCGACTGGTAGCGGTTCTCCGGTTCTTTCTCCAGGCACTTCAGAACGATCCGCTCCATCTCCGGCGACACCCGCGCATTCAGCGCTCGCGGCGCTACCGGCTGTTGATGGAGAATCGCATCGGTCAATTGAGGAACCGAATCCTCGTAGTACGGACGCTTGCCCGTCACAGTCTCGAATAACACCGCGCCGACCGCATGTATGTCCGTGCGCGCATCGGCTGGCTCGCCTCGCAACTGCTCGGGCGCCATATAGGCCAGCGTGCCGGCGATGTTCTGGTTTTGGGTGAGGCTCTCGGTCGCAGAGAAATCCCCCACCGCTCGCAGGATCCTGGCCAGCCCGAAGTCGAGTACCTTAGCTTGTCTCTTGGGCGTAACCATGATGTTCGCCGGCTTCAGATCCCGGTGCACCACGCCTTGTTCATGCGCTTCGTCCAGAGCCGCAGCGATTTGCACCCCCAGCGCCACCGCCTCCTTCTCAGCGAGCGAGCCTGACTTCACTTCTTCAGCGAGGGTCTGTCCAGCAACACATTCCATCACCAGATAGTCCGTACCTTCCTGTTCCCCCACGTCGTGCACCGTGGCGATGTTGGGATGATTGAGCCTTGCCAGAGCCAGTGCCTCTTTGCGGAACCGTTTCCGAGCGGCTGCGTCAGTGAGCAGGCCCAAGGGAAGAACCTTGATGGCTACGTCGCGTTCCAGCCGTCCATCGCGGGCGCGATACACCACGCCCATGCCGCCCGCGCCAATCGCGGCGAGGATTTCGTACGGTCCTAGCTTGGTCCCGCTCTTCAACGTCTCACTGGTTCCCACGAAGGGCTGCCCCATGAAGGTAGTCTCCGCCTGTTCGTGAGCGTCAATCAGCGATTGCACCTCGCGGCGCAGCGCAGGTTCGGTGCAAGCCTCATCAAGATAAACGCGTCTCTCCTCCGGCGCTCGTTCAAGGGCACCGGCGAGTATCGCCTTCACTTCTTGCCAACGTTCCTGCATCACGTTGCTGCATCCTTCTTCATTTCACGCCGCAACCAAGCTCGCGCCGTCGCCCATTCCCGCTTTACGGTGGCCGGAGAAACGCCCAAGACGACAGCGGTCTCCTCGATGGAAAGTCCTCCAAAGAATCTCAGTTCGATAAGGCGGCCCTGCTGCGGGTCTAATGCAGCCAGCTTGCTGAGGGCATCATCGAGCGCAACCAGATCGATTTCCCGCTTCTGAGCCGGGGCAATCTCGGGGTTGAGACTGAGCCGAGGCGCTCCGGCTCCGCGCTTGGTAGCGAGCCGGTTGCGGGCATGATCCACCAGAATGTGCCGCATCATTTGCGCGGCCACGCCAAAAAAATGCGCTCGGTTTTGCCACTGTGGCGCTTCTTGGCGAACCAGGCGAAGGTACGCTTCGTTGACTAAGGCAGCGCTCTGCAAGGTGTGGTCGGGGCGTTCGCGCCAAAGGTGGCGGCGCGCCACTCGGCGCAGTTCTTCGTAAACCACGGGAATCAGCGCTTCCCGCGCTTCCTCATTCCCTTGGCCCCAATCGGCGAGCAGCCTATTGATCCGCGTGGATGAATCCGCACACACGTTTCCTCTCCCGTCGGGTACGAATTACCAAATGTTAATCGAAACGGTAGCGCCCCGCGCAGGCAAAGTCAATTCGTGAGCAACAGAACCGGAGGGCCTTGGGCGCGTGGCGCACCGAGCCCCCTAAGAAATCCTGGATTCGGGTGAGCCACTTTGCCGCCGGTTCTCGCTATATGAGGTGAAGGCACGATGCGGACCCAATCAACAAGTTGAGACGCAGCGGCCAACTAAAAGGAGGAATACGACCATGAAACTCAATACCACTCAGAATGCAGCCAGATTGACCGTGTTTGCAGCCGCCCTGTTGGCCACTATCTTGCTTGCCGGCAGCGCCAACGCCCAATCGACATTTAAGGGCAAATTCACCCTGCAACACGAAACCCGCTGGGGCCAGGCAGTACTCCCGGCTGGCCACTATCTAGTCACATTCGACAACCACATTTCCAACATGCTGGTCGTCCGCGACGCAGAAAGCGGTCACGCGGTTGCGTACGAGCCACTCAACAATAGGCAGGATAGCGGCAAGGGCGGAAGTGCGCTGCTCATCGGCGCTCGAGGATCGCAGCCGGTCGTCCATTCGTTCCGCGTCGCGGAATTGGGCCAGACCTTCATCTATGACCGCACACTCGCCCGACGCGCAGTCGAAGAAGCACTTCAACCGCAGGCCATCCCCGTGATCGTGGCCAAGAAGTAACGGCCGAAAACGCGGGTCTCGATGATGCCTGTTCAACCGGGGGCCAGCTTTCACCCACCTTCTGGCCCCCAAATTCCTTGAAGATTTTAGGGAGAAAAATCGGAAGATTTTGGCTAGTGCTGGCAGCGAGGCTGAAGGACCGTCAGGATCATCAATTCCGAGTTGGTGAATAGCCACCGCCCAGCCTGGGTGCCAGCCGTTTCAGCGGCGTTTGCGAGAGTTCCGAGATGCTTGTTGCGAGCCAAGCCGCGCAGATGCTCGATGCAAATGCCTGTCAGATTGGCGACTTCATCCTCGGTGAAAATCTTCTGGCTCGACTTGATTCGGACCATCGTGCCACCTCGCAACTTTCTTGGATGCTAAGAGCAGCCTAACCGCCCCGAATTTCGCCTGCAATAGCCGTTCCGTACCAACCCTATAGGACTTCCAACTGAACTCTCACAGAACCCTTTTATCTTCCGCGATTTAACGAAACAGAGAGCCCGCGAAAGGCGAAAGAATCAGGCAGTGTTGTGTTCAGAAGCGGAAAGAAAATTCACGACACGGGATTTTGTTACAAATTTTTAGTAAACGAAATCCAGTAGCCTCGGCTTTCGGCGACTTTACAATCCGAAGCCGCCAGCCTGCTCGAAAGCTCGGGCGACTTGCAAAACTCGGCCTTCGGCGAAGTGTGGTCCGAAGATTTGCATGCCGATGGGCAAACCAGTTCTGTTCGTACCGCAGGGAACCGAGATTCCTGGGACCCCCGCCAGGGATCCTGTAACCGTATAGATATCAGCGAGATACATCTGCAATGGATCGGCTAGTTTCTCGCCCAGACCGAAGGCCGCTGTCGGCGCGGTCGGCGTCACGATCACATCGGCCTTTTTGAAGGCATCCGCAAAGTCTCGCGCGATCAACGTTCGCACGCTCTGCGCTCGCAAGTAATATGCATCGTAGTAGCCGGACGAAAGAACGTAGGTGCCGAGCATGATCCTGCGCTTCACTTCCGCTCCGAAGCCTCCCTCCCGGGTGTTGCGATACATCTCGGTCAGCGTCGCTCCGGGCACGCGCAAGCCGTAGCGGACGCCATCATATCGGGCGAGATTCGAACTTGCCTCCGCCGTCGCGAGCACGTAATACACGGCGGTTGCGAAGTCGGTGTGCGGCATCTGCAACGGAATTCGCTTGCAGCCCAGGCGCTCCAGCAGGGCAATGCCTGATTGGACCTTCTCTTTCACCTCTGGATCGATACCCTCGGCGAAATAGTCCTCCGGGACGCCGATTCGTAAACCTTGAACGGGCCTGCGGGTCTCGCTTGCGTAGTCTGGAACATCGACGGCTGCGGAGGTGGAGTCATTTTCGTCGTGGCCCGCTATCACTGACATGACCGCCGCGGCATCGGCAACATTTCCAGCGAGCGGCCCGATTTTATCGAGCGACGACGCGAAGGCCACCAGCCCGTATCGCGATACGCGGCCATAGGTCGGCATCAGCCCCGGAATCCCGCAGAATGAGCAGGGCTGTCTGATGGACCCTCCTGTGTCGGTGCCCAGCGCTGCTACCGCAAGCCCGGCGGCTACGGCCGCAGCCGATCCGCCGCTCGATCCACCAGGGACATGATCGAGCGCGACGGGATTGTGCACCGGGCCGTAGGCTGAATTCTCATTGGAACCGCCCATGGCAAATTCGTCGCAGTTTGTTTTTCCGAGCAGCACGGCTCCAGCCCGTTCCAGGCGCTCGACAGCTGTGGCGTCATACGCGGGGACATAGTTCTCGAGCATTTTCGAGGCGCAGGTGGTGCGAACGCCGCGCGTGCTGATTACGTCTTTGATTGCCATCGGCACGCCGGCCAGCGGCGGGAGATTTTCGCGTCGTGCAACCGATGCATCAATGCGATCCGCCTGAGCGTAGGCTCGCTCGGGCGAAAGCGTCAGATAAGCGTTCAACTCGGGATTGCGGCGCTCGATGCGCCCGTAAAACTCAGTGGCAAGCTCGCGCGCCGAGATCTTTTTTGCGAGCAGTGCGGCGCGAACGCTCGCTATGGTCCAAGGGGCGGCAGCACTCATCGAGCGATCACCTTGGGCACGCGGAAGAACGGCTTCTCGGCATCGGGCGCGGCGGCCAGCACGGCATCGGCTATGTCGCAGGGCTGCGGCGTGTCGTCGCGCAGCTCCGGGTGATCGTCTTTGGCATCACTACCCGCACCAGGGTGCAGCACTTGGGCCATCGGCTCGACATTGCTGATGTCGATTTGCTTGAGCTTGTCGATATAGCTCAGAATGCCGTCGAGCTGGCCACGATACGTGTCAACTTCCGCGGGAGACAGCCCGAGATGGGCCAGCTCCGCAATTCTCAACACTTCTTCGCGGCTAATTTTCATGGCTTTGATCTTTCGGCACCGTGCGTTCGAAGAAGCAGCCTCCCCGATTCTGTGACGGGTAGGCGCGACGCCGATCCTTTGTTTTCATGGTGTTACGTCACCTTCTACTCGACGCATGTGTCGATTAGGATTGCTCGCATGAGCCTGACGGTCCTTCCGAAGAGGCGCGGCCCGAAATAGGCCGGGCGTTTCCGCGGGTGAGCACACGTTCTAAAGAGCTCCCGAAGTAGCTCCGGCGCGGCCAGCGACTCCTGCCAGTTTCTCCAAAAATACAATCGCAAATCATGGGAATTATCTTAGAGGAAATGCACGGCAATGCAAGCAGTGGTGTCTGTGGACTTTTTTGCGGGCAATTTTTGGTAGCGGCAATGCAGGACGATCACCCACGTTCCCTTTTCTCGGTCGCCGCATGGAAGAATATGGCCTGTCCGAGCGCCAGTCGACCGATGCGAGTGACCGCGCCGTAGATTCCCGCGGTGTTCTGGTGCTCACGAACGACCGCTTTCGTTACCTCCGGCGCGGAACTTGCTGAGTCGGGATCAAAGTTCACCATCGCGCAGCGAACGTCGCGCATCGTGACGGTGATGGCGGGGGCGTCTTCCTCCTCGCCGAATGAGAGCACACCGCCCAACCACTCGTCCTCCTGGAAGGGAACAGATCGCAGTAAACGAACTACAACGTTCGGGCGAAATCGTCGCACGTCCAGGCTCCGCCCTGCGAGTCGTCCGATCTCGCGCACCGTATCGGAGGCGATCACGGAGATGGTCGCTTCATCGAAGATGCCATGATTCAACTGCATCATCTGCACGGGAGCCTTGTACCGACGTCCGACCTCCGTGGCCAAGTCATCCCCGAAGACAGGCATCTCTTCGCCATCCGGCGTGCGAATGTGCGTAGGAAGATCTTCCTGAGCGCCGTCTTCACGGCGCTGCGGAGCAAACAGGAGCAGGTCGGGAAGCTTGCTAGCTGTTAGCCACGGCATTCCGCTGCGGTTATCAATCCGCCGGAATGCCAGGCGCCTGTCACCATCGATGCCGTGCCAGCCCAGGCTGGCGGCCTTGAGTTGTTCGCCGCCCATGGACTTCACGGGATACCGGAAGAGCGCCTCCACATGTCCGATTTCTATGAGCATGCTCAGTCAACTCTAATGTTGGGCGGACTCGGATCGCGCGCGGCGATAGGTTCGCGCACCTTTCTGTTTCTTCTCTGCAAGTTTCTTGCACTGATGTGCGGCCTCTCGTTTGTCGAGTCCGCGCGTGGGAAGCGCGATGATTTCACGCGCTGGCAGCTTGGTCAGTGAAGGATATTATCACGCAATTCTTGCCGGTGATTATCAGGCGCGCCGTCTGCGGATGAAGGGGATGTGCTCGTTGTCGTTTTCGAGTGAAGCCCGCGAGGGGCCGGGCGCCAATGGGGAATTCCGAGCGCCAGAGGAGTCGCCACCGGAGGCGAACTTCACTTCGCTGATTAGCTTTCCGCCCCAGGCTTGGTTGATGCGAACGCAGATTTCGCGCTTCATGCTTTCAAGCTGCCGCTGCCACGGCTTTCCATCCGCGGCTAATTCCAGGCAGCCGCTCTGGCACCGCAACGGGCGGGCATGCTCCGCGAGAGCTTTGCCAACGATCGTCGGCCACGCACTCGAAAGCCACGCCATCGCCGCTTCCGGCCGATCCATCCGGCGCAGCGCTTTGCCCAGAAATTCTCCTATTCGATCCATGCGGGCCGCGATTCTAACACAAAGCGGAACCGACAGAGATTCGTGCGAACTCTCGTGTGAAGCGCGGCCTCTGCTCGGGGGCAAGGCAGAGGCCGCGCCATTCGTCCCGAAGATGCTACCGGCGGTTGCTCGACCGATCCGCTAGTCAGCAGTGATGCGCGTTGCGTTCACGGTGCCTGTGATGGTCGCCACAGCCGTAGTTCCGTCCGGCTCATATTGAATTAAGATAAAGTTTCCTTTGTAGCTGTTTCCGGATTTGTCCACGATTATCTCTTCGCGGATATTTGTGGGCCCAACAAAGTCAGCACCGCCCGTTCCTGGCCCGGTGGAGGGGGTACTGGCGTCGAATGCCCAGGACAAAGCAAAATGATTGAGCTTGTACGTTGAGCGTCCAGTCTGCTTCCACACGCCCATGCAGAAACTGCCGGTAGTCGGAGCGCGACCCGAGTTCATCAGCTCCGTTCCATCGCTATGCCACTGGACGTATCCCGCATCGAACGGGCCGCTGAAGGGGGTAGTCGCTGTGAACGCGAACTTCCACAGGCCCACGATTACGGGCTGATTTGAGTCTCTGTCTGAATCTTGGTCATTATGGGCGGAGATAAGCACAAGCGAGGGCTGCCTGGATCCGCCTTGGGCCTCGCCCGATCTGCGTTGGGGGAAGGTCGGGGCGGGGGCCGTCGGGGAATAGCCGCAGCCCGTGTTCGCTCCTGTGAATCCAGGCTGATTGTTGTTGCCGGATGCGGGTGCCGGGGCTTTCGCCGCCTGTGCCCAGGGTTCTTGTGCAGGAAACAAACAAACTAAGCCGAACGAAAACAACAAAACTGCGATTCTGAATCTGCTTTTCATTTTGTCGCTCCTTTTCGAATCAATTGATCAAGGTGCCTATCCGAAGCCTTGTTGCTACTTCTTGGCTACAACCACCGGAACCAACTGCGGTTTCTGTGCTTCTCCAACTCTTTCTGCGTGCGCGAGGGCGGGGTCAGAGACGAAGACCACACCCAGTTCAGCTACCCTGAACGAATAAATCACTTGCTGCGTCCCTCGGGTCGCAACGAGCAAAGCACTGCTGCCCGCGTTGATGTCGCCCCTCGAAGGAAGTGCCACCCACGCAACGGTCCTTTTGCTTCTGGCGTCTCGAACCGTCGCCACAATGTCCGCTCCCGCGGTTGGAAGTGAAACTAGATAGTCGCCCGCCGGAAGCACGGCTTGGCCCCAACGCGTTTCCTGCTGCAACGTAAACTTGCCCTCAAACACCGTAAATTGAGCGTTGGCCTGACAAACCGAGAACAAAACGAGCAAAGCCAGCTTCATCAAAACCGAATTTCGAACTGATCTCATTGTAAATCCCCTCTCTTAGAGTTTTTGCCCGACCCGATTTGTCCGACAGACCAGCGCGGGCGGGGCGCAATCTCGCGCAAGTCAGGAAGGGACAGCAATGGAAGGTGCCTACCGGGTGTGTGGAACTTTCATCCTCAGCTAACTACTTGAAAGCAAATAGATCGGGACCGAGATGTCCTCAGTGTATTGCGCCGCGTGGTATAGTCTCTGCCATCTGATTGGGTCGTTTTGATGGACCAACCTGCCCCGATTGTCAGTAGCAATGCCTTGGGTACCGGAGGTGTGCGCTTCGGGACTTTCGAGGTGGACCTGAGCGCCGGCGAGTTACGCAAGGGCGGCGTAAAGATCAAACTCTACGGACAGCCCTTTAATGTCCTGGCAACCCTGCTGGAACGGCCGGGCCAGGTTGTGACCCGTGAGGAGCTTCAGCAAAAGCTCTGGGCCAGCGACACGTTTGTCGATTTCGAGCATGGCCTGAATAAGGCGATCAATAAGGTGCGCGAGGCGCTCGGCGATGATGCTGACAACCCCCGCTTCATCGAAACTTTGCCCCGTCGTGGCTATCGTTTCATCGTGTCTGTCGAGGGTGTTGCGAGGAGTCCACAGGCATCGAAGACGGATGCGCCCTCGTCCGGACAACAACGATCCGCGATCGATCCTCTGCCGGCGACGCCCCTCGAAAATGCGAGCGGCGACTTGGCGGCGGAACTCGGAGCCCGAACTGCAGTTTCGGTGCGGCGCTGGCGTCGCGCGATGCCATGGGGTTTTGCAGGCTTGCTGTTGATCGCCTTAGCATTGCTAGCCTTCGTTCACCTCCGCGAAAAACCAGCCGCTCCGGCTGAGTTAATGCGCTTCACCATTCCTGCTCCAGAGACGAACACGGCGTCCCCACAACTCCCGTTCGCGCTTTCACCCGATGGCCGCCAGTTGGCCGTCGAGGCAACCGACCCCGATGGCCGTCGGGAGTTGTGGATACGCTCACTGGCCTCGCTGGAGGCACGGCGGGTGCCCAGCGCGGAATCGGTTAGGATGACTCCTTTTTTCTGGAGTCCCGATAGCCGGTATATCGCATCTGGTGTTCTCAGCGAGTTCAAGAAGGTTGACGTCTCCGGCGGGCCGGCCCAGACGTTGTGCAGCTTCAGTGGGGCTGTACTTGGCGGAACCTGGAACCGCGAGGGTGTGATCCTCTTCGGGACTTACAAAGGTCTGATGCGGGTTTCTGAGAACGGCGGGGTCGCAACCCCGATGACCACAATCGATGTGTCGCGCAAAGAGGTCTTCCACGGCTTTCCATCTTTCCTTCCCGATGGGCATCATTTCATTTATTTCCGCCTGTCGCAGAAGTCTGAAAATAGCGGCGTTTACATCGGCTCGCTGGATGCCGAGCCTGCGGAGCAAAGTTTGAAACGACTCGTGGCGACTAACCATGGGCCCGTCTACGTGCCGCCTTCGGGCGGGGGTTCCGGCCACGTGCTGTTCCTCCGCGGCGGGACGCTCCTTGCGCAGCCTTTCGACGCCCGCCGACTGGAACTTACTGGTGAGTCAGTCCCGCTGGCCGAGCAGGTTGGATCTTTCCTACAGTACGGTTTCTTCTCGGCTTCGACCAACGGCGAGATCGTTTACCGATCTGGCGCTGGAGACGTTGCTCGTCTCACATGGTTCGACCGGCAAGGGAAAGCCCTTGGCACGGCTGGAGAACCGGGCGTCTACGACACGCTCTCTCTTTCTTCAGATGGAACGAGGGCTTTTGTTAGTCGCGCTGATGATCCGTCAAATTCAGTCGCGGAAACTCTATGGCTCGTTGACTTCTCGCGAGGTACCAGCACGCGGTCCACGTTTGGATCTTCGTCGGCAACTTTGGGCACATGGTCCCCGGACGGCAGTCGGATCATCTTCGCTTCCAACGACAGCGGCGAATACGACCTGTATCAGAAGCTGGCCGACGGCGCAACGCCCGAGGAAGTTCTTCTGAAGTCCAGCGATGACAAATTCCCCACGAGTTGGTCGCGCGACGGCCGTTTCCTACTCTATCAGTCAACGTGGGACTCATGGGACTCAAGAAAGGCAACAAAGCCAACAAAGGAAGGCTTATGGGTGCTTCCCCTCGAAGGTGATAAGAAGCCATTCCTTTTCGAGAGCACAGGGTCCAACAGCGACGAGGGCCAGTTCTCGCCCGACGGACGTTTGATCGCTTACGTCTCCAATGAATCCGGACGAAATGAAATCTATGTTCGGACGTTCTCGCCAGCCAGTACAGCAACAGCCGCTGAAGCAGGCGGGAAATGGTTGATTTCCACCGTGGGAGGAACACAGCCTCGATGGCGCGGCGACGGGAAAGAGTTGTACTACCTGGCTCCCGACGGCATGCTGATGGCTGTCGATATTTCAGGGAGCCTGGTGTTCCACGCGGGAGCCCCCAAGCCCCTTTTCCGAGTGCCATTGCATGTTGGAGCTCTCTCGGAAAACCATTGGGACGTGACGCGAGACGGCAAACGGTTTTTGTTTGCGGCAGAGAGCACGCAGGGGCCGTTCACCGTCGTGCTGAACTGGCCCTCGCTGCTTAAGAAATGACGATGGCGCTGTCCTCTTTGGCTACTACCCCACTCGCCTCTAGGCTCAGTTTCACCGGACAGCCGGTCAATTTGTCTTGGATGGTTTGTGGCGATTCGCGGGGCGTGAAATTTGTGGGTCACTGCGGAAAACCGATGCGGCGCACCAAGTCGGCGTAGCGCGGGTCGGAGCGCAGACTGTCCCATGGCGCGTCCACCTTCAGGAATATCAGCTCGCTGGCGTGTTGTTGGTAGGCTTTTTCCAGCCAGTCGAATGCTTTGTCTTTGTCTCCCAATTTGGCATAGTTCTCGGCCACTCCGCTGGGATTGTAACCGGGCTTGGCGGGGTCGCTCTTCTGCTTGATGGACCATTGCCGGACACCTTTTATCCCGGATGTCGCATAGACTCGTTTGAGTTCCGCCGCCACTTCGGGTTGTCCGAATAGCGTCCAAAGCCGCTCTTCCGCGTCCATGGACTTGTCGTACATTCCTTTGGCCTCGTAACACGAGGCCAAATAGCTGTACGCCAAGCCAAAGTTGGGGTCGATCTCCAGCGTCTTTTGTAACCGAGCGATCGCTTTGTCGTAGTCACGCTGCGCCTCAAGAACCACGCCCTCTTGGAGGTTGGCATCAAGCGAAAGCGGGTCCAATTCCAGAGCGCGGTGATCCTCCTCCAACGCTTCGGTGAATCGGCCCATGGAAACCAGATAATTGGAATAGGCTTCAGGAGCATTTCGGAAATTGGGGTTCAATTCCGCCGCTCGCTGGTATTCAGGTTCCGCTGCGCTAAATTCCCAGCTCATCCAATGGACGATAGCCAGAGCCAGATGCGCCTCGGCGGAACGGTCGTCGAGCGACAAAGCATGCGCGGAGGCGGCCCGAGCCTTGGCGAATAGGGCCTGCCGGGTTGAGGGTACGAAGTACCCAAGCAGACTGTTCGCATCCGCCATGCCCGCGTAGGCAGTCGCATAGTTCGGGTCTTTATCGATGGCCCGCTGGAAGTAATCCGTCGCTTTCATGAAGTGCGCCGGACTGAACTGATCGAACTCGTGCCGGCCGAGGACGTAGAAGCGATAGGCGTCCGCGTTCTCCATGGGGGCTCGCGTCATCTGCTGTTTCTCGGCTTGTGTCAGTTTCATGCTGAGCTTGTCCGAGATATCGCGCACGATCTCCTGCTGCACCATCGCGACGTTGGCCATCTTCTCGGTGTATTGCTCACCCCAGATCTGGCTGTCGTCGGCGGCATTCACCAACTCGGCGTTCACCGAGAGCGCGTCGCCTTGCTGCTCAATCCTCCCAATAAGCACCGCGTCCACCTTCAGGTCGCTTCCCACTTTCTGCGGATCGGGATTCTTCCCGGCGTAGCGCATGGCCGCGCTGCTGGACATCACCTTGAGACCTGGCAATTGCGAAAGCGCGTCCGTCACTCCCACGCTGATGCCGTCCTGAAGGAACTCGGCCTCGGGATTGGCGCTCGATCCCGTGAAGGGCAATACGGCCACAGAGTGAACGGTCTGCGCGCGCACTGGTAGCAGGTAATGAGCAGCGGCCAGGCCTGCGGCGATCAGAACAACGACGGCCACCGCTGATCCTGCAAGAACCACCTTCCTTCGCCACCACGGAGTCGTTGCGGGCAAGACGACGCGAGGCGACGACGCGCTACTGGCGTCGCGCCTCAACCGCTTGAGGTCCGCGCGGAAATCGGAGGCGTGCTGGTAGCGCACCTCGCGATCCTTCTCCAACGCTCTCGCGATAATCTGGTCCAGTCCGGAAGGGGCTTCTCGATTCACCTGCGAGGCGGGCGGAGGATTCTTTTCGAGAATCGAGTGGAAGATTACGCCCGCCGTTCCGCCTGAAAATGCCTGGCGCCCGGTGGCCATTTCGTAGAGCACTGCTCCGAAGGAAAACAAGTCCGTTCGAGGATCGAGAGGTTTCCCGGCGACCTGCTCAGGCGACATGTAGGCGACTGTTCCGACCGCGGAACCCGGGCTGGTGAGATTTTCCTCCGCGGTTATCGTAGGCCCGTCGAAATCGGACTGCGCTTTCTGAGCGGTTTCCTGCTTCGCCAAGCCGAAGTCGAGAATTTTCGCCTGCCCGAGATTCGTGACGAAGAGATTAGCCGGCTTGATGTCGCGATGCACGACGCCCTTGCCGTGAGCCGCCTCGAGGGCCGAAAGAATCTGGATGGCAAGTTCGAAAGTGGTTTCGGCGTCGAGCGGCTTTTGACCGATACGCTGGCGCAGCGTCTCACCTTCGAGCAACTCCATCGCGATGAATGGCTTGCCGTCGGACTCATCCACCTCGTAAATCGTACAGATATTGGGATGGTTCAGGGCCGAGGCGGCGCGAGCCTCGCGGCGGAACCGTTCGAGGGCCTGTGGGTCCTGGGCCAATTCCCCGGGGAGGAATTTCAGAGCGACGTGCCGGCCAAGCTTTGTATCCTCGGCTTCATAAATCACACCCATCCCGCCGCCACCGAGCTTCGCTACGATACGGTAATGAGAAATTGTCTGGCCGAGCACACAGCCTGCCTTGTGGAAGCATATTAGGCGAGAGCCGCCAGCCGGTCAATTTGTCTCGCACGATTGTGGCGTTTCGCGGGCATGAAACATGTGAATCACTAAGGGAAGCCGATACGGTGGAGAAGGTCGACGTAGCGTCGGTCCGAGCGCACACTGTCAAACACCGGATCCTTGAAACTTATAAATCCCGTATCCCGCCGTTCATATGCCTTTTCCAGCCAGAGAAAGGTGTTGTCCTTGTCTCCCAGACCGAGATAGTTGATTGCCACCGAGTAAGGGTCGTAGGTCGGGCGAGCGGGGTCGCTTCGCTGCTGGATCCACCATTGGCGCGCGCCCCTTATCCCGGCAGTGGCATAAACCCGCTTCAGTTCCGCCGCCACAGGGGCCGCCCCATCTAAGGTGAAGAACCGCTCATATGCATCCACAGCCTTGTCGTACATTCCTTGAGCCTCGTAGCAATCGTGCAAAACGGAATACGCCAGGGCAAAGTTCGGATCGATCTCCAATGTTTTCTCTTCCTGAGCAATGGCCCCCTCATAGTCGCGCTGGCTGTAAAGGATTTCGCCCTCCAAATAGTTCGAGTCAGCCGAAAGAGGGTCCAATTCCAGAGAACGGTGGATTTCGTCGAGCGCTTCATCATACCGGCCCAAGGTCCTCAGGTAGGCTCCATTGACTTCATGCGCATTCCGGAAGTTCGGATTCAGTTCCAGGGCGCGTTTAATTTCAGACCCGGCTGGTCCAAACTCCAAGGAAAGCCAGTGAATTCCGCCCATAGACGCGTGCGCCTCGGCGGATTTGTCGTCCAGCGCCAGCGCCTTCCCGGCAGCGACACGTGCCTTCATAAGTGCCTGCTCTTGTGGCAGGCCCCCGAGGCTTCCGAGGATACTGTAGGCATCTCCCATGCCTGCATAGGCAGCTGCATAGTTGGGGTCTTTATTGATCGCTTGCTGATAATAGGCCACCGCGTTCGCGAGATCTTTCACAGTAAGCTTGTCGAATTCGCGCCGGCCAAGAACGTAAAAACGGTAGGCGTCTGCATTTTCCATCGGGCGCTCGGTCATCTGCTCCTTCTGAGATGGACTCAGTCTCATGCGGAGCTTGTCTGAGATGTCGCGCACGATATCCTGCTGCACCATCGCGACATTGGCCATCTTTTCGGTGTATTGCTCGCCCCAGATTTGGCTGCTGTCGGCGGCGTTGACTAGTTCGGCATGGACCGAAATTGTGTCGCCTTGCCGCTCGATCCTCCCGACAAGCACCGCATCCACCTTCAGGTCGCTGCCGACTTTTTGGGGATCGGGATTCTTTCCCGCGTAGCGCATCGTTGCGCTGCTGGACATTACTTTCAGGCCCGGCAATTGCGAAAGCGCGTCAGTGACTCCAGTGCTGATGCCATCTTGAAGAAACTCCGCGTCGGGATTTGCGCTCGAACCCGTGAATGGCAAGACGGCGACGGAATGAAGGGTCTGCGTGCGTGGAGCGAGCAGATAGCGCGCGGCGAGCAATCCCGCGACCACAACAATCGGCATTGCGACGCCAAAGGCAATCCATTTCCGTTGGTTTCCCTTGACGCGCCCCGGAACGGCCTCGGTCGCGTGCGCAGCAGGCGGCGCCCTTAGGCCGGAAGGCATAGCTGCGGAGCTGGGCGCGGTTGACACTGTCGCGCTCTTGCCGGAATCGAGCTGGCGCTTCAAGCGCTTGAGGTCCGCTCGCAACTCCGCCGCACTTTGGCAGCGCAATTCGCGATCTTTCTCGAGCGCCTTGTTGATGATCGCTTCAAGTTGTGGGGGCAAGTTCGGATTCAGGCGGATCGGGGCGACCGGCGAGCGGTTCAGGATGGCGTCGAAAATTACCGCGGAGGTATCGCCGCGGAAGGGAAGCGAGCCGGTGGCCATTTCGTACAGCACCACGCCAAAAGAAAAGAGGTCGGTGCGGGCATCGAGCTCCTTTCCCCGCGCCTGCTCGGGAGACATGTAAGCCACGGTTCCCAGCGTCGAACCGGGGCTGGTGAGTTGTGCCTCGGGAACTTCCGTGGTTGCGGCCGATGTGGTTTCTGAAGACCGCTGCGGGATTGAGCGAGACTGCGGCGTTACCTTGGCCAAGCCAAAATCGAGAATCTTCGCGTGTCCACGCTGTGTGACGAAAATATTGGCGGGCTTGATGTCCCGATGAACGATGCCCTTGGAGTGAGCTGCGTCGAGCGCGTCTGCGACTTGGACGCCGAGGTCGAGCAACTCTTCGAGGTCGAGGGGATTGCCTCGAATGGCGTGTTTGAGCGTTTGGCCTTCGAGCAGCTCCATGGCGATGAACGGTTTCTGATCGGCTTCGTCCACTGCGTAGATTGTGCAGATGTTCGGATGGTTGAGCGCGGAAGCGGCCAAGGCTTCGCGTTGGAAGCGTTCGCGTGCCGCGGGATCTTTTGCCATCTCTTCGGGAAGAAATTTCAGCGCGACGCGGCGGTGCAGCTTCACGTCTTCCGCTTCGTAGACGACGCCCATTCCGCCGCCCCCGAGCCTTGTAACAATGCGGTAATGCGAGACCAGTTGGTTTTCAGTGAGATCGGCGCCGGGCATGGTGAGGAATTCTAAGCTGCTTTGCCGGTTCCTCGGAGCAATTTTTGGAATGGGACGTGAGGAAGCATACTGGCGCGGGCTGGCGTAAAATGAGAAACGGAGGAGATATTCCGGTGGCAACCGAGGTCAACTGGCGAATCTATCGGGACACGTTGCGCATGGCGCTGCGCGCCCTGAAACGAAACAAGCTGCGCACGGCGCTGACCATGCTCGGCATTATGATCGCCATCGCAGCGGTGATCTGCACGGTTGCGGTTGGCCAAGGGGCAACGCGGCAAGTGCAAGATCAACTGACGGCGCTTGGCGTCAATATGATCTGGATTGAAGCGGGCGGGCGCAACGTGAACGGTGTTCGAACCGGCAACGGAGCAACGAAGACGCTTACTGTTGACGATGCCGCGGCAATAAAGGCGAGTGTTGCGCAAATAGCGAGCGTGGCCCCCAACGTCGATGGCCCGATGCAGGTTGTCTACGGCAATCATAATTGGTACACGCGCTTTCGCGGCGTCTCGTCCGAATACTTCGAGATACGCAACTGGCAGCAAGCGAGCGGAACGCTTTTTACGTCGATCGACGACCAACACGAAACCGACGTGTGCCTTCTGGGAACGACGGTGGCAAACCTGCTCTTAGGCTCCGATGATCCGATCGGGAAGACGATCCGCCTGCAGAATCTGCCCTTCAAAGTGATCGGCACAATGGAAGCGAAGGGCTTCTCGCCCACCGGTTTCGACCAGGACGACATCGTTGTAATCCCTTACACCACGGCCATGAAAAAGCTGAAGGGCATCTACTGGCTCGACGATATTTATGCGTCGGCCGTCTCGTCGGACGCGATCACGCCGGCCATTGACGAAATAACCGGCCTGCTGCGCCAGCGGCATCACCTGCGGCCCGACGAGCCCGACGATTTCAACATTCGCCACCCGGAAGAAACGCTTCAGGCTCAAGAAGAAGCAAGCCGGACCTTGACGTTGATGCTGGCGGGGATTGCCTCCGTTTCGTTGCTGGTGGGGGGCATCGGGATCATGAATATCATGCTTGTTTCGGTGACGGAAAGAACCCATGAGATTGGCGTGTGCCTTGCGGTCGGCGCCACGGAAACGGATGTTCAAAAGCAATTTCTGGCGGAGGCCGTGACGGTAAGTTTGCTAGGCGGGGCGGCGGGAGTGTTGTTTGGAGTCGGCGCTTCCGCGTTTATCTCGAGGATTTTGCAGTGGCCATCGCTGATTTCGCCCCTGGCGATAATGGTGGCCACGATACTTTCGTTTGCCGTGGGAGTTCTCTTCGGTTACTACCCTGCTCGCTTGGCGTCTCGCCTTGATCCTATCGAGGCCATCCGTTACGAATAGGCGTTTTCCGCGGGAAAAGATTTTTGGATTAGAGCGGGCGGAGTTGCCAGTCGGTTGCGCGGAGAATTCAGGCATGCGAAAATTGCCTGCGTCGTTTATCCGCGAGATTCTCCCGCGCTAATTCGCGAGACATTCGCGACTGCGACGCGGAATCTGCCGTGGCGATATGGTCTAAGGGTTAGGACGCGACCCTCTCAAGGTCGAAATCCGGGTTCGAATCCCGGTATCGCTACCAGCCGAATGCGCCGGATAGCAAGTGATTCTCGGCGTTGCGGTGTAGCACGCTACGCCGTCCAGGAACGCGGCGGGCGGCCCTCGAAGGCATCCTCCAACAGCGAGCGAAGACCCTCCGTGGTTAGCTTGCGCGGATTGTAAAAAGGCTTTTGGATGGCAAGCTCGGCGGCGCGATCCAAACCTTCGCGTTTCATTCCGATTGATTCGAGCGACAGCGGAGTGCCCATCGCTGCTTCCAAATCGTGGAGTCCCTGCGCGGCCGAATTGGCGCCGCCCTTCGCGCCAAGAGCGCGGGCAATGCGTTCCATCGCTTCGGGGGCGGCTGCGGCATTGTAAGCGGTCGCGTGAGGGAGCAAGACGGTGTGCGTTTCGGCGTGCGGCAAGTTGAAGGCCCCGCCGAGAACGTGGCACAACTTGTGATGTAGCGCCATGGAAACAGCGCCGAGCGAAGTCCCGCCCAGCCACGAGCCATAGAAAGCGAGCGAACGCGCTTCCATGTTTGACGGTTCCTTCACTACAACCGGCAGACTCTTCGCCAGCGCGCGGATTCCTTCTTCAGCGATCAGCGAAACAATCGGGCTCGCCTCCTGCGAATAGAGGGCTTCGACGCAGTGTGCGATGGCGTTCATGCCGCTAGTGGCGGATAGCATGGCGGGCATACTGGTGGTGAGTGCGGGATCGTAGATCGCAGTTTTCGGGCGGGCGCGCGCGTCACGCATCGTTTTCTTTATGCCGTCCTCGGTTAAGCCCCACGTGGGAGTCATTTCCGAGCCGGAATAAGTGGTGGGGATGGCGACGATTGGGTTGCCGGTGACGACCGCGATTGCTTTCGCGAGGCCGGTGGCGGAGCCGCCGCCGATGGCGACGTAGCAGTCGGCTTGGCGGCGCGCGGCCTCGGCGCGTCCTGCTTCGGCGGTTTCGGCGGGAACGTGCATCACGGCGCGGCTGAAAACTCCTGCCGCTTTTGCGCCGAGGCGCGCGGCCAATTCCTCGCCGAGTCTTTTGCGGCCGGGCGTGGTGAGGATCAGAACGCGCTTGGCGCCGAGCCGGTCGATTTCTTCGGGCGCCTTTTCGAGGCTGCCGAGGCCGAAGACGACGCGCGATGGGGCGGCTTCGTAAGTGAAGGGCGTTAGGGGCGAGGCGGTCATGCGCGAGCCCCTGGGGAGTGTGTCGAGTAGCGTGTGCCTCGGTCCTTTATTTTGTTAGAGATAGAGCCAATTCTACTCGGCTTACTGTCGATTAGAGATTTGGCTAAGTGAGGTGACAGAGGGCGGAGGGGGACCGTTCGCGGGGCGTGGACTTGGTGGCCGCCGAACTGCGGGTTGACTGCGGTCTCGTGGACCATGCGAGCATGTTGTTCGAGGGAGGTGGTGGTGTCAAGCGTGGGCTCCTGTGGACTCCCGCGAAATTGAGTGCTTGGAAAGATGGGAGCGGCGGTAGTTCGCATTCTTCCAAAAAACTTGTATCTAAATTGTGTGGATAAACATCACATATGTCGAGAGGAGATTTGATGTCCGCGACGAGCGTTCAGTTCACGGTTGCAGCCCATATCATGGCAGCTCTTGGTTTTTTTCGCGGCAAGGAAATCCCTTCGGCAACTCTCGCTGAAAGTGTGAATGCAGACCCCACTTTCGTCAGGAAATCACTTTCGAAACTCTCCAAGGCCGGCCTAATCGTTACAACGCGCGGCAAGAACGGCGCGAGCACCCTTACGCGTTCCCCTGAACAAATAACGCTTTTCGACATTTATCGGGCCAGCGCGGCGCCACCGACATTCGCCATCCACAACTATCCTGTTGAGAAGAGATGCCCGATTAGCCGCAGCATTAAAGGGTGTATGTCGTCCGTCCTAAAGAAAGCGCAGAACAGCTTCGAGAATACTCTCGATCGAATAACCCTCGCCGATGTAGTAGGCGAAATCCGCCGAGGGAAACGGTAATTTTTCTTGTGTCGACATATGCTTACTATCACCACGTCTAACCGCCCGGGCGCCCGCGCGGCAAACGGAGCGGATCGGTGAACTTTAAAGAAAAGGAGAAACGAACGTGAACAGCCTCAAGGAAAAGGCCGCGGTCTCAACGGATGCCACGTATGTGATCTTGGGGGCGACCGGGAACACCGGTTCGATCATCGCCGACACCCTGCTATTGAGGCACAAGAAGGTGCGCGTCGTAGGTCGCGACGCAGGACGACTGCAGCGCTTCGTGCGTAAAGGCGCGGAGGCGTTCACGGGCGACGTGAACGATGCGGCTGCGCTCACCAAAGCCTTCAGAGCCGCGCGCGCAGCATACTTGTTGTTGCCGCCGATTACCTCCCGGGAAGACCAAGAGCGAGAGAGCGATGCGATCGCGAAGGCCGTGACGGAATCCGGCCTGCGTTACGCGGTGTACTTGAGCAGCTACGGCGCGCACGTCCCCGAAGGCACCGGGCCAGTCACGGGGCTGCATTCCTCGGAGCAAAAACTCAATGCTATCGACGGTTTGAACGTTCTGCATTTGCGCGCCGCGTATTTCATGGAGAACAATCTGGCGGCGATCGGCATGATTCGTGGGATGGGAGTCTTCGGACATGCGCTGCTGCCCGACCTGAAGCTGCCCATGATTGCGACGCCCGACGTTGGCAAGTACGCCGCACAGCGCCTCCTGGACCTGGATTTTTCCGGCAAACAAACGCGCGAGCTGCTTGGCGAGCGCGACCTATCGATGAAGGAAGCTACCGCAGTGATTGCGCGCGGCATTGGCAAACCGGATCTGCGTTACGAGCAGTTTTCCTACGAACAAATGCAGCAGGCGTTAGAGCAAATGGGCATGCTGCCAAAGAAAGCCGCGGTGTACATCGAGATGTTCAAAGCGGTCAACGCAGGTGTCCTCGCTGCGCAGGAGCCGCGTTCTCCGGAGAACACTACACCGACTTCGTTTGAAACATTTGTCCAGAATGTTTTTGCGGCTGCGTATCAGGGCAAGGCTGTCAGCGCTTAGATTCACCGACAATGAGCAATAGCGGAAGAATGCCAGTCGATGAGAATTGGGAGGGTCTACAAAATGGCTTCGCTGCAAGGTAAAGCTGCACTGGTGACCGGAGCATCCCGCGGAATTGGGCGAGCCACGGCATCCGCGCTTGCTGATGCCGGCGCGCGGGTCTTGGTTCACTATGGCCGTTCGGCGCAGGATGCGGAGTCCCTAGTTGCCGGCATCCGTTCAAAAGGGGGACGCGCGGATGCGATCAGGGCGGATTTGGGAACTCCGGATGGAGCAACACTGCTGGCGAGGGAAGTTCGCTCGATCGTCGGCGAGCGATTGCATGTGCTCGTGTCCAACGCGGGAATCAGCAAGGCCGCGACCATCAAAGAGCATACAGTGGAAGACTTCGACAACCTTTTTGCCACGAATGTGCGCAGTCCATTCTTTCTAGTGCAGCAACTCCTGCCCGTCCTGGTCGAGGGCTCAAGCATCATCGTGATCTCTTCACTCGGAGCTCACGCCGTGGTTGGCACACCCGATTTGGACAAGCCTTCAATCCTTGCCTATGCGGCAACCAAGGGAGCAATCGAGACTCTTGTGAAAAACTGGGCTGCCATTCTCGGGCCACGGGGCATTCGTGTAAACGCAGTCGCGCCAGGCGTGATCGACACGGACATGTCGAATTTCGCGAAGACCGAGGCGGGGCGGAACGTCGTCCTTGGAATGCAGGCATTGAAACGGATCGGTAAGCCGGAAGAGGTTGCGGATGTGGTCGCCTTCCTGGCGTCAGACGCGGCCCGCTGGATCACGGGAGCGAGTATCCCGGTCGACGGTGGGTCGAAGCTTTAGGGACTGACGCCGTGCTGGCGTCAGCTGCAATCGCCCGGATGAATGAGGAGGGTCGGCAGATGGCAAAAACGAAAATGGCAAGTGAGACGATCGAATCCCAAAATAAAGCGCTTGTTCTAGAAGCCTTCGACACGCTGTTCAACAAGCGTGACTATGAGACCGCGCAACGGTTTTGGTCGCCTGACTACATTCAGCACAGTGCTCACATCGCGCCTGGACGTGAAGGCCTCTTTAATCTTATCAAGAGCCTCCCACCGACGTTGAAGTACGAACCGGGGACGATCGTGGCTGAGGGAGAGTTCGTGATCATGCACGGGCGATTTAGCGGTTTCGGTGCTCCTGCGAATTGGATCGCCGCAGACATTGTGCGCATTCAAAACGGAATCCTTGTCGAGCATTGGGACGTTATTGAGGATGAAGCGACCGAAGAACAGTCGACGAGTAAGGCTCCAATGTTCGGGACAAGTTTTCCGAAATAGCGGGAGTTCGCCTAAGGTCTTGTGCCATCCAGGCCTGCACTTGTTGTCGTTTTTTGCCACCTCGGCGCCGCATCCGGGCCAGGAAACTTCTACCGAGTACTGTGCCTTTTTGACCGTGGAAAGCGTGGCATTCCCGGACCAGAGAGGCTTCAAGTGCTTACAAATAAACCCTTTACGAGCTGGCGTTCGGATTGCATTTTCTGAGACCATCTGAGGGTTTGGAAAGAAATACGAGCAAAATTTGGCAGAGTCCTTCGGGAACTGAAGAGTACCTATAACTCAGAGGACAATGGGAGGGTGGAGATGACACGTTACGGAATTCTCGCGCTGGTCGTGCTGGCTCTTGGAATATCGACGAAAGCTCAGAGTTCGCCGGGCAATCAGGCCAACGCGTCGGCACAGGCCCAGACGAACGCGTCGGCAGGGGCTTCGGCAAACGCTTCGCAGCCGAGCGATCAGGGAGCATCAACGGACAAGCAAGACCCGAAAACGCCCCATTCGAAGTCGGCGTCGGCCTCGGGCAATACCGCGAGTTCAACGTCAGCCAGTGCAAACGGCAATTCTTTGAACATTGCATCGGGGACGCCGATTGAGGCCACTCTGGTAACGCCGGTGGATGCGAAGCACAGCAAGCCGGGCGAACCCGTGGCTGCGAAGACGACTCAGGATGTAAAGCAGAACGGGCAGACCGTGCTGAAGAAGGGCTCGCGGCTGAACGGGCACGTAACACAGGCAGAAGCGCGCTCGAAGGCCAACTCGGAGTCGTCGGTTGGGATGGTTTTCGATAGCGCGGTGATGAAGAACGGGCAAAAGGTGCCGATGAATCTGTCGATTCAAGCACTGGCAGCATCAGCGAATGAAGCATCGGCTGGTCTAGCCAATGATCAGGGCACGATTGATTCCGCGTCCCAAACGGGGGCGGGATTCGCAGGAGCGGTACCGACATCTGGCGGCGGGGTCGCTCGCGGCACAGGCGGTGCAGCCGGTGGCGTCGGAGGAACCGTTCGCGGCGTGAGCAACGTTGCGGGCGGCGCGACGAGTTCCGTGGGTACGGCGGGCGGCGCGGCGGGCAATGTTGGGCAGACGGCGGGTGGGACACTCGGTGCGACGACACGGTCCGCCGGCAGCGTTGGAGGGCTAAACACAGCAGGCCAGCTCGCGTCGGGCAGCAGCGGCGTGTTCAACCTGCAGGGACTCAATCTGACGTCCGCAGCCAGCAATGGAACGACGGCCTCGGTAGTAAACTCCACGAGCCGCAACGTCCACCTGGACAGTGGCACGCAGATGGTGCTGCAAGTTGTGAACCAGTAGACTTCCCCTTGCACGATCCAGCGGTGCGGCGTCTTCTGATAGGGCGCCGCACGGCTGGAAAATTATCCTCGACGATTCCCTCCGAAGCGCAGTTCCAGGCTGGCGCGCCATTTAAAAAACCGCATGGAGTCCGGGGGTAGCGGTGGATTTTTAGAGGGTGGACGCGTGTCTGGTTTGCGGAGTGTACTCAGTTCTATCGCGTGAAATCCAGCGAGCACATTGCAAAAATTGTGGCAGAGGTTTAGCTTCGAGAAAAACGCTTGACCGAGCAAAGGGCGGCATATAACTAAACGGGGTTCACTATGACTTTCCAAGCATACATCGACAACATCGAGGCAAAGACCGGCAAGACTCCGGCGGATTTCAAAAAGTTGGCCAAGAAGAAGCGGTTGCTCGAACCGGGCACAAAAGCGGGGCAGATTGTGGCCTGGCTAAAGAAAGACTTTGGCCTGGGGCACGGCCACGCAATGGCCGTTTATGCGACGTTGAAGCCGTTCGTTCGGCCCAAGAGCGCTCGAAGCTAGACACGGCGGATGCTGCTTCCTTTGAGGGCCTGGCGGATGACGGTTAGGAGTGGCCGGGCGTCAATTTGCGGATTACAAATTCTTGAAGAATGTTGGCAGCGGCGGTGCCTCCAATGCCGATGAACGTGTTTGCGAACGTCAAGCCGATTCCACGATCCTGGGCCGGGTAGTAAAGATTCGAGAGACCGCTTGAGGCCAAGTCTCCCATGAGGTACGAGTAATCTGGCTGCCAGCGTCCGTTATCGCCTTTGCAGATGAAAGTACTTTTGATGGCATACAGAAGCCGCGATTGCTTGCTACCGGTTCCCTTATAGAAATAACGCGGGTCCTGTTTCAGGAGCGAGGGCAGAAGGGCGCTGCCGATGAACGTGCTGGTAACACGGTCCGCGTAGGCGGCGCCGAAGCGCTTTGCATAGCCTTCCGGGCCGGACCCATATCCACTGAAAACATTTGCCTCCTGCTCCATTCCGGCGACCGCGGCAGTCACTCCAACGCTGACCGGATCGACAGTCGACCTCCAAGCAAGCTGGAACTTTTGCTTCGGGCTGAGAGGGACCGCATCGGGGACATAGCTAACATAGAAATTGGGGATAAAGCCGAGAACGCGCTGCGCTTCTTCGGTTTGAATCTGCACTTCCGCGATTTCGGTTTGCGTGAGTCCGACCCGCACTTGCGTGGTGGCGGCAGCAAGAATCAAAGCGATCGGCGGGATAATGCGGGCTTCGCCAGACTGCAGGACGCCGGAGGATGTCTGGGTGGCGAAGCCTGGCGCTGCAATTGTGAGATGAAAAGTCCCGGGAGCAAGATCGTCGAACGAGAATTGCCCGTCATCGCCCGAAGGCACCTCTTGTTTTGGGGATTGGTCTTCCCGTGTGAGGGTTACATCAGCTCCGACGACGGCGGCTCCCGTTTGATCGACAACGGTGCCGCTGATGGTGGCTGACGATCGCTGATCAGCCTGCTGGGCAGCCGATGCCCCTGTTGACGGTGCGGCGGGTTGGCTGCCTTGGGCTGCGGTTGCGCCAGGGGGCGGCGCAGATTGGGCCGAGGCTGAGAATGGCATGCTAAGAGATACAAGACACAGGCTTAGCCAAAGCAAGCCTCCCCGACCAATGACGAAGCGCCGAAGGCTCTGGACCGCAAATTTTCCGCGCAATTTTTTTTGCATCGAGTTCACGGTTACGGTTCTCTTCAACTGTACCACCGTCAAAACTTATTACATTCCGTCCTGATAATCTGATGTCGCATGGAAGCAGATAGATGGCCCGCGCGAAGGCGGCCGATACAACGCTGAGACAATTCTATGTTATGGGAGAGAGAAGGCGATGACGCTGTCGCCGGGAGCATCGTTGAAGTAACCCGTCAAGGCCACGATGCCGGGGCCGCCGAACGCTTCGACTACCACATATTGCTTGCCGTCACGGCCTTTGTAGGTGATGGGGACGGTGTGGGCGCTGGCGTCAATTTTCTGGGTCCACAATTCGTTGCCGGTGCGGGCGTCGAAGGCGCGGAAGCGGCCGTCATTAGTGCCACCGATGAAGATCAAGCCGCCGGCGGTAACGACCATCGGGCCGGTATTTGGCGCGCCAGTGTGCGGAAAACCTTTCGCGGCGAGCGCATCAACCGTGCCGAAGGGAACGTGCCAGACAATGTTACCGGTTTTCGCGTTGACGGCGAAAATCTCCGCCCAGGGCGGCTTAATGCAGGGCCAGCCATTGGCCGGTTCCCAGAAGCGGCTTTGGTAGCGCGAAGGGCCATTGGGAAAGACTTTGTCGTAAGGGCCGCCGAATGGACTCGGATTCGGCTTGTCGAGTTTCACGAGGCGGCCGATCTGGCCGGCGTTGAACGCCGTGGTGCCGAACACGTAATCGAGCTTGGGGTCAAATGCTACACCGCCCCAGTTGCCTGTGCCCTCGCGGCCGGGGAAAATCACGGCCATTTTATTGGGATCGGTGCTGTAGACGGTGAAAGGGCCGTCGTTGTACATGTGGTTTTCGTCCCACAAATTTCTGCAGAAGGCGGCGTGCTCGGGTGTGAGATTGTAGATGTCGCTTCTCGAAATGCTGGTGGGGGCGAGGGCCGGAGGCTTCAGGGGGATAGGCTGCGTGGGGGAAGTGGCGTCACCGGGGACAGCGGTTTGCGGCACGGGACGCTCCTGCATGCCGAAGAGCGGCTTCCCATTGGTGCGATCGAAGAAGAAGAGGTAGGCCTGCTTGCTGAATTCGGCGACGGCGGGAATGGTTTTGCCGTTGAGCTTTATGTCGAAAAGAGTGGGCGCGCCGGGAACATCCCAATCCCAAAGATCGTGATGGACGAGCTGCTGATACCAGATTAGTTTGCCGGTATTGGCGTCAACTGCGACGACGCTATCGGCATAGAGCGTGTCACCCAGGCGAACACCGCCGTAAAAGTCGGCACCACCCGCGGGCGGAATCGGTATGTAAACGATGCCGCGCTCGGGATCGAGCGTCATATAACTCCAAACATCGTTGCCGCCGCGGACGTCCCAAGCATTATCTTTCCAACTATCGTGGCCGGGCTGGCCGGGTTGAGCCTTGGTGTAGAAGGTCCAAACGAGTTTGCCGGTGTGTGCGTCGAAAGCGCGAACCGATTGAACGCGATTTTGTCCGGCGATAATGAGATCGCGATAGATGACCGGCGCCGAAGCGGGGCTGACGCCGGAAACGAAACCGTCTTCGCCGAATCCGGACGCGGGCTTTCCGGTTTTGGCGTCGAGCGCGAGCATTTTGTCGTCCGCGACGCCGAGGATAATGCGCGGGGGCGTTTGTTGATCGCCTGGCCAATACGAGAGGCCGCGCCGATTAGTTCCTTTCACTTCGAATTTCCAAATTTGCCGGCCAGTAACCGGATCGAGCGCGAAGACGTTTTTGCCGGCGTCAAGATACATCACGCCGTCGACGACGAGCGGGGCCCCTTCGGAATCTACGTCAGCGGCTGGATCGCCGGTGTGGAATGTCCAAGCGCGATGAAGCTTGGCGACATTGCGCTTGTTAATTTGAGTGAGAGGGGAATACCGCATCGCGCCTGGATCGTGGCCGGCGTAGCGCCAATCATTTTGGATATTTGCCGGAAGATCGCTTTGAGCCGCGAGAGCGACGGGAAACGATAGGATCGCGAAAAGTACCAGGCAGACCGCTAGGCTCGACTGAGTGCCGCGCGCCGGAATTTGTGTGGGTTTCGCCGAGGGCATTCGCAGGATGCCGGTGTTATTTGGCGGCTAGAAGAGGAGTCACATCCCGCTCCATATCCGCGAGGGCGAGCGCCTTCTGGTAGTAGTGCACCATTTTGCCATCCCGGTCGAAGATCATGGTCATGGGAAGGCCTTCACCATCCTTGGCCCATTGCGGCGAAACACCCTTGTAGAAATCGTCGTCGAGGGAGGAAGCGATATAGACCTGGAAAGGCGGTTTGGTTTCATCAAGATACTTGGCCATCGCGGCTTTGTCTGAAGCATCGCTGACGTCGTTCATGGAGACTTCGACGACTTGGACGCCGTCCTTATACTTCTTCGAAAGCTTGATGATCTCCGGGAATTCGGTGTGACACGGGACGCAATAAGTGGCGAAGAAGTTGACGAAAACCACTTTTCCCTTGTTGGCCGCGATGATGTCCTTCAGATCCTGGGGCTGAACGACCTTGAGATCTGTATCTGGAACGGCCGCTGGACGTGCCCGCGCTGCCAGCGGAATAACCGCAAGAAGCGCTAGCGCGGCCAGGGCCGGCGCAAAGCGCTTCAGGGAATCTGCACGGTAGAGCGGTTTCATTGGCCGCCGCTCCCGGAGGTTGTGGATCCAGCGCTCGCCAGCATCTTCTCGGAGGCATCGGCAACTTTTTGGAAGTCGTCCACATTGACGAGATTGGTGACAACCTGGCGCTTGTCGTCCATCAAGAACGTGTTCTTGGCCCGGGGGTTAATTCTGTAAAGACGAACGCCCAAGTCCTTGGGGCCCCTTGCAAGATAGACCATCGGAATGTGAATGCCCTTATCCTGCGCCAGTTTTTCGAGCCAGGGCTTGGAATCCGGTCCATTGACCATCACAACGAAAGCCTTGAGGTTCTTCGAAGATTCCCTCTGGGCAAGATCGTTGAGTTTCACGATCAGATCGGCGGCTTGATCGCTAGGGCCATTAAAGAATCCGATCACCGTGGGTGCTTCGCCGTATTCGCAAACATAGCATGTGTCCTGTCCCTTATATTTGCCGGTTACGTCTATCACACGGAACGACGGTGTGACGGCACCGACCGGGCGGCCCGAAGTGATGGGTCCCGACGATGTGGCGGCCGTTTCCGTGGCGGCGGGAGCAGCTGTAATGGCTGCAGACGCCGAGGAGTTGGCAGCATCATTGCCCGCGTTGCTGGAGTTCGCACCATTGGCCGCAGCGGCGTCAGCTTCCTTAATGGCATTGGCTGCATCCGTACCGTCGACAGGGTATTTCAGGGCAACCCACTTATACCAGCCGCCTTCGAGAACCTTCGCATCGAGATAGCCGAATTCGCGGAGCTTTTTGACCATGTCAATCGAATCTTCATCATGATTGCAGGGGCAGTAGAAAACGAGCTCTTTGAAGCGCGGGAGAGAAATTGGCGGCGTGATTTTCGGAACCCATGGAAAATTGACCGCGCCCGGGATGTGACCTTCGGCAAAGGCCTCTGCCGGCTGCGTATCGACTAACACGAACTTGGCGGTTTTGTCCGCGAGGGCCTTTTCCACGTCGGCAGGCTTTATAAAATCGATGGGAAGATTTGCGGTTTCGGCGGTGGGGTCTCCAAAACCCTGCTGCCCAAGATCATCCTGAGCGGCGGTAAGCTTCGGCACAAACACGAAAACTCCCAGCGCCAGGGTCGCCACCGCAAGCCATTTAGCAAGATTCCTCATAATAGCCTCCCAAAATTAAGTCTCGCACCCCCTACAGGTTAGATTCGGCCGGCTACCAAGGTGCGCTTCATCCGGATTCACTATCTGCCTCTAGCCGTGGATGTTACTTACGGCCCGAAGGGGTGTCAATACCGTGTACTTCCGAGGCATAAGCTGTCTATCCGCAGCCAGACATTTAGCCTACACATAGTTAGACGTAAATGCGAGGACTCGGTTTCAGCGCGATGCGATGCCAAGCCTTACTGACCAAGATCCGGGGAACTGGTCGGCGGCGGCTTCGGCAGGGCGAAGCCGTAGACCACACCATCGACCGGAAACACCACGTATTGCCGACCGTCCAGTTCGTAAGTAATCGGGCCGGTGCCCATTCCACCACCCGGGTACATGTGCCAGAGAACCCTTCCGTTGGCCGCATCCAGGGCGACCAGGTTCGTCGCGTCGTCGGCGGTAAAGACCAGGTTGCCGGCGGTGGTGAGGATGCCAGATTGTCCGCCACGTCCGTTTGCCGTGTGCTCCCAGCGAGTCTTGCCAGTTTGGTAGTCAATGGCCTTCAGCATGGACTTTGAGGAGAGGAAAAAGTCACGGCCCGCCCAGCCTTCGGCGTTCTTGCCCGGCATGGTGAGATAAAAAACGCCCATGGCCTCGCGGGAGTTGACGTAGAAAAGGCCGGTTTGGGGATCGAAGCTCGGCGCTTGCCAATTTGTGCCAACGCCGCCGCTGACTAAGACGCCGTCAGGCTGTGGCTCCTTATCGTTCGCGGGAATCGGCTCGCCGCGTTTGTCGAAGCCGGAGAACCAATTGGCCGGCACGAATGGCTCGGACAAAAGCGCTTGGCCATTGGTGCGGTCAAGCACGAAGAACATTCCATTCTTATTAGCCTGCGCGAGCATTTTCCGAGGCTGGCCCTTGAAGGTGCCGTCAAAGAGGACCGGCGTCATCACCGTATCCCAATCATGCGTGTCGTGCGGCGAACTCTGAAAATACCAAACGAGTTTTCCGGTGTCCGGATTGAGCGCGACGATCGAGCAGGTATAGAGATTCGCGCCTACGCGCGTATAGCCGTTTTCCACCGGATGCGGATTGCCCGTGCCCCAATAAATCAAATTGAGTTCAGGATCGTAGGTGCCGGTCAGCCACGTCATCCCGCCGCCGCGAGTGATCACGTCTGTGTCATGCGGCCAGGTGCTCCAGGCGGGATCGTTGGACTTCGGCATGGAATCCCAGCGCCACTCGATTTTGCCGTCCGCTGGATTAATCGACTCTAGAAAGCCGGGGAGGTCGGCGGTATCGCCGGAAGTTCCTTCGATCAAGTGATTCCCAACCACGAGCGGGGCCACGGTTCCGAATGCTTTCAGCGCGGGATCGGCGATCTGAATCTGCCACAGCATTTTTCCCTTTTGCGCATCGACGCAGAGAAGCTGCGCATCGAAGGTATTCATATAGAGGCGATTCTTCCACATCGCCACGCCCTTATTGCCCCCGCCCGGAGGAAACCCGGGACGCACAAAATGCCAAATCTGGCGGCCCGTGCGCGCGTCCACGGCCCAGATCTGATTGCCGCCCGAAATGTAAAGAATACCGTTCACCTCAAGCGGCATGGACTGAAGACCCTGCGAGTGACTCTGGAAGGCCCACGCGAGAGTGAGCGTGCCTACGTTGCCGCTGTTGATCTGCGTAAGCGGGCTGTAACGGCGGCCTGTGTAGTCGCCATTGAAGGTGGGCCAATCATTGGTTGGCGGCTTCAGGACTTGGGACGGGTCGAGTTCCTGCGCGGGCAGGCGCGCACCAATCGCGAGCAGGAATGCAAACAGGACAAGAAGCCGTTTCACTTCAGCGTCTCCAGATAGGTAAAGATGTTATGCATGTCGGCGTCGGTATATTTCTGCAGTAGCTCGGCATGCGCGGCAAGCGGGTCATGCACTTCGATTTTCACATCGTTGCGCGGCCAGGAGTGATACCAGCCGTCTTTACCCTGCATGGCGACGTTGAAGCCGTCGTTCAGCAGGAGCGTGCCTTCGAATTTTTCGCCGGAAGGCAGCGTCACGATTGCGGTGGAGGGCGTGCCGGAAGGGTAGAGGAAGCGAACCTCGAGATCGGGCGGATTGTATTTGCTTGCGACGTGCGCGAGGTCTCCTGTGGGCGAGTGGCAACTGGAGCAGTGAGCGTCGAAGTAGGATTTACCTGCTTCGGCACTCCCGGTTGCAAGTCGCGACGCCGGAATATCGTTTGGATAAGGACTAAAGCGCGTGTGGAGATCAAATAGGGCGAGTTGCGCCTGGATAAAAGCTAGGAGATCGGCCACTTGGGCTTGGGTAAACGGGAAGGCTGGCATGCCCTTGTCGGCGCGGCCGCCGGTAACAACCGGGCCGATGAGGTCGCCATTTTTGTCGTGCCGGACGAGCGACGACCTGATGAGATCGGGGCCTCGCCCGCCGGTGAGGTTTTCGCCGTGGCAGGCGGCGCAATTTTCTTTGAAGATGGTGCCGCCCCGATCGGCTGCCGCAGCCTCAGCCGCTGCCTGCGATGGGTTGCGTGCTCCCGGGCCACGCTGACCTGCTGGCGGACCCCCTTGGGCTTGCAGCGACGATGCAGCCACACAAATCGCAAACGCAATCAGCGCAGTTTTCTTCAATTCGGTTTCCCGCTCCCAAAAGCCGACACACCAACGGACGAGTGCTAGGTCCGTCTCGTTACATCGCAGATCGCTCGCACTTCTAGTTGCCGGATTTCGTCGTCGCCACCACTCCAGTAACTTTCTTCGTCTCGTCAGCCCAGTTCGGCCCCGGATAGCTGAATAGCAAGCTGTAGCCGGGCGACCCACCCGCGACCACGATGTGAAAGTCGTCGGGGCTTTGCACGATTGGGACTTTGCCGCCCGGCTTCAAAGCATCCTTGAAAATCTGCGCTCGGTCCGGACGAACGCGCCCGTCGGCGATTGACTGCTGGATCTCGTCAATTTCGCTGGCGTGCCCGAAGCCTGTTGTGGCCTTAACAATCTTCTCGTACGGAATCCGCGTATGCTCGTAGAGCCACTCTTGCAGGCTCTTCCGTGTGTAGCCAAGCTTCCCCAACTCATACGCACAGTCCGGGTGCAGCACCAAGATGTAGGTTTGCGAGTGGACCCAACCGAACACATTATTGCTGGTTGCGGCGACAACCCTATCGAGGATTCCCTGCGCGGTCCAGGGTGCTACGGCGCCGCCCCCCAGCACGAGCGGATTGCCCACGGTCGCCACGGTTACGGTGCTATCCTCGGGCTTGAAACCGAGGCTCACGCTGTAGGGTTCCCACGGGCTCTTGGCTTCATCCTCGGCGAACGTGAAGAACGTGTACGACTCAAGACGTCCCGTCAGCGCCATGTCGTTTACTGCCGGCCAGGTCTGGCCCAGGTTCAGTAGAGAAAGCCTGAGCGCGCGGCCGACCGTGCTGTTCGCTCTCCATCCATGTCCCAACATGCCGATGCCGGAATTGAAGTTCAATTCCCGGGCCAACGGGCCATTCACGATCACGACCGGAGTGAAGGAACCCGTGGATGCCTGCACGTGGGTGAGATCGAAGTGCTTGTCGACGAAGCCGTCCATCGCAGCAAGGATCACCGGAAAATATTCCGGCCTAGCTCCGGCCATCACGGCATTCACGGCGATCTTTTCCACCGTGGCTGTTCCGCTCTTGGGAGCCACCTGGCCGAGGACCTCGTCGGCCGAGCGCGTGGTCGCCGCCAGCATCTCCTTCACCAACGCGGGCGTCGGCGGAACGATCGGCAAACCATCGGCCCAATGGCTATCGAGGAATAGATCGTTCACCTTCTGATAGGCGTCCTGATAGTCCGTGCCCGCGACTTTTATGTTGGTGTTCTCATGCTGTTTCTGAATTTGCTGCGGCTTGGTCTCCTCACCGGTCAGCGGGCGGATAAGGTCGTCCACCATTTGATCGAATGCTGCTGTAGCGAGGGGCCGTAGTTCCTGCTGGGTGGCGCGGGCGCGATAATACTTGTCCGCAGGTAGCGCGATCATGCGAATTCCCGGCATGCCGCGATCTTTCGCCGCGGACTTTGCGTCGTCGAGAAATTCTGTAGTTGTGAAGTAAACGCCTGGCATTCCGGACTTTTCTATTTCGATTGAGTCGTGGGAACCCCACCACGTACAGCTCCCTCAATCACCCACACCAAAAATGAAAAGGTCGCCCTGCTGCTTCACCGTGGGGTACCACTTCGGCAGATCCGTGATCGTTTGCGCGGAGGGCTTTGGATACATCACGATGGTCGCGGTGGGATATTTTTCTTTCAGCATCCCTGCGATCACGTCCAGGAAATTGTTGGCGCCGAATTTGCCGTTATCGATCAGCACGATTTTCTTGCCGGCGAGATTCGGCACGCGCGGACTGATTCCCACGGTTTTCGGCGGAGGAATCTCGCCCCGTGGATTCATCACCTCAAGCGTCACCTGCGCCGAAGCGGCCGCAGCCAGAAACAAGCTCGCGAAAGCCAACGCAGCGCCCAGCAGCCAATTCGTCTTTTTCTTCATGATTTTTACCTCCTGTGCTCGCCAGCTTCGCGCTCACAACTCCGCGCGGCGCAAAGCGCCTTCACGATAGTCACCGCCGACCCGATTGTCAATCGTGCGGCGTTGAGCAGTCGGTTGGTTTCCCACTTCCATCTGCGGTTGAGATCAACCATCAGTGGTCGATTTCAGCCGTCTGGCTCAGCCAAGTGAGACCAACAGCATGCGTGTTATCAAGGAGTTCGCGTATGGCCCTGTGGTTGCTATTTGCGTAAATGCACTCGGCACGAACGGATTCAAAGTTCAAGCGAGCAGTGCAGCAGTAGAGAGGTTAGAAAGGAAAATCGCATGAAAACACATGCTCTAGCGGCAGTTCCTGTTCTCGCTCTGATGTTGGTTGGCTTAGTGACTGGCACGAGTGCAAAAACGGTCGGCGAAGCCAACCGTCCCCTAACTGAACAGGTGCGCCATCAGTTAGCCTTGCTTCCTTGGTACGGCGTGTTTGATGATTTGCGGTACCAGGTAAACGGCACACAGGTGATTTTGAGCGGCGACGTGAGCCCGCTACACGATCAAACGAAATACGACGCGGAAAAGGTTGTGAAGAGGATCCCAGGCGTAACACAAGTCGTCAACGACATCCGTGTTCTCCCATTGTCGCGCTTTGATGACCAAATTCGCCGGGCGGAGTTCCGGACGATCTTCTCTCGACCAGGGCTGGGGCGGTATACGCTCGGTACCATTCCGCAGATTCACATCATCGTGGAGAACGGCCACGTCACTCTGGAAGGCAGCGTGATAAATCAAATGGACCGCACCGTGGCTGGTATTGCAGCCAATACTGTTTCTGGGGTGTTTTCCGTAACCAATAACCTTCGCGTCGGCGGATAAGCGTTCTTACTCCTGCCGGGACGGTGGGCTGGCGAAAACCAGCCCACCCTTTTTTTTTGAAACTGCAGTTTCGAATCCAGTCGCCTTTCGGCCGGCAAACAGCTAATTCATCGGCTAACGGAAACTGGTCGGGGATTAGATTTCCAGCTCCCCTACGGTTTCTACCGTAGACGATTTTCACGCGTAAAAATAAGGGTTTTGCACGATTTGCTTGATTTTGGTAAAATAAATATTGTATTCACGTAATCCGTCCAGTCGGCCCAGATTCTCCTCTCAGAACATCCCAATGTTGCGGCAGCCCCGCTGCTACTGCCAACCGGAAGTATCACCGAAGGGCAGGCCGGTCATCACGGCGGCGACAATGTCGATTTTGTTGTCCTTGATCTTGAAAAACTCCGCGATCAATTCGCTGAATGGACGCAGCGCAGCCGCAGACTCATTCACTTTGCCGACTCCCGGCACGTCCACGGACTTCACCGTGCCCGGCGTATTGAACATGAACACGCCGAGAGTGATTCCGCGCTGCCGGTCTACAACCGTGTAACGGCGAGGGCTAATCGGGAAGATGTAGCTGAAGATGTGCGTGTCCAATTGTGCGGCGCAGCTAAGCGGGCCATTGCTTGCGGCGGCGCCGAAGGAAGAGGGACAGGTCTGCGTTCCGTTCTCGACGCGAATCACATTCGGCGCAAACGGAACGATGCTGCCACTTCCCTTCTCGATGCCGTCGAAATAGAGGTCTGTCTGCACGATCAGATCCTTGCGCGATTCCCGCTCGGATTCGGGAACGTCCTCGAAGAATCCCGCCAGCGCCGGTGCAACCTTCGGATCGGTGAAGCCATCCGGACGAGTGAAGCCAACTGCGGTTTCTTTGCGCGTGATGATCGTCTCGATCTCGCTGATCTCGCGATTCTCAATGCGCAGCCGCGTGACAAGCAAGCCGCCCATGCCTGCTTCGTCGGTGACTCCGACAAACGCCGCCTCTCCCTTCTCGGGATCGTCAATATAGAGCCTGTAGCTGCCCCACCCGCTGAGCGTTTCCCAGAGCCCGTCGCCGAATTTCAAGTCCTGGGCGTTTTCGGTGTAGCGCGCGCCAGGCGCGAGCGGAAGAAGCGAGGCATTGTGCTCGATCAGCGCCGCGCGGTATCTGTCGACAAGCTCGTTGAGACATTTCCGGTCGCAATCGGCGGCTGCGGATTCGCTGGGCTTCGAAGGTGCTTCGGCAGGATGCGGCGTTTCGGCACCCCAGCCGGACTTGATGCCATACGGCTCTTGCGTAAGCGCGGCCTGGATGGCGTGAATCTTTCCCTTCTCGATTTTGAAAAGCTCGCCGATTTCAAACGTCAGCGGATGGCGCAGCGTCGATGGAAACGTGGTGCCGTCCGTCAGCGTGACGGATTTCACGGTGCCCGCGTGGTCGAAGAACGCGAACGCGAACGCGAGACCGCGCTCGCGATCCACAATCACCCAGCGGCGTTCGCGAATCTGAGTGACGATTTTGAAGAAGCCCGTCTTGAATTGCGCTTCGCACCCGAGGCTCATAATCGGATATCCCGTGCTCGGGGCGTCCGTTTTATACACCCCCGGATTGTTGGTGGTCTGGGTGCCGTTCTCGATACGGTTGCAATCGTCGGCAAACGGGTAGACGCCCTTGCCGTCGTTATTCTGCAAGCCGGAAAAATACATGTTCGCGGTCTTCACGAGTTGTTCTCGGCTCTCGCGATCAGCCGCGGGAACCGTTTTCAGGAACAGCGGATTCGGCGACATCGCGTCCAGACTCTTTGCCGCGCCGGCATCGCGGACGACGAAGTCCTCGACCTCTGCGATTTTTCCGCCCGCCACTTTCAGGCGGAGACAAAAAATTACCGGGTTATCCCACTCCTTCATCACGCCGATGAACCCGGCCTGACCGGCCTCAGGCTCCGCGAAATAGAGCTTAAACGTGCCTTCGCCGTTGAACGTGCCCCACGTACCTTCGCCGATTTTCAGCCTCGCGGTGTTCTCAGTGAATTTCACGCTGCTTGCGAAGGGCAGCTTCGATGAATCGCGCGCCGCAAGCGCATCAAGATACTGGTTGACGAAGCCTTCGAGGCACGCGCGATCACATTGCGGCGCGGGCGATCCTGCGGTTGCACTCGAGGGAAGCGCCAAGCCGGCGAGAAAGAGTGCAAACGCCAACAACGTGAGGGAACGCGGAAATCTCATTTGCATTTTGCTCCTCTGATCACGAGCTCTCATGAATGCTGCCAAGATCGCGGTTTTCTGTAGCTCTTGGAAAATTTGCAGATGCTGAACGAAGCTGCTCCCAGACTACGGCAACCCAAACACAAAGTAAGTAGTGCCCGCCGTCACGAATACGTATTGCTTGCCGTTCGCAGAAAAGGTGACGGGATTCGAGCGAAGCGATGCGCCCAAATAAATTTCCCAGAGTGGCTTTCCGGTATCCGCATCAAGCGCGAAGAAATTGCCTTCATCGCTGCCCGAGAACACCAAGCCGCCCGCCGTCGCGAGCGTGCCGACCCACGATGGCGAGTGCAGCCGGAACTCCCATTTCCTTTCACCAGTGGTGGCATCCAGAGCCCGAATGGCGCCGTATGCATCGTCTCCGCTGAGCGCGCGTTCGCCTCCCGCATTGATGGGAAACTTGCCCATCTCCCAGTGCGTGTTGGGGCCCTTGACGAAGTACGAGCCCATTTCACGCGCGTCCACGTAAAATAGTTTCGTCAGAGGGCTATAGGAATTGCTGGTCCAGTTGATCGCGCCGGTGATGCTTGGGAACACCAGATTCCCTTGGGGAGTCGGGCCCGTATCGGGCAGCACGATCGGCTGGCCCTTTGCATCAAGGCCCTTCGCCCAGGTCTCTTTGACGTAAAGCCTGCCCGCAATGAAATCACCCGTCTCCCGATCGAGCACATAGTAGAAGCCATTGCGATTTGCAAAGCCGAGAAGCTTGCGCGGCTTGCCGTCAATCGTCTGGTCAAACAGAATCGGCGGCTCGGACGCGTCCCAGTCGTGTGTCTCATGCGGCGAGAATTGGAAATGCCATTTCACTTTCCCCGCCTCCGGATCGATGGCGAGCAGCGAGCACGTATAGAGGTTGGCGCCCGGACGTTCGTCGCCATTCCAATCGGGTGCGGGATTGCCGGTACCCCAATAGACGAGATTCAATTTCGGATCATACGCAGCCGCGTTCCAGGTGGTACCGCCGGCCGGGACGGTATTTCCCCACGTTTCTGAGCCAGGCTCGCCCGGCGCGGGAACCGTCCAGATGCGCCACAGCCGCTTGCCTGTTTTGGCATCGAAGCAATCGAGCAGACCGCGCACCGCCGCTTCGCTTCCGCCGGTACCGATCATCACTCTCCCGTCGATCGCGAGCGGCGGGCCGGTGATGGCATAGCCCAGTTTATTGTCCGCCACGACCGTATCCCAAACAACCGCACCTGATTTCGCATCGAGCGCGACGAGATGAGCGTCAATCGTCGCAACATACACGCGATTATCCATCACCGCGACGCCGCGATTCGTCTGGAACAAGCCGATCGCCACCACATTGTGCAGAATCGGCGACCACGTCCAAAGTTTGGCGCCGTTGTGCGCGTCGAGCGCCGTCACCGTACTAGGTGGCTCGGTGACGTACATGATTCCGTCGACAACGATCGGCGATGTCTCCACGTTGCCCGCCGGACGGCTAGGCTGGTACGCCCACGCGAGTTTCAACCCGGCGACATTTTGCGGAGTGAGTTGCTTGAGTCCTGAGAATCGTTGGTCGTAATAGTTGCCGCCGTACGTGAGCCAGTTGGCCGCCTCGCTATCGGATTTCACAATGCGCTCGTAGGGCACCGGCGTTTGCGCCTGCGCAATCACCGGCGCGGCAAGCGCGAGCAAAATTAGTACGCGGCGGATGGCGCTCATGGCGTTTGCGCGCCTTTCAAGCTGGCAAGGTATGCGACCAGATTATCGAGCTGCGTGTCCGAAAGGGTGCCTTTGAAACTCGGCATCACGCTGTGCCCCGGCAGTTTTTCGAATTTTGCGAGATCGAGTTTCTTGAACCCATGAAATTTGCCCGCCGCATCTTTGATCTCGATCGTGAACGAGTCTTCGTAGACGCGCGTGCCGTCGTAGGAGTGGCCGTCCTTCGTGACCGCGTGGACGAAAAGAAACTGCGTGAAGCGCCCGCGCTCCATCGCGCCGCCTTCCTTTGGCAAATTCGTGCCGGGAGTCAGCAGCGTCGTGCGCAGGTAGCTGGCTCCGCGCATCGCCCCCACGCGCGTCAGTTCCGGACCAACCGCGCCGCCTTCACCACTAATAATGTGGCAGTTCACGCAGCCGCTGGACTCGTAGACTTCCTTTCCTTTTGCCGGATCGCCCTTGGCAACCTCGACATCCGCTGTGCGTCCCAACGTTCGCAGGTAGCCAACGATCTGTCCCGCCTCATCCACGCCCAGCGATCCGAACCCGTTCATGCCCGTACCGGGAATGCCGAATCGAATAATTGTGCCGACCTCGGCATCGCCCAATCGCTCGGGCGCCCCCTGCAAGTTCGGGCCGTTGCTCCCGCCGCCGTCGAGTCCGTGGCAGTTCGAGCAAGTCGATTCGTACCGGACCTTGCCCGCGGCAACATCCGCTGGCGAGGTCTTGGCGACGACGGGAGTGGTATCGCGAGGAATTTGCGCGCCCGCGGCCAGCGCCAACGCGAAGAACGCAAGCGCAGCCACGCACAACGGCCGAATGGTCCTCATTCGCAACCCCCCGCGCAAACGGCGACGCGGTGCGAATTATTACATCGAAATTCGCACTGTCAAGCGTTGGGGAGGGCGTTTGCTCTAATCTAGCAATCAGGTTTAGGACATTTGTCGACCGAGTCGATCAGGAACCTCTCGCTTCGTGTTCCGGCACTTCCTCGGTGATTACGGTGAATTGCCGCAGATTCGCGATGCCGAACGATGTGGTCAGTGCTACGTCAGACGCGTCGCGGCCCACGGCCATCAGCACTCGGCCCACGCGCGGCCGATTGTGACGCGCATCGAACGTCCACCAGCGGTCCTCCAGGTACGCTTCGAACCACGCGCTGAAATCCATCGGTACAGGCGTAGCCGGGACCCCGATGTCTCCCAAATATCCTGTCGCGTAGCGTGCCGGTATATTCAACGCTCGACACATCGTTACCGCCAGGTGCTGGAAATCGCGGCAAACCCCGAAGCGATCGGTGAAGACGTCGAGAGCCGTTTTCATCGCGTTCGCATATTGGTATCCGAATGTCACTTTTTCGTGTATCCAGGAACACACGGCTTGTACTCGATTCCAGCCCGGCGCCACACCGCCGAAAAGCTCCGCTGCAATGTTGGACATTCGGTCGACTTCACAATAGCGGCTGTTATAAAGGTACCGAACTGCATCGATCGGCAAATTCTGCACTGGTATCTCGCGCGCCCACGGCGCGACCGGATCAGGGGCGCCCGTATCGTAAATCAGCGTCGAATTCATCAGCCGGATCTGGCCGGCCGGGGCCAGAAAGCGGCAGGAGTTATTTCCAAAGGAATCGAGATAACACTCCACGCTTGTTGCAGGTTCGAGCGCTAATTGGTCAGGCTCGCGCAGATCATTTGCGCGGGAAGGGTGGACTTTCAAGAGAGCCACTACCGCTGCTGGACGCGGCGTGTCGAAAATAATGTCGTACCCCAAGCGAATTAGCATGCGGCGTTCTTGAGACCTCTGGCATTTCAGTCGCGTAGCCCACCGGCTACGGGCCTATTATACAGCGGCGCAACGCGGTTCTCTGGTGAAGGGATCGCCCAGAGCTAGGAACGCGGGTGTATAATCCGCGACCGCGGTGCGAAGTCACCGTCGCGATGGAAGAGCTTCCGATCGTTTCGGCGCCGTCGGAAATAAAGCAGATCGGCCGGATTACGCGGGAGGGATTTCTCATGAGGTATCGTCAGTCGCAATTTGGATTTCTGGCCGGTCTGATACTGCTATTGGTCGCCGCAACGGGTGCGTCGGCCCAGCAATCGTGCGAAAGTTTGGCGTCGCTCAAGATTCCGAATGTCACCATCACGCTGGCAACCGCGATCAGCACGCCGCCGGATTTCCAGGTGCCAAGCACCGGCGGACGCTTTGGCACTCCCGCCGGCCTCAAAGTCGCGGTGCCTTTCTGCCGAGTAGCCGGTTTCTCCGCGCCGGCGAGCGATTCGCACATCGGCTTCGAGGTGTGGCTGCCCATCCCTGAAAATTGGGACGGCAACTACATCGGCATTGGTAATCCCGGATTCATCGGTTCGATCAGCTATGCGGGCTTGACCCGGGAAGTTGCCCACGGCTCCGCCGCCGCGTCCACGGACACAGGCCACCTCGACGTCGGCGCGACCAGCGAAGCCCCGGACGCCTGGGCCATCGGTCACCCGGAAAAAGTCGCAGACTGGGGACACCGCGCGGTTCATGAGACAGCCCTCGCCGCGAAAGCGCTGATTCGCGCGTATTACGGCAAGCCCGAAAAGCTTTCGTTCTGGAGCAGTTGCCACGAAGGTGGCAATCAGGCGCTCACGGAGGCGCAAAAGTATCCCACCGACTATGACGCCATTGCCGCCGGCGATCCGGCCTATTACATCACGCACCTTCAGGCCATGTCCGAATACACCACATGGGTCGCGCTGAAGGATGGAGTGAAAGCGCCAGGCTACATCCCGCCGAGCAAATATCCGGTAATCCATCGCGCCGCGCTCGATCAATGCGACGCGCTGGACGGCGTTCGCGACGGCTACATCGAAGATCCCACGCGCTGCCATTTCGACCCGGAATCGATCCGCTGCCCGGGCAAGGCCGATGTAGCTTCATGCCTCACGGAGCCGCAAGTGCAAACGGCCAAGCTGATTTACGCGGGCCCAAAGTTCGCCGACGGCAAACAAGTTTATCCAGGCTTCGATCCCGGTAGCGAACTCGGCTGGGGCTTGATGGCCGCCGGGCCGCAGCCGCTGAGCATCAGCACCGGTTTCTTCAAGGCCATCGTGTTCGGAAATCCCAATTGGGATTTCCGCACGTTCGACGCGGATCGCGACACGAAGCTCGCAGAATCCAGAGACGGCGCCGCGCTGGATTCAAACAATCCTGACTTGAAGCCTTTCAAGGACCACGGCGGCAAGCTGCTCATCTACCAATCATGGGACGAGGCCATCATTCCCCCGCGAAGCATGATCGACTATTACAAAAACGTTCTCGCAGCGATGGGCGGCCCGACCAAGACAAATAACATCGTCCGCTTGTTCATGGTGCCCGGCATGGGAATGTGCCCAGGCTTCGGCCTAGGCGATAACGGCACATTCAATGCCCTGGATGTAGTCGAGAAATGGCGCGAGACAAATGTCGCGCCCGACAAAATCATCAATTCTCACAAGCTCGCAAATGGCGAGGTCGATAGAACGCACCCGGCGTGCCCCTATCCGCAAGTCGCCATCTACAACGGCAAGGGCGACCCCTACGACGCCGCCAGCTTCTCGTGCGGCAATCCAAAGTGGTGAGTCGTTGCGGGCAGCCTGCGTCACGGCAGACCAAGGCTGCCATACGCGCGCGGATACGTCACGATTCCCCACGGCGTCTGAAATCCGCCAATCACCGTGATAGGTTTGTAGGAGTTTGCGTCGATCACATACACGTTATCCGAGCGCCCGCACGCCAGTAGAATCTTCGAATCGTCCGGCGTGAACGTGAAGTGCCAGCAGCGTTTGCCAATAGGCGTCTCTCCGAGCAGTTGCAGCGAATCCGCCGAATACACCTGAAACTCGTGCGCCGCTGCCGCAGCCACGAAAATCCTTCTGCCCTGGCGGTCGAATGCCACGCCATACGGTTTTGCCGCGGTGGAGACGGATTTAATCACATTGAACTTCTCATCAAGCAAAAGGAGCGTGCCCGATCCCTCCATGGTCACGGCATACCGATCCCCTTGCGGTGCCAATTTCACGCCTCGGGGACGCCTGCCGTACGAAACGAGGTTCACTTCCTTGCTCAGTGCTCCTGTTTCGGCATCGTAGACGCCAAGCGTATTTTGCGCCTCATTAGCAACGATCAATTGTTCGCCGTCGGCCGAGAATGCGATCCCCTCGGTTTCCTTTCCCGCAGTGAAGCTTTTTCCCCGCGACCAATCGCCGGTATCGAACGAAACGATCTGTGCCGGCGGTTCATTCTCGGTAGTGTCTTCTTCCTCGGCGGACCCTTCCGTCGGCGGGCCGCCGGTAGAACCTGGCTCGAACGACGTATAAATCCATTTGCCGCTCGGCCCTATCTTCACGAATTCGGGATTGTCTCCCACCGGAATCCGCTTGAGCAGGCTCATCCCCCGGGTTTTGAACACCGTGGCGTCCGCTGTGTCCTTATTCGCTGTGAAGAGATAATTTCCATCAAACGTGATGGCGATGCCGCGAGGTGCCACGTTCTTGGGGTGGACCCTCTTCACTACCTTCAGCGTATTCAGATCGATTACGGATATTCCGCCGTCTTCTTCACTCACGTAAGCCACATTGGTAGCAGTTCTCGTGAGGCGTATGTATAAGGCCACGCAAACAGCAAAGGCCAGCAGTGCGGCAATCACCAAAACGGCGTGCTTACCCAGGCTCATCCGCCTTCCTTTCCAGCGCCACTTTTAGCTCCGATCAAGCCTCACTTGGAAATTCCTGCCTGTGTCCAAAAGAGATCACTCTATCCATTCATCCGGCCCTGTTTTTTTGCACAAAGAATCATCTTCACGAATTTTTGAGCCGGGATTCCGAATCGTCGCTACGCTGTTTCTCTCCAGTTTATTAAACGCCGCGTAGCATCAGGCGGGCACACTTTCCCAATTTCTAATCCTGGATTGTAATCTCTAGCTTCCAACTTCTAGCCTCTAGCTTCCAGACCTCACATCATAGTGTTGAACTTCGCAGCGACCCAACTGCCGCCCTTCTTCACTTCAAGCTTATCAACCAGGATCGAGCCGCTCCGCAATTTACCGGTGACGCGAATGGTCTGGCCGGCGTATTCGGCGATGTCTGGAGAAGGCACGGCCAGAATGAAAAATTTCTTGTCCGGCGTCACCAGTCCAGCCGGGCGTCCCATTTTGAGGCACGCTGTTCCGCAGTTCTTCATTCCCATGTGATCGTTTCCCGCCTGCGCGTGATCCGTCAGATAGCAACTGGCGTCGACAAGCGAACCGGTCCACACTTGGTTCTGCTCGGCGCGCAATGGCACAACCATCGCCGCTAGCAATCCGCATACCGCCAAAACTCTTACTATTTTCATTCCTCACGCTCCCGTTTCGCGCCAGCTCCGCGACATTCGCGATTCTACACCGCCGCCGTCGAATTGGTGAGATAAGCAGGCAGGTCGGCGAGATTATCGAGCATCAGGTCCGGGGGACAAGCGCGAAGCGACGCCAAACCTAGTCCGTAGGTGACGCCGCAAGCCCAGGCGCCCGCATTGCGCGCCGTGCGCACGTCAACATCGGAATCGCCCACGACCATCGCCTCACGCGGAGTAGCTCCCAAATCTCGCAAGAGGATGTTGACCCCTTCGGGATCGGGCTTCTTCGTTTCGAAGCTGTTGCCGCCGTACACATATTTGAAGAAGGGCGATAGACTCAGGCCCTCGAGAATTGCCTTGCTGAATCGCACCGGCTTGTTCGTCAGCACGGCCATAGGATATTTCGCCAACAATGCCAGCCCCTCGCGCACGCCGGGGTACGTAACGGTGTTGTCCAGCATGTGCGCGCGATAGTACGAAAGGAAATAGGCCAGCCCTCTTTCGACTTCCTCCGTTGCAGCCTCTTCGCCGAGAACGCTGCGGATGAGCGCGGACGCGCCGCGGCCCACATAGCCCGCGATGGTCTCGTGCGGAAGGGAAGGGCGGCCCATGTGTCTGAGCGTTGCATCCACGGCTAGCGCCAGATCGAGCTTCGAGTCGATCAGCGTGCCGTCGAGATCGAAAATCAATGCCCGAACGCCCGCAAATTTTCCGTTTTCGCTTCCGCCGCCGCTACCCCGCATCATTGATTGCTCCGCATCCGAAATCCCATTGTAAGCGGCGTCTTTGCGCGTGTCACCCCGGTCTCATTCCACAGACTCCCCTCAAATGTGGCTCAAAAAAAGTCCACAGGAACTCGTCTTTGCGCGCTTCCCGCAATTTGCTAGCCTGATCGCGTCATGATCAGAATCGTGAATTGGAAGCGCCAGCTCGATAAAGCGCTCGGCACCGGGCCGGCCTGCGGCCAAGGTCGCGGCTCGGCCCTCGCTTGGCCGGGATCGCGATTCCTGCCTGCCGCCCGCTGCGAAGCCTTCGGCCCAGACCTCGCCACCGGTCGCTACGCTCCTCGGCCTGCTCGACACACCTGCCGAGTAGAACTCCCCGTAACTTACTCAAAACAAGGGATCGGTGCACCATCTACCCGTCACAAAAACGGGAGCCAACAGTCGCCGTCGATATCAACTTCCCGCCGTCCAGATCGGAGTGTGGACCTGCGATGACCCCCTCCCGCCAGCGCGCCGCGAAGCAGTTTCCCTTCCGCCCACATCCGCACCTCTACGAAATCAATACCTGGGCCTGGCTCGAAAAGCTGTCCGCTCGTGGTGGCCGTCCCGTCAAACTCGCCGACGTTCCTGACGCGGAGTGGGATGTCCTCGCGCATCTCGGATTCAGCGCCGTTTGGTTGATGGGAGTTTGGCGGCGAAGCCCCGAGTCGTGCCGAATCGCGCTCGCCGATCCCGCAAATATTCCGCAATACGATCGCGCCCTACCCGGTTGGAAAGCCGAAGACGTGGTTGGCTCGCCGTACGCGGTCGCGGAATACGTTCCCGATCCGCGCATCGGCACGTGGGACGAACTCGATGGGGTGCGCAAAAAGCTGCGCGCGCGAGGCATGGTGTTGTTCCTCGATTTCGTGGGCAATCACACCGCCCTCGATCATCGGTGGACGCGCGAGCACCCCGAGTTTTACGTTCAAGGAACGCCCGAGGATTTCGCGAAGGATCCTTCGGGCTTTTACCGAATCGGAGCCTCAAAGCAGCCATTATTTCTGGCACTGGGCAAAGATCCGTACTTTCCGCCGTGGAAAGATACGGTGCAATTGAATCATTTCTCGCTGTCGATGCGCGCGGCCCAGCTCATGACACTGCGCAGTATCGCCGAGCATTGCGATGGCATCCGCTGCGATATGGCCATGCTGCATTTGAATGACATTTTTGAAAAAAATTGGAGCCGCTTTTTGAAGGGAGCCGCCCCGCCTGCCACAGAGTTTTGGACCGAAGCGCGATCGGCCGTGCCGAACCTAATCCTGCTCGCTGAAGCCTACTGGGTGACTGAGCGAAGGCTGCTTGATCTCGGTTTTTCATTCGCCTACGACAAGGGGCTGTACGACGCGGTCCGAGACATCGTGGTGACAGAGGTGCGCTCGCGCCTAAAGGACGACGTTGGGTACCAATGTCATCTTACGCGCTTCCTCGAAAATCATGATGAGGCGCGTAGTGCCGCAGTTTTCGGCAACGAGCGTCTGCCCTCCGCCGGTACGCTGATGGCCACGCTGCCCGGCATGCGCCTTTATCACCAAGGTGAGCTTGACGGATTCAAGATTCATCTTCCGATCACGCTGCGAATGCCTGCGGATGAGCCTCCCGATCCATACGCCGCTGCTTTCTTCGCTAAAATACTTCGCGTCACTGGAGAAGATGTATTTCACAAGGGCGTTTGGAATTTACTGGTTGTGACGCCCGAAGGGGATGCGCCGCCCGATGGCTTGATCGTCTACGAGTGGCGATCAGAGAATTCCTGGAAAGTGATTGCTGTGAATCTGACGGGCCAAACGTCGCAGGGACGTGTTCATTTTGGAGGGCGCTCGCTCCCGGCAAAAGAATATATCTTCTATGATGAGTTGAATGATGTTCGCTACGTTCGCGCGGGTGACGAGGTGCGGGGCGCGGGCCTCTTCGTTCGCCGCGAAGCCTTTCAGGCCCACATTTTCGACGTTTCTCCGGTTCCGCAACCATGACGCGTTACAGCAACGGACCCCTTCTGGCTGCGGCAACCAGGATTACTTCTGCTATGCTTTTCGCCGTGCGATATATCTTGTTGCTGATTTGCATGGCGGCGGCTGCCGCCGCGACAGTCGCGATTTCGGCAGAGTTTCGAAGTCCTTCTCAGCAGCAAGCTCCTTTGCAGCCCCCGCCCGCTCCGCAAACCAATCCCGCGCCGCCCGTTCCCGCCCCCCAGGTTCCCGCAGGTCCTGTCATTGTGCTCGATCCCGCGCACGGAGGCACGGACACCGGAGCGCGCGGACCGGATGGCGTGGTCGAAAAGGATTTGGTACTGCAAATCGTTCGTACAATTCGCGCGGAACTCGAACAACGGGGCTACCGCGTGATCACCACGCGGAACGACGATACGAATCCCTCCTACGACGACCGGGCTGGCATCGCGAATGCGTATCCGGGCGCTGTGTTCGTCAGCATCCATATCTCTTCGACCGGCAAGCCAGGCACAGCGAGAGCCTACTATGATCGATTTGGAACGCCAATCGCGCCCGCGCCCGGCAGTACGGGCATGGCGGGAGTGGCCGAGCGAACGGTGAATCCGCCATCGGGCGGTTTGATCGATTGGAACGAGGCGCAGCGGCCATTCCTCGAACCCAGTCGCCGCCTCGCAAGTTTGATTCAAGTGCAGCTCATCCAGCTTTTTCCCGGATCCCCCCTCGTTTCGACGGCGGCCGCGATCCGCGGCTTGCGGTCGATCAACGAACCGGCGGTGGCGATCGAAATCTCGAGCGTGTCCGCGTCGAGTCCCGATTCGCTGACGGCAGCCGCGGCCCCTCTGGCGAGAGCGATTGCCGCAAGCGTGGTCGCCTTCCGTCAGGGCGGCGCGATCGGAGCCAGATAATGGGGCGGTACGTCAAGATCGGCCTGGTGTGTTTGGTCGTGGGTGTTATCGTCGGGCTGATCAGTTTTCGCGGTTTGCACCGCCGAGTGAAGCGTCTGGCGGAAACACAATCGGCGGACGAAAAAGCGCGGCACGAGGTGCTGGCTCCGCCGATATCCACTCCCACGGACGTGACCGCAAAGGCGGAAATCTTTTGGGCCTCCGGTCCAGATAGTGTGTCTCCGGTGGAAGTTGAATTGCCGCTTTCAGCCGATCCCGCGGAGCGCTCGAAGCAATTGCTGCGTGAGCTCATCTCGGATCCTCCGAGCCCGGATCAGCGCACACTTCCCGCGGACGCAACGCTGCTGAATTTTTACCTTCTTCCAGATGGCACCGCGGTGGCCGATTTTTCTGATGCCGTCGTCTCTGAAATGCCATCAGGGATTCTGAGCGAACAGTTGGCGGTGGACTCCATTGCGCGGACGCTGGAGATCAATGTGCCCGGCCTGCGGCGCTTGAAAATTCTGATTCATGGACAAGAAGTAGATACGCTTGCGGGCAATGTGGACCTGACCGGCTTTTTCGATTTGAGTTCGCCCCCACGCCAGTCAGTTTCGTTCGCGCCGCCGAGTGCAGGCTTGCCGCTCCCGGGCGCGGCGGTCCCGCCGAAGCAACCCGCCGCGAGCGCCCTCAAAAAAGCGCCACACTGATTTCAAGCGATTGACACATTCGTCGACCGTAGTCAAACTGGCTCGCGGTAGAAAGCGAGCAAGGGAAGGAGTTTTTCTTGAGAGCAGATGGACGGGGGCCGGAAAATTTGCGGCCAGTGAAAATGACGCCGGATTTCATTCCCAGCGCCGAAGGCAGCGTGCTGATCGAAATGGGCCGCACGCGCGTGATCGTGACGGCCACCGTGGACGACGGAGTGCCTTCCTTTTTGAAGGGAACGGGCAAGGGATGGGTGACGGGTGAATACGGAATGCTGCCGCGTTCGACCGAGGAGCGGACGCCGCGTGAATCCACGCGCGGACGCCAATCCGGCCGGACGCTGGAAATCCAGCGGATGATTGGGCGGACACTGCGCGCCGCGACGGACCTCAAGGCGCTGGGCGAACGAACGGTGTGGCTCGATTGCGACGTGATCGAGGCCGACGGCGGCACGCGCACTGCGTCCGTTACGGCGGCGTTCGTGGCGCTTGCGCTTGCGCTCGAGCGCATGACTGCCGCCGGAATCATGCGCGCGGTGCCGCTTTTTGATTCGGTGGCGGCCACGAGCGTGGGGATCGTGAACGAACAACTCTTGCTCGATCTGGTCTACGAAGAGGATTCCCGGGCGCAGGTGGATATGAATGTGGTGATGACCGGGAGCGGCCAATTCGTGGAAGTGCAGGCAAGCGCGGAAGGACGTCCTTATACCGCTGAAGAGCTACAGAAATTGCTGGACCTGGCGGGCGGTGGCATCCGGGAACTTACAAAAGCGCAGCAGGAACTGCTGCACATGAATTTCCGCGGCCGTTCGCGATAGACCGTGAGCAGGCCTGTGTTCACTCCCCTTTTTCTGGCATCGTCAAATTCGGGGAAACTGCGCGAATACAAACAACTCGCCGCGGGCTCGGGGATCGAAATCAAGCTGGTTACGAATTTCCGGGAGCTTCCCGCATTTGAGGAATCGGCGCCGACTTTCGCCGAAAACGCCGCAGGGAAGGCCTTGCATTACAGCCGGATCGTTGACGGCGTTGTGCTCGCGGATGATTCCGGCCTGGTTGTTCCCGCACTCGGCGGCGCGCCGGGAGTTCACTCAGCGCGTTACGCCGGACCGGACGCCACGGATTCGGACCGCATCGGCAAATTGCTGGGCGCAATGGAAGGAAAAACGGGGGACGAGCGCCGCGCGCGATTTATCTGCGTGACGGCAATTGCGGAAAGGGGGCGCGCCCTCGCCGTCGTTTCTGACTTTGTGGAGGGCGTGATCGCGGAAGAGCCGCGCGGATCGAATGGTTTCGGCTACGATCCGGTATTCCAGATGATTGATACGAATGGAACTTATGGCGAGTTGGCCGCCGAAGAAAAGAATCATTCGAGCCACCGCGGCAGGTCGTTCAGCAAACTGGCTGCGATCTTTTTGCGCAAATGATTCCGCGACTTTGGCGGTTCTTGTCGCATCTAACTCCCTGGAACAAATTGCTTGCCCTGGCGCTCCATGCCGGAGTAAAAGAGATTCCCCTCTCCAGAGAGGTAACCGATGGCGACTTCCGGTGTAGCGCCCGAGCTTTATGCCCCACTGTTCTTGCGCCTGGAGGAAGCGCGTTCGCGCACAGACCGGCTTTTTGACTTGCTGCCTCCGAATTCCTTTTATGATCGCCCGGTTGCAGAGCGCCACCGTTTGATCTTCTATCTGGGCCATCTGGAAGCCTTCGATTGGAACCTGCTCGCGCCCGCGTTGGATCTCGAGTCGCACGACCCGACTTTCGATAGTCTTTTCGCCTTCGGAATCGATCCGGTGGGAGGGGGATTGCCGACCGACGAGCCCGGAGACTGGCCGAACATCGCGCAAGTGGAAAAATGTAATTGGCGCGTTCGGGATAGGCTCGATGAAAGCCTGCGCGGTTCGCGCGCGCGGCGTTCCGCGGATCCTTACCTCAAGGATGGAACGCTTCTTCAGACGGCGATCGAGCACCGCTTGATGCACGCCGAGACGCTGGCATATCTGCTGCATAACCTTCCGGCGGAACGAAAAACTCCGCAGGCGGCGGCCTTCGCTGATCCGAGACCCGCGCCGAGACCGCGCCAGGTGACGATCCCAGCGGGAATGACAACGCTGGGACAGTCCCGCAGCGGCGGATCTTTCGGTTGGGACAATGAATTCCAAGAACAACAAATTGAAGTGCCTAGTTTTTCCGTGGATGTATTCCCCGTGACGAACGAGGAATATCTGAAGTTCGTGCGCGCGGGCGGCTACCAGGATCGTAATTATTGGAAACCGGAAGATTGGGAATGGATACGCCGCGGCCGAGTGGCGCATCCGCATTTCTGGGTTCAGCGGTCAAGTTCGCGGGCGGCCGACCCGGATACGCAGTGGGAATACAGAGCGATGTTTGGGACGATTCCCTTGCCGCTTTCCTGGCCCGTATTTGTGAGCCACGCGGAAGCGTCCGCTTTCGCGCACTGGGCGGGGAAGAAACTCCCGACGGAAGCTCAGTGGCATCGAGCCGCGTACGGCGCGCCGAATGAAGCCGAGCTTGCATATCCCTGGGGCAGCGCACCTCCCGAATCGTCGCGCGGCAATTTCCATCATCAGAATTGGGATGCCACTCCGGTGGACGCGCATCCGGCCGGCGCCAGCGCATTCGGCGTGGAGGACCTGATCGGCAACGGCTGGGAATGGACCTCAACACCATTCGGCCCCTTGCCCGGATTTCAGCGCTCCTCCTTTTATCCCGGCTACTCGGCTAATTTTTTCGACGGCAAACATTTTGTGATGAAGGGCGGATCGCCGCGAACCGATGCATGCATGCTGCGGCGATCGTTCCGGAACTGGTTCCAGCCGCACTACCCGCACGTGTACGCTACCTTCCGCTGCGTAGAGGAATAATCATGGGATCAGCTCCGCGAATGTCGGCCGCAAGCGCTCCGAGCCACGCGCTCTCTGAATTCTGTTCGGACGTAGTGATGGGGCTCGACCAACCGGGACAGAAAGAACTCCCGTCAAAGTATCTGTATGATTCGGTGGGTTCCGCGCTGTTCGATGTGATCTGCATGCTGCCGGAGTATGGACTGGCGCGCGCGGGAATGCGCATGCTTGAGCGATACTCGGGTGAAATTGTTGGGCGCGTTGCCGGCCCCGCGGTGGTTGCGGAATTGGGAAGCGGAAGCGGCCAACAGACGCGCTGGCTGCTTGAGGCCCTGGCCCGCAGGCAGCGCGTGAATTATTACCCGATCGACATCTCCGGCAGCGCGCTCTCCCGCTGCCAACAGGAGTTGGGCCAGATGGATCGGGTAAGCATCGTGGGATTCGAACGCGCCTATCTGGATGGCCTTCAGGAAGTAGCGGCGCGGCGGCGCGGAGATGAAAAACTGTTCGTCCTGTTTCTGGGAAGCACGATTGGAAATTTCGACCGGCCGGCGGGCGAGCAATTCCTGCGCGAAGTACGTTCGATTTTGCATGAAGGCGATGCGCTCTTGCTCGCAACCGACCTTGAAAAGCCGGTTTCCACTTTGGTGCTGGCCTACGACGATCCTACCGGGGTGACGGCGGCGTTTAACAAGAACCTGCTTGCGCGAATTAATCGCGAGCTCGACGGAGATTTCGATCTTGGGTATTTCGAGCATATGGTCCGGTACGACGAACAGGAACGCCGCATCGAAATGCACCTGCGGTCGAAAAAATGGCAGCGAATAACGATTCGCAAAGCGGGTTTTCGATTTTATCTTCGCGAAGGAGAAACGATTTGGACCGAAAGCTCCCACAAGTACGATCCGCGGAAAGTGATCCAGATGGGCGAGCGCGCCGGCTATCGCTGCGCCGGACAGTGGTTCGATTCAGAGTGGCCGCTGGCACAGAACCTCTTCTTCGCGGTCTAAGCGCATAGGAGGATGAAGATGGCGAAAGCTGTGTGGAAGGACGCGGTGCTGGCCGAAAGCGGGCACACCGTTGTGGTGGAAGGGAATCAGTATTTTCCTTTGGACTCGGTGCATTCGGAATATCTGCGGCCGAGCGAAACTCATACCGTATGCCCGTGGAAGGGAACTGCCAGCTATTACGATGTTGAAGTGAATGGCGAGAGAAACCCGGACGCCGCGTGGTATTACCCCGCTCCGAAGCCCGCCGCGGCGGAGATCCAGAACCGCGTCGCGTTCTGGAAAGGCGTTCGCGTCGAAGCGTAATTCCGGCGTGTGCTATAGTTCCTGGCTCCATGGCTGGAAAGAAAAAGAAGGCGCTGACGGGCACGCCGGGAAAAAATCAGTCCGCAAAGAAGCCCGCGAAGATCGCATCTGCTAAAACCCGTATTCAGAAAAATGGAGCGGGGCGGGGAACGAACCCGGCCAGAGTGCGAGCGATTCTGAAGGGGCTGGACGAAGCCTATCCCGCGGCCACCTGCGCGCTCACCCATGAGAATCCCTTCCAACTGCTAATCTCGACGATTCTCTCGGCGCAGTGCACGGACGAGCGCGTCAATCAGGTCACTTCAACACTTTATCCCAAGTATCCAAATCCGGAAGCGTTTGCGTACGCTAATCCGGCGGAACTCGAGCAGCAAATTCGTCCCACCGGATTTTTCCGCAACAAAACCAAATCGATCATGGGCGCGAGCAAGGTCATTGTCGAAAAGTTCGGCGGCCAAGTGCCCAAGACGATGGAGGAATTATTGACGCTGCCGGGTGTGGCGCGAAAGACGGCGAACGTGGTTCTCGGGACGGCTTTTGGGATCGCGAGCGGCGTGGTGGTGGATACGCATGTTCAAAGGCTTTCGGAGCGGCTCGACCTTTCGAAAAATACCGATCCGAAAAAAATTGAGAAAGATCTAATGAAGATAATTCCGCCAGAAAGGTGGATTCTTTTCTCGCACCAGTTGATCTGGCACGGGCGGCGCGTTTGCCGCGCGCGATACCCGATGTGCGCTGAATGCAATCTCTATCGGCTATGCCATTACCCGCACAAGACGGCCTGAAAAACCTCTAAGGATTCGGCGGCTTTTGCGTTTCAGGGGAGCTGGCTGGAGGCGCCGCAGCGGGAGCTGCGGAGGTGGGCGCTTGCGGCGGTTGTTCGAGGGCCAGATAGGCGCGGCCGAAGGCAGACTGCTGCGTCCCCGCAGCGATGACCACGGCTTGCACGGAGTAGCGTCCCGACGGAAGCTTCGCGAGCGGCAAGCTAATTCGGAACGATGCGGTGTGCATTTTTTCGTCGATCTGGGTAGGCTCGATCAGCGGAGTCATATTCACCTGCATTCCGCCGCGGAAAAATATCAGGCCCGCGCGCAAGGTGCTTGGATCGAAGGCCTGATTTTTTTCCGGCTTCTCGGGATAGTAAGCCTGGAAGAAAACGTAAAGCGTTTGCCGCTGGCTGAAAAAGCGCGTCACGCTGGGAACGATTCTTTCGCCTCCAATTTCGAGCGGCGTGGTTGCCAATTTTGCGTGAAACCCCTGGCCCCTCGTTTCAGCTTCCGTCGATTTTTCAACCGGCACAAGCTGGCTGGACAGAAGCACGGAGCTGAGGCTGATCCGCGCAGGGGGACGCGGAGGTACCGTTAAATTTTCTTCGAAGGTGCCGATTTTTCCAGACTCATTTTCGCGGGCGACCAGCTTCAGCCGGTAGTTTCCCGGAGCGAGAACCACGCCACCCTGATAGACCAAACTGCTGCGGTTTACCTCCGCAAAGCGCTGCTGATCGAGACGCACATTGATCGTATCTCTTAAAGCGGCGACGGACTGGCCGGAGGGCACGGCGAGTACCTCGACGGCGAAGTCAAAGGTGGCTTCGCGCCGGTCGTGCTTTTGCGCCCAGTCCAGCGCAAGCGGGGAAAGCTTTGTCGAGATGGGAACGTAGGCTTGCTCGTCGTTGAGTCGGAAGACTGAAGTTTCGACCGCAATCGGTAAATCAACCTCGGGATTCTCCGAGTTCAGAGCGTCTGCAAGCTGTTCGTCACGACTCTCTCTTTCGAGATGTTGGAAATCTCGCGGAGCGTAGTAGCCATTGCGGTAGCGAACGCGCGCCCCGGGAGTCTTGACCTTCACGCGAACGGCGTGCCAGCGGCCGTCGCGCTTGGCGTCCGCAGGCAGATCGTAGCCCACCAGATAGTACCCGCCATTTTCCTGCTGGATTTTCGGGAAGGCATCGCTCAGATCGCCGAGATCGAAGAATGCGCGGCCGCCGGTGTCAGTGGAAAGAGTTGCGAGCGTATCCCGCGAATCCTCTCGCTGATCCGTTTGATGAAATACGGACGCACCGCTAAACATGGAGGTGCCGCTGGCCGCCGCGGTTGTGACGTCGCCTCCGGGCGGAGTGGTATACATGCCGCGGGCGTCGATGGAATAGATGGAAATGTCGGCGCGATTCGCGGCGTCCGTGGCGGCTTGCAGTTCGGCGCGATTTTCTTCTCCGGTTTGCGTGATGCCGCCAGTGAATTCGACGAGCGCCTTTCGGCCCGGAATCGAGACGAGGACATTTGCCAGTCCCTCGATAGCGACTAGCTTTTGATCGGTATTGAATACGTTGAATTCGGTTTCGTCGGCGGTGTAGGCGTCGCCGGTATATTGCTGCACATCGTATTCGCCGTTTTGGGCGGCGGCGTAGAGAGGATTGGCGATCCCGGATGAGACGCCTGGAATCAGTTGCGCGGCTGCCTTTTCGAGGGTGGCGCGGTTGTTCGTAAAGTTTGCGAGTACTGAAAGATTGGAGCCGAAGGTGACAACGGCGACCAAGTCCGGCGGCTTCATTTGCGTCTTGAGGAACTTCACGGCGGCATCGTGAGCGCGAATCAGGTCGTCCGTTTCCATCGATGTGAGATCGAAGAACATCACAATCATGCGGCGGTTGCGGATTTGGTCGGCGACGGTGTCAGAGGCGTTGGAGCCGGCGACGGGCGCTGGGTTATCGACTGGAACGACCAGCGGCTTGGCATCTTCCGCGCCGGCTTGCTCAACAGCTTCAATATCGGCATAGGAGAAGCTGGAGATTTTCTGGTCTTTGCCATCGTCGGTGATGACGAACTGGTCGGCTCGCAAACCTTTGATGGGCTTTCCATCGCGGCCTGTGACTTCGATATCGATGCGGACGACGTTGGATTGCGCGCGGAGAACGGAAGGAGGATTCAGTTGATTGGTTCGCGGAGGTGCCTGCGACTCGCGAGGAGCGGGGACGGTGGTCGGCTTAGATTGCTGCGCGCACAACAGGGGCGGAACAAGGCAACTCGCGGCCAGCAGCACCGCGACGATTGCTTTGGCGAGGGCCACTGGATGCTTCGCTACGTTTGTCATACTGAGATCACCCTAAAAATTGAACCTAACCATTAGATCCATGGTGCGCATGGAACCTGCGCTGGTTACTTCGCCGAAGTAGCGCGAGCCAAGGGAGGTGCCGACACCACTGTAGTTGACGGTGTTGGTAAGGTTCTGAACTTCCCAGCGGGCGTCCACGCGATGGCGCTGTTCCGGTCCGAAGCGAAAAGTTTTTGCGAGAGACATGTTCCAGCTGATCGTGCATGGGCCTTCGACGGCACCGCGGTGCTCGTCGCCATAGGCAAAGGCGGGCGGGGCGACGAAGGCGCTGGTATTGAAGAACTGCGCCTGAGAGCCGCCGCAGATACCTACGTTTGGATTACCCGCTTGATCGGCGCGCAAGGAAAAGTTGGCGCCCGTGCCGTTGTCAGTCGCGGCACCACCCACCAGCACGGTGTAGGGAGTTCCGGTTTGCCAAGTGAAGACATTCTGGAGGCGCCAGTCACCGAAGATATTTCTCGTCCAGCCGTGATTTGCATGGCGATTGCGTTCGCCGAAAGGGAATTGATAAACCGAGAGCAGGCGAAATTGATCCCGGACGTCGAATGAAGACAATCCATATTCGGCGTGAATGTTTCCATCTTGCTGCTGTACCGTCGCCGATGTGCCGCCGAGCGAGCCGGCATCATCGAGCGATTTTCCCCAGGTATAGATGGCCTGCATCATGAACCCGTGCGTGAACCGGTGCATCAGGCGCACTTGCAAGGCGTTGTAAATGGAATTGGCGTTCGACTGGAGATAGTAGAAGCTGGTGGCGTCCGGAATTTGCAGATCGAGTTGCGTCTGATTCGGCGGTGTGCCGAGCGGCGCCCGATTTGGCGAGCGTAAAGTTTCAAGATCGGTGCCCTTCGTTCCGGTGTAGGTCAAGTCCAAGATCCAATTCTGCGAAAAGGATGTCTCGGTGCCCAGCGACCAAATCTGCGCATACGGATCTCTATAGTACGGATCGATACTGCCGGTGTTCGAGATGGTCGAGGACGACTGCCCCTGTGCCAATAAGCCATTGGAGAGCGTAAGGGGCTGTTGCGGCGTGGTCAGGATGGTGTTCGAGACGTCGAAGGGCGGCTGGTAGGCGAGATATCGCTGAGCGAGCGTGTTGTAAATAGAGGTATCGTAAAAAATTGAAAAGCCGCCGCGGATAACCGTCTTGGGCTTAATTCCTGGCTGCCACGCGAACCCTATCCGAGGCGCCCAATTGCTGTAGTCACCATGGATCAACGCCCGCGGATAAGTGCCGTGGAACGGGCCAATGTTGCCGGGCACAGCGACGCCATTTAGAGTGCCGGGCGAGCCGGGAGTTACGACCGCTACGGCTGTAGCCGTTGAGTTCAAATCCAAATTCGCGATTTGATTGGCAAGCTCGATCGGAGGCGTGACGACGTCGTAGCGAATCCCATATTGGATAGTGAAAGTTTTGCTGACGCGAAAATCATCCTGGGCGTAGGCGGCGAAGCCCCAGCTCCGGAAGTGCGTGCTGGGATTTCCAAACTGGACGCGGGTATTGTAGGGAAATCCCAAGAGAAAATCCGCGAAGTCGTTTCCCGTTCCTTCGAGCGGAAAGCCATTCGAACCTTCCTGGGCGGTTACAAGTCCGGTGAAGGTGAACTGGCCGCGCGGAATGGGATTCGAATCGTTGTTGAGCTGGATGCGGCGGACTTCTCCGCCGAATCGCATGGTGTGCTCGGCGTGGACCCAGGTGAGACCGTCATCGAAACGCAGCGTCTGATTGCGCACCAGAGAGGGGACCGGATCGTTCAAGCTCGAAAAATTCGTAAACTGGATCAACGGAAGGCCGTAATCGATGGGGATAGTCGCTATTCCGTTGATTCCAAGATTGCCGGCGATGTTGTTGACGTTTGAATTGTCACTCAGGATTTGCGCCCGGCTGCGGCTCCAGTTAATTGAAGTGTTTTCGACGAGTCTGGGAGACCAATTGTGAGCCAGGCTCAGATTGAGGCCTTGATTTCGAGTGGATTCGTTTCCCGCGGTATCCAGGAAATTGGAGAGAGTGTTCTCGCGCACCGAATTGAGATTGTAGCCGCCGTTCAGGTTGAACTTGGCGTTGAGCGTGTGCAGCACGTGAACATTCACGGAGTCGGTATTCGATGGAGTGGTGGTTTGCAGTAGATAGTTCCGAGTGACGGGGCATCCCGCTGCCGTGCAAGCCACATTCGGCGCGGGAATATACGCCAGCAAGGCCTGAGAAATTGCGCTGACGGGAACTTGCTGGCAACCCGGACTTGTCGTCGGAAACGGAGTAGCCGGATTCGAAAAAGGTTCATAGAGGGTAGTGCCGCAAAAAATGCCTTGGCGCTCGGCAAGCGTCGGCACAGTCGAAAATGTGTTTATCGGGCTTTGCTCGGTATCGTGCTGGTAGTTCGCGAAAAAGTACGTGCGGTCTTTGCCGTTGTAAATGTGCGGAATCGCGAGCGGACCGCCTATGTTCCCTCCAAACCGCTCGTCGTAATGGCCGATTTTTGGAAACTGGTTGCCGGTCAGCGAGTACGGCTTCGCATCGAATGCTGAATTTTCATAGCGGTCGTAAAAGCTAAAGCGAACCCGATTCACGGCTTGGCGAAATAGTCTGACGCCTCCGCCGCCTCCTCCGCCGCGAGGACCACCTCCCCCGCCTCCCGGCCCACCGCCGAAAAAGATAGCTCGGCCGGCTCCTTGCACCGCATCAGATCCCGGCCCTCCAACTGCCCGGCCGCCGACACCACCGGCAGGTCCGCCCGGGACCCCAACTCCGGTGACATCGGGACCGATTCCGCCGGGAGCGAATGCTCCAAAACCGCCAGCGCCCGGACCGCCCGGACCGGTCGGTGACAGTCCCATCCCGACGGTTCCCTGCAAGAGAAACGCGTCGGAAGACGATCCCGATGAATTGGAAGAGATCCCCGCGGGGGGCGGACCGGCCTCTTCATTCTCCTCAGTTGACTCGTCCGCCAAATCGGTTTGCTGAAAACCGCTGGCCGATCCTTGGCTCATCGCATTCAAGACGCCGGGAGGGAGTTGGCCTCTGCCGCGATATCCGGCGCGCCTGCCAGGCGCATTCGATCCTGCATTCGATGCAGGCGTGTTTCCGGCATTTGCATTCCTGTTGCCGCGCCGCTCGGCGGGGTTCGGTGGATTTACGCTCTTCCCGCCGCCCGCTGGTTCGGCAAGTTGCGCAAGCGTGGCCACGCGGAGCACAAACTGCATGGAAGGCGCGGCTGGCCCGGCGCCCAGATGCAACTCAAGAGAGGAGGAAACGAACCCAAGCTGGCTAGCTTCAGCTCGGTAAGGTCCTGCGGGAAGCGCGGGGAATTCGAACTTGCCCGACGGGTCCGTCCAGCTCACCCAGACCTGATTTGTATCGGTATTTATGAAGCGCACCGTCGCACCGGGAACCGGCGCGCCGTCGGCGGTATGCGCCACTCCGCCGACGCTGAAAGTAGCCGCAGACGCGGGCTTGGATTCAGGCTGTGATTGTTGGCGTTCAGTTTGCTGCTGCGAGTTTGGCCGCTCAGCCGCGGAAAGCATGCCGTGATGGTTCCCGCAAGGCGCGGCGAGAATCATCGCGATCACCATCGATGGAAAGGCCGCAATCCTTTTCACGATCCTACTGTCGCACAATTGCCGTTTCCTGGGCACGTGGGCCACAGCAGAAGGCTCCTTGGAGTACCGTCACGAAATAGCTACTCGCTCGACTTGGTCGGATCGTACACGAAGCGAATGACAACAGGCTGACTCAACCGTTGATTTTCAATGCGTGTTGTCACATAGAGTTGCTTGCCGTCTGGAGAGAGTTCATAGCTGCGAGTTGTAGAGCCGCGGCGAGTTTGCGTGGTCACCACAAGCTGGTCTTGCTGCCATTGTGCCGCCGCAGAATCCGGTTCCGGCGTGGAGTTATCGGACTTGTTCGAATCGCCGGCTGCGGACGGGCTTTGCGATTGATCGGCGCTTGAGTAGAGAGCAAGGACGCGGCCTGATTCGCCGGTTACTTTGGCCGTTGAACTCGTTTGCGTGATAGTGAGCAGCGAGAACTCTTTCATCATATCGCCGCCTTGTCCTTGGCCCTGGTGGCCTCTGCCCATTCCTCTGCCGCCGCCCCCTCCGCCGAACCCGCCGCCGCCCCCACCGTTTCCTTGATCATTCCGCGCCTCGCGCATTTTTTCGCGCGGATCGTCGCTCTGTTTCTTATTGAGCTGCCAAGTTCCCGCCAGATTCGGATGCGCGTCAGAAGAAGCGGCTGGAGTTTGGGTCTGCGCCGCTGGAGCTTGGTCCGATGACGCACCGGCAGCTATCGGTCCGGCTGGAGCATTCTGGGCCGAAATCCCGAGAGGCATCAAAACGAAAACACATCCCAGCAGAATCGCCGGCAAACAAGGCGAAGACTCTTTGCCTGGATTTCGATAAGTTTTGTGAAAAAGTGTAATCATGGAAGAACTCCTCACTATCGGGCGCTTCGTTACTCACGCTTGGTTGCCGCGACAGATATGATTCCGCGTCGGGCTTGCTTGAGTTCCACGATTTGATAGGGGGCAGCCGATTAGTAAACGGTGGTTGCAACCAAGCTCGAGACTGTCAGCTGCGTAGCCGGGACATTTCGTAACTCAGTCTACGGGTTGCACCATTTCGAATGGCGCGCCCAAGGGGACGATTTTAGAAACCTTCTCTTGGAATTTGTGCCAGCCCTGCCACAGGTCGCGCCTTCAGTCGAAGTGGGAACTCAAGTAACGGCCCGGGTTTGCAAGGCTGCAGGCTTGTCCCGTAAAGCGACTTACCCGGAACGGCACCAAAAGTCTTGCGGAATAGTATCGCGGCGACCTTATCTCAATTCTGGTGCTGTTCCGGGGATCTTCTGTATCGTCTTGCCGTTCTGTCTCATCTGAATGCTTGGTTGTTGATACGTTGTCAGAGTAATTGAGTCACGCGTGTCGGATTCTAGACTGACCGTTGCCCCATCAGTGCCGTTTGCGTTGGCATAAGTCGTAAAAACCTGACCGTCTTCCGAATCCAGAGTCAAGAATGCACCAGGGTTCTCTGTCTCGGACGTTACGTAGCCCCCGCGCTCGTTCCCCTTAGGGTCAAAAATTAGAATCCCAGATACGGCGCCATCACGCTTAAAGCGCTTGCCATGCACAATTGGATCAGGGAGTGGTGCAGCGATGACGACGCGCTCCACACCCTTCTCATCAACGACGGCAAGCCGTTTCACAGTCAGCGACTGGACAGAGGAGTCGGCACGCACATTGCCCCGCTGCGCCATCATGGCCGTGCACGCCAGTAGCGCAATACATCCGACCGTTAGATAACGAATCTTTCGCTCAAGTAGCGTGACTTGCGATTGCAGATTCTCAAGGTCACATTTCATTTCATCCTCCTGTTCGCACCTGGCAGGCGTTCATGAACTTCGCTTGTCCTTATCGTACCAGTCTAGTTTTTTCATCCACATGCCTAACTAGCAGGGTAACCGGCCAAGTTCTAAATAGCGGTGGGGCTAAAGCCGAAGTCCTGCAAAAGAAACAGCAAGAAGAGTGGCGCGCCCGGAGGGATTCGAACCCCCGACCCTCTGCTTAGAAGGCAGACGCTCTTTCCAACTGAGCTACGGGCGCGTTACTTGATTCTAAGAGATTTCCGCTTTGCCAAACCATCATTTGTTCTGCGTTCATTCTTCCCGTGACTATACGTTTACATTGCGAGATGGCGAAGTTTCTAGTATCAACGTGGCCGAGCTGCGACACGTCGGGTACGCGAGCGACCGAGGAGAAATCGTTTATGAAACGATCAGCCAGGCTTTCGGCATCGGTCGCGACTGCTGTCCTGATTTTAGTTTTGCTCGCTCCGCGATCGATCGCGCAGGGGCGCGCGGCGGTGTCAAAGCCACTCGGGGACACTCTCTATCAGCAGAGTTGCGCCAAGTGCCATTCCGGCCCGGCTGGTTCGAACCGGGCTCCCGATCTGAAAGCGCTGATGAAGCTGTCTCCAGAGACGATCTACAGCGCGATTACCACCGGCGCAATGGCCACTGCAGCGCAGCAGCTCAGCGCCGCCGACAAGCAAGTTCTCGCCGCGTACTTGGGTGGGCGTCCGCTCGATCTGACGGATGCGGGCAGCGCAAAGAGGATGCGCAACCACTGTGAGACTAACGCGCCCATCGAAAATATTTCGTCCGCTCCCGCGTGGAACGGCTGGGGTGTCAATTTGGCGAACACCCGATTTGAAAATGCCCAGGGCGCAGGAATTACGGTGCAACAAGTGCCGCACCTGAAGTTGAAATGGGCATTCGGATTTCCTAACGGCGACACGTCGTTCGGCCAGCCGTCCATCGTCGGCGGCCGCGTGTTTGTGGGCAGCGACATCGGCTATTTTTACGCGATCAACGCTAATACAGGGTGCGTCTACTGGTCTTATCGAGCGCAGGCCACTGTGCGAACGGCGGCAACCCTTGGGCCGGTTGCCGGCCACGGCACAACCAAATACGCCGTCTATTTCGGCGACTTCCGCGGGAATGTGTATGCGCTCGATGCTTCGACCGGCAAGCCGCTATGGATTCGCAACGTAATTGACAACAACTACATCGCCCGCCTCAGCGCCGGGTTCACGCTCTACAAGGGCCGCCTCTACATTCCGGTTTCTTCCGCCGAAGAAGTTTTTTCCGCCGATCCATCGTATGCGTGCTGCAGCTTCCGCGGCAGCGTCGTCGCACTTGATGCGAATACGGGGCGGCTGATTTGGAAATCGTACGTGATCCCCGAAGCGCCCAAACCCGTCAGAAAGAATACGCGCGGTGTCCAACTCTATGCGCCCGCCGGCGGTGCCGTGTGGAATTCGCCAACCATTGATGCGGAGCGGCAGTTGCTTTACGTTGGCACCGGCGACGCCTACACCGAGCCTGCGCCGAAAACGACAGATGCGATTGTCGCGCTCGATCTGAAAACGGGCAGGATCGTGTGGTCATTTCAGGCCGTCAAGAACGATGCGTGGATGGTCGGCTGCGTTCCCACGCCGACCGACAATTGCCCAAAGAACCTCGGTCCCGACCACGATATCGGCGCCTCGCCGATTCTGGTGAAAATGCCCGATGGTCATCGGCTGCTAATCGCCTTGCCGAAGAGTGGAAGAATCTTTGCGCTCGACCCTGACCACAAAGGCGCACTTGTCTGGAAGTTTGCGACGACGGAAACCGTGGCTCCCAACAACGGACAATTGGCGCTCGGCGGCGCGAGCGACGGTCAAAATCTGTACGTGGCCCTGGAAGACGGCACTGCCGTGGCGATTGATCTCGCAAGCGGCAAACGTAAGTGGCTCGCTCGCCTCGAATCGTTGGACGATCTGGGCGAGCCTACGTCCAACGGCGAGAACCGCACCAAGGCTGGCTTGCGCTTTGGACAATCTGCCGCGGTCACGGCGATACCCGGCGTTGTCTTTACCGGCGGCTGGGATGGAATCCTGAGGGCGCTGTCGGCATCGAATGGCCAGCTGATTTGGCAATTCAATACCGCTCGTGCGTTCAACGCTGTGAACGGCGTCCCGGCGAAAGGTGGCTCGATGGGTGGTCCCGGGACCACCGTGGTCAATGGCGTCGTCTATGTGCCTTCTGGTTACGCCGCGTTTGGCGGGGGACTGCCTGGCAATGTTTTGCTGGCGCTTTCGCCTGAAGAATGATCGGTCCGCGGCGTGCATTTCGGAATTTCCTCGGCGCGGGAATGGATTTGCGAGGGAGGTGGGTTCATGGGCCTTGTGAATTTCGGTCAGCCCGACAATGGGATTATTCAGATGGCGTACGTTGTCAAGGATGTCCCCGAGGCGATCAATCGTTGGGTCAAAGATCTGAAGGTCGGGCCGTGGTTCTTGCTCGAACACTTCACGGGGGAAGAGGCGAAGTATCGCGGCGGCCACTCGAGTGCCGACGTCGCTATCGCCATGAGCTTCGCCGGCCACATGATGGTCGAACTCATCGCGCCGAACAACGGTGCGCCATCGGTCTATCGGGAGACGATTGAGAAACGCGGTTACGGATTTCACCACTGGGGCGTGGCTACGTCGAATTTCGATCGCGACGTCGAACAACACCGCTCCCAGGGGCATGAACTGGCCTTCTTCGCCCGCGTTCCAAGCGGAGGTCGCGTCGCATACATGGACACGACCGCGGAGCTGGCCGGAATGGTGGAGATGATTGAACTGGGCGCTTCGTTCGGCTCCATCTTTAGCCGGTTCTACGGCGCCACTATCGGCTGGGACGGCAAAGATTCCATTCGCTCGTTTCTCTAAGCGGAGCGGAAACCGTCCCCCTCTGTCATTTCGGAAGGCCCCGCCAAGGTGGCCCAAACTGGAACATCGGCAATTTCCTTGGCAGCCCTCGCCCGCACTAATGTCGTGCGACTTTCGGTCGATTGGGAGACCGGCGGGATCACCAAGGAGGAATGCAAATGAGAGTAAAAAGCGTGGCAGCAGGTTCGGAACGGGCAGAGCAACAAGTAGTTGAATTGGACGTACTGCAACCGCAACTCACGACCGGCCCGAGTTTTGAAGAAATCCAACGGCGTGCCTATCAATTGTATGTCGAGCGCGGTTGCGTGCAGGGATGCGACGAAGATAATTGGTTCGAGGCGGAACGAGAGCTGAAGCTAGGGTATCAGCAGTCGCCGCTAACCTAGAAATGGTCTCTGAAAATCTCCGTGACGCGCCTATGCGTCGCGCGTAATCAGGAGCTGCTTGTAGGCCTCGCGGCGGGTCAGGCCGCGCTCGCGGGCCGCTTGTTTTAAGGCGGCTTTTCGGTCCAGGCCTCGCTCTCGCATAATGTCTTCAACCTGGCGTGCCAGTGGAACATTATCGACAGCCGCTTGCTCATTCCCGGCGTGCTGCGTCTGCCCATCTGGCGGGGCGATGAGCAGCGTAATCTCGCCACGCGGGGGCTTGGTCCTTGCGGCCTGGACAAGATCCTCGATATGCCCGCGTGAGAATTCCTCGAAGGCTTTGGTGATTTCCCGGGCCATTACGGCGGGCCGGTTACCCAGGATTTCGAGTGCGTCCTCTAGGGTATCGAGCAGACGATGCGGCGCCTCATATAGCGCGAGCGTTCGATGCTCCCCAGCCAGTTCGCGAAGGACTTTGCGGCGCTCGGTGGGACGCGAAGGCAGAAATCCCGCGAATGTGAGTTCCTCGGTGGGCAATCCAGATGCCGAAAGAGCGGCGACAAATGCTGATGCGCCGGGAATGGGCACCACCTTGATTCCATGCCGAAGGCACAAGCTAACGAGGCGGTGGCCGGGATCGGAAATTGCGGGTGTTCCCGCATCGGTAACCAGCGCGACTTTGGCGCCTTGCTCCAGATCGATCACGATTTCAGGGGCGCGCATAAGTTCGTTGTGTTCGTGATAGCTGACAAGGCGCTTGGATATTTCGAAATGGGAAAGCAGCTTCAAGGTACGCCGCGTGTCCTCACAGGCGATCACGTCCGCCTCTTTGAGAACGCTCAACGCGCGGAGCGTGATGTCCTCAAGATTGCCAATGGGGGTGGATACGACGTAAAGGATGCCACTCCCCGCGTCGTTAGGTTGGGTTTTCGGTTTTGTCTTCGCCATGTGTCTGCTTGCCCGCGATTGCAGGAGCCATTGTACTCGGGTTGCCGGCTTAAGGTTTGCCGCTTTGGGGCAGTCGCAGGAGTCACGGCGCCCCCGCCTACCGGGCCAAAATGCTGCGGCGCCACGATTGACTTTTCTAGTCGCTCACCCTAGCATCATCAACTTGCTGCGAGTCCGGCCAACGTTTCTCGTCATCAAATAATTTAAGCGGCTGTTCTTCGGAGGACGCATGTCAGTGAAAGTGGGTATCAACGGTTTCGGGCGCATCGGCCGAAACATTTTTCGCGCCGCGCTCGGCGATCGAGACATCGAGGTCGTCGCGGTGAACGATATTACGGACTCGAAGACGCTCGCACATCTGTTGAAATACGATTCCATTTTGGGCAATCTTACGAATCAGGTCACCTGCACGGATGACACGATTTCCGTGGATGGCAAAAGCCTGAAAGTTTTTCGCACCAAGGATCCCGCGGATTTGGACTGGGCCTCGGTGGGCGCGTCGATCGTGGTCGAATCGACGGGATTGTTCACAAAGGGTGCCGATGCGCGCAAGCATATTCGCGGGCCGGTAAAAAAAGTAATCATCTCCGCGCCCGCCACGGATCCCGATGCGACCTTCGTTCTCGGCGTCAACGAAAAGACGTATGACCCTGCGAAACATCATGTGATCTCGAACGCCTCATGCACTACGAATTGCTTGGCCCCTGTGGCGAAGGTGATCAACGATACATTTCGCATCAACGTCGGCACGATGACCACGATCCACTCGTACACAAATGACCAGCGGCTTCTGGACCTTCCGCACAAGGATCTTCGGCGCGCCCGAGCTGCCGCGCTTTCCATGATCCCCACTTCGACGGGAGCGGCGAAGGCGCTTCATCTGGTGATTCCGGAGTTGAAGGGAAAACTCGACGGCTATTCGCTGCGTGTGCCAACACCGAACGTAAGCGTTGTCGATTTGACGGTGATGACCGAGAAACCTGCCACCGTTGAAAGCGTCAACGGAGCGCTCAAACAGGCGGCTGAAGGTCCCTTGAAAGGCATTCTCGCGTTCACGACAGAGGAATTGGTTTCGGTGGACTTTCGTGGCGACCCGCACTCCTCGATCGTAGACGCGGAGTACACTCGCGTCGTCGGCTCCAACTGCGTCAAGGTTCTTTCGTGGTACGACAATGAATGGGGCTACTCCTGCCGTTGCCGCGATCTGATCAAGCTTTTAGCGGCACGCCTTTAGTTTCTAAATCCTCCGCAGGGGCGCTTCTACGGAACCATGAAAAAGCTCTCGATACGCGACCTCAGTCTTGGCGGCAGGCGCGTGTTCATTCGCGTTGATTTCAACGTTCCCTTGGACGGTTCAAAGGTCGCAGACGACACCCGCATCCGCGAAACTTTGCCCACGTTACGCCTGGCCATGGATCGCGGCGCCCGTCTGGTTCTTGCTTCGCACTTAGGCCGCCCAAAAGGGAAGCCAGATCCTAAATACAGCCTTATGCCGGTGGCTGGTTGTCTGAAGGAATTGCTCGGTAAGCCCGTTGAGTTTTCCGGGGATTGCGTGGGGCCGACCGCCGTTTCCAAGAGCGAGGCGCTTCGCGACGGGGAAGTGCTTTTGCTTGAGAATGTCCGTTTTCATCCCGAAGAGGAAGCCAACGATCCCGGTTTTTCGAAGCAGCTGGCGGGTTTGTGCGACGAAATTTTCGTGTGCGACGCTTTCGGCTCGGCCCACCGCGCCCACGCCTCGGTCGTGGGTATCACGAAGTTTGTCGGTCAGGCTGCCGCCGGCCTGCTGATGGAAAAGGAACTGGCATATCTGGGGAAGGCAATTTCCAATCCGGAACAGCCGTTCGTCGCGGTTCTCGGGGGCGCGAAAGTCTCCGACAAAATTGAAGTGGTGCAAAACCTCATGAAACTGGCCGACGCGATGCTCATCGGCGGCGCCATGGCTTACACGTTCTTGAAGTCGCAAGGTCTTCCGATCGGTCGGTCCCTTGTGGAAGACGACAAGCTCGATTTGGCGCACAGTTTGCTCGAAGAAGCTCGCAAACGCAATTTCTGCCTCTTGCTGCCCGTTGATCACGTCCTGGCGGAGTCGCCCGATTCCGCTGAAACCAGAATTTCCGACATCGCGAACACCCCCGAGGGCTGGATGGGTCTCGATGTCGGCCCCAGGACTTCAGAGCTTTTTCGCCAAGAGGTTGCTAAAGGGAGGACAATTGTTTGGAACGGTCCGCTCGGCATGTTCGAAAAGCCGGCATTTGCTCAAGGAACGCTGGCCATGGCCCGAGCGGTGGCTGCGGCGACGCAGGCAGGTGCCACGTCCATCGTGGGCGGTGGCGACTCCGTCTCCGCCGTCGAGCAATCGGGAGTAGCCCAGCAGATTTCGCACATTTCGACGGGCGGCGGCGCTTCACTGGAATTCCTCGCGGGCGAAAAGCTCCCTGGCGTCGAAGCGCTGACCGACGCGCCAAGCTGAACGCTAAAGAACAGGAAGGAGTTTTGATTGCGCCGCCCGGTGATTGCAGGCAATTGGAAGATGTACAAGACCCGCGCCGATACGCGGGCTTTCTTCGACGCCTTTAAGCCTCTATCAGCCGGGTCCAAGCATTGCGACATCATCGTGGCGCCGCCCTTCAGCGCGATAGCGGCCGCCGTTGAGGCCGCGCAGGCGACAGAGATCGCAATTGCCGCGCAGGACATGTATTGGGAGCGTGAGGGCGCCTTCACCGGAGAAATCTCGGCGCGTATGCTCGTTGACGCCGGATGCCGCACCGTTATCGTGGGGCATTCAGAGCGGCGCCAATACTTTGGCGAGACTGACGCGTGGGTTCATCGCAAAACCAAAGCCGCCTTGGAAGCGGGTCTCATCCCGATTGTATGCGTGGGAGAAATGCTTGCTGAACGAGACGCCAATCGTACCGAAGAGGTGCTGAAACGCCAGTTTGATGGCGCCCTTGCCGCGTTGACCCCTGCGGAGTTCTCGCGTATTCTGTTGGCGTACGAGCCTGTATGGGCCATCGGAACGGGAAGAACAGCGACTCCGGATATGGCCGCCGAGGCTCATCGTCATCTGCGGAACCTTGCTGCCGCTCGCTTCACGGTTGAACAAGCGTCTGCTCTTCGCATTCTGTATGGTGGCAGCGTCAAGCCCGAAAACATAAAGGGATTGATGGCGGAGTGGGAAATTGATGGTGCGCTCGTTGGTGGCGCGAGCCTTGATCCGAAGTCGTTTGCCGCGATTGTAAATTTCTAGAAACCGCCAGTGTAGGGCGGGAACAAAATGGAGCGGTGAATGCCGACTTGGCTAAAGTGGGCTGTGTCATTGCTGGTGGCCGTCGGTCTAATTTGGATCGGGTGGCGCGTATCGGCGGTATTAGTGACGCTGCATATTTTGGTGTGCTTTGTGCTAGTTATCGTGATCATGTTGCAGAGTGGCAACGCTGCTGACCTGGCGGGCGCTTTCGGCGGTGCCGGCAGTCAGACGGCTTTTGGCCCGCGCGGAGCCGCCACATTTCTCTCTCGCGCTACCACCTGGTGCGCCATTGTTTTCATGATGACGTCCCTAACGCTGTCGTTTAAGCGCGCCCCCGCGCAAGCCGGCGTCGGGTCGATCCTGGAACAGACGCAGCAGCCCGGAAAAGCGCCCGCGAAATCGGCTCCCCCAGCGCAAGTTCCGGGGCCGATGCCAGGTCCGGCTCAGAATCAGCAAGCGCCGCAGCAAAATCCGGCTGCGCCTCCGAAGAAGTAATCTTCTTCCAGCCGTATCGTCTGGGCTGTTTGACAAACGAAATCCTCGCCGCTTAGGATTAACACGGCGCGGTCGTGGCGGAACTGGCAGACGCACCAGCTTGAGGGGCTGGCGCTCGCAAGAGCGTGGTGGTTCGAATCCACTCGACCGCACCAAACCCACCGCTGAAAAACCCCAGCACCAAGCGTCGGTTACATCCCTTCTCTTTGAAATGTCTTGAGGCTTTTGTATGATGGCGCTTCGCAAACGACGATGCGACCTTCCCGATTGCTTTTTGCCGATGGCTTCGCGCGGATTAAATTCCCCAGCACGGCCGCGAATCATCGGGGCTCGGCTGCGCCGTCGGTTCTCTTGGCGGTTCTCTTGGCGGTGCTGGTTGCGGTGACGGTCTACATTTTCGCCGCGCACATATACACGGCGCCCTCAGCCATTACTTCTGTTGGACTGCAAATCGATCGCCAATACGACCTCACGCTGTACGTTACTGGAGCGGCGTTCATCCTCGCGCAGCTTGGACTTGGCTACGCAATATTGCGTTTCCGTGATCGCGGCCAGCGCGCTCACTTCACGCGCGGAAGCACAGTTGCCGAAGTTTTATGGACCTCCGCCACGATCATTGCATTTGTCGGCCTGGGGATTGCCGGAAGCAAGGCCTGGGGCGAAATGCGTTTTACGCCGGCAAGCCGCGATTCCGTACAGATAGAAGTTACCACCACCCAATTTGTCTACACCTTCCGCTATCCGGGTGCCGACGGGAAATTCGGGCGCCTTGATGCGAGCCTGGTAAACGCGCCGGCAGGGAATCCGCTTGGCCTCGATCCGAACGATGCGGCGGGCCGGGACGATGTGGTTGTGCCGATCCTAACCGTTCCGGTGAACCGTCCCGTGGAATTGCTGCTGCGCTCACAGGACGTGATTCACAATTTTTTTGTGCGCGAATTGCGGCTTCAACAGGACGCGGTGCCGGGCATGGTGATCCCAATTCATTTCACCGCAGATCGAATTGGCAGATACGAGATTGTCTGCACGCAATTATGCGGCCTGGGACATTACAAGATGCACAGTTTCATGGTGGTAGTGTCGGGACCCGACTACGAGCGATTCCTAAAGAAACAGGCGGCCCGGCAATGATGGTGGCAATGACTTTGCCGCGTCCTGCGCACCGGAATGTGACGCGAGGCTGCGCGTGAGTTCTCCGGCTCGGGACGTCCACGCCACCAGCGAAGCGCCCAGTGGTTTTGTGCGCCGCTATATTTTCAGCTCGGACCACAAGGTGGTGGGCCTGCAATATTTCTTTCTCGCTCTCACGGCAGTCACGATCGGAATCATTCTTTCGCTTTTGATGCGCTTTCATCTGGTGTGGCCCGCGGCGCACCTTCCGTTTGTGGCCGGCGGGATCATGGAGCCGGAGCAGTATCTCGCACTCGTCACCATGCACGGCACGCTGATGGTTTTCTTTGTGCTCACGATCGCCCCCCAAAGCGCCTTCGGCAATTATTTTCTGCCGATCCAAATCGGCGCGCCAGATATGGCTTTCCCGAAGCTCAACATGCTTTCCTTTTGGCTGACCTTCGTTGCTTTTCTCTGCATAATCGCCGCATTTTTTGTTCGCGGCGGCGCACCCATCAGCGGTTGGACCGCTTATCCGCCGCTGAGCGGCTTGGGAGAAATCACGGGCCCCGGGGAGGGCCTGGGCCAAACGCTGTGGATCGTCGGCATATTGATTTTTTGCTTTGCGTCGCTGCTGGGCTCGGTGAATTTCATCGCCACCATCATTGACTTGCGCGCCCCGGGAATGACGCTAATGCGCATGCCGCTCACCGTTTGGGCCTGGCTGGTCACTGCGGTTCTCACCCTGCTCGCATTTTCTGTTCTGCTTGCCGGCGGAATTCTGCTGCTGCTCGACCGCTCGGCGGGGACCAGTTTTTTCCTCCCCACCGGCCTTGTGGTGAATGGCCAAGTGCAAAGCCATAGCGGAGGCTCGCCGCTCCTCTGGCAGCACCTTTTCTGGTTTTTCGGGCATCCGGAGGTCTACATCGCGATTTTGCCGGGCATGGGGGCCATCTCGCACATTCTCGCGAACTTTTCACGCAAACCGGTCTTCGGATATCGGGCAATGGCTGCCACTCTATGCGCGATCGGTTTTCTCGGCTTTCTGCTCTGGGGTCATCATATGTTTGTGAGTGGCATGAACCCCTACTCGGGAATTGCATTCTCTGTGCTGACGCTCTCGATCGGAGTGCCGTCGGCGGTAAAAACCTTCAATTGGCTTGGAACACTGTGGGGAGGCAAGATTCAATTTCATTCCCCGATGCTTTTCGCCATAGGCTTTGTTTCATTTTTCATTACGGGCGGGCTTTCTGGAATTTTCCTCGCGCAACCGGCATTAGATAGCGTGCTACACGCCACCTATTACGTAGTCGGTCATTTTCATCTCGTCATGGGAGTGGCGTCGATCTTCGGAATTTTCGCCGCAACGTATTACTGGTTTCCAAAGATGTTCGGGAGAATGATGAACGAGACTCTGGCCAAGGTTCATTTTTGGCTTACATTCGCGGGAGCATACTGCATCTTCATGCCCATGCATTTCGTGGGCATCGCCGGCGGAATCCGCCGGTACGCGGATTGGACGGGCGCGAATTATCTGGCTGCCCTCCAGCCGTTGCATCGCTTCATGACCATTGCGGCATTCGTCACCGCCGCTGCGCAGATCATCTTCTTCTACAATTTCTTTCGCAGCCTTACCAGCGGCGCGCGCGCGTCCGCCAATCCCTGGAAGGGCACGACGCTCGAATGGACGACTGCGTCGCCGCCTCCCTTCGACAATTTCAACGGGCACTATCCTAAAGTTTATCGCGGCCCTTACGAATACAGCGTTCCCGGCGCGAGCCGGGATTTCCTTCCCCAGAACCTCGCGCCGGAAGAAGTTTTAACTGATGACGAGGAGTCTCAGCATGCCGGATAGCGCGCTCACAGAATTCATCAAATCGGACGATGCAAGCGGCGCGGGAAACGGCGGCGCCTCGCGAGCCGATGGCGCAGGAGGTCCAAGTCCCTTTGACGGCGGCGGGGTTCCACAGCGAACTTACGTGACGGGGATGATAATCGCTCTCGGCGCGATAGTTATGTTCTTCGTGGCCCTTGCCAGCGCGTCAATTGTCCGCAAGGGTCTTGCAAGCGTGAACTGGCAGCCCTTCGAGCTGCCGCGGATTCTTTGGCTTAACACGCTGCTCCTCATTGCCAGCAGTCTCACGCTGGCGCATTCCAGGCGGCGTTTCCTGGCGCAGCAGTTCGAAGAATTCCGCCACTGGTGGGGTGTCACGACGATTCTAGGTATCTTCTTTCTTGTGGGGCAGATTATCGCGTGGTGGCGGCTGGCTTCCTCAGGAGTCTTTTTATCAACGAGCCCGAACAGCGGCTTCTTCTATGTGTTCACAGTGGCGCACGGTCTGCATCTTCTTGGCGGCCTCGCGGGCTTGCTGGCGGTCGCATGGCGGACGCCTGGCCCGATGCTTCGGAAGACGGCTTCTGAGGTGGTAGCGCTATACTGGCATTGCATGACTGTTCTGTGGCTTGGTGTATTCCTATTCTTGATTGCGACGAAGTAAGCATGAGCACAGTGGCCCACAATTCGTCCGCTCGACCCAATTCTCGGTCGGCGAAGATTTTGGCGTGCGCGGTAGGGATCGTCGGCCTCACACCTTTCCGGGCGGTCGCTCAGGGATGTGCGATGTGCTATCAGAACGCTGCTGCCGCCGATTCTCACGGCCGGACTGCCCTTCAGCACGGAATCTTAATTCTCCTGCTGCCGGCGCTCAGCCTCTTCCTCGGAATATTTGGCTTAATGTATCGTCGCCGAAACACGACTCGCTAGAGGTGAGCGGGGAGAATTGGTGGAGAAGCCCAGGTAGAAATGGTCGCCCACCTCAGCGAGTTTCTACCGCGAGGCGGAAAGGCTTAGACAGTTTCTAGCTGCGTGAGGAGGAATGGATCTCCCGATTTGGTATGCAGTTCCCGCCATAATTGCTCAGGCTGTGCGAGGAAAACCTTAACTACCTGCGGGTCGAATTGGGTCCCGGAGAAGCGCCGTATCTCGTCCTGCGCGGCCGAAATAGGCAGAGCCTTCCTGTACGGACGGTCGGATATCATTGCGTCAAGGGTGTCTGCGACAGCGAAAATTCTGGCCCCCAGCGGAATCTGTTCGCCTTTCAGTCCGCGCGGATAGCCCGTACCGTCATAGAACTCCTGATGCGCCAAGACGATCTCCGCCGCTTCCTTCAGAAAGGGAATTCTTTCCAGCACGGCGAAGCCGATGTCGCAATGGCGGCGCATGATTTCACGTTCTTCCGCCGTCAGCGGGCCGGGTTTGCGCAAAATCTGATCGGGCACTCCCATCTTGCCGATGTCGTGGAGGAAAGCGCCGCGAGCGATTTGCCGCAGCAGCGAGTTGTCCACTCCCATCGCTTTTGCGATCGTAATCGTAAAAGCCGTCACGCGCTGGCAATGGCCCTCCGTCTCCGCATCCTTCGCATCGAGCGCCCCGCCCAGCGCCTCGAGCGTGTAGTCGTACGATTGTTCCAGGTCTTGCAAAGCGATGGAGAGTTGTCGGGTCCGTTCGGCGACCAATTGTTCCAAGTCGCTCTGGTAGGTTCGGTTTTCCAGCACCAGCCTGCGGTGTTCCAGCGCCCGCCGTACGCTCAGGTAGAGCTGATCCTTCTCGAACGGCTTCAGGATGTAATCGTAAGCTCCGGCGCGGATCGCTTCGAGCGCGATGGAAATGTCGTGCATGGCGGTCACCATAATTGCCGGAACGTCCGGATCGGCCATTCGTAGTTCCCCCAGCAGCTTCAGCCCGTCCATTTCCGGCATTACAATGTCGCTCAGCACTAGATCGTACGAATCTTTGCGAAAGGTTTCGAGTCCGACCTTGCCGTTCACGCAGGTTGTGCACCGGAAACCCTGAGCATCCAGCAAAGTCGAGATTACTTCCCGGATCGCTTCTTCGTCGTCCACCACAAGTATCTTTTCGTGGGCCATGTGCACTCCGTTGCTAGTTGCCATTATAAAGCACGGCACATTCAACGGTTGCTCTCGTTGCCGGATTTGTGCCCTGTGTGCTAGTTTGCACAATGGCTCTCTGATATCCCCGAGATGTTTTTGCGCGACGTACCGTTCGGCAGCGGACACGTCTAGTTCGACGTGCCTTCAAATGACGTTTGCTTCCAACTCGGGCTTTCTCGCGATTGCCTTCATGGAGGGCTCTGCAGCCTTTATTCTTTTGATTTTGTACTGGCTGCTTCTGCCATCTTTTCCGGCGCGATTTTTCCGCTACTGGCTGGCGGGCTGGACGCTTTACACCGCATTGCAGGGTCTCCGCATTTTTTCTCTCTGGCGCGGTGGTCCCGATGTGCCGCATTTCGGCCAGGCACTCTCGTTTCTGGCCGCTGTGTTCTTTCTGGCAGCGGTTCTCGACTGTCGCGATCCAGGCAAGCCAATCTGGAAACTATGGCCCCTGTGGTTGTTTGCCGCATCAGACGTCGCCGCGCTCGGATGGGCCGGCCGGATGCACTCCTTAGCTAACTGGTCCGAAACCCTGCTCGAGTGTTCGCTCTATCTCTCTGCCGGATGGTTCTTTTGGCGGTCGCAAGCCCGGCATCGCGGCGTTGGATGGAAGCTTCTCGCGGGCGCCCTGCTACTGCGGGGCCTTCACGGCCTGGATCAGCCCGAGTGGGCCGCGCACTCCGCGGGCCTGTTCCGAGTCTCCTTCCAAGGGTTATTCGGGATCATGATGGGCATCGCCATGGCCGTCCTCGTGCTCGAAGCGGGCCGCGGCCGCACCGAAGACCTCAATGAAAAGTTGCGCCGCCTCTCGCTGATCACTGCTGAAGCCACGCAGTCTCTCCGCGTTGACGAAGTCCTTCAGGGGGTCCTCTTACACTTGGTCGAAAGCCTCGGCGGTAGCCACGGACTTGTATTCTTAACGGACGACAACAGACATACCCCTGCCCTCGCGTGCCGGGGGTCGGTCGGATTTAGCGAACGTTTTCGCAAACACAGTCCCGATATTTCAGGGGATGAACCGTGGCTGCGGCAATTGTTTCTCCAGGAAAAGCCCCTTACTTTATCGCCGCAAACCAAGAACTTGGTTGTCCGTTCTTGGATGGAAACTGAAAAGCTCGCCACTCTCATGCTCGTTCGTATTCCCGGAAAGGAAGAGCCCCGTGGCTTCCTCGGAATCGGCTCTATGGCGCCTCGTGATTTCGAGCGCGAAGAGCAGGACTTCCTTGTTAACGTTGCCAACCTTCTTGGTCTCACAGCACAGAACGTTGCTCTCTTTCAAAACGCCGCCACTGCCCGCAGGCAGTGGCTCGATACATTCGATTCGATTGACGATCTAATCGTGGTTCACTCACTTGACGGAACCATCCTCAGGGCCAATCGCGCGCTGGCGGACCGTCTAGGTGTCGAGCTCGCCGCCGTGGTGGGACGTTCGGTCCGTGATGTTCTGCATTCGGCCGGTTGTGCGTGGTCGCGTTGCCCCTATTGCGAAGGCGCCGCCGGGAAAGCCGACGAGATCGATCCCGCCTTCGGCGGATTCTTTCTCGCCAGTGATTCTTCGCTTCACGATTCCGAAGGCGGCTATCTCGGCACCATTCACGTCCTGAAGGACCTTACGGATAGGCGCCAGGCCGAAAACAAATTCCGCACCCTATTTGAAAAGGTTCAGGAAGGCATCTTCATTTCTACGCCCGATGGCCGCTTCCTCGATTTCAATGACGCTTTCATGCGCATCCTCGGGTACGAAAGCCACGAGGAATTGCTTCAGGCCGATATTCCCGCGCAGTTGTATGTCAACCCAGCCGATCGCGAGCGCCGTCAGCGCCTTCTGAACGAATATGGCGAGGTAACCGATTTCGAATTTCAGTTTCGCCGCCACGACGGAGATATTCGCACCGCCCACGAGTCCAGTTTCGCCACTCGTGACGATTCCGGCGCCATCATTGCGTACCAGGGATTTTTGCTTGACGTCACCGATCAAAAGCAAGCTGAGTTCGATGTTCGCCGGCGCAATCGGGCCCTGCTGGCGCTAAACACCATCGGGGAAATCCTCGGCCAGTCTCAATCTCTCGAAGAAGGACTAACCGCCTCGCTCGCTAAGGTTGCCGAACTTTTTGCCGCCGATTTCGGTACCGTGTATCTTTTGGATGAAGCTACGAATTCGCTTAAGCGGGCTGCCGCTATCGGTTGCCGCTCGAATCATGCTAGTCGGCCTGAACTAATCGCTATTCCGGCGACGCTTCTGGAACAGATACGCCAGGCTCATGCCACCCTTCTATCGGGGTCCCTCCCTTCGCTGCCCGAAGCCCTGCGCGAATTTCACGAGCGGGAAGGCGTGCAGTCTTCCCAACTGGCTATGCTTTGTGCCAAAGACAGCGTAGTCGGCGCTCTGGTCATCGGCAGCCGCGAGATGCGAGCCTTTTCGACAGCCGAATTGAATTTGCTGTCAGCCGTCGGCAATCAGATTGCCACCACGATTGACAAGTCGCTTCTCCTCGAAAAGACTCGCGAGGCCTACGACACGTTGCGCCGCACGCAGGAGCAGTTGCTGCAAAGCGAAAAGATGGCCGCTGTCGGACAACTGATTTCCGGCGTGGCGCACGAGCTCAACAACCCCTTAACCGCCATACTCGGTTATACCCAGCTATTGAAATCCGACGAACTTGTTCTCCCGCGCGGGCTGGATTACGTCGAAAAGCTCTATAAACAGGCGCAGCGAACCCACCACATCGTCCAGAACTTGCTCAGTTTTGCGCGTCAGCAGAAGCCCCAGCGCACTGCGATTCAAATCAATCAGATCCTCGAAGAAACTCTCATCCTCCGGGAATTTGATATGAAGCATAACAATATCGTGATTCGGCGGGATTTTGACGCGCATCTCCCTCCCACCGGCGGAGATTTTCATCAGCTCGAACAAGTTTTTCTCAATATTCTCAACAACGCCGTGGATGCCATTCAGGAGACGGGTGCGCCTGGGGAAATCACCATTCGAACCGAGTTTGCCGCGAATCGCCTGTGCGTTGAGTTTACAGATAACGGTCCCGGTGTCACCAACCCGCATCGTATCTTTGATCCCTTTTACACCACGAAGCCTGTCGGGAAGGGAACAGGTCTCGGTCTTAGCATTTGCTACGGCATCGTCAAGGAGCACGGCGGCGAAATCCGTGTTCGCAATGTGGAGCCTCGCGGTGCCGCTTTCACGGTCACGCTCCCTTTGCTCGTGGTTGATCCCGCGGAACTGGCTGAGCTGACATCTCCCGTTTCCTCCGTCTCCAGCCCTTAAGGATCCGTGGCGACTTCTGCGCCTTTTCCGTAGCGCTCATTCGGGACTAAACGCCAGCAGCACATTTCCCGGCATTCCAAAGAGCGCGCCGTACCCGGAATTCACGAATACCATTCCGGCCGCGATCGCCGCTCCGCCACCCCCGTCGATTGACCCGCCATATGCCGGAACTTTGTTCACCGTCTTGAAATCGCGCGCGGTATCGAAGTCCCACAGGATCTTACCATCCTGGCTCGAATAGGCCCGCATGTGGCCGTCATCCGAGCCCGAGAAAACCGCTCCCGGCATGGCCGTCACCGCCGCGGATTGCGCGGGCGTGCATCGTGCAACGCGGCAGGCCCCCAGCACGGGAGGAGCGGCCCATACCTGTTTGCCCGTTGCAATGTCGAGGGCGAACAATCCTCCGCCTTTCTTCGAATCGCCTTTAATCCCTTCGGGAAACGAAATCACGTCCAGGTCCGACAGCGCCTCGTACACCACTTTGGCATCGGCTGCGGGCCCCCATTCGATTCCGCCCAGCGGCCCGCCTTTACCGATTTGGGCTTTCCAGAGTACGGCTCCTTGCTTGTCAGGATCGATGGCCAGCACCGTTGCCGACTTTTGGCTGAGGATCAGCATCCGCTGCCCGCTGGGCAATGCGCGTAAAAGAGGCGGAGCCGCGAAGTCATAGTCGCCGCCAGGTTTCGCCGGACAATTCACCATATCTTTCTGAATGCAGCTGGTGTTGAACGCGTCTCCCGCCGTGAGCTGTTTCGACCAAACGATCTTGCCCGTCTTCATGTCCACGGCGAGAATTGAATCGCTACTCTCGGTCGGCGGATCGGAATAGTTGTCACCCACCCCCACGTAAAGAAGTCCTTTTTGAGTGTCCACCGTTGGCGATGACCATATTGCCGCGCCGGAAGGTCCCCACTTTTTCGTGCCGTCGGGCTTCGTGGTGGTCGGATGCGGCGGAGTGGGAATCGTGTACAGCCTCCAAATCTGCTTGCCTGTTGTGGCATCCAGCGAAACCAGGACTCCTCGAAAGGTGCAGCATTCGTAATGCGGGTCGGACGCCATCCATTCCTCGCGCGACGACACGCCAGCGTAAAGCCGGCCCTCGTAGAGCTTCGGCGCATCCGTCACGCGCGCATACGGATGATCCGTAATGCGAGTTTTCCAAACGAGTTTTCCCGTAATCGCATTCACCGCGTAAATGTTCGTCCGATAATCGCCAAAATAGGCCAGGTTCCCTGGACCGATCGTCACGGCGCTGCGAACCGCCCCTTCGGCGCGGAATTTCCAATACGTGCATCCCGTTTTCGCGTCGAGTGAATAGACCACGCCCATCGAGCTGCCCACAAAAACGCGCCCGCCCGCGACTACCGGCTGCGCAAACGCGCCCCAATCGCCCGGAAAGCCGAAGGCCCATTTCAGCTTTAGTTTCGGTACTTGAGCCGCAGTCAGGCCGGCTTGATCGGCGGGTTGGAATCGGCTGTTATCCATGTCCACGCCCCAGCCATTCCATTTGGATCCGGAAAAATCCGAAGATGCCGGACCCGTGCACTGGCCGGCAAGCGGATTCGTGGGCCGCGAACTTCCAGCTCGCTTGCCGGTCAGATATTCCGCAACCGCCACGCGCTGGCGAAATGGAATGTCCGCGGCAATCTCCCGCATCGCCCCCGACCTGAGAACGTAAAGGATATAGTCCGGTGACATGCTCCTGAGGATGTAATGATTAAAGAGCGGTGCCGTTCCCACCTCGTGGCACGAGGCGCACTTGTTGGCGTAGATTGCGGCGCCTTCCGCCTGTGGCGAGTTCAGAGCTGCTGCGGAGAGCGTTTTGGTGGCGCCGCTCGCGACGTTTTTCGCCACGGAAAGCACGTACTCCGCAAGATCGCCGATCTGCGCTGGGCTATAGTTGCCCTTGAACGCAGGCATCGCCGTGCCCGGCTTTCCGTCCGAAATCACCCCCGCGATTTGGCCGGCGGATAAATCGAGTTTGCGAAGGTCGGGTCCTGCACTGCTCCCCTTTCCATCCACGCCATGGCAGAAGACGCAGCTTGACGCATAGAGTTTCTTGCCTGCCTGGATTTGTTTCTCGGTGCCTGCGGTTGGCGCGGTATTTTGGGCCGCCCCGTTAGAGTCGAAAGCGAAAGAAAGCAAAAGGCAAGCGATCGCACCGCGAACCGCGCTATTCATGCAGCTCGTCCTTCACCTGCAGTCCGCGCACGATGCAATGCCTCCGCTGGGCCGTTTTCCGTCGTGCAAAGATAAAGATCGCCATGGTGCGTGTCAACCGCACAGCGTAAAGCCCGTGTATTCATTCATCGATTGCGCAGCGCCATCAGTCCCAAGGTCAGCGGTACCAGCAAGGTCAGTGCCATGATAATCCATGCAGAAATATGGGCAAAATTCATCGTGTAGCCTATGCCGACTCGCTTCTCCACCCACAGCGCTGCATCGTCGGGGTTGAAATAGAGCGCCCCGAATTTCCAGCATTCGTCGGGCGTGCCGTCTCCGGCAGCTTCCGGATTCGTCTCGTCCGAACTTTCAATATGTGCGCGCCCTTTGTTCAGCCACACGATGAGAACGAAAACGGCCGGCAGCATCAGAATCGTCGCAATCATCACCGGCATCGTGCCGGTCAGCGGCAGCAGTCCCACACACGAAAAGACCACCGCCAGAAAAAATTCGATGAGTAGGAGAAACAGTCCCACGCGGTGCGCGAAATCGTGAAGCACCAAGACCGGTCTCGCGCGATCGACAATGCGAGCGGATCGAAGCAGCGTATTGGCCGTCAGCCACATGCCGGCCGATATCACGGTCCCAAGAAGTAACGGGCCGTATACCCCCATTGGCGTGCGGCTAGACCACCCGTTCGGTCGCCCGTCGATTCCCCAGTGGACGGGGAAGCGCGCCGGTATTTCATCCCAGTGAAAATGAAGAAAGACGCCCGTGGCGAACAGAATCGCAAACGGACCAACCTGCACGATCCATCCGCCTGGCGTGCCCGTGCTGCGCGGCTCGAGCACCGCTTCGCGAACGGTCACGGCTTGCACAGCGTGCCGCTGTACCCTCTTATGAGCTTCCACAAAAGCCGTCAGAGGGCCGACCGCCAGCCAGATTGCGCCAATGATCGAAAAAAAACTGTATCTTGGTAGCGCGCTCGCCAGAATCATCGCAAAAGAAATCGCCACGTGAATCATCGCTTCGAGCCGGTACCTTAGGAGCAGGCGTTGCGCTTCCGGGGTCTTCCTGAAATCCGGCTGCACGGTGACCCCGAAGTAGATTCCAGGTCGCGTCCACTGCGGCAGCATCCAAAATGCCCAGGTTACCAACGCCACTAGCGCCAGCATGAATGGGCCGAAAACCCATTCGGACTGCTGAATCATCGCGTACCTCCTTGGCCCAGCTTTCTTGCCATATTCGCCATGCGATCGGCGATTGCTGACCGCGGAACTCCATTTGTGATGGCCTTCGCGATCAGCTCTTCCAAACGCTTTCCGAAATCCTGCCTCGCCTCGGGAGTGGCCTTCGGATCGCGCCGGTCGAGAACGATCGCCCCTCGCCGCCTTCGCAAATCGAGCCAGCCTTCCTCCGCCAGCACTCGGTACGCCTCCGCCACCGTGTTGTGGTGGACGCCGAGATCGATCGCCAGTTGTCGCACCGTGGGAAGCTGCTCGCCCGATTCAAACGCGCCGGAAACCAACAGAGTGCGAAGGCCGCTTACGATCTGCTCGTAGACCGGCTGCGGGGAGGCCAAATCAACGCGTAACGTGCGTGGATTCCTCATTGCCTATTGTACATATACAATATACAAACAAAAAGCCTGGAGTCAAGTGCGAAATTCTGGGCCGGCAAATGGAGCCGGGGCGCCCGGCACGTCGGCTATCTAAACCTGTTATCCTTCTTGTTCGACCATATTTTCGGGAGGCGGGAATGAAGCGATGGGTCGGTTTGCTGTTTCTGCTCGCATTCGGAATTACGGCGGCAGCGCGGCAATCCGCATCGCCCCCTGCTTCGATTCCTCCGAAGTCCGCTTCGTCTCAGGTTCCTGTGGCTCCGAATCCCGAATTTCTGAAGACCGCCGACGAGGTCTTGCAGCAGATGAGCGTTATTCTTCACCTTCCCGTCCATCAGCCCCTCAAGAAAACCCTGCGCTCGAAGCAGGAAATTCGCGACTACTTGATCCGCGAAGAAAAGGAAGACAAAAACGACGCCCAGCGCTACGCCGATACCAAATCGCTTGAAGCTTTCGGCCTCATCCCCAAAGGTTTTCCCCTCGATTCCTTCATGCTCGATGTCCTCACCGACCAGGTTGCCGGTCTCTATGACCCGAAAGCGAAGGAGTTCTACATTGCGGACTGGATCCCTGCGGGCGAGCAGCGCGAAGTGATGTCCCACGAGCTCACCCACGCTCTGGAAGATCAGTCTTTCAATGTGGACCCGTGGATCAAGGCTGCGCGGCCGAATGACGACGCCGAAATGGCGCGCGACGCGGTGAGCGAAGGCACCGCCATGGCAGCTATGGTCGATTACGCGCTACGAGATCAAAAAGTCAGCGTCCGCGATCTGGTCGACGTGAGTATGCTGATTCGCGGCGGCGCCGTAGCGGAGATGAACAATGACCCGAAACTCTCGAAGGCTCCCATCTACATCCGCGACGGCCTTTTGTTTCCCTACCTCGCGGGCACCAGCTTTGCGCAGCAATTTTTGAAGGCGCACACGGGCTGGTCAGATCTCCATCTGGTTTTCCAGCGTCCGCCCGTTTCGACGCAGCAAATCCTGCGTCCCGACTTTTACCTGAAAGATGTGGGGCCGGCCAAGGTTACCCTTCCGGCCTGGAAGGGCTTGGTTCCCGCGGATTGGAAATTGCTCGAGGAAAATGTGATGGGAGAATTCGGCCTCGAGGAGGTGCTCAAACAATTTCTGGACCCGGCACGAGCCGCCGCGCTTTCTCCCGCGTGGGACGGGGACCGCTACGCTGTCTTCGAGGACGCTAAGACGAAAGAAACGCCGTTGGTGTTCCATCTTGCGCTTGAAACTTCGGACGATTCGGCGCGGTTTTTCGGACAATACAGCGAGGCGTTGGAAATGAAATATAAAACGCGCACCGCACTCTACCGCCGCCCGAATTTTTTCCAGTTCCAGACGGATACAGGCGGCGTGTTCCTGCGCTGCATGGGGTTGCAATGCCTAAGCGTCGAAGGCGCCACTCGCGCGACCTTCGAGGCAATCAATCGCGCCATCGGGTGGCCCGCCGCGCCAGGACCAGTGGAAATAGAACCGTCGGTGGCTCAGCTCCAAGCCTCCAAGCCAGCCAAAGTCGCGCTCGCGTCGCGGCCTCGCTAAAACCAGGCATTTCTCCGATGAGCATTTTCGAATTACAGCGCGTCGCTGAACCTGAGGTGATGGACGATTCTGCCGAAGTCGAAGCGTATTCCTCGGCGGCCGCGCAGTCGTACCTGAACGCCATTGATGACACGTTCGTGGACCACGCCATGCGACTCGTCGGCAAACGCGAAAGAGGCCGCGCGCTCGATATCGGCACCGGCCCCGGCCAAATCGTGCTGAAGCTTGCGCGGCGGCTCACGCGATGGAAATTTGTCGGAGTCGATCGCTCGCCCAACATGATCGCGCAGGGGATTGCGGGCCTAGGGCCTGCTGTGGACCTTGCCGGACGCGTTCATTTCCATGAGGCTGATGGAAACCAGATTCCGTTTCGCGATGGAAGCTTTGACTTGGTGGTGTGCAATTCGGTGCTACACCATCTCGCCGAGCCGCAAAAACTGCTGGCGGAAATTGCGCGCCTCGCAAAACCCGGAGGCGCGATCCTGCTCCGCGATCTGCGAAGGCCGAGCCGGTTGGCGTATCCCTTCCACGTCCGGCGGCACGGCCGCCATTATGAGGGGCTGATGTACAAGCTCTACTGCGATTCCGTGCGCTCGGCATATACGATGCAAGAATTGCAGCGGCTCCTCGATTCCTCTCCGATGAAGGGCGCGCGAATTTTCGAGCACAACCGCACGCATATCGGCATCGAACGCCCGATCTCGTCATGAGCTCGCTCCGCGCGGTTAGTCGTTGAAGGATGCCACTCCGCCGCCGGCTCGCTGAATCGCCATTAGGGTCTGGTCGTCCGCCTGCCGCGTCCCGGAAGAGTGCCTTTCCAGGTCTTTCATGCAAGCCGCAACGAGCGCTTCCGGCGTCAAACCGTACTTTTCGCCCGCAGCGAATGAGAGTCCGCCGATCCCGTATTCGTTCCCCGAGGGATCGCGCGCTTCTGAAATGCCGTCGGTATAGAGGAGCAGGCTGTCATCCGGTTCGAGGCGGGCGCGGCGAACCGCATAGCTGCTGTTCGTAAACATACCCAGCGGCAGGCCCGTAGCCTCGATCCGGCTGACGCCGCTTTTTCCGAGCAGCAGAGCGGGGAAATGGCCCGCGCTGGCGATCTCCACTTCTCCGTCGCGGCCGATTCGCCCGCACACCAAAGTGGCGTACTGCCCCGCGATCGTGCTTTCGCAGAAGAGGCGGTTCACCATTTCCACCAGCTTATCGAGTTCGAGGCCGATGCCCGCCAGACTGCGGAACATCGCGTGCAAGTGGGTCATCAGCAGTGACGCCGCCACTCCTTTACCCGTCACGTCTCCGAGAAGGAAAATTACCTTGCCGTCTCCCGTGGTGGAGGGAATCACGTCGCAGTAATCGCCGCTGACGACTCCCGCTGGTTTGTACCGGTAATGAACGCGCCAGTCCTGAAACCGCGTGTCTGTTTGCGGCAGCAGCCCACGCTGGATGCGCGCAGCGAGTTCGAGATCGCGTTCAAGCGCGCGCTGCTCTTCGCCAGTCAAGCAGTCAAGACACATCTGGGCCAGCGGATCGGTAAGGAGCCGCTCCTGTGCGAGGGTGTCTTGGCAGGCCTCGCAGATTCCGTATGTTCCGTGGTCCATCCGCTCCACCGCGGAATCCACTTCCTGTAGCAGATCGAGCAGAGGAGTGGCCGCTTCCGGATCGTCCACGGGAACAACGGCGATGTTGGTCTTCAACTCCGCGCGTCGTTTCTCGAGTTGCTGGCGCAGATAGGGATCCGTGATTCCAGGCATGGCTTTGTTCTCCGGCTCCGAGATTCTCGCAGTTCGAGTTGCAGTGCTATCCGATTCAGACATGGAACTCCCCCTTTTGCTCTTGCTTATTCGATTCACCGGAGGCCACAAGGGATTCCGCTTTCAACGCGTCCAAGAGGCCCCGGCTTGCCTTGCGTTCGAGCCGCACCAATCGCTGCTCGAAGCGAACGCGGCGCTGGCGATATGCCGTGGGCGCAATGGCGCCGAGTTCGCAGGCGCGATGAAGTTCAGCGAGGGCCTTGCGTACGAGCGAAGCCGCGCGATGCGGCTCGCGCGCGCGGTGCTCGTAGTGAATCGCCAATTGCTCGTAGGCTTTGACGCCCTCGCGGGAATTTCCGAGCATTCCTTCCCATAGCTCGCATGCCAGCGCCAAATCTCCCTCGCGTTTCGCAAGCCGCGAGAGCGACCAGCGCGCGGCGCGATCGGTTTCCGGCGGCAGCGCGCGAGAAATCGAATGCTGATAAAGCTTTCGGGCGCGAACAGATTCTCCGCGGCGCTCGCAGATGCGCGATATGCCGAAAAATTCGAGGGCGTCTGTTCCATGCTGCTCCGGTTGGCTGAGCAAGGCAAGCACACGGCTGGCAAGTCCAGCTAGTCCTCGCAAGTCCATTTGATTATGATGGAAGATCGGGACGAGGGGATCGGGCGAGCCGCCGCGCAAAAAATCGAAGTAGATAGAAGGAATTAGTTCGGACATCACGTCTATGCCGCGATTCCAGCCGAGCACGTGTTTTTCGAGGTCTTGCAGCCGCACAGAGCCGAGTCGCAGCCGCCACAAATTCCTGGCGGGGTGAAGGAAGTCGATATGGGCGCGCGGCGCGGGCAGCTTGATTGCGCGCGTCATACGGTAACGAGTTTCGAGCAAAGGCCAGTCAAATGATTTTCCATTAAAGGTGACGAGCACACGGCGCTCGGCCATGCGCTCGGCAAGCGCGACCAGCAAGGAATGTTCCTCGCTCTGCTCGCGCATGAAAAATTGCTCGACTTCGAGGCCGCCCGCGTCCCACCAGGCGATGCCGACGAGGAACGGATACGTGCCGGTACCTCCGGCAAGGCCGGTGGTTTCGGTATCGAGGAAAAGCCATTGCGTCGGGTCGCGCACGTCCTTTGGAGCGCCGGGAGCGAGCAGGCTGAGCGCTGCTGGATCGATTTCGTGTTCTGGCGCGTTCAGTGCGAGGCCGTCTCCTATCGTTTCCGAGAACCAGCGGCGCAGGCCGAGGTGTTCGCCGAATCGGTTTCTCCGAGGCGAGGCGCCGAGAATTTCGGAGAGACGGTCGGCGCCCGCGGGAATGTCCGGCGCGAGTCCACGCGTCGCATTGCTAGGCTCGGCAGCGAGCGGCACTCGCCGCTGGCGCGGGCTGGGCTGGAGCGCCTTGAGCCGACTTAGAAGGGTCGGAGTGTTCATTAGGCGCTCATCGGCTTTTCCGGCCGCTTCGCCCCGGGATTGCTTCGGCGATTGCGTTCTTCGCACCCGTGACGGGTAGACATGCACTCGGTCCTTTGTTTTCTGTAAGTTGCGTCATGTTCTACTCGACTCAACTGTCGATCAGAGTCGCGGAGGAAGGGCGGCCCTGCCTTCTCAGTCAATTGTCTGAGGCCGGCGATCCGACTCCGGCGACCTGCGTTTTCGAGACCTGAGACCAATCTCCATCGATCCTCCATTCACTTCGCTCCTTTAACCAAGAGTTCTGTGCTGCCGCCCCCACTCTAATTGCGAATGCAACCGAAAAGTGAAAGTAGTCCTGTGGACTCTCTTCTACGGCACGGGACCGCAGAGGCACGCCAGAATTGCGAGCGCGGCTTCCTTGGTGCGCTCACTTTTTTCTCCGGCTGGTCCTACGCAAGACGGACATCCGTTTTCGCATGGACAGGCCGCGACTAGCTCCTGCGTGCGGCGCAAGAGCAAATCGTGGACACGGTAGAGCGGCTCGCTGAAGCCTATGCCGCCGGGATACGCGTCATAGATGTACAAATTCGGCTCGAAGAATTCTCTGGTCGCGGCTACATCGCGGATCGAGCCTGTAAATTCTTGCCACTCGGTTTCAATCCCGGCGCTGGGTGGGCGCTCGCCCACGGCCGTGCCGAGATCTCGGCGATCGCACATCAGGAGCAACGCAGCCATCGATTCCAGGGCGTAGAGCAAACCGAAGATTCCGCTCTGGCGGTCGGAAAGGGCGAAGGGAAGGGCCTCCAACAATTCGCGATCAAGCGTGATCCAGAAGGCAGTGGTATGCATTTCGTTTTCGGGAAGTTCGAGTTTTCCGTCGCCTACATTTTCGTTGGTGAAGAATTTTACTTTTTTGAAGCCGATGACTTGGGAGCGAACGAGAACGTCTCCGTGGGCACGGCAGGCGCTGCTAGCGACGGGGCGGACCTCAGGGGTTGAAACCCCAGAGGGGTGCGTGCGAGTCGGCACGGCTGAAGCCGTGCCCTGACGAAAGCTCTGACCCCCTAAGCCCCGTACCTCTGTGGCGGGGGGAGGCAATGGCGCGATCGAAGAGGGATTTCCCGCAACCGCATTCGGGACGCCAGCCCCGTGCCTCGCTGCGGGGCCTGACCGCACTTCGTCCGGAAGTGCAAAACCGTCAGGCCCCTCCGCTCGAAATGACGGATTGGCGGCGCCAGATGAGAGTGTGGAATCGGGTATGCGGTCTTCTTCGGCGATTTTGAGGACGCGGACCTGGGTGTAGCGGATTGCGTCCGTGTAGTAATCGACGTTCACGGCCTTGACGTAGGCTTTGCGCCGATCGAAATCGAGGCGCTCGACGTGATATTGCTGGCCCTGGTGAAGATAGATCGCCTTGGGATGAACCGTGGTGAGCGCGGATGAGAAATCCACCTCGCCGATCACTTCGGGGCCACCTTTCTTGAAGCGGTCAAGGTTGCCATCGTCTTCCGCGGCGGTTTCCACAATCACGAAATTATCGGAAGTAACCGAGCGCAAACTGACGGTATCCGCTGGATAGGCTTCCTGCACCCAATGCCAATTGCCGCCGCTGCGATGGAAAAATCCGGCATCGGCGAGGCGCTCGCAGAGATTGGAAAGATCGACGGCGCCGAATCGCTCGTCCGGTGAGATGGGGAGCTCGAAGGCGGCGCACTTCAGGTGGTTGACGAGAATTTCCAGATTATCGGGCTGGACATAGGCGTGTTCAGGCGAGCGGCCGAAAAAATATTCCGGGTGCTGGACAATGAACTGATCGAGCGGCGCAGACGAGGCCACGAATACGGCGCAGGAAGTGCCGCTGCGGCGTCCGGCGCGTCCGGCACGCTGCCAGGTGGAGGCGATCGAGCCGGCATAGCCGGCCATCACGCAGGCATCGAGCGAGCCGATATCGATTCCCAACTCAAGCGCGCTCGTGGCGACGACGCCGCGGACGCGTCCCTCGCGCAAACCGCGCTCGATTTCGCGGCGCTCGTTAGGCAGGTAACCCCCGCGATAGCCCCGAATGGGTTCAGGCGAGCCCGGCTGCGACGGATTGGCCTGCTGCAAATAGGTGAGCAGCACTTCGGTGTGCAGGCGGCTATTGGCAAAAACGATGGTTTGCAGCTTTCGCGCGAGAAGTTCCTTGGATACGCGCGCGGTTTCGTTCAGGTAGCTGCGGCGGATACCGAGATTCCGATTGACCATCGGCGGATTGTAGAAAACGAAAAGCTTTTCGGCGGCGGGCGCGCCATTTTCTTCGACGGTCTCAACAGGGCGTTCGATCAATTGCGAAGCAAGTTCGCCGGGATTCGCAATCGTCGCCGAGCAGCAGATGAATTGCGGCGCGGAACCGTAAAACCGCGCGATGCGCGCGAGGCGGCGGAGCACGTTGGCCAGATGGCTGCCGAAAACGCCGCGATACGTGTGCAGCTCGTCGATCACGATGTAGCGAAGATTCTCGAACAGGCGCATCCATTTGGTGTGGTGCGGCAGGATGCCGGTGTGCAGCATGTCCGGATTAGTCAGGATCACGTGGGCGCGTTCGCGGATGGCCTTGCGCGCGTCGCTGGGCGTGTCGCCGTCATAGGTGAACGCGCCGAAAGAATCGTCAAGGCGCGTGGCGAGGTCGTGAAGTTCCGCGAGTTGATCTTGCGCCAGAGCTTTTGTCGGAAAGAGGTAGAGCGCGCGGGTATCCGGATTTTCCAGAATCGAGTTGAGTATTGGCAGGTTGTAGCAGAGCGTCTTGCCGGAGGCGGTGGGAGTGACAACGACGAAATCTTTTCCGGCGCGCGCCAAATCAGAGGCCGCGGCTTGATGCGAATAAAGGCGCTCGATGCCTTTGGCGTGATAGGCAGTGGCCAGTTCGTGGCGTACCCAAGACGGCATGGGGCAGAAGCGGGCCTGGCGCGCGGGGAAGTGCTTGATGGCGGTGAGGACGTCATCGTGGCGATACCGAGCCGAAAGGGTGGCGAGGACCTCTTCCACGGTTTCCAAGGTCGATTGCGAACGTGAGGCCAAACCGTTGGATGGCGCCGCCATAACCTCCTCCCAGAAAGCGCTGACCGATAACGGCCTGCGCTGTGCTTCCAGACCGCACTATTCGCTTTTTGTTCGCTGAAGCTAGCATGAGTTGAATCGTCCGCGCAACACTATTTCTCGGGGCGTTTTCAATGTGAATACAAGTCTTTGTCTATTAGCAACTTAAAGGGATGTTCTGTATTTTCCCAAGGCAATTCCACCCTTAGATCACAATAGGCTAAGAGCGCATCATATGTATGGAGGCATAACATAATGTGGAACTCGGCGCTGAAAGGCACGGCAGGGTTGTTCCTGGCGGCGGTCCTAAGCGCTCCAGCCTGGGGAGTATCAGACCATCCTGGGACGGCTTATCCGGGAACATTGAACTACGTGGAGGGGCAGGTTTCGATCGGATCGCAGCCAGTGGATTCGAAGTCGATTGGAACGGCGCAGCTCGGCGCGGGCGAGACCATCACGACGCAGCTCGGCAAAGCGGAAGTGCTGCTGACGCCGGGCGTGTTTCTGCGAGTCGGCGATAGCAGCGAAGTGAAGATGGTTGCGCCGAACCTGACGGATACCGAAGTGGCTATTCAAAAGGGCGAGGCGACGGTCGAGGTAACGGACATACATCCAGAGAATCGTTTGATTATCGACGAAGGCAACGCGGCGACCCGCCTGGAGAAGAACGGGCTTTACGATTTCGACGCGGATCAGGGAATCGTGCGAGTTTTTAGCGGGCAGGCCGAGGTTCAGGAAAACGATCGGAGCGCCAAGCTAAAGGGCGGCCACGAAGTGATGCTTGCGGCCGAAAACTTGCAGGCTCATGGCTTCGATAAGAATGCATACGAAGGAGACCTCTACAACTGGAGCAAGCTGCGTTCGTCATACATGGCGGAAGCGAATGCCGATGTGGCGCCGATCTACGAAGGGTACGGGCCCGGATGGTACGGCGCAGGATGGTATTGGGATCCTTGGTTGAGCAGCTATGCGTTCGTACCCGGCGGCGCGGACATCTTCTACAGCCCATTCGGATGGGGATTCTATTCGCCATTTGCCTTCTATGGGGCGTATGGGGAGCCTTGGGGCTTCGGTTACGGCTACTATGGGCGCGGCTTTCATGGGCGCGGATATTATCCTGCGAGGCCCGGCTTCGGTCGCGGCTTCGATGGGCACCACGAGGATAGAGGGCGTAGCTTTGGTGGCGGTGGCTTTCATGAAGGTGGCGGCGGTGGTTTCCACGGCGGCGGAGGCCACGGCGGTTTCGGAGGAGGACACCGGTAACAGATTGGTGCAATTGAGAGGGTGGTAGCGGGGCGCGAGATGCGCCCCGTTTTTTTTCAGCCCGTGCACGAGTGAACCTGGCGCATAGGTAGCCAAGCATGTTTGCCGGGCACGACTGATCCCCCAGGCTTGACTAGCCGTCGACCTGGGGGCCGCTCCCGCTGTGCCCCTACAACTGCAAAAGCGAAACGACAATCGACGCGACGGCGCGAGGCGGAGCTAAAGGGTTTTTGAGAAGAGGGGCTTCTGGTCCATTTGCTGCTCGTGGAGGTAACGATCGAAGACCATGGCGATATTGCGGATGAAGATTCGTCCTAGCGGGGTGACGCGTATTTCGGTTGAATCCGGCGTGACCAGACCGTCGGCGGCCGGTTCCTCGAGGCTAGCAAGTTCAGGAGCGAAGTATTCGTCAAATGAGATGGCAAACGCGTGCTCGATTTCTTGCTTGGAGATCACCGTGTGGCAGAGCAGACGGCCGATCACGGTGCGGCGGATTACGTCGTCCTGCGAGAGGCGGTAGCCGCGCATGGTGGCGATGCCGCGCTCGGTGACGGCGGTTTGATACGCGGGAATTTCCCGGCGATTTTGCGCGTACGATTCGCCGATGGAGCTGATCGCGCTCACTCCCATGCCGTAAAGGTCGGTGCCCGCCTTGGTCGTATAGCCCTGAAAATTGCGGTGCAGCGTGCGATCGCGCTGGGCGGTCGAGAGCTCGTCCTCCGGGCGCGCGAAATGGTCCATTCCGATGTAGATGTATCCTGCGTCAAGAAATCTTTCCAAGCCGGCGCGAAATATGCGGAACTTCTCGGGTCCCTCCGGCAGGTGCGCGGCAAATGCGCCCTGCTGCTTTTTGAGCCAAGGAACGTGCGCGTAGCTGAACATGGCCACGCGGTCGGGCGCGAGAGTGAGCACCTGGTCGACGGTGTGCTCGAAGCTGGCGGCGGTTTGATACGGCAGACCGTAGATTAAATCCACGTTGAGGCTTTGGAAGCCGAGTTCGCGCGAGGTTGCGATCAGGTCGCGCGTCATTTCATAGGGCTGTACGCGATGAATGGTCTCCTGCACCTTGGGCTGAAAATCCTGAATGCCCATGCTGAGTCGGTTGAAGCCGAGCTTGCGAAGAGTTTCCAAATGCGCGCGGCTGGTGACGCGCGGGTCGATTTCAATTCCGATTTCGGACTCCGGCACGAAAAAGAATCGCTCACGCGTGTATGCGAAGAGGTCTTCGAGTTGCGCGGGCGAGAGATATGTGGGAGTGCCGCCGCCCCGTGGAACTGGATTACCGCGCGTTTGCGGGAAACCATTTGCGCGACGTGGTCGATTTCTTGCTTGAGCGCAGCGAGGTAGGGAATCGCCACGCTCTTATCCTTCTGAATCGAGACATTGCAGGCGCAAAAGAGGCAGAGGTTTTCGCAGAAGGGAAGATGCATGTACAGCGAGAGCGGCGTACCCGCAAATCGGCGGTGGCGTAACGCTGTTCGAGATCGTCGGGGCCGGAATCGTCCTTCCAGACCGGAGCGGTGGGATAGCTGGTGTAACGAGGGCCGGGGCGATTGTATTTGGCGAGAAGTTCTTCGGAGATTTGACCGACGTCGAGCTTGCCATTGCGGCTCGCGCCAGCGCTTTTTGTCGCGGTTGCCGCAGGAATTGACGCGCGGACCGGCGCGGTTTGTCCCGCCTCGACAAATGCTTTGGCGCTCGCAACGGGCGTGGTCGGCAAGATTCCGTGGCCGAGATTCAAAATGTGGCCCAGGCCGCCGGTTTTTGCGATGGCTTCGCGCGCGGCGCGGCGGATGGAGGCTTCGTCGCCGAGCAGGATTTCAGGGTCCACATTTCCTTGCAGCGCGATGTGTGGGCCGAGTTTGCGACGCGCTTCGGCGAGATCGGTATTGCAATCCACGCTGAGAACGTTTGCGCCGGTTTTCGCAAGGCTGCCGAGATGCCGAGTGGAACCTTTCGCGAAAAGTATTTTGGGAACATCGACGCTGCCGAGCGCGCTGAAGATCATTTGAGTGGCGGGAAGTTCGAAGGCACCGTATTGGGCGGATCAGCTCTCCCGCCCAGGTGTCGAAAAGCTGGATTGCTGATGCGCCCGCTGCGATTTGCGATTTCAGATATAAGGCGGTGACGCGCGCAATTCGCTCGAGGAGTTCGCGCACGAGCGCGGGCTGGTCGCGCAGCATCTGCTTGGCGCGCGAGATATCGCCGCGGGTCTGGCCCTCGATCATGTAGCAGGCGAGCGTCCAGGGAGCGGCGGCGAAGCCAATTACAGGCACGTTGGCGCCGGCTTCTTTGCAGATCGCGCGAATCGCGTCGGCGACAAATCGCGTCTCGCGCTCGGGATCGAAATCGCGCAGGCGCCGCACCGCGGCCATATCGCGAATTGGATTCGAGAGGATTGGGCCCGAATCGGGAACGTCGAGCGGCAATCCCATGGCTTCGGCAACGATCAAAATATCGGAAAAAACGATGATCGCGTCGACGTCCAGCGCACGGAACGGCTGGATGGAAACCTCGGCCGCCAGTTCCGGCGTTTTGCAGATTTCAAGGAACGAATGCCGCGCGCGCACAGCCTGATACTCGGGCAGGTAACGCCCCGCTTGGCGCATGATCCAGACGGGAACTCGGTGGACCGGCTCGAAGCGGCAGGCGCGCAGGAACAGGTCCTTCTTATTTTCGTCGGCTCGAGGCATTGGATTGCGAGATTCCTATCGATGATAGCAGAAGCGCAAGTCCACAGAAATATTCCCAGCGGAGCCACCGGCGAGAGCGATATCTTGTCGCTAGCGGCGCGCATGCGGACGCCGGAGAAGCACTATGGCGAAAAATATCGTGATCTGCTGCGATGGAACGGGGAACGAATTCAGCGATTCCAATTCCAACGTGGTGAAACTTTACAGCGCGTTGGTGATCGATGAGCGGCGGCAGACCGGCTACTACCACCCCGGCGTCGGAACGATGGGCGCGCCGACGGCGCACAATAAATTCACCAAGGCTTGGTCTGTAATCATGGGGCTGGCGTTCGGCGCTGGATTGCTGGCCAATGTGGGCGACGCGTACCGGTATCTGATGAACGTCTACGAAGACGGCGACAATATTTTCCTTTTCGGCTTCAGCAGAGGCGCATACACGGTGCGAGTGCTCGGCGGAATTCTGCACATGTTCGGATTGCTGCATCCCGGAAATGACGGGCTGATCCCCTACATCATTCGCCTGTACGCGAGGACGTCTCGCGAAGGCGCAGGGCATGACGCATACCTTCGGCGTGGCGCAGGGCTTCAAGGAAACTTTTTGCCGCGATTGCACAGCTGCACTTCGTGGGCGTTTGGGACACGGTAAGCTCCGTAGGCTGGATTTGGGACCCGGTCTGGTTGCCGTTCACGGGGCAGAATCCGGCGATCGCCGAACGGCCGGCACGCAATTTCAATCGACGAGCGACGCTGCTATTTTCGCGACAAGCGATGGGGCGCGGCGCTGCCGGGACAAAATATGAAGCAAGTGTGGTTCGCGGGCGTCCATTCGGATGTGGGAGGCTCCTTCCCGGATTTGCAAAGTGGCTTATCGCAAATTGCGCTGGAGTGGATGCTTTTGCGAGGCCGCGTCATTTGGATTGTTGGTTGACGCCGGGAAAAGCGCAGAAGGTGCTGGGGCGGGTTCCGCCACCTCCGCCGGTTGCGCCCGACCCGGCGGCAGAAGCGCATCTTTTCGTTCACGTGGAAATGGTGGATACTGGAAGTTTTGCCGCACTCTTACTACGATTTATCCACCCGGCGAAAAAAGTGGCGCATTCCGCTGGGAGCGAGAAGAGAAATTCCGGAAGGTTCCGTGCTGCATGCGAGCGTAGCCGAAAAACTTCGCGTGGATTCCGGCTGTGGTCACGATCTGCCGGCGCGGCCCTGGGACGAAGAACCGGCGAATCGTTGCGATTTTTCTTAAGGAGAGAAGATGCCTTTTGAAGAGTGCCGAATGCCCGGCGACAGCGGGTTTGGCGCTATAATTACGCGACCGGGGAAGGTCCGCCCCACATGCTGAATCATACGGGATACCTGAGTCTCGCCGTTGTATGTGGCGAGTTTTTGCTGCTACGCGCGGATTCTGTACGTCCCAAACGTGTGGCTGGGACGGTTGGCGACGCTCTTGCTGTGCGGCGGAATTGCGCTGCATTATTTTTCGCTGCTCCAGCGTTCGCACGGGATGCATACAGTACCGTACGACGATCTTTTTGGGTCGATGTCGCTTTCTGCGTGGCTTTTGGGAGTCACCTATCTGGGCCTGGAGACCGTGCATCGCCAGAGATCGGTGGGAGCTTTCGTGACGTTTCTGCTGGCGGCATGGATGGCCTTGCTTGGCTGGCTTGCGCCCGGCGCGCTGCCGCCGCCTCCGCAGGCGCGAGGTCCGCTGTTCGATTTTCATGTCACCCTCAATACCTGGGCGTACGCGGCTTTCGCCCTGTCGTTCGTAGTGAGTCTGGTTTACTTGGTGCAGGACCGCATGCTGCGTTCGCACCGGTCGAGCGCGGTCTTCTGGCGTTTCCCGGCTCTCAGCGTGCTGGACCGTATGGCACGCAGCAGTGTCTATGTAGGGCTGGCAACTCTGGGCGTGGGAGTGGCGAGCGGCCTCATTTGGGAGCACCGGCTGACAGGCGCTTACGCCGAAATGCTCAGCGTTCTTTTGCGTAAAGTGGCCCACTTCCGGCACATCGTCTTGCGCGAAGATCGCCGAAACCGGGCACGCCGGAACGCATGCGCCGCAATCGATGCACTCGACGGGATCGATAAACAGTTGCTCGGCCTCCCGTGATCGGCCTCGTCTTTCTTGGGGTGGATGCAATCGACTGGACACGCGTCTACACAGGCGGTGTCCTTCGTGCCGATACAGGGTTCTGCGATTACATAGGCCATTTCTTCAATATCTCCGACAAGTTGAAGTCTCGACGCTGATAGTAGCACACGGCCCTTACGCCTGACTGCCGCCCAGACCACGCACAGTTTTGCCATGCGGGAATGGTTAGCTATACGAGCCCCTTGTTTGCCTTCATTTCCCGCTCCGCGCGCATTAGCCGCGGAACTCCTCCGGGGTCGGAATCGGCACAGACCTCGCCCCGCGAACATATCCTTGAACAACCCCACCAGTTCTCGTGAATCAGCCCATTCGAAGCCAGTACCTCCGCGGCTGTTCAAGCCGGAACGGCCCCCCGCAAAAGTCCGACACTCGGCCGCCCGCCTCCGTCCACCAGCAGTACACCCGCCGCCGTGTCCCACGGATTCAGGTTGAACTCCCAGAACGCCTCTAGCCGCCCGCAGGCCACATACGCCAGGTCGAGCGCCGCCGACCCCGCCCGCCGCACCCCGTGCGACCGCAGCGTGAACTCGTGATAGAAGTGGATGTTCGGATTATCGTGCCGCTTCCGGCTGGGAAATCCGGTCGCCATCAGCGATTCGGCCAGCATCGCAGCGTCTTGAAACCCGGATCGGCTTCCCGTTCAGCGTCGCCCCTGTCCTCGCTCCGCCGCAAAGAGTTCATCGCGCATCGGATCGTAGATCACCGCCGCAACCAGCATCCGTCCTCATCTTCGAGCCCGGTCCCGCTGCTCCAGCCCCATCGACACGCAGAACTGCGGAAAGCCGTGCGCAAAATTCGTCGTCCCGTCCAGCGGATCGACATACCAGCGGAACTCCGCGTCCGGCGCTCCCGCGTTCCCTCTTCGCCAAAGATACCGTGCTCCGGAACGCCTCGCCCAGCCGCTCCGAATCAGCTTCTCCACGTCCGATCCGCCACCGTCACCAAGATCGACATCGCCCTTGTATTCGGTCTTCACTTCCTGGCAAAGAACTCGCGCAGCCGCGCTCCTGCCTCACGCGCAATCTCCGCAGCCTTCGGTCTACATTACATCTCTTCGAAGGAGTCTCCTGGCGTGCCTCGCTCACTCGCCGTCCTTCGCCGTTCGAAGCCGCCGTCCGGTGACGGTGCGCGCGGTCGCGCCGTTTCCCAATTCGGTAATGGTCTCGATCTGGTGCTTGTAGATAAACAGGTTCGGCTTGCCTTCACGCGTCAATCGAAGCATGCCGTCATCGAAATACTCGATCAGCTCGTCGCGGATCTCGTCGCTCACCGCGATCAGCACGTCCGTGTGCCGGGCGAGAAACCGCTCGACCCGCTGGTAGAAGCCGGCGGTGCGGCTCGAGAAGTACCCGGTCAGCGAATGACCGTGATAGGTGTGGATCAGTGCCGGGCGCCCACGCCTGGCCGGAAACGCGCACAGGGCAGCCACCCGGCCGAGCGTTCCGCCCTTGGCCGCGTGGGTGTGGACGATCCGTGGCCGCTCGGAGCGCAGCGCCCTGACCAGGGCGAGCAGGGCGACCACATCGCGCCAACCCGGATTGCGGCGCATCGATGGCACCAGCAGCGCTACGCCGATCCGCGAGCTCTGGCCACCCAAATATGACTCCGGTGAGGAATCAAGGGGCGCCATGGAATTTCCGACAGTATAAAACGCTCTCGGGGATCGGGTAATGTGTTTTCCTGGCCAAAAGAGGCAGGACGAAAAGAGAGGCTGAGCGCTATAAGCACCACGCGAGTCAGGCGCACTTAACGCCTCCTAACTGGCTCGTTGAGGGGGTGATAAATTCTATTGTCATGAGCGCGAGGGCCCGAGCTCATTTGCAGCAGTTGGCGTAGGCTGTGGCAGGGTAAGAATACCAGGTGGTGGTGCCACCAACATAATAACGCCAACCATTTCGCATGACCAACCTTGTCCCCAAGCCGGGGGTAAAAGAGGATCCGGCCGTTACGTTATACCCTTGCGGGCCGAAACTACACCCTCCGCTAATCGCAACTTCGGGCGACACGCAGGATGCTATTTGGTAGCCCGTCCTCACCGTACACGTCCAAGAGCCGGGAGTGCCTCCCCCTGAACCCCCAGCAATTGTCCCAGCTCCCATTTTCGTAGAATTCCATTTTGCTGGTGGTGGTATTGTAGCGGACCATCCCATTCGTGGGGCTGCTGGGGCGCTGCGCAGTAGAGCCCTTTGGCGTAATCAAGGCGTCGGTTTTCGCGCTCACATCCAGGCTGGCGGCGGGCGAAGTTGTGCCGATGCCGACATTGCCGGTATAGTCGATGCGCATCGCCTCAGCTGGAGCTGCAGCATTTGATGTCCGGAATGCGAGCGCCGTTTGATTGGCTCCGGCCTCGACGGCGCTGATCTGCGCGTCGCGTACTCCCACGCCGTTGATGGTGGGGTCGAACGAGATGCCTACCTGGCTGCCGACCACGCCCGGGTTGCTGCTGGCATTTTGCAGCAAGAGCGGGAAGGTCGATGCTCCACTGTTGGTTTTATTGACTTGCAACGTCGTCGTGGGGTTCGTTGTCCCGACGCCGACGTTGCCACTATTAAAATAAGTATTGTTCCCACTCCCCCAGATTTGAACGGTGGAAGTGCCGGAGGTATTAAGTAAAGTCCAACCGAGATTGTGGCTAGCGTCTTCCCATGCATTAATAATAGCGGAGCCAGAGGAAGCGACGATACCGGCGGGATAAGAAGAACCCGACGCCGACTTCACATTAAAAGATATTGTGGGGCCGACGTGCCGATACCGACGTTGCCGTTTCCTTGGACGACGAATTGATTTGCTCCCTGACCAATTAATTGCAACGTATAGCTGCCCGCTGACGCTGTAGCATTGGATTGGTTGACCTCAAGCATGGCCACCCCACCACTCGTTGAGGTATTGTCTCCCAGTAAAACTTTTCCACTCACCTGCAATGTTTCTGCCGGAGTAGACGTGCCAATGCCAACGTTCGTTGCGCAAGTTTCATAGAGATTGACTCCGGAAGTAGTCCAATTGCAGGAACCAGCGGCTCCTGCGGCGGTCATATTACCTTGAAAAAAAGTAGCGCTGTAGTTGGATGGGTTAAAGGCAATTTCCTTCATGTATTTGGCAGTGCCGCTATAGGCTGCGGTGATCGTGATTTTCACCTCGGGTCAATGCAAGTAGTGGCGCTGCAGATGGGCTGCCAAGTTATATCAAAACGTAGTGGGCACTTATCCGATGGAGTTACGGTGGAATAAGTATTGCAGGTTGCGCCCGTCATCGTGAAGCCAGAAGTAGCCGCCGTGGAATCGTAGTACTGATTGCCGCCATTATCTGCGATCCAATAGATATGTTGACCGGCAGGAAGTGCAGTGCCTGTGCCTGAAGGAGTTGCCGTAGCGAGATCTGTGCCGTTATTGGTGCAAGGTGTGCCGTTGGCAATGCAATGAAGTAAAGTATTTTTCGTATACCCCGTGGTGGGAGTACTACTGCCATATATTTGCTTCCAGGAGTTTGTACCGTTAAGCATCAGCATTAAATTTTTTAGGATCGTTTGCGCCGTATACGTCATGGTAGATTGCGTATTTTGTCGGCCAATCATCGACGTCATATTCATCATGGCGAGTGTGAGAATCCCAAGGGCGCCAGCGGCGACCAAGACTTCGATGAGACTTGTCCCTGGAAACGTCTTTCTAGGATTCTCACTCACCGCTCCGTTTTTTAATTCTTTACGGGTTTTTGCGGCTTTACTATATTTCCTTTTCCCGAAATTTGCCTTTGAATTGGGCTGTCTATATTAAAACTATTTTCTGAAACCAAGCTATCAAGAAGTGGCATTCCCCAGGCTTCGTGTTCGAACCTTACTGCAAAATGAACGATATACGAGGAACATCCTGAATCTAAACATAGGGGCTTCCATAAAACATTTGCATGATAGGGGCAAAAAACATTTCCGTAAGGCTCACATGAATCACCTAGCATCGTGAATCCATGTCTTGGCCCCATGGGGTCAAAAAGAAGCAAGCCCTTTGCGAAAGAAGGCGCAAGCTCCCACCTTCTTTACATGGGGATGGTGATCTCAAGCACTCAAAAATTCTATCTCTTTCAAGAATATTATGCGTAAGTACTTCTGTGGCGATTGTACTTTGAATATCTTGGAAAATTTTTCTATAGCTGTAGGAGTAAAATCCAACGAGCAAACCATATTCACAAAAAAATATAAACACACATGGCCAAATATAACTACGCCAGGGAAGTTTCATGATTCTGTTTTTCAAAATACACATATGCCTTGGGCCCCGCAGGACTTGTTAATGACGGATAACAATCATTATGTAAGTAATAATTATTTACAAAATTGAATAAGACACTAATTTAATTTATCAATCTGTAGCAGCAAAAACAAAGTAGAAAAAGTTGCGTAAAAAGAACTGGGCTTGTTTAGAGGGCCTAGTTGCTTTAATGGGTAAGAAATTAATTCTTCTTGCCGAAACAATGCCTTAAGTATCAAGTTCTTGGCATATTTATTATTCATTGACTTGAGTATAAAAGAATGGAAAAATTTTATTTGATGGAGACATAATGATTGTTATCCAGTCGTTAAAATCTCCACGGAAATGGGTTATCAATAAAAGTGAACGCGGTCCAAAACAACCATTCTTCGCATTAAAAACAAATGAAATGCGCCTTCCCGCCGTTATCACCTACCACTGCCTTTAGCATAGAGTCATTAAGCCTAGCGGGCTGGATTTAGATGGGTAATGCCGTTGATTTTTAGAGAGCGGGATCGGAAGGGCAACAATACTTTCCATCCTATTGAGGGGGCGTTCGATCCGTTTGGCTATCATTTCTACGCATCATACACGGTTTGAATAATTGCTAGCGCAATTTAGACCACAAAATCTATTTATGCAGCTTCACTTAGAGAGAATTTTTTTCTCTAGCCAATCTCGGCAAACGCCTTGCCGCGGCCTCGCGAACTGCTTTGCGCTCATCAATTTTTAAAAGCTTAATTTGCGGGATTTGCGGATTCCGCAGGCGCTGAAGCCATTGTCCTTTTTGTATACTTGGAGAAGCACTTTCTGGCAAAGCAACAGTTTCCCAGATCACCTGGCAATGGGTCAAGCTATTGTCAACGAGTGTAGCCATGCTTCTCTTTATTTCACAAAATTTATTTGTCTGCTCGCAGAATGAGATCACTCCTGCCTCCGCAGCCTCTTTTGTGGCCTTCTTCTCGCTCTTTCGCAACCACCGCGTAGTTTTCCCGCATCCGCATAACTATAGTGATAATAGTAGCCATTTTCTATGCAAGAATTGGCTCCATTACAATGATCTGCATAGGCAGTTTGTCCCAAAAAACAGAAAAGTAATGTGATGATAAGCATTGGGATCCTCATTTTATCTATCTCCTAAGTTCTCCTTAATTCAAGGATCGTGATGATATGGCTTCTGCACAATTTATGCCAAAGATTAAACGGCAGCTTGGCTGCAATAGTTCTAGTGAGTTTAGCTTAATAATTAAATAGTTAGCGCTAAATAAATTTAGTGTTTTAGAAAATGTGGCGCGCACTCCGCTAAATTTTCTGTCGATCTTTTATACGTTTTGCTTAATTTCTCCGCCAGTGTAATTATAACGCCATTTAGTTAGTCAAAACGATTTGTTTGCCATTTATTACCCAAACCGTATTCTCAAACGGGTATCGTTTTAAAGCGTATTTTAAGACCCTTGGCTTCGACCGAGAATGCCTTTTTCTCCTCTGTGTCGATTTAATAACCAGTTTTTGAATAGTGTAGTGAACATCCTCAATTCGTTGAAAAATTTGGTTCAGTTTGCGGATGATCCAATCAACAACTAGCTTGAAATTTGGTTTTTCATAAACCCAATCGAGTGGATTTTTTGTAATTTGCCCACTGGCGAGAATTTGCAATTTTGCGTAATTATAGAGCCAAAGTGTGGCGTAGAGTTCTTGCAAAATTCCATTTAAAAATTTTGAATGCCATTGTTCCACTTTGAAAGTGTTTGCTAGATCAAGAAATGCCGTTTCCGCCTCCCAGCGTAGATTATAAAGCGAGCGAATTGTATGTTCCTCGACCCAATACTGAGGTAAATCTGTGCCAAAAAAATCGTGCTGTTTTGTTTTTGGATTCCAGATCTTAATTATACGAAGAGTTACTCCTTCCACGACTATCTTTCTTCTCTTAATCTTTAGACCAAGTAATTTATTTATTTCCTTAAATGAATTTACTCTAAGGCGAAAAATAAAATTATTCTTCGCATCTCTGTGAGCACGAATCATTCGAGCCGATGGATATAATCATCGTAGATGCAAATGCTGCCTCCGGGAAGGCTCGCCACCATGGCTTCGGCAAGGGAAAGCTCTCCCGCCAAGTGAGAATAGCGAATATCAAATATAACTTCGCTCAAAACATCGAGGCAAAAAACGGTGTATATCGTCGGATAATACTGTTGGCGAAAGTTTGATAGCCAACGCCCTACATAACCATATCTAAGAATATCTTTTGTGCGCGGCAGATGAAGCTCAAATCCGTCCATTGCAAAAATGCGCCTCCCGCGAAAGGTTCGCGCATAGGCTTCAGCTTGTTCGACTGAGCCTTTAAAAATATCTCGAAAAAAACGAAACGAAATTTTTTTGCGCATTTGCGTGAGTGCACCGGGCGTTGGCGTAGGTTTTTTTACTTTTTCAAATGTTTTTTCCAGTGCGTGGAAATAGCCCTCGCAATTTTTTCCTGCAATAAGTTGCACTATTGTGAGAAATAAAAATTTTGGTGTGAGTAGTCGAGACCTAGAAGAAATTGTATTTGTAAGATATTTTTCGTGGAATTTTTTAGTAAATCTTGGTAACTTTATACTGGGCGTTGTGACGCGGGTTCGTCATTTTGGGCTCTCCTTTTTGATATTTATTTTAAATATTGAGTCATGCACGAAAAGAGTAGCCCAAAGCCCTTCTAAACGCAAAATCGTACACATTTTAGACACCTGTTAACTAAATAGGC
>CAVPCI010000007.1:0-675502 GCA_963702375.1 uncultured Acidobacteriota bacterium
GATTTTCCTGAGTTTGCTCCTGTTCAACGGAAACGACTACTGGCGGGCTTTGCGGCGCGGAAGGCGATTGCTGCTGTGCTGGAGGAGATGGAGGCTGATCCTGCGCGCGAGCCGCGCTGCACGCGATCAGCACCAACAGCACGCTAGCTCCTGTTCGCGCGCGCCAGATGGCGCGGCCGATGCTTTTTGTGTGCGTTACGCTTCTCCCGAGGTCGCGGCCAGGCTCATCGGCCCCGTATCTCCGCCCTTCGAGCCACCAGTCTGCAGACGGCTCGCTCACTGTGATTTTATCTTGCTCTACCAGATAATCCTGTCAATACGGGAGACTCCTGCGGTGTTCCAGGAAATTGCCTTATACTCCCCCGATGAAGAGAGGGAAGCAGTCCGCCAGCAGTCTAGCGGGGAATCGGGTTATGCGGCCAAGCCAGCCTTCTCCTGGAAGTCTGTCAGTAACTCCCTTCAAGAGTCGGCAGGAGAAAGCGCCACTGCGCATCCGCCCGGGTGCCTCGCGCGATACGCCCGTGATCCTAGGGCTGGTCCATGGCCTTGCGAAGTACGAGCGCTTGCTCCGCGAGTATCGCGCCGACGCAAAGCGATTCCGCCGCCACGGCTTCGGCCGCCGCCGCTATTTCGAAACCCTGATCTGTACGCAAGCGGGACGGCCCGTCGGTTTCGCCCTTTATTACTTCATCTATTCGACGTTCGCGTGCCGCCCCATTCTTTTCATCGAAGACCTTTTCGTGCTGCCAGACCAGCGCGGCAAAGGCGCGGGCAAGGCGCTGATGTCCGCTTTGGCACGCATCGCGATCCGAAAAGAGTGCAGCCAGATGGCTTGGAACGTCCTCCACTGGAACACGCCGGCAATCAAGTTTTATCGTCGCCTCGGCGCCAGCCTGGACAAAACCTGGCTGCTTACCCGCCTCGCTGATGCTCCGCTGCGCCGCCTCGCCCGTTCCCATTGAAGCGTTGCCATTTCAGAATCGCCGCCTCTACTCCGCGCTGCCGAACCCCGAGGTCTAAGTTGCCATGTGTAGGGTTGCCCGTTACTTCCTAATTTCTGGTCTCGCAACCGGCAGGGAAGTGGCTACGCGATCAACCCAATGCTACTGTTTCGTCGCCGTAAGTCGGCTGCTAGTCCCGGCTTCGATATTCCTCTCCACGATAGTCATGGACTTCCCGTCGGCAGCCACCGTCATTCGCACCACACTTGTCGGCTTTCCATTCAGTTCGTCAGTTTCCTCGAACGTGTTCGCATCCACCCGCCTCACTGACACACCATGCTTCTCGGGATCGCCCTCGTAAGGGGCGACGGTTCCATCCAGCTTCGCCTTGTATCCCAAGCCCGTGGGACGGCTCATGGTTAAAGTGTTGCCCTCCAACTTGTAGGAAATCAACAGGCCAGCATCCGAGACGCTCTCCATCTTCACAGGCCGCCACGAGCCGGAAAGCGCGTGCGACCCAGTCGGCCCTTTCGCCACTCGAATCATTGTCACTTTCCAATTGGCGAATTCGTCTGTAACCGTCTTTCCGTCGGGAGAGGCTGTAAACTTCTCGTCGCTGTCGATCTGCCCGTTTTTCTTCTCGATTTCTCGGATCGTGTGATCATCCAAAATCCGCACGCCGATCGTGTCGTACTGCTGGCCGGGCGTAGGTTGGTCGTTACCGTCCGCCTTCACGTCAATCGGTGGCGTACATGAGTTGCACTGATATCTTCCGCCCTCCAAGATCCATACATTGATTCGTGTGTCGAGGGGAAGAGCGCCAACGTCAAGCTTCCACGTTCCGTTGATCGCGCTCTGCGCCCTAGCCACGGTCGGCGCCGCGAGCGCAATCAGCAATCCAGCCTCAATAACTCTTCTCACGATTTCTCCGCTGCGATTTAGGCCCGGAGCGCCTGGGCCATCGTGAATTCGGCATCTGCGGCAGATTTGTTCCAGAGCTGCTTACTGGCGTTCTCCCGCACTTGTTTCCGCGGACGCCGTTTTGAGACGCTTTTCATACTCCGCCCGGCCGGGCTTCACCCATTGATCCAGCCAATCCAAAACGGTGTGGTACCACAGGATGTTATCGGCTGGCTTGAGCACCCAGTGATTCTCGTCCTCGAAGTAGAGCAGCTTAGACGGAACGTGCTCCGCCTGAAGCACCTGAAACATCGCGAAGCCCTGGCTCTGCGGGACGCGATAGTCGTCGCCACCGTGAACAATCAACATGGGTGTTTTGAAATTCTTTGCGTACGTGGCCGGCGCCTGCTCGATCAACGCCTGCGGATTTTCCCACGGCGTGCCTTTGAACTCCTGCATCGTGCCACCCACAAGATCCGATGAATACAGCATGGTCGTAAGGTCGTACAGGCCGTCGTGGGAGACGATGGCTCGGAAGCGATCTGTGTGCCCCTCCACCCAATTTGCCATGTAACCGCCGTAACTCGCGCCCGCCGCCGCAATTCGCGTGGTGTCCACGTAGGGCCAAGCGAGCGCAGTATCGACCGCTTTCATTTGATCTTCGTATGGCGCTCCGCCCCATTGTCCTTTGATCGAATCCATGAATTTCAGGCCGAAGCCCGTTGAGCCATGAAAGTTCGGCGCAATCACCACGTAACCAGCTGCGGCAAATAATTGGGGATTCCAACGATAATGAAAGAGATTGTCCCAGGCGTTTTCCGGTCCCCCGTGCATCATGAGCAGCAGTGGATATTTCTTGTTTGCATCGAACTCGGGAGGTTTGATCTCCCACGCTTGCACAGGTTCGCCGTTCCATCCAGGGAACGTGAAGCTCGAGGCCTCGCCCCATTCGATGTCTTTCAGGATCTCCGCGTTCATCTGCGTTAATTGCGAGGGCATCGATCCCGCGTCGGCCGGAAGATTGAGCCGGAATAGATCTGCCGGATGAGAAAAATCCATCTTGGAAAATACCAGGAATTCGCCGTTTTTCGAGACGTCCTCTTGGCCCGAGCTCCCGGATGTGATCAGGGGCGTCAGCTTCATCGTGGAGATATCGAGCCGCTCCAGGGCTTCCACGCCCTTGTCTTCCAAGGTGACGTAGAGCGCGGCGCTGTCCGGTGACCAAATGTACGAATCCACAGAGCGATCCGTGGCTTCGAATATATTCTTGTGCTCCCCGGTCTTGCGATCGTAGAGAAACAGCCGCACCAAATCCGTCTCCTGCATCGGCCGCAGCGTGGCGCTGTAGGCGATATAGCGCCCGTCCGGCGAATACAGCGGCGTTCGGTCGGTGGATTTGTTCGTCGTGATGGCTTTCGGAGTGCCGCCATTCACAGGCATCACAAAGAGGTCGCTGTTTCCAGTCAGCGCCTCGTTTTCGACATAGCGCGAAAAACAAATTTCGCGGCTGTCTGGAGAAAACGCAACTTCCTCGCTGCCTTCTTCCTGCCAGGTCGGGGAATCGACATCGCCCGGCGTGAGGTCCTTTGCCGTTCCGCCGTCAGCCGGCATCACGAAAATGTGGTTGCGCAGACCGTCGGTCCACGTATCCCATCTCCGGAACGGCATTTCCGTGATCACGCGCACCTTCACTGGATTCTCAGCCCGCTCCTTGGCCATTTTCTCGTTGCACGCCATGTCGGTACAAGAAGGGAACACCTTCGCCTCGATGGCGATCGTCTTTCCATCCGGAGATAGCACATAGTCTTCGACGCCCGTGGGAACCTTCGTGATCTGTTCCGCTTCGCCACCTGCAACGGGCAGGCGAAAAATCTGCGCCTTGTTGTCCACGCGCGTGCTGAGGAAGTACAGAGAGCGTCCATCCGGCGACCAATGAAGGTTGTTGTTCGATCCCTGCTCCGTGAAGGTCATCTGCCGCGGCTTGTCACCCGTCGCGGCAACCATCCAGATGTTCGTCACGGACTTATTCTTTCCCACATCGCTGCGCGTTACCGTAAACGCAACCCATTTCCCGTCGGGCGACACCTTTGGTCCTCCGACGCGCGACAGCTTCTGCATATCTTCCACGTGGAACGAATGCGCCGCGAATACCGGTGAAGCAAAAGCTAGAAGCGTCAGCAAGCGGACGAGAGCCTTCATATTTCCTCGCAATCTACGAATTTGAGCGGGTTGATCTTCCACGTTCCGTTGAAGCCGCTCTGTGCCAACGCGGAATAGATCCCGCGAGCAGCATCGGCAACCCACCTTCGATCGGCTTCTTCACACTTCCTCCACGCGACGAGAAGCGGACGACATTGCGCTGCCTGTCACCAACCCGAGTTAAGGCATGAAAGTCCTCCGCTCTGCTAACCGACACACTATAACCGTCTCGGCGCTTCCGAGCCACGCCTCACCGGAGGCCTTTACTAGTTCGTGCACAAGGCCCGCAACGAGTATCGGACGGGCGAAAAGCCGACTAAGATAAGCTGTCGCGCGCTCTCACGCGAAGAGAGTCTCCGCACTGCTGCATCGCCTTCTGCATGCCCATCATCACAGAGCAGTCAGGTGTATCCGAAGTTGTCACGAGCGAAGCTTGCCTCGTTCAAAAGACGCTTCTCCCGCGGGAACCCCTGCTCGGCCCAAATTTCGAGATTACCTATCTTCTGCGGGCATTCAGCGAAGTTGGCGGCGACTTCCTCGACTATTTTTGCCTCGCCGACGGGAAGCTGGGAATCTACATCGGCGATGTGACGGGCAAAGGGCTTCCCGCGGCCATGTACGCAGCGCTCGCGGTGGGCGCATTACGTTCGATTCACAAGACGGGCGTTCAGCCCGCTGCCGTCCTGAACTTGTTTAACAAGCGCTTGCTGGTTCGGCCCGTTCCGTCGCGATATTGTGCCACTCAATACGCAATTTTCGATCCCGAGACCCTCGAACTTCGTCTGGCGAACGCCGGACTTCCATTACCACTGCATCTTTCAGCAAGCGGCTGCCGCCCTATTGGCGATGGTGGCCTGCCTTCAGGCCTCTTCGATTCTGCGAGTTACGTGCAAGGCACTTTTCCACTCGCACAGAGAGACGCAGTCTTGTTTGCTACCGATGGACTTTCCGAAGCACGCAATGAACACGGCGAGCCGTTCGGGATGTCGCGCCTCACCAATCTCTGCGCCAAGCTCGACTACAACGCACCCGATCTCTTCCTGCGTTCTGTCTTTGACGCGATTGCACAGTTCACCGGAGGACAACAGAGCGACGATATGGCTGCGGTCCTGCTCACAGCGCGGCCCCGCTTCGCTCCAACGGCCGGCTCGCACGTCGTAGGAGTCGAGCAACGGCGTCCACGCGAAAAGGGAACTGACAATTCGGCCCCTACTGAAATGCGGAAGGGGGCCATGCCTCGGCTGCTGATTGTTGATGACGATGACTCCATGAGGAAACTCCTTCGGCATCGTCTGGAGAGTTCCTATGAGGTCACCGATACACCCGATCCCGAGGAGGGCATTGCGCTCGCGCTGCAGCAAAAGCCGGATGCGATCCTGCTGGATCTCATGATGCCAAGATATTCCGGTTTTGAGGTCTGTCAGACACTCTCGTCTTTGAGCTTTACGCAGCGGATTCCCATTCTTATCGTTTCCGGAGAATCTGTCTCGCGTTACAGAGGTTTTTGCGAAAACCTCGGCGCAAAAGGCTTCTTTTCCAAACCCGTGGACTTCGCCAAACTAAGGCAGGCGCTAACAGAGGCCATTCAAGACAGCCATCGGGCAAGGCAAGTTGAGGCACGCGTTCGTTTCAAAACCACGCTAGAACTTCGCGGTGTTGATAGCGCGCAGGCGCCATTCGATCTGATTACTACAACGGAGAGCGTGACGGCAAACGGGTTCTCGTGTGGATTGCAGGTCAACGTCAAGGAAGACGCCGTGATCGAAGTCTATCTAGCGGCAAACGAACCAAGATTGGTCGGAAAGGCACAAGTCATTCGCGTGAATGCAGGCGGAACGCCCCGGCAGTTGTGCGATTTCCAATTTCTCGAAAAGCCCACCGATTGGCTGCTCCAGTAATAATAATAAGGACTTGCCGCCGAAGGCCAGACCTGTTCAGAGTGGCCCAACGAGAGTTCTGGTACGACAGACCGCAATGTTAATGACAAAAAGTACCCGACGTCGCCACCCGCATTGAGTTCCGAGCTACCCTCCGAAGCCTTCAACTCCTTGATACGTCTGGCCTAACTTGTTTATCAACCTCGTGGAACCGGAAATGCTCACCACTACCGAGGAGGCCACCATGGATTCCGCCTTTGATATCTTCAGGCTACATGCGGACGGCCCTCTGTGGGTAACAGCAGTTCGAGGTTTAAGCGAAGCTAACGAGCAAATGGCTCGCCTGGTCAAGACTTCACCTGGAGAATACTTCATTCGCTCACGCGAAGAAGCCGTCGGGGCCGAGCAGTCCGAGGAATGGGCCGAGGTCACCTGACGGGCATTTATCGGTTCTCGCCCCGCAAAGGAGCACGATCTATCCTTCTCGGGGCTACGGCAAACACCTTATATCCATCCCTTGAGATCGTTGCTACTGTTCTTGATGTCAAGGAGACGGTCGATGTCCAGCGAGGAGGCGATAATGTCCCAAGGGATCCTGATCGCAGACGACAGCCGCAATGTTCGCCAAGCCGTTCACAATTATCTAGCCGAGAGAAACTTTCATGTTTGCGGTGAGGCCATCGATGGCCAAGACGCTATCGAAAAAGCCCGCGAACTCGAGCCCGAGTTGGTTCTCCTGGACCTTGCGATGCCACGGACGAACGGCATCGCCGTGGCATCTGTTCTAAAGGACATGATGCCGGGCGTGCGCATCGTCTTGTTCACGATGTATAGCGAAGCCGTGACCAAGGCATTCGCTTCGCTGGAGAACGTCGATGCGATGGTTGATAAAGCCGACGGCATGGACAAACTCGCGGAGTGTCTCCAAGGCTTGCTCAGCCCTTCCTCCGAAACCGAAAGCAATTAGTAGCTGTCCTTTTCAACTTCTAACTCCCAACTGGCTCCTGCCAAAGTTGCCGCTCTTCGAAGCCCCGTGTATCATAATTTCTTCCATGGAGTCTCACTGTCTTTCTTTCCGCGAAATCCCGCATACGACGAAACTGCTTTCCGCATTTCTTGAAGATTTTCCCAGAGTCGCATCCTTCTACGCACACCCTCCAACACTCGCTGGAATTGATGCCGCAGCGCGCGAAGTCCGTCTCGATTCCAATGTCCGCCACCAGGTCGCCGAAATTCTCCGCGAACAAAACCAGAGATTCAACGCCGGAAGGGAACTCGACACTACCACAAATCGCAATCTCGTCCGTCTCGCCGGCGGAGCTGTGGCAATTGTCACCGGCCAGCAAACCGGCCTTTTTTCCGGCCCCGCGTACACGTTTTATAAAGCGATCTCGGCAATCCGCATCGCCGAGGAGGCAACCAGCCGCGGTACCGACGCAGTTCCCGTCTTCTGGCTGGCAACAGAGGATCACGATCTCGCGGAGGTCCATCACTCCGATTGGAACACGCGCGAAGGACTCGTCCATTACGAATTGCCTGCCAGGCCTGAAGACGCAGGCCGCCGCGTGGGAGAAATTCTCCTCGGCGATGAGATCGAGTCAATCGTAGTTGCTGCGACGCAGACTCTCGAAGGCCCATTCGCTGACGAGACTGCCCAGGCCCTTCGTGAATCCTATACGCGAGGCGAAACCTACGGCTCCGCCTTCGGAAAATTGATGGCTCGCCTGCTCGCGGGTCGCGGAATCGTTTTCATTGATCCGCTCGATGTGCGCTTACATCGCCTAGCCGCGCCGATTTACCTTCGCGCGCTGGACGAAGCCGATCCGCTGGGCGACGCTCTGCTGGCGCGTTCAAACGAACTCGAATCCGCCGGCTTTCATGCTCAGGTAAAAGTCACGCGTGAAACAACGCTCCTGTTTTACAACCTCGACGGTCGCCGCGAGCCTTTGCGCCGCCGCAACGGCAACTTTGTCGCCGGAGACGCGGAGTTTTCGGATCGACAATTAACTTCGGCCTTTCACGATCGTCCCGACGCATTCACTCCCAGCGCCTTGCTGCGTCCCATCGTTCAGGATTCGCTTCTTCCCACCGCCGCATACGTGGGAGGCCCCGCCGAAATCGCCTACCTGGCTCAGTCCAACCTTATCTACAAGCAATTTCTCGGACGCATGCCCGCGATTCTCCCGCGCGCCAGTTTCACACTCGTCGAGCCTCCCATCGCTCGCTTTCTGGAGCAATACGAGCTCACTTTTCGCGATATCCTCGCGGGTCCGCAGCACCTCCGCGCAAAAATGGAGCAAAAATTCATGCCCGGCGATTTAGCGAATCGCTTCGATGTCGGCGAGAGCGCTTTGCGCGACTTGTTGATCCAATATGACGCGCCGCTGAAAAGTCTCGATCCCACTCTAGTCGATGCCCTTCGCGCCTCCGAGCAAAAGATGTTCCACCAGTTCACCCAGCTAAAAGCCAAGGTCGCCCGCGCCATCAATTTTCGCTCTGGAGTCCTCGACCGCCACCAGCGCATCCTCCTCGACGCCCTTCATCCCGCTGGCGAATTGCAGGAGCGCACCCTGAGCGCCTTGCCATTCCTGGCATCGCACGGCCTCCAACTCCTCGACGAGTTAGCCACCCTTTCGTCTCCATCCGACCCGGCAAGCTCCGTTGGCCCAGCTAGTCCCCCTTCGGCAACAAACGCCGCTCCCTCGATAAGCGTCGCCGCGTCAATCAGCGATGCCGCCTCGACCGCATCCGGCTCGACGACGGCCACCACCTCCAAGACAGCCGCCGCAAAAATGGCTCCAAGCGTACCAGTTCCAGGCGTGCCTCACGCCACCCAACGCTATGCCAATGGCCATCATGTCCTTCATTTGCAAAGTCGCTAAAAGTCGCTAAAGGCCATGCTAAAGGCCATATTGTGCGGCCGTTAAAAGGAGGCGAGTCCCGCCCGTCACCGGCAAAGCCAGGATCGATTGGGAAGCCCCGCCGCCGAAAAGGAGCTCCTGGGTGCAACATAGTAAGAATTAGCGGCAGTCAAGCAACATTTGCGCTGGGGTGTCGGAAAGGTCGACGGGGCGGTGCGGTAAGACGGCGACTCGCTGTTTCAGCAAGGTGGGAGGGCGGAAAGGCGATACGGCAGAGACGCGGAAAGATAGAGACGGCAAAAAGGCGAGGGAGGCGAAACGACCGAGGGAGGCAAAACGGCGGAAAGGCGGCCAGGGGAAAGTCGGAAAGGCCAAGGGAAGAACGGCGGATGGCCGAGACGGCACGGACCCAGAGACGCAGGACGCAGAGACGCAGGACCCAGACACGCAGATACGCAGAGACGCAGAGACGGCGGGAAGACGGAAGGGGCGGGCGGGGCGATGGGGGATGGAAGAGGCGGGAGATGGAGAGATCGGAGAGGTGGGAAGCGGAGGGTGACTGCGGGGCCGGTGGGCGCGGGTTTTTGGTAGCTAGATCGGGATTGGCAACGGTGGGCGGCGACTTGAGCGGCGGCGGCTCCTACCTCCTGCGCCTACGACGAACCAGAGGGCATTGCGGCGGAGGCGATGCCAGAATGTGCCTCCCTTTGGCGGCGGGATCGGGATTGGCACGGTGGGCGGCGCCAGAAGCCAGAAGGTGCCTCCCTTGGCGGCGCTGATGGCGGCGTTGCGTTCACGGGCCAGGGCGTCGAGCTTGGTGAGGTCGTCGGCATGGTCCTGTTGGTCCTGTTGGTCAGCGGTGGGCGGCGACTTGGGCGGCGGCGGCTCCTACGCCTGCGCCTACGCCGAACCAGAGGGCATTGCGGCGGAGGCGGTGCCAGAAGGTTCCTCCCTTGGCAACGGTGATGGCGGCGTCACGTTGGTGGGTGAGGGCGTCGAGCTTGGCGAGGTCGTCGGCATGGTCCTGTTGGGCGGCGGTTAGACGCATCTGGCATTCGCGGCAGTTCTGAGTGAAATCGTAGAGGGGTTTCAGATCAGCTGAAGGCATTTCGAGCACGCAATTATCACCTGGGTTGCAGGGAATTGCGGGCTGCGGGCGCGGCAGATCCCCGGTGCTCGACGGCGATGACGCCGTGGGCTGGGCGCTGCGGGCAGAGCGTACGGGTTCGGTGGGCGACGGCTGCGGGGCGGTTTCGGATTTCGCCGGCAGGGCAGTTCCCTGCTGAGGATGGGTGTCGGTGGGCTCCGGCGCGAGGGTGATGGGCTGCGGGAGCGGGAGATAGTTGGGAAGGTCGCGGAGGATTTGCTGCGACGTTCGCGTGGCGCGTTTTAGCTTTTCGATTTTTGCGAGGGCGTCATTCAGGGTGGCCTGGCGGGTTTGCTCTCTGGTGTCAGCGGCGTCGAGGATTTGCTTTTGCGCGGCGAGGGTGGATTGGAGGCGCTGCTGTTCGTCGCGTGAAGAGAGCCAGGCATGGATGGCGAGCGCGGCGATTAGAAGGGCGGCGCAGAAAGCGGCGATTTCGAGTGTGCGTCGAGTCATGGGAGAGTGATCTCGTGGCTGGTGGCTACCGGGCGAATTCGAGTACATGCCGCGAGAAAGACAGCGCAAAGGAAGGCGCTTCGCGGGAGGTCTTATCGTCATACCTGAAGGTGCGGCCCCTAGAACACAATCGGCCGGCGTGGCAACTAGTGGTGCGACGCAAAAGGCGGCGATTTCGAGAGGATGCGGCGTCTCATTGGAGTGACTTGGGTGGCGAGTCGCTAGACCTAGCGACTAGGCGGAGATTTTACGCCCGCGATGCAGCGTGATCGAAGCCCTTTGCGAATGGCCGACATCGGCGGCCAATCCGATACTTCCTCAAAATGATTTCTGGATTGTGTCCGTCCACCGGCGATCTGCTACACGGATAATGACGTCTGGACCTTCGGAGTCACACATCCCGACGGGAATAGATCGGATGTCTTGTGAAAACAACGAGGTCAGGCCAGACTTGAGGAGGAACACAGGTTGGACTCGCAATTCAGGCTTCACGGTGTAAGTGGGGACTATCCCGGTAAACAGGTCGCTTTGGTGCTTGTGGCAGAGCATGACGGCCTGGTGCGATGCGTCGGTAGCGCCTTCTCGGTAGCTCCAGGTCTCGCGATCACAGCCAGCCACATCATCGACGATTGCATGAACTACCAACAGAGAAGGGATGGCTACAAAAATCCAGATCGCGTCATATCGTTGACCGCCGTCCAATCGTACGAGGGAAAAGTGTTCGTCTGGGCGGTCGACGCCATTTATGGCTCTGTCTCTTCCGATATCGCTTTCCTCCGATTTGTCCGGCCGGGTTGGTGGGGAGACGGACGCGGCCAGGTCAAACCGAGAAGCGCACGACTCAATCTCAATCCTCCAGCCGTCGGCGACAAGGTGCGAGTGTTCGGTTTCCCCGATTCCGAATTGCGTGAAGGGATACTGAACATTTTTCCCGCGGAATGTGAGTGTCGTGTGCTGAGCGTCGATGTGAGAACTAAAGATCCGACCTGGTACAAACCACTCGCACACATCGAACTAGAGGGAGAGATTGAGCACGGAATGAGCGGTGGGCCTTGCTTCGACAGCGACTGGAACGTCATCGGAGTCAACTCACTGGGTTGGACTGGTCTTCAATAAGCAAAAGTTGCCCTTCTGTGGCCAGCCATGAAAGTCGAGGTTGATCTATTTAAGACAGGACCCTTCCCAGCAATCGACCTTTTCAAAAGCGGTAGCAGCACAGCTCTTGGCTATAGGCGGGTGTATGTGACTTCTAAAGGCGAGGCAAGATTTTCCCACACGGATCCAGACAGTTTGAAACCGGCCGGTTTTTTGGGAGCAACGGAAGGCTTGTCAGGGGCAATCGACTTTTCCGGCGCCGGGGCGGAAAAAGCGTTGGCCGAATTGAAGGCGACCTTGGCCGAAGCCCAAAATGGACCGGAATCTATAGATTCCAACAAGATTATCCGTCTCGCTCGGTATTGCTTCTGGGATTTAGAAGCGGCCCTTCGAACTGCCATTCTGCTAGCAGCCCGACAAATGAAGCTATCGGTTCCGGAGCCGCCGGCGTGGGATCAGTTACTCCAGGTCTTGAAGGAACAGGGGGCAAAGGGCGACGTCTTCGACGAAATAGCAACCCTTGAATTCGATTGGAACGGCGTTGACCTTTTCGACTTGCGAAGTTATGCAGAGCTAAGCCGATCCGGAGTGCTCAGTGTTCAGTTCATGTTCACCGTTCGAGAAGGAAAAAGCGTCGGTCCGATCATAGCGGCGACTTTGGAACCACCGTCCCGCAAAGGGGGGCCGCAACTGTTTCTCCCCGACGGCCTCGACCGATTTGTGGATGGTGCCAGGCGCTTCGTGCAAAAATTGCTTCGCTTGAGCGCGTCTTTGAACCATGCTGTCGGCGAAAATCCTGCTTCTCCACGTGAGCCGGGGGCAAATACCGAATAGAGGGCGAATATGCCACACCTTCTTTGGTGGTTTGCGCACCTGCAGAGTTTCCGTGACGCCAACTATGTTCGGCGGGATGATGCGTCCGCGTTTGTGATACACGTGGGCACGCACTTCTTCTGAAGCTTGCAAAGGTCACGTCTCTGGCACCGCAAACCCTGACCAAACCTATCAAAGCGAGACGGCGGCCGGAGGCAGTCGAGTACATGCTGCGAGAGAGACTGCGCAGAGGAAGGGCTTCGCGCTGTCGTTTTGTGGCAGGGTCCCTCGCGTCCGCTCGGGGCAAGTTCCGTCCTGCCCTTCCACCGTGCGAACATCGGCAAGAGCAAAGGCGCCAATCGGGAGATTGGCGTTGCCAGGGCGATGCGAGGAGCACGCCCGGGCAGCCCGGGCGGCAGACGGCGGCGGCAAGCCGCCGCACTCCACATGGGCTGCGGCGCCGGGGGATGGAGGCGGGTGGGGCAAAGGTAGCCAAGCATGTGCGCCGGGCATCCGCCGCGGCGGACTGTGCCCGTCCACGCGAGGCGGATGGTGAACAAGTAGCCGAGCATGTTTGCCGGGCACAGCATGCTGTGCCCCTACGAATGCCAAGGCAAAGGCTGGCGGCCTGTTCTTCGCTTTGTTCAGGGTAAAAGGCGCGGCGCTACAAAAGGCAAAAGCAGATCCCTCACACCGGCCCGAAATGCGGCCGGGTTCGGGATGACAATAACTGCAAGGCGAAGAAAAGACGCCGGCAGGATGCCCTTCGGCTTCGCTCAGGGCAAGCCGGCGCTACAAGAGCCGCGGGGCGATCGAAGAGAGGTTCCTCGGCTGCGTTTCGCGCGCAAGAACCGCGCGAGAAGCAAAGCGCGCGAAACTTAGCTCGGAATGACGGCCAGAGGCACAGGCAAAAGCAAGAGGCGGCGTTGACTTGAGTGGGGGTGGAACCTAAGATGATGCGAACATGGCGGAGACCCAGCCGCTTGTTGGGCAGACGATTTCGCATTATCGCGTCGTTGAGAAGCTCGGCGGCGGTGGCATGGGCGTGGTGTATCGCGCGGAGGACGTGACGCTGGGGCGCGCGGTGGCGTTGAAATTCCTGCCCGAGGAAATTTCCCGAGAAAAACAGGCGCTGGAACGATTTCTCCGCGAGGCGCGCGCCGCCGCAGCGCTGAACCATCCCAACATCTGTACGATTTACGAAATCGGTGACTACGATGAACGGCGGTTCATCGCCATGGAGATGATGCAGGGCGAGACGCTGAAGCATCACATCGTCGGGGGCGGGCTGGACGTCAGCACGCTTCTCGAAATCGGCACACAGGTGGCGGACGCGCTCGACGCCGCGCACACAAGCGGAATCATTCATCGCGATATCAAGCCCGCCAACATTTTTCTAACCAAGCGCGGGCAGGCCAAGGTTCTCGATTTCGGCCTTGCGAAATACACGGCGCAGAGGCGCGATGCGACTCTGGGCTTCACCGCACCAAAGGACACCGAAGGAACTACCGAGGACGAAGATCCGCACCTCACCAGCCCGGGCGTTGCGCTGGGGACCGTCGCGTACATGTCTCCCGAACAGGCGCTGGGCCAGGAAATCGACTCGCGGAGCGATCTCTTCAGTTTCGGCGTGGTCCTCTACGAGATGGCGACGGGGCGGCAGGCATTTGCGGGGCGCACGTCCGCGGCGATCTTCGACGCGATCCTGCACAAAGCGCCGACTTCGCCGATCCGGCTGAATCCGGACCTGCCGCAGGAGCTGGAGCGAATCCTCAACAAGGCGCTGGAGAAGGATCGCAACCTTCGCTACCAGCACGCATCGGAAATGCGCGCGGACCTGAAGCGGCTGCAACGCGACAGCGATTCGGCGCGTGCGGCCACAGGTTTCGTTGGCGCGGCCAGCGCGAGCGAGGCGAGGGACTTCCCTTCCCCTGCGACGGTCGCCGAGGCGAAGAGAGATTCCTCGGCGCGACGAGCGGGCCCCGGCGCTGACGCGCCCGCAAAAAGCAAGCGGTGGCTCACGGTTGGCGCGGCGGCCGTTGTTGTCGCGTTGCTCGCGATTGGCGCTTACTTTTATTTCCGCGGCGCGCCGAAACTGACGGAGAAGGATTCCATCGTCGTCGGTGATTTCACGAACACCACGGGCGATCCTATTTTCGACGGAACATTGCGCGAGGGACTTTCCGCGCAGCTTCAGCAGACGCCGTTCCTCAGCATCGTCTCGAGCGATCAGATTGCGCGGACGCTGGGCTTGATGGAGAAGCCTCCCGACACGCGGCTAATGCAGGACGTGGCGCGCGAGGTGTGCCAGCGCGCGAACGCAGCAGCGGTGATTCAGGGCTCCATTGCGAGTCTCGGGAGCCAATATGCCATTGGACTGAACGCCGTGAATTGCAGCACGGGGGAAACGCTCGCCGAAGAGCAGACCACGGCGGACGGAAAAGAGAAAGTGCTCTCGGCGCTTGGAAAAGCGGCGGGCGATTTGCGGTCCAAACTCGGCGAGTCGGCTACTTCGTTAGAGAAGTACGATGTGCCACTCGATCAGGTGACCACGCCGTCGCTGGAAGCCTTGCAGGCGTGGGGATTGGGCGTCGAAGCCCTCTTGAAGGGGGATTTCCCATCGGGGATTTCCTCGCTTCAGCGGGCAACGAGCCTCGATCCGAATTTCGGTCAAGCCTACTCGACGCTGGGCATTACCCAGTCGTTGATGGGCGAAATGGGAAAGGCGGCAGAAAACATCACCAAGGGATACGAATTGCGCGACCGCGCGAGCGAGCGGGAGAAGTTCTCGATTTCCGGCAACTATTATCTGCTCGTTCAGGGAGATGACGAAAAGGCCACGCAAACCGCCGAGCAGTGGACGAAGATCTTCCCGCGCGATCCGCCGGCCTTCATCGCGCTGGCGGCAGCGGACTGGCTTGGAGGGCGGCCGGAGGAAGCACTGACTGCCGGCCGCGAGGAACTCCGGCTTGATCCGACAGCATACGCCTACCGGTCGGTTGCAGAAGGTTACCTGACCCTTGGGCGCTTCGACGAAGCTCGCGCGACGGTGCAGCAGGCCGTGGCCAACCATATCGATCCAACAGCATTTCGCGACGTCCTCTATCCGCTGGCGTTCGTGCAAAATGACGCGGCTGAAATAAACAAGCAGTCAGCCGGCCCGTGGTTGGGACAGCCGGGAATGTCCGAAGAATTCCAGGCCAGCGCTGCCGGCTACGGCGGACATCTGGCGCGGGCGAGAGAATTGGAGCGGCGCGCCATTGCCTCCGCCAAGCAGATGGGCGCCGATGAAGTGACCTACGGCTACCAAGTGCACGCCGCCCTGCTCGAAGCGCTCGTTGGCAATTTCGCCGAGGCGCAGAAAGGGCTAAAGGATTCAGCGAACGTCAATGCGGACCGCGAGTACAAAGGAGAAGCGGCAATCATATGGGCGATTACGGGCGATACGGCGCAGGCACAAAAGCTGGCTGACGATCTGGCGAAGAGCGCTCCCGACGCAGCTAATGAGGGGCGATTACGGGCGATACGGCGCAGGCACAAAAGCTGGCTGATGATCTGGCGAAGAGCGCGCCTGACGCCAGCTACATTCGATTTGGCGTGCTTCCCGCGGTCCAGGGAATGCTGGCGGTCCGCCGGGGAAACACGCAGGAAGTGGCAGAAGATTTTCAAGCCATGGCGTCGCACGAGCGCATGATAGCCTTGGATGAGACCACGCCGCTGATGGTTCCCGTGTACGTCGCCGGCGAGACGTATCTGGCGGCGCATCAGGGATCAGAGGCCGCCGCGGACTTTCAAATGATCATCGACCACCCCGGCCTCACGGGGTACGCCACCGTTGGAGCGCTCGCGCATCTCGGCCTCGGGCGAGCGTATGTTTTGCAAGGCGATACCGCGAAGGCGAAAGCCGCATACGAGGATTTTCTCGCGCTGTGGAAAGACGCCGACACCGAAGTGCCCATCCTCCAGCAAGCCAAAGCCGAATACGCCAAGCTGTAGTGACAGTGGCGCTGGTGTCCCGGTGCTGCGCGCAAAAGCAAAAGCGCGGGACGCTCCCGCTCCCTTCCTGCGTCAGGGCAAGCGGAAGGCCGCGCTGGGACAGGCATTGGGTGGCGGCCCTGCGTGCGAAAACCCTCACCCCGTGAAGACGGGGTGAGCTACATCGAAAACCAAACGCGCCAATCGGGAGATTTGGGTTTCCAGGAAAGGCAAAGGCGAAGGCTGCCGGCCTGAAGGTGCCGCGCTACAAAGGCAAAAGCAGATCCCTCGGCGGGCGGAAGGCGCCCCTCGGGATGACAACTGACTGCAAAGGCGAAGAAACGACGCCGGCAGGATGCCGGCGCTACAAGAGGGGGAGAAAGGCGAAGGCGATTACTGGACGGTGGCGTGGACGGCGGTGGGCGGGTGCGGGGCGAGGTAGCCTGTTCCGCTGAGCGGGACCGATTGCGGGCTGCCGGTGGCGTCATCGGTGTAGCTCAGCGTGGCCGATTCGCTGCCTACGGCGCTGGGGGTGAAACTTACTACTGTTTGGCAGGAGGCTGCGGAGACGGTGCCCGTGCAGGTATTGGAGGCGAGCGCAAAATCCGCCGCGTTGGCGCCGCTGAGGGATGGCGTGCCGGTGAAAGTGACCGGGCCGCTGGCGATGGTCAGCACGATGGGGCCGCTCGAGGACGTGACGTGCACCTGCACGCTGCCGAAATTCACGCTGGCGGGATTTACGGAAAGTGTGGGAGTGGCGGGAACGCCGGTGCCGCTGACGGCTACCGATTGCGGGCTGCCGGTGGCGCCGTCCGTGTAAGTGACGGTGGCGGTTTCGAGCGCCGCGGCGGTGGGCGCGAATTCAATTTGCGTGGTGCAAGAGCTGGGGATTGATCCGGTGCACGCGTTGGAATTGATGGTGAAATCGGCGTTTCCGCCGATGGCCACGCTGGTGAAGCTGACCGAACCGCCGGAAGTGGTGGCCGTGATGGTTTGCGTGGTATTGCCGCCGACGGTGACATTGCCGAAGGAAAGGCTCGCGGGGCTGAAGGTAAGCGACGCGGCGCTGCCGATTTGAAAATTACAAACCTCGGCCGTATCGGGCGTGGTGTTGTCGCTCACTGCGTTGATGTATCCGAGGCTCGCGGCCGAAGCCGTGGCGCGGAAGGTGTAGCCGGTTGCAAGCGTTACGCTCGATGGCGAAGTGAGCGCCACGGTGTAGGTGCCGGCGGACATGTTGACGGTTAGAGTGAAGGCATAAGTGGCGCCCGCCGTGTAGCTGACCGCGATGTCCGCGGTGTAATCGCCGAGGCTTCCCTTGTACACGTCGATTTGGCCGCTGGAGTTGAAGCGGATGAGCGCGGCTCCTTGCGAGTAGGCAGTGATGGGAGCCTGGGAAAGCGCGATGACGGAATCTTGATTGTTTGTGTTCGGCGTGGCGGTGAAGGTGGCGGTGAAATTCGTGGTCTGCGCGGTGAACGCTTGATAGCTATTCCAATTCGTGTTGCTGCCGCTGACGAAGCATCCGGGCATGGAATTCGAGACGGTTACCGTGACGGCGCTGGCCGTTCCGGTTTGGCTGTTTGAATCGGTGCAGGTGGCGGAAATCGTGTGGCTCGCGTTGGCCGTGGTCAGCGTATTCCAACTGAGGGTGTAGGGAGAGGACGCGCCGGCCGATCCGAAGCTGGTTCCATCAATTTCAAATTGAATGCTGCCGACCGTGGCGGAACCTTGAGGCGTGCAGGAGGCCGTCAAGCTAATGCTTCCCGAAACGGTGGCGTTATTGGCGGGCGCGGTGATGGTGACGGCGGGAGGTCCCGTAGCGCCTCCCTGAAATTCGTAGGCACCGAGGTCCCATGCCGTTGAGCCGGTGGGCCGCGAGACGTAAGCGCTGCCGAACCAAACCGCGCCTTTGGTGTCCTGACAAAGCTCGGCGAAGCCTCCACTACAAGATGACGAGAGGTTAAGCGCTTGCCCGGACACGTTGGGATCGGATGACGCGGGAGAATATTTATTCGCAGCGATGAATCCGTAGGTCGTCGCCTCGCTCGCGCCCATCAGGTAATTGTGGCTCTGCGTCACCGTCCCCGTGGCGCTGGTCTGAAAGAATCCTCCCGGGCAATTCACCACCAGGTTGTTTTCCAGAATCAGCTGGCCGGCAATTCCGGTGTGCCCGTTGTAAACCAGCAGTCCCGTGGGCGGCGTCCCGCTGCCGTTGCAGTCCACCGTATTGTTGAACCCGTATCCGCGCGTGGCCGAAGTGTCGCTTCCCGTGGTCGCGAATTCGATCGGCCAGGGTCCGCCGGAGTTGTTGTTCAGGACGTTGTTGTAAACCTGCGAGCCTTTGTATCCCACCGAGATGTAGATTCCTGCGGCGTTGTCGTGAACCCAATTGTTATAAACCGTGTACCCGCCGATTTCGTTTTCGTCCTCGATCGCCTGGGAATGTTTGCGCGCGAATTTTGGCCCGATGTCGTGAAGGTTGTGTCCGTTCGGGTCGGCGGCGTCCTGAATGCTCTGGTTGATTCCCGTGAATTCGCTGTCGTGGCACAGCGTCACTCCAAAGCACGCTGCCACGTCGGCCACAAACTTCGTATTGCTCACCTCCCGGCAGTTCTGGCAGGCGCCCCCGATATTCCCGCCGGTGATCTTCGTCCCCACCGAGTCGAACCCAAACCCGTTCGTATCGTCAATCACGCTATTCAGCAGCGTCACGTACCCCTGGATCCCGCCCGCGGAATAATCCGTCGAGCCCAGCGCGTCCGACATCTGAAGCGTGGTCATGAAGTCGTGGATGTACAGGTGGTTCAGCACCACTCCGAAGATGCCGCTGCCCGCGTAGATCGCTTCCGCCGCCCCAAAGGACAACGAGCCAATGTTCTGGTTCTTCATCTCGATGTTGTCGATGGTGATGTATCCGCCACTCGACGCCAGATAGAAGAAATGATCCCCCGCCAGCACCGTCTGCGCCGCATCAAACACCGGCCGCGTGAACGATCCGCCCGTGTACCACGTCAAATCCACGCCGTAATAATCTTGCGTGCTCGTGGTGCCCCCGGCCACAGCATTTATCTCCAAACAAGCCGCCGGCCAGGTCACCCCGCCCTTGAAAATGAACTGATCCCCAACGACGTGTGAGTAGCTGTGCGGCGCGCCCGCGCAACTCGAGGAGTTCTGCATGTAGGGATGCGACTTCCACGGCGTCGCCTTGGAAGTCCCATTGTTCGAGTTCGAGCCGCTGGCGTAGTCGATGTAATATGTCGTCGCGCGGGCCGGAAGCGTGATCGCGAAAAGCAGCGCGAAAGCCGTAAGCAGTGCTTTTGCGGCGCGCGCTCCGGCATCACGCGCGAATCCGTGGGCGGATTCGCGCGTGGGGCGAAGAGGAGACGTGCGAAGTGCTGGAATTTCTGGTGTGGGTCGTGTCATAAGAGAAGTGGCTCGCGGCGAGTGACTTATGGTTCGATAAGGAGGCAGCGCGGCTGGCGGCAATCCGGACCTTGGTGCGCAGGCAAGAATTCGCGAAAATGAGCTGAGGAGATGCTATGGAAATCAACGACAAAGCGCCGGGATTTACATCGCTGGACCAGAATGGCAAAAAGATCGCGCTGAAAGATTTCAAGGGTAAGTGGGTGGTGCTCTACTTTTATCCGCGCGCGGACACCCCGGGATGCACGATCGAGGCGTGCGGGTTCCGCGATTCGTTCGAGAAAATCGAGAAGACGGGAGCGGTGTTGCTGGGCGTGTCACCGGACGAGCCCAAGGCGCAGAAGAAATTCGAGGAGAAGTACGATTTGCCGTTCACGCTGGTGGCCGACGCGGACAAGACGATTTGCAATTTGTACGGCGTGATTCAGGAAAAGAATATGTACGGGAAAAAGACGATGGGCGTGGCGCGGACCACGTTCGTGATCGGTCCGGATGGAAAGATCAAACAAATTTTTAGCAAAGTAAAGCCGGAAGGGCACGCGGAGGAAGTGCTGGAGTATTTGAAGAGCGCGGCGTAGCGGCCGAGAAGGAACCCGGCCGAAATTCCGTGGCGCAGTTCCCTGCCCCATTCCCTCGGCGCGAAAAATAAAGCAGAAGCAGATCCCTCGTCGGCCAGAAGCCGGCCTCTGTCGGGATGACAACGAGAGGGGCGGGCGCGTCATTCGTAGCGCGGGAGGCGGGCGAGGACTTCGGCGGCGTAATTTGGATTTGAGCCGCCGTTCCAGAGTGCGAGAGAGTGCGCGATTTCGTGGAGGGCAGTTCCCTTCCCCTGTTGCTCGGGTCCTTGCGCCTCCGCAGTGGTTTGCGACAGAGAGGCACCAGGGCTAAAGCCCTGACTTGATTCGACGGGCTTTTCGCGGGCCTGAAGGCCCGCGCTTCCACCGACAACCAAAGAGGATGCGACCGCGAGCTTCGAAGCGAGGGCGGCGCAGCCGATGTCGAGGCCGACGAGGGGATCGCAGAGGGCGCTTAGGAATTTGCCGGTGAAACCGTGCTCGCGCGCGACCTGTCCCATCACTTGCATAAGTCCCCAGGAAATTGAGCGGGCGATTTCTTCTGTTGCCGGGAGCCCGAGCGGCGCGACGTAGCGCGTGCGGAAGCCGGGTTCGTAGCGGATCGCGTAAGTGTTCCAGGCGGATTCCTGTTCGACGATGGCGCAGACGAGCGCGGTCCCGGTATAAACGAGTCTCCCAGGCTCCCCTTGGCGGGGACCTGGGAGCCCTGTCCGCGAGGACACAGAAAGCGTGAAGTCGAGCGCGTGGTTGGCTGCGGCGGCGCGTGCGAGCGCGATGAGTTCGGGAGTGGGCATTTCTGTTTTGCGGCGGAGTGCGGTGGCGACGGCTGAAGCGAATACATGCTGCGAGAGAGGCAGCGCAGAGGAAGGCGCTCCGCGCCACCTTATTTTCGCAGGGCTAAAGCCCCGCGCTTCCACCGGGACGCTTCGTGCCGTCGTCCTATGGCGGGCATGAATCCCCGCCCTTCCACGGCAATGCGTTGCTTGGCAGCGGCGGCGCGAGCGGGCAAAATGAATTCGGACGAAGAAGGGCTGGAGCTACGTAGATGATTGTTTCCGTGAAGGGCGCGGAACTTTTTTATTCGACGCGCGGGAGCGGGCCGGTGTGCTTGGTCTTGTGCAGCATCGGCACGAAGCCGTACGAGCGGATGATGCCCGCTCAACTGAGCGACCGCATGCGGCTCGTGTTTGTCGACCTGCGCGGCAGCGGGAAATCGACTGGCGAGGCGCGCGATCTTACGTTCGATGTGCTGGCCGCTGACCTCGAGGCGATTCGCGCCGATCTCGGAGTGGAGCGAGTGGCGGTGCTCGGGCATTCGATCCTGGGAGTGCTCGCGATCGAATACGGCAGGCGCTCGCCGGCGAGCGTCTCGCATGTGATTACAGCGGGCACCCCGCCGAGAGGCGACATGAAATGGCTTGCGGAAAAGGCGACACAATTTTTCGAGGAGGATGCTTCAGAGGACCGGAAACGAGCGCTGCGCGAAAACCTCGCGAAGGTGCCGTTTCACGCGCCCTTCAGCAGCGTATTCTTGGCACACACACCGATGCGCTTTTTTAACGCGCAATTGGACGCCGCTTCCCTATTTGCAGACACGGAATCCAGGCCGGAGATGCTCGGTCACCTGACGGGAGGCCTGACGCACGCGTGGGATATCAGAGTTGGCGCGGATGCGCTGCGAGTGCCGATCTTCCTTGCCCAGGGGCGGTACGATTACGTGGTCCCATACACCTTGTGGGACGGTATCGCTGAGAACCTTCCTAACGCCACGCTGCAGATCTTCGAGCGCAGCGGGCACCATCCGTTTTTTGAGGAGCCGGAGCGTTTCGCTGAGGTCGTGACGGAGTGGATGGCGCGGCAGAGTTGAGTTCGAGCGGGGCGGCGGCTGAGGCGAATACATGCTGCGAGAAAGGCGCCGATGAGGGCATCGGCGTTCCCGGGATGGCGACAGCGTTGGTGGTGCTATGATGCGCGCGATGCACGGCAGCATATTTGGGCCCTCGTCATCGCGCACGGGACGAGAGGGCGCGGACGCTCCGGGCGATCGCGTGGACACAGCGCTGGGCGCCGGTACGGAGCGATCCGCGTCGCAGTGGCAGCGGCGGTTGGTCACAGCGCTAGCGGCGGTGATGACGCTGCTGGTGTTTGCGATTGTGCTGGGCGTGCTCTGCCCTTTTATTCCGTGGCTCAGCGCGTTTGCGACGGTGCTTGAATCTTTTTTCTCGCTGCACATTTTTCTGCTGGGCGCGATCGGCATCGCGCTGTCGCTCTGGGCGCTGCGCCTGGGCGGACAGCGCGCAACGACGGTGATCCTGTGGCTGGCGATCGCGTCCACTGCGGGCGCGATGGTTCCGATTGGGACGCTAGAGGGCGCTGCGCATCGCGCGGGCGCGTCGATTTCCTGGGTGGATCATTTGCGCGTGTCTGCGCCGGGGCCCACTGCGGAGTCGAATCAGACGCTGGTCTTCGCCGCAGTGGACGGCAAAATTCTTCGCGCCGACGTGTATCTCCCGGGCAAAGCGGGAAGCGCTACGGCGCAGTCCGCGCCGGTGGTGATGATTCACGGCGGCGGCTTTTCGGGAGGCACGCGCAGCATGGGGCGCGATTGGGACCGCTGGCTCGCGTCGCGCGGCTACACGGTTTTTGACGTGGATTACCGGCTCGATCCGCCGGTGACCTGGAATCTGGCGGCGCAGGATGTGGCGTGCGCAATGGCTTGGGTGGCGTCGCACGCGGCCCTTTACAACATTGCGCCGGATCGAATGTTGCTGGCCGGGCAATCGGCGGGCGGCGGGTTGGCGCTGCAGGTCGGCTACGGACTGGGCGATGGGACGGTGACGTCGAGCTGCGGAGGCGCGGTGCCGCAGCCCGCGGCAATCTTTGCGCTGTATCCGCCGGACGATCTCGCGATGGCGTGGAATCTGAAAACAGGAATTGGGCCAGTGAGCGGGCGCGTGTTCAATACAGGATATATCGGCGGCTCGCCGGAACAGTTTCCCGAGCGGTATCGCGCCGTGTCTCCCATATTTCACGTGCGGCCCGGGCTGCCGCCGACGCTGATTGCGGCGGGCGCGCACGATCACCTGGTGCCGTTTGGCGGGCACATCGAAATGGTGGACAAGTTGAGCGCGGCGGGTGTGCCGAATGAGCTGGTCAGCGTGCCGTACGGCGAGCATGCATACGATATTCCGTGGGGCAGCCTCGGCGGACAGATCACCCGGCACGCGCTGGCTGATTTCCTCGCGCGGTATTTGCCGGCGACGGCGGCGCAGTAGCTTTCCCTCTTCGTGTGGAACGTTGCCGACAGTTACATCGAAGAGAGATCCTTCGACTGCGCGTCCCGGCGCTTCGCGCAAAAGCAAAGACGCGGGACGCTCCGCTCAGGATGACGTGCGCGGCGCGGTGCTACGAGGCGGCGGTGAAAGCGGCGAACGCGGACGCGACGAGCTGCGGCAACTCGGCGCGGTTGCGCGGGGTGAGGAGTTCGTGGCCGGCCGCTTCGACTGGCAGAAGCTGCGTGCGCGCGGGAATGAGCTTCAGCGCGGCGGTGATTTCGTCGATGGTGGCGAAGCCGTCGCGCGTTCCGTGGACGAACAGCGCGGGAGTGCGAAGATCCGGGAAGTGGGCGGTGCGCAACTGTGCGGGCGATTTCGGCGGATGCAGTGGATAGGAAAGCAGGAGCAGCGCGTCGGCGAGTCCCGGATCGGAAGCGGCGAGGATCGAGGCTTGGCGTCCTCCGTAGGAATGGCCGCCGAGGAAGACTCGGCCGGGAACTTGGCCCTTGATCGCTTCGATTGCGGCGCGCAGGCCTTGCTGGTCGCGCTCGGCACTGCCGCGCGGCGGCGGGCCGTGCGGACGCAGTTGGCGGAAAGGCAGATCGCAGCGAAGGACGGTGAGGCCGCAGTCGCTGAGTGCGTTTGCCAAAGCTACGAGCAGAGGCGCTTGGCAATTCGCGCCTGCGCCGTGCGTGAGAATGAGGCCGTCGTGTGAAGACCGCGCCGGAACGTGGAGATAACCGCGAACGGGCGGTTCGCCCGGGCGCGCATATTCGAACACCGCAAACTCAGATTCCGTCATAGCTGGATTCGCCGATGAGGATTGGCTCTGGAATCTTATCGCATTCGGCGTAATCGCTGCCCGGGGCCGGTTCGCAAAAAGCCAATTCGTCGGCTGGACGCTGGTGCGGCCGAGCCTGGAAGGCTCCCACCTAAATCCCTGGGGGATTTACTTTTGTGACACAAATCGCAGCCAGCGGTGATAGCGGTCACAAAATTCGGAACGATGCCGATATATTACCCGTGTCGTTTCAGAGAATCTAGACGGACGCAGCGGAATCGGGGGTGCTCGATGCGGAAATTCAGGGCCGCGAAAGTCTCAGGACTGGTGAGTGCGGTGATGGCGGGTGGGCTTTGCGCGCTGTTGATTTCGGCGCCGCGGAACGCGGATGCGGTCCCCAGCTTTTCGCGGCAGACGGGGTTCGCGTGCAGCTCGTGCCACACGAATCCGCCTGAACTGACGCCGCTGGGCCGCGCGTTCAAGCTGAACGCCTACACCATGCAAGGGCTGAAGGCGATCACCTCACCCGCGGACAAAAACAAGAGCGGGCTTTCGCTGCTGACGGTGCTGCCGCTTTCGGCGCAAATCGAAATTTCGGATACAGGACTCAACAAGAAGGAGCCGGCCACGCAGAACTGGAGCATCTCGGTGCCACAGGACGCGTCGATATTTTTGGCGGGATCGTACGCGAGCCACCTGGGCGGGTTCGTTCAAGTGACGTACGACGCGCAGGCTGACCATTTTTCCTGGGACAACACGGACGTGCGGTACGCGAACAACGGGAAACTTTACGGCAAGCCGGTGGTGTACGGAATCGACATCAACAACAATCCGACGGTGGAGGATTTGTGGAGCAGCACACCGGCGTGGGGATTTCCGTGGATTAACTCGTCATCGGCGCCGGGACCGTCGGCGGCCGCGGTGATTGACGGGACGCTCGCGGCGGATGTGGCGGGCGTGGGCGGATACGCGATGTTTAACGATCACCTCTACGCCGCGGGCACGATTTACACGTCCGCGCACCTTGGAAATTCGCTGCCCAATACGGGCGTGGGATTCGGGTTCAACATTCAGGGCGTCGCGCCTTACTGGCGGCTGGCGTGGCAGCAATCATTCGGGAACAATTATTTGGAAGTGGGGGGATACGGTATGCACGTCAGCTCGACGCCGAATACCGTGACGGGCCCGACGGACGATTTCACGGACGCGGCCGTGGACGCGCAGTGGGAGCGCGTGCTGCCGAAGCTGAACAACAACCTGCTGACGATTCGCGGAACGTACATCCACGAAAGCCAGAATCTGAACGCCACGCTTGCAGCGGGCGGCGCAAGCTTTCTCTCGCACGATCTGAATACTTTTCGAGTGAACGCCGCGTATCATTTCGGATATCGGGTGACGCCGGTGTTCGGATATTTCGTCACCACGGGAACGAGCGATCCGCTGCTCTACGCGCCGGCGGCGCTGACCGGCAGCCTGACGGGAAGCCCCAACAGCCAGGGTTTCGTGGCCAACGTTACGTACTGGCCGGTGCAGAATATTCGGCTGGCGTTGCAATACACCGCGTTCACGAAATTTAACGGGGCGGGCACGAACTATGATGGATTCGGGCGCAATGCGAGCGACAACAATTCACTGTATCTCCACCTAGGCGTTATTTTCTGAGCGGGATCGATCCGATGCGGCCCGGCGGAAGCGAGGGCGCTCGGAAAGTGACTATCGGGGGAAATCCGATGACGAAATTACGGATGGCATGGGTGGTCGGGGCGGCAGCGGTAGTGCTGGCGGCCGGCGTGAGTGTGTTGGCGACTTCGGCGGTGCGGCCGAGCGCGGGGGCGTCGGCGCAGGCGGGCGCGAGTGGAAGCGGCGAAATCGCGGGGAAAGTTTATTTCAAAGGGCAGGCGCCGCGATTGCGCCGGATCATGATGGACAAGGACCCGGTGTGCGCGTCGCTGCACCCGGAAGGCGCGCTGCCGGAAGATGGCCGCGTGAATGCGAATGGGACGCTGCCGAATGCGTTCGTGTACGTCTCGAAGGGCGGAGAGAACGTTTCGGGCGCGGCGCCAACGGAGGCCGTCACGCTAACGCAGAACGAATGCGAGTACGAGCCGCACGTCGTGGGAATTATGGTGGGGCAGCCGCTGCGAGTGGTGTCCAACGATCCCACCGCGCACAACATTCACATCATGCCGAAGGCGGGGCACGATTTTGACGTGACGCAGCAGCCCGGCTCGCCGCCGGTGAGCGACAAGTTTTCGAAGCCCCAGATCATGGTTCCGGTGCACTGCAACATTCACAATTGGATGCAGGCGTACATCGGCGTGGTCACCAACTCGTATTACGCCGTGACGGGCAACGAGGGCACGTTCCAAATCAAGGGAGTGCCCGCGGGAAGTTACACGCTGTCGATGTGGACCGCCACGTTTGGGACGCAGGAGCGCGAAGTGACGGTGCGCGCGGGCGAGACGGCCAGCGTGGATTTCACGTTAGACGGTCGGTAAAGGAAGATCGATAGCAGCGGCCTCGCCCTCGCTTGTTCAGGAGAGGCAAAGAGCCAATCGTGAGATTGGCGTTTCCAGGAAAGGCAACCGCAAAAAAGCAAGGCAAAGGCTGCCGGCCTGCCCTTCACTTTGTTCAGGGTAAAAAGGCGCGGCGCTACAACTGCAAGGCGAAGAAAAAGCTGGCGGCCCCGCTAGTCGCGGGGGCGGCCGTTTAGATCGATCCAGCGGATGGGCGGGAGCGGGTTGCGCTTGATTCCTTGCTCGTCGCAAAGCATTTCGAGCAGCTCGTAAATGTGCGGGAGATGGTTGGTGGCCATATCGTGAACGAAGGCGCGGGTGAGTTCTTCGTTGCGGATGTGGCGATAGAGCCAGCGCAAGAAAAGGACGATCTGGACGATGGACGTGAAGACGAATGTCCACAAGGGGGCATTTAGGAGAGTGTGCATGGGTTGGGCGTGGCGAGTGATTTTGGGGCGAGGCAAGTAATTTGCGGCGACGCGGTGGGGACGTATGAAGCAAGCCCCGGTGGCGGACGTCGCGGCTCGGGGAGATCGAAGAGAGATCCTTCGACTGCGTCCCGCGCCGCGCACAAACCGCGCGCAGGAAAAAGCGCGGGACTCCGCTCAGGATGACGGCGCACTGCTACTACTCCTCGACTAACCGAAGAGGGAGGCGACGCTGGAGCCGAGGCCGAAGAGGCCCGAGGTGAGGCTGCTCGGTTCATTTTGCGAGGCGCGCTGGCGGACGCTTAGCAATTCGGACGGGACGCCCATGGCTTTGCCGAGAAGATTTGTGTCGATGCCGTAGGTTTGGCCGAGGGCATTGAGGCCGGCGAGATTTTCCTTCAACTTTTGATTCGCGAAGGCGATTTGATTTTGCTGTGCCTGGCTGGCGTCGGTTTGGGCCTGTTCGCGTCCGAGCTGCGCGGTGAGGTCGCCGAAGCCGGCGGAGTTGTTGGTGGCGGCCATGCGATTGGCGGCGCGTTGGCGGAGCGCGTCGAATGCGGTGTTGGAGGCGCCGAGCGACTGCTGCGTGATCGCGGACTGCTGCTGCGGCGTGTAGCCCTGGCTGTTCAGCAGGCTGGTGATGGTGGGGAGCATGAGGGAGCGGTCCTGCTGGCCTTGCTGGTTGGATTGCGAGATGAGCTGGTTTTGCTGCGCGAGTTGCTGGTCGGTGAGGTTGCGGGTTTGCTGCTGTGCGGCGCGAGACATGGGTTTGCCTCCGAGGTTGGAAGTTAGAGATTAGAGATTAGAACGAGCGGAATGCCAGGTGAACGGTACGGAGCAGATACGGTTTCTTCTGAAGCTAGCTGGTCAGTGACGTGTTACCTTCTGAAAATGTTATCTGCCCGGAGAGCAATGCTGCTCGTACTGCTTCTCACGAGCTTTACGCTTTCGGCGCAAACACCGCGCGACGATGAGCCCTACTGCGACGGCAAGGCAGGAAAGAGACTGCAGATCACTGATGCGGACGCAACAATTCTTGGATTTGTAATCGGCCACACATCGCTGAAGGACATTCAGGCAAAGCTCGGAAAGGCCGCTCAAGCGGGGCTATCATCGGAAGAAGAAAGTGATGTTTTTGTTTGCTACGTATCTCCGGCGGACGGGACGGTCCTGGCCTTCTATTCCGGCGCGATGGGTGGTTGGACAGACATTACGCACTTCGCCTTTTGGTCACGGAAAGCTGCGCCCGCCCGCTACTCGCAATGCACGCCGTCCAAGCTGGTGACGCGGAACCTCTCAACAGAGAGCCGCCTCCGGCTTGGGTTGACGCCGAAGGAAGTGGAGCGGATAGCGGGCATCCCGACAAAAGCTGCGCGCGATTCGGCAAAGTACGAATACACCTGCCGAAGGAAGATGACCGCGGACGAGCTAAGACGATTCAAGACGAGGTACGAAGAGAGTATCGCGGCGGGCTACACGTATTTCGACCGTTTGTCTTGGATGGACATCGGGTACGCGAATTCGAGGGCGTCTCATATCGAAGTTGGTAGAACCGAAAGCTACTGATCGTCCCTCAATAATCACGCGTTACAAATCATAAAAATCACCAATCACGGCGTCAGGCGGCGGCAGTAGGGGGTCCAGGTGTCGTCGCGGAGCCAGCCTAGGGATTCGAGGCGGCGGCCGAAGCGGCGCGCGATTTGCGGCGGGAGCCAGGCGTGGGCGTCGTCGAGGCCGCGCGCGAGGAGGTCTCGTTCGCCGGCGCGATGGAGGGCGAGGAGCTGCATCCAGCGCTGGCGTGCGTTCCCTTCCCTGTGGCCACCCTCCGAATTGTCATTCCGAGCGACGCGAGGAACCTCTCTTGGTGTGCGCGCGTCCTCGGGGCTGACATCCAAGAGAGATTCCTCGACTGCGTCCCGCGCCGCGCAGACACCGCGCGAGGAAAAAAGCGCGGGACTCCGCTCGGAATGACACGCGTTGGGGGCGGCGTCGGCGGTGCGGTCGATTAGGAGGTACATTTCGCAGGTTAGGCGGGCGAGCGTGGCCATTACCGGGCGGCCGGAATCGTCTTCCAGGATGAGTTTCGAGATGAAGATGGGGTCGTCGAGATTCGGGAAGGCGTAGTCGAAGTTTTGCGACGCGTGCATGCGGCGGAGGGCGTCGAGATCGGCGGGCGTGTATTCGCGGATGAGCATGTTCTAGAGGCTAGATGCTAGAAGCTAGAAGCTAGAAGCAAGGTAGCTCGGAGCGTCAGCCCTAAGGATGTTCGCATGCACTGTTGATTTGGAGACGACGAAAGGCCTCACCCGTGAAGGGGTGAGCTACATAACCAAAGGCGCCCGCTCGTGCGAGGTGTATCGGGTACAGGTAGCCAAGTAAGTTTGCCGGGCACAGCATGCTGTGCCCCTACCAATGCAAAAGGCCGGGGGATACGGGATGCGACTTGGCGGGATGCGGGTTGGACGCTATAGTTTTCGTCATGAACAGACTGCGCGCACCTGAGCGGCAATGGGAGGCCGTTGAAAGCTACTTCAACAAGCTGCTGATCCCGTCCGATCCGATTCTGGAGGCGGCGACGAAGGCAATCGACGCGGCCGGAATCGCAAACGTCAGTGTTACTCCCAATGAAGGCAAACTGCTATGGCTGCTCGCGCGCATGCAGGGCGCGCGAAACATTTTGGAAATTGGCACGCTCGGCGGCTACAGCACGATCTGGTTTGCACGCGCTCTGGCACCCGGCGGCCGAATTATCACATTGGAATTTAATCCGAAACACGCGGCGGTCGCTCGCGAGAATATTGCGCGCGCCGGATTGACGGAAATGATTGAGGTGCGCGTGGGGCCGGCTCTCGATAGCCTGCCGGTGATCGTCGACGAGGGCCGAGGTCCTTTCGATTTGATCTTCATTGACGCGGACAAAAAGAGTAATTGGGAGTACTTCGAGTGGGCGCTGAAGCTATCGCGCCGCGGCAGCCTGATTATTGTCGACAATGTGGTGCGCGATGGCGCGGTGGTGGACGCGTCGAGCACCGATCCAGACATTCGGGGAGTGCGTCGATTCATGGAGATGCTGGCGAAGGAGAAGCGCGTGAGTGCGACGGCGCTTCAGACTGTCGGAAGCAAAGGGTACGACGGTTTCGCGATTGCGCTGGTGATCGGCGACCCATAAGCCAACTAAAAAACGCGGTGGCGCAGCAACGGGTGGACGCGGGCGAGGGCTTCGGCGGCGTCAAATGTGGTGGCGCCGGGGGCGACGCCGTGCGGCGCGAGCGCGCATTGGGCGGCGGGCGAGATCGATTTTTGCGCGAGCGGGTGCGGGAGCGGCTTGAAGGCGGGATCGTCGTCGAGCGAGAGGTGCACGCCTTCGTCGGCCTCGATGAGGACGAGGATCCTGCGACTGTCTTCGGCGGCCTCAGGACACGTGGCGGGGTCACGATTAACGCCGACGCTCGAAGCATGTCGCTCCGGCGCCGCCTGCGCGACGGCCTGCGGCAGCAAGGAAGGTGCTTCGCGCCCGTCGTTTTTGGCAGGGCTGAAGCCCTGCCCTTCCGTTCCGCTTGCGACGTAGTCACGTTGCGGTAACGCCGCACCGGGCACAGCATGCTGTGCCCCTGCGGAAGAAACGGCGGGCGCGGCGAGGACGATGAAATGGGAATTGGCGAAGCGCGCGGCGTGGCGTTGCCAATCGGCGAGAGTGGTGATGTAGTATGCTTTGCCGGTCATGCGTTGACCTCTTGGATGCAGTGCGGAGCCTGACGTTAGATCGAAGAGAGGTCCTTCGACTGCGCGTCCCGGCGCTTCGCGCAAAAACAAAGGCGCGGGACGCTCCGCTCAGGATGACGTGGTTATAACAAGGAGAAGAGCACGTGAGCGAAAAAGAAATTGAGATTCAGATGGCGGATGGGAAGTGCGATGCCGTGTTGTATCAAGCGGATGATGGGAAGAAGCGTCCTGGAGTGATTCATTATCCCGACATTATGGGGATTCGTCCTTCGCACCGCGCGATGGCCAAGCGGCTTTCGGAGGCGGGCTACACGGTGGTGTTGGTGAATCCGTTTTTCCGCATGGTGAAGGGGAAATGTTTTGACTTTACGCCGAATTTTGCGGGCGACGAGCGCACCATGAAGCGATTCGGCGAGTTGGTGGGGCCGTGCACGCCGGAGGTAATGGAGAGCGATGCGTCCGCTTTCGTGGATTTTCTGGCGGCGCAGAGTGCGGTGAGCGGCGCGAAAATCGGCGCGGTCGGATACTGCTTTACGGGGCAGGTTGCGCTGCGGACGGCGGCGGCGCGTCCGGAGAAAATTGGCGCGATTGCGTCATTTCATGGCGGGGGGCTTTTCACGGATAAGCCCAACAGCCCTCATCTGGCTTTGTCGCGCATTCCGAAGTCGAATGGGCCGCACCTTTATTTTGGGCACGCGGTGAACGATCACTCGATGCCGAAAGAGGCGATTGAGAAATTCGAGGGCGCGCTGAAGGCTTGGGGCGGGAAATACGAAAGCGAAACGTACGCGGATGCATTGCACGGGTGGACCGTCGCCGACAGCGCCGCGTACAACCAGCCGCAGGCCGAGAAGGCGTTTAAGAAGCTTACGGCGCTGTACGCGAGCGCGCTGAAATAACACCCCTTGTGTCATCCCGAGCGGCGTCGCGCGCCTTTTTTCTTTCGCGCGGTTTGTGCGCGGCGCGCGACGGAGCCGAGGGATCTCTCTTCGATTGACGATGGTGCCGGCCGTTACACATCCAAGAGAGATTCCTCGACTGCGTGTCCCGGCGCTTCGCGCAAAGGCAAAAGCACGGGACACTTCGCTCGGAATGACACGCGGTTAGTTTGAGGCGACTTGCAAGATCCAGCCTCGGAATGACACGCTTTGGTCATGAGCGCGGCGCGGGAGTGTGTCGCGTCGAACGGATGGCGCTACGGGAACTCCTGCTCCAAAATACCAACATTGCCTAATCACGTTACGCGCTCACTTGGATCACTCTGGAATCAGGACCAGATGCGCGTTCGCGGCCCAACCGCCGAATGCTTGGTCCAAGGAGAAAACGATGTTCACAAAGGTGAAGAGTTTGAATGAGCTTTTCGAGATCGAACTTCAATATGCCTATGATTGCGAGCGGAAACTTGTCGAGAAGGGCTTGCCCGCAATGATCGAAGCGGCCAGGTCGTCGGAGCTGCGCACCGCCCTCCAGCATCATTTGCAAGAAACACGCGGACAGATCAGCCGATTGGAAAGCGTGTTTTCCATCGCGGGCGTCCAGCCCAAGACCAGGGATAACGACATCATCGACAAGATGATGAGCGCGGCCAAGGACTCCGCCGGCAACATCGAAGATCCGGCGCTACGCGATACAGCTCTGATCGCGAACGGAAACCAAGTGGAACATTACGAGATAGCGCTCTACGGATCGCTCGCGGAGTTTGCGCGGCGATTGGGGCTTGAAGGAGCCGTGGGGCCGCTGGAACAAACGCTGGAAGAAGAAAAGAAGGCCGATGCCACGCTGACCCAACTCGCTACGACCACCCTGAACACTCAAGCGGCGCGCGCGCACGGCGGCGATTAGGCGGCGCGGCCGTCGCGGTTGAGTGCGCATCCATTTTGCATGAACGCTAGCAACGGGGCGCGTTTGTGCATCTGCCGGGCACGCTATGCGTGCTCGGCACTTTTATTTTTAGGGGCTGCGGCGCTTGGAAAACCTCCGAACTACTTCAGCGTCAGAGCGATCGGAATCGAAGAGAGATTCCTCGACACGCTCAGAATGACAGCCTTATACAGTAAGGCATTGCCCAAAACAGACTCATTCGACTTTGTCGGCGGCTTCACTCTATCATTACCTTCGTCGAAGATGAGAGCTAGCATCACGGGGGTACTGTTCGTTCTGATTTGCTCCGCAGCGAGCCCGTGTCGCGCCCAGACGGTGAGTCCCGCTAAGCATTCGCATGGTCTGATCGTGGTTCCGGGAGCGATGCACCCGGATTACGTAGATCTTTCAGGCGATCGGCAGCAGCTTTCTTACACGATCGATTTAAAGTACCCAGCGCGGGACGCACTTTCGTTCATCACGAATGCGCTGCGGAAAAGTGGTTGGCGATCTCTGAAGGAAGATTTCGTAAACCCGGGTGTCGCATCGTCCCTCACCAGAGGCTGGGTTGGAGGCGAAGACTACGCCAGGCAACCTGCAGCATATGTGTATCAGTGGATGGCGGACTGGGAAAACGGAGCACACGACATCACCCTCTACTTCCTAGAGTACAGGTATCCCCTCTCGGGACCACCTGACCTTAGAACCCTTCATGTTGTTGCGCTGTACATTCCCGCAAAAACAGCACGTGGGATGCAGAATGCTGCGGCCGCCTATCGAGCGAGTCATCCCTCCGAATCAGCAAATCACTAGTGGTCGGTCACCATTTGCGGGTATCGTCTTTTGCGCGGATGGTGGGAACGCGGTTGGTGGCGGCGCGAAGGATCCAGGGGGCGAAGCGTTCGATGGCGACGAAAACTTTGCCGTGGCCGGTGACGATTTGTTCGCGCTTGCCTTTTGCGACGGCGCGCAGAATTTCGCGCACCGCCTTCGGCGTGGGCACCACCATGCGCGGCGGGATGGGATCTTTGGCGTGTTCGTGACGGATGCCCTGATTGTCGATTTGGCGAATTTCGCTGGTGACGAAGCCGGGGCTGATCAGCGTCACCTTTACGCCGGTGGGGCGCAGCTCGGGCGCGATCGCGTTGGCGAGGGCGCGCAGCGCGAACTTGCTCATCGAATACGGCGATGCGCCGGGCGTTGCGACCCAACCTGAAACGCTTCCGATGATGACGAGAGTGCCCTTGGTTTTTTCCAGCTCGGGGAGCGCGGCGTAGATTGTGCGCAGCACGCCGAAGACGTTGGTCTCGAATTGGCGGCGATAATCTTCCAGCGTAAGTTTTTTCAGAGGCGCGACGATACCGAAGCCGGCGTTGGCGAAGGCGATATCGAGTTTATCGAAGGCTAAGACGGCGCCCGCTACGGCCATTTCCAGATCGCCGTCGCGAGTTACGTCACATTCCACGACGGCGGGACGCGTATTCCGCTGAGTTTCCCCGGTTCCCTGCCCTGCAATTTTTTGCGCGAGAGTTTCGAGGCGGTCCTTGCGGCGCGCGGCGAGCGTGAGCTGCGCTCCCGCTTGCGCGAGTTGCAAGGCGAGTTCTTCGCCGATGCCGGAGGAGGCGCCGGTGATCAGCACCGATTTGTTTTGGAAGAAAGACGCGACGCTGGGCATGGCGCGACATCATACATCGGCGGCCGGTCGTTTGCGTTGGGCGCACTACGAGGAGAAGGTGTAGTTGTGGGTGAGGATGGAGGCGGAGTGGCGTCCGGCGAAGAATTGGTGTGAGGGCTCGCAGCTTACGGTGACCTTTTGCCAGAGCGAATCGGTAAGTGAAAAAGCAGATCCCTCACCCCCATCCGCAGAAGACGCGGCTGGGTTCGGGGTGACAACGCGGGAAGCAGAAGCCACGGAGATGGCTTCGATGCGGGAGAGGGTGAGGCGGGCGAAGCGGCCGATGAAGACGTCGCTTAGGCAAAGGCGCTCGGCGCGCATGGGGGAGCCGTCTGCGAGGGTGAAGATGTGGTGCGGGGTGACGTCGAGCGATTCGCCGTTGGAGAAATGGAGGCGGATGAAAGTTTCCGCGTCGCGCACTTCCAGGCGGATGATGCGTGTCCACGATTCACCTGCGGCAGCGGAGGGGCAGCGAAGATGTTCGCCGATTTTACAGCTTTCAATCGGCACGGTGCCGCGTTCCCTAGTGAGGACCATGCTGCCTGCGCGCAAGCAGCTTCCGCTGCCGCCACCCGAGCCGCCACCGGTGCCGCTAGTGGTGGTGGCGGCGACGATGGCGCCTTGCGAGAGAGGGACGCGTCCTTGGAGAGATTGCTGCTGCGCGGCGGAATTGGTTTTCGCGGATTGCGCGAAGCCGGAGGAGCCTGCGCCTCCCGCGACCCAGCCGAGAGCGGAGGCGGTATCGTCCCAGTAAGGATAAAAATAGTAGGTGGTGCCCGCGGCGAGGCCGGTGACACCGGCAGAGCCATCCGGGATGGCGGTGGTGGCGCCGTCGGCGCGATAGATCGAGAGGCCGGTCCACGACCAGGTGAGGCTCGAGGTGGTCGAGGCGTAGGTGAAGGAGCCGGACCACGTCGGCGGGAGCGAGCCTTTCATTAGCATGCCGGATTTGGTCGGGTCGATTTTGCCGGAGGTGAGCGCGCCTGCGACCACGCGCGCGTAGTTGTCGCCGTCAGTGATTTGGCTGTCGAGGCTCCAGCCCTGGTTGGGGCCCAGAGATGCGCCCGCGAGGCGTTTCAGCGATTCGTAGAGCTGAGGATTGGTGGTGCGCAAGGCTTCGATTTGAGGGATGGTTAGCATTTTTTTTGTGACGAGGGGTGAGTCTTGATGGCGGATGTAGTTTCGCTGCGAGATCGAAGAGAGATCCCTCGACGGTGTTTCGCGCCGCGCACACACCGCGCGGAAGCAAAGAGCGCGAAACTCCGCTCGGGATGACATCACACGGCGATTGACGCGGCGTTCGAAAGCGTGGCGAATGCGAGGAGCGCGCGCGGGCAAGCCCGCGCGGCAGATGGCGGGAGCGAGCTCCCGCACTCCACATGAAGCGAGGCGGATGGCGGACAGGTAGCCAAGTATTTGTGCCGGGCACAGCATGCTGTGCCCCTACGAAGGCGGGTGCGTTGACCGTTTTGCGTCATGCGGGGCTGGCGCAAATCGGCGACCGTTGCAGGTGACGTATACTTTTGGGCAGCGGATCGTTACAAATTCCTTAGGGGGTGTGGACCGTGCGCCGAATCACTTGCGTATTGATATTTGTGTTCGCCTTCTGCGTGGCTGCGTGTGTGCCGCAGAGCGTGCGGGCGCAGAACCTTAGCGCGCAGCCGCCTGACATACAGGCGTTCGTGAAGCAGTATGTGGCGGCGTTCAATTCCAAGGACCTGGCGCGGCTGTATGCGCTGAACTATTCCAAGTCGGGCGCGTGCATCACTCCGGCGAGCAGGGATTTCTACGATGGCTCGCTGGCGTCGCAGATGCGCGACCCAATCCCCGCGAACTACACGGTTACGGTTTCGGCGGTCAACGAGAACAATTTGAAAGCGATCGAAAGCTTCGGGCGATTTCCGGTGCATCCCGCGCAGGAATTGCACATCGATTACCAGCAGGGCGATGACTTGGGAAGCGTGGTCGTCTACCTGGCGAAGGAAAACGGCCGCTGGACAGACGATTTCCCGTGCGTCAGCGATGCGAGTCTGAAGAAATTCCACGACGACGCGGCGGAGAACGCGAAGCTCATGGCCCATTACAAGGTCCTCGCCGATGGAATCAAGGAGCCGCTGCGGTCCGAGCTGCTGAAGATGCTGCGCGCGCACGAGATGGGCAGCGCTATCGACCGGTACTTCGCAGCCAGCGGTCAGGATCGCAAGACGGCGATGCTCGTGATCAATGCGCTGAAGGAAGAGACGCGGTAGGGAGCAAGGGAGCGAGCCTTGATAGAAGATACCGACACAGCGAGGCGAGTGGTTCAGTTGTTTTTGAATATCAATGACCAGATGGATGAATCTATCCGGGCCGTCGAGAGGCAAACATCTGCGGATGAGTACAAAAGGTATAAGAGGGCAATCGGCTTCGTGATGTACGAGGTTTTTGACAAAATAATAGAGCCGCTCTGCAGACAACATCCTTCTCTGAAACCGCCGGAAATGGAGCTCTGACGCTGGTGCCGGGGCTGAAGCCCCTCGCATGGGGCGCTATTTGTCGCGGGGCTAAAGCCCCGCGCTTCCACCGTGCTTGCACGCTAGTTTGTGCCGCGGACTATCGCGAAGGGGTCGGGTTTGGCCCAGGGGGCTAGCTTGGTTAGAGAGAACCAGGAGTTGGGGGCGGCGGTGCCGAATTGGTAGGAGACGCGTTCGGCTAGGACGTTGGTGAACTGCTCCATGTCGCGCGTGGCGGGTGTGGCGAGTGTCCACGCGCCTAGCGCGATGCTCGCGGCGCTGCCGGGCGTGATGGCGGAGAGTGCTAGCGTGCCTGCGCCTTGGACGTAGGCGGTGAGGTAGCCGAAGAGATTGCGTCCGCTTAGCGCGGCGCCTGTGGCTGCTAGAAAGGCTGTGGAGTAGAAAGAATTGATGGCGGCGCCATCGTCGGAATACGCGCCGGGCGTGAGCTGATAAATTTTGCCGCTGGAATTATTGGAGCCGAAGAAAATTTGCGCTACGCCGTTGGCGCGTTCGATCAGTCCACAGGAATTTGCGGCGATCATCCACGGCGACCATTTGCGCGAGCGTTCAGGCGCCATCAGCATGGCGAGGAGCGGATCGCCGAAGCCCTCGGTGTAGTCGAGCATCAGAATTTGGTTCGGCTGCGTGGCCGAGCCCATCGGCACACCGACGAGAATGCGTTTGTGCTGCGTATCAACTTGCACCCAGAGATTTTGGCCGTACTGCCAGTTGATTGCGTCCCACGTCGGCTGAATTTCCTGCGAAATTTTCTGCGGATCGCCGCCATCGAAAAGATAAAGGCCGGTGCGGCAGGCGATGACCACCCATTCTTCTCCGATGCCGACGCCGTGCACCGAAGGCGTGCCCACCTTGTTTGAGACTTCCTCGATTTGCCAGAGCGCAGGCTCGTTGACGCCATCGGTGGCGGTGACGTACATGCTGCGCTCTTTCACAAAGTAAAGATTGTTGCGCAGGGTGAAGGCGGCACGCACACCCTGGCCGTTATTTTCGGCGATGCTCATGATGCCGGAGACGCCGTCGTAGGCCTCGGGCTCTTCGGTGCCGCTGGCGCGGACCAGCGACGGATTCTGCGCGGCATTGGTGAGAAAAATCTCGATGTTGTCCACGAGAAAGGATTCGCCGGAAGGCGCGGGCGTAGCGTCCGCGTAAAGGCGCAGTGTGAGGTCGGTGGGGAGAGACGTTTGCGGTCCAAAGAGTTGCGCGGTGAATTCCTGATAGGCGGTGGTGGCTTGCGCGACAGTGACGGTGAGGCCCGCGCCGATTTGTCCGGCCGTGGGACTGTAGGCGTTGATGCGCAATTGGCCGGCGCTGAGGCCGGTGGTGCGGCAGATGCGCGCGCGCACGGAATAATCGGTGTTGTTCGCGAGCAGCGGATTGCCGGATGCGTCGAGGATCGCGTTTTGCGAAATCAGGCCGCGCGCGACGGTAGCGCCGTCTGCGGTGATGCGATAGGCGTCGCCCCAAACCACGAAGCTCCCTTCTCTGCCGCCGCCCGCGCCGAAACTCGGATCCTGAAACCATCCGAGCGGGCGTCCGTTGCCGGAGCCGTCCCATCCGCCATCGAAGGTGAGATTGCGCCAGTTGTCCATATTGGCGCGCTCGCCCCACCAGAAAAGGCGTTCGGCATACGCGACCACGCCGAGCTGCTCGGGCAGCTCGATCTGGCTGAAAAGATAATCCATGCTGACGCCGGAGAGCAGAATCGTGTCACTGAAATCCACGGTGAGCGAGGTGGTGGTGTTGTCGTTCAGCACCATGGTGGCGGGGACGTGATAAAAATTCGCGCCGCCCGCGCCGGTGAATGCGAGCAGGCGCTGGACGACATTCGAGGGGCCGGTCGGAATATTCGTGATGGCGGCTTGGAAGCTACCGGCGGCGGTCCAGGAAATTTGGGGAGAGGGAGCGGTCCAAAAACCCTGGCGCGTTACGAAGACGACGACGCATTGGTGCACGCCCGGCAAAATGGCGCCAGCGGTGGCGGAATCCGCGACAGCCGGTCCTTCGGCGGGGCCGATTTGGCTGACGCGATCGTAGTTCAGATCGTCGTATTGGCGCGGGAGATCCTGGCCGATCGAGCCGTCGGCGAAAGCCATGTACTCGCGGCCGAAGTGCGTAGCGGCGGCGAAGAAGAGGTTTGGCTTCGCGGCGCCGGCGATGAGGGTGGAGAGCGTGCCGGGAGAAGTTTCCTTGTAGAGCGTGCCGAGCGAGTCGAGCACCAGGAGGCGCTGCGCGAGATTGGTGGTGATGTAGGTTTTCAGCGCGTTGATTTGCGGCGCGCCCGCCAGGATCGGGAATTGCGAGACGAGGCCGGGGCGCGTGCGCACCCCTCCCGGGAAGAAGTCGACGTCGGCAAGATTGGGCGACATGCCGATGGGGACGTCGGAGGGGTCGAGAAGAGTGACCCAGGTGCTGAAGATGTTGAGAGGTAGCGGAGAGAAAGTTTCGATGGACATGGTTTCTGGAGCCTCGAGGCTGGAGGAGGCTGGAACGGCGGCGCGGCCGTGCACACTGGGCAAATGGCGGACATCACGCCAAGTAAGTTTGCCGGGCACAGCATGCTGTGCCCCTACGAGAACCGCGCGCGTCTGCGAGGCTAGGTTCGGGGGTCTATTTGGTTGATGCGGGGAGCACGCCGGGGCAAGCCCCAGCGGCAAACGGCGGGAGCAAGCTCCCGCACTCCACAGGAGGCGCATCACCCGCGAGCATGTGGTCGAAGGCGCGGGGAGGCAAAAGCGCCAACCGGCGGGTGGGGTGGTCACTGGAGTTTCTTGAAGATGGCGTAGAGGGTGATGGTGTCGCCGGTGATGGCGGAGGGGTAGGCACCGGCGGCGAGTTCGGGGAAAGCGCCGGCGCTGGCGCCCTGTTGGAAGATTTTCACTTTACTGTTGTTCATTGCGGCGCCGGGGATGAAGAGGTAGTCGTAGCCGGCGATGCCGTCCATCCATGCGGTGCCCTGGATAGGCGCTTGCGTTGCGGCGACGATTGGAAACTGCGAAAGGTCGAGCGTGTCGCCGCCGGTGGAATAGTTTCCCGACGCCGCGGCGGTGCCGGTTACGTGGACGCGCTTGCCGTCGTCCCAAGTGTCGATTAGCGAAAAGGTGAGTGCCATGGTTTTCTCCTGAATGACTGCAATGGATTCGTGAATGGGTGGCGAGACGGTTGCGCCGTTCCGGATAGATTTGCGGCGGGTAGATGACGTAACATCGGGGCAATTGTTGGGCCGACGACAGTGCCGATCACGTTTACCGTCGATCACGTGGGCCGCGAGGTTCAGACGGTGGCGTCCGGACACGTGAGCTTCGCCGAGATTGAAGGGCACCTTTTGAAGCTGCGGGACGCGGGAGCTTTGTCCTATCGGGAGATCTTCGATGGGCGCGCGGGCCAGGTGGAGTTCGCAGCCGCCGACACTCCTCGCATTGTCGGGCTGATGCGAACGCTAACGAAGGAAGGCCCTGTTGGCCCCAAGGCCGTCGTCGCGCCCGAAGGTTATACCTATGGCGTTGCGCGCATGATCGAGATCCTGGCCGAGGAGTTTTGCGAGATTAGGATTTTCCGCGATGAAGACCAAGCGCGAACCTGGCTGTCGGCAAAATAAGGCTATCCCTGCTAGGCGCTGCTCACTGATATGATGGGCGGCTTGCGGCGCAACCCGAACGCCTGCATGTGAATCCAACGCGTCATTGTCTAACGGACATTGCATCTATGTCTGAGTGAGACGGCCGAGTGGTGCCTGTTGATGCGAGACTGACGAGGCAAAGGTAGCCAAGTATGTTTGCCGGGCACAGCATGCTGTGCCCCTACAGAGGAAACGGCGAAGAGCCAATCGGGAGATTGGCGTTCCCAGGAACGGCAAATAAGGAGAGCTTAGTGCGGCGACTACTGGTGTTTTGCGCGGCGGCGGGGGCGGTTTTGGCGGCTTACGCTGTTGCGCAGAATGGCTCGGCGGGCTTGCCGGCCCATGCGCGCGTGGTGGCTAATGGAATTGCGGCGCGGGCGGTGGCTGCTAATCCTACCGTTGCGTCGAATGGTAATCCCGCCGGAGTGCTCGAGCTGACGCTTGGGGACTCGCCGAACCGCGTGTTCGCGCTGCCGCGCACGGCAACGTCAGGCGCTCCGGCTGCGCAGTCGGACACCGTGGCGTCCATCCCACTCGCAACGAGGACCAAGGAACTGATCGCGTTGGTCATGCCAGTTGCGGGGACCGGTCAGGCTGGTTCGCTGGGCGACGGCGGCGCGGCCGTTTCCGCGCAACTTGATTTGGCTGCGGATTCGCTTGTCCAGCGCAGCGGAATTGCCGTCACGCCGGATGGCACGATTTTCATTGCAGACACGCAGAACAGCACGATTCGCAGCGTCGGCGCGGCGTCGAGCAGCGAGCCGGGAGTGATTCGCAGCGTGGCGGGGCGCTGGGCCGCGCGGCAGAATATCGCGCTGGCGCAGCCGATGGGAATCGCGGTCGATCGCTCTGGGAACCTTTATATAGCGGATTATTCGGCGGGCGCGGTGGACGTTCTAAGCGCGGCCACCGGCGAGCTTTCGACTCTGGCGCAGGTGATCGCGCCGGCGAGCACTGCGGTGACGCCGGACGGCAGCGAAGTTTTCGTGGCATCGCCCGCGACCGGCGGAGTGTTTGCGATCACTACGAGCACAGGCTCGATTGCGACGGTAAGCGGATTTGCGCCGCAAAGCGTGAGCGCATCGGCGCCCGGTCCGTGCGCCAGCGTGGGCGCGAGTGCGGGAAGCCCGGCTGGCGGCTCGTCTGCGGCGGCTGGCGCTCTCGCGTGTCCCGCGGGACTTGCGGTTGACGCGCGCGGGGATCTATTTGTCGCCGATGCGAGCGGCGGGAAGATTATTCGCGTGGATGCGAAAACCAAAAAATCCAGCACGATCGCGAGCGGCCTGAGCGTGCCGGGCGCAATCACGCTGGATGCGAAGGGCAATCTCTACGTGGCGGAACAGGGTGCGAGCCGCGTGCTCGTCCTGCCCGATGTGACAGCGAATTCGGGGAACATCACGCTGACCGCGCCGGCTGCGTTCGCCGCGCCGTGCCCACAAACTACCGATCCTTTTACGTATTGCAATATGCCCAGCGGCGGAACCTCCGCGAAAGCGACGTTCACGCTGACCAATACTTCCAGCACGCAGATCACAGGCGTCGTCATTACACCGGCGATCCCGACCACGCCGCCGACGACGCCGCTGGCGGATTTCACGGTTGAGAGCACGTCGTGCACGGTCACGCTGCCGGCCAATGGAACGTGTTTGATTAATGTGGCGTTCACGCCGCAGGGCAGCGGCGCGCGCACCGGCACGCTGACCGTGACCGATTCCAACTCCGGCGATTCGGCCACATACGATTTGGCCGGCACGGGCGACGATTACAGCCTGCAACTTGCGAGCGGCCAAAGCGAGGAAGTGAACGTGGCGGTGGGCGGAATGGCTACGTTCAAGGCGATGGTGGTGCCGGATAGCGTGTTCGGGCAAAACGGGGAGATGGTGAAGTTCCAGTGCCCGTCGAATTTGCCGGGATTTGCTACCTGCGCGTTTAGTCCGTGCCCCGTGGCGATTACGCCAGGCGCGGCGGTGGCGTTCAACCTGACGTTCGTCACTTCGTCGGCGCTGATGCCGGCGCCGAGCGTGACTTCGTGCGGCGGATCGAGCGGCGTTGGGCCGGGTGTGACGCGGAATCCCACGATGATTTTGCGCGCGGCTCCGGAGCGGCAGCCGCTTGGCGCTGGTCGCCGATTCCCTTCCCTGTGGTGGCTGGCGCTGGTGGCGCTCGCGCTTGCGATTTTTGCAGGCGGCGCACTGGTGTTTGGGGGCCGTAGCGGAATCGAGGAGAGGTCCTTCGACCGATCTCCCGGGCTCGACTCGCCGTCGACCCGGGAGCCCTTTCTTGTCCCGCGCCGCGCACAAACCGCGCGAAGGAAAAAAGCGCGGGACTTCGCTCAGGATGACGAATCGCTCTCGGTGCGCACCGTGCGAGTGCGATTTGGCGTCGCGCTCGCGGGCGTTGCGGTGGCTTTGATGATCGGATGCCACGGCAAGAAAATAACGCCGGCGCCGACCACTCCTGTGACGCCGACGGGCGTTACCAGCATGACCATTCTTGGAAATGCCACCGATGCCAGCGGCAATCCGCTGGGCACTTCGCGGTCGCTACAAGTTACGCTGGATGTGGTGACGAAGTAGGCGTGAACTACGTGGGTGGGACGAGAGGGCGTAGTCCTAGGATACGGAGAAAATCTTTACACGAGGGGTCCAATTCGCGCAAGTACCTGTTGGTGTAAAGAAAAATCGTCTACGGTGACTGGTGGAAAATCGCCCAATTTTGGATTATGCGCGGGCGAGCACTGCTGACGAGCAGGGATGCGAAAACAAAAACGGCCAGCCAGCCGCTAACTCCCTGGCGATCGAACGCGATGGATCCCAAGAACAGAACGCCGCACCGGCTTCCAGGAAATTCTGAAGCTCCGCCGCCGGGATGGCGCGGGGCAGCGCTTTGCGGCCGAGTAAACCCATCGCAGGCATAGGGTGGTTATACCACCGCCGCTCGCCAGCGTTCAAGGGCCAGCATAATAACCCATTCAGAGTTGATCCTTCGGGCACAGCATGTCGTGCCCCTGCGAAGAAACATCAACGACGCTACAGATACACGACGCGGCGGCGGACGCCGTAGGGCATGCGGCGGCGGCCCTTGGTTTGTTCCGGGCGGACGTAGCGCTCGATCACATTTTCGGTGGCCATTTGCGCGGCGCCGAGCAAATCCTGCGCGAGGGCGCGCGCGCCGCGGGAACGCGCGGCGAGAGCGGCGGTGGCAAACGCGAGCGGGTCGGTGGCGCTGCGAATCTGGATGGGGTCGGTGCCGAGCGTGAGCAGCGGCAAAACTTTTTCGTAGCGGGTGCGGACGGTGATGGATTGCGTCGCGCCGATCAGATTGATTTTGTCCTCGCGCCATTCCCAGAGGCGCAGGTAGGTGCTCGGCTGGAGATTCAACATGCCGCCACCGCTGGTGAATTTTTCCATGGGGACGAAGACGTCGCCGGTGTTGGCGGAGGCGCGTTCCCAGAGCATGTGCGGGGCGAGGCAGTCGGTGGGAAGCTGCGGGCTGGACGTGTCGCTGATTTCCGTGGGCGTGATGCCGGTGACGGGATCGGTCGCGAGCGGGAGGTCCTGCTGCTCGGCGAGCACGCTGACGCCGTTTTCCGCGAGCTCGCGCTGCAATCCGCGATAGGCGGAGTTGAGGAACGGCATCAGCAGCGTGTCCGTGAAGACCGCGCCCGCCGAATCATTGACCAGCGCGCGCGCAAGGGTGAGCGCGTCTTCCGCCTGCGAATATGCTGTGGTGGGAACGACGGGCATGGTGAGCCTCCGATAACTCTGCGAGGATTGTCGATAACATCTTGGTGACGGCTGAAGCAAATCACCGGTAAGACGGCGGCGAGAAGGCCTAAAATTTCACCTATGGCACTCCGTATGGTGACCTTGATTTGGTTAGTCGTGGCCCTGAGTCCAAGCCAAGCTTCTCAGGAGAATAATCGGCCCTCCGCGACTGGCACTTCGTACCTCAGCTGTACAGTCTGGAACGGCCATAGATGGACCGAGCCCACGGCACGTTCGGCCCGGACACCTCTCATGCAGTCTCCAAAGGGCATGCGCGCGTACGCCGAGGTTAAGGTTCTCCTCGAAGGCGGGTCCTGCGAGAACACTACAACCCTTCACGTTGCGACTGCGGTCGGCGGAAAATTCAAAACTGTCTACACAAAAACTGGCAACGGGAATGGCATTCGCCTTGTGGGCTGGTCGCCAAATGGAGACAAGCTGCTCGCCGAGGTCAACCTCTGGGAGTACGAAACAGATCTAGGCTGGAGCCATGTCGGCCTTACTTATGATGCTTCGTCAGATTCCGTGAAAGAAATTCCCGAGTTGGACGACGCATTGTCGCAGCATTTCGGTCCTGATTGTGAATTCGAACAATCAATTCAGGGTTGGAAAAGCAGCGAACAGATTTTGGTAAAGGTCTCAAAGTCGCCTCAGGATGAATCGTACGAGCAGCACTTTTGCGTCGAGCACCCCGTCACGTTTCTTTTCAACTTGCGGAACATGACCCTCAAAGACTACCAACGCCAGCCACTCGAAAAGCGGTGAGCGAGGCGCTTGCGTTTATTGGCGCGGCCGGAGTAGGTTGCAGGGCGATGGAATCGCGTACGATGTGGAGATCGCGGACTATCACGACTAAGGAGTGAGGCCATGGCCAAACTGAAACCCGTACATCCCGGTGAAATCCTGCGCGAGGAGTTTATTGAGCCGCTCAAGCTGAATCCGCACCGGCTGGCGCTGGCTCTGCGTGTCCCCGCCCCGGGGATTTATGAAATTGTGAGGGAAGAGCGCGCGATTTCGACGGAGATGGCGCTGAGGCTTGCGCGCTTCTTCCGCACCACGCCGGAATTCTGGATGAACCTGCAAACGCACTACGATCTCGAAGTCGCCCGCGACAAAGAGCAGCGCAAAGTGGACGAAGAAGTGCGGCCCATCGCCGTCACCGCCTGACGAGGGCGAGGATCATGTACTCCAGGGCCAACTCCCGCTAGTGGATAACTGGAAGCTCGCCTACTACTGAGCAAGAGTGCGCTTGCGTTTGTTGGCACTGCGGAGTAGGTTGCGGGCGATGGAATCCTACAAGAAATTCTTGCGCATACGTCGCGGAGCCGGATTGCTGACGAGCAACCTGGCTACCGCGATTGCCACGGCGGCTTTTGTTGCGATTGCGGCGGCGGCGACGTTTGTCGCGATGGGTGCGATTGCAAGGGCGGCGCAGGGGCCGACTTCGCTGATGCTGCCGGAGAATCAGGCGACGCGGGTGTCCGCGCACGTTTGGGCCATCATGGGATTTCCGAATGTTGGGATTGTGGTGGGCGAGCGCGGGACGCTAGTTGTGGATACGGGGCTTGGTCCGCGCAATGGCGCGATTGCCTTGCATGAGGCGCAGAAGCTGGCGCGAGGGCCTGTCCTCTACTTGACTACCACGCACTACCATCCTGAACATGCGGCGGGCGAAGGCGCGTTCCCTGCCAACACGATTTTGGTGCGGCCGATCGCGCAGCAGAAGGAGCTCGATGAGCGCGGGATGCAGTTTGTGGAGATGTTCAGCAGCCGGTCGGCGCAAATGAAGGAGCTGCTGGCGGGCGTGAAATTTCGCGCGCCGGACATCACGTTTGAAAAAGAGATTACGCTCGACCTGGGCGGCGTGACCGCGCGGCTTTTCTGGCTGGGCCAGGCGCACACGAAGGGCGACGAGCTGATTGACGTCGAGCCGGATAGCGCGCTGATTTCGGGCGACGTGGTGCAAAACAAAATGGTCCCCAACCTGCCGGACGACAATGCCAGCATGCGTGGCTGGGTGGAAATTCTCGCGAAGCTGCGGCCGATGAAGTGGGCGCACATCCTGCCGGACCACAGTGCGCCGGGCGATGGTTCGCTGATCGAGGAGGATTACCAATTTTTCTCGCAGCTGCAGGCGCGCGCGCTGGAGTTGAAGCGGCAAGGCAAGTCTGCAGACGAAGCTGGGCAAACGCTCGCCGAATTCAAAACGAAATTTCCCGATTGGCCCAACCTGAATGCGGTGCCTAATGTCGTGAAGCACGTTTACGCTGAGAATCCGTGAAGACGTGTGCGCCGTCATTCTGAGCGGAGTGGCCCGCGCTTTTGGCTTTGCGCGAAGCGCCGGGACACGAAGACGAAGAACCTCTCTTGGAAGTAGCAGCGAGGGCGCGTCGACATCGAAGAGAGGTCCTTCGACTGCGTTCACGCGCCCGCAAAAACCGCGGGAAAACCAAAGACGCGCGCGAACTCCGCTCAGGATGACGGGGGTAGATGGCACCATCGCGCCAAGGATTGTTGCCGGGCACGACATGTCGTGCCCCTACCACATCAACGCGAACAGCAAAACATTTTGTGAGCTAGCTCCGGCCCTCGAGCATCGAAGTAACAGGGAGGGGGATATCCATGGCTACTCGGACTCGCAAGCGCAGCAAGAATTCCCGCAAGACCCTTCGCAAGACTGCCGGTAAGACACTCGGCAAAGGTCTCCGCAAAGTAGCGCCGGAGCATGGAGATGCGATACGCATCGTGCCGCTGCACCCGCAGGCGGGTGCGGAAATCTTGGCGCCTGCTGCGGCGCCGCAGCTTACTTACCGTAACGGGCCACTGATGACGTCGGTGGAAGTGTTCACGATTTTCTGTGGCGCGGCTTGGAACACGGCGCCGCAGTCGGCAATGATGCCGCAGCTGAACAACTTTTTCGATTTCATTTTGACGAGCGCGCTGATCGATCAGCTTGCCGAATACAATGTGGCGAAGTACAAAATCGCGCATGGCAAGCGCACCGGCACCACGATCCTGACTTCACCCGCGCTGGGAAAGTCCGTGCAAGACAGCGCGATTCAAACCATGTTGCAGAATGAGATTGCGTCAAATAAAGCATTTCCGCAGCCCAGCGCGAATACGCTGTACTTCATTTATTTTCCGCCGGACGTGAAGGTGATCCAGGGCGGCGCGGGATCGTGCACGTCATTCTGCGGATATCACAATGATGTGAACGGCGAGATTTTTTATGCCGCGATGCCCTACCCCGGCTGCTCGGGCTGCATCGGCAGCCTGCAGCCGATCGACGCGCTGACGTCAACCAGCTCGCACGAACTGTGCGAGGCCATCACCGATCCCATTCCCGGCGAAGGCTGGTATGACGACACCAACGGCGAAATCGGCGACATCTGCGCGTGGCAAACCAAGAAAATCGGCAGCTACACGGTGCAATTGGAATGGTCGAATAAAGCGAATAAGTGCGTGTAGGGGGGTGAGTAGAACGGAGCGATCGCGGATGTGGCGAGTGCAAGGAGCGCGCCCGGGCAAGCCCGAGCGGCAAACAGCGGGAGCAAGCTCCCGCACTCCATAGGAGGCGCCTCTTCGCGCGAGGTGGATGGCAGACATCACGCCCAGCACGTGCGCCGGGCACAGCATGCTGTGCCCCTACGGAGAACTCACGGGGATTTCCTTTTGCAGGAAAGGGATTTTGGCGGCGGCCCAATCGACCATGCTATCGCCCGAGAGGCCGAACATTGCGGCGCTGGCGTGGCTGGGCTCGATGGTGAGGTTGAACGGGATGCCCAGTGTGTGAACGGCCTGCGTGGCGGCGGCGGGATGCGCGAGCCAGTAGGAAAAGCCGGCGGCGTTGACGAAGAGGCGGATGGCGAGCGTCAGCGAGTTGGTGCGGAGCCATTCGAGGCGCGTTTTTGTTCCAGAGAGGCGCGATTTCGCGGAGAGGCTGGCGCGCTTGAGGACGTGCAAGCCGTGTCCGGCGGCGAAAAGCGCCCAGAGATGCGCGGATTCGGGGATGTGCATGGGAGTTCTCCCGTGATGGTGAATGCGGAGAGCGACGGAATCCAAGTGGCTGCGTCTCGCGTGCCCGCGAACGTCATTCTGAGCGGAGTGTCCCGCGCTTTTGGGTTTGCGCGAAGCGCCGGGGCACGGAGACGAAGAACCTCTCTTCGACTTACGTCGCGGCCATATTTTCAATCTAAGAGAGGTCCTTCGACTGCGTTCGCGCGCCCGCACAAACCGCGGGAAAGGCAAAAGCGCGCGAACTTCGCTCAGGATGACGGCGCGCGGATGTAGGCGGTCCAGTAACTGACGGGCGGATCGCGTCGCTGGATTTAGATAGATGGCGCAGGGACTGCAAACAGATCTTCAGCCAGATCGCGCCAGGAGGGGTTGGTGGCTTCGATCAAGGCAATTTTCTTTTTGCGAAGCCAGCCCTTGATCTGTTTTTCGCGGGCGATGGCCGCGCGAATGTCGCCAAAACTTTCATAGTGAACTAGGCGGGTGACGTTGTATTGCGCGGTGAAGCCGTGCGCGAGCTTGCTTCGATGCTCGATGAAGCGGCGATCGAGTCGGTTCGTCACACCGGTGTAGAGAACACCGGACTTGCTCGCCAGAATGTAGACCGCGCCGCCCTGCATGTTTGTGGCCTCACCCTACACCCGGGTGAGCGCCGCCACGCAACGCGCGTCATTCTGAGCGGAGTGCGCCAGTTGTTTTTCCTATTCGTCGCGTTTCTGGCGACGAATAGCTGGCGCACGGAGTCGAAGAACCTCTCTTCGACTTACGCAGCGGCGACATTTTCAATCCAAGAGAGGTCCTTCGACTGCGTTCGCGCGCCCGCGCAAACCGCGGGAAAGGCAAAAGCGCGCGAACTTCGCTCAGGATGACGGCGTAAAGCAAAGACGCCGGCAAGAAGCACGGGAGGAGATGTCGTGCAGCCTCGGCACCGTCACGTCGAAGAGAGATTCCTCGACTGCGTGTCCCGGCGCTTCGCGCAAAAGGCAAGGCGCCCGCCTGAAAAGCGAGGCGGCCGCTACAGAGGCAACGGCAAAGACGCGGGACACTCCGCTCGGAATGACGGCTTAGGACAACAGCAACAGCAGATCCCTCACCCCATCCGCAAACGACGCGGATGGGTTCGGGATGACAACGTGATCGCTCCCTTCATCAGTGGAGGATGATGGCGGGGAGGCCGTAGCCGCTGTAGGTTACGCCGGCGGCGGGGATGGTGATGGGGAAGGTGATGGCGCCGCTGGAGCTGGTGCTGCTGCTGGTGGCGCTTGCGAGCGCGAGGGGCGCGGTGCCGCTGTAGGCGATTTTTGCGGTGGTGGCGTTGCCGGTGAAGGCGAAGATGTAGGGGCCGGCGGGGAGCGTCACCGTACCTTGCGTGCAGGATTGGTCGCTGGCGCCGCCTGCGGTGAGATTTACGGCGGTGATGGAGCATTTTACGGCGCCGGATGCGTCGGTGATCGCCCAACTGTAGAAATCGCTGGTGCTGGCGTCGGTTGTCGAAACGTCTACCGTTAGTTTTGAGAATTGGATGTTGGGCAAATAGATTACCGAGACGTTTACGGCGTTGTTTGCGCTGGGCGCCTGGCCTGCCGACAAGAATCCCATTGCGAATTTTGTGAATTGCGTGGGGCAGGGCGAGCCGGAGTCCTGCACGTTTGTCGTGGTGCCGGATGCGAAGGCGGCGCAGTTCCCTGCCGCGGGCGTGCCGGTCGTTAGCGTGGCGGGGAGCGCGCTTGAGCCGACCGTGAGATTTCCTGCGACGGTGAGGTTGCCGTACTCGTGGGATTGCCGCTATCGGGGAGAGCCGCGGTGAAGGGGACCTTCGGGCTGATCGGACCCTGGCTCAGGATTGCATCGTCCACGAAAATCTGATTGGGATTCGCGGCCGTGTTCTCAAGGATGAAGACGCGCATCGACTGCGCCACTGTGGTGCTGCTGCTGTAAGCGTTGGGCACGCGGAAGGTGACGGCGAAATTGCGCGTGGGCGTCCAGGTGCTTGCGGTGGAAACTTGCCAGTCGGCTCCTGTGACATTGCAATTGCAGGTGATGCCGTTGTTGTAGGTGAGCGAGGCGTTGGCGCTCTGCCAGTTGGGATTGGTTCCCGCACCGATCAGCGCGGACTGGCCGGCGTAATTCGCTGGTGTGAGGACGCGCGCGTTGGTGGCCACGTTGGTGATCTTATCGGCCTCGGTGCAATTCGGATCGGAGTAGAAGCGGAAGCCGGGGCGGAAATTGATGCCGGTGGACGAAGCCGCGATGCGAAACGCCAGCGTGTAATTCATGGTGGCATCCACTTGAATGCAGCCGGAATTCACGCCGAGGCCGGCGGTGGCGTTGTCGCCGATTTTCGCGTTGTAAGTTCCCTGCGTGGTGCCGTCGGCGGGAGTTCCGGCGCTGGTATTTTGCGCGTAGATGCCGCTGCCGGCTTGATTGATGCTGGTGCCGCTCACACCGCCCCAATAGTAGAGAGTGGTCGCGTTTTGCCAGCCTTCGAAGGCTGCGTTGCCGAGCAAGTTGCGCCCGGCGAGATCGTTCACGCCGAAGTGCATCGACGGGAGCCAGTTGGGGCCGTTGTTGTCGATCGCGATTTGCGAAGTGGAAGGCTCGTTGGGCTTCACGACGGAATTCGCGGAAACGGAAATGTACGGGTCGAGGATGTGAATGCCCACCGCACTGCCATCCACTGGAAATTGGAAGCAGTTGTAAACATTTTCGCAGCGATTGTTGGGGCCGATGGTGACCGAATCCGCGTTGATGATGTTGTAGCCAATCTGGCCGAACGAGGTGGACGAGCCTTCGCAATCGTTGCCATAAAATTCGTCATTATTAGGGTAATTGTTGTTTGAATCTTTGGCGATTTCGAAGCACACGGTGCCGGTATTCGAGGCGGGCAGGATGCACGTATTCTGCTCCATTTCAATCACATTGAAGACGCCGGCGAGGCGCAAGCAGCGATCGTTTTGAAACTGCGGATCGAATTCATTGTGCTTGATCAGTGTGTTGGTGGAATCGAAGCCGCCCGTTGAGGTATCCCCGAAGATACCGTAGGAGCTGCCGCCGGTGCCCATGATGAAGCGGTTATTTTCGATGTCGGCGTGGCTGACGCTGGTGAGATTCAGGACCGTAGAGCCGGAGCCGGTGGCCTGCAAATTCATGCCGGTGATGTGGACCCAATCGACATTGCGCGTGGCGGCGTTGGGATTTTTCACCGTGGTGCATCCGGTGGGCTGGCAGGCGATGAAGCCGCTGGAATCGGGACGCGGCACAGTCCCGCTGCCGCTTTCCTGATAGCCGATCAGGGTGCTGCCGTCGCCGAGAAGCTCGACGGCGTCGTGATTCGTGGTGTCGTTGATGGTGAGCTGCGCGCGTCCCCACAGCAGCGTGGTGGCGGCGGGAATTTGGATGTGCGACGCGGCGGTAAGAGCGCCGGTGAGTCCGCGTGCGTCGCACAGGCCGCTCGAGGTGCTGGCGGCGGTGAGGCAGGCATTGATTTGCGCGGCAGCGTCGGAGCCGGAAAACTGGTCGGCCTTTTGCACCTTGTTCAACGAAGCGACTGTCGCGCTGCCGCCGATCGTCGCGTTGCCGGTAACGGTGAGTGATGAAAGGGTCGGGGATGAAGCGTCCGAGGCCAGGATTACGTCGCGGTAGGTGACTATGCCGGTGATGGTGGGTCCGGAGATTTGAATCACGTAGCGGCCGGAGGGCGCATAGAAATGATAGTTGCCGAGGCCGTCGGTTTGCAACGGATTTGGGGCGGTGACGGTAAGCGTGGCATCGGTGTAAATGGTTGCGAGCGGCGAGCACGGAGCGCCAGTGGCCGTCGATTGGCAAACGGTGACGGTGGCGCCGGGGACGGGGTGACCCGTTGGCCCGAGGACGATGTCGTCCTTACGCGAACCCTGCGCGGCGGCGGAGGGCGCGAGAATTGCGGCGCAGACGGCGAGGAGTAGCAGCACGAGAGCGATCGACGGCAAGCGCGCCGCTGCGGATAGTGCCTCCACCGCGGGGGCAGCCAGGGCTAAAGCCCTGATCTGAGGCAGAGCGCTTTTCGCAGGCCTGAAGGCCTGCGCTTCAACCAGCGCCGCAGGGCGCGGGCGCGGCGTTTTGTGCGGATTGAGGAGAATCGTCATCGTCGGCTTCCCTTCCGTTGTTGAATTCAGTGTGGAGGATTGTAAGTCGGGCGGCGTGGAGCGGCGCGACCAGATTCGTGCGTAAAACCACTTAGATGGGGTCGCGGCAGGTGCGCAAGCAGCGCCCTACGAAAATCGCGGTGCTGCGGATTTAAGACGATGCTGGGGAAGCATCTCCCCGCCTACTTGGACGAAATGTGCTTCCGGTTTAACAATCGCAAGAACCCTTATCTTTTCCGCGATACAGTCCTGAAACTAATCTCATCCGCGAATCTGGAATACAACAAACTCACTTCTGCGGCTTAGTCGTGGGTTTGATTGGCTCTATAAAACGCATGGGTTTCCCCGTTCTATCAATTATTTGCACGCTCACATCCCTAGTTATATAACCGAGAATAAACGTCGTTGTTACTGTGGGGTTTTGCGAATCAATCTTAAGGGGTCCCTCTATAGTGTTATCCGATAATCCAATCGGACCAGTGCCGTTGTAGACAAACGTTACATGATCAAAGGTGCAATGGACATAGCTAGTGTCATCTAGAACCACCCGCTCATTCTGAAAAGGTCGCCCAAAAACCTGTTTGGATGGTCCATTATTCCCCGCGGTCCACGCAAATTCATATGGGGTTGTAACTGTGTTTGTGACCACTCGCGGTCGATAGTTGAAATACAGTGACGCGGAAGATATGGCCAATCCGATCAGGATTGCCACACCCATAACTGAAACCGGAAGGTTTGGTAATTCGACTGTCCTACCCCGCCACATTTTTAGCACCCATGTAATGCCAGCAACAATCCAGAAGATTGCTTGTAGCCAGGCGACCGCTGTTCCTATATCCATTAGATGACACCTCCAGCAACTTCGGCGGGGTCATCCTAGCACGTCGGCATATCCCGGTGCGGAGATCGATCCGAAACCCCATGGCTAAAGCCATGAGTTAGAGCTGCGGCTTTTCGCCGGCCTGAAATGCGGCCGGGTTATCTTCGTTCGTCAGGGCAAGCGAGATCACAAATTCGGAGGCGGTGCGCCGACGGAGACCGTTTCGTAGCGTGTGAGCAGAGTCCGAGGATACGAGAAAAATCTTTACACGAGGGGTCGGATTCGCGCAAGTACCTGTTCGTGTAAAGAAAAATCGTCTACGGTGAGAAGGCGTTTGGAGTGGCGAAGCGCCACCAAACCCCGTCATGGCTGACGCCATGGCTTAGAGCTGCGGCTTTTCGCGGGCTTGAAGGCCCGTACTTCCACCGCTGAGGTCGGGCTTGGATTGGGGGATGCGCTCGGCGAGGCCGTGATGCGCGGCTTTTTCGCGATCGAGAATGGCGTGGCAGTGGCGGCAAACGGCGACGCCGGATTTCACCTTTTCTCCGCACGCGGGACAATCGCTCATACGCATGGGGACGTAGGCCCATTCGCGTTCGACGCCGAGCGTCATCGCCGCGCGCCGATGCAAATCGGAAATTTCGCGGAAGGAGTGGCCGCGCGCCCAGAGCGTGTCGCCTTCGCCGATTAGCCGGTGATAGTAAGCATCGCGGCGCTCGGTCGCGGTGGTCAGCTCCTCGGCGGTGGGACGAAGGCCCGCGCAGACGAAGATGCCGTGATCGTGCAAATCCTGCAGAAGATCTTCGGCGATTTCGCGCGCGGAAATGGTGAATGGAAGACGGCGACTGTCCCCGAGATCGATCGCGTCTCCGCGCGAGGTGATCAGAAGAAGCGCGTATTGCGGCTGTGATTCCTGAGAGCCTGCCGGCGGTTCGGCGGCAACGTCCTCCCGCGCTGGCTCTGGCGAGTCCGATCCCGTTTGTTTTACGCGCGCGGGGATGTGATAGACGCCGTGCGTGCGCGAAATATACCAATCCTGGTCGGAGATAGAGGCGATGGCGACGGTGGCGGCGGTGTCGCCCTTAGGTTCGGTTTCGATGCGAATGTCGCGCCGGTGGCTAGCATAGGATGCTGGATGCGACGCGGTGTTGGTGGCTGTTTCGGTGGTCAAGTGAGGTTCCTTTCGGGGAATGAGGCGGTAGCAAATGTGGCGATATGAGCGGTGAATCGAAGAGAGGCCCTTCGACTGCGTCCCGCGCCGCGCAAAGCCGCGCGAAGAAAAAAAGTGGGACTGCGCTCAGGTCCGGTGGCTGGACTCCGGTGGAGCTCCGGTTTCGAGTCCCGGTGGGCCTCACCGAGAGTCCCGAAAAACCGGGATCCACCGGACTCCCGAAACCGGAGATGACGATGCCGCGAAGTACGAGGCGGACAGTGAACAAGTAGCCAAGCATTTGTGCCCCTACAACGGCTAAAGCTCACTTCCAAAGCATATCTTTCGCTCAGCCGGCAGCATCAGCGCGAAGAGCGAGTAGTACTTTCTCCTCTGTGATTCCAGCGTCACGCAACAACTGGACGCTTGGGCTAGACTCTTCGGCCAAAGCAGCCGCCAGCAGATGCAGACGTCCGAGCTTGCTGTGCTGAAGACGGGTCTGAAGAGTCTTCGCCGAGTTGAATACGCGTTGAAGGGAAGGCGATAGCGGTATCTCCGCGGTAGTAGCAAGGGGCTGCGATTGAGGGAGGAGTTTCGCCAGGCTGTCGAGCAGGTCCTGCGCCTGCGTAGGCGAGAAGAATGGGGTGTGGAGCGGACGCCTATCAACGAAAATAGGTGTCCCATGGCCGAGCTTCAGCAACACCGCGGCCTCGGCCATTCCTTGGTCTTCCAGAATCAAGCCGGCCAGGAGATCAGCGGTATCAATCGCCGCGCCGCCACGCTCGCCCGCTTTGACGCGCGCCGCGAATACGATCCGCCGCGCCCGCTCGGAAAAAGTTTCGAACATCAGTGCAAAATAGCACGACTGGAACGTACATCCAATCACGTGTCGGAGAGGAGGGCGTCGGCGGCGGCGTCGAATTCGCGCGCGCGACGGGCTTCGCGTGCGGCGATGGCGATGCGGCGATCGTGGCGCGGACGGCGGCGCGACCACTCGACGGCGCGGATGATCCAGTCGCATGCAGCGGGCGTGAGCGGGATGAATTCTCCGGCGGCGCTTTCGAGCGTGAAGCAGTGTTCGTATTCGCCGCGCGATGGATACGGGCCGAGAGCGGGGATGCGGATGCCGTCCTCGACTTCGACTGTTTGCTGATACCACAGCTCGGGCGAGCCGTAGGATTCGGGAGGCGTCCAGCGCTCGATGTGCCAGCGATCGAGTGGCGCGTATTTCGGAACCTGGCGCAGCTCGATTGCTTCGCGGATGGCGTTGCCGTGCGCGTCGCGATCGGTCCAGCGGCCGCCGATCCAGGTGAGGCGCGAGCCTCCCCAGACCACGCGGAAGTTGGGCTCGCCGTAGCGGTTGGCACCGCCGGCGCGCGCGATGCGGCGCTGGATCGAGGCGGGCGCCTCGTGCGTTTCTCGGATGATGTGGATCATAAAAGGTTGCGGGGAATGTTTGATGGCGAGGGTGGCGTGAATATGTGGGCGGACGCGATGCGGCGTGGCAGTCGAGGATGTAGTCAATCTGAGGAGCACACCCGGGCAAGCCCGGGTGGCAAACAGCGGCGGCAAGCCGCCGCACTCCACGTGGCGTGCCCGTGCGGACGAGGCTCGCAACTTCTGGGTGCGCGCCCTTTCGCACAGGGCTGACGATGCACAAGTAGCCAAGTAAGTTTGCCGGGCACAGCATGCTGTGCCCCTACGAAAAACTAACGTTCGCCGAAGGTGTAGGCGATGCCGATGCCGAGGCGAAGGCGGCTCTGCGCTGACGCGTTCAGGTGCGTGCGAAGAAGGTCCAAGTTTCCGCGCGCGCTCCAATGATCGCTCAAGGGATAATCGACGCCGCCTCCGAGCATCCACGAGAAAGCGCTATCGGAATTGGTTGCAGGCGGCAAAATGCCCTCCTGAATACTCTGATGCAAGTGCGAAACGCCGAACTGCACCTCTGCGAAGGGATAGAGCCTGTAGACTTTGCGATTGCGGTTGCGCTTGCTGGTGCCGGTGTCGTTAATCGTGTACACGGGAAAATAGAAGCGAGGGCCGACCAGGAAATCCTGAAGGTGCGATTGAGCTACGATTGCACCCACGGACGTAAATTCAAAGGTGCCCACGCGAGAGGTGTCCCACATGCCGTCATATTGAGCGGCGAGGGCGAGTCGCGGCTGAAAAAAATATGCGGCGCCCAAATTGAAACCGTCCACGCCGAAATCGCTGGTGGCGTGGGCCCATCCGCCGCTGAGTTCGAGATCCTGCGCGCCGGATTTTGCCGGGCACATCATTGAAATTGTTGCGGTTGCGAGTGCAACCAGGAAAAGTCTTACTGCTGCTGCGCGAATTCTCATAGCTCCATCCCCCAGATCACAGTTGTCACCACGGACATTGCTGCGGATTTGCGCCGTGCCTGTGCTTTTCTACGCGAAGGCGTTGAGGGGAACTATCAGGTCAACCATGCAGCCGGAGATGTGATGCCCTGTAATGTAAAGCGCGACGAAGGGGTACAGCAGCCCTACGGTGAGGAAATGGCACCGTTACATCGAAGAGAGATCCGATGCGGTGTGGATGCGTGACGAAAGGGTGACATCTGCCGGACGAGGCTCGCCGCGGCGGTAAGCTACATGCAAGACCTTTTGTTTAAAACCCAAAAACTACCCCTCGACTACCTCGCGTTCTTTTGGGGCGCGGTGGTGAGTTGCGAAAGCGATTGTTCCGCAGGGGCGCTGGTGTGGCGAGTGGCCGGATACTTCAGCTCGAGCCATTTCTCCAGGCCGCCGTCCATGATTTTCACGTTGGTGTAGCCAAATTCGGCGAGCTTGGAAACCATGCTGGACGTGTCGTTGTGGCAAGATCCGTAGAAGATCAGCGTGCGATCGCGCGGAAGGGCGATGGGAAACGTTTTGATCTGCATGACCCACGGATAATTGATGGCGCCGGGGATGTGAGTGTCAACGTAGCCGTCAACGGGCTGCGTATCGACGAGCGCGAATTTTTCGTGCGAGTCCTGCATCAGTTTCATCACGTCGGCAGGAGAGACCATCTGCACGGGCGCAGCGGCCGCCGCAGCGAGCGCGGGATCGTTGAAGGCATCGTCCTGGGCGCGCAGGGTGGGCGCAGTTACAAAAGCCAGACCCAAGAGAATCGCTACCGCGAATAAAGTCTTCATAGTGACCTCCCGCTCGGCCGACTTCCCTGCTCAATAGGATGGTAGCGCCGCCGGCCGACGGCGTCAACGTGAAGATGATCTGACGGCGTCGGTTTCCGGCTGGCAGAGGTGCCTCGACAAGACGAATCCCAGGCCCGCGAGTCCAAGTAACAGGCGGTTAATATAGATGATCTTTCAATCCAAGAGAATGGGTTTTTCATGCAACTCTTTGCATACTCGTGATCCGAATTCGGTGTTATCGGCCGTATTTTCAAGAGGCCTCTCCTGGCAACGGTATTGCAGGCAGCAGGAAAGCAGCAACTGAATCTCCCGGGGGATCGAACAATGAAAACTCGTCTTCTGAAAGCGGCCTTGTGCGCGAGCGGCCTACTCGTCGCTGCGCTAGTAGCGACCCCAGCTCATGCCGACGCCCTTGATGTAACTCTTAGCTCGAACAGTGTGTCAGTGACGGAGGGCGATTCGGGTATGCTGCTCTTCACCCTGACCAACAATGAGGATTTTGGTATCATCCTAAATACTTTCGAGGTGACAATCGCAGCCCCAACCGGAGACCCGACGGATAAGATCGCTTCCATTGGTTTCGATAATACACTGACTACCTGCAAGACCAGTCTGGGTGCCACGTCATCTTGCAACTGGGTCCTGGACTTTACCACGGACAGCGGCGCGGGCGAAACAGACGGCGATTCCGGAGTTTCAGCAGGCACTGCCTTTCAGACCTATGACATCGCTTTAATCGGAGAAGGTTACGTAGCGAATGCGCCGCCCTTCACCGTCACGGTGAACGACGTACCTCTATCGACGACGCCCGAGCCTTCGTCGCTGATGCTTCTGGGCTCCGGGTTGTTGGGCGTGCTCGGCTTGGGCCGGAAACGGTTCATCTAGCCGAGTGTAATCGTCCGCAAGCAACGCTATTCTAGGTTTCTCTCCTGGTCACCCCACGCGATGGGCGCTTGGCTTGCGCGAACTCCTGTCTTGCTGTGCGTCCACGAAGAAGCTAGAGGCGGGGTGCATTTGGTTTACTTGGGAGTGTCGGCCGGGGCGGGCGGCTCGTAGGTCCAATCGGTGTCAATGAATTGCTTGCCTTGCAAGGCGTCGCGCTGATCGCGCATCGCGCTCTGCGCGCTGACGATTGTGCTGACGGTCTTGCAAGTGACCACGCCCTTGTAGCCGTACTTCTGCGCGAGCAACTTGGTGAATGCGGTGGACCACGCCGCGCTCGACGGGAAGCCGGCGGTGTCGAAGGCGTCGCTGAAGTAGATGGTGGGCTTGCGATCGTCCGAGTAGCAGTAGGAGGCGCTGGGCTCCCCTGCCCCGCTCGCTACTGCAGGCTGTGCGCTGGGTGTATGCGGCTCGCCAATTCCTGCCGGACTGGGCGCCGCGGAATAAAGCGATGCCGCCGAGGTTGGAGCAGCGCCGGCTTGTCCCGGGCGCCAGTTGACGCGCACCACTTCCCAACCCTGATTCTTCCAGGAGGTTTCTTCGGCTGCAAGGATGCGTTCCTGCATCGTGGGGTTCACGCCGAGTTGATCGCAGCGCGTGGTCGAAATGGTGGTGAGGTGGTAGGTGGCCTTGATGTAGGTGGCCCAGGCGCCGTCGATCGCGGAGCGCTGGCTTATTTCCATTGGGAAAACCTGGCTGACGTACATCGTGTTGTGGCCGCCGCCGGGCGCGACGGACATGGCGATACAGTGAAACGTCCGCATCTGCTGCGCCTGCGTCGAAGAGCTCGGCGCAACTAGCGCAAGAAGAATCGACAGAATCGCTGCCCCGGCGAATGAAGTTTTCATGCTGGCCGCCTCCGCGCGTGAAAGTTGGTGCGGATGGTAGCGCCGGAAGCGCGGGCGGTCAATTGCAACGGCGGCACAAATCCCGCGGGCTTGCCACGTCGAAGCGAACGGACTGTAGTCCCGCGCAGAAGTTCCCTACCAATTCAGAAGGAGAAAAAAGAGATGCGCAAGCTCATGCTGGCTACATTTGCGGTGCTCGTGTGTGGATCCACGGTGATGTATTCGATGGGTCAGTAAGTCGAAGGCGCCCGCCAGAGAAGCGAGGCGGCCGCTACAAAAACAATTCCCGCAAACACCAGAGAGAGATTCCTCGGGGCGCAAACATCGCGCCCCTCGGAATGACAGCGGCCGCGCGTGCGAGGTGGATGGCGAGATCACGCCAAGCATGTTTGCCGGGCACAGCATGCTGTGCCCCTACAAACCCAACCGAGCTCGGGTTTCACGAGTTCTCTTCGTCAAATTTCCAACGGGCTGGATTCATGCGAATGTATTCGCACGTGTTGCGGAAATCATCTTCGTCGCGAATCACGTGTTCGTGATAACCGCGCTGCCACACAGATAGGCTCGGTCTTCCCAGCGAGGTGCGAATGGCGGCGGTCGCCGCCGATTTGAAGGAGCGCACAATGGCGGGAATCGAATTCGTGGCCATCGTGGCGAAGCTGCGCGCGGTGTCCCGTCGTAGGGGCACGGCATGCTGTGCCCGGCGCAGATGCTTGGCTACCAGTGCACCATCGACCTCGGGTGGAAGCAGGCGGATGATCCCGTGGAGGTGATTCGGCATGATGACGTGGGGTCCTGATTCGACGCCGACGAAATGCAAAGGAATGTCGCCCCAGCACTTTTCGACGATTTTCCCAACGACATTCAGCGCGACCGTATAGCCTGAGACTGCACCGAAAAGGCGGTGTTTGTCCTGTGTGCAAATGGTGACGAAGTACGCTGTAGGGCTGGAGTAATCAAAGGTAGGCAAACGCACCGAGCGACGTCGGGGAAGAAAGACTTCTTCGCGTATACCGGTGCCGCGATTGTACGCTTGGAGCCGGTGGCCGTGAAGGTGAATCCGGCCCGTCGATTTAGGCGGATGGGTAACATCACGCCAAGTATGTTTGCCGGGCACAGCATGCTGTGCCCCTACGGAGGCCAATTCCCTACCCTTCGCGCAAAGTGCGCGCGAAGGGTAGGCAAAAGGCACAAACAGAACCATCGACGGCTAGTAGCCGGTGGGGATGGCTAGGTTGTCGATGTAGGCGCCGGAGCGGGGAGACTCGTTCCAGACTTGGAAGCCGGTGACGAAGTAGAAGATGTACGCCGAAGCGAGACCGCCGCTTGCGCCGTAAATCGGGAAGACGGTTTGGCCGCCGACATCGTAGAAGTCGATGTCCTGCATGACGGCGCGTCCCCAGTGCGATAGATCGAGGAAATCCACGCGCGACTGATTGGCGTTGATGCTCGACTTGATGGGCACGCCGGCCATGGACTTCTCGCCAGTGAAGAGCAGATCGAGATCGCTGGCGCGTCCGCCCGCTCCCTCCTTGATGATTTGCGAGATGGTGACGCCGAGCTGTTCCCACTGGTGCTCCTGCTCGAGCGAGGTGTAGGCGATCAGCTTGCTGATTTGGTTGCTGCCGAGAGCCTTGCGCACTTTGTTGATAGCGAGACGCACGGCGCCGGGCGTGAGCGCGGAATTGTTGCCGTTGACGCGCGGCGTGGCGAGTTCCACCGGATACGTGGCGCGATTCAGATTGAGCCAGGTGCCGGTGGTGGCGTTCGACTGGTGATAGAGGATGCCGAAAAGCGACGTGGGCGCCGAGCCGGTGAGGCCGTCGTGAACGACAACGTCGGTGGCGACGGTGCCGCTGGGAAGCGCGTCAACCTGAATCAGCGAGTTGAACGGATCGACGAGCAGCACGTTGGCCGAGCCGCGATTGGTGGTGAGAGTGGAGTCGTACACTTCGACGGTTTGGTTGTAATAGAAAAGCTGCGCGCCGGGCGGCTTGGCCATGGCGAACTGCGCGGCCACGCCTGACGGAAGTCCGCTCGTGGTGACGGAGCTGATCGTGCCGAGGACGCCGTTGCCGTTGGTCTGCATGATTTTGTCGAGGAACGAACGGAACTGCACCATGGCGTTTTTCACTTCGCGCTTGGCGGCGTTCTCGACGGCTTTTTCGGGCGCGTTGCTGGCGTATTCGACGAGCTTGGTGACTTCCACCGCGTGCCGGAAAAATACCGGCGTGACCTGGGCGACGTCATAGACGGTGCCCGAGCCGCGGCCCAGGTCGCCACCGTCCATGTTGGCGAGACCTGCTTTGCCCCCGGGACGGATTTGCAGCGGGAGGCGCATGTTGCGGCTGGAAACTTTTTCGACGTCGCCGCGCTGCTGGATCATGGTGAGAAGTATGTCGTCCCGTTCGTAGAGAAGCGGGAGTTTGTCGCGCACCTTTTCAAGCTGGAGTGCGACGGATTGTGCGTTTTGCATTTGTGGCATTGGTGGTTCCCCTTTGGAAAGAAGTGGCCAGTGACGAGTGTCTAGAGTATTGGTGCGGGGTGTCCTCTACGGATGGGGGCGGAGAGAAGTGGATGTCATCCTGAGTGGAGTCGCGCGCGGTGTTGCGTTTCCCGCGTTGTTTGCGGGCGCGTTACGAAACCGAAGGACCTCTCTTTGCTCGCGCAGAGGCGAGTGATATATCGAAGAGAGGTTCTTCGACTGCGTGTCCCGGCGCTTCGCGCAAAACCAAAGGCGCGGGACACTTCGCTCAGAATGACGGCGCACGGCAAAGCCGCGCCCGTTTGAGCGGGGCGGATGGCGTACAAGTAGCCAAGTATGTGCGCCGGGCACAGCATGCTGTGCCCCTACGAAGAAAGGCGCGGACGAGGCGAGAGGGCCGAAAAGCCTCAGGGCTGAACAGCGCCCTGAGCTACATTTTCGTGCGCAATGCCGGGCGTGCGGGGGATAATCGGCGCGGGGACTAGCGACATGGCGCTGCAACAGAATACGAACCGGATCCAGACTACGCATATCGGGAGCTTGCCGCGTCCGCATGCGGTGCTCGATTTGCTGAAGGCGCGGCTCACTGGGAAACCTTACGACGAGAAGGCGCTCGAGGCTGCGATTGCGAAAGCGGTCGTCGAGTCGGTGAAAAAACAGGCGGAATGCGGGATCGACATCGTGGCGGACGGAGAAATGTCCAAGGGCGGCTTCTTCACGTATATCCGCGAGCGGCTGGAAGGATTCGAGGCGCGGCCAAATCAGAAGGCGGCGCTCTTTCAGAAGGAGGTGGCCGCGTTTCCGGAATACTACGAGCAGTATTTCAAGGAGGCGATGCTCGGCGCGGCGATTGTCCCGGCGGTTCCGCTGGTTTGCGTTGGGCCGGTGAAATATACCGGCGAGGCGGCGCTGCAAAAGGACATCGCAAACCTCAAGGCTGCAGCGAAGGCAGCGGGCGTGCGCGAAGATCATGTGTTCATGCCGGCGACGGCGCCTTCGGGCGTTGGGAAGAACGAATATTACAAGAGCGAGGAGGCATATTTTCTGGCTGTCGCCGCAGCGCTGAGCCACGAATACAAGGCGATCGTGGCGGCGGGATTTCTCGTCCAGATCGATGATCCTTTCTTATCGGACATTTTCGCGGAGCCGGGATTATCCAACGCGCAGCAAGCGCGGCGCGCGGAGATTTACGTGGAAGCGACGAATGCGGCGCTGCGCGGAATTCCCGCGGAGCGAATCCGTTTTCACACGTGCTACGGCATCAATGAAGGGCCGCGCATCCACGAGGCGAGTCTGGCGCAGATCATCGGCTACGTGCTGAAGGTGAACGCGGGGTCGTTCAGCTTCGAGGCGGCGAACCCGAGGCATGAGCACGAATATCACCTGTTCGAGCGAGTGAGGGTGCCGGAGGGAAAGGTGATCGTGCCGGGCGTGGTCACGCACGCGAGCAACATCGTCGAGCATCCGGAGTTGATTTGCGAGCGGTTGATGCGGTTCGCGAAGCTGGTGGGGCGCGAGAACGTGATCGCCGGGGCGGATTGCGGATTTTCGTCGCAGGCGCTGTATCGGACCGAGGTGCACCCGACCGTGATTTGGGAGAAGTTCAAGGCGATGCGCGCTGGCGCGGACTTGGCGAGCAAAGAATTGTGGCATTAGGGCGCAAGTCGTTTAGTGACTAGGGAGCGTGCCTCTCGCCGTCATCCTGAGTGGAGTCACGCGCGGTGTTTGCCTTTCCCGCGGTGTTTGCGGGCGCGCGACGGAATCGAAGGACCTCTCTTGGCATGCGCAGAAGCGAGCGGTACATCGAAGAGAGGTTCTTCGACTGCGTGTCCCGGCGCTTCGCGCAAAACCAAAGGCGCGGGACACTCCGCTCAGAATGACAGCGCACGGCGACGGCGCGCCCCTTTCGTGCGGGGTGGATGGCGTACATCGCGCCAAGTATGTTTGCCGGGCACAGCATGCCGTGCCCCTACGAACACTTACAGATTGAGGATGTCGGAGTCGGACATGCGGGCGTAGTCGATGCTGCGCGGGGAGGCGGAGCGGCCGGCGCCGGCGGCGCCGCTTGCGCCGGAGATGTCGATGCGGCGCTCGGCGGCGTGCTGGCGTGCGCGGCGGTCGTTATTCGCGGCGACGATGGTGGATGTCCACTCGTTGAGGACGCGTTTGGCGACGGCAGGAAGCGCCTGGCGGGCGCGCCCGGTGACAAGCGAGACGATGGCGCGCTGATGATCGGTGTCGAGCGAGCCGGAGCGGAAGGCATCGCGCATCTGCTGGCCGAGCTGGCGGTTCGAGCGGAGAGTGGAATCGAGTTCGCGATAAATTTCGCCGACCACGCGGTTGCGGGCGCTTTTCGCGACGCCTTCGGGCAAGAGGCGTTCGACTTGTGATTCGATGGCGTCGAGGACGCCTTCGACGGAGGCGGCGTTGGCGGCGTGGAAGAATTCGGCTTGGGCGGCGGTGGGGGTGGAAGATTGTCGCTCCGGCGATGAGCCGTCTGATTGCCCGGACATGGTGGGCCGGTTGCCAGGTGCGACATCCAAGAGAGATTCCTCGACTGCGTGTCCCGGCGCTTCGCGCAAAGACGAAGACGGGACACTCCGCTCGGAATGACGATGCCCCTCGGGGGAGGCTGAGGAGGCGGCATCACGCCAAGCATTGGTGCCGGGCATCCGCCCTGAATTATTGGCGGACTGTGCCCCTACGGACGACGGCGCCGAAGCGAGGGTGGTGATCGCTTGCGCTAGCGAGGCGAAGGCGTCGGGGTCGAGGCTGGCGACTACGTGCGCTAGCTCGGCGTGATCTTCGGGGCGGCGGGAGAAAAAGAGCGCGTCCATGCGATCGAGGCCGGCGAGCTGAGCGGTGGCGGCGCGGGCGGCTTCAGGAGTGGCGAACGTTTCGCGGTAGGCCTGTGCGTCCTGCCAGGCGCGGCGCAGTTCGGGATTGGCTTCGAAAATGTTGCGGAACGCGGCGGGATCAGCGGGGGGATCGGCGTTTCCGGGTTCTGGCGTGCTCTGCCCGTCGCTCGAAGAGAGATTCCTCGCTTCGCTTGGAATGACAGACCCATCATGTGAAGCTGCATGGGCAGCATCACGCCAAGTATCGGCGGACGTCGCGTCGAAATCGAAGGCGGCCTGGACGGGATCGGGGCTGCGCGGAGATGCGGTGTCGATGCCGAGGATTTCGTCGTCGGTTGGCGGATGCGCGGGGCGAGCGGGTGAACGGCGACGCACAGACGTTTCGTGAGGCTCCGGCCCCGGCGTGCGTGCGGCGGAGTTGTGAAATGGATCGTGCTGGGGATCTTGCGTCTGAGGCGCTTCGTGCGCAGCTGCGGATGTTACGGCCATTGAAAAACCTCCATTCAGGGAAAAAACGGGAGATCTAACTGGGTGGTTGCAGCACGCCCGGGCAAGCCCGGTCGGCAGACAGCGGAGACGGCGCGCTACAGGAGCTGCGAGGCGGATGCTAGGCGGGTTTGTCCGGGGGTTGCTCGGAGGCGGGTGCGTAACCAAATTGTTACTGAAGTACTATTTCGCCTGGCTGCCGCTCTGGGTAAAGTTGCGGCTGCGGGGAAACCGAACGGCCACCTCTGCGATGCTATCGGAACCGCCATAATAAATCTGAGGTGATGGGGATGACGACTACAGTACAAACTTCCGCGGAACCTGGGGCTAAGGCGGCGGGCGCGCACAATGGAACCGAACGGCGCAGGCGGCGACGCGCCAAAATTTCCGCGCAGGTTCACGTTTCAACCGTAGGTCCCTCGAAGCCATTCGAGGAAGTGTCCACGACCGTGGATATCTCGCGCGACGGCCTGCTTTTCACCAGCGACCATCCCGACTATTGCAAGGGCCAGACGCTCAACGTCATGTTCCCTTATTCCAAAACCCAGGTGGCGACGGAGCAGGCGCAGAAGGCGGATGTGGTTCGCGTGATCCGGCACACGGACGGAAAATACGGCGTAGCGGTGCAATTTCACGGCGCCACTCTACGCGCCAGCGTCGCCGAACAGAGTTCGCGCTACTCAGGGAATAATCCTGCGGCGCCGATCCAACCCGGGATGCACGGCGAATCCATGGTCCTTGTGGTTGAGCCGGACGCGCACACGAGCACCACTTTGCGCAACATGCTCGAGCAGGATGGATACAAGGTGGTGATCGTGGCGACGGCGGAGGAAGCCCTTTCGATTCTGCGCAACACCGTTCCCGTGGCCTTCATCGCCGAAGTGGAAGGTTCGGAGATGTCCGGACAGGACCTTTGCTTGATTATCAAGCGCAACGAACGCCTGCAACGCGTTCCGGTGATCCTGCTGACGCGCTCGGCGCAGCCGGCGGACTACTCCGCAAGCCACCAGATGGGCGCAGTGATCTGCATGGCCAAGCCGTTTAAGCCGGAGCGATTGCAGCACGTGATCCGGCTGGTGGCGCCGCCTCCCGCGATGAGGAATGCATACAGCGGATCGCGCTCGATGGGCGGCTTAACGCGGAATCTGTAGGGTTAGAGGAAAGTCCAGAGTTTAGAGTTTAGAGTAACTTCGCAACTCGCTTTTACTTCTCAACTGGCGGTTTCTTAGCCGCTTCCCTCTCGCCCCTCTGTTCGAGTCAATCGCACTCACGAAGCCAAGCATGTTTGCCGGGCACAGCATGCTGTGCCCCTACGGAAGTTCGTACCCGTGGTACGATGGCGCGATGAATGACAAATTTGCGCTGGGCTTGCTCCAGATGCGCAGTTCCAATCTCCCAGGCTCGACTAACCGTCGACCTGGGAGCCCTTCTTTGGACGCTGCAGAGAATCTGGCGCGAGCGAGCGAGAAAATTCGGGAGGCCGCGCGGCGGGGCGCGCAAATCGTTTGCACGCATGAGCTTTTTCGCGGCGAATACTTTTGTCGCCGCGAAGATGCCGCGCTATTCGATCTGGCCGAAGCGGTGCCCGGTCCTGCGACCGAAGCGCTGGGCAAAGTGGCACGCGAAAACAAAGTGGTGATTGTCGCTTCCCTCTTCGAGCGGCGCGCGGCGGGGATTTATCACAATACCTGCGCGGTGTTGGATGCGGACGGGACGTTTTTGGGGAAATACCGCAAGATGCACATTCCGGACGATCCGCTCTACTACGAAAAGTTCTATTTCACTCCGGGCGACCTGGGATTTCCGAATTTCGATACGCGCTATGGGCGCGTTGGCGTACAAATCTGCTGGGACCAGTGGTACCCCGAGGGCGCGCGCGCGATTGCGCTGGGCGGCGCGCAGGTGATCTTTTATCCCACGAGCATCGGTTGGCATCCGGCGGAGAAAAAAGAATTCGGCGCGGGGCAACTGGATGCGTGGCGGACCATTCAGCGCGGGCACGCGATTGCCAATGGCGTGTATGTGGCGGTGGTGAATCGCGTGGGGTTTGAAGGGCCGAGCGACATGGCGGAGGCCCACACATCGAAGAGGGATCCCTCGACTGCGCGTCCCGGCGCTTCGCGCAAAACCAAAAGCGCGGGACGTTCCGCTCGGGATGACAGCGCGGGCGGCGGCGTGCAACTGAAGAAGGCGCGGGAGGCCACTCCCTTCGTTCCTCAGGGCAAGCAGGATGACGTCCCGCTCACCGTTAGCGCCGCTCCTAACAACTCTCATCCCGGAGATACGGGGATTGAGTTTTGGGGCAATTCGTTTGTGGCCGATCCGTTTGGGCGGGTGGTGGCGGAGGCGTCAAACGACAAAGAAGAAATTCTGGTGGTCGAGTGCGATCCGGCAAAGAGCGAAGACACGCGGCGCAATTGGCCGTTTCTGCGCGACCGGCGCATCGACGCGTATCAGCCGATCCTCAATCGGTGGCTCGAGAAATAATGGCGGCTGCCGAATTCCGCGCACGATTGCAGAAAAGTAGCAGCACGCCCGGGCATGCCCGAGCGGCAGACGACGGGAGCCCTTCGAAGCTCAGGGCAGGCAAGCTCCCGCACTCCACATGGGCTGGGGCGCCGCGCGGTCGAGTCGGATGGCAAGCAGGTAGCCAAGCATGTGCGCCGGGCATGGCATGCCATGCCCCTACGAAGACAACACCAAAGGCGCCCGCCTGAAAAGCGAGGCGGCCGCTACAAAGGCAACGGCAAAAGGAAAGGCAACACCGCCGGCGAGATGGCGGCGCTACAGGAGCTGCGAGGCGGGCGCTCTACGGCGTTTCGCAGCGCGCGAAAGGATAGCTGAGGATAGTGCGGCTTGAGGCGACTGCGTTTCGGATGCCGGCGGAGTGGGAGCCGCACGAGGCGACCTGGCTCGCGTGGCCGCACGAACTCACCGATTGGCCGGGGAAATTCGCGCCGATTCCGTGGGCGTTCGCGGAGATTGTCCGGCAACTGGCGCGCGTGGAGCGGGTTTTTCTGCTGGTCGAAAGCCGCGGCGCTGAGGAGCGCGCGAAAGCGACTCTGCGAAAAGCAGGCGCGGCGCTGGATGCTGTCTCGTTCTTTTATGTCCCGACGGACCGCGGGTGGATGCGCGATTCGGGGCCGATTGCGGTGGTGGAGGGCGGCATTTCGCCTGTGATTCCGAAGATTGAAGCGACGAGCCTCTCTTTGGACGCTGCCGGAGAGATCCCTCGCTCCGCTCGGGATGACAGCCCTCAAGAAAGCGGCGTGCGGCTGAATCCGGGCACGGAGGGCGAGGCAAGCCTCGCCGAAGAAAAAGCGGGAGCAAGCTCCCGCACTCCACATGGCGCGTTGATTGGCGCGCGAGAAGTGAGGTTCCGCGCTGGGCATGATGGCGGCGGGATGGCGCTGCTGAATTTTGGGTTTAACGGGTGGGCGAAATATGACGATCACAAGAAGGACGCGAAGGCGGCCGCATACGTGCACCGGCGATTGCGTCCGAAGCTGCCGCTGATTCTGCCGGAGCACAAAGAGCGGCGCGTGGTCCTCGAGGGCGGCGCGATTGATGTGAACGGCTGCGGCACGCTGCTGACGACGGAGGAGTGCCTGCTGAGCGAAGTGCAGTCGCGCAATCCCGGGTACACGCGATTCGATTACGCGCAAATTTTCAAGAAATATCTCGGCGTGACGAACGTGGTATGGCTAAAGAACGGCATCGCGGGAGACGACACGCACGGGCATGTGGACGATCTGGCGAGATTTGTGGACGAAACCACGGTGGTGACGGTGGTCGAGGACGATCCGGCGGAGATGAATTACGCGCCGCTGCAGGAGAATCTGGCGCTGCTTCGAAGCGCGAAGGATCAGGCGGGCGTGCCGTTGCGCGTCGAGACGCTGCCGATGCCGAGGCCGGTGATTTTCGACGGGCAGCGGCTGCCCGCGAGTTACGCGAATTTTTACATCGCGAATGAAATCGTGCTGGCGCCGACGTTCAACGATCCCGCGGATCGCGTGGCGCTGAATGCGCTGGCCGCGCTCTTCCCTACCCGCGAAATTGTGCCCATTTATTGCCGCGATTTGGTTTTAGGGCTCGGCACGATTCATTGCATGACGCAGCAATTCCCGCGAATCTGACTAAACAACCACGAAATTCGCCGGCGAGTAACGGGCAGGTGGCCAAGTATGTTTGCCGGGCAGCCGCGCAGTATCCATCGAGTAAATCCTCGTTGCTCTTATCGTTACACCTGTACTTCGAAGCTATTGCGGCTGGCATGCGCGGCCGATAGCCTGTAGTTGCGGCGCGCTCGCTGCAGCGCGACGGGTGCGCGCAGGTACGCGTGCCGGGGGGCACGGTTTTTCAGGACGGTTTTTCAGTTCAATGGGGCCAGGGTTACATACTTTCAGCGAACGAGTTTAACGATATGCCCGACGCTGCGCGCATTGCTCAAGCACAGGCGCTAGAAATTCCGGTGACGGTTCAGGGCGCGAAGGCCGCCGATGAGACCGGCCGCCGCGAGCTATTCACTGAATCAGCTAAAACCACGCTTACCTTCGACAACGGCGCCGTGCTGAATCTGCGGACGAGAGTGACGCCGGGACAATCCGTTTTTCTTCGCAACGACCAATCGGGACACGAAATTCTCTGCAAGGTGCTCGAAGCGCCGCCGGAAGGCGAGCCGGGCTACACGGATCTGGAGTTCATGGAAATCGCGCCTGGCTTTTGGGAAAGCGACCCGGAAGAACCTCAGGCGGGCGGAGAAAAGCCTGAAGCTATCGCGCAGAAATCCGAGGCTCAGACTGCGGCTGAAAAACCGGTGCCTGCCGCAGCCGGACCTCAACCTGCGGCCCCGGCCAAGCCTACCGCAGCGCCCGGACCTGCGGCCGAGAAACCCGCTGCGCCCGCGCACCAAGAAACCGAAGCGGCGGCTGACAATTCGCTGGCCATGATGGGCTCGACCGCTTCCGAAGCGAATCTGCCGCCCGCGAAAGCGCCCGAAGAAGAAGAAAAGCGCAGCGGCCCTCCCCGCGAAGAACTCGTCCCAGCACATGAGATGATTCCGCAAACTCCGCCCGCACCGTCGGCGACCGAGCCAACCGGTGAACAGATCGACGCGGCTCTTCGAGCAATCGCGCGCGCGCCGCTCGGCTCGGCTTCAGATGGAACTGTTGAGGCGCCGGCTCCTCGCCGCGATGCCGCTGAACCGAGCGATGCGAAGGACGAAGCAAATCTCGCCGCGCTGATGGCGCGCGAAGCCAGACTTGCGAAGTACGCGGCGTTGAAGGAAAAAGCAGCCGCGCAAATAGGCCGCAGGCCGGCAGCACACGAGGCGTCGAAAGACGCAGTGGGAGCAGAAAAAGCAGAAGGAACAGAAGCAACAGGCGAGGCAGTCGAGGAGGTAGCAGGTCCGCCAAAAGTGCCGCTGGCGGAGAGACTGACGACCGGGAAAAACCTGGTCCGCTCTGAAATTGCGGTGTGCGTGGTGATCGTGGTGGCGCTGGCTCTCATATGGCACGCGGTGAGCGGCTTGTTCATTCATCCAAGCGAACGGCCGGTGGCCGCCGCTCGGGCAACGAAGGCGGGCGCGCCGAATGCGCGACGGCAAGTTGTGGTGCCAGGGCCCGCCGCTCCAATAGCAAAAGTTCCAGCTGCGCGGCCGACTGTAGTAGCTAGCGCACCGGTTGCCAAAGTCGTTCGATCGTCCCCTGCCCCCAGCCGATCGGCGCCGGAAACCATAGAGGAAACGGGGCCGCACGTAGTTGCGCCGGAGGCGGCCGTCGAGGAGCCAAAACGTGCAGAGCCGGTTGCGCCGAAGGTTCCCGAAATCGTTCCCGCAAAAATCGTGGCGCAATCTCAACCGCCGATGCCGCCCTGGGCGAAAAGCCTTGACGTGGCCACGGTGGTGAAACTCGACGTTGTGATCGATGAAAAAGGAAACTTGGGGAAGACGAAGATCGTGTCCGGTCCGCGCCTATTGGAGCGTGCGGCGGAGCAGGCGGTGCAGCTCTGGATATTTGAGCCCGCGCAGTGGAACGGCAAGCCAGCAGCGACCCACATGGTCGTCACAGTCGAATTCCAGCGATAATCTTTTTAGGTTTTCAGCGACTTAAGCTTTACACCGCGCGGACCTCTGGTTTCTCTAACAATTCTGGAAGAAGCTCCGAGATCACTTTTTGCCCAGCGCCGCGAAGAATCTTGACAAGGAAGGTACTTGCCGGTACTAGATAAGGCCGTTATTTCGCATGCGCCCAATAACAGAGCCGGTCCGAAAATGGCTGCGACAAAATCCCTGGGCGATCATCCTCGCCGTCCTGGGATTCATTTGGTTAATCCTCGAAAAAGCGGACAAGCTCGAAACGATCAGGTCGTGGCTGGGCAGCGCTGTAAAACGCGGGCTGGAAATCGACTGGACCCAGAAACAGGTCTCTCTGCGACCCTGGTTTGCGTTTGTACTGTTTGTCCTTGTCGTCGGGATCGTCCTGTTAGCCATTTTCCTGGCCCGCGCATACCTCGTTTCCGTCCACGATTCGAAAAAGCAAAAGCATCACAGCGATGCGGCATTGGAAGAACTGCGAAAGCGCAGCGAGCTAGCCGAGGCGGAATTGAAGAATCGAAGCGCGGTGATCGAACGAACTTTGAAGAAAATGATGGGGGCCGCCGCGCAGATCCGGGAGCAGCTCTTTGGATCTTCACCGCCCTCAAAAAAGATGATGCATTCGGAGGGAACCTATCTCATCTTCAAGAATTTCGACATGGCAGTGACGCGGAATTATAAAGTGCTCGCTTCCACCAAGCCGCTCCACTTCATGGAAATCGAGGTTTTGGTCGAAGACGAGGCCGACCCGGTGGAATTCCTGGACGCAATCAGATTCAAGGTCCACGACGGGAACGGGAATCTGATGCCATACCTTCCATCGAGAAACGACGTTCATCACAAATCGGTAATCGTGTACTTCCTGCCGGAGATCGATCCGTCCGAAACAAAGCCGCGCGAAGTGGTGGTTACCTATGCTTGGCCAGGTGGATTCAAAAAGCTGGGTAGAACGGGTGTTGAGGACTACGTGTGGACGTTCGGATCCGCCGCGAATCTTCCGTCAGCGGTTTATCGATTCTTCCTTGAAGAGGGCACAGGCAAAGTGATGGACTGTCGCATCACAGGCAGCCCGATTGGGGTGCTGAGCAAAGCTCAGAGGAAAGATCAAGAAAGCTGGAAGGGTTGGGAATACAGGTTAACCGATGCTTCGGCTGGAAGGTACAAAGTCACCCTTGAGCTGAAGCCCTAGTGCCGCCCGTCCTGGATCGTTTTGTCTCCACCCATCATATGAGAAGTATACACGATCCCTCCTGCTGGTTCACTTGCGTATCGACACTCCATTAGACGTCGCCCACCGGGCTGAGGATGCCAGCCACAAGTGGTTTATTTCCAGGCTACAACCGCCTGTCCGGAGTATGAGTGGCATCTTCCAGTTGTTCACGGCCCGATGGTATCCCACACCTGGAGCGCAGGCAATAGCCCACGCGGCCGGCGCCTTCTGAGAGTTACCCGGGCAGGTGCCGTTATCGGAGCGGTGCGGCGGATTGCTTAGCTAGGGCGGCTTGGCGCTGCTGCTTCAGAAGGTGTTCGCGGTGGAACATGGCGTGGGCGCGCACATTCGCATAACCTGACGGAGACTCGATTTTTGCCACTTGGCCTGCGTCGGACGAGAACCAGCGCATGCAGATTTCGAGTTCGGTGCCGTGATTGTCGGCGAATTCGTCGGGCATGATGCTGGGCAAAGTAAGCTCGACTCCAGTGGCATCGTCGCGGCGCAGGATGGGAGATTCCGCGACGAGTTGGGCGATTTCGCGGTATTGCTTGGTGCGGGATTCTTCGTCGGGAATGACGAATTCCTCGAGGCCGATCATGCGCTTGATTAGCGCCATGTTTTCCGGATGCGCCAGGACTGATTGCATCTGCGGATCGGGATTCGAGAGCAACTGCAGCAGTACGGCGCGCTGTTGCGACCACAGCGTGGGATATTGCTCGTCGGTTTCCGGGTAGCTGAACAAATTTCCCTTCAGGTCGGCGAGGCGAATCCATTTCGATTCGAAGGCCGCGCCCGCGCCAAGCAGAGTTACTTCCACATCGTTGGGGCGATTCGTGCGGAAACAATCGACGGCGAGGAGCATCACGTCCGCGTGAAAGAATTTCATGCGGCGCCAGACGAGGCCGATGCGTCCCATGGCCTGATCGCGGGCCATGGAGTAGCCAGCGGCGGTGTCGTTATTGGCCATGGAGCCGCCGAAGAGCGCGGGAAACGCGCCGGTAAGGAATTGCGCGATCGGCCCCATTAAATTCGCGGCGTGCTGCGCGAGATCGGGCGGAACTTGCGCAGGTTCGGGCTGGAAGAATCCGGCGGCGAGGGATTGTCCGGGTTTGGCGCGAGCGGGATAGTGCACGCCGGGTTCGGCGGTTTGAGTTTGCAGCGAATCGAAATCGAGAACCTCACTATCGGCGTAAATCGGCGGAACTCCGTACTCGTAAGTTTCGATTTGCAAATTCGAGAGCGTGTTGAAGCGCTCCTGCACGCTGATGAGCGAATCGCCGAGCGCGGGGCGGCCGCTGGAACCGTCGCCGGGAAGCGCATGAAGGACGCGCCAGTGATCGTCCATATTTTCGTTGCGCGATTCGCAGTAGGCGTCGCCTGCGAATGCGCAGTAGGCGCCGTCGGGAAATAGCTGGAGCAATTCGTCGCGCAGAGATTTATCTTCCAGCGCGAAAAAAGACCAGGGGCGCAGCCAGGTGCGCTGGAAAGTGATGAGATTAATGTTGAAGTCGCCGCCCTCGGTGAGCGGTCCGCCCTGCGATTGCGCGAGACGCGCGAGGCGTTCGTATTCCTGCATGCCGCTGGCGACGGGCGCGCCGATTTTGTCGGCGGCGTGGGGATAGGCGGCGCGCAGCCGGGCCTGGTGCACCTCCATATTCCATTGGAGGTAGGGATATTCGTGCATGTCGTTGGCCCAGGGCGGAGTTTTCAGCTCGAGGCCGCCGACGATGGTGATTACTTCCTGGCCGTTGGGGACGCGCAGGCGCGTTTGTCCGGTGGGGACGGCGACGGTTTCCGCGGCGACGAAGTTTTCTTCGGTGAGAAGCGCGCCACAATTCGAGCAGGTGGGGGACGCGGAGGAGTCGGCTGCATCCAAGAGAGGTCCTTCGACTGCGTGAGCCGGCGTGTTCGCAGAATCGGCGAACACGGAAGAAGAAACCGGCGCACTCCGCTCAGGATGACGGCCCGTAGGCGTAAGCGAATTTGTGGCATCACGCCAAGTATTGTCGCCGGGCACTACTGATCCCCCAGGCTCGACTAACCGTCGACCTGGGGGCCCTGCCGGCTGTGCCCCTACGGGAGACGACGCGACTTCGCTTGTAGCTGGGGTTTCGGTGCTGCATTCGGGGCAGATGTAGACGTCCGCGCCGATTTTTACATCGCGGGCGGCGATTTCGGTTTCGGGGTGGAAGCCGAAGCGCTGTCCATCAACCACGAAGCGGACGTATGCGCCGACTTTGCCGTCGGTCCACAGATTGAAGGCTTCATCGACGATCAGATTGCCGATGCGATTGTTGCGCTCGACCAGGCCCGCGACTTCGGTGGCGGCTTTGGCGGCGGCCACGTCTTCTTCGGCTTGCGCGGAGGAGGGGAAAAAGCGCACGCGCGGCACGTCCTGCGAAAGCACGGAGACGAGCGAGAGGCCGAACGCCTGGTAAATATTGGTGACGAATTCGTAGCGCGGCATGTCCTCGATCGAGCTGGGGTTCGCGAGCTTTTGCTCGAAGGGGAGGTGCCAGTTCTGGTCGCGCTCGTTCCACCAGAGGTATTGCAGGCCGCGCCAGAATTGATGCGCCTGCTTGATGCGGCGAATTTCCGCGCGGCGCGAGAGTTCCGACTCGGTGGAAAATTGGAAGACGAGGCGGCGCAGGGCTTCCTGCAGGCGGTCGGGGAGCTGCTCGTTGTTGAGGCCGTAGGAAGTGGCGGAGGCGGGGCCTTCGACGGCGACAAATCTCCCAGGCTCGCCTTGCCGGCGACCTGGGAGCCCTTTTTGGGCTGGATTCGGCGGTTGATATTTCGATTGTGTGGACATTTGTTCTCGCTTGGGAGGATTGCAGAGGCTACGGCTGGGAGATATTTCCCTGAGATTGAATGGTGGCATTTCGGTATTCCGTTGGGACGCGGGAACTGTTAGGGTGGCGGGATGCGTTTTAACGGCACGAGGCGTCACAGACGCGCGATTTCGTTCCGCGTGGCGGTGCGTATGGGATTTTGGGGCTCCGCGATTTTTCTTGCGGGGGCGCTGGTGTTTGGCGCTGCTGCGGCGCGTGGACAAACGCTTCCACCCGATCAGGCCGCGAATACTTTCACATACGCAACCGAGCAAATCGACGAAGGCAATTTCAGCGATTCGCTATTGCCGGTTGCGCCGGCGCTTGCCCCGGATGGGAGCGCCGATCAGAGCGCACACCAGAGCGCGCCGTACCAGCCGATCACGGAGCAGGAGCGATTTAGCTGGATCGTTAAAAACACGCTTTGGCCGCAGCACCTTGCGGGAGGCGTGATCACGTCGGCGGTGGGCACGGGGCTGGATCGGCCGCGCGAGGACGGTCCGCACTGGGGAGGATTTGGCGAGCGATTCGGCGTGCGGCTTACGGGAGTGGCCACCAGCAACGTGATGGAAGCCGGGATCGGCGCGCTGTGGGGCGAGGATCCGCGCTATTTTCCGGTGCCGGAGGATTCGTTTGGCGCGCGCGTGAAGAACGTGATCAAGATGACGTTTCTGGCGCGGCGTCCCGATGGGAATTTCGAACCGGCTTACGCGCGATACATCGCGTTTTCCGGGAATAATTTTTTGTCGAATGCGTGGCGGCCGGATAGCGAGGCGAATGTCCACGATGCGGTGCTGCGCACGCTCGAAGCGTTTGCGGGCCGCATGGGCGCGAACGCGTGGGACGAATTCTGGCCGCAAGCGAAGAGTCACATCTTTCGCCGAGGCAATCGCCAGCCATAGCGGAACCCTTCGCGCGGCTATTGCCGGCGAAGAACGATACGTCGAAAGTCCGGCCAAAATTCCTTGGCGATATTGTTGAGCGCGGCCGATTCCATTTGCGTTGCCCAGTTCTCGGCGGTTTTACCGGGGCCGCGCTCCTGCGGAGGGTAATAGGCATTGGAGAGGGCCGCTTCCAAAGCGTTGCCGCCGACTTCGGACCAGTTGAAGGTTGTGCCGCCGGAATCGGTCTTGGTGACCACCGTGCGCGATAGCGCATAGGCCAATCGGTGGAAAAAGCCGCCACCCTCCTGCGTGTAATAACGCGGATCTTCGCGGGTCAAGGCCGGCACGATGGCTTCCGTGAAGTAGGTTCCGGAGACTTCATCGACGAAGCCGCGCCAGTAATAGCGGCTGTAGCCAGCGACCCCGGTGCCTAGCTCCGGGTATGAATCCAGGCCATAACTCTGGGTGGCTAGGATGCCCGTCCAAACAAACGACGAATAGTCAAAGCTGTCCTCAAATGCCAGAGAAAACTTTGCTTTCGGCGAAAGCGCGGGGAGTTGCTTGCCTGAGCTCACAGCGGCAAAGTTCGGCACCACGTAGAGCATCCGCTTCGTCTGTTCACCTTTAGACTCCTCGCCTTCCCCACCCTTCTGTTTTTTTGGATCATCCTGCTTTTTGCCGGGCGCCGCGGCAGTGGCGCCGGGCTGAGATTTGTTTTCCTGACTGGACTGCTCGGCTGGCGCTCCCGTATTTTGCGCCGGCTGCGCCTGCTCGGGCGGCGTAGGATTGTTCGGGTCGGGTGTGGATGAAGTTTGCCCCGAGGCCAATGGGACCAAGAGCAGTAAGGGAAGCAGAGGCAAAAGGGGGCGGATGCGTCGAGTTATCCGCAAGCGTGCGTCCCTAAGCCCGCAGAACGAGCGTCATTAACGAAGGATACCCCGGCGCGAGCGCACTTACCGTGTTGGAGTAATCGTTCCCTCATATATTTTGAGATGCGGCGCAGGGCAGGCAGGATGCCGGGGCTACAAGAGCGCGCGGGCCGCGCTGCATCCGAGGCTACGCCGCCACGGCTGTCTATCGCGACATGGCGCTACGGAGTTGCCGAGGCAGGCGATGCAGATGTGGCAGGCGACAAGGGCGCCGCTTGATGCTCGGCGGACGATGACGCGGCTGCGGGCATTTCCAGGTTGACGGAAATTGGCGCTAACGCGATGGCGTTGGCGATGCGGGCGCCGCGTTCATCTTGAGGCAGGCCGAAGCGGCAGCGGACGAAGCGCACGTTTTCAAGGCTCAGTTCCCCGCCCTCGTAGCGCAGATGCGTGTCGATGAATGTGACGTTGCGCCAGCGAATGCCGTCGAGGGTTTGAGCCGCGCCCGCGATGGTCAGGGTTTCGACGCGGATGTTGTCCGCAAAAGCGCGCGAAGCTGGCGGCGATAATATTTCCAACTCCTCGGGCAATAGCGTGGCATCGAGGTATCTTCCTCGTAAACTTGTGGGATTCAGAGTTTGATTCGCTTGTATCCGCCGCGGCGCGTCAATCACAATGCGTCCCTCGGCCGGTGCGGGCGGCGCGGTTTGCTGCGCCGATCGAAATGTGGCCAGCACGATTCGCGCGGAGGTGACGTGCTCAAAGAGGCGCCGATCCCCGGGACTCTGTTGCACCACGCGCTCAAGCTGCGCGACCGCCGATGTGAAAAAGTCCGGCGGCGCGGAGCGGCCCTCCACTCGGGCGATGGTCACAAAAGATTCGGCGCGGTCCGCGTCGATTTCCGCCGCTGAAAGATTACCCGCAGCAGCGTCGCGCGCGCTGGCGTCCAGCGAGTCCGTGAAATCGCGCGCCCACGGCGGCGTGGGGGAATTTGTTTGCGCGCCGACAATATTCGCGGGGCCGGGCTTGCCTCCGAAATGCAGAAGCGAATGCGCGCCTTGCCAGACAAGCCGTCCGAGAAGAAGAACCAGAAGAATTGGAAGGGCGATCCGCGCGTAGACGGGCATCCGAACGCGAAATCGACCGCTGCCGCGATGTTGATGATGATGGTGATGATGCCGTCGGCGCTTCCGCCGAGTCGGGCTGCTGGGCGGGCCCCCGGTTTCCAAGTGAGTCCCCCTGTTGGGGAGCATTCTAATCCAGGAAAGCGAGATTCGCGCCGGATAGCGGGCTGCGAGTTTCTTCCGCAGCATGGTTCGCGCTAGTGCAGACGCGCCCCCACGCGGAGCGGCCCGCGTTGATGTAATATGTAGCGCGGGAGGTGGCTTATGAGACGCCACACCTTCCCGGTGGCACTTGTTTCGTTGGTTTTGCTGATTGCCGTAATTTCGTTCCCCGCTCCGCGATCGCGAAGTAACTCTTCGGTGCTGGCCGCTTCGCAGCCCGCATCCCCGCAGCAATTGCGAAACGTGGTGGAAGCGCAGGCGCCCGATTCGTGCCCGGTTACCAAGCCTCCGGCGCATGCTTTCGTGCCACCGCCGCCCTATCCCACTGCGATCTGCTCTGATTCGCCGTGCCCGAGTTTCTGGTTTGGCACCGCGAAACTTTGGACTAATCTGCCCGAGGCCGGATGGGATGGTCTTAGGCAGAAGCGCTTCTGGTGGCGCGAAGGCTACGATTGGCGTCGCGATCAGGAGCCTGCGTTGCGCATCACCGGAGTGCGCATGGGCTCGTCTGATCCGCCGGTGGTGTTGGCTGAACACTCCAATGCCGGTTGGACGAGTGATAAGAATCACGCGTTCATCGTGGACGCGTTCGACGTGCCTGCGCCCGGCTGCTGGAAGATGACGGCGCGGTACAAAGATGGAAAATTGAGCTTCGTCGTTTGGGTGATGCAGTAACTCTTCGAGCCTCTGCTTCTTTTACGCCTGCTTTGCGGTCCGCAAGCTACGCTTTCGACAATTCGTCGCGAAGAAAATTGAGCAGATCGCCGTGATTGGAGAAGACGTGCGTTTCGGGCTTGAGTGCGGGGCCGGATGGGGAGGATCGCTCGTAGGCGAGCGATGCGCCGTGGCCGGCAGGAGCCGGCGGTTGCGGCAGGGAGCGATGGATGCGCGCGATGAAGCCGCGCGTGGCGCGGCCGGAATGCGAGGGGACTGCTTCAGTCGCCTCGATTTCGACGTGATGGACCGGGGCGCTAGCGGCTGACGAGCTGGCGGTCGCGGAATCGTCAGGTGAATCGGCGGTGGCGGTGTTGTCGGAGGCGTCGCGCTGTGCGTGGTCCTGCAAGGCGAGCAGGGCGGCTTCGGCTTCGCGCGCGGCTTCGAGAGCGGCGCCCATGGATGGGTTGACGTGATAACGGCCGTTGATGAATGGCATGATTCCTCCAAAAGAGTGGCGATTGATTGGTGGCTACTGTGGAGTGCGGGAGTTTGCCTGCCCTGAGCCCTCGAAGGGCTGCCGCCTTTCTGTGGCCGCGGCTTGCCTCGGCGGCACCTTCGATCCGACGCGAGGAGCACGTCCGGGCAAGCCCGGTCGGCAAACAGCGGCGGCAAGCCGCCGCACTCCAGGTCAGGCGCTCCGCAAACGAGGCAGGGTGGCTGCATGCACGGCGGCGCTGCACCGCGCACAGCATGCTGTGCCCCTACGAAACCAGAGGCGTGGAAACTCTCGCCACTCGCCGCTAGTCACTAGCCACTTTTCTTTTTTCCTGATTCGAGTTCGAGGGTGCGCATGATTTGGTGCCAGGAGCGGCGGCGCAGGGGCGTCGCGAGTTGGCGGCGTGGTGAAGGCGAAGATGGTGACGACGGTGAAAGCGGAGACGAAGGCAACGACGAAGACAATGAACGCGACGACGGAGATGACGGCGAAGACGGAGACGAACGCAAAGACGAGGATTCGGGCGAGGGTTTAGGCGGGATGTCATTCCGCGGGCGTTGCGTGCCCGGGGAATTTTTCTCGGCGGCCGCAGAGGAGAGGAGGGATGGCGTCGAGGGAGATTCGTCGTCCGCCGCGGCGGACTCGGAATGACATTTCGTGGGGAGTGACACAGAAGATGGAAGCGGCGTGTCCACCTCAATGGGCGGAATGCCGGCGATGCCGAGAATGGAATTCAGCAGCGCGCGATTTTCTGCGCGGAGGCGGGCGATTTCGTTTTGCTGCGAGGCGATCGCGGCGCGCTGCTGGTCATTTTCAGCACGCTGGCGCGTGACTTCGGATTCGAGAGCGCGCGAGTGGCGTGTGGAAGTAAAACTGTGCCGCAAAGATTGAAGTAATTTCATATGGGAGCGCCGCTCCCTTTCGCGCACGGCGGGTATACAATTGGCGCAGCTCGGAACGCTCAGGGGTGAAAGGACCCGTTTCCATGCTGAAGCGCACAGTTGTTGTGAGTCTTGTCCTAAACGCATGCCTTATAGGGGCGGGAGTTACTGTCGCCCAGGGAGTAGACCGCGAGGCAAAAACCGCAGCCGATGCGATGCTCAACCGGTTCGTTGACTCATGGAATCGGGCCGACGGCGCTGCCTATGGCGAAAACTACTGGCCGGAAGCCGAGCTCGTGGACCCATCCGGCGCAATCTTGAACGGAAAAGCGGCGATCGTGCAGGAACACGTCGACCTGTGGGCGGGAATCTTCAAAGGAACGCACATTGCGGGTCATGTGCGCAGAATTCAGAGGCTCGGTCCGAATTACCTTATCGTTGATTGCGATTTAGAGGTTTCTGGAGCGCGTCAATTCCCGCCCGGGAGCCCACCGAGCAAGGGCGGGGTGCTCCGGAATCGCCTCAAACACATCCTCGAAAAACGGCACGGAGCGTGGAAGGTACTCTCCGCGCAAAATACCTTCATTGCAGGGACGTAGCTTTCTCTTACCCCGTGAAGGCGGGGTGAGCTGCATGAAAGCCAAACGCCAATCGGCAGGCTGGCGTTCGCAAAAGGCAAAGGCAGCCCGCCTGAAAAGCGAGGCGGCCGCTACAGAGGCAACGGCGAAGGCGCGGACGCTTCGCCCGGAATGACGATGTGATTGGAATCGTCAACGATGGCGGCGGTGGGGGAATTTTGCGGGCTTGGTGGCGCGCGTTTCCTCGACTTGGGCTTTGCGGGCTTGCATGGCGCGGATGGTGGGGTCGTCGGAGACGACGCGGGCGGCGATGCGGTCGGCGAGCGGCATGCGATGTTCGCCTGCGACGCGATGCGCGCCGTAACGCGATTTCAGGCCGTAGCGGGCGGCGTCAGCGGCGTCGTCGCCATCCATTTTTTCTATGTCCTCGATGCGCGCGGGATCGCGGATCAGATTCGGCAGCGTGCGAATCAGCTCGGCGCAATTTTCGGTGAGGAGCCACTCGCCCGCGTCGAGCATTTGGTACATCAGCATCCAGCCGCCGATGCGATCGTCGTCGGCAGGGATGGGGCGCGGGAGGCCGGCGGCCACGAAGATGTCTCCCATTTGCTCGGCGATGGAGGCTTCGTCGGTGCGGCGGGCGAAGGCGTCGGGGGAAAGGTAGATGGCATCGATTTTTTCGGGGGCGGAGGCGGGAGAGGAGAAAGTCCGCTCGCGCGGACTGGATGAGAAAGGCGCCTTCGGCAGAGCGGAAGGCGCTTCGCGCCGATCTGTTATGTCAGGGCTGAAGCCCTGACCTTCCACCAAAGAGGAAGCGTCGCCCCTGGAAGTGGGCGGATGGTTGGCATCACGCCAAGCATTGTCGCCGGGCACGACTGATCCCCCAGGCTCGACTAGCCGTCGACCTGGGGGCCCCACCTGCTGTGCCCCTACGAAAAACGGCGCGCTTTGGACGCTGCGGCGGACGATTTCGCGGGCGAGTTCGCGCGGGGCTGTGCGATGTGTAACGTATTCGCGGTAGGAGACGACACAGCGGGAATTTTCGGCGCGCGACGATGCGCTGGATGCGGGCGTTTCGGGCGGCGTGCCGGGAATTGTTCCAGCAAAGCCTAGCCAGGTGCGCGGTCGACGTGGGAATCTTGGGGCGGCTTCCTCGCGGCGACGGTTTTCGTCGGCGATGTTGGCGGCGGGATTGGGTTTCGAGTTCGAGGCGGAAGAAAAAGCAGATCCCTCACACCGGCCTGGAATGCGGCCAGGTTCGGGATGACAACTTAAAGGCGAGGGCGCGGCGGGGTTGGGGACGGTGGTTGCGCCAACATCCGAGGCATGTCGCTGCGCCGATGGCTCCGCGACGGCCTTCGGCAGAGAGGTGTCGCGCTCCGCGCGGTCGTTTATGTCAGGGCTGAAGCCCTGACCTTCCACCCCAGCGGCTGCGCCGCTCAAAGGCGCCGATCGGGAGATCGGCGTTCCCAGGGCGGGGATGGCGGCGTGCCAGTAGGTGGCGGCGTAGTGTTCGAAGCCCCAGTCGATTGAGATCCAGCGGGGCCACCACGGTTTCCAATCGATTTCCTCGGGGCGCGCGACGTGGCGCGTGGTATCGAATTTATCGAAATATTGGCCGGCGAAAACGTCCCAATCGCCATCGAGGAAGGCGCGCTTCAGGTGCGAGGGCAGCGCGCGCAAAGTTTTCAGATAATTTTCATCGGCGGCGTAAATCGGATTGTCTGTGACGCGCGCGGGAATGAAATCGTAATCGGCGGGATCGTATTCGCCGGGATTTTCCATGCCGGGCGCGGCTTGCTTGTCAATCCAGAGCGCTTTCACCCAGGCGTGGCCGATGTTGCCGGGATTGGTGGCGGCGGCCATGCACGGAAACGCTCCCGGCACGGGACAGCGATTGCGGCTGGTGAGGAATTGCCACTGGCGAAGAGTGAAAAGCGTGAGCTCGTCAATGCCGATGAAAAGAAATTCCGCGCCCTGGTATTGGTAAACGTCATTTTCGGCGAGGCAGTAGCCGAAGCGAGTGGTCGAGCCGTTGTGCCAGGTGACCACGTGCTTGGAATCGTTGAAACTTTTGTAGAGCTCGCGCGGGACGTCGCGGCGAAAATAAAGCAACAGCGATTGCTCGAGCTCGGAGAAAGTGCGGCGAAGGAGCAGCGTGTTTGCGCCGGGATGCTCGTGCGCCTGGAGGATCGCCTCCATGAGAAGCGCTTTCGATTTGCCCGGGCCTGCCGCGCCGCCGAATAGCCGGTATTTCGCGGGAGAGGAGTGGAATTGCTGCTGCTTGGGAAAGGGATCGTACCCCAGGTCGACGGGCGTGATCGTGGCGTCGCGCAGATTTGCGAACGCGCTGCGGGCGCGTTCGGATTGCGTTGCAGTATCGCGAGCCGCGCTCTCTTCGAGCCAGCGGTCGGCGCCGGATGTGGTGGTTGCGGACATGTGCTGTATGAAGTAAGTAAATAGGGGCGAAAGTGCGTCGTATGGGAATGCAGGTTGCGGGCGACTGTGACGCGTCGTGTCTACAGGAGTTTTCGATTGCCGTTAAGCGCGAAACGGTATGGTGCGCGTAGAGAATGTGTGGTGTTCTGAGTCCTTACAATACTGATACCGCTGGCGGAGGCGCACAGACGTGGCACGGCAATGGATCGCAAAAAAGAAAACCCCGTCCTGGATAATGATTGTGATTTGGTCGGCAGTGGGTTACGCCGTGATTATCGCGGCTATGGCGTTCATCCAGTATCGCGAGAGCATGCACTGAGCGAGGTGTTCTGCGAGGTGAACTGCCTGCCTCGCTTGCGCCTACGTTAACGAGCGGAGTTTTTCGCCGATGTAAAACGCGGCTGCGCCTCCCAGAAAAAACGCGCCGATGGCGATGTGGTGCATGCTCAGAATCGCCCCAAGTGCGAATGCGGCAATCCCTCCTAGTTGCACAAAATAGCCAATCGTAATTTTACTGGTAGCCATGTGTGGCTCCTTTCCAGTGAAAGAAAATATCTGCGGCGAAGGTTGAATGGGGAGTGCGACAGGTGCTCGCGCTGATTTTCGGCGAGGCTTGCCGGGCTGGCGCCTTTGAGTTCGTGCGAGGAGCACCCCCGGGCAAGCCCGGTCGGCAGACAGCGGCGGCGAGCCGCCGCACTCCAAATAGGCTTCGACGCCCGGCGATCAGCGTGAATGGTCAACACGACGCCAAGTATGTTTACCGGGCACAGCATGCTGTGCCCCTACGAATGCAAGGGCGCGGCGGGCGGCTCGAGCGCAGGTGATGGCGCGACCTCGACTGGCGGCTCGGCGGTTGTGGCGAGCGGATCGCTGGCTTCAACGAGCGAGGCGGTTGCGGCACGCTCGGGGAGGCGGCGCAGGGGGCGGTCAACTTTGTGGACGAGTTGCACCACGGTGTTCACGTCGATCGACGCGGAGCGGTCGGCGGGGCGCGGCGGCTCGAGGATGCGCGCGCATTCCTTCAGGATGTCCAGCAGAGATTTTTCGACGGCGTCATTCGCGTTGCCCTGTTGGAGTTTCGCGAGGGCGTCCGCGTATCCTGCGGCAATCGCGTTTTCATCGAGGCCGATTCTGCGAAAGGCGTCGCCCAGGCGCTCGTACCTGCGGAGGCGATAGCGCTTGGCCTGAAGGAGCAGACGCTTCGCGTCCAGGAGCGCGGCGGTCGGAAGGATGTTGTGCGGATTTTGGCGGCGAGGTGCGGTTGACGATGCGGACGGCTGGCGCCTGCACGGAAGGACTTGGGCCGCTTTCGAGCGCGACGCGCGATGCTTTCGTTTGACGGAGGGTTTGGGTGGAGTTTTTTTGGATGGCATGGTGGGTTTCACTCGAGTGGGTTGGTGGAAGAAAAAAGATCCAAAGCGGCGATGCGGAGTGGATGGGCGGAGTCCGAGGATACGAGGAAAATCTTTACACGAGGGGTCGAGTTCGCGCAAGTACCTGTTGGTGTAAAGAAAAATCGTCTACGGTGAACGGGCGATCGGGGCGTCATTTTCAATCGAAGAGAGGTCCTTCGACTGCGTTGCGCGTCCGCACAAATCGCGGGAAAAGCAAAGACGCGATGGCTGCGCGCCGGTGGAGCGAGGCAGATGGCGCACATCACGCCAAGCATTTGTGCCGGGCACAGCATGCTGTGCCCCTACAACGCAACAAAGCGCGGCAACCTAGGCCGAGCTACGGGATGGTTAGCCAGAATTGGCAGACGCTGGGATCGGATTCTTTTTTGTCGGCCGTTTGCGCGGTGACGGCGATCAAGTGCCTGCCCGACTCGAAGGAAATAGGCGGGCTGGTCCCCGTGATTCCCTTCACCGCGCCCTTGGCGTCCGGCGGCACGGGGACGGTAAAAAGTTGAAAGCGCTGCTCGGGCGCAGTTCCGCCCGAAATATCGTAGACGATGAATTGCTGGACGCAGGGTTTGTTCTTGTCCTGCGGACAAGCAGGAGTGCCGCTGAAATCGTAATCAAAGTGGACGGCGATCGTGTGCTTCGCCGGCGTGGGAGCTGGTGCGGGCGGAGGATTTTCCTGTGGCTGAGCGTAACTTGGACGTGCGGGTCCAGAAAGCGCGAGCAACGCCACAATTCCTAACAGCCAAGAAAAGAGCGTCTTCATCACGAGTGTGCCTTGCACGCGACGGACCAATCTCCCAGGCTCGACTAAGCCCGTGCTTCATAATACTTCAGCGCTAGCCGAGAATTTGGACGATTACGCCGGAGCCGCCGGTGATCGAAGAAACCTTGGCTCGGACGAAATTGCCGCGCACGCCGGTCACGGTGCGCGATTCGCCGGCGGTGGCGGCGGAGGTGTCCACCGTGGCGTACTGCGCGTCAGAATCGATCATCGCGGTTTGCAGGACGATGCTCACCGCCGAAGGGGCGGTGCCGAAGATGGTCTGCCAGCGAATGGCGCGGCCGTTCTCGGGAAATCCGGCGTAGCCGGGCAGGGCGAATTGCTGGCTGGCCTGTCCGGCGGCGGGGGCTTCGCTATTGAAGGCGAGGGCGACGTCGCCGGGGAAAATCGAGTACGGCGGGACTTGCGAGTTGTAGTTCGGCATGATGTCTCCAGTAGGCAAGGTGGTGAAGCGAAGATGGCGATGGGCGGTTTTGTAGGGGCACAGCATGCTTGCCCAGTGCGGCGATGCCGTGCGTGACGCTACGTGTGCGATTTATGCGGAATGGTTGCAGCACGATCGGGCAAGCCCGATCGGCGAACAGCGGGAGCAAGCTCCCGCACTCCACATGGTGCCGGGCATTTGGCTTGGTGGGCGGAGTCCGAGGATACGGAGGAAAATCTTTACACCGCGGGTTGAATTCGCGCAAGTACCTGTTGGTGTAAAGAAAAATCGTCTACGGTGAAGCGGTGATTGGGGCGTCATTCTGAGCGGAGTGAGGTGATGCTCTTGTAGCGCCGGCTTCCAGCCGGCGAATTTGCGCTTCGGTTGCCGCGCAGAAAAACGCCGCCAAGTCCGGTCTCTGGACTCCGGTGGAGTTCCGGTTTCGAGTCCCGGTGGGCCTCACCGAGAGTCCCGAAAAACCGGGATCCACCGGACTCCCGAAACCGGAGATGGGGGCGCTACAAGAGCTGCGGGGCGGATGGCGCACGCGTAGCCAAGCATGTGCGCCGGGCACAGCATGCTGTGCCCCTGCGAGGAAAACCGGGGGTTAGCGGCGGAGGTCGGCGAGCGTGCTTTCGTATTGTTCCTTGCTGATTTCGCCGCGGGCGTAGCGCTTTTTCAGAACGTCCTCGGCCGATTCGGGCGGCGGAATCGGCGGCAGCGGCGCTTGTGGCCGCATGGGTGGGCCGGGCGCACGGCGGAACACGGCGATAATCACGATGATCAGCACGATCCACAGCAGTCCTCGGCCGAACCACCAGAAAGGCCACATCAGCGCGGCGTCTCTTCTGGAGCGGGATTTGCCGCTGGCGTCTGCGATTCGGGCGCGGGGCGGAGTGTGATGGAAATGCCGCGCGAGGCGTTCGCGTCGGTGGTGCGCTGGAGATCGAGTTGATTTAGATTGACGGCGTTCTGCCCGCCGTAGCTGGTGACGTAGTGGAGCTGGCCGTCGGCGACCCAGTAATCTGTGACGGCGAAGCTGGTGCCATCTTTCAAGTAGATGATGGTGTCGGGGGCCGGCGCGGCGCTTTCGACGCCGGAATTATCCGGGCTGGAATTTTCGGCGGGGGGATTCTGCCACTCGCTTGGCGCAGGCTCTTGCGACGCGCCCCCGTCGGGGGTCACGTTGTAATTTGATTGCGGAGGCGCGTAGTAACCGCCGCTGTCATATCCATAGTCGGCAGCGCCGACGCCGCCGGCGTAACCACCGTACCCGCCGCCAAAGCCGAGATAGCTGAAGCCGCCAAAGCCGAATGGAGAAAAGCCGCTGCAGCCAAACGTGGGCGCAAAAAACGGATCGCAGCCGAAGCCGGAACCGAAGAATCCAAAGCCCGGGGTGAAAAATATAAAGCCCGGCGAGCCGGTCAAAAACGGAGCGCCGCCGAGGATCGGGCGTCGAAAGATGTGGGGAGGATTGGGAAATACGCGCTGCGCCGCGCGTGGTTCGGTGGCGCGAACTGAATCGCCATTCGCGGCGGAGCCTTGCGAGCTCTGCCACATTTGCCGGCCCTGTCCTGAGAAACTGAGAGGCGCGCCGGGATGGGCGCCCGACATCAAACGCGGATCGGTTGACGGCGGGAAGCCGATGGTCGTGTGCAGCGGCATCGCTCGCCGCGCATCGAGATTCGCATCGCCGGAGCCGCCCGGCTCCGCAAACATGCCGAGTCCGCGCGGAAAGCCGCTGGACGGCTGCACGGAAACACCCGAAGAGCGAAGCTCAACGGCAGCGCCGCGCCCTGGTCCATTCAGCGCGGCCGAATTTTCGGCGGTGCGAGCGGAAGCGGCGGCAGGCGCGCTGCGTGGTCCGCTGAATACGTGAATGGGAGACGATACGTGCGAGCCGGCGCTGGAATGGCCGCCCGTGCCGAATCCGGCGGCCCTACCGCCGCCGCTAAAATGGCACCCATCCTCCGCCGCCTGCATGGCCGCCTGCGCGTTGCGCAAAGGCAGCGTGCGGCGAAAGCATCAGCGCCACCGCTGCTAGAATTGCGAACGAAATTTCAAATAGCTGAAAACGAAATGGGGTCGAGCGCGCCATATTCGCACCCTCCGAATAGCTCGTCCCGCGGGGATTGCGGTGGGGCCATCCTACACCATTTGACGTGCGGTCGGCGCAATTGGATGCAAAGGCGGGGCCGTTCGAGCGAGGCGGACGGCGCACATCGCGCCGAGCATGTTTGCCGGGCACAGCATGCTGTGCCCCTACGGAAAGAAAATTCAACGACTACGAGATTGCGATGCGGGGCGTGTGGGCGGAGTCCGAGGATACGAGGAAAATCTTTACACGAGGGGTCGAGTTCGCGCAAGTACCTGTTGGTGTAAAGAAAAATCGTCTACGGTGAACGGGCGATTCAGACGTCATTCTGAGCGGAGTGTCCCGCGCTTTTGGTTTTGCGCGCAGCGCCGGGACGCGCAGTCGAAGAACCTCTCTTCGATTTGGCTCGCGGCGGCGTCTCAATCCAAGAGAGGTCCTTCGACTGCGTTGCGCGCCCGCAAAAAACGCGGGAAAAGCAAAACTCGCGCAACTCCGCTCAGGATGACGGCGCGAGATGATGCTCTTGTAGCACCGGCTTCCAGCCGGCGTTTTTACTTCGCGGCGAGCGAAAGGCAAATTCGGACGAATGCGTTGACAGCGGGGGCGCAAGCGTCGAAAGTTAAGCCTGCGCGATGACTGCGTTCGCGCATCGATGATTCCATTCATACATCTTGGGCCGGTGGAGATTCCGACGTTTGGGCTGATGGTGGCCGCGGCGATGGTGGCGGCGTACTACGTGTTGCGCGCGGACATGGCGCGGCGCGGGCTGGCTGCGAAGGATTCGCCCACGGCGGAAATCTTCATTGCGATTCCCTGCCTGGTGGGGATTGCGGGCGCGAAGCTGTATCACGTGCTCGAAACGCCGCGCGAACTTTTTGCCAACCCGGTTGGGCTGCTTTTCAGCCGCTACGGACTTGCGTGGTTCGGAGGATTGATCGCCGGATTCGCGGCGTTCGTTTGGCTGGCCAAGTGGTACAAAATTCCGCTGCTGGAAATGTTTGACGCCGGCTCGCCCGCCGCGGCGCTGGGGTACGGCATTGGCCGCATCGGATGCTTGCTTTCGGGCGACGGCGATTACGGCAAGCCCACTTCCCTGCCCTGGGGAATGAGTTTTCCCAACGGGCTGGTGCCCACGACGCAGCGCGTCCATCCCACGCCGATTTACGAATTAATTGTGGCGTGCGCGATCGCGTGGCTGCTGTGGCGGCTGGGGGCGCGGCAGATATGGCATGCAGCCAAGAGAGGTCCTTCGGCGACTGATCTCCCGGGCTCGACTAACCGTCGACCCGGGAGCCCTTCCTCTCCCGGCGCTTCGCGCAAAGACAAAGACGCGGGACGCTCCGCTCAGGATGACGGCGCCGCGAGAGGCGCGCGGTGGCTGCAACCGGGCGGTGTTTTCGCGGCGTATCTGGTACTGACGGGCGCGGCGCGCTTTCTGGTGGAATTCATTCGCATCAACCCGCGATCGTTTTTCGGTTTGACGAATGCGCAGGCGGCCAGCGCCGTATCCGTGATCGCGGGCGCGGCGTTGTGGTGGTACGTGGCGCGCGGTGAAAAATTCAATTCGGCGTGACGATGCGTGGCGATGGCTGTTTTTAAGCTACTGGGCTCTTGCGGCGCGGAACGCCTGCGCGACGCGACGGGGGATCGACTTCGGGCAGGAGCACCCGCAATTTCTCTTGGTCGCGCGCGCGCAGAATCTGCTCCGCTTCGTGTTCAAGCTGCTGGGGATTGAGGGCGCGCATGCCCAGCACCCTGGCGCCCTGCTCCACCACGGGAAGCCACAGGCAGCTTTCCGAAAGGGCGATGGCGACCAGCAGAGTGCCGATGCGCCGCGCTATCATTTCCGTCATCGCATAGGCGCGGCCATCGGGCAGCGACTCGGCTGCGAGAACGAGATCGAATCGGAACGTCTTCACTAAAGCTTCGGCTTCGCGCAAGGTTTCGACCATTTGCGAACCCCAACCGCTGCTCGCAAGCCGGGACAAAATGGACTGTGTACCGCGCGAGAGTTTGCCGACTTCCAAAATGCGCATCCCTATGACGGACATATCTGCCCTTCCTGGATTCGGTGGAGCGGAGCCGGGAGACGGCTCCCGGAAATTCTTTCCGGAGCGGCGATTCCCGTTTCCAGCGTGTGCGGGCGCCTACGAGTTCGAATCCGGTGAACCAAACTGGCTCGTCGCGTCCTTCTAATTGCTTATCGGAAAAAAGGGGATTTGGCATTAGCGAAAGACCTGTGGTTTGGGAAAGCAATCCGTCGATTCCCGGAAGCACAACTTTATTCATTTGTGGAAGATAGGGAGTATTCTGCGGGTTCTGCGTATAGATTGCGTAGTTATTGTGCGATTCGGAAATAGATTTCACCTTGACACGGGATTTTACCCAACATTAAACTTTGCTTCACTTTTTTGGAGGTGCCTGACCCCCGCAGGCGCCCGCTACCCTGGGGAACTCTAGAGGCACCGCCAGCAAAGTAGCTGAGTACTGTAGATTGGAGGAACGGTTGTCCTCTTCACGCAGCGCCGATGACGCACACCCGGTTTCCGCGAACATAGAAAGTCCGCAGGATCAACTCTTCCCTCCCCGCCATACGCCTAAGAGTGCCCGGATACCACTTCGGGATTCGGTTTCTCGAGCTCAGAGAATGCTCAGGCGCTCCAAAGCCGCGAAGAGGAGCATTCGCGAGGCGCGATCTTCCAAGCACCGACTTAAAGCCCTGCGCCGCAAGGCTGCCGCGAGAAAAGGCTTCGCCCAGAGCGAGATGCTGCTGGCCCAAGCCGAGGAACTGGCGGACGTCGGGAGTTGGGAGCTGGACGTAAAGCGCCAAAGGCTGGCGTGGTCCCCACACTTTTGCCAAATGCTCGGCTTCGAACCCCGGAAGGTGCGTCTGCATGCGTGGTGCCTGCGGTCGATTCACCCGGATGACTGGGAGCGCGCGGAGCGGGATTTCAAAGCGCTGGTATTGAAGGGCACTCCTCTCGACAACGAATTGCGATTCGTCACCGAGGGAGGCGCGCTACGAATTTTTCATTCGCGCGCCACGGCCATCGCCAACAAAAGAGGCGAAGTGGTTTTCGTTCGCGGAATGTCGCAGGACATCACCGAGAGCCGGGCGGCCGAAATCAAGGTGCGCGAAAGCGAGAGCCTGCTCTCGTACGCCGAGGAGATCGCGCATCTGGGAAGCTGGGAATTCGACGTGGGGTCGACGATGGCGCGGCTGTCGAAGAATTTGCGGCAGATGTACGGACTCTCCGCCGACGAAGAGTTTACGCGCGAAAGGTACACCGAACACGTTCACCCGAGGGACCGGACGCGGGTACGCCGAATCATCGACGAGGCGCTGGCCGGGTGCAAGCCTTTCGAGTACCAACTGCGCTACATTCTGCCCACGGGAGACACTCGGTTCCTTTTCACGCGGGGCATTCCGATCGCGGGGCCGGACGGCAAGACTACGCGCGTGATCGGAGTGGTACAGGATGTAACCGAGCTCAACCGCGCGCAAGAAAAGCAGCGACAGCTCTGGCGCCAAATGATCCAAGGGCGCGATGAGGAACGGCGGCGCATGGCGCGCGAACTGCACGAGTCCGCGGGGCAAAGCCTGGCGGCGCTGAAGATGAATCTTTCGCGCTTGTACGAATCGCTGCCGAAAGGCACAAAGCTGGCGCGAACGCTGTGGCGCTCGTCGGTGGAACTCGCCGACGCAGCCGTTCGAGAGGTGCGGACCGTTTCCTATCTGATGCACCCGCCGCTTTTGGATGAGGCGGGTTTGGGGCCGGCGGTGCGCTGGTACGCGCGGGGATTCGCGGAGCGGAGTAAAATTGCGGTTACCGTGGATATTCCAGACGATTTCGGGCGGGCGTCCCAGGAAGTGGAAACCACCGTCTTCCGAGTGGTACAAGAGGCCCTAACCAACGTCCATCGCTATTCCGGGAGCAACACAGCGCGCATCCGCATCTCGCGCGAGAACGGGCGGCTTTCAGCAGAAGTACAAGATGAGGGCTGCGGACTGGCGGTGGTGAGCGAGGGCATGCGCTCGAAGGCACCGTCAGGGGTGGGGATTGCGGGGATGCGAGAACGAGTGCAGCACCTCAACGGCACGTTCGAGATCGAAAGCGCGCCGGGCCGAGGTACCGTCCTCCGGGTGGGTCTGCCCATTGATGGGGGCGGAGACCAAGCCCTATACGATGACGGCGCGGCCGAAAAATTAGCGTAACGGTGGCGCAAGAAGGAGAAGGCTGGTCCAGCGCAGAGGGCGTGGGTGACGGAACCGGCCGTTTACCATGGCAGCAAAACAGCCGTATCGGGTACTCATCGCAGACGATCACGCGGTCGTGCGCCGAGGGTTGCGCGCGCTTCTGGCTTTGCAGCCTGGAATCGAGGTGTGCTCCGAGGCCTCTTCCGGGACCGAGGCCCTGGATTACGTCAAGAAAGAAAAGCCGGATCTGCTGCTGTTGGACCTTACTATGCCGGAAATGAACGGCCTGGAGGTTGCCCGAGCAGTGCGAGAGGAGTCGCCCGAGACGGATATTCTGGTGCTGTCGATGCACTTCTCGGAGGAAATCGCGCGCGAGGTTTTGCGCTCCGGCGCCATCGGTTACGTCCTCAAGTCCGATGCCGATACCGAGCTTCTTTCGGCGGTGGATCACGCCCGGCAGCGCCAGCCCTTCTTCACCGGCAGGCTGGCCCTTTCGATGGCCGCAAATTTCATGCATGGACGCACCGAAGCGGAAACTGCGACCAAGAAGGAATTGCCGGGCACCCCGCTGACAGGCCGCGAGATCGAAGTGATTCAACTGCTGGCGGATGGGAAAAGCAACAAGCAAGTTGCGGACGCGCTGGGTGTATCCACGCGCACCGTTGAGAGCCACCGCAACCACATCATGCGCAAAATGAGTTTCGCGAGCTTCAGCGATTTGGTCCGCTTTGCGGTCCGCACCAATCTGATACAGGCGTAGGCCGGGCCCCAGCGGGGCGCAAGCCATCGATTGAGAGTTAGGCGGGACTCGGCGTGAGAGCCGAAACGTTACTTTTTCACGGCTTTGCGGCGGCCGCGGCGGCGCACGGGGCGGTCGGCAGGGGGTTCGCCGATCAGCTCCGCGTTCCAAATCGAGGTGACGAACTTCTTCATGCCATGATCGTCGAAATCGACGCTGGTGCGCTCGTTATTTGATTCGGTGATAGTGCCCAGGCCGTACTGCGTGTGGCGGATGGTCTGCCCTTCGGACAAAACCTGCACAGTGCCTCCTTTGAACCACTTATGATCGCGAGCGGCGCATGCCCGGCGCCGCTTTTGAAGCTTTATGTGACGTGCTGCTTAGAGCCCGACGACGCGCTCAGCTTGCAGCCCCTTGGGGCCCTGCTTCACTTCGAACTCAACGGCCTGCCCTTCGTTGAGGCTCTTGTACCCTTCTGACTGGATAGCCGAGAAGTGCACGAAGACGTCCTCTCCAGACTGCCGTTGGATGAAACCATAACCTTTTGCTGCGTTGAACCACTTGACTGTTCCTTGTTCTGTAGCCAATTCAAATTCTCCTAATTTATTCATTCGGCGGCTTTTAATCGCCAAATGGTCAATTGTGTTCTGGGGTGTTCCGGCGAACACAAAAAAAGGCTGTCGGCAGTTGCCCGGCAGCCTAAAGCGAGCGCGTCGATATCGACCCCAAGAGCAACAAATGCAAAGGCATAGTAGCACGGACTTGGGCGAAATACAAGAGGTGGACGCGGGTCGTGGGGCAGTTTCCCGTGGCAGCAGCTAGGTCAGGCGAGGTTACATGTTTGCTGAGACGCTGGAATGCGCGCCCTCGGGATCTACGAACTGCGCTAGCATCCGGCCGTATTCCTGCTTCGTCGGAGGCATGCTGAACTTTACGCCCTTCGCGCTCATCTCCTGATGGAACTTTGGAAGGTCGTCGACGGTGAGGCCCAGTTCGACGCTGCCTGCGGGCTTACTTTCAGACGCCGGATGTAGCGCGAGGCTCGTCTCGCCGGTGACAAACTCGCTCCAGCCCGGCGACTGGAATTTGAGTGGCAGTCCGATCACGTCGCGATAGAACTTCACCGCGCGGTCCATGTCCGCTACAAATTCGATCACGTGGGTCAGTTTCAGGTTCGCGCTCATGCTCAACCCCCTGTGGGCCGGAGTGGGCTGGAGTCTATCTCAGGCGAGCCCTGAATTCCACGACTGGCGTTTGCTGAGCGGGGAGTCCAAATCAGAGAGAGGTCCTTCGACTGCGTCTCGCGCCACGCAGAAACCGCGCGAAAGGAAAGAACGGTGCGGGACTCCGCTCAGGATGACGACGATTTACTTGCGGGCTAGAGTTCGCATGGAGGCACGCTGAAATGATCGGGCCTCTCGGCGTGCGGTGTTCCGAGGATTGGAAAAGAAAAAACAGCTTCTTGTTCGAGTTGTTGTTGGCGCCTTTGCAGCAAGGCGCGCCGAATCAATTCCTTCGCTTGACGAGTTGTCATTTTTGCGCCCCTGCGAGGGAGAAGGCTTCGGCCAGCAATTCGTAGGAGCGGCGGCGGTCGGCGTGTTCATGGGTCATGGTGGTGATCATGATTTCGGAGACGCCGCATTCGGCCGCGAGGCGCGTGAGCTGCTCGCGCACCGTGGCGGGCGAGCCTACGAAGGAACGGTCGCGATTCATTTCGATGATGGAGCGTTCTTCGGCGGTGTACGGATAGTCAGAGGCTTCTGCGATGGTGGGAAAACGGCCCATGCGGCCGGTGCGGAAGCGCAGCAGAGTCAATTCGAGCGGACGCGCGAGTTCCCTTGCCCGCTCGTCCGTTTCCGCGCAGACGACGGAGACGCCGATAAGCGATTCGGGCGTGGCGAGATATTCGGACGGCTCGAAATTCTGGTGATACAAGCGCAGCGCGGCAATGGCCGGCGGCGGTTGAATGTGATGCGCGAAGGCGAAGCGAAGTCCCATTTGCGCCGCGAGCATGGCGGAGAAATCGCTCGAACCGAGCAGCCAGATTTCCGGCATGGGAACGTCGTCGGGCATGGCGCGAATGCGCTCGAAGGGATGATTTGCGGGAAAGCCGTGATCGAGAAACGCGAGGAGGTCTTCGAGACGCGCGGGGAAATCGTCGGCCTCGAGGGCTTGGCGCGTGCGGCGCAGCGCCAGAGCCGTGAGCGAATCGGTGCCGGGTGCGCGTCCGAGTCCGAGATCGACGCGGCCGGGATGCAGCGCCTCGAGGACGCGGAACGTTTCCGCAACTTTTAGCGGCGTATGATTTGGCAGCATGATGCCGCCCGAGCCGACGCGAATATTTCTGGTGGCCGCGGCGATGTGTCCAATCATGATTTCGGGCGCGGAGCTGGCGATCAGCGGCGTATTGTGATGCTCGGCCAGCCAATAGCGCGTATAGCCCAGGCGATCGGCGAGCTGCGCGAGGTCGAGCGTGTTGCGCAGGGCGTCGGCGCTCGTCGAGCCCGAGGGCACCGGCGAAACATCCAGCACCGATAATTTGTAGGGCTTCTCGGCGGCCATCGATTCCCTGTTAAGCGGCGTGCGTGCGCGCGCTCAATAGATTGTTGCACACGAGCGCGAGCCAGTGAACGGAATCAGATGATTTGAGGCGGGGCCTCGATTCGAGTGCGCGGATGCGATGCGGAACGGCGCCGTCCTCGCAGCATTAAATTTGGAATAAAATCGCTTGCCTGCACACGAGGTACCTAAAGGGTGGCGACATAATTTGAAACTCAAGCTGGTGCTGATTACTGCGGCCATTTTGCTGTTCATCGGAATCGATGCGCGAATGGCACGCGCTCAAGGAAACACAGGCGCCTCGAGCAGTGCCGACAAGACTGCTTCGGCGTCTGGCTGTCCGGTGTTGACGTCCGCAATGGTCGAGAAAGTCCTGGGCCAGCCTGTACAGAGCAGTCCCGCACAGAAAGCTCTGCCGATGTATGACGGTGCTTCGGGCTGGAGTTGTACGTATCGCGGAGGAGGCGTCCGGATTGACTTTAGTGTTTACACAGAGGCGTCGTCTGCAGTAGCGAAGCATACGCACGAGACATATTCCGTCGCAGCCGACAATTCCAAGGGTAAGCCTTCGATTGGAGACTCAGCATACTGGGTCACGAATGCCAAGCAGGAGCCGTACCTTTACGTGTTGAAGGGCAAGGTCCACTTTAGTATCGGGATGAGGCCGGGAAACGAAACACAGATGAAGAATCTTGCTGCCGCCGCGGCGTCAGGCATTTGAATGGCTAGGGCGTACGCGGATCGCAGGTGCTCAGCAGACTGAGGTGATGCTATGAAATACTTTTCACTGGTTGTGGTGCTTTTGGCGGCGCAGGTGGTTTCCGCGCAGGATTGGGCCAAGGCGACGCTTAACAAATCAACTCGTCATCAAGAGTGGGTCACGGTGAAAGACGGAGACCGCTCCGTTGAAACATTCGTCGTTTACCCTGAATCGAAGGACAAGACCCCCGTGGTGCTCATCATTCACGAAATTTTCGGCATGACGGATTGGGTGCAGGATCTTGCCGACCAGATTGCAGCGGCGGGCTACATTGCCGTGGCGCCCGATCTGCTTTCGGGCATGGGGCCGAACGGCGGCCGCAGTTCCGCGTTCGATCAAAGCAAAGCGATGGAGGCTGTGAGCCATCTCGATCCGAACCAGGTGACGTCCGATCTGGGCGCCGCCGCGGATTATGCGACGAAGCTCCCTGCCTCGACCGGCAAGCTTTTTGTGGTCGGATTCTGCTGGGGTGGCGGACAGAGTTTCCGCTTCGCGACGAACCGTCCCGATCTTTCGGCGGCATTCGTTTTCTACGGCGGACCTCCGGATAAAGATGCGATGGCGCGCATCCATGCGCCTGTCTATGCGTTTTACGCGGGCAATGATGCGCGCGTCGATGCCACGATTCCGGACGCGACAGCCGGCATGAAAGCCGCGGGGAAGACGTACGAGCCGGAAACGTACGACGGCGCGGGACACGGCTTCATGCGGGCCGGAGAGGCTCCCGACGCGAATGAGGCGGACAAGAAAGCACGCGAAGATTCGTGGGTGAGACTGAAGGCGCTGCTAGCGAAGAGCTAGATTTTCCTTCTTCTACGGTGCGGCCAATGCGGATGTCGCCACAGGCTAAATCGAAGAGAGATTCCTCGACTGCGTGTGCCGGCGCTTCGCGCAAAAGCAACGGCGCGGGACACTCCGATCGGAATGACGGTGCAACGCGGGCCGAAAAGCCTCAGCTTCGTGGGGATCTACGTCAAAACCACTTCAGACGAAATTTGAAGTACAAGAGCAAAAACATACAGCCCACCGCGACCGCCGATAGCTTGTAATCCACTAGATCGAGCAAGTCCACCTGCCGCTTGTTGAGAAACACGTGAATACCACTCCCCACCATGACCCGGTAAATGTGCCCGCTGCTTGGCTCCGACGCTCGTGGCATCATAAAGGCGTAATGGAGTGGCAAGAAAAAGAAGAACCCCAATATCAGCAGCGCCGCTCCAAAGAGAACCACAACAATCGTACGCTTCACTATCGTATTACTGGGCGCTTCCCCAGTGCTCCTTTCTTCCCGCGATCGGCGTAGCAAAAGCGTAGGTCGCGGTCGTGCTCGATCCTACTCCGGGACCCTCGCCGATCGCGAAGCTGATGAGCTCGTCGCCGTTCAAGTGGTCAATACGGGTGCGGCAGCGGCGGTTGAGGTGCGAAAGAGACAGCGCACCCTGCGCCAATACTCAGCGCAAGGGGGCGGGCGCTTCGCGCCTTCGTCTGTGTCAGGGATCCCTTCGACGTTGCTCGGGGCAAGGAAGCCCTGACCTTCCAACCCCGCCGGGCTCCAGGGCTAAAAGCCCCATCGGATGCGGAGCGCTTTTCGCAGGCCTGAAGGCCTGCGCTTCCACCGGCGTCGAACCGGTAGGGCGAGTGGCGAAGCGGTGCGCTTTTGGATTGAGGCGAATGGCGGGCGGCGCGCCAAGTATCTGTGCTGGGCGTGCCATGCCCCTACTACCGCAAAGCAAACCAGCGCTGCGGGGGCGGCCTGGCCTGGGCTGGTACGGAGGTACTACGCCGACGAGCGACACGAGTACCGGATGAATGTACCTTCCCCGCTACTGGAGGCGGGCGGGGTGTTTGCTATTGTCTGGGTTGCAGCAAATTTCAAGACGCGTTAACCGAGGATCAATCAGAATGAGCGACACATTCGGTACGGCAATGCCCGGCGACAACGAACCACACGACTTTCACGGGAACGGCGCATCAGGCGAGAACAATACCCCTGAAGCTGCGGCCTTCGAAGACTGCGACATCGAATCGATGGCGGCCGGCGATGAGGCGCCGAAAATGTCCCAGGGCGAGCGGCGAAGCCGGCGGCGAGCGCTGATCTCCGCGCCGGTGCGCGTTCGCAGCATTGACGTGACCGGCAGCAATATTGACGAAGTCTCGACCACCCTCGACGTTTCCCGCGGCGGCGTGCTTTTCGTGAGCTCGCAACGCGCGTTTGCAAAAGGAATGGAGGTGGCCGTCACATTTCCATACAGCAAGTCGCCCGTGGCGGTGCAGGCCGAACAGACGGGACGGATCGTGCGCGTTACGGATATGTCCGACGGACGGCAATCGGTGGGCGTCGCGCTGGGCGGGGTGGAAGCAGACCTGGTGGACACCGCCGGCCACAAACTGCTCGTAGACATCCCGAGGCTGCACGATCGAATCGCCGGTTCAGCGAAGCCGCTGGTCCTGATTGTGGACGCCGATCCCACCGTGCGCAGCTCCCTGAAAAGCGCCCTGACTAGCGACGGCTACGAGGTGGTGGCCGTAAGTTCCGCCCCCGAGGCGCACGAGGTCCTGAAGATGTTCACGCCGGCACTGCTGATTGCCGAAATCGAAGGCGAGGATTTGCCCGGCTACGAGCTGTGCGCGCACGTCAAATCGACTCCGCGGCTGCAGACCATACCCGTGATGCTGCTGACCAGCTCCGCCTATCCGAGCGACTACGCCAGCGCGCATTCGCTGGGAGCAATCGTTTGCATGGCCAAGCCTTACAGGCAAGAACGGCTGCGACACGTGGTGCGGCTATTGGCGCCCACGGCTGAAGCCATAGCGCAGACGGCGCCGATGCGCGCGGCGGACCAGAAGAGGCGGCACTGCTGGGCCAGACCACAGAAGGTCGTCCAACCCGAAAGCAATTCGGTGAAATCTCGCCCTCGCACCAACTGGTAAAAACGCGCCTGTTCCGACGGTCAGGTAACGCTGTAGGCGCACTGGAAGCGGTTGCCCGCCCCGGGGTGGTGTATGCCGCGTAAAATTGACTTATGAACTGCCCGAAATGCAATAGCGAGGCGCGCGATATTGCGCGCTTTTGCCCGCGCTGCCATGCCACGCTGCGCTATACGTGTCCTGCGTGCAAACACGAACAGCGGCAAGGCGGCAAATGTGAAAAATGCGGCGTCGATTTCCTGAAATATATCGTCGCGGTTATGCGGACAAAAAAAGACGAGGCGGAACTGGCTCACGAACAGCTCGAAAGGCGTTCGAGTCTGCTGAAGAATCTTCTATTGATGCCCTTCAACATGGGCATTCCCCTGATCCGCGATCTTCTCTCCGGTTCGCGCAAACGCAGCTCGCTGTAAGAAGGATTTCCTCCGCACGCTGATCGTTCGTTTGACTTTCTCGCGCCGCGCCGTGCGAGGCTGGAAATACCGCGAGGGCGGAAACAGGCCGGTGCGCGAAAACTCCGTGCCCAGCGAACGCTTTACTTCCTTGTACCAGTAATCGAACGTTGATTCGTCCACGCCGACCATCCGAACTGCGCGTCGATATTCGGCGCCGCGCACGAAATACACGTTGAATAGCTTGAGCCGGCCCTTCCAGTCCGAGCGGCGCAAAGCGCGGCGCCCGATTCGTTCGAAATCGAGGACGTATTCGCAGGCGCGTCCCGGCTCGGGCCGCCATTGGTAGCCCGTCGAAGGGTTTTCAAGATCGAGCGCGGACACCGTGCCCTTCGTATCCTTGAGCCATTCGCGGAGACCGCGGTAGCGTCCGTGACAAACATCGAAGACTTGGCCGGCCTTCATGCGCCCTCCCTGATCGTTTGCTGGAACCGCCGAGTGCCTGAGATTGAGGGAGATCCTGATCGGATCGTCAATTTTTCCTGGGCTGCTTCGGCGGCGTGCCGGACAGTAGATCGCCGATATCCCACAAATTGCTTCCGCGCGTGACCTCTTCCTCGACGGTTTCCAGGCACACGTGAAAGCATTCGTGCCAGCCGTTGAAATATCCTCGCGCGTACTCCTCCGCCAGATGCTGGCGATCGCGGTGCTTGCGCTGCATTTCAAAAACCTCGGCGCACTCGATGGCGGGCGCGCGGAGGGCCAGGCGAACGCGGCGGATACACTCGCGCGCGGCCCTGAAGAGCCAATGCAGCGGCGCTGGGCAATACACGCCCACGCGGCGGCGCGGTTCGTACCAGGCAAGCTTCCAGCCGCGCGGAATAATGCCGCCGTGGCTTACATCCTTGCGAAGTCTCAGTAGTGTGTTCATGAACGTGGCACCTCGGGGCCGGTGCCAACCGCGAGTTCGCGTCGCACGGCTTCGTCGCGCTCGGCACGGAGGAGCCGTTGCCGTAAACGCGTAACGAGTAGGTAGGTTTCCCGCACGCTCAGCTCAGGCTCACGCTGCGCGTTCGGCGATGGACTTGGCCGTTGTTTCGGTTGGCTTTGGTTTTGCGTTTGACCTGGCCAGGGAGACTTTGGGGTAGGGTTTTCTCCGGGATTTTGAACTTGGTCTTTGGTTTGGTTGTGGAAATCCGCTTGTGGCGGGGCTGTTTCGGCTCTTTCTTGTAATCCTGCTATGGATGAACTACCTATCCTGCCGGCAATATTCTGATTCGACTCAGACTTACCCGCAGTTTTCGGTAAATTTTGCGGGGACCCCTCCGCAACTTTGCGTATCCCCTCCGCGAAATTGCGGCCACCCTGTGGAAATTTCTTGGCCTTGGTGATGCGGACGATTACCCCCGCGGGAGCGGCTTCCGTCTCGATATAGCTGTGCCGCCGGAGTATGGTCATCCAGCGCTCGAGGGTTCGGCGGTTGAAGCCGGTTTCGTCTTCGATTTCGCGGTAGCTGATTGGTGAGCCGCCCAGCACCCATCCCACGGACCCGCTCTGATGCGTCTGCCGCAGCACTAGCCAGCCGTAGAGCCACACGGCGGCGCCCATACGCTCGTAATGTTGCGCCTCGAACAAAACGCCTCGGAGTCCCGTGTTGAAATCCTTGCCTCTCATGGGTTCGCCAGTGACTGGACTTTCCCTTTGCGAAGGTGCATGCGGCCCGGCCGACGCGCGCTTGGCATCAGCACTGCCCGCAATAAGGAACGCGAACGGGGACGAACCGGGCTGCGGCATCTGCGGAGATCCGCAGCCGCATGACCTCGCGAACGGGGGGATCCCTACGGCAGAACCAGCAGACCGGGTGGCCGGAATCGTCCGTAAATGGACGGCGCTCACACGGGACTCTGCGCAATTTCCGTTCGTAATCCCAGCGCCGGCGGTTCCTCCCCTCGCATTCGCGATGGCGCGGGTCGGCCCGCCATGCACGCATGTAAAGGCGGTTGTATGTGCGCCGTCTTTCGAGGAATTCCTTGCTGTCCTTTTCGACTCGCGATCGACCTTCGAAGGAAATGCTCGTGGCGCCGTTGCATCGCATCGCCGCCTCCCAGTCATCGAGATTTCGAATCGCCGAGCCGCGGCCTGCACGAAATCGGCTCGCCAAAAAGCTTTCAATGCTGCCAGAAAATTCAGGTACTGCTACCCGGGTACTATTGCAACATGGACATTATTTGTTATTCTCCGCGTGCGCGTTTCCCCGCCTTAGGGAATCCAGGGTGAAAGCAATCGATAGGAATGGAGGCTTTTTCATGGGTGTCACTCGTCCGCCGCTTGAATATTTGGCGACGTGTTCGAAGATCGCGCTGGAGTCGTTCGAGCTGTCGCGTTTGAATGAGGCGTCGAATTTGCGAAAGGAGGTGCAGCAGATTCTGCAAGGCTGGATCGATACCGAAGTTGACGCCCGACTCGCTCGCTGGATTCTGGATTCGAAGCAATCGCAGGCTCGGGATGGGCTGCAGGCGGCGATGGCGCTACCCGTTCCGTTGAAACAGCTGGACCTTTCCTTTCTTCCGTCGAATGGCGCGCAAACGTCCGATGGCGAGGCGGAGGAAAATACAGGCAGGCCCACCGGTCCCAAGGTCCGGCTGGCTGAGCGTGCCGCGTTGTCATCTGCTGACGGGCGAACACCAGAAGAAAATCGAAATGCTTCCTTGAAAAAGACCGCGAAGCTCGTGGGAAAACCCGCCGCTGAGGGAGCCCGCGGCGGCTCGGCTCCGACGCCCTCCGTTCCGAAGCCACCATTCGCTCAAGATGAGGAGACTGCTCTTCACGCACTCGAGCGTTTTGTGCAGTGCCTACCGGGTGCATCCTGCGCACGCTCACTGGATTTTGGGGCCACGAGAAACCCGCAAGCACTCGGCGAGAGGTCGCGCTCAGTCGATCGTGCAACCGATCGGTTGGGTCGGAACGCGAGGCGTGGCCGCGCTGAAGTCCGAATATTTCCATCGACGAACGCGCCGCCTGAGTCGATACGTCGCCCGCATCCTCTTCGAGCGATCGCGATTTCGGCGTTGGAACTGGCGATGCCGGCGGCTGCGGGACATTGCTAGTGGCGCCCGCGCTCTCGCCCGAACATCCATACCTTGACCCACCGCTGCCGCCGCGGGCCGGTACGCTCGGGTCGCAAGGCAACCCCGCCGCACGTTGTTTGCGTGACGCGAGTTGCGCCAGCTCTCCGAGGATGTGAGATCCGTACGTTTTTTTCAGTGCCGTCACCTCGGTTTTCGACACGCGACGATCGGACACCGACTTTTCAACGCCGTTCTCAATTGATTGCCCATTCTCAATAGCCGGGCCCCTTTTTCACGAAGCCTTGAGGGGCGACTCGCGCCTCGCGAATTTCGCGTGACTCGCGCGCTGCGATCTTGTGAATCGATAAACAGCGGCTTGAATGAGCCTGTTCGCTGACTTTTTGCCCTGCCAATCTGACTGGTCAACAAATTCCGGCTGCAGAGAGGGGCTCGCAAAGCAAGCGCGCCCGTTGCGTTGCGAATGCGCTCCAATCTGCGCGCGGCAACACATACGTCGAGATTCCGCGCTGAAACCGGATGAGAGCGGCAACGAAAGTTAGTCTGTCGCGAGATCCGAAATGCTGCGAGATGAGTCTGCCCGCGCATCAATTTCAACAATCTGAGTTTCGCGTGCGACCGCCAACTTCGAGGGCACACATTCGCACTTGAAAAAGCCACGCGGCCACCTCCTCCATTTCGCCTGACACCGAATCAACATAAAGTAAGAATTAGCGGCAACACGATGGAGAGGAGGGGAAAAATCTGGAGCGGGCACGCGCGTTGCGCGCGGTGGGCGGCGCTGGGATTGCGTTCCATCCACCGACAGGGACGCCGACCACTTCACCAACGACGATTGACTGACGCGTGACTGTTGCAGATGGTTGAAGCTAGTCGCGCGGCGGTGCAGTTTGGCGCGCTCGACGACCGAAGTGCCGCGACACTGTTACGAGGAGGGATTACGCGGTGGCCACGGTTCGAGGAGTTGTTCCTTACGGTAGATCAGCGCGTTGATGTCGTATGGGGCGAGTTCGATGGAATGCCCATGGGTAATCGCGTCGGTCGGGCACGCCTCGACGCAGTAGCCGCAAAAGATGCAGCGCGAATAATCAATATTGTAGACAGATGCGTAGCGCTCGCCAGCGGAGATGCGCTTGGATTCGGTATTTTCCGCGGCCTCGATATAGATACAATTCGCGGGGCACGCGGCGGAGCAGAGAAAGCAGGCTACGCATTTTTCCAATCCGTTTTCGTCGCGTTGAAGGACGTGGATTCCGCGATAGCGCCCTTGGACGCTGGGCGGGACGTCGGGGAAGCTCTCCGTGGTTGTCTTCCCGAACATGGTCCTCAGGGTGACGCTGAAGCCTTTGAAGAGCGTCACAAATGTCTCGCCGACTTCTCTTACGATTGACGGCATCGGACCTCACTTTAGCAAAGTTGCGGGAAGCGGGCAAATTGTGATCATTCGCCGGGGGGAGCGACGGGAGCAGGCTCGTCGATTTTGCCCCGGCCCGCGATCGCGGCAATGATTTGGCGGCCGTGGAAGCGGCCGTTCTCGATGAAAATATCCGACGTCTTTTTGCCGCCCACGACGACTCCGGCGACGTAGATGCCGGGGACATTGGTCTCCAAGGTATCGGGATCGCATTTGGGACAGAGGATTTGGGGGTCCAACTCAATGCCCTGGTGCTTGAGGAAATCGAAATCCGGGTGGTAGCCGGTCATCGCGAAAACTTGGACGGCGGGAATGGAATGTTCCGGTCCTGAATTCTTCACCCACACTTTTCCCGGCTCGATGCGCGTGACGTGCGTGGAGAACAGGGTCTTGATCTCGCCGGCGCGTATGCGATTTTCCATGTCGGGTTTCACCCAGTATTTCAGGGTCTTTCCGAGTTCGGGGCCGCGGTGCACCACTGTGACCTTGGCACCGCTCCGGAAGAGTTCGAGGGCCACTTCGGCGGCGGAATTCTTGGCGCCGATGACGACCACTTCCTGATTCCAGTACGGATGAGCCTCCTTGAAATAGTGCGAGACGTGCGGCAGATCTTCGCCGGGAACGTTCAGATGATTCGGAAGATCGTAGTATCCGGTGGCGATAATAATTTTCGCTCCGTGGTACAGGTTGCGGGCGCCGAGTTCCGTTTGCGTCTGAACGACGAAGTCACCGTCAGAGCCGGTGATGCGCAAGACCTTTTCGTAGAGGCGCGTTTGGATGGCATAGTGCTCGACGGTGCGGCGGTAATATTTCAGCGCCTCGACGCGAGTTGGCTTGCCGCCGGAGATGGTCATCGGGATGTCGCCGATTTCCATGCGCTCGGGCGTGGTGAAGAAATTCATGTTGACCGGATAGTTGAGAAGCGAGTTGCAGAGGGCACCCTTGTCGATTACGAGGGGGCGCATGCCGTTGCGTTCGGCCTCGATGGCGCAGGCGAGGCCGGTGGGGCCGGCCCCGATGCAGATCACGTCGTATCTTTCCTCGATGGTCACGGAACCAACCTAGCGAAGACGCCCGCGAGTTTCAAGATATTGTTCGCACGGAGGGGCGCATGACGGGCGTGAGCCGAAGGCACGCGCCCGCTTTTGCACCCTCTCGCGTTTGTGACGGGTAGAGATGCGCTCGGGCGTTTGTTTTCAATCATTTGGATCATGTTCTACTCGCCCTCTGTGTCGAGCAGGGCTGGCAATTCGTCGCCCGGAGGCGCGACGTCGATGGCGTCGGCCGGGGGCGGGTCCGAAGGCGGCGCCGGGACCCTTGAGCCCGAGGAGACGATGATGTGGGTGGGCGGCTCGACCCAGTGGCCGTCGCGATTGATACGGGCGAAGTGGTGGACGGCGCGGATGACGGAGTCGGCAGTTATACGTACGTTCTGGGCGCGGTGGATGATGTGTCCAAGGGCGGAGCGGAGGTTGCGGTCGCGCTTGTCGTAGAGGTTGACGGCCCTCGCGTGGCGGTAGATGGCGCGCGCGTCGGTGCGATAGTGCTCGGCGATATCGTGGACGTTGTGCCAGTGAATGAACTCTTCCTCGATATTCTCGCGGAAAGGATTCCTGCAGACCAAGCAGAGGCGTTCGTGGTGACCAATTGGAGTGAGAGCACCCTTTTGAACGAGCGTGAATTCCTCTTCTGGAGTTAGGGCGGGCTTGCGGCGCGGGCGCTTCTTATATTTTTTCTTGGGCTTGGGCGCAGGATCGGAGGGGACGGGCGGCGGGGCTGGCTCGGCGATGGCTGCTGCCGGCTGCGGCGTTGGCTCAGCTGGGGGCTGGGCCCCGACCGGGCCAGGAGGCGGATCGTATACTCGAACCAGCTCCACTCGCGTGACTTGTTGCGGCTGGCATTGCTGTTGGGGCACCGAGGGAGGATTGAGGTAAGCGGGGTCGATAGGCGCTGGTGGCACGGGAGGCCGGACCCATGTGTGAGCCTCCGGTACCAGTGGAAAATCGTCGATCTGGTTGCCGGTTGGTGGTGGTCTATAGAGCCAAGCTGGTCTGTGTCGTGCGAACTTCATCATTTGTGCAGCTCCTTTCGTTTCGTCGGAGCCTGAGGCTCCTACCATAGGTTGGCAGGCTGGGCCGGAGAAAAAAGGAGGAGTTCCTGTGGACTTTGCGGGAGGCGAGCAGCCAGTCTAAATGCTTCGAGACGCGGAGTTAAAGAACAAGGGGATGGCGGATAGGCACGGGAAAAAGGGACCACCCCGATCAATCTAGCTAGCGTCGCCCCCGGAACCGCGAAGGATCGCAGTTCACCGTTTCTTCCACGGCCTGGCGTTCATGTTGTACTGGTCCACGATATTTAAGTGTGCTTCCTCTTTGGTACGACCGAAAGCCCGACTCAGAAGTAACTTCTCGGCTTCCTTAGTTTTCGCCTTGGCGAAGCATTCCACCTTCCACATCGGATCGCTGGTGAGCTCCCGATAAACAAAGTCATAGTCTTCCAGTCGTGGAAAATTCGGGTCTGTGGGACATGGGCGTTGCATGTGGCCGTCGATGTGGGAATACCCGCATTCGAATGCTTCTAGCGATCCGTCATCGTCTTCGCTCAACGCAACCGTGGATCGCTGAACGAGAGGAGAACCGCAGTGTGAGCAGCGGTATTCCTGGAGATCTTGCTCTGCCGCACGCAATTGCTCGTGTAAGTCTACAGACTGAGGAGGCCGGATCACCTCCTCGATTGCAGCCACAACCCGGTCAAGACCCTCTTTCGTGCTGATGGCCTTTCGATCAGCAAGCAACGGCGAAAACTTGACTACGTCGGTGTATTCGACGCCGTGCCATATAGGAAGAATCACTTTTTCTCCGCCAACCTCAATTGCTGCCAGAGCATTTAATTCTTTATTGGGCCAATGCTTCGAGAAAAAGTGCTTGCTGAGAATCACAACTCCGAATCGAGATTCCGACAGACCCCGATCGATTGATTCCCGGAGGCTGTCTCCGAGTTTCAAGTGTTCCTCGGTCTTAACGATCAAATGGATGAATCCATCGTAGCGATTGAGAAGCTAACTTCGCCGGAGGAATTAAACGCCTTCAAAAGAGCTGTTGGTCACCTTATGTTCGAGAACTTCGAAAGAATCATCGAGCCAATTTGCAAGCGGCATCCGTCGCTTAAACGCCCCGACATGAGAGGTTAAAGGAACGATCCTTACATGAGAAAAGCACTACAACGGCTTCTTCTCTTCTGTTTCGTCCACTTTGATCCAAGTGTCAATCGAAGTGAGATCGGCTTCGGTTGCTCCTCTTCCTAGATCCCTTCTGATTTTGCGCCGCATCAGGAAACCGATAATCCACGCTGATAGCGACGCACAGAGGACAAGGATCGTAACAAGAATGTATCGGCTGATCCGCCAGGGCGTTCCGAACGCCGGGCCCAAAAAGTACGTGAGGAATGCTATAGACAGAACGACGCCCGATAGCAGCTTCCGGAGTGGGGTCATGGTCTCGCCTGCTCCTTGGGATTTGGTGTCGAGGATAGTGCAACTATTGCTGGCTTGCAAATATTGCATCAGCTCCTGGTTAGTCGTGTGAGCTCAACCGGTCGATGCAACACCCGTCTAGTTGATTGCTTCTGCAGGCTTTTCAAAGAGGACCGATCTCTAGGTCTCGATTCTATTTAGACTTAAACAGGGCAGTTGCTTCTTTGAATTAACACTCGCGAACCAATTCAGCCTTTCAAACTGTTGCACATAGCCTTCGAGCTAGTGTTGCGTTGACCCATTGAATCCACCCGGCTTACCGGACAAGTGAGGTACTAGACCAAGATTTGACCGGCCAGCGACGTTGAGAGCCTAGCTGCGTCTTGTCGAATCAATGACAGAGTCCGAAGGCGTACCCCTTTGCCCTTTAAGGCGCTAGAAACTGGCGCTTGGCTCAGTTTTGATTCCCTTTTTAAGCGTCGAAGACCAATGGCAGACCATCTTTTCCGTTCCGGAGGATCGGCAATAACTAGTTTCGTTCGTTTTTCAAAGAAGTGAATAGTGGGATCGATCATGCTCGGACAAGGAGTTTGCTCCCAAAGAACACTTCGTCGAGCAGTACATTTCAGACATCGACAGCCAGATTCAAATGCAGATAGACATCGTCGCCATCCCTTGCCCGGTTAAAGAACAGGCTACGTTTGGGCCAGGCGAAGTTTTCTTCGCCGAGGAGGACTTGGAGGACCCCTTCGGCGAGAAAGCCGCCGAGCGGTAAGAGGCGCGGGCCGGTCCTTTTTGTCGGAGCCCATTCGCTTCGCTCCTTCCTGCGTCCCTCCGCCACATCGCTCAGGGTAAACAGGGCAAGCAGGGTGGATGAACTGGAAGCTGCGACCCACTGAACGCCAAAGACGGCGACAGCAGGCCGGATACGCCCGCCGTCCTGGCAGAAAGCGCCCGGACGCAAAGGCGGCAGCTACGAAGACGGAGGCGCCAGTCGGCAGATTGGCGTTCCCAGGTTGATGCGAGGTTCCGAGGCGTCCGGCGCCCACCATGGCTGAAGCCATGATCTAGATTGCGCGCTATTTCGCGGGCCTGAAAGGCCCGCGCTTCCACCGTTAGAAATAACAGGAGCGGGGTACGCCTGCCTTCCCTACCGCGGAAAAAGGCGTGAAAGGCGGCCGCTACGAAGGCGGACGGCGAGGCCAGTGGTACGACGCAGCAAAGAAAGATGCCGGGCTGAAGAACCCGGCGCTACGCTTAAGTCTAAGAACGCACGATTCGATGGCCCCCGTTTGCGAGGCGGATGGTGCGCAAGTAGCCAAGCATGTGCGCTGGGCACGGCATGCTACCCCCAGCACGCGAACGCGGCATGCTGTGGGCCCCGGTGCTGTGCCCCTACGAGAACAGCGGCCCGGCGCTGCGCGGGGCGCATCGTCCAGAGGGCGATGCGGAAGGATTCGCCCGCTCGCGGGGCTTTCGATGTATAGTGTACGAGTCTAAAGGCCAACCGAAGATTCCAGTTCAAAAATCTGTGGAGGAAAAATGAGAATGTTGAAGTACGCACCCGTGTCTCTAGCCATGGTGTTCCTGGCGGCTTTTTGCGCCGCTGCGCAAGGCACCCCGGGCAATCTCCTGTCGGCCGAATTTCAAACGCCGAAATCCGGAATGACTCAACAATACGAACAAGGCCGAAAGCAGAAGGCGGATTGGCACAAACAACAAAACGATCCTGGCGCGCTGATGGTCTTCGAAACCATGAGCGGAGAAAGGACGGGAACGTACATCGTGGTGCGCGCAGGCTTGCATTGGGCCGATCTGGATCACCCGCCCGTAACCGACGCTGCCGATCAGGCGGAATATGACAAGGCCGTCGGTCCCTACGTCACATCCATTCAGGATAGCTACTACGAGCTTCTACCGAAGTTTGGCAGAGACAATTCCCCTTTGCCGCCCCAATTCCAGGAGCTGCTCACCATCCGCGTCAAGCCTGGCAGAACGGCGGATTTCACGAGCGCCATCGCCAGGATATCCGCCGCTGAGCGCAAGGCAAATTCACCAACCGTCGTTGAGATTTACCAACTGGCGAACGGCGGCTTCACCGGAACGTACGTAGTCAGCCTGGCGCGTCCTCATTGGGCGGACTTCGAGGCGAACCCGAACGAGAAGCCCATGGAGCAAGTACTCGCGGACGAGTATGGTCCAGACGGTGCGGCCTCTACAATGGCAGCGCTGAACAACTCGATCGAGAGCGAATACAGCGAGATCGTCAAATTCAGACAGGATTTGAGCTACATCCCCGCCAAGTAAATACGCAACGCGCTCCGAGCCGAGTCGAAGGAACAAACGCCGCACTCTTCCCGATTTTTTCGGAAGGGTGCGGCGCCCCTACGCGGCGAGGGGGCCGAAAACCCTCACCCCGTGAAGGCGGGGTAAGCTACATGAAGAATCCAAGGCGCCAATCGGGAGATTGGCGTGCCCAGGAAAGGCAAGGACGCCGGCAAGATGGCGAGCGACCGGCGCTACAGCAATGCGTTGATTCGATCGGCTCTTAACAGTGAGCGGGGCTAGTGGCTGGCTGCGGCTGTGCTCGCGGCGGTTGAGAGCTGCTGCATCAAGGCGAGCTGGTCCCAATTGTCCCAACCTTCGATGATTTTGCCTTTTGCGATGCGCGCGATGGTGATGCCGGTGATGCGGACCTGCTTGTTGGTGGCTGGGATGCCGAGGTGGTCGCCGGTGTGAGTCATGACGGCGGACCAGCGGACGACGACTTTGTTGTCCGCGCCGAAAGCGTCCTCGAGGGTGATCCTTATGTCCGGGAACGCACCCCGAATGCGATTGAAGAGTGCGACGAAGTCCGCAGGACCGTGAAGTACGACGCCCGGCTGGTCCTGGCCAGTGGCGATGGCATTTTCGTCCATCAGGTCGTAGATGGTTTGAACGCGTCCTTCGTTCCAGACTTCCTTGAACCAGCGGCGCATCAGGACAATGTTCTCTTCGACGGACATGCGGCACCTTCCTTACTGCGGATGGCTGACTATACCGCAGATCAATTACATGCGTGTGAATATCGGTGAGCGAAGCCGGACCTGTAAATCAAGAGGCCGCTACCGAGGCAACGGCGAAACCAGGGTACGACACGACAAAGAAGGATGCCGGGCTGAAGAACCCGGCGCTACGTTTGAGTCTAAGAACGCACGATTCGATGGCCTGCGTTTGCGAGGCGGATGGCAGACAAGTAGCCAAGCGGGTTCGCCGGGCATCCGGCGCGGCGGATATCGCGCCCCTAGACAGCACACGCAGGGAGCACCCTGGCAGGTCATAGCAAATGGAATGTGTAAAGTAGAAGCCGGGTGAGGAACAAATTCGCGACGAGGACGGTCAGGGAGCCCTCAACGAATGCGGTAATCGTAGCGCGACCGACGCCTGCTGCCCCGCCTTTCACGCGGAACCCCTGATAACAACCGATTGTCGCAATGATGAATCCGAAAACAATAGGTTTCACAACGGTTATGAACAAATCGCCGAAAGCGAGCGCTTTGATGGCGCGCGTCCAGAACGTTTGAGCGCCAATGTGCAGTGTAATATTTGCGACCAAGAAACCGCCGAAAAGTCCCGCGCAATCCCCCACTACGACAAGTAACGGCAGGACTAACACCATGGCAAACACACGGGGCGTCATCAGCCGGCGAATTGGGTCCATGCCAAACACGCGGATCGCGTCCACCTGTTCAGTAATCACCATTGAGCCCAACTCGGAGGCCATCGTCGTGGCGTTTCGTCCCGCGACCAGAAGCGCCGTGAACACTGGACCAAGCTCGCGGAGGAGCCCCAGCGAAACCGCGTCAGCCGTTAAAGAGGTTTCGCCGAAACGGCTAAACTGCGACGCTGCGTTTAGGACAATTGAGCCGCCGACACAAATGAGCGCAACGACTATGATTTTTAATGAGCCCACGCCGATCACGTCCATCTGTTCGACCAATTCGACGAAGGAACGTTTGTCGGCAAAGCTGTTTTGGACCGAGTGAAGGGCCAGCAGTGCATAGTCCTGGATGATGAAAACCCACGCCTTCAATCGGTTGACTGAACTACCTGAAGTTGAGTCCACGGTCGTCTCCCGTCACAACTGTTGGCACCTTCGTGTCTGAAGCTTTAGAACCGCCGCCTGTGAAAGTACACTAAGATAGCATCCGCCCTCCGGCAAACTGGACGGCAACAAATGCAAAGGCAGAGTCAGGCCGGTGGCCAGGCGAAGTTTTCTTCGCCGAGGGGGACTTGGAGGACGCCTTCGGCGGGGAGGACGTCGACCGGGAGACCAGCTTTCCACAGGGCGACGGTTACCAGCAATTCGCGGCGGCCGCGAAGGTCGAAGAGTTCGCGGGCGAGGCTCAGCTCCAGGATTTTTTCGTACGCGGCGGACATCACCGTTTCGGGATGCAGCAAGCATGCGCCGCCCTGTTCGAGGACGGAGCCTGCCGCCAGGCGCCCATTTTCGACACCCAGCGTGATGCGCGTCTCGCGCGAGTCCCAGACGGTGATGCGCAATTGAAAGTCCGCCATCTGCGAGATCGCTTCGGGAATCGGGTCCACACGGAGCCAGAAATTCGAAGGGCCGAATCCGTAGTAGACGTTCCCCAGCACGTACTGGCGACCGTGCATGGTGCTGCTGCGATGATCGGTGGCGTACGAGCCGGCGCCCAGCCATTCGAAGTAGCTGCTCTCGCGGCCATCGAGTTTCACGTCAAGATAGGCGGTAGGGACTTCCGAGCGGCCGCGTTCGGCAGCGCGCTTGATGGGGTGCACGAGCGCGTCCGGAGCAGGCTCGCCGAGCGCGTTATAGATTTCGGTTAGATGCTTGCGGTAGAGGATGTCAAATTCCGGGTCGTTCGCAGAGCTGTGTTCGGGGCCGTACCACCAGCACCAATCGCTGCCTTCGGCGGCGAGCACGGACTCATAAGCGCGCGCGCCTTTCGCCGCCCAATCGCTGGCAGCGGCAGAGCGGTCCCGCGCATGCCTAGCTTTGGCGCGTTCATAGGCTTCGCGGGCATCGCGGAGCAGGTCCCACGCGCGCACGTCCTCTGAGTGGCCGATCCAGACGTCGAAATTCGCGCCGATCCAGGAGGCGGGGAAAATTTCCTGTAAACGCGGAGGATCGGAGGCGGCTTCGATGGCCTCGCTCATGGTGAGCACCTGGATCTCAGGGTCGGCTTCAATGCGTTGGTAGAAGCGGCGCAGAAATTCGCGGCCGTTGCCGGGGTAATATTCCCAGGCATTTTCGCCGTCGAGGATAACGCTGACGGTGGCGGTGCGTCCTTGGGGTTCGCGATCGCCGATGGCGCGGATGCGGCGGTGGAAATCTTCAGCCGCCGATTCAGCTCCCATGCGGCTGTAGACGAAGCCGACGAGGTCCGACAGGTAGTGATCACGAAAAAACCCGGTGAGGTGCTTCCCTCCCCGTTCGAGCCGCCACGGCGTGTACAAGTCGGGGCCGTTTTCAGGGTAGCCGGAGGCGTCGCGCCAGAATCCCTTGTTGCGCGTGCGCCCGAGGACTCCTTCATCGGTGGCAAACCATTTGAAGCCGAGGTCCATCGCAATTTCGAGCGCCTGATCGGAGACCGAGCCCTCCGAGGGCCAGAGCCCCACGGGAGGCTTACCGAAAACGCGCTCGTGGAACTTTCGGGCGCGCACGAGTTGTTCGCGGGCATCCTCGGGATAGCGAAAGGCCGGATGAGGCAGGGGCGTGTGCGGATTGGATACGCGCGCGATGTCCGTATCGCACAAAAGGGGCAGGATGGGGTGATAGTAAGGCGTGGTGGAAATTTCAATCTGGCCGCGCGCGGCCGCTCGCCGATATTCCAGGAGAACCGCGGCGAGCAGTTCCTGCTGCTTTTCCAGCAGAGCGGCTTTATCTTCCTCCGAGAAATTTTTGCCCTTCTCGGAAAGAGCATGGACGACGGGATCTTTGGCGAGATATTCCTCGTCCATCCACGCGAGCTGCGAGAGGAGCTGCAAATCGCGCCAGTCGCGGAGAACCCAGTGGGCGACGGATGCTTCCGCCCCGCCAGAGCGCAACTGGGACGCAAGCTCGGCAAAGCGAGGCCAGCGATTGATGAAATTTTCGTTAACCTGGAATGCGCGCTCGAGGGCTTCGCGCTTTTGCTCCGGTTGGAGGCTGCCGGCATGGGCGAAGGCGATATCGAACCAAGGCTCTTGGAAGCGGCCGGCGACGTACTCCTCGATCTGCTCCGCCAGAAGCGGTACGACGTTGAAGGTTACGTGGACGCCGGGAAATTCCTCGAGGATTTTCACCATTCCCCAATAGTCCTTGAGGGCGTGGAGACGGGTCCAAGGCAAGAGGTATCGGCCCGTGGCGGGGTCTCGATACTGGGGCTGGTGCATGTGCCAGAGAACAGCCAGGTTTACACGGCTCAATCAGCGGCTCCGAATGCTAGAATGCCTTTCGCGCTCCTATGCGCCTGCTTGATCGATATATAGCTCGCGAAGTAGTCTCTCACGCAACGCTAGGCCTCTCGGTCTTCACGTTCATATTTTTTGTGCCGCAGCTCACGCGATTGATGGAGCTGGTGGTGCGGCACACGGAGAGCTTCGCAACGGTGCTGCTGCTGATCGTGTGCACGCTGCCACCGGTTCTTGGTTTTACGCTTCCGATGGCCGTTCTGGTGGGCGTCCTGATCGGCCTGGGACGGCTTTCCGCCGACAGCGAGATTGTCGCGCTGCACGCTTCAGGGGTCAGCCTGCGGCGGTTGCTTCTTCCCATCGGGGCGATCGCTTCTCTGGGCGCCATGCTCACGTTGCTCACCACATTTTGGCTTAGTCCGATTGCGCTGCGCACGATCGGCCGCTTGGAAGTCCGGCTGCTTTCATCGCAAGCGCCGTACAGCGTGCAGCCGCGCGTGTTCGATGAGCGCTTTCCGCACCTCGTATTATACGTGCAAGATGTGGAATCCGCGGCGCTGCGGTGGCGTGGAGTTTTTCTGGCTTCCACCGGCGGAGCCGCGGCGGAGATCGTGCCGCAGGCTGCGAAACACGCGAACGAGTCCTCAATCACGATAGCGGAGAACGCGCAGATCATCCTCGGATCAGGGCGCGGACAAATAGAACTGCGATTGGGCAGGGGGAGCATGCATGAGTTCGATCCCAGCCATCCCGATCAATACAACGTGACCACGTTCGAAGCGACGGACATTCCGGTGGATCTTTCGACGGGGGCGCTACCGCAGAAACGCGGCGCGCTTCCGATGGTCGAGCAGCCGACTGCCTCATTAGTGCTCGATGACGGACCGAATTGGAGGGCGGCGCGCGTGGAATTTCAACGGCGCATCGCGTTCCCTGCGGCGTGCCTGGTATTTGTGCTGCTGGGCGTGCCGATGGGGGTGCGGCCGCGGCGCGGCGGGCGCGCGGCGGGGCTGATTCTCACGCTCATACTGATCGGCGGATACTACTTTCTATTTGTATCGGGCGACCACATGGCCGTCCAAGGGCGCATTTCTCCAGGGTGGGGCGTGTGGGCGGCGAATATCGCGGCAACCGTGCTCGGCGTGATTTTGTTGTGGCGCACGGAAAATATCCGGCGGCCGAATCGCGCGATCACGTGGATTGAATCGCTTTGGGCGCGCGGAAAAACACGGTTGAAAGTGCGCAGGCAGGCGGTACCGCTGCCGGCGGGATCGAATGGGCCGATCAGTTTTTCAGAGTCTCGCCGGGGCCTGATTGGGCAGACGCTGAGAGCGAATCGCACGATGGGTTTCCCGATGCTGATCGACATCTACCTGCTGCAGCAGTTTCTCTACTACTTCGTCGTGCTGCTCGCGGGATTTGTGCTGATCTTCGATGCGTTCACGCTATTCGACCTGCTTGCCGATATCGCGCGGAACCATATCGGCATTTTGACGGTGGTGAACTATTTCCGCTACCTTGTGCCGTCGATGGTGTATCAACTAGCGCCGCTGGCGACGCTGGTTGCAACTTTGGTGACTCTCGCGATACTGGCCAAGAACAACGAGGTGATCGCTTTGAAGGCCAGCGGAATCAGCATGTACCGGTTAGTTTTGCCGCTAATCCTTGCGGGATGTCTGGTATCGGGCGGCATGTTTGTGTTGGACGAAACATATTTGCCGTACGCTAATCAACGGCAGGACGCGCTGCGGAATCGGATCAAGGGGCGTCCGGCGCAAACATATTTCGAGCCCGCGCAGCAATGGATCTTCGGCGAGAACTCCAAAATCTTTAACTACGAATTTTTTGATCCCGACCAGCAGCTTTTCGGGGGCCTGAACGTATTCGAGCTTAACCCCGCCACCTTTCAGGTGCGCCGGCGCGTGTTCGCAACGCGGGCCAGCTGGGAGCCGGCCGAAAAGATCTGGGTATTGACCGGAGGATGGGTTCGCGATTTCGGTGCCAACGGCCGTGTCGCCGAGTATAAGCCGTTCACGGCGACTTCCCTTCCCGAGCTGACCGAGCCGCCCGGATATTTTCGCCGGGAAGTGCGCCAGTATTCCCAGATGAACTGGAGGCAACTGAGCGCGTACATCGCCAGCCTGCGCCAGGCTGGTTTCGACACCGCGCGCCTCTCCGTGCAATGGGAAAAGAAATTCGCGTTCCCATTGATTGCCGCGATCATTATTTCTCTGGCCGCGCCGTTCGCGTTTCTTGTTGGGACGCGTGGCGCCGTTGGCGGGCTTGCGGTTGCCGTTGGCATTGGCGTGGTTTATTGGGCCACCGCGGCGCTGATGGAGGCGATGGGCTCGGTCGGCCAACTGCCCCCGGTTCTCGCAGGCTGGGGACCCGACGCCATATTCGGTTTTGTGGCGGTGTACTTCTTCCTGCGGATGCCCACCTGACGGCAGCATCTGCATAATTGTGAATTCGCGGGATTCCTCGAGGTAAGCGATTGACAACCTTGTCTTGAAACTTCGCGCGGGTTGCGCGAACCTTCGCCTAGAATATTCCCCAGGGCTGTTCATCTTTCTGGGGTGTGATCGACATGCTGTCCGCCTTTGGCACAGTGCTGCTCATTTACAGCCAACAGACAGACGCGGTAAAGCTCCAATTCTGGGCCGCTATCGGCGCGGTTGCCGGCATTTTTCTCTTCCTGCGCGGCTTCAGCATGCTTCGCTGCAAGCGTTTAATCATGAACACGCCCTCTTCTAAAATCCGAAGCGCCTCGATTGGCTTGGTGGAAATCAGCGGGACGGCCAAGGGTCCGCAGACCGTGCCGGCGGGAATCACCGGCGAGGCATGTTATTACTATCGCGCCATGGCTTGGCAATTGAGGCAGTCCGGAAGGAATCGCCAGTGGAAAAAAGTAGCCGACGAAAGCCTCTACGTTCCATTTTTCATCGAGGACGCCACGGGAGACGCTCTCGTGGATCCGCAGGGCGCCGAACTGGATATTCACCGCAATTTTAAGGACGAACTGGGCGGCTCCTTCTTCGGTTCCGGCAATATGATGCCCGAAAATGCCAACGCCTTCCTGCTGCGCTACGGCCTCACCGGCTCCGAAAAAACTCGCCTGGAAGAATATTGCATCAAGCCGGGGGATCCTCTATTCGTCTTGGGGACGCTCGGCCAAAACGCGGCCGCGTCGCGCTGGACTCCTAGACCGCATGTCGCCGCACGGGGCTGGTCATTTAAGTCTCGCCTGAACTTCTTCGGGCCCACTGGAAGCAGCATGTTCCGCGCCTTGGGTTGGGCTCCGGGATTGACGGTGCCGCTAGACATGAACATGAACGCCGCGGAAGTAACTGAACCCGGCCCGCCCCCTGCAAGCAGTTGGTCGTCGGTCTCGCTGGAAGAGGAGGCCGTGCACGCGATGGCCGGCTCCTCCAGCCGGGAAACGGCTGCCCCCGTTGCGACGAGCGCACCGCAAACGGCTTCCGCGTTCGCAACTGTCGAAACCAAAACCTCGCCGCCGGAAAGAGACCCCGATCCACAAGCGGCGGCGTTTGGACTTAACATGCATCCGCCCGTCGCCATCGGCAAGGGAACGAATCACGAATTTTTCATGATTTCCTGGCACAGCCAGCGCGAAGTGGTGCAGTCGCTGGCCTGGAAATCGGCGCTGTGCATCTGGGGCGGCCCTGCGTTGACGCTGACTTGTATCTATCTTTTGATTCTGAGCCTGGGATGGACGTGATCTTACGAAGCACCAAGGAGATCTTATGAGCTTGATTCCGTGGATTGTGCTTTTGTTCGTAATCGGCGGCGCAGTGGCCTATATCGTCACGCTGTACAACGGATTGATCGCCGTTAAAAATAACGTCGACAAAGCCTGGGCCAACATCGACGTGCTGCTCAAGCAGCGGCACGACGAGCTTCCGGGTCTGATCGAAGTTTGCAAGGGCTACATGAAATACGAGGGAGAAACGCTCCAGCGCGTCACGCAGGCTCGCAACGCCTATGCCCAGGCCGCCACGGTTGATCAAAAAGTGCAGGCCAGCACGGATATGACGGCCGCCCTCGGCCGCTTGATCGCCACGGCGGAAAATTATCCCGACTTGAAAGCAAACGCCAACTTCACGCATCTCCAGAGCCGCATCACGGAACTGGAAAGCGAGATCGCCGACCGCCGCGAGTTCTACAACGATTCAGTGAACACCTTCAACATTCGCATCCAGGAAATGCCCGACGCCATCCTGGCCGGCTCGATGAATCTGCATCCCCGGCAAATGTTTCAAGTCGCCGAAGCGGACAAAGCGCCCGTCGCCATCTCCTTCAGCGACGTCTCGCACTAAAAATGCAGCGGAAATAAGGCCTATTTGCGGATATTCTTGAGCGCCTCGCGCTGGCTGAGCGCGCTGAGCCGGTCTTTCTGCTCGCGCACATAGCGCCGGATTTCACGCGGATCGGTCCACGCATATTGGCGCAGCGCCCATCCAATGGCCTTGCGCAGAAAAAGTTCCTTCGAATCGAGCGACGGCTCGATGCAGGCGTATAGCAGATCGAGATCGGTATCCTGCTTGAACCGCAGTTGGCACAAAATGGACGTCCGGCGCTTCCAGATGTTTTCCGATTTGCTCCAGGCCAGCATTTTCTTTTTCATCAGCGACGGATAGCCGCGCAAGATGGGTCCCACGCGATTCGCCGCGATCTCGTCCACGTAATCCCACCACGCGCCGGTCACAATCATTTCCTCGTACAGCGGCATCGCCGACGGCGTCTGAAATTCCGCCGCGCGCTTTACTCCGCTCAGTGCGATTGCCGCGTAGCGTTCCTCGCGATATTTAGCACCGCGCCAGAGCGCCAATACTGTTTCGCTCCACGCTGTGCTCGTGCTTAGATCCACTTCACCAAACAAGCCTTCATAACATCGTCGCTGCAGTGGGGTCGGCACGCCGTGATAGCGCATGTCGGATTTCATGTAGGCCTGCATTGCTGGCGCCTTGCGGGGATCGGCCAGGCGCCGAAGTTCCCGTCGCACGCGGAGCAGAAGCGCGGATTGCGCCACGATAACCGGCGCTATCTTGAGGTCACTTGCACCTTGATTCTTCAATTGCGGCGTTTCTTCTCTTCGATCACGGCCTGCGCCGCCGCCAGCCGCGCAATCGGCACACGGAAGGGCGAGGCGCTCACGTAGTTCATCCCCACGCGGTGGCAGAATTTCACGCTGGGCGCGTCGCCCCCATGCTCTCCACATATCCCGATCTTTAGCTTCGGACGTGTCTTGCGCCCTCGCTCGATCGCCCACTTGATCAGCATGCCCACGCCATCCACGTCCAGCGTCTGAAACGGGTCGTCCTTGAAGATCGCAGCCTTGGCCTGATCCACATATACCGGCAAAAACCGGCCGGCATCATCGCGGGAGAGCCCCATAGTCGTTTGCGTGAGATCGTTTGTGCCAAACGAGAAGAACTCAGCCACTTCGGCGATCTGGTCGGCGAGAAGCGCGGCGCGAGGAAGCTCGATCATGGTCCCCACCAGATATTCAAGCTTTACTTTTGATTTTGAAATGATCTCCTCCGCAACGCGTCGCGTTGCGTCGACCAAGATTTGCAGCTCTCTTTTCTCCATGGTGAGCGGATGCATGATCTCAGGCAATACTTTAAACTTTCTCTTTTGGCAGTCGATGGCCGCTTCGATGATTGCGCGAACTTGCATCTCCAGAATTTCCGGATAGGTGATCGAGAGCCGGCACCCGCGATGCCCCAGCATGGGGTTCGCCTCGTGAAGTTGCTCCACACGGCGGGCCACGGCCTCGGCCGAGATGCCGATTTTCTTGGCCAGCTCTTCCTGCTTGGCACGATCGTGCGGCACGAACTCGTGCAGCGGCGGATCGATCATCCGAATGGTCACCGGAAAGCCGTTCATGGCCTCGAAAATTCCGATGAAGTCGTGGCGCTGGAACGGTAGGAGCTTGTCGAGAGATTTGCGCCGGGCCTCGGAGGTGTCCGCGAGAATCATTTCCTGAATCGCGTCCTGGCGCTCAATACTTTTCTCGGGATGCTCGAAGTCCTGGAAGAACATGTGCTCGGTGCGGCACAGGCCGATGCCCTCAGCGCCCATTTCTCGCGCTACGCGGGCATCGCGAGGGGTATCAGCATTGGTGCGCACGCCGAGCTTTCGCGTTCTATCGGCCCATTTCAGCAGGGTTTCGTAGGCCTTGGGCGGCTCTGGGCGGATCAGTTCCACCTGGCCCGAATAGACGGACCCGTCGCTGCCATCGAGCGCAATCCAATCGCCCTCATGCACAGTCTTGTCGCCGGCCTTCATTGTTTTCGCGCTCGCGCTGATCTGGAGCTTTTCCGCGCCCACAATGCAGCACTTGCCCCAGCCACGCGCGACAACCGCGGCATGGCTGGTCTTGCCACCCGTGGCCGTGAGGATTCCCTGGGCCACATTCATGCCTCCCACGTCCTCTGGGCTGGTCTCCTGCCGCACCAGAATCACCTTTTCGCCGCGCGCGGCCCACTCTTCGGCGTCGTGCGCCGTGAAGACCGCTTTGCCAACTGCCGCTCCCGGAACGGCATTAATTCCCTCAGCGAGCTTGCGGCTCGCGAGTTCCGTGCGAGCGAGCTTCGGATCGATCACCGGATAGAAAAGACGCTCCACATCTTCCGACGCAATTCTTTCAAGTGCTTCTTCAACTTTAATAAGCTTCTCGCCAACCATATCGACCGCAATCCTGAACGCTGCTGAGGGTGAGCGCTTGCCCGTGCGAGTTTGAAGCATGTAAAGCGTGCCGCGCTCCACCGTGAATTCCATGTCCTGCATATCGCGGTAGTGCTTTTCGAGTTTCTCGCGCACGCGCTCGAGTTGCGCATACACCTTCGGCATCAGGCTTTTCATCTCGCTCAAGTGCATCGGCGTGCGAATTCCGGCGACCACGTCCTCGCCCTGGGCATTCAGAAGAAAATCGCCGAAGAAAATCTTTTCGCCGCTGGAAGGATCGCGCGTGAAGCACACTCCTGTTCCCGAATCCTCTCCCATGTTGCCGAACACCATCTGCACAACGTTGACTGCGGTGCCTAAAAGGCCGGTGATTTTCTCGACGCGCCGGTAGGTCACCGCCTTTTCGCCCATCCAGGACTCGAACACCGCGCCCGTTGCGCCCCACAATTGCTCGATAGGATCTTCGGGAAAATCTTTGCCGGTCTTTTGCTTGAAGTAAGCCTTGTATTCGGAAACTAGGTCGCGCCAGCCGTCCGCGCTGACTTGCGTGTCGTCCTTTACGCCGATTTTCGCCTTCATGCCGCGGAGGCGCGCCTCGAGATCCTCCTTGGGAAGGCCGATTACAACACTCGAATACATTTGCACGAAGCGTCGATAAGCATCCCAAGCGAATCGGGCGTTGCCGGTAGCCTTCGCAAGCCCCTCCACGGACCGTTCGTTGAGGCCGAGGTTCAGAATCGTCTCCATCATTCCGGGCATGGAGCGCGCCGAGCCTGAGCGCACACTCACCAATAGGGGGCTGTTCGCATCGCCGAGCTTTTTCCCGGCGAGCTTCTCGAGGCGCGCGACATTTTTCGTAACTTCGGCGCGCAATTCCTTCGGAAATTTATCGTCGTGCTTGAGGTAGTAGTCGCATGCCTCCGTGGTGATCGTGAATCCCGGCGGAACAGGCAAACCGATGCGCGTCATTTCCGCAAGCCCGGCACCCTTGCCGCCGAGAACTTCCTTCATCTCTCCTGTGCCGTCGGCTTTCCCCGCGCCGAAAAAATAAACGTATTTCATGTTTCTCCTTAGCTATATTCTTCGTTGGAAGGTCGCGACCTTTGGTCGGCACTCCGACAAATAAAGGAATACTTCATTCGATCGTCGGCATTCATGTAAAACCTCACGCAGGTGCTTTCGAGTCTTCCGACCCCAAAGCAGAGAAATCCGCGATCGTCGAGAACTCCTTTAACAATGTCCCCAGCAGCGCGATTCGATTTCTGCGGACCGCTTCGTCTTCAGCCATTACATGAACTTTATCGAAAAAGAAATCCACCGCCGGGCGCAGCTCTGAAATCTTTTCCAGAGCCTTTCGATACTTCTTGTCTTTCTTTAAGCGCATGACCTCCGCGCCGATTCGCTGCGCCACCGAATGCAACTGAAGCTCCGCTGCTTCTCGAAGCAGGTTCTGCTTCACAGTTCCCTGCCCTTGATCTTCTTTTCCCGCGGACTTCTCCAGAATATTTCGGATGCGCTTGAAGCTGGCGGCCAGCGGCGGAAAGTTCTTGGTCTGCCGGATCGCCTGAAGCGCGGCTACGCGCTCGACGGCATCACCCAGATCGTCCGAGCCGGCCGAGAATGCCGCGTTAATCTCGTCGTAAGAATACCCACGACGCTCCCGCAGGACGTAGCGCGCGCGATCGAGCAGGAAGTCGAGTACCTGTTGCTCGGTTTCCGGCGTTGCCTCGATTCTCGGCGGGCATTCTCTGAGCGACCGAGCCGCCGCGGAAATCGCCGCTGAAATCGAGAGGGGCAAATTCTTCTCGAGTATGATTTTGACCACTCCGAGCGCGGCGCGGCGCAAAGCGAAAGGATCGCTTGAACCTGTGGGATTGGCGCCAACGGCAAAGCAAGCCACTAGAGAGTCGAGCTTATCGGCAAGCGCCACCGCGCAGCCGGTGATATTGCGGGGGAGCGGGTCATCAAGACCGAGTGGTTTGTATTGATCGTAAACCGCCCAGGCAATGTCTTCCGCCTCGCCTTGCGCTCGCGCGTAAAGACCGCCGACTGCCCCTTGCAATTCCGGGAATTCCCTAACCATCTCGGTCACCAAATCGCACTTGGCAAGCTCTGCGGCGCGATCCGCCCCGGCCACATCCGCCTGCGTCACACCACCGGAAAACCACTGCTCACAAAGCCATCGCGACAGCGTCCGCATGCGTTCGACCTTGTCGCCGTAACTTCCGAGGCGGCGCTCATACGTGACGGCCGCGAGCTTCGGCAGATACTCGCCCAACTTTATCTTTTGATCCGACTCCCAAAAGAACTGCGCGTCCGCGAACCGGGCGCGGAGCACGCGCTCGTGCCCCGCCCTCACCAAGCCATTCGCATCCTTCGCGAGGTTGATGACCGCGAGAAAGTGCGGGGCGAGCTCTCGCGAACGATTCTCGACGGCGAAATATTTCTGATGGCCCCGCATGACGGTGATCAGGATTTCTTCAGGTAAAACTAGAAATTCCGGATCGAAGTTGCCGAGGATTACCGTCGGATACTCATTCAAGTAGGTGACGAGGTCGAGCAATCCCGCATCCTCGTGCACGCGTACCCCGTGGCGGCTAGTCAGCGAATGCAGCTCGGCTTCGATTTTTTTGCGGCGCGCCTCAGGCCGGCACAGGACAAAGTTTTTCCGAAGTCGCGATTCGTAATCCGCTGGCCCCGTTACCGCGATTTCCTTCTTCCCAAGAAAGCGATGCCCCTCGGTATGGCTTCCGGCTTTAACGTCGGCGAACGAAAACGGGATTTTGTTGCCGCCGAGGACCGCGACGATCCAGCGAATGGGGCGGATGAAACGCGGGCTCTGAGCGCCATCCCAAATCATCGACCTTGGCCATGAAATCTCGCGAATCACCTCTGGCAAAATACCGGCCAGAATCTCGCTGGCGGGCTTCCCCAAAATTAGCTGCTTCACCGCAACGCATTCGCCCTTCGGAGTATTGACGACCACAAGTCTCGAGACCGGGACACTCTGTCTTTCCGCAAAGCTGTACGCAGCGCGCGTCGGTTGGCCCGCCACGTCGAATGCAACAGACTTCGGTGGCCCGACAACTTCCCTGCTGACGTCTTCCTGTTTTACTCGAATATTTCGGGCGATGGCCACGAGCCTTCGAGGAGCGCCGAATGTTTCAATCGATTCTTCAACTGTCGCCTCGCCGACGAGCGCGTTCGTCGAGAGGTGCATTCCAAGTATTGCTTTAAGCTCGCGCGCAGCCTTTGCAATCATGCCCGCCGGAATTTCCTCGCAACCGATCTCGAAAAGAAAATCGCCGGACGCTTTCGCGGCGTTCGGACCGTGAGACGCCTTGCGCATGGCGCGGGATTTTGCTGTGCGTTTCACGCGACGACTCCAGCGGAAGCTTCCACTGCCGCTCGCTGATCGAGCCACGCCCGCGCGACCTGCGTTGCCAGCTTCCGCACGCGCCCAATCATCCCTGCGCGCTCCGTGACTGAAATTGCGCCTCGTGCGTCGAGCACATTGAAGAGGTGTGAGCACTTCAGGCACAGATCGTAGGCCTGCAGGATTGGAAACCGCTTCGTTTCGATTGCATTCTTCTTACTCACCGCACTCCACTTGGAAAGCAGGCGCGCGGCCTCGGCCTCATTCAAATCGAATTGCTTTCTTGTGGACGCGGCGTCGGCGTAGTCGAAGCTGTAAGCCGAGAATTGCTGCTCCTCGGCCAGCCGCACTTGCCTGTAGCTCATGGTGTGTGACCAGCGAACGTCGAACACATTGTCCACGCCCTGAAGATACGCCGCGATGCGATCAAGGCCGTAAGTGAGCTCCACTGAAATCGGATCGAGATCGATGCCGCCGCACTGCTGAAAATAGGTGAACTGCGTGATCTCAAGTCCGTCCAGCAGCACCTGCCAGCCTATTCCCCAGGCACCGAGTGTGGGTGACTCCCAATTGTCTTCTTCGAATCGAACGTCATGCTCCTTCAAATTGATTCCCACCGCAGCCAAACTCTCCAGGTACAGGTCTTGGATGTCGGATGGCGATGGTTTAAGTATCACTTGAAGCTGCGTATGCTTGTATAACCGGTTCGGGTTTTCGCCATAGCGGCCGTCTGTTGGACGTCGGCTCGGCTGCGCGTACACCACTCGGTACGGCTGCGTCCCTAGGACCCGCAGAAAAGTTTCAGGGTGCATGGTTCCGGCGCCCACTTCGATGTCGTACGGCTGCTGCAGAATGCAGTCGCGGTGCGTCCAATAGTGTTCGAGCTTCAATAGGAGCTCTTGGAACGTCAATCCCCTGGTTTTGGAGTCCACTTGTGTCATTTTAATGTTTCTAGCTTGAAGCTTCACGTGAGTGATCCTAGAAGCTCCCGTGACTTCAGTTTGCGATCAATTTGGTGCTCAATTACATCAAGCATCAAGTCCGCCAATTCCCTGGCCACACGCGGACTGATCGTTTGCGGTTCCTGGGCGAGGCGGTCTAACCGCTCTTGCAGCATCACTTGCGCGGCTCCCAGGGCCAGCGGCGAAATCACCCACATCCCAGGTTTCCGGCATTTCGCACACATCACCGCCGACGAACTTGAAACAAAATATGCTCCAGACTGTTCATTTAAAATGCCCCCACACTGCGCGCATCGCGTGAGCGAAGGCAGCCATCCTCCCAATTTCACCGTCCACAGCGCGAAATAGGCGAGGGGCAGATCCGGCTTGGCGGTGCGCTTCACGGCTTGCGCCACAAGCAGCAACAGGCGAAAGTTTGCGTCCGACGGCTCGCGATCCGGCAGAACCGTTTCCGCTATTTCGCTGAACAACGCCAGGGCCACGCTCGACGGATAATCGCTAAACGCGTCGAGAAACGATTCGATCATTTCGCACTGGGTGATGCGAACTAGCTCGCGCGTTTCGCGTTCGAAAAACCAAATGTGAATGTAAGAAAGCCGTTCGAGCGTGGCGCCAAACCGGCTCTTCGGTTTCCGCGCCCCTGCGGCCACGCCGCGCATTTTTCCCATGGTGCGCGAAAAAAAACTGACGAGCCGGTCGGATTCGCCGAGGGCGTAGCGCTGCAGGATAATAGCCTCAGATTCATGAAGTGGCATCTGAAGTGTCGGCCTGCCGACCTCTGACGCGCGGGCACCGCGATTGCAAGCAATTCATGGGGTGCGTAACTCGCATACATCCGGAGGAATTTTTCTATCACAGCAAATCACGCGGCGCAATTAATAAACGCGCCCGCGGATTCTTCCAGCAAGCCATTTGAAAAGCTCAAAAGGTCGGATAGAGTGATTGCGAGATGAATGCAGCAAACACTTTTGGTTCTGTGGATGTCGTAGGAGTTGGAATCAACGCCACGGATACGATCATTCACCTGCCACACTTCCCTGGGCTGAACTCCAAGGTTGAAATCCGTTCATCCGAAGTAAAACTCGGAGGGCAAGTCGCAAGCGCCGTGGTTGCGTGCCACCGCTGGGGGCTTTCGACGCGGTACGTGGGAAAAGTTGGAGACGATGCCGCTGGGAAACTTCAGATTGACGAGATGCTACGTGAAAGGGTTGACGCTCGTTGGATTGTCACCCATGGATGCGCAAGCCAAACGTCATACGTTTTGGTTGATGAAACATCCGGCGAGCGCACCGTGCTTTGGAATCGGGATTCAAGTATTGCTTTATGTGCGGAGGACTTGAGGCGCGAATGGATTTCAGGCGCAAGCGCACTTCTCGTTGACGGACACGATACCGAAGCTGCCACGCAAGCGGCGCGCTGGGCCCGCGAAGAGCGTATCCCGGTAGTCGGAGACTTCGACAACCGTTATCCGGGAGTTGAAGCGTTACTTGAATATGTGGATTTTGCGATTACATCGAACACTTTTCCTGAAAAATTGAGTGGCAAGACGGACCTTCTGAAAGCATTGCCGCAAATTTGTCGACGGTTCAAGTGCCGCATGACGGGCGCGACTCTGGGAAGGATGGGTGTGCTGCTCTGGAATGGCGAAAAGTTTCTGCTCGCCCCGGCATTTCGCGTTCGAGCCGTAGACACCACCGGCGCGGGCGATGTTTTTCACGGCGCATTCGTGTTCGGGCTTGTGCGCGGCTGGCCGATGGAGGAAATACTCGAATTTAGTTGCGCAGCTGCTGCGCTGAATTGCACCGCGTCTGGCGCGCGAGGACACATCGCAACTTTGGATGAAATTGAGAGCTTCCGACGGAACGCCACTCGATCCGAATTTGCCTATACAGGCGAATCACTGCAATCAGCCGCGATCGCCGCCGGCAAATCAAGGTGCGAGCTTAAGCCATGATTCCGCTGAAGGACATGACGCCGCGGCGATCTGTGCCATTCGTCACGCTGCTGCTGATTGCAATTAACGTAATTGTGTTCGTACATCAAATCGCGCTGCCGCCCGCAGCCATGGATGCCTTTATCAAAACGTACGGGCTGATCCCGGCGAAAATCTCGCTGGCACTAGCTGGGCGCCACTACACGATGGAGCAGGGGCTCTTGCCGCTCTTCACTTGCATGTTTCTTCATGGCGGTATTCTTCACATTCTGGGCAACATGTGGTTTTTGTGGATATTCGGGGGCAATGTGGAGGACCGGTTCGGATCTTTTCCTTACCTGGCCTTTTATCTGGTATGTGGCATCGGGTCGGGAATTTCACAAGTTCTCTTTTCCTGGGGCTCGAGCGTGCCGTCGATTGGAGCGAGCGGTGCGATTTCGGGAGTGCTCGGCGCATACATCGTATTTTTCCCAAAGTCTCGGATACTCAGCCTCGTGCCGCTTTTCATTATTTTTTTCCTGTGGCGCGTTCCGGCAGTGATTTTCATCGGCCTGTGGTTTCTCATGCAGTTCGTGAGCGGGGTGAGTTCGCTGGGCCAAGCCAGCTTAGGCGGGGTGGCATGGTGGGCGCACGTGGGAGGGTTTCTGCTGGGAATGCTTATTGCGGGGATTGCTTACCCGCTGAGACGCGCGCCGGCTTCGAGTTGGAGCGGCAGCGCGTAGAAAACTTCCAGCGTTTGGTCTTCATGTGAAACTTCGCATGTTGGCGAGTCGGCTTGCCGACAGTTCCAGTGCAAGTTTAGCTGCGCTCCGCCCCAAACTCGCGCAAGAAGATTCAACTTTAAATTTTAGAATCGTGGCGAGCGAATCTTTTCCGCGGAATCGCCGGAGAAATCATCGGTCAAGAAGTTCTTTAAGTTGGCGCAGGTCACCGACACTCACATCAGAAACAGCGCAGAAGTAGACGCCGCCATGCCACCAGCCGAGAAAGTTGTAACCGTTGAGGAAGCGTTGCGTTTCCAGGTTCGAAGAGCTGCCGCCAGAACTTTCGGGCCAGACAAAAACGTTGATGAGATGCTTCCGCCTCTGATACACCAAGGCCGCTACGTTGCGATGACCGATATAATCGAGCCGGCCGCCGATAAGCGGAAATCCCTGGTCGCTGAAGTCAGTAACGGGCGGCGAAAAATCGAGCTTCCCGTCAAACCAGGGTTTCACGGTGTGCTGATCGGTGGATTGGACATCCATCAGATGGCCCGGCTGCAATGAACGGATATGGCTTGCGATCGCCTCTTCAGCGACAAGATCCGGGCGGCCGTTGCCGCCAATCCCGGGACCGAGCCTCGAGCCCAGAGCCACGGCAATAAGAATTGCGGCCGCAACCGCCAACCACTCAAAGATCGGACGCCGCTGCGCACCGGGTCGAATCGAAACCACTGAGCTGGGCGCGGCTTCGACCGGTGGCGCACTTTCGCCCACGGCAGCAGCGCGAATTCTGGATTTGAGTTCTTGCGGCGCCCGCTGATAGAGATTCCCGGAACGCAATGAACTACGCAGAGTTCGATGACTGGAGAGTTCTTCCGTGCAGGCGGGGCACGTTTTCAGGTGCTCTTCGACTTCAAGGTTGCGAACGAGGTCCAATTCGCCGTCCACATAGGCGTGGAGCAACAGTGCTTTATCGGCGCACGCCACGCTGCACCTCCCTTTCGCGCGCCTGCGTGAGAATCTTCCGCAATTGCGCGCGCCCTCGAGCCAAACTCGACATTACCGTCCCGATGGGAATCTCCATTACTTCCGCAATCTCTTTGTACGAGAGGCCCTCAAGCTCGCGGAGAACCAGAGCCTCGCGAAAGGCTATCGGCAACTCTTCAAGCGCTACTTGAAGGGCCTGAGTTTCCGCCGAACGCAGGAGCAGCGCTTCGGCATCGGGCTTCTCCGCCGACGGGATGCGAATGCTTTCGTCGAATTCCTGCGTTGAATCGGCGGTTCGACGCTTTTCGAGAAACGAGTACGAAGTGTTGCGCACAATGCGAAGGAGCCATGACCGAGCGTCGCCTCCATGATAGCCCTCGAAGAATTTCACAGCACGCAGGCACGCTTCCTGAACAACGTCCTCTGCGTCGTGAGGATTGCGGACGAGCCAGCGCGCAAGGTTGTAGGCCGCGTCGAGATGCGGCAGTACGACTTCGTCGAAGCTGCGGCGGCCGGATGCCGCGCCCGTTTCGTCTTGCATAGAGCCCTAGACTCTCAGGTATTCAGACAGGATGCCAAGCGATTCTATTCCCGCAATATCTCTGGCGCGACCGGAATATATAGCCGCTGCCGGCAGTCTTGCAATCAAACACGCAACAGTTTCTCCCCTACTCTGCGGGGCGGTGCCGCATGCCCAACCGCCTCGCAGGGCTCACCTGCCATTCTGAAGTTTTCCTGAATGCCTACGTTTCGGTTTGTGGGGAACAGCTTCAAGAACCTCACGCTTTCCTTTAAGTATTCCAACAACGAAAATCTCGCTCGCCGGACTAGTTCAGAGGGGCGAAGAGATTAGGACTACTCCAAGGCAGGTGGGGCACGCCATACCACAAGAAGTACGTGCCAATTCCGGAGAGCAAAACGACCCACCAACTCGCAAGCTCGATCCGCATCCAAAGCTTCCATCGTCGGAAGCGCCACCTTTCCGGAACCACTTCGGTACCTGCTACCAGGAAAATGTAGAGGCCAAACAACTCCGTTGCCGCCCCCAGGGCCCCATGGACGGTTGCGACGGCGTAGTATGGCCGAGTAAGACGCGCGGGAATTTTCGGTAACACGAGCTCATGGAACGATGGCCACATCACGAGGGCAATCATCGCGAGGTTCAGTAGAAGCATGGCCCCCATGCAAGCGCCGTGGGCCGAGTAGCGCTTTGAACGGGCCAAAAGCGCGCCAGCCAGCAGGAGGATACCCATCGCTATCTGAACGACGAGGTTCAGGTCTGCGCTGAAACTGGCTGGCGTGCCCAGAAAACCTCTCATTGAGAGACTCCGTGGCGGAGTGCAACGATCGATTTAGCGTGGGGCGGGAACGCCAGTGTCTCAGCTGGCCGGGGCTAAAGCCCCTTTCTCCCGGCCTCACTTTTCGCGGGCCTGAAGGCCCGCGCTTCCACCGGTTTGCTGGCACGGCCATTCTTGGCTGGCCTTACCCATTGCCTCGACTTACGTGCGCAGGCACCTTTCGCGGTTGCTCAGGGCGAGGGAGTGCCTGCGCCACGTTCGGCTACTTGACGATCACCCTTCCCGTCATCACGGGATGCACGGAGCAGAAATATCCGTAGGCGCCGCTGTCGCTGAATGTGAAGGAAAACTTGTCGTCCGTATCCAGCGCGCGGGATTTGAATTTCTTATCAGCGCTGACAACCGTGTGGGGCACGTCGTCGTGGTTAATCCAGGTTACCGTCGTGCCTTTCGACACCGTGATTTCCTTGGGAGTGAAGCTGAAATTATCAATGGTGATGCTGATGGCAGCCGGTTGATCTTCCGCCGCTCGCACAAAATAGTTTGAACGAACCGTCGCGGATACAGCACCGATTGCGAGCAACGCGGCGCATACGGCGATTCTTAGCATGTAGCTTTTCATTGGTTCATCTCCTGTTTGGCAGGCATGGCTTCCATTGAGCCTTCCTGCAAGGTTGAATCGACAACGGCAAGCGTGTGCTTACCGCGTACGAAGTTTACTTTTGTGATGCCGAGCACGCTCCGTAGCTTGTCCGCGGGGACTTTCATCGGCCCTGGTGAAGGGCCCTGGCCGGGCGCGGGCTGCGGAAACGCGGTGGACATTGCGGTGTGGAACGTCACGTTGCCCTCAACCTTTTGCATCACCTGATGGATGTGACCGTTGAGAACGGAAACGGATCCGAATTTCTTCAGGTATGAGAGCGCTTGCTCGCTGTCGTCGGTACCCCAACCCCACTCCGGATAAATTGACCAGAGCGGGATGTGGGCGAAAACCACGATTGGTGTGCTGGACTTCAAGTGTTTTACATCCCTTTTGAGCCACTCCAACTGATCGTGGCCAAGATCGCCGAGGCCGCCAGCCTTTAGATTCATCACGTTGACGAGACCGATGAAGTGGACGCCTTTGTGATCGAAGCTGTACCAGCCGTCACCCTTGGTGTCTTTGCCGTATCTTTCGAGATACTGCTGGCCGTTATCGTTCAGCACGTCGTGTTCACCGGGGACAAAGAAAATCTTGCCGGTGTGGACCGATTTGAGGGACTGATCAAGCGTGTCGAATTCCTCAGCCTTCGACAGTTGACTGAGATCTCCGGTATGAAGGACGAATTCGGGCGCCTGGGGAAGCGCATTGAGTTTCGCAATCGCTTCGCGCAGGGTGGCGGTTACGTCCGGATTAGCGGCTTTGTTGAAGCCGATATGCGAATCGCTGATTTGCGCGAAGGCAAAGTCCGCCTGCATCGAAGACATGTCGTGCTTATTCATCGCGCCAAAAGCGTAAGATTTGAGAACTCCACCCTGCATCACGCAGAGCGCCCCTGTTCCCGCCCAGGCCATGCATTTCAGAAAGCCCCGGCGGTCAATGCCGTCGGGGTTCAAGTTTTCCTTGATGATATCGCCCACCGGATGCCTCACTTTCGTCGGGCGACCTCTCACTTCAGGCCGCGCTTGCCCTTCCCCCGTATAGACCGGGCAATGCCGCGAAATATTCCCGGAAAGAGCATGCTGAGCGAAAAATTGAAGCTACTGCCTTGGATTAAGGCGTCCGTATGGTTTGAACTGGTCTCGTAATTCCTCGGGTAGATTGGGCACCGGGGCGCAGTTGTGATGCGTACGGCCCGCACGGATTATGCTAAGGTATCTGGTTCCGTTGTAGCATCGCTAGACAGCAAGAGGAGATGGCAACCGATGAAGAGTTCGTACAACGGGGTTCCCGTTCCATCCCACGGCAAGGTCATTCAATACGGCGGCGGCAAATTTAACATTCCTGACCAGCCGATTATTCCGTTCATCGAGGGAGACGGCACAGGACGCGATATCTGGAAGGCTTCGCGAAAGGTCTTCGACGCGGCGGTTGAGAAAGTGTACGGCGGGAAGAAAAAGATCGCCTGGCTGGAGGTTTTCGCCGGGGAGAAATCGTTCAATCAGTTCAAGGACTGGCTGCCTCAGGATACGGTGGACGCCATCCGCGATTTCCGCGTGGCGATCAAAGGTCCGCTGACGACTCCGGTGGGCGGCGGGATTCGTTCGCTGAATGTGACCCTGCGCCAACTGCTCGATCTCTACGCGTGCGTGCGCCCAGTGCGCTATATCGAAGGAGTTCCTTCGCCGGTACGAAACCCGGAGCGGATGGACGTAGTGATTTACCGCGAAAACACCGAGGACGTTTACGCCGGAATCGAATGGAAATCCGGAACGCCCGAGGTGAAAAAGCTGATCGATTTTTTGAACAACGAGATGCTGAAAGACGCCAAGAAAAAAGTGCGCGAGGATTCTGGCGTGGGCATCAAGCCGATTTCTCCGAGCGGCACCAAGCGGCTCGTACGACGCGCGATTCAGCACGCCATCGAACATGGCCGGACAGTGGTGACGCTGGTCCACAAGGGCAACATCATGAAGTTTACCGAGGGCGCTTTCCGCGACTGGGGCTACGAATTGGCCACCGAGGAGTTTCGGGATCAGATCGTCACCGAGCGCGAGAGCTGGATTTTGGGAAATAAGGACCGCGACGCGAACCTCAGCATCGAGCAAAATGCCGCGATGATCGAGCCCGGGCTCGAACAGGCGACCGGCGATTTCAAGACAAAGATTTGCACGGAAGTTGGACAAACACTCGAAGCCATCGGTGCAACGCACGGCCGTGGCCAGTGGAAGAAAAAGATTCTGGTGAACGATCGAATTGCCGACTCCGTTTTTCAGCAGGTGCTCACTCGCGCGGATGAATACCAGGTGTTCGCCACGCCGAACCTTAACGGCGACTACATCTCCGACGCTTGCGCCGCGCAGATTGGCGGGCTGGGCATGGCGCCGGGCGCGAATATCGGCGATGGTTACGGATGTTTTGAAGCCACGCACGGAACGGCCCCGAAATACGCGGATAAGGACGTGATCAATCCGAGTTCGGTAATGCTTTCGGGCGCGATGATGTTCGATTTCATGGGCTGGAAAGAAGTGGCGCAGTTGATTGAGGATGGCATCGCGCGCACCATTCAGCAGAAGCGCGTCACTTACGATCTCGAGCGCCTAATGGCCGGGGCCACGAAGGTAGGCACCACAGAGTTCGCGCGCGCGATTATCGATAATATGCACGCCCCCGCCACAGTAGGACGATAAAAGCGGGACTAGGTCACGCGCAGCAGGCCGAATTTATCCTCAATAATCAGGAGACGGGCGAATGCAGAAGAAAGTGACGGTTGTGGGCGGAGGGTTCGTTGGGTCGACTACGGCGCAGCGAATACACGATGCCGGGCTCGCGGACGTGGTTCTGACCGACATTCTCGAGGGAGTGCCAGCAGGCAAGGCGCTCGATATGGCTGAGTCTGCGCCGATCCTTGGGTCCGACGTTCACGCGACGGGTATTTCCACCGCGAGCGGCGACTACAAAGAAACCGCCAATAGCGACATCATCGTCATCACTGCCGGCTTTCCCCGCAAACCGGGAATGAGCCGTGACGACCTGCTGAAGGCGAACTATGACGTAATTAAAGCAGTGGTTGAAGCTGTTGTAAAACTCTCTCCTGACGCGATTTTGATCGTGGTGACCAACCCGCTCGACGCGATGGCGCAGGCCGCGTTCAAGGTCAGCGGTTTCCCGAAGAATCGAGTGCTGGGAATGGCCGGCGTTCTGGACTCGGCGCGCATGAGCACCTTCGTCGCAGCGGAGCTGGACGTGTCCGTCGAAAACGTGCACTCCTTTGTGCTCGGTGGGCATGGCGACGACATGGTTCCACTGGCCCGGTATTCCACCGTGGCGGGAATTCCCCTCCCCGAACTCATATCTAAAGAGAAGCTTGAGGCTATCATTGCGCGCACGCGCAAGGGCGGCGCGGAAATCGTCAATCTGCTGAAGACAGGTTCGGCGTATTACGCTCCGTCGGCGGCCGTCGCTGAAATGGTGGAGGCAATCTTAAAAGATAGGAAAAAGATTCTTCCGTGCGCGGTGTATCTCGAAGGCGAGTATGGAATCAAAGGGCTGTTCGTCGGCGTGCCCGTGAAGCTTGGCGCGCGCGGCGTGGAACAAATCATCGAGATTAAACTAACACCTGAAGAAAAAACCGCGCTCGATAAGTCCGCCGCGTCGGTTCGGGAATTGGTGAACGTCCTCGGGTTGTAGAAAAACAAGGAAGCGGTTCGTCTAAACGGAGAATTTTTGTGCCAGCGGGAACCGGCGCCCTACGCTGAAGGCCTTGGACGTCACCTTGAGACCGGGCGGCGACTGCTTGCGCTTGAACTCGCTCTTGTCCACTTGCACCGCGACGGCGCGGACAACGTCCAGGGGCAGAAGACACTCTTCGGCGATTTGCTCCGGGCTTTGCAAATCCTCAACATACGCTTTCACTATGCGATCGAGGTCTTCGTAGGGCAGCAGAGTATCCTGATCGGTTTGATTGGGACGGAGTTCGGCGGTCGGTAGTTTCGCAATGATCTCCGGCGGGATTCGTGCTCCGCCGCGGTTCACAAACTTTGCCAGATCGTAGACCATTGTTTTTGGCACGTCGGAAATTACGGCGAGGCCACCGGCCATATCGCCGTAAAGCGTGCAGTAGCCGACGGCCAACTCGGATTTATTTCCGGTGCTGAGGACCAGCGAGCCGAATTTGTTCGATAGGGCCATCAGGAGATTGCCACGAATGCGGGCCTGGAGATTCTCTTCGGCGACATCTTCCTTCGAGCCGGTGAAGGTTGCCTCGAGGGTTTTGCGATAGCTCGCGAATGTGTCCATGATGGGCATGGCGATCAACTGGATTCCCAAATTTTTCGCCAACCGCTGCGCGTCATGCAAACTGGATCCTGCCGAGTACGGCCCGGGCATGGCCACGCCGGTGACGTTCGCGGGTCCCAGCGCGTCCGCGGCGATTACCGCGACCAGCGCGGAATCAATGCCGCCGCTGAGTCCGATGACCACCTTGCGGAATCCGCATTTTCGGACGTAATCCCTGGTTCCGATCACGAGCGCTCGGTAGGCCGCTTCAAGCTCGTCTTCCATCGGGGCGCGCACATCGCCCGCGCCTCTGACGCTATCGAAGAAAACGAGATCCTCATCGAACGATTTCGCGAGCGCGGCAACTCGCCCGTCGGGCATGAAAGCCACGCTCGAGCCGTCGAAAATGAGGCTGTCGTTGCCGCCCACCTGGTTGACGTACACGACGGGAACGCGCCGCTCGACGGCGATGGCGCGAAGCATATCGTGCCGCAGCCCTCGCTTGCCAAGCGTAAAGGGCGAGGAGGAAAGGTTCAGGATCAGCGTGCTTCCCTTCCCCACCAGTTCAGACACGGGGTCGCGATCATAGAGACGCTCCGGCCAGAAGCTCTTGTCGTTCCAGCTATCCTCGCAAATGGTGATTCCCAGCGTTTCGGCATTGAATGGGAACACGAACTGCGTGTGGGCCGGCTGGAAGTAGCGGGTCTCATCGAAAACATCGTAGGTAGGCAATAGCATTTTGCGCTGTTCGAAGAGGATTTTGCCGCAGCCGACTAACGCGGCGGAATTCGCCACGGGTTTTCCAGTATTGTCCTGCGCCTTGCCGACGAATCCGACCAATGAGGGCAGCGATATGTCGCGGGCCAGCATCGCCAGCTCGGTTTGATTGCGCTCGGCAAAAGCGGGGCGCTCGATAAGGTCCTGGGGCGGATATCCGCATAGACACAACTCTGAAAAGACAGTCATCTCGGCGCCGCCGGACTTGGCATCGCGCGCCAGCTCAAGGATGCGCGCCCGATTCCCTTCGAAATCACCGACGGTCGGATTGAACTGCGCCAGAGCGATCTTCATTTGAAGGAGGTAGCATACGGAGCGCGGTCTCGGTTTTCAATGGCGACCGAGTCAATGAACATGCAACGGTTAAGCATCTTGAGGCGCAAGCTGCCGCGAGATCGAATCCGAAAATAAAAACTCCCGGAGAAATGCGCTCCGGGAGTAATGTCCATCTGCTCGAGATCCAATTTACACGGTGAAGGAGCTGCCGCAGCCGCATGTGCTCTTTACGTTCGGGTTGTTGAACTTGAACCCGGCGCCTTCGAGAGTTTCGATGTAATCGATGGAGATGCCGTCGAGATACATCTCGCTCATCTGGTCGACCAGGACCTTTAGGCCGTCAAATTCATAGATGTTATCGCTGGCCTCGTTGACCTGGTTCTCGAAGGCCATCTTGTAGCTGAAGCCCGAGCAGCCGCCGCCTACCACGGCCACGCGCAGGCCCGTTGGCTCGGGCGTCTGCTGCGAGAGAATCTCCTTTACTTTGGTAATCGCTACCGGCGTCAACTGAACCATTTTTCACCTCTCCCGGATTCGTATGCCCTGCTCAACCTTCGACGCATGCAATGAATACGAGACCATTATACCAGATTCCGCCGCCTGACGAAGAGCTAACCTCGGAGCTTTCGGGACTCCCGTGGCGAAAATGAGGACCAGGCTTTAACTAGGCTATCAACCTGATGCAAATGCCCTTACACTAGCTCTATAAAATGAAACATGCGATTACGTTGATCCCGGGAGACGGGATCGGGCCAGAAGTATCCGCCGCCGTTCAAACCATTCTCACCGCCGCCGGACTTCAAATCGATTGGGAACAAACCGCTGCTCCGAGCGACATGGAACGCCGTGGCTCCGGCCTGATGCAATCCGATCTTGTTGAATCGATTCGCAAGAATGGCGTGGCGCTCAAGGGCCCGCTCGCAACTGGAATTGCCATGGGGCCGCCTAGCATCAATGTGGGTTTGCGAAAGGCGCTCGAACTTTACGCGAACGTGCGGCCGGTGAAGAACCTCGAAGGAGTGAAGTCCAGATTCCAAGACATCGACCTGGTGATCATTCGCGAAAACACTGAGGATCTGTATGCGGGGTTGGAGCACGAGGTGGTGCCCGGGGTTGTGGAGAGCCTGAAGATCATCACCGAAAAAGCGTCAACGCGGGTGGCGCGATTCGCGTTTGAATATGCGCGGAAGCAGGGACGCAAGAAAATTCACGGCATGCACAAAGCCAACATCATGAAGATGTCGGATGGCCTTTTCCTTAGGTCGGTGCGGAAGGTGGCCGCCGAGTATTCCGATATCGAGTACAAAGAGATGATCATCGACAATGCGTGCATGCAGATCGTTCTCGATCCGTATCAGTTCGACATGCTGCTGCTGACCAATCTCTACGGCGACATCATGAGCGACTTGGCGGCCGGGCTGGTCGGCGGGCTCGGCGTGGTGCCGAGCGGAAATATCGGCACGAAGGCGGCGATTTTCGAGGCGGTTCACGGCACCGCGCCGGACATCGCAGGGAAAGGAGTCGCCAATCCCACCGCGCTGCTGATGAGCGCGATCATGATGCTCGATTATCTCGACGAAGCCCAAGCTGCCCGGCGCATCGAGGGTGCTTTGCATAAAATCTACCGCGAAGGGAAGTGGCTCACTCGCGATGTCGGCGGCGCGGCCACCACGCTTCAGTTCACGGAAGCCGTGATTCGGCGCGTTGGACCCCTAGTGGGGGCCGACGCCTCTTCTGAATTATTCGGCGCTCACAGGAATGATTGACTGTACGGCGATAGTATTGTCCTTCGGATTGAACACACCCATTACTTTCACCGCTTGGGCAGGATATTTCTCCGCGAGATTCTGCTTGTCGAGTTTGTAGACTTTATCCTTGCTCTGGAGCACGTAGACTCCGCCAAGATTGTCCACGCACATGCGCACGCAATCCGCCGGCGTGTTTCCCATAGTGTGGGTCTTGAGCATCTCGGCGTGAGAATGCGTGGCCGAATGGACGTTGAACGCGCATTGAGAATCCGAAATCTCGCCCTTAAAGACTTCCTGTTTCTCGCCGGCAGCGAGGAAGGCCACGGACGCCGATACCATCGCGACTACGACTAGTGCGACCTTCAACTGCGAACGAAATTCGAGCATGATTCCTCCTGTTTTCTCACAACATCGGTTTACAAAATCAGCCTGACGAGCTGCGAAATGAAGAGTTCCAAGCGAGCTTAAGAGTGGCTCCGGATAGAGTCAACGACTCCGCCCAAGCATGTGCCCACTCTCTTAACTGTACCGCGGTACCAAAGGCCGCAGCGCTGAGCTGCGTTGCAAACGCTTACCGCAAAGGCTCAATCGAACGCACCGCGATTACGTTGGACTTGGAGTCGAGGACGCCGATTACAGTTACTTTCAGCCCGGCGTTCTTGTCGGCCAACTCCTGATTATCGAGCTTGTAGACTTTGACCCTTGACCTGGAGGACAAAAACTCCTCCGAGGTTCTTGACGCAATATCGCGCGCAATCCGCAGCCGTCTTTCCGATCGACTTTTTTTCCAGCATTTCCCGGTGGGAACGGCTCAGGGAATGCACATTCAACGCGCATTGCGAATCCCCGATTTCGCCTTTGAAAACCTGCTCGTTGTTACCCGCGCTAACGCAAATCGCGGCCGACGCGATTAGTAGCGCCAAAACGAGAATGCTTGAGCACCTTTCCGCCATCGTCTTTCTCCTTTTCGTTTTTCTCAGCGTATTTTGTCAAAACCTTCGCCCGGTCAGGGCAACACGATAAACTTCATGTGCATTCCATCGTGATCGGGGCTGCAGACGACCGTACACACGACCACGTATTCACCCGGTTCCGCCGGCGCCGTCAGGGTAAATTCCTGCGTACCGGGCTTGAGCAGCAAGTCCCAGCCGGGAACGGGCGACCGATCTTTGGCCCGAAGTAAGCTGAAACCGTGAATCGAGCCATCACGATTGTGATTTTTCGCTTTGACGGCCGTGATTCGTAGCGTCACTGGAACGCCCGCGTGGACTGTGATTACTGGGTCCCTCTGCCCAGCGATCTTGAAGCGGCTATCATGATCCGCCAAGACTTCGATCATCTCAGGCGACTGCGGCCAGACGAAATGCGGAATGAGCGCTAGCAACAAAGCAAATGCAGCCACGCAGCCAAGTTGCAGACGGCCGGCTTTCGGATTCCCCTTGTTTAGACCCATTTTCGATAAACTTACTGTGTGATGTACCGCAGGATGTACCGCATGTCCTCGTCGGTAATCGTTGCTCGCACGCGCATGTGGCGGATTACCGTTGCCATCATGCGGGGCGGGTATTTATGTGGCGCCTGATGGCATCGCCCGCAATTGGTCGCAAATCTTTTTTCGCCCTCCAGCCGCCAGCGGGCGTCATCTTGAGAAGCCCCTGGTGAAGGCGCAGCATTCGCATGAGCGATAGTTGCTCGTGGAGCAGAATCCGATGCATTAGCCGCCAACTTCTTGGCTTCCTGAGCCGATGCCGGGCTAGAGCACAAGCCCAGGGTGCCCAACATGAAGGTGGCCAGAATGGGCCATTTCGCGGTCACTCGACTTCTCCGTTCCCAAGCGGAATCGCGAGCCGGTATGTGAGGCCCAGCGTCCAGACATTTTCATTTCCGCTCAGGGGCGCGAACTGCCGGCCATAGCTGCTCACGAAGCGAAAATTATCCTGGAAGTAATAGTTCAGGCCGAATTCGAACACGTCGGTGTTCACGGGAAGCAGGCTTTCAGTCGGCAAGGAACTCCTGTAGAACTGCTGCATTCGAGCGACGGCCTGAAGGTGCCGCATTTCGTCGTGCCAGACTGGAAATTGGCTTAGCCGGTACGCCGATTCGATCCAGTAACCGCTGCCGTTCCGAGAGCGCGCATATTCCGCCCGAAGGTCGAGCGGGAGTGGCCTCGGTTGCCAGGCAAAGTGGAATCCAAACGCATTCCATCGATCATCCTGCAGAAGGTGCTCGAACGATCCTCCAACCTCGAGGCGTGGCCCGGGCAGGAAGATTCCCGCACGTTCGCCGATGGCGCGGTCAGATTCGAACCGGTTCGCTGAACTTTCCGCTGAAAAATAGATCGCATAGTTCACTTCGATTTTCGGCGTCGCGTTGAATCCCCCGCGCAGCATTGCGCCTGTACTCGCGTTGCTAGGGCCGACACCAATGGGCAGAATCAGCGGATCGCTCTGCAAATCGCGAATCCATATCGGGTACAGCCGTTCGTTGTAGATGCCAAACGGAGTTAGGAACCGGCCGACCGAAACTGTCACATAGCGGTTAGCGATATAGTCCAATTGCAGGTAATCCACTTCCTTGAGCAAGACTCCCTTGAAGTTATCGCTGCCTGGCGGCGGAGCTAAATCTGACTCGAAGGTATCTCGCGATTCAATCAGCCAGTTTTGGCCGATCGGGACGAGAAATATTGGCGAAACCAGCGGCCCGAGGTGTGGAGTTCCACCTTCGAAGCTCGATATGAAGCCTGCGCCCATGGTAAACACGGGCACGGGTCTAATTGCCTGGAAATCCTCGTCCTGGCCACTGGCTCGGCCTGTCGTGGCGCCGAACAGCACAGCGGTCACAACTAGAATTCGCAATCCGGCCAAAACAGTCGGCTTCGAGTGCAAAGATGGCATTGGCAGCGATATTCAGCTCAAGTTACTTAGAGAAATGCGGGGGTTAGCAGCTACGCCACCCCGAATGGCAGATTATGGTGAGGACCACGACACGTCAACAACCCGCATAATAGGAGGCTTCCCGGAGTTATTAGCGATCAGGCGACATCCAACGACTCTATCTGACGGTCGGTCTTCCCTGCCCGGGCGTACAGTACCCATTTGGCGCAAGCGGCACGGGGAATACGCTCTTTTACGGTAGCTAAAGGTAAACTGTCGTGTGGGGAGGTTCCCATGCCCGTTCCCGCCAGATCGAAGGTTGCCTACATATACCGGATACTTACCTGGTCGAGCCTTGCCGTGCTCCTTGTGGCATTGGCGCTCGTTTTCAAAAAGCCTCGGGTGCCAAACGTGCCCTCCGATCCCACCGCCGCCGCGCGCGTTGAGCAAAAGTTCGCCAAAGCCGATCAAGCTAAGGCCACCGGTCAGGCGGTCGATGTTGATCTAGATCGGACGGAATTGAATTCTTATCTCCACAAAAACTTGCAGCTCGAGGGAGCACAACCCGACGTGGTTCCTGCGGCGGGTCCGGCAACGTCCGCCCCCGCGAGCGACGCGCAACAGGCTAGTCCTACCGGCGGAATCCCGGGCGATGCAGCCACACTTGAACAAGTCCAGTCATCCGTGAAGGACGTCAACGTCGATATAGACGGCGACCTTGTGAAGGCCTACGTCACGTTTAATTTCCATGGGAAGGATCTGGCCCTCGAACTGGATGGCCATGTGGGGAGCGATAACGGCTACCTTACGTTTGACCCTGTGGCCGGCAAGCTTGGATCCTTGCCCCTGCCTCAATCTACTCTGCAGGCTGCGGTGGACAAAATGATGGCTTCGCCTGAGAATCGCGAGAAGCTCCGGCTGCCGCCCGATATCAGTAGTATTGCGGTTTCAAACGGCCAGGCTATCGTTTCCTACAAATAATTTACGCCGGCCAGATCGGCGTGTAGGCAATGTACAGCAGCCAATAAACCACCACGCCTGTGATCGAAACATAGAGCCATATGGGAAATGTCCATCGCGCGATCACGCGATGCCGGTCAAACCGTTCGCGCAGGGCCCGAGAAAGGGTAATCAGAACGAGCGGGACGATCGCCGCCGCCAAAATCGTATGCGACACCAGAATGGTGAAGTAGACCGGGCGTATCCAACCCTGCCCGCTGAATCGAATCACGCCAGCATGCAGGTGAAAGTAGAGATAGAACACAAGAAATACGGTGGAACATCCGAACGCCGCAAGCATGCACGCGCGGTGCCAGCGAATCTTGCCATTCCGAATGAACAAGTAACCACAGAGCAGGAAAACCGTGCAGGCCGCATTCAGCCCGGCATTTGTAGCCGGGAGCATCGCCAAGAAAGGAGTTCTCATCGGGAGCGGCCGCCGTCCACCGGCGCCAAGCTAAATCCCTCTCGCGGATTTTGCCGCGACGGGACGCCGCCGCTCATCGCGCAATCAACCGATCCACGATCAGCCAGGCCAGCAGCAGCGGAATGTGTGCCACCGTTGCGTGCATCAACCACTTCGCGCGCGCATTTGTCCGCGTGCGGTTCGCCCACAGCCCCACTTGCAGGAGAATCATTCCCAAGATAAGCGCGCCGAAGAAATAGTATTTTCCCGCCATCCCCACCACCGCTGGCAGGGCGCTCACCCAGACCAGGACCGCGGAGGTCCAAATAATCTGGCGGAAGGTCGAGTCCCCTTTTCGGTCGACAACCGGGAGCATGCGAATGCCCGCGCGCGCGTAGTCTTCGCGGTACATCCATCCAATGGCCATGAAGTGTGGGAATTGCCAGAAAAACAAAATCGCAAACAGCACCCAGCCGCCCAGCGAAAGCGAACCTCGGGCTGCCGCCCAGCCGATCAACGGCGGCAGCGCTCCCGGAATAGCTCCCACGGCGGTGGAAAGCGTGGTGCGCGTTTTTAGCGGCGTGTACAGCCCCAGATAAAGCACGGACGTCGTCAGCGCCACCAGCGCAGCCAGTCCATTCGCCAACAACGCCAGCCATGCCGCGCCCGCTACAATCGTGCCCACTCCAAAAAGCAGCACTTCCCGCGGCTGCAACACCCCGGAAGGCAGAGGCCGCGACGCCGTCCGCCGCATCACTGCGTCCATCTTTCGCTCAACGTATTGGTTCAGCGCGGCCGTTCCGCAGGCCACCAGCAGCGTGCCTGCCAGCGTGTGCAGCATCAGCACCCAATCAATCGGACCGTTCGAGCCCAGGTAGAATCCAGCAATGGTGGTAATAACGACGAGGAAAGTAACATCCGGCTTAGTCAGAACAACGTAGGCCCAGGGCTTGTCGAACCCGGAGAGTGTATCGGCGTGAGTATCGATCATCGCTTTTCTAGACCCCAGCCCGCTCAGGCGACTTCTCGCCGTGGCTCCCGATCGCTCGTGAATCCGCAACCAAGACGGCCGGGCAAATCAGACGGAACGAAGCGAGCGTCAAGATCACCGAGGCGGCCAGGGTGAGCGCGCCGCCTAAGACGTGCACCACCGTCAGCGAAACATAGGTAAATGTCGGCTGCACCGCGTCTCGTGCCCCCACGACTGCCCACCATGCCGCGAATCCCAACAGAATCTGAATCCCCAAAAATGAATGTAAGAGGATGGTGGCGCGGCGAAGTTCCCGCACCTGGCGAAATCGCCTCTTGGCTACAACGCCCGTCCACACGACCATGGCCGTGACTATGCCCGCGCCCACCAGGTGCGGATCGATCCCAAATGCGCCGTGGCGAAACGCCGCGCCAAGGACAAGCTGAACTAGAATGGCGGCGGTGGTCCACGCTGCCAAGGAGCGCAAGCGCGGCGAGCCGGAATCATCCACCTCCGGAAGCTCGCTCTGCCACCAACCACTCAAGTAGAACGCGAGTCCGACCACGGTGGTGAAAAATACTTGCGCAAGTATGGCGTGCGCCGTCGCCGAAAGCGCCGGATAGCCTACTAGCACGCGAAAGCCGCCCAAGCACGCCTGCGCGACTACCAGCGCCAGAGCCGCCCAGCCCAGCCGCCTCGCGAGCGGCCGCCGCTCCGACCACGCAAGCCACACCGCGAGAACCAGCGTGAGGATCGAGACGATTCCGGCCAGCACGCGATGCGCATATTCGTAGCGGATTCCGCCAATCAGCGGCGGAACGATGCGGCCATAGGCCAGCGGCCAATCCGGAACCGAATCCGCGGCGTCATTGCTCGTCACCAGCGCGCCTGCCATGAGCAGCAGCGCCGTCGAGCACGAAGTGAGAATCGCGAAGCGGTAAAGCGCGCGCGGCGTTTGAAGTGGTCTCTGAGCCATTTCCAAGAAGCAACTTCTCGCCGAAAAACGATTTGTTGGAACGAAAGCGAGTCCCCATTGTAAGTACGCCGCGCACAAAAGGCAAAGAGTTCCGCGACGGTTTCTTCGGCGACGGCCGCCCGGATTTATTCCGTGACGCAACGCTTTTAGCACTGCGACGCAGCCGCGCGCCCGTTGGTTCGACTTGGGTTCGCTTTTTACGGCGAGAGAGAATCGCGAGCGCGGCTACCTGGCCTCAGAGGCGTTCCACTCATTGGGACTTAGGAAAAGCGCGGCAGGCCGATTTGGAGGAGCTCGGTTTGCTCCCCGGCCGTGGCGATTGCTTGCTCGCCTTCGTGCAAATGGATCGTTGCGTGTTGCCTGAAATCCTGCGCGGCAACGGCGCCAGACCCTGCGACTACAAAGTAGATCGAATGGCCGGCGAGGCGCAGGTTCGCTCCCGGTGCGATGCGATAGATCGCCACTCCTGTGCGCAATTCCGAAAACTCGCCGAGACGTTTGCAAGCCGCGCCCGGCTGGTCCGCCACCGGGACCCAATCGAAGCTTTCCGGGTCTATGAAAACGGGATGCAGATAGCGCTCGCGGGGATAGACGAGCGGGCGGCCGTTTACACGCTCCCAAACGGCTTCGTAAGCGTCCTTATTGATTTTCCCGCCGTCCGGCTTGAGCGTGGTGTAAACGCCCTTGGCAAATGTTCCGTGTTGCGCGAGCTCAGCGGAGGCTTGCTCGAACTGCTCGGCCGAAAGGTAACCGCTGCCGCTCGCGCCTCCGAACTGGAGGACCAAAGTTTCGCTCTGCTTCGGGCTCGACTGTGGGCCGTAGTAAGTGCCTTCCGGAAAATACGCCACGGAGCCGGGCTTCATGATGCCGTCGGCCGAAAAATCGAAGTCACCCTGAAGCTGAAACCTCACTTGATCGAAATTGTGGCGATGGCGTGGTGAATAGTAGGTTGGCGTGGAGGAAAGCTGCAACGAGAAATTGCCGGGCGTGCCGGGCTCTCCCGTCAGAAGGCGGCGGGAGCGTAGAATTCCCTCCCGTATATTCGGCCGCTCGACCATCGGCACACTTTCGAGGCTGATCACCTGCACCATGGAGTTCCTTGCCCCACTAATCGCCGACCAGCGCGAATATACATTCTCGGCCCGCACGGCGCAAGACGGCGAACGCGTCGCCGCCCGGACCGGAAAGGCGCTGCTCGCTGGTGTGATTTGATGATCGCTGCCTGCTGAACCGCTATACTCTTCCGTATCCGAAATTGGTCCTGTATCATCCATGCAATTTGCGCGCAGGGTCGAGCGGCGCGAAAGAGGTCAAATGGCACATTCAAATAGCGGCATGCGGCTTGCCGTGCTGGGCGCCGGGAAAATGGGCGGCATACTGATCGAGGCGTTCGTGAAACAACAGCTCGTGCCGGCGAAGAATATTTTTGCCACGGTGCAGCATCCCGCGCGCGAACGCAAGAACGGCGCAGCGCTGGGCGTTGGATTGAGCAGCGACAACCGCGCGGCGGTGAAAAATGCCGACGTGGTTCTTTTGTGCGTGAAGCCGCAAACGGTGGCGCAGGTCGTGGACGAAATTCGCGATCGGCTCAGCGCGAAAACTCTGTTGATTTCGATAGCGGCGTCCGTGCCGACCGACTACATCGAGCGGCGTCTCAAGGGCAAAGTGCCGGTGATTCGGGCGATGCCGAATACTCCCTCGATGGTCGGCGAGGGGATTACCGCGATCGCCAAGGGAAAATTCGCGGAGCAGAAGCATGTTGATACGGCGCAACGGCTCTTTGGCGCCGTGGGCAAAACGGTGGTGGCGGATGAAAAAAATATGGACGCCATCACCGGGCTGTCTGCAAGCGGGCCGGCGTTTATTTACATCATTCTCGAATCGCTGGCCGAGGGCGGGGTGAAGGCCGGCCTTTCGCGCGAGCTCGCCACCTTGCTTGCATCGCAGACTGCGCTGGGCGCAGCCAAGATGGTGATTGAGACGGGCCATCATCCGGCGCTACTGAAGGATACTGTGACCACTCCAGCGGGGTGCACGATCGACGGAATTCTTGAACTCGAGGAAGGCGGACTGCGCGTCACACTGATTAAGGCCGTCGTGAAAGCGGCAGAGCGCGCCAAGGAACTGTTGGTCACTGACGAGAACTCGTAGGACGAACGGGCGCGCCCCACTTGGAACGGCAGAATGCAGACGGCGAGATTTTTCGAATTCAGCGCGCCGGGCTGTGCGCGAAGTGCCGGTTTGCGCGGCGGGTTGAATCGGTGCGCGGCTCGAAATTCGTCCTTTGCGAGCTTTCGGCCAGCGATCCCGCTTTTCCAAAGTACCCCAGGCTGCCGGTGATCGAATGCGCGGGCTATTTACCGTCTCCGAAGTGAAGTTACCGTAGACGATTTTTCTTTACACCAACAGGTACTTGCGCGAATTCGACCCCTCGTGTAAAGATTTCCTTCATATCCTCGGACTGTGCCCATGCAGCCCCATGACAGGTTCGGCGGCCGCGCCCGCCGCGGCCTTGTCATCCCGAACCAAGCCGCGCCTTCTGCGGATTGGGGTGAGGGATCTGCTGTTCGATGACTAACTCCGCATCAAAAGGACGTTCACCGCTTTCACGACCACTTCCACGGTATCTCCCTTTTTGATGCCAAGTTCTTTCAGCGACTCGATGGTCATCACCGACGCCATGTGCGACGGTGCCGGAATCGTGACTTTCACGATGGACATCATCGATCCTTTTTTGATCTGCGTTACTTTTCCGACGATGCGATTGCGCGCTCCCACTTTCATCTTCTTGGCTCCCTAAACCTTCGCTCCGTATCGAATCGAGTGCAGTAAAGCAGCCACAGCTTACTACGAATCGTTTGACGGCGAGGACCGGCCCCTCGCTTCGACTTGATAACGCGGTACATTGCACCTCATAATTGCCGCCCCTCAGGAGGAGCGATATGAAAGCAATTCGCGTTGCGCAGTATGGTGATCCCAGCGTTTTGAAGCTGGAAGAAGTGGAGCGACCCAAGCCGGGATCGGGCGAGGCGCTGGTGCGCGTTCACGTGGCCGGCGTGAATTATGCCGACATTTATTTTCGCAATGGCGCCGCGCGGATTCCGATCCCCTTCCCCTTCACACTAGGAATTGAGGGTGCCGGAGTGGTGGAGGCGGTGGGCGAAGGCGTGAGCGAAGTGAAGGCGGGAGACCGCGTGGCGTACCCGACATTGAGCATCGGATCGTACGCCGAATACCAAGTGGTGAAAGTTGCAAACCTGGCGCCGCTGCCCAACGAAGTAAGTTTTGAAGACGGAGCCGCCATAATTCTGCAAGGACTGACCGCGCATTACCTGCTGCACGAATTCTATTCGATCAAGCGAGGCTCCACGGTCTTGGTCCACGCCGCCGCCGGAGGAATGGGGCTGCTCCTGGTGCAATGGCTGAAGCACATGGGCGCGATTGCGATTGGCACGGTTTCCACCGAGGAAAAAGCGAAAGTAGCGCGCGACGCCGGTGCGGACCACGTGATCCTTTACACCAAGCAGGATTTCGCCGAGGAAGCGAAGAAGCTCACCGGCGGCAAGGGCGTCAACTACATCATCGACGGCGTGGGCAAAACAACATTTACGAAAAATTTCGATGCGCTCGCGAACCGCGGATGGGCCACAGTCTTCGGCATGGCCAGCGGCCCAGCGGATCCAGTAGGTCCCAACTCGCTGATGACCAAAGCGCTGACAATTTCAGGAGGATCGATTTTCAACTACGTCGCCACGCGCGACGAATTGCTGGGACGCGCGCGGGATGTTTTTGCAGGGCTGCGCGAAGGTTGGCTGAAACTGCGCATTCACAGCGTGCGTCCGCTGGCGCAAGCAGCGGAGGCGCACCGCCTGCTCGAAGGGCGGGAGACCGTCGGAAAGTTAGTTTTGAAGAGTTAGCTGAGCAAGAGCAGATTCGAGGCGCCAGGCCCGAAGGCCCGGCGCCCCGTCCCGTCGCATGCCCCTCAGCGGTCGTGCGCGGTCCGGTCGTTGTGCTTTTCGTTGTAGATTTGGCGGCTGGCGTTATTTTGGCGTTCGTTGATGTTCCGGTGTTCCTGCGGAGTTAGCCTGCCTCCATTGGCGCTGCAATCCGCCGCGATGTGACGATTGATATTCTGCTCATGGTTTTCCGCTCTAGCTGCCTCCCCAGCGGTCATCTGGCCGCTACGAACGCCATTGGCGATGCGCTGCTGTTGCTCATCGCGGCGCGCGCCGACTTCGTTGTTACCGTAGTGGGCGGTGGCGCCATTGTGCTTGTCGTCGTAGATCGAATGGCTCAGGTTATTTTGCTGCCGGTTTACTTGCTGGTGTTCCTGCGGTGTGAGCCGTCCACCATTTGCGGCACGGTCGTTATGAACCTCGCCATTCAAGTGCGCCTCGCGACCTTCCAGATTCTTCGTTTCTCTCGCATTGAGTTGGCCTGAGGAAATGCCATTCGCAATGCGTCCCTGCTGGTTGAAGCGCCGGCCATTGACGGAGTCCATCGCCGCGGTCGTGGGACGACCGTGATTGGCGGAGGCAAATTGATTGCGGTCTTGCGCGGCGGCGTGCTCGTGCGAGAACTGATTGGCTGTCGGTTCAAAGTGTTGCTCGTGGGCAAAGGACTCTTCCCGAGCGCTTGGTCTCGCCATCACACCGCCTTCGCCATTGAAGCTGGCGCGGTTGTTGATGACAGTCGTATTGTTGATCACGGTTCTGTTCACGTAAACGTTTCTCACCACGGTCCTGTTTACGTTGACCACGGCGGTGTTGTAGGCAAAATGACCGCCAAACCAGTGCCCGCCGACGAAACCGACTCCCCCGTAGCCGAAACCGTAGTTAACGCCACCGTAGAAGCCCACGTGAGGACCCCAGTATCCCGGATGCCACGCGTAGAGTCCGCCGGCAAAGCCCCAGTACCCAGGTGTCCACAACACGCCGACGCGCGGCGGAGCGACCCACACTCCCGGAACCCAATAATAGCCAGCGTCCGCGTAGGCCCAATAGCCGGGCGTCCAGAGGTATCCCTCCTGTGGGCATGGAGGCTGTGTGTAAACGGGCAAAACCGGAGGACCGATTCTCACAGAAATAGCCACTTGTGCGGAAGACGATCCAGGCATCAAGAAACAAAACGAAAGCAGCAAAAGACTGGTCCATTTCAGGAATGTTCGCATTAGTAGGCCTCCCCAGTTTGTATTCCCATCAATAACAGTGAACACGGCTGCGGACAAAAAGTTTCCAGGTAGGTGTTGCGTGATCGACACCGGCGATGCAAACAAAAGAGTTAATCAATCGATCTCGGCCCGGCGCAAAGGCAGTTTGCCGGGGCGACAGGCAGGAAGGCCTTTCGAGCGCCGCGACTTATTTCGACTGCAGAGATGAAGATGCCTGGAACGCCTCAATGGTCGGAACCAGATCTGTTGACGCGAGCGATTTCGTGACGAAACCCCAGGCTCCTGCCTTGGCGGCCATCCGCGCCAGATCAAGGGATTCGTGAAGGGTAAGAATCAAAATGCCCGCCTCGGGAACTCTTTCGCGAATTTGAGGTGTGGCGCTGATGCCATCAAGATTCGGCATCGACACATCCATCAAAATTAGGTCCGGGCGAAGCTCCTCGGCCTTTTCGATAGCCTTAATGCCGTCCACGGCTTCTCCGCAAACGGTCCAATCCCGATGGTTCTCGACGATAGTTCGTAGCGCCGATCGAATATGTGGTTCATCGTCGGCGATCATAATTCGAAAAGGCACAGGTTCGTTGCTCCTTGGCGACTCCATAAAGTGCAGTGTCGCCGCCAAGCGCTAGAAATAACATCCAGCGTTTGCCTTAGTACCTAACTCGATGAGCACAGCGGCAGAGAACAAGCAGCGAAACAAAGGGCTTGCATGCGAAGCGGAGGCGAACCCTTCAGGCTGTCTCGTGAGACGGATGAACCGCGAAGCGCTAACGGTTAATCGTTCTGGGTTGATACAGGGGAAATGACAGCCGTCGCGTGAATCTGAAGGTTCACCGTATCGCTGACTCGCAGAAGGAATGTGCTTGGATTTTTCAGTCCCCACTGAATGTAGGGGACTGTGAACTGCGTGGATACATTCACGCTGCCCGAGCGCGGCTCGACCGTCATCGAGAGTGTGGCAGGGTGATCTTGGCCGCAGAGACTGAATGTCCCTGAGACTTCCGCGAGAGAAGTCCCCCGCGCTGCTATTTCGCCTTTTTCCCGCGTCGGTGTGAAAACGATTTCCGGAAATTTTCCGCTTTGCAGGATTTCTGCGTGCATTTTCTTGTCGCGCGAGGGGTTGCCGGTGTTGGCGCTTGTCGCGTCGACAATCACGCTGCCGCTGGCATTGCCGGATTTGGGATCAAAGACGATATGGCCGCTCTTCAGCTTGAAAGCGCCGTGAACGGTATGCATCGTAGCGCCGAGGGTGAATTCGATGGTAGTGCCGGCGGGATCGAGGTCAACCGACATTTCCTGCGCATTTACTCGCGGCGAGCAAAGGAGAAAGAGGCCAGCGATAATGCTCGCCAAAGCGAGCCGCGCGTTCAAGAGTCGTGCTGGCGCTACCAGCGCAGCAGAACTAACTCCGAGCAGAAGCCCGGGCCCATCGCAGCCAGGATGCTCAATGTGCCCGGATCCGGGCGGCGGTGCTTGTACACATCTTCCAGCACGAGGAGAACGGAGGTGGAAGAAAGATTGCCCACCTTGCGCAAACACTCCCACGACGCCTCCAAATCCTTGGCGGTGAGGCCCAGGGCGGTTGCAGTGGCTTCGAGCACCTTGGGTCCGCCCGTGTGCATCACCCAGCTTTTGATGTCGCCTCGACAAAGGTCCTGTTCGGCGAGGAAAGTATCGACGTCCTCGCCCAAGTGCCGCACGACCGTATCGGGGACTTCCGGCGACAGTACGATGTGGAAACCCTTCTCAGAGATGTCCCAGCCCATCACGCGCTCGGTGTTGGGGTAGAACACGGACTTGGTGGCGAGAATTTCGGGACCGTTCGATTCGACTTCCGATCCTACGACAACCGTCGCCGCCGCGCCATCTCCAAAGAGCAAGGCCGAGATCACGTGGGCCATGGAAACGTCGTCGCGCTGAAGCGTAAGTGAGCAGAGTTCGACGGATAAGAGCGCGGCCGCTTGGTCGGGGTATCCGCGTACGTAGTCCGCCGCGCGTGAGATGCCCGCGGCGCCGGCCACGCAGCCAAGTCCGAAGATCGGGATGCGTTTGAGATTCGGCGACAGTCCGAGCCGATTGATCAGACGCGCATCGAGCGACGGCGCGGCTATACCAGTGACCGAAGTGACAAAGAGCGCGTTAAGATCACGTGGCTGGATTCCGGCCGAGACGAGGGCCCGGCACAGGGCTTGCTCGCCGATATCGAGGCCAACTTCGATCCACGCATCGTTCGCCTGCCCCCACGTTTCCATATTTAGATAGAAATCGATTGGCCGGGCCGTATAACGGCCGTCCACTTTCATGCTTTCATCGAGGCGATCGAGAATCCCAGGATTCGCGAGCCGATCGCGCCAGTAATTCTTCAACCCTGCCACGAGAACTTCCTGCCGGTAGTAGTGCTGGGGAAATGCGCTTGCGACGCTCGCGATTCTCATGAACCAGATTCTCCCGTGTGACCCTTGCCGGGCCCAAGTTGTACCGCTCGAACTCGCTCTACGTTCGGATTGAAAGCCACCGGCGGTCCAAAATCAAGTATGCGCGATGTGCCGGTCGGTTGCGCCAGACATTTGCGAAGGGCGAAGAGTGTCAAGCGGCCTCAGTTTGGCTTCTATCGAATGTCCGCCCTAATTTGCCGGATTGTGCTCTCTGCCATCGACGAAAGCCGAGAAGGGCCGCGAAAGGAGCGGAGCACCGAAAAGAGCGTCCATGAGTAGAACCCTAGACTTCTCGGAAAGCAAGAAAATCTTTAGGCCGCGCTTGGCATGGGGAGGAACCCGGGTCCAGGGGAGGACCCGGGTCAGGGGGGTGAGGGGCTGGGCCGGAAGCTTCTAAAGCCGACGAAACTGTTTCAGTTGCAGAAATTCACGGTAGGGCAGCGCGAAGAATTGCCCGCCCTAGTAATTCAACTTACGAAGGAACATCATCGTCCGGAAAACCACTTGGAGCCCTAAAACGACGATGGTGTCTCGAACGACAGCAAGTGTTTCCCGCGTGGAGACCTTCTCAAGATCCGCGCTACTCCCCTCGGTAACTACTGCCATTCGATTCGGGGTCGGATTGACGCTGGCCACGGCGGACATTGTTTCCCCTAGTTAAGAAGGCAAACCGGATTGTCGTGCTCGATCGCGACAACCATGGACTTGAAGATATCGACGTCCCAGCTATCGGCGATCCGCAGCCGCACCACTTCGTTCGTTTCTGAGAGCAATCGCCCGCGCAACGGCACGCGGAGGTTGCCTGTCACCACTCGAAGAACTACCGGCTGCCCCATCCAGATTGCGTAGCCACCTTCCATCACCAGGCCTCCTGAAAATCACTGCTTCCAACACCTGCATCTTCGGACAGGCAGGCGGCCCGGCCAATGGTACAGCCAGCCACACCTTATAGGCTGACGGTACTAGTGCTTCTCCGTGGACGGCGAGCGCGACGCACCCTCCTTTCATGCTATTGTAAATGCTGTGCTTAAGGGCGGTTCGGGAAAAGGAGACTTGAGCGGGTGACCGAATTCGTAAGGCACGTTTTGGCGTGGCTGTACGATGTCCGCGGTCTCATCGAATGGGGCGGCACGCTGGGAGTGTGCACCATCGTCTTTGTCGAGACGGGCATGTTCGTAGGGTTTTTCCTGCCGGGCGATTCCCTGCTGGTGACGGCGGGCGTTTTCGCGGGAGCGGGGCACGTCAAACTCGTGTCACTCCTGCTGCTCGTCCCCCTGTGCGCCATCGCGGGAGACCAGTTGGGCTACTTGGTGGGCTGGAAGGCGGGTGCCAGCTTGTATCGGCGCGAGGATTCCAGGTTTTTCAGGAAAAAGCACCTTGAACGCGCCCACGATTTCTATCGGAAATACGGGGGCAAGACGATCATCCTGGCAAGGTTCGTCCCGATTATCCGAACTTTCTGCCCGCCCGTCGCAGGAGCGGCGAAAATGAATTACGGCCATTACCTCGCATACGACATCGTTGGTGGCTTGCTCTGGGTCTGGGGCATGGTCCTGGTGGGATACACGCTGGGCCGGACGGTTCCAAATGTCGATAAAAAGATTCACTATATTATTGCGGCGGTGGTTGTTCTGTCTCTGATGCCGGCGGCATATTCTGCGTGGAAGAGTCGCCGGCAGCGCGCCCAGTAACAAGCTCGCCGGCACTTACAAGCCCAGGCAATATCCCGATTGCGCAAACATTTGCACTGAAATGCAAAATGGGGAGCCTGGCAGCTCCCCATTTTGTTCACTCGTCGGCCCGCGCCGATGCCGAAGGCGCCGAGCGCGGGTCGCTCGACAGGAGTGACTGTGAAACGCGATTCAGCTTTGCTTGTCCGGCGGAGTCATAATACCTCCTAGTACTGACATGCCGGCCTTACAAGCCCAGTCATACGCCCGTGCCAGAATCGGCGCAAGTGGAAAATTCTCGGGCCCGGTGTCGGAGAAACGCGCCAGCCAATCGCTTCGAAAAACCTTCGCCACTATAGCTGCCTCCATCGCGCTCGCGGGGTTCAAGGCGACGATGCGGCGCTTTCGCGAATCAGCTTTTCCACGCGTTCCACATCCGCGGGTACGTCCACGCTGATCGCGTCGTAGGTCGTTTCCACCACGCGGATCGCGATGCCATTTTCCAGCCACCGAAGTTGTTCGAGTTGTTCGATGCGTTCAAGATCGCCCGGTGGAAGCGTCGGAAAATCGAGAAGCGAGTCGCGCCTGTGAGCGTAGAGGCCAAGATGTTTCCAGTGCCGCGCGGTAACAGCCTCGCCGCGGTCGCGCACCCAGGGAATCGGGGCGCGGGAAAAATACAGGGCGTCGCTATCGAAATTCCGGACCACTTTGACGATGTTGGGATCCATGATGTCATTCTGCCGAGCAATCGCGGCGCATGCCGTCGCGGTCTGAATCGATTCATCCCCCAGCATGGCGGCGATGATCGCGTCCACCGTTCCCGGATCGATCAGAGGTTCGTCGCCTTGCACGTTCACGTAAATTTCAGCAGGCAGGTGGGCGGCGACTTCGGCCACGCGGTCGGTGCCACTGCGATGATCGCGCCGGGTAAGAATTGCCTCGCCACCGAAGGATTCCACGGCTGACTTGATGCTGTCTTCGTCCGTGGCAACCATCACTCGAGAGACCAGCTCCGCCTGGCGAACGCGCTCGACCACGTGTTGGATCATCGGCTTGCCCGCGATGGATGCCAGGGACTTACCGGGGAACCGAGTGGACGCCTGCCGGGCCGGAATTACCGCCAGCACCTTCACGGATTCGGATTTCGCCATCACCCACTCCTTGCGCCAACTCCCTCATGATATCACCGAGCCTCAAAACCTCTGTGTATCCCCCGTCGCCCGGGACGGTTCGTCGGTTGCTGTCCGTAGGGGCACAGCATGCTGTGCCCGGCAAACATACTTGGCAACTTCTCCCCATCTATGCCTTTCGTTTAAACACCACCAGCCGCAGCCTCTTATCAGATCGGGGTTAGACTGGTGCGGCACTCACGGAGGTTCGTGTGCTCGATCCGCACGCCGAGTATTCAGAATGTCTCGCAGCTCGACTTGCTACAGCCTCCAAAGAAGAACGCCTTCACCGTCGCATCGGAAATTTCAAGCTGGTGACGATCGTTATAGGCGTTGCCATCGCCTGGCTGACGTTGGCCAAACGACCTTTTTCCTCCTACTGGATATTCGCGCCGGTCGCAATCTACGCGCTGCTCGCGATTGTCCACGAGCGGACCCTGCGCTCACGCGCTCGCGCTGAAGCAGCGGCGAACTTTTATCGCCGAGGCATCGCCCGGATCGAAGATCGCTGGACCGGAACCGGTGAATCGGGCGACCGCTTCCGCGATCCGAAGCACGTCTATACGGACGATCTCGATATCTTCGGCCGCGGTTGCCTGTTCGAGCTACTTTCCACGGCGCGTTTGCCCATGGGCGAGAACCGTCTCGCGGAATGGCTGCGCCAACCCTCTTCTATTGCTCACATCCGCGAGCGTCACGGCTCCGTCACCGAGCTGCGCGAGAAGACTCGCTTGCGCGAGGACATTGCCGTGGTTGGCGACGACTTGCGCGTGCGACTGAATCCCGAATCGCTGATCGGCTGGGCGGAGTCCGGGCCAGCTCTCCCGCGGCATGGTGTGCGACTTGCCACCGTCGCTTTGTCTCTGTGCATTATCGGTGCGCTCCTATATTGGGTTAGCACCGGTAACTATTTGCCGCTGCTGATTGGCGCGATACTCGCTGCAATCGTGAATAGAATTTTCCGGCGCCGCATCAAGGCAATTCTGGGAGACTTTTCCGCAAATGCGGACGGCATCCTTTTGTTCGCCCGGATTCTCGCCAGGATCGAAGCGGAAAAGTTCGCCGATCCTCGATTGCAAAAGCTCTCGGCCGAACTGAAACGCGAGGGCGCTCCCGCTTCGAGCGCGATTCGCAAGCTGGCCCGCCTCGTTTTCTGGATTGACGCGCGCGGCAGCTTGATCTCCGCGATGCTCGAATGGCTGGTGCTTTACTCTCTTCAACTCGCATCGGCTGCCGAGAATTGGCGCAGGAAATACGGCCGCAGGATGCGTGCATGCGTCGAAATCACGGCCGAAATGGAAGCCCTGCTTTCGCTCGCGGCGTACTCCCACGAACATCCCGGCGATCCCTTTCCGGAAATAGTAGAAGCGCCAGGCCGCGAGGCAATATTCGAGGGCGCCGAGCTCGGCCATCCGCTCATTCCCGCCGCGCGATGCCTCCCAAACAGCGTCGCGCTTGACGCTAGCACGCAAGTGCTGCTGGTGAGCGGCTCGAATATGTCCGGCAAGAGCACTCTTCTGCGTACCGTGGGGATCAACGCCGTGCTGGCCTTCGCCGGCGCCCCGATCCGAGGGAAAGCCCTTCGCGTCACGCCTCTGGCTCTCGGAACGCGCATTCGCACCGGCGATTCTCTGCAAGAGGGCCTTTCGAATTTCTACGCCGAAATTCTGCGCATCCGCAAGGTCTTTGAATTGCTCGGCGGCGAAAAGCCTCTACTATTTTTGTTCGATGAGTTGCTCGAAGGAACGAATTCGCACGAGCGTCGTCTCGGCGCCGAATGCCTGGTCCGCGCACTGATCGATGAGGGCGCGATTGGAATGGTCACCACGCACGATCTCGCGCTCACGGACATGGCCGCATCCATAGGGAGCGTCGTGCGCAACGCTCACTTCCAGGATTACATCGAAAATGGAGAAATGCGCTTCGATTTCAAGCTGCGCGAAGGAATCGTCACCAAGAGCAACGCCCTCGGACTCATGCGCCTCGTCGGCCTAAAAGTCTGAATTTCTCGTGCAGCGCCACCTCTTCACACCTCTTCAGGGTGGCATCTCGCTCTGTACCGCGGGGAATGCCACCGCCGCGTCATTCCGAGTGGACCCTGCCGGTTTCTCTCTTCCATCCGGCGCGTTTATTGCGCCGGATGCCGGCAGGCCCAGTCGAGGCGCGCTCTTTGCGTCCCGAAAGCAGTTACGGGAAATCTCTCTTCGATGTAAACCGGGGCAACACTTCAATTGCAAGAGATCCGCCGCTCTAAAGAAGAACCACGCCATCTATCTGGGCGGCTTTGCGCAAGTCCGTGTCAAGAGTTCCCAGAGGTACTTGGCGGCGACGAGCCAACTCCAAGTACGCCGCGTCATATACCGTGAGGCTGTGCTTTTCGGCTAGAGCTGAGGACCGTTACTGCTTGAGCGGCGGTAAGGGGCGGTTCTGCTTCAATGGGCAAGCGCGTCAACTCGTCCCAAAAGAGTGTCGGCTGATCTGTTTTGATGCGTTTTCTGCGCGAAGCAACCAGGAGTCCGTTTAGGATCTCAGTGGGCCAGTGCGCAGGGACTACGATTCGGTCGCCTTGCCGCAAGCGTTCCAAAAGTTCATCGGTCCAACTGCCCGCCTCGTCCTCGAAGCACCAAGCCAAGGCCGCTGAGGCGTCCACAACGAAAATCGCCATCAGTATTTGTGGCCTTCGTGGATGAGGTCCTTCGTCCGAAGACCTGCGAGCTTATTCCCTTTGCGCAACTCAAGGATTCGGTCGATGGCTTCGCGAATCGATTGAAGACGCTGCCTGCCTGTGGTCTCAAGCGCCTGTCGCGCGAGGATTTCCTGCACGTAGACTTCGACTGACACGCCGTGCGCACGGGCCTCCGCCGCCAACTTGTCGGGAACCTTGATCGTCACTTCCATTTCGCATCATTATAGCTTCCCATCCATTCTTTACACCACGCACTTTCTGATTTTCCTCGCCCAATCTGCCAAGCTACGGATTGAAGTCAGGACCTTCTAGAAACACGAAAGGAGCCACAAGTAAATGTCCACAGAATTTAGAACCGATAGCCTGGACTCCGAGGAGCCCATCCCGGAGAACCAGCCAAACGCCGAATCCACCATGCTCATTGAAGTGGATACCGCCAACCCCAGCCCAATGACCATCGCCATCGCCGAAGGGATTGCCTACCTTTTGGCAAACCGAGACCGCTACATCAAGCCCGCACCGAAGCGCCGCCGTCGCAGAGAGGCCCCAGACTCTCAACCGTCCGCCTCTTCACAAGCGCAATCTACGCTCTCCCACCACGCGCGACACTGCACCATCTGTCATCACCCGGAACGCCAGGCCATCGAAGAGGAATTCATCCACTGGCACAGCCCGAGGATCATTGAGCACAGTTACGCAGTCGGAGCGCGCTCCGTTTATCGCCATGCTCGTGCCCTCGGCCTTTTCGAGCGCCGCGCCATCCACTTACGCGACGCGCTCGGCCATATCATCGAAAAAGTGGAAAACACCTCGATCACTTCCGACGCCGTCGTCCGAGCAGTTTACGCCCACTCGCACCTCTCGTCCTCCGGGCGCTGGGTTGAAGAACGGTCGCTCGTCGTCTCCTCGAATCGTTTGGCGCCCCCGGAGCTCCTCGACACACCTGTCGAGTAGAACGCGATGCAAGTTACTGAAAACACGTCTCCGATGCCTGGTCTACCCGTCACGTTCTTGAGGGGGACAAAATCGCGTCCCGAGGGTGGACTAGGAATGGTCGATCTGGGCGCGCTGCAGGCGGTCGGAATAGTCGATGTAGAGTGTCTTCCACTCGGAGTAGAAGTCGAGCGCGGCCAGCCCAGCTTCGCGGTGACCGTTGCCGGTATTCTTGGTCCCCCCAAACGGCAGATGGGTCTCCGCGCCGATGGTAGGAGCATTTACATAGACAATGCCGGTTTCCAGATCGCGCAGCGCCCGGAAGGACTCGTTTACGTTGCGCGTGTAAATGGCGGCGGACAATCCGTACTTCACGCCGTTGGCGATTTCGAGAGCATCTTCGAAAGTTTCAAACGGAATCACGCAAACCACGGGTCCGAAGATCTCTTCCTGGCACACACGCATCGTCGGATCGCAGTCAATGAAGACGGTTGGCTCATGGAACCAGCCGCGCGCATGCGACCCGGTTTCCAGGCGATGGCCTCCCGTGGCGAGCTTCGCTCCCTCTGCTTGGCCAATTTCGACATAGCTCATCACCGTTTTGAGCTGTTGCTCGTTGATGCACGGCCCCATCTGGGTTGTCGCGTCGAGGCCGTCGCCGACTTTCAGCGCTTTCACGCGCTCGACGAATTTCTCGACGAATTTGTGGTACACGCCCTTTTGCACTGCGACGCGGCTTGCGGCCGTGCAGCGCTGGCCGCTGGTGCCGAAGCCGCCCCACACCGCGCCCTCGATCGCCAGATCGAGGTTCGCGTCGTCCATCACGATGATGATGTTTTTGCCGCCCATCTCGAGATGGCATCTTTTAAACGTCGGCGCGCACGCCTGGCTCACGATGCGGCCCACTTCCGTGGATCCAGTAAAACTAACAAGGCCGACGCCCGGATGCGCCAGAAGCGGCGCTCCGGCCGACGGGCCGTCGCCGAAAACGACGTTCAGCACGCCGGGCGGCAGGCCGGCTTCTTCGAGCGCCTGCACGAGATGATAGGACGACAGTGGTGTGTCTTCGGCGGGCTTCAACACCACCGTATTGCCGCAAACAAGCGCGGGCATCGCCTTCCACGAGGGAATCGCCATTGGAAAATTCCACGGAGTGATCAGTCCCGCCACGCCCACAGGAACGCGCTCGGCCATTGCGAATTTGTTGGGCAGCTCCGAAGGAGTGACGTGGCCAAATTGGCGGCGGCCTTCGCCGGCCATCAGGTACGTCATGTCAATGGCTTCTTGCACATCGCCGCGAGTTTCGTCGAGAACCTTGCCCATCTCGCGCGTCATGTCCCGCGCGTAATCTTCCTTGCGGGCAACGAGGATTTCGGCGGCGCGGAAAAGAATTTCGGCGCGCCTGGGGGCTGGCGTGAGCCGCCAATGGCGATACGCATTTTCGGCGGCCTCGATGGCCGCAACGACGTCTTCCTCGCCCGAGGCAGGGAACATCCCGACCAGTTCGCCGGTATTCGCGGGATTGCGGTCCTCGAAGGCCTTGCCGCTGCGGGCCTCGATCCATTCGCCATTGATGTAATTCTTAAACACAGTGGGAGCAACCGCGGTAGCCATTGTCGTTCCTCCAGTGCTGCCGTTGCGCGCCGGCAGTGCACGAGGTTTCGGCGAATTGTGACGCAAAGCTGCGGCACACGCAGGACTTTAGCCTAACAACCGCGAGGTTTCGGCGTCAAATGGGCTCGGGCACCGCACTCCGTCTAGTGATTCGATGAAGGCGCCGGGGGATTCGAGCCAGGCGAGGAAGGCGAAGAGGCCGCCGAAGCGACAGGTCCGCCGCTCGATGACGTCGAGGCCCGCGGTATGGGTGACGCGGTTGGCGCGCTCGATGAAGGAACCGCATTCGTCGAACCAGGCACAATCGGCTTCGGCGCGGAAACGCCGGCAATATCCGATCCCAGGCCGAGCTTTTGCAAGGTTGGCGCGTCCAGTTTGCCATTCGCGTCTATGCCATTGGCCGATTGAAACTTCTGAAGCGCCCCAACCGTGTTGGAGTCCAACTTGCCGTTGGCCTCGCCCTGATAATAGCCGTCGCGGGAGAGAGCAGTCTGGATTTCGGTAATACGATCGGCGGCGGGCGCCTTTTGTCCGCTCACTCTCTTAACGTGATGCCTTTTCGCTTTATGATGCTGTTTGTGGTGCACCGGAATTGCAGAAGCCGTGGCAGGCGAACCGGTCCCGCGCGGGTGGGCCGCGGCGTAGATGGGCAAGGCACCGCATCCCAGTGCCAGGGACGCAGCCACAACGATGAGCGACTTCATACGATTGCCTCCCGACCTACGGCTCGTCCAGAAGTGGGATGCCCGACACGGTTTGCCGGTAACCCCGATTATGCGGGTTTGGCGCGTTGAATTAAAGCCGCGCCTCCCGAGGACGGACCTATCAGGCAACCGCCCAAAATCGCCGAAACCGAAGCAAGGCGCGCCGAATAGGTGCGGCGAGAATTCGAAAGTGGCCCGCGCGCCGCACATCCGATTACCGGCGTTCTAGAAACTCGATTGCTCTGCGAACGATTTCGTAGCGAGCCTGCCACACGGTGTAGGAAAGACTGCCAACGATAATCACCGAGTCCTTAGGGATTCCTGGCGTCGCGGGCCAGCTTCCGCCAAAGTAACACTAGCATTCGCTCCAACGTCCGCAATTCCGGCAGACCTAGGCCCGTTGGTATTTCCGGGTAGTCTGCGAGCAACTGGCGGGTCATTCTTCCGACGTTGCCCCATAGCCTTGCGCTAAGCCATAAGGGGGGCGCACTTGGCGAGGCGTCCTGGAAATCGGAAGATTTCCAAGGACGCATTGGATGCTGCGCGAAAAACTCTTGTTCGTTCATTTGCTGCTATCACACGGCGCGCAGGCTCGTGCGTGCGTAAGCCCTACTGAGAGGCCGGAACGGTGCCTGCGAGGAATAGCGTTAGTACGCGGTCGCCCGTGTGACGCGCAATCTTGAAGAGCACATCCTGGCCAGGTTTTAGCTTCGACATTTGCGCGCGATAATCGGCGAACGAATTTACCGGCACATGATTGATCTCGATAATCACGTCGCCACGGGCAAAGCCCACATCTTCGGCAAAGCTGGCCGGCTCAACTTCAGTGATTACGGCGCCGCTGAGCTTGCTCATCCCGAGCTTATGGGCCAAGTCGGGAGTGAGTTCCTCGGCATGTACACCGAATTGACCGGGTTCCTCGCTCTGGTCAGGCTGCGATTCGTCGCTTTCGGCACTCTGCGGGAAAAGTTTCGAACGATCCGCGACGGTAACGGTGACTTCTTTCGCCTGCTTGTTGCGCACGTAGTGGAGCTGCACCGACTGCCCGATGGGAGTCTGCGCGATGGGATTAACGAGATCGGTGCCCGTGTGAACGGCTTTGCCATTTACGTCGGTAATCACGTCGCCCGGCTGTATGCCCACTTTATCCGCGGGGCTGCCCGGCTCGACCGCCTCGACCACGATGCCATAGGGCGCGCCCAGTTCCTTCATCAATACCGGATTATTGCTATTCTCATCTTGGAAGCTGACGCCAATGGACCCGCGGGTTACTTTCCCAGAGGTGACCAATTGGTTGTACACGGTGATCGCCGTGTTCGACGGCAGCGCAAAACCGACGCCTTCAAATCCGCGGCTGCCCGTATAAATTGCGGTATTAATGCCGATCACTTCGCCCGCCAAGCTGACCAGCGCTCCACCGGAGTTCCCTGGATTGATGGCGGCGTCGGTTTGGATAAAGCGCTGAAATTGCTTGCCTACGGTGGACCGGTCCTTGGCGCTAACAATTCCTGCGGTGACGGTCGAGTTCAAGCCGAACGGACTGCCGAATGCCAGGACCCAATCGCCGACTTCCACTCCGTCCGAATTACCCAGCTTCGCCACGGGCAGATCGTGATTGGAATCGATTTTGATGACGGCGAGGTCGGTCTCTTTATCAGTACCAATCACGCGAGCATTGTAATGAGCGGGGTCGCCATCGAGCGCGACCTGGATTTTGGTGGCACCGTCGATCACGTGATCGTTCGTAAGAATGAAACCTCGTTTGTCTACTAAAACACCTGAACCCAGGCTTCGTTCCGCGTCCGGAGTATTGTCCGGCGAGTTGAAAAAGCGATCGAAGAAATCCTGAAACGGATCGTTTTGGCCGCGAGGCTCACGTCCGCCTTTTGGCTTCTCAATGACCTGGGTTGTGGAAATATTGACGACCGCCGGGCCGAGGCTCTTCGATATTTTGGCGAAAGCCCCCGACAAGCTCACCGGATCGGGTACGACTAGCAGGGACGCGCCATTGGACGCTTGCGCGCGAGTAGCCAGCGGATGCCCCGAAAAGCTAGCGCCAATAACGATGCCGACACAGAGTGTGAATGCCACGAGCAGGGACGCGAAAATTTTCCGGCGTCTAACCCAACCCCATAGTTCCCGAAATTGGATCCCCATCCCCCTGCTCCTTGTCAGAAACGAAAAAGTCTGTGCGATTATAACACTCATTCCGCCGCGGCATCGCCGGGTTCGAATGCAAATGCCAAGATTGACAACGAGGCCAGCACGGCGGTTTCGGTGCGAAGGATGTTTCGCCCGAGCGAGGCTTCTGCGAATCCAGATTTGCGGGCCGCCTCGATTTCTTCATCGGTCCAACCGCCTTCGGGTCCGATGGCAAGCGCCGCCGAAGCGTCCCCGGTGCCCTCGGCAGGCAGCCCGGCCGCCCGCAGCACCTGGCGCAGCACAGGCGCTGTTTGGCGCTCGGAAAGGATGATCTTCAAGCCTCTCAAGTACTTCCGAAATGCCTGCTCGGGAGTTCCAATTTCGTGCAGTACCGGCGCGCGAAGCCGGCGAGACTGCTGGGCGGACTCGAGCAGAATCTTTTGCCACCGCTCGTGACGTTTGGCCGCAGCGGTAATGAGAGGTTTGTCCGTACGCGCCGCGGCTAGTGGAACAATTTCGTTCGCGCCCAGCTCGGTGGCCTTCTCAAGGCACCATTCGAAGCGATCGAATTTCACGAGCGAAATCAGGAGATTGATCCGCAGCGCCGGCTCAGACACGGGAACCGGTTCAACCAGGGCAAATTCGATTCGGCTCTCGCCCCGCTTGCCGAACGCCACTCGCTGTATCTTTGCCAGCCAGACGCGCCGCCCATCGCTAAGCTCATAAAGCTGACCCGGCTCAGCGCGAAGGACGCGGCCCAAATGGTCGGCGGGTTCCCCGCGCAAGACTGCGGTGGCATCCGAAAAATCTTCTACAAAAAAGCGGCGGCGCATGCGCGGATTCTAGCAAGAAAGCTACGGCCGGGCGCGAATGCTAAACTTTCCGCGTGCAGCGCAACGAAGATAACCCGCAACGGCAATGGCCCGCGCCTCGCAGGCCATGGGTGATGAAACAGGTGTGGCATGACCTGCTTTTCATGCACTGGCCCGTAGCGATCGATCAACTGCGACCATTGATCCCGCCGGAACTTGAAATCGAATCGTACGACGGCAGCGCCTGGATCGGGGTGGTGCCGTTTCACATGTCCGGGATTCGAGCGCACTGGATGCCGCCGATTCCCGGCACTTCGGCGTTTCCCGAATTAAATGTGCGGACCTACGTGCGAGCGGGAGGCAAACCAGGGGTTTGGTTTTTTAGCTTGGACGCCGCGAATTCACTGGCGGTGGCTGCGGCGCGCCGCTTTTACCACTTGCCGTATTTTCATGCGCGGATGGAGGCGAGGAGCGGGCCGCGCGGCGAGATTCAGTACCGTTCCCGTCGGACGCATGGCGGCGCGCTAAGCGCGGATTTTCGAGGGCGCTATCGCGCTCTGGACGAGAACGCTTTCCAAGCAAATCGCGGAAGTCTGGAGTACTTCTTCGTGGAGCGTTACTGCCTGTACGCAGCAACAGGGGGGCGCATCTTTCGCGGAGAGATCGATCACCCGCCGTGGCCGTTGCAACCTGCGGAGGCCGAGACAGAGGTCAACACAATGGCGTCCGCTAGCGGGATTACTCTGCCATTGTCAAAACCGCTGCTGCATTTCGCGCGGAGGCAGGAAGTAAGAGTGTGGGCGCTGACAACCCCCCATGCCTCGGAATAGCGTGGGGCCAGATGGTGGTAAGTCGGCTAATCGGAAACTAACCCGTTAGCGCGGGGAGGACCGTCGGGCAACGGTTTGCCGATGGCGATGAAGCAAAGGCGCCCGCCTGAAAAGCGAGGCGGCCGCTACAACGGCGAAGGCAAAACAATCTTGAACTGCGACGGCTTCCACGCGCAGGCAAGAGTGCTTGCGCCACGAGGCGATTAGCCGAAGATGTCTTTCACTTTGTCGAAAAAGCTAGAGGAATGCTGGGTAGGCGTGTTTTCCACTTTCATGGATTGGCCGAGTTGATCGAGTAAGCGGCGGTGCTCTCTCGTGAGCTTAGATGGGATTACCACTCGAATGCTCACATAGAGGTCGCCGTGCCCGCCGTGAGGATTTGGCAAACCTTTTCCCCTTTGGCGAAAGACTTGGCCCGATTGCGTCCCTTCAGGCACTTCGAAATCGTCCTCGCCATGCAGGGTTGGAATTTTAATCTTCGCGCCAAGAGCGGCTTGCGGAAAGCTGACCGGAATTTCGCAATGCAGGTCCGATCCCCGGCGCTCGAAAAACGCGTGGTCTTTCACTTCGAGAAAAATGTAGAGATCACCGGTTGGGCCGTCATTCGCGCCGGGTTCACCCTGCCCGGCCATGCGCAGGCGCGTTCCCGAATCGACGCCGGCCGGAACGGCAACTTCAATGGTGCGTTCGCGTTCGATGCGGCCTTGTCCCCGGCATTCGGGGCAGGCGTCACGAATTGTTTTCCCGGCGCCACGGCAAGCGGGGCAAGTCCGGGTGATCGAAAAGAATCCCTGCTGATAGGCGACCTGGCCATGACCGCCGCAGGTGCGGCAGGTAACCGTTCCGGTGCCGGCTTTGGCGCCGGTACCGCGGCAGGCCTCGCAATTTTCATGGCGCGAAATCCGAATCTTGGTGTTTACGCCGGCAGCGGCCTCGTCGAAGGTAAGGGACATGTCATACCGCAGATCGGCGCCCCGCTGCGCGCGAGAACCTCGGCCGCGGCGTCCACCGCCCGCGGCCTGGTCGAAGCCAAAAAGATCGCCCAGGATGTCGTGAAATTCCTCGAAGATGGTGGAATTGAAGCCGCTCGACTCGAACCCGCCGCGTCCGCCCAATCCGGCATGGCCAAAACGATCGTAGACGGGGCGTTTTTGCGGGTCGGAAAGGACGCTATACGCTTCCGAAGCCAGGCGAAAATTCTGCTCGGCCTCTTCTTTTTTTTCCGGATTGCGATCGGGGTGCCATTGCAACGCCGCTTTGCGATAGGCGGATTTAATCTGATCGGAAGACGCGTCACGGGTGACGCCGAGCACCTCGTAATAGTCCAATTGGCTGCCGTTAGCCATCTTTACCGTGTCTTCTCTCGAATTTCCAAATGCCTAGGATGCCGATTCGCGCTTTACAACTTGCGCGGACCGGTCCTCTGGCGCGGTGGCCACCCGGACCATTGCCGGACGCAAAACCTTTCCGTGAAACAAGTAGCCAGACTGCAGTTCATCAATTATTGCCCCCTCGGGATATTCGGAGGTCTCCACCTGCTCGATGGCATGGTGAAAATGCGGATCAAATTGCTTCCCCGCGGTTTCCATGCGCACTAAGCCCTGTTTCGCCAGTAAATCGCTCAGTTGGCGCTCGATCAGCTCGAATCCCTTGCGATATTCGGCGCTGGCGGAACCCGCATCTGCGGCGAGCGCGTGACCCAAAGCGTCGAGCACCGGAAGAATACGCTCGGCGAAGAGTTCCACGCCCCGATGGTGATCTTGATGGCGCTCTCTTTCAATTCGCTTGCGATAATTCTCAAAGTCCGCCTGCCGCCGCACGAGGGTATCCGTTAATTCCTGCTTCTCAGCGAGCAGCTTCTGTATTTGTGCGGCCAAGGCATCGCTTCCGGACGCCTCGGATTGCCCGGGGCTAGAATCGGCGGCACCGCTTCCAGCGCGCTGGGCCTCCTTCGGGCTAGCGTTTTCGTCTTGGCGATCTTTATGCGGCATGATGGAAATTCAGTCCCCTTCTTGGCTCTCGGAAAAAAACTGCGCCATAAACGCGACCGCGGTAATCACGCGTTCGTAATGCATCCGCATCGGCGCCAGGATTCCGAGCGTTCCTTGCACCTGATCATTGGATGAGTACGACGCGGAGACGAGCGCAAGCTGTTTGCCAGCGCTGGGCATTTTGTCCAGTCCGAGTTCGACGTGCACCGGTTCGGGCGCCTCGATGCAGCCGCTTAGGAGCGCGATCAAGCGGTCTTTTTCCTCGATAGCTTCCAGCAGGTCGCGCAATTGCTGCTGGTCGGTAAACTGGACTGCCGCGGCGAACTGCGCGGCGCCGTCGGTATAAATTTTGCGCTCGGTGCTGTTGCCGAGTACCGCCGGGTCGCAGAGCATCAGCGCATCACCCGCAAGGCGGCCGTACTGCTGCCGGTCGCGCTCGATCTGCGCGCGAAGGTCGGCGCGCATCGCCTCCAGCGTCCAGCCAACGTAGTGCCGGTTGAGATGATCGGCGACGCGGTCAAGATCCGCCTGGGTAAATTGGCGCTCCGGGCGAATCAGCTTATCCCGCGTTGCGCCTCCTGTGGTTACCAGCACCACGAGAACGCGATGATCCGGAACAACCAGGAAGCGCACGTGTTCAACCATGCTGCGAGCCAGGGGAGGCGAAATGAAGATGCCGAGGCCTCGCGAAACCGCTGAGAGGACTTGGCTTGCGCGTTCCATCACTGCTTCAGGAGTTTCAGCTGCTTCGAGTTCGCGGCGGATCCACTGACGATCCTCGGGACTTGCCGTGGCTTGCGCCGCCACTTGCTCGACGAAAAAGCGATACGCGGCAGCGGTGGGCACGCGACCGGCCGACGTATGGGGTTGGTGGAGATAGCCGCCCTCCTCCAGTTCCGCCATCACGTTTCGGATGGTGGCAGGACTCAGAGACTCGATGTGGCGCTGGGCGGCGCTGCGCGAAGATACCGGTTCGCCCGTTTCGATATACGTGCGGACGATATCCGTCAGAATCTGCCGGTGGCGCTTTTGCTGTAAGACGATAGGGCTCATGGGCCAGCCAAATCCCTTGGCGCGGCGTAGCGCGCCTACTACCTATTCGTATACCTATCTTACCCTAATAAAATTTTAGTCGTGGCGAAGAGTTGCGTCAACTTTGCCCGCCGACACGTTGCGAGGAAGCCACCAACAGGAAGAACAGCCACATATCTCAAAATAAATATCGGGCGCAACCTGCAAGGGCTGCACCCGATCGGCATTGAAGAGAATCCGGTAGGGAGGGTTAGTCGATTAACGCACCAGCCTCGGGCATTTGCAGCTTGGCCTTGGCCAGGGCGCGCACGATATTGGTTTCGACAGTCTGTTCGGTTGTGTTGCGCACAGTAGCCAGTTCGCTTACCAGGAGAAATTTCGCGCGTTCCAGCATCTTCTTTTCCCGGAAAGAAAGGGGCTTTGTGCGGCTGAGAGCGACCAGACCTTTGAGAACGGCAGCGACTTCCATCAAAGAGCCTGTGCGCATCTTGTCTGAGTTTTCCTTGAAACGGTGCTTCCAATCGTGATGGGAAGCGGATCGGCCCTTTTCAAGGTACGACAAAACAGCACCGGCCTGAGTTGAGCGGATCACCGGTCGCAATCCCACGTTTTCCACATTCCCTTGTGGGACCATTACCTTCAAGCCGCTCGAGAGGATACGCAGCATGTAAAAACGCTCCGACCTGCCGTTGACATAACCAAAGCTGATCTGTTCGATCAGTCCTACACCATGATTCGGGTAGACAACCTTCTCGCCTAGCTTAAAGTCCATAAGTGGAAATTCCCTCCCCCAAACTACTACCAGAAGTTTAGGCGCGCGTTACTGGGGCGTCAAGTTATTCCGGCAGATTTCTACAGGATTTCGTGGGCGGGAAGTCGCGGTTTTTGGCGCAGTTTGGCAGCGCAATTGCCCTATAATCAGCGCGTGCTGATTCTTGCGTTAGACACTTCTTCGCCCGCTGGAAGCATAGCCGTACTGCAAGATCACAAAGTGATGGGGACGGTCTCCACATGGACCGGCGAAGTGTATTCTTCGCGGATGTTTCGTCACCTGGATTTCCTGCTTGGCGAGCTCTCGTTGAATCCAAGAGAGTTCGATCTTTTTGCCGTGGCGGTGGGTCCTGGGTCGTTCACAGGATTGCGCGTCGGTCTCACGGCGGTAAAGGGCTGGGCGGAGGTCTATGGCAAGCCGATTGCCGCGATTAGCGGACTCGAAGCCATCGCGGCCCAATCACGTTCTCCAAATGCGCTGTTGATCGCCGCTACTGATGCCCGCCGCGGGCAAGTCTATTGTGGACGCTACCGGCGGACGGAGGCTCAGGGTCATGAAGACCTCGCGCTCGATGGCGAAGAACGCGTGATGGATGCGGAGGAATTCGTCAGCGCCCTTGCCGGGATCGCAGACAATGGCACCTTCACGGTGGTGACTCCGGTACCCGAACTTCTGTCCAAGATCCTATTTGATCATAAGGCCGTGCTGGCCAGCGGCGAACCCCGAATCGATGAGGTGTCGCCGATTCTGGCGCCCCATGTTGGACGCCTCGGTTACATTCGTGCGCAACGCGGCGATCTTGACGATGCGCTCACTCTTGCGGCCAGCTACATCCGGCACACCGACGCCGAGCTAAAATGGAAAGCGCCCAGCGGAATTTGAGCCTGCGCGCCATGGCAGCGAGCGACGCCGATGCTGTGGTCACAATCCAAGGCGCGTCCCCGGAAATCGCCCAGTGGACAGCGCGCGATTATGCGAATCTTTCCTCCGCCGGAATGATGGCATGGGTGGCCGAAGTGGAAGGAGTTATCGCCGGCTTTTTGGTCGCGCGGCGGATCGCTGGTGAACTGGAAATACTAAATCTGGCAGTTCGGCCCGAGGCGCGCCGCGGCGGCATTGGCCATGCTCTTGTGCAATTCGCATTTGAGTGGGGCAAGAAGTTCGAGGCGAAGAGCGCGTTTCTCGAAGTCCGGGCTTCGAATCTAGCTGCCTTGCAATTTTATAAACGGCACCGATTTGAAGAAACGGGGCGTCGTCCTCTGTACTACTCCAATCCCGTGGAAGATGCGCTGGTGCTCACCGCACCCATCTCTTAAACCCGGCGCGACACCTCGATGCGATCCTTTGCTGCTAGAATGGCCGCGTGAAAACGTATGACGTTGCGATTATCGGCGGCGGAATCATAGGCGTAACGATTGCCTTAGAGCTTGCCCGCGAGAAACTGAGAGTGCTCGTGCTGGATCGTCAGCAACCGGGACGCGAGGCGTCCTGGGCCGCCGCCGGCATGCTATCTCCGGCGCCCGATTCGCCCCTCGACATCCCGCTCGTCCCCATGTCGCGCGGAAGCCTGCAGCTTTATCCGGAGTTTGTAGCCACCATCGAGGAAGAATCGAGCAAGCCCACCGGATATGCACGCAACGGGGCGCTTCAGATTTTTTTCGGCCCGAACGGCGTGGCCGATCGCGACGCAGCGGTGGCTGAACACCGACGCCTGGGACTTGGCGCGGAGCCAATCGCACTGGAAACGGCGAGAAAATGGGAACCGTCGATCGAACCATCAGCCGCGGCGGCGGCGTGGTTGCCCGACGAGGGCACAGTTGAGCCTCGGCTGTTAATGGAGGCTGCGCTCGGCGCCGCGCGGCTTCACGGAGTTGAAATCCGTTCGGAATGCGAAGTGAACGGCCTTTTGCGTGAGGGCGAGCGTTGCGCAGGAGTCTTGGCTCGCGGTGAGCATATTGCGGCCGGCAGCGTGGTGATCGCAGCGGGCTGTTATTCGACGCAAATTCTGGAAGCAAGCGACATCGCCGCCTCTTGCGCGCCGACTCGCCCCGTGCGTGGCCAGATGCTCGGCCTGCGGTCGGACGGCGTAAGACTCCGCCATGTCGTGCGCTCGCATCGAGCATATCTGGTGCCTCGGACGGATGGGAGGATTGTCGCCGGCAGCACACTCGAGGAAGCGGGTTTCAACAAGCGAGTCACCTCAGCAGGCATAAGACACGTGCTAGCGGGGGCTCTCGAGCTTTGCCCCGCCCTCGCCGAGGCCGAAGTGCTGGAAACGTGGTCAGGCTTGCGCCCTGGGACACCCGACGACCTTCCGATCATCGGACCTACTGAAATGGAAGGGCTGCTGATCGCGACCGGCCACTACCGCAACGGAATTCTTCTGGCGCCGATCACGGCAAGACTCATACGGAGCTCTCTCATTCGGCAGGACACTGACTTTGATTCGCAGGCGTTCTCTCCGCTGCGATTCGCGCGGCAAGCTCGTGCCGCAACATAGGATTCGGGCGTGGAATTTTCCGGTTCGCTCAGAACGGGATTCGGCTTCGCTGGGGCTCGCGATTCGGCGGGCCCGCGAGCGCCGAAGCCTGACCCGGTCCGGTGAACTGTACCTTGTCAGCTTCCAAGTAGATTGGACGTTCGATTACAGCTTCTAGGGTTGACCCGCGGGGTAATTCAGCGTCAGGACCACGCGTCAGCAACACAGCTCCAAGACCTGTAACCGCTCCGATGCCCGCGCCGATCCCAACTCCCTTGCCAATATTTCCGGCGGCAGCTCCGACTCCCGCGCCGATGCCGGTCCCAGCTTCGGTGGACCGGATGACCGTACCCACATCTGATGTTTTGTCGCTGTCGCCGATGATTTTCCCTTCATTATTCACTCTTTCGCCGCCTCCGGTGCCGGCTCCGTTGGGCATGGCATTTAGATTGACCATGTAGCCGTTGGGGAGAATCATCTCGGTGAGCTTCATCATCAATTCTCCGCGCCCCTTGATTCTTCCGGGTCGCTTCGATTCGGTGATTTCGCCGCTCACGTAAGAACCGGCGGGAATTACAACGTGCCCGTCCACCATAACGGGGAAAATCGTCTCGAAGTAAACGGGATCGCCCGGTTTAGCGCTGCGCGTGGAAATCGCGTTGTGCAACACCAGCGGAATATGAGTGCCGGATGCCACCTCTACTTGCGCATTCTTAGCGCGGGCAGGCGCCGAAGCGTTGCTCGTAGCGGCGGAAGCCGATGAAACCGCGGACGGGTGCTGGGAAGGCTCGGACGCGGAGGTGGAAGCCGAAGTTGCCGGTGCGGCACCCCCCGGCGCTCCGGCACTTGGTTGCTGAGCGTTCGCAAGGGCGGCAAATAGAACGGCGCAGACGATCACGCCCGTTCGAGACCAGTGAGTCCGACGGCTTCTCATGAATCCTCCTACAGCGGCCGCGTTTCGAAAGATGCGTCCCCGAATCGGCGGGATGCCTAAAGGTTAATTCCCGCGATCCCGGGTTTGCGTGAAATTTTCAATTCACCCATCCGCCGCAAACCGCGCAAATTCCCCTGCGGCCATTCCTAGGGAAATATGCCCTCCGTGGTTCATCCTACAGTACACGACTGGGCACGCGGTTGCACCGACACGGCGGTTGGCCCGCGTTCCGCCCGTTATACTGGGCGCGGGTCATCTGCAGGACCGGCGGCGCCTTCATGTTTCGATTGCGGACATCTCTGCGTGCGAAGACCTTGGCCATCGTTGTTCCAGCGCTCATTGTGCTGGTGGTCGGGCTCTATGCCGTATCGCGCATCGTGTTGATGAGCGGGTTTTCTCATGTGGAAAGCGATTTTGCGGCGGACAACCTCTCCCGCGCCTCCAACGCCCTTTCGAATGAGATTGACAACCTACAGCACTCGGCCGCGCAAGTGGCATCGCAGGACCGGATGTCCGAATGGATCCGCCAAGAGGATGCCAAGCGGATCGCCTCCCAGTTTACGCCCGGGGCTTTCGAACAGCTTCGCGTGAATTTTGTGGTCGTATTGGACGCCGAAGGCCACGAGATTTTCTCGGAAGGTTTCGAATTAGCCGCAATGGAGCCAGCGCCCTCGCCCGCAGATCTGGTTGCCTATTTAGAACCTTGGTCGCCGCTCCTCGCGTCCACCGGCTCCGCCCGCGATGCGCGGGGAATTGCCATGCTCTCCTCGGGGCCTGCACTGATCGGATCGAGCGCAATAACGCAGCCCGGCTCACACGGTGTTCGAGCTGGCACCTTGGTTTTCGGTCGCTTCCTCGATTCTGATGAAACTGTACGGCTGGGCCAAATGACATACATGCCCGTGGACGTTGAACGGTTTGACGCCCGCCCCATGCGACCCGGTTTTCGCGTTGCCGCGTCCGCGATCTCGGAACAGAACCCCGTCTTTATCCATCCCGATTCCGCCGACTCGCTCGGCGCATACCAGGTATTGCGCGACATCTACGGCAACCCCGCGGCCATCCTCCGGATTCTTCTTCCACGGAACATATATCGGCAGGGCCAGACCAGTTTGGTGCAGGTTCTACTGCTGCTGTTGGCGGCTGGCTTCGCATTCGGCGCCGTGACGCTTTTCCTGCTGGAGCGCTTTGTAATATCCCGCGTCGCAGGCCTCAGCCAAAACATCACCCGGATCGGCGCAAGTGGCGATCTCGGCGCCCGCCTGCGAGTCTCAGGCAAGGACGAGCTTGCTCACCTGGAAGGCACAATCAATAGCATGCTTGAGGACTTAGAGACGGTTCAAAACGCCAGGCGCGAGGAACGAACTCGCCTCGCCGTCATGGTCGAGAAAGTCCCGGCCGTCCTTTGGACCGCGAACGCCGATCTTGTGATTACGTCTGCTACCGGTGCTGGACTGATCCCGCTGGGGCTGAAGGAGCGTCAGCCCGTCGGGCCTGCCGCTACTGGAGTTTTTCCACACCGACGATCGCGACTCTCCTCCGATTGCCGCTCATCGCGCCGCCCTGGCCGGCGAATCCATTGCGTGCGAAATTTCGTGGAAGGAGCGGCGCTTCGAATCGCACCTTCAGCCACTGCGCGACACCGACGGGGTTATTCAAGGCGTTATCGGAGTCGCTCTGGATATCACCGAGCGCGAGCGCCTCACAGACCAGCTACGCCAATCGCAAAAGATGCAAGCCATCGGTGAGCTCGCGGGCGGCGTGGCCCATGACTTCAACAATTTGCTAATGGTTGTGAAGGGGCATTCCCAGCTACTCCTTGACCGCTTGCCCGATTCCTCGCCGCTAAAGCCCGGCGCGGAGCAAATCGAAAGAGCAGCGGATCGCGCTGCCTCCCTTACCCGGCAATTGCTGGCCTTCAGCCGTAAACAAGTCCTCCAGCCGCGCGTCCTGGACATGAATGAGGTGGTCAACGGAATGATTCGCATGTTCTCCCGCGTGATTGGGGAGAACATTAACATGGTTTTTCTGCCGGCCTCCGATCTGTCCCGCGTCAAGGCCGACCCGGGTCAAATCGAGCAGGTCCTGCTAAATCTAGTGGTCAATGCGCGGGATGCTATGTCCACAGGCGGCCGGCTGACAATCGAAACATCGAATGTCGAACTCGATCGCAGCTATGCGGCAACTCACACGAGCGTCGAACCCGGCAATTATGTGATGCTGAGCGTCACTGACACCGGCTGCGGCATGAGCGAAGAAACCCAATCCCGCATCTTCGAGCCATTCTTTACAACCAAGGGGCCAGGCAAGGGCACCGGCCTCGGTCTTGCAACGGTCTATGGAGTTGTGAAGCAGAGCGGCGGCTATATCTACGTCTACAGCGAAATCGATCGGGGCACTACGTTCAAAATTTACCTGCCGCAAGTGATCGCCGAACTCGACAAGATCGCAGGCGAAGCGGTTGCTCCTGGCCAGGCGCGGGGGTCGGAAACCATCCTCTTTGTCGAAGACGAGCAGAGTGTGCGCGAACTCGTGCGGCAGTACCTGGTTTCAACCGGCTACTCTGTGCTCGAAGCTTCCGATGGAGTGCAGGCGCTCAAAGTTGCCGCCGAGCACTCTGAGCCGATTCACCTCTTGATCACGGACGTGGTGATGCCTCATCTTAGCGGTCCCGATCTGGCAACGCAGTTGGGAGCCTCGCGTCCCGGCCTCAAAGTCCTGTTCATCTCCGGTTACACGGACGATACCGTCTTCCGCCACGGCGTGCTCGAGGGCGGTGTGGCATTCCTGCAAAAGCCCTTCAACTTAAAGGCCCTCGCAGCCAAGATTCGGGAAATGCTGGATGGACAGCCCGTTGGCGTCATGACCGGCGCGGAATCCGAAAAAGCTTAGGTGTCTTGGCTTCCCGGCGCCGGCGTCTCCCGGTCCCCTTGGAATTTGGCTTCCTGCTATATCAAGAAAACAGTCTGCCCGCTCAGATCAAATCGCTTGCGGCACCGAATGTTGCGGCATGCAACCATATTGTCAATGCGCACCATATACGAGCGCGCTTTGGCGAACTGCTTTCTGTCTTCCTCGTTGGCGCCACCGGGAGGCTGGGCCTTCTTCGTCCGAACCATCCAGCGCACCGGAAAAGTTCCCTCTTGCCGGCAGTGCGGACACACCATCGGTATCTGCTTCGTTTCTTCCTTCTCGTCGTAGAAGCGCTTCTCGTCCATTTGCCCCCGCACTCTCAATTCTGCCGATTCGATCGCGCGCGCTCAAGCCTTTACTGAATTCCATCCAAGGTCACAAATTTAAATCCGGCGGCCTTCCACCTCGGGAGCCAATATTCCAACGCGGCGACCGTGTGGCTGCGATCTCCGTTCACCACTCGGGGATCGCCGTCATGCAGAAGGACAATATCGCCTCCGCGTACGGCGCGCAACCGCCGGGTTACCGGTTCGGCGGGCTGCGGCTTCCAATCCCGCGCCCACCGCGACCACATAACCACACCTCGATCGCCACTCTTTCGCACAATCCCCCCAAGCAGCGGGCTCCGGAAGCCAAATGGCGGACGCATCCAGCGCGGCTTCTCGCCCGTCGCCGCCTCGATTGCATCGTCGCAGCGATTCAACTCGTCTGCAATTCTGCCCGGCGAAAGAAACGTTAGCGCCACGTGAGTATTCGTGTGATTCCCGGCCGTGTGCCCTCGCGCTGCAATCTCTCTTGCAAGTGACGGCTCTGCGCGCACCCATTCCCCGATCAGAAAGAATGTGGCTTGTACTTCGTGGCGGTCCAGCAGGTCCAGCAGCCTCGGGGTGACCGCCGGGTTCGGGCCATCGTCAAAGGTGAGCGCAATGGTGGAATCGCTTCCAGTCATCCGAATTGTGGCGCCGAATAATTCCGAGGAGGGAGCAACCGCGGCCCAGGCAAATATTCCGCCCGCCGCGCAAACTCCACCGCCCGCTAGGAACACTGAAATCTCGTGCATCGCTTCGCGAATTCTCGCACTGCCGCTCGCAAAACGCTACCGAATGGGATTCGTCCTCATCGTTTGGTACCATTCGCGCAATACCGAGCCCCGAATGCCATCTCTTTCGACGCCCGAAACGAAATTCCCCGCCAGGCTCCGCTGGGCCGCGCTCTTGTGGCTCGCCATCTGGCTTCCGGTGTACTGGCGGACGTGGGGCCCGTCGAATTTCCTGCACCTGTGCGATATCGCCGTGATCTTGACCTGCCTCGGACTGTGGTTTAACAACGCCCCCTTGATTTCAAGCCAGGCGGTTGCATCGCTTCTCGCGGATGCGGCGTGGGCGCTCGACGCTGGATCGAAACTATTTCTCACGCATCCCTTGGTTCCGGGGACCGAGAGTCTCTTCGATCCCCATTACCCGCTATGGATACGACTCCTTTCGCTATATCACCTGGTGATGCCGCCGCTGTTGCTCTGGGCAGTATATCGCCTGGGCTACGACCGCCGCGGGTGGGCGCTGCAATCAGTGATCGCGCTCCCGGCGTTCGTCGCGGCCCGATTCGCGTCTCCGGCCGACAACATCAACTTCGCCTTCACCGACCCATTTTTTCACAGGCAGATTGGGCCCGCGCCGGTTCACGTTACATTGAGTTGGCTATTCATGGTCGTCGTCGCGTACTTGCCAACGCACGCACTGCTGAAGCGTGTCTTCCGCCCGCCTACGCCTGCGAATCTGTGAATGAGTCCGGATAAGTTGCCGGTGGAGAAACAATTCCGTTCCCCCGTCGTACTAAGCATACACAGGCAGGCAGCGCATTTTGCGAGAGAGGTGTATGAAGCCTTCAAACTTTGAATTCCGCTATCGTGCTCTTTTGATCGCAGGGATTTTCACGCTGGGATTCTGGGCCTACGCGATCGATCACGTCAACATCGTGCGCGCCATCGTTCACAGGACGATTGGCGAGAATTCCGCCCACGCTCTGCTGCTCACGCATGCGTTGTACGCCTTCGCAACATTGCTGGTCGCTCTCGCGGCTTTGATCCGCACTTGGGGCGCCGCCTATTTAAGTTCGAGCGTAGTTCACGATTCAAAATTACACGCAGGCGTGTTGGTTGCCGATGGACCGTATCGGTACGTACGCCACCCGCTCTATCTCGGCGGCATTTTGTGCGGATTTGGAATCGGCCTCATGGCCAGCCGTCTCGGCTTTGTCATCATCGTTGCGGGACTGACCATTCTGTACCTCCGCCTGGCTAGCCGCGAAGAAAGCGAGCTTCAAACACAGCAGGGCGTCGCCTATGATGAATTCCGCCGGCGCGTGCCCCGTTTGTGGCCGGCGCTTATTCCTCGAGTGCCCTCCGGAGGAGCAAAACCGCGGTGGGGTCAGGCTTGGCGTGGTGAGGCATTCATGTGGTCCTTCGCGGTTGCCACAGCCACGTTTGCGGTCACTTTGAACTTCTTTCCCGTGTGGATTATCATGGCGGTAGCGCTGCTGGTATTCTTCCAGCAACAGTTCGTTCACAATCGGCGGCGGCGCACAGCGGGCGCAGCACAACCTCAGCCGAAGCCGTGATGAAGGTATCAGCCGCCCTGTTCGGGCGCAGCCGGAATACTTTCTTGCCCAACGGGAGTCATAGGCTGCGCAATTTCGCGCTGCGGCGGCTTCGCGGGCAGGCGGATGTGAAACGATGTGCCCACGCCCGCTTCGCTTTCCACCCAGATGCGCCCGCCATGATCGCTGACCACTGCCTGCACGATCGCCAGGCCCAGTCCGGTGCCGTGCTGCTTCGTCGTGTAATAGGGAGTGAACAAGCGCCCGCATTCCTGCGGCGTCAATCCGGTCCCCGTATCGGAAACTTCCAGTTCCACGCCATCTTTTTCGCTGGTGGTTTTGAGCATCAGAACGCCGCCGGCCGGCATTGCGTCCATCGCGTTCAGCACCAAGTTATCGAGCGCGCGGCGCAGGAGCGTCGCGTCGGCCTGAATCGAAGGTAGGTTCTCTTCCAGGTGCAGTTCGGGCGTGATCGGCGGCCTTCCGACCGCTCCAAATTCTCTTTCGTATCCTTTGACGATTCCACGCACAAGTTCGTTCAGATCCACAGCCGCTAGCTCTGGCCGGGGCAACGACGCAAAATCGCGGAACTTCCCGACGATTGTTTCCAGCTTTTCGATTTGCGCGCGCAGTTCGGTCGCCTGGGCGCGCGGCGCCTCGTTCAACTGCTCGGGATTCTGCTCCTGATTGCGCTGAACGTTTTCCGCGGCCGTTTGAAGTGCCCGCAGTGGATTCTTTAGCTCGTCAGCCAGTCGTCGCGCAAGCTCCCGCCATGAGGCGGCACGCTCCGTCTGCACCAGCCGCTCCCGCTCTTCGCTCAAGTGTTCGGTCATGCGGTTGAAGGCCCGCGCGAGCCGTTTGATTTCGCTGCTCCCGCTAATGTTGGCGCGAGTGTTTAACTTCCCTTCCGACACGTCTCGCGCGCAGGTCTCCAGCTTCTTTACCGGAGCTGTCACTGCCGCCGCGCCCCACCAGCTCAAAAGCAGCCCGAACAGCACGCCTGTTGACGCAACAGCAGCCACCAACAAAAGAAGCCGCCGCTCCACCGCTGCAGCTTCACGTTGCGAGCTCCCCACCAGCAGCACGCCGAGCACCTCGCCCTGCCGTCCCAGCAGCGGCATGGCCTGAAACGTTTCGGTGCTTGCTACATTCGGTGTCCAGGCGATGCGAAACGTCTGCCTGCCCGGATGCTGCCGCTGCTGCTCGATCGCAGCCGCGAGCCGCTCACCCTGCGGTACGGGCCCTGATTCGCCAATCAAGTTTTCCGCCTGGAAACTGGGATCAAGGTTGAGATACAGCAGCGCGCGCACCCCGGTGGACGCAACCAAGGAAGCGAGAAGATCCCTTCTCACCCGCGCTCCGCCAAAAACATAAAGATCCTTGTCTCCCACGCGTACCATCGAAACGGACATCAAACCCAGGGCCGGACCATCCTGCGTACCCACTTCCGCGAGGAACGAGCCGCGTGCCGCCCAATCTTGCGGCTGCACCAACCAGTCCATTTTGGTGCCGAAGTGCGAGGGCCACTCGTTGGAGGAAATAATCGAGCCGTCGTTCGAGACGAAGTCAAGAAAATCGAGTCGGTGAGCTTGCGAAACGCCGCGCGCATCATTCACATAAACCGAAACATCTGCTTGCGGACGGTTCAGCTCGATCGCCATGCGCACGGTCGCCTCCGCGTCCGCGATGGCTTGCACTTGTTGAGCCACATCCTGCCCGCGGCGTTCGAACTCCTGCTGAAATTGGCCGAGCAGCGCTTCGCTCTGCCGCCGGTTGGACTCGTCCAGCGCGCGGCGCGTCAGAATGACCACACCCACGGCCACCGCCGCCACTGAAAGCAAGAGCGCCAACATAAACAACACGAAAAGCTTGGTACGAAATGTCACCGCAAATTTCCTCGACCCACAGCACCACCCACGGCCAGCCTTCCTCACATCTATGTTTTCGCCGAGCGGGTCGTCCGCATCATATCCCAACGCACCCTTCGGCGAACCTGAGATTTGGACCCTCGACGGGCTGTTGCGAACAGCGCGGAGCGATTGCCGGTGTGTCCAGATTCCGAATGCGCGGCGGCGAGTACGATAGAATGCGCCGGAGATTCCCGGGGGACCGGCCCAACGGCATCAATCCTGGTGTAAATTCGATGAAACGATTCGTGCGAATAGCGGTGCCTCTTCTAATACTCGCCTGCGGACTATCCACTGCAGGCCAGCGTGCCAAGCACGCTCGCCCCTCGCAAACAAAATCCGCCGGCCCCGCGCCCGCCGCTTCCGTGGAAACCACTCAACACGTCGACGCAATCCGCGACAACAATTTGGGAATGGCCCTGATGGATCGTCATCAGTTTGCAGAGGCGCTCGGAAAATTCCAAACGGCGTGCGTGATGAACCCGGCATCCGATGCGGGCTGCCTCAATATGGGCATCGCGTTTTTGAACATGCGGCAGTTCGAAGACGCCCGGCGAGTCCTCGCCAAATCCGCCGAGCGCGATCCCGCGAATCCGCGCGCCTGGTTCAGCCTGGGTTTGCTCGAAATCGCGGCGGGGCAGCCGGAAGACGCCACTTCGGATTTCGAAAAGATTGCCGCCATTGACCCGAACGATGCCGATGCGCCGTATTTCATCGGCTTCTTGGCATTGCAGCGGCAACACTACGACACAGCCGCCACAGCGTTCCAACGCGCCGTTGCCATCGATCCTTTCCACGCGTCTGCGGAAGAGGGATTGGCTGATGCGGAGCAGCACTTGGGCGACGCAGACGGCGCCAAAGCGCACCGGCAGCGTTTTCAGCAAATCGTTTCCGAACGCCTCGGAAAGCCTATTCGGCTCATATACGGCGAAGAGGGCAAACATTCGCTGGCGCAGGAAATGAGTGAGCTACCAGACCATGCGCCGCCCGCCACTCCAGTGCATTTCGTCAACGTGAGTTCCATTGCTGGCTTGCCATCTCAAACGCCACCCGGTCGCGAGATGAAGCATCGCGCCACGAAAGGCAAGAACCCAACCGTTCCCCCAAACGATCCCGAGCGAGCGCCAGAAACGCTCGCGCATTTTCTCGGCAGCGGGGCATGTGTATTCGATTTTGACGGCGATGGCCGCCCGGATATTTTCCTGGTGGATTCGGACGGCAAGGGCCATCCGGCTCTCTATCGCAACATCGGTAAAGGAACGTTCGCGAATGTCACGAAAACGGCCGGGCTCGATTTTCAGGGTGAAGGAATGGGATGCGCCGTAGGCGACTACGATAATGACGGCCATCCTGATCTCGCCGTCACCTCCGGCGCCGGAGTCACGCTCTTTCACAACGAGGCAAATGGCACGTTCAAGGACGTCACGGAAGAGACAGGGCTTCGCCAAAGCGAACCGCCCGATGGAATCACCCTGGGCGTTACGTTCATCGACTACGACGGCGATGGCGATCTCGATCTTTACGTCACGCGATTCAACGATTTCCCTCTTCCACATCCCGCCCAGCCGTTTTCGTTTGGCGAAAACGCTGCGCCGCCCGGAAACGTTCTCTGGCGCAACCAAGGCGACGGGCATTTTGTAGATGCAACGAAGGAACACGCACTCGGAGGCAGCGCCGCGTCCGTCGGCGCACTCGGAATCAATCTGAATAACAACGCCGCAATCGATTTCGTATTAACCGCCTGGCAGAAATTCCCATCCGTGCTCGTGAATGGCCTCGATGGAAAATTTCACGATACAAACCCCTGGGCCATCAGCATGCCGGGGCCCACAGCCGGGGTTGCGGCCCTCGACTTCGACGGCGACGGCTGGATGGACCTGGCTTTCACCCATTGGGCGCCGCCCGGCCTGACCATTTGGCACAACGTCGGCGGGAGATCGTTCGAGCGTCTCCCGCTCGCGGGCCCCGAGTGGATGCGCGGATGGGGAATCGCAGCGCTCGATTATGACAATGACGGCTGGGTTGACCTGGTTGGCGTCGGCGAAACCTTCGCCGGCGAAGGACGAATCGTTCTCCTGCGCAATGAAGGCGCAGCCGGATTTCGCGACGTCACGCATGAAACCGGGCTGGACAAAATCGTGCTCCACAATCCACGCAGCGTGATCGCCTTTGACTACGATGGCGACGGCGCGCCCGATTTGCTGATCACTCAGAATAACCTGCCGCCAGTCCTGCTGAAGAACGTAGGCGGCAGCAAAAACAACTGGCTGAAGATTGCCCTCACGGGTGACGCCGACAACTCCATGGGAATTGGAGCCACCGCGGAAATTCTTTCCGGCGCAAGGCGCCAGACTTGGCAGGTTTCCGGCTCAACGGGATACCTCAGCCAGGGACCCTCTGAGATTCTTGCCGGGCTCGGCACGCGCGGCCTGGCTGACGTGGTCAAGGTGCATTGGCCTTCGGGGCTCCTGCAGGACGAAATCCAGATTCCCGCCGATGTTCGTACGCCCATCGCGCAAACCGACGGCGCCGACAATCCTCGCTAAATTCGCGCGTCAGGTGTTGCGCGCGCCGCAACCGCCGGCGACTGAGCGCGCAAGTGATCGATAAAGGCCTCTTGCAAGCGGGTGCTGGATTTGCCTTTCAGCATCACGGCGCCGATGGTGCGGGCCGCGCGCTCGTCGGCCAGCGGCACAAATCGGCAGCCCGGACGTTTCTCCAGGGCCATTTCTGGAATGATTGAAACGCCGAAGCCTGCGCTTACCATGCTCAGAATGCTGCTGAACTGACCGCTTTCAAATATGATTTGCGGATTCAAGTGGGCGCGTTTGCACGCCGCAATCGCCGTTTCGCGAAAGCAGTGGCCGTCGCGCAGAAGCAGAAAGGGCTCGTCGCGAAAGTCCTCAATCGATAACTTGTCGCGCCGGCCCAACGGATGGCGCTCGGGCAGTACGGCGTAGAGACTCTCCTTCCGGAGAGACACGATCTCAAATTCGTGGCTGCGGACCGGAAGAGGGAGTGCGACGATAGCCACGTCCATTGCGCCAGCGCGAAGCCTTTCGACCAGCAAAGGAGTGATTTCCTCGACCACTGTGACGCGCGCCTGCGGATGCTTGCGCGAAAACGCGGCAAGACACGGCGGAAGAAAGTACGGAGCGATGGTCGGGATCACGCCCACGCAAATCGCGCCACTAACGGAAGCCTTGCGTTCCTGAACGTCCCCGCGTGCCGATTCAATCTCGCGTAGCACGGTGCGAGCGCGTGGCAGGAAAGCGCGCCCGAGCTCGGTGAGCCGCACGGTGCGCCCCAGGCGGTCGAAGAGCCGCGCGCCAAGCTCATCCTCCAGCTTTCGAATTCCCTGCGAGAGCGACGGCTGCGAAACATGGATGCGCTGCGCGGCGCGGCTGAATCCTCCCGCGTCCACCACTGCGCAAAAGTAGCGAAGCTGGCCAAGTTCCATAGCACGCACCTATCGATACGCCTGGAACTATACATTGAAAGCATATTGGAGGTCGCCTCGGCGCCATGTGGAGTGCGGGAGCTTGCCTGCCCTGCGCCTCGAAGGGCTCCCGCCGTTTGCCGCCCGGGCTTGCCCAGGCCTGCTCCTCGTGCGAACGAAATAAGGGCTCCATTTGCGCCGTCACCGTAGACGATTTTTCTTTACACCAACAGGTACTTGCGCGAATTCAGGCCCTTGTGTAAAGATTTTCTCCGTATCCTCGGACTACGCCTTACCGCCCCATGGCAGCAGGTTTTTTCTTCGGATTGCGATTTGCCTCAACGCTTTGCTGGGAAGATGCGCGCCGCCGCAATTACTGAAGCTTCGCGTACTCGGCCTTGGCTTCCTTCAGGATGGGAACGTCCGGATCGGCATCCTTCCACAACGCGAGAAAATCCTGGTAAGCGGCTGCCGATTTCGCTTTATCGCCCGCGAGCGCGTAGGCGCGCCCAAGGCCGAGGTGCGCCAGTGCGCCGATCGGCTCGTTCACCGCGATCCCGGGATGGTCGAGAATTTTCTGAAACTCGGCCACCGCCGATGCGCCCTGCTTCGCAGCCACGTACGCCAGTCCGCGCAAATATATCGGACCAAGGTTCATGCTCGCTCGGTTTGAGCCAAGCTCGTACGGGGCGGCTGGCGCAAGGGCCTGAATCGCGTCTTCATGCTTGCCCCCGCTCAGAGCTGACGCAGCGTGGATCATTGGTAAGTATTCGAATTGCATCAGCGTGTCTTCCGGAAAACGCTTTGCCAGTTCGCTGGCAAGCCGCGCGGCTTGGCCGGAATCCCCAACCAAGGCTAGCGCGAGTGCCGAGAGCCAAGACGGGTCTCTGCCTTTGGAGTGTTGCAGTGCTGCGTCCGCTCCCTGTTTCGCAAAAGTCACATTGTCCACCAGCGCCTCTTGCACGGCGTCTTCCGCTTCCACGGCAGCGGCCGTCTCCTTCGCGTCAACGCGCAGCGCATCTGCGGCGCGCCGCGAAAGCTCGCGCCCCTTCGCAAACTGCCCGTTATACCTGGCTGCATCTGCCTGAAAAACGAGCGCGACTGCGCCGAAAAACGGTTTGCCAGCCAGCGTGGCCAGTTCGCTGTCGGCGGCGGCCATATCGTGTTGAACGAAATCCACTCCATACGAAGTCATGTGAATTGTGCTGGGGTCAACGTTGTGGACAAGGGCCTCCTGTGCCGTGGCCCTGGCTTCGTCCAACTGGTTGAGAGCTAAATAAGTTTCAGCCAGCATCGCGTAACCATCTGTGTGAGTCAGATTCACGGCTTCCCGAGCATATCGCAATGCTCGGTCGTAATCTCCAAGCTCTTCATAAGCGACCGCCAGGTTTTGAAGCGGGATGGAATCGCGCGGGTAGGTTTGCGCCCACAATTCGTAGGTCTTGCGCGCGGCCTCCAAGTCAAGACTCACGAAATTCTGATAGTGTGACGTGATGTAAAGCTTTTCCCACTCGCTTACCCGGTCGCGCAGGTCGTAGGCCTTTCGGGTATTTTCTGCCGCCAGGGCAGTTTGGCCTAAGTTGCTGTACGCCGTCCCCATCCGCGCGTAAGCCATCGCAAAGTTAGGATCGAGACTGACGGCGCGCTTGAACAGTTCGATCGCCGCTTGGATATCGTCTTTTGTTGTTCGCTGAAGGCCCAACGTGTAAGCCTGCAATGCCTCCAGTGAACCGGTCGTCACGCTATCGGTCGGCGCATCGTACTTCTGCACAGACGCAAGCGACTCGCCCAGCCTCTGCCGGATCTTTGTCGAGGCTCCGCCCAGTGCCTTGAGCACCTGCTCTTTTCCATCAGCCGTCGTCTGCTCTTCCGCTAGCAAATCGCCGCTATGGCAATTCACCGCCTTCAGATCGAGCACGTACTGGCTACCTAGGCTCGAAATCGACCCTTCGATGGTTGCCGCGCTGGCGGTGCGCTGGCAGAGGTCTCTGGCCAGCTCATGGGTCAGCCGCGCATCTTTCGGCTGCGCCATCAATGAAAGCGTTTCCGCGATGCGCTCGTCGGAAAGCAGGCTCAAAAATGGAGATTGCCCCAGTTGCGCGGAAAGCCCCTGCCGCAACGTGCCGTCGAAAACAGAATCGCCAGTGGTGTTGGTAAAGTCGGCAAGCACCACGGTGTCTTTGTCCGTGAGTTTCGCCGCATGCGAGTGCAGGAAAAAGAAGCCGCCCGCAACGGCGGCCAAAAGTACAAGCGATCCAATTGCAATGGCGGCAGTGCCGAACTTCCGCCGTCTCGGATCGCCCAGATCCCCTGCCGAGCTTGCGGACGCCGCGGACGTCCGCACATCGCCGGACCCGGCATCGCGCGGCGCGGAGACGCTCGCCCGCGAATTCTCTGCTGCACCAGCCCGCGATTCCACCCGAACATTCACGTCCTGAACGGGCGGCCCACTCGCCTCTTCGCCGTGCACTACCGCCGCGCGGCCCGAATCGGTGTCGCGTTTCAGCCGCATCAATTCGGACTTCATCTCAGAGGCATGCTGGTAGCGCAGATCGCGGTCCTTCTCCAGCGCCCGATTGATGATGTCCTCAAACTTGGGCGGCAAATCGGGGTTCAGCCTGACAGGAGGAACCGGCGCGCGGTTCAAAATGGCCTCGAAAATCACTCCTGAAGTCTCGCCCCGATACGGCAGCGCGCCAGTCACCATTTCGTAGAGCACCACGCCGAACGAAAACAGATCGGTCCGCGAATCCAGCTCCTTGCCCCGCACCTGCTCCGGTGACATATAGGCCACCGTACCAAGCGCTGTGCCGGGGCTCGTCAGATTGTCGTCCGTGATCGCGGTGGCAGCAGTCGACGACGCACCCACCGGCAACGCCGCGCGTTCGCCATATTTCACTTTGGCCAAGCCGAAATCGAGAATCTTCGCGTGCCCGCGCTTGGTGACGAAGATGTTCGCCGGCTTGATATCGCGATGCACAATGCCTTCGGCATGAGCCGCGTCCAGTGCTTCCGCGATTTCGGCCCCTAGAGAAAGTACCGTTTCTAGTTCCAGCGGCTGGCCCGCTATCTGGTGCTTCAGCGTGGCTCCGTCCAGAAATTCCATCACGATGTAGGCGTCTTCGTTCTGTTCGCCGATGTCGTAGATGGTGCAGATATTCGGATGGTTCAGTGCGGACGCGGCCTGAGCCTCGCGAAGAAAGCGGGCCAGCGCCTGCGAATCGCGGGCCACCTCTTTTGGCAGGAACTTCAGAGCGACGAAACGATGAAGCCGCGTGTCTTCGGCCTTATAGACCACGCCCATTCCGCCACCGCCAAGCTTTTCTATGATCCGGTAGTGGGAGATCGTCTCGCCGATCATGTGGATCGCACGGTGCCTTGCGTAATGTTAGGGGCAGACGTGAAGCGAAGTCAAAGCCTTCATGTGGCTGGCAGAGCCGCAGGCATCGCGAGCTGCGGAACCCTCGCGCCGTGCTCAGCTGCGGCTCGCGCCTAATCGACACTAGAGCCGAGTAGGATGTGACGTAACTCCCAGAAAATAAAGACCGGGCGCACACTCTACCCGTCACATTCTACGCGAACCCCAATCGAGCATCACCCCAGGAAGCGCGCGGTGATGCGCGAAAAAAAATCGCTCTGTGCTCGTTGCGGTGACGCGTGGCTATCGCTTGGCCGCAGCCGCCGACGCGGCAACGGGTTTGTACCCAGTTGTGGACGCCTTCTTGACCGCCTCCACCGCCTCTTCGGCGGTGAGCAACGGCGTGGTCTTCACAGTTCTGCAACTGCCGCCGGCCGCCGCAGCGATGGCGATTGCCGCAGCGTCCACGCTCGTTGGCAGCTCTGCAATCAGGATCGTATCGAAGTCACCGAAAGCCGCCCAGCCCCCGACCAGCTTTCCGCCCAGTTTTTCAATAGCCGGGCGAACGGCTTCGATGCGGCTCTGCGGGTTTTTGACCATCGCTTGCCAGGCTTCGGAAGTGTAAGCAGCTTGTATCAAGTAGTGGGGCATGCGCCCTCCTTTGCCAGGGAAATTTGCGGCCACTCTGACAGACGACCGCACCGAAGTCAAACGCAGTAAACGCACTCCTGCATCCGGCGGGGCCCCGCTGAAAGCATCCGATTGTGCCCTGCGAACTTGCTTGCGGCGCAGCAAGCATGATAGTTTCGGCACGTGGCAGCTGTTTACTCTTCAGCTGACCACGTCCTCCTTGAATTCCACCAGCTCAAATCTGGATGCGCCCGCTAGGAGCCCGCGTCGAGCCGAAGATGCGCGCGAGCCGTATTTTTGGCGCGTCGAGGGGAGCCTCCTCAATTTAACCGCAGTCCGGCCCGTAGCTTTCTTCACTTGGAACGCGCAGACGTTCGCTGAGCGATGGGCGCGGCGCGGCCTGATGGGAATGATGGCCGTCACGCGGCCGCTGCTCTACACCGCCGATCGCGTGTTTGCCACCCGGGTAATGCACGCGGTATTGCGCGGCGAAAGCCGCGACCGCCTCGATCTGCTTGGCGAGGAATTCTTCCACTATTTCTTGAATCCGCGTTTGAAACCTCGAGGTGTGGAAAGGCTGCGCGAATTCACTGAATCCGGCGCGGACGTAGTGCTGGTCAGCCAGGGACTGGATCACATAATGCGTCCGCTGGCGAATCACCTCGGCGTTCGCCGCATTCTCTGCAACCGCCTCGATTTTCGAGATGGCATCGCCACGGGACGCTTGCTCGACCCCGTAATTCGACCCCGCGGACCCTTCGCCAAACTCCGATCCGATGATCGCCCGGATGGCCGCGTCGCTCGTGAAAAATTACTGTGGGATTTGGGCTTCGGAAGAAAGCCAGACACGCTGGACGCAACCATACGCCCGGCGGAGCGCACGCCGCCGCGCGTGAGCCTTCCGGTGGTCCACTTCGATTCCCGCGACAAGAATGCGCCTTTTTCGGTCCGCCGCGCCTTGCGCGGAAAACAGATTCTGCTGATCGGCGCCACTGGATTCATCGGAAAGGTATGGCTGGCGAATTTGCTCACGGAGTTGCCGGAGATTGGCCGTGTTTACCTCCTCATTCGCGGACACCGCACCGCCACGGCGCTCGAGCGATTCGAGCGCGTCGTTTCCGAGTCGCCCGTATTCGAGAAGCTGGCGGCACGCCACGGCGACGGGTTCGCCCAGTTCCTTCGTGAGCGCGTCGAAGTGCTCAGCGGAGACGCAAGCGAGCCCGGCCTTGGGCTCCCCGTCGAAGAGCGCCAGCGCCTTGCGCGTTCGCTCGACCTGATCGTGAATAGCTCGGGTCTCACCGACTTCAATCCCGACCTGCGCGACGCCCTGAAAATGAATGTCCGCGCAATCTCCTACCTCCTGGATTTCCTGCGCGGTTGCGATCACGCGGGCCTCCTTCACCTCTCCACCTGCTACGCGGTCGGACAGCGCGACGGTCGAATCGTCGAGGATTTGCCGAAGGATTACACCCCGATCGGCCTGCGCGATTTCGACGCGGAAAAGGAGTGGCACGCACTCGAGAATCTGGTCCGCGACGTCGAGGCGCGGGCGGATTCCGCCGAAGTTACCGAGGAGCTTCGCCGCCAATCTCAGGAAAAGCAGCACGCCGCCAAGGAACTTCACGGCGCCGCGCTGGAGAACCAGATTCGCAAGAATCGCGTCCGCTGGCTTCGTCAGGCGCTCGTGGACGCGGGCATGAAGCGGGCCAATGACCTTGGCTGGCCAAACACCTATACGTTTACCAAGAGCCTGTCCGAATCGTTGATGCGGAATTTTTTAGACGCTTCACCGCATGCTGCCATCGCCGTCGTGCGCCCGTCCATCGTGGAATCGTCGCTTGAGCATCCGTTCCTCGGATGGAACGAAGGCGTGAACACCTCCGCTTCGCTGTCCTATCTGCTGGGGACATTTTTCCGCCAGTTGCCAACCAATGCCAGCAAATGCCTGGATCTCATTCCAGTCGATTTAGTTTGCCGCGGGATGATGTTGATCTCGGCGGCGCTGGTTGAGCGCCGCCACGAGCGCATATACCAACTGGCCACTTCCGTCGCGAATCCCTGCGATATGCGCCGATCGATCGAATTGACGGGCCTGGGGCACCGCAAGTATTACCGTTCGCAAAACGGTTTTCAGCACCGGCTGCGCTCGAAATTCGATGCCATTCCCGTATCGAAAGCGCGCTATGAAAAGCTGTCCGCGCCCGCGCAAAAAATCATCGTCCAGGCCATCAACCGCAGCGTGGAGCCAATACCGTTCGTGCGTCCGCCCCTCGCCAGGCAGGAGCGCGAATTGGAAAAAGTGATCAAGCTTATCGCGCTTTTCGAGCCGTTTATTTTGCACAACGACCACGTCTTCGAGGCCATCAACGTGGAAAGATTGAGCGCGGCTCTGCCACCGGACGAACGCGCCAGCTTCGGCTACGATGCCCGCTCCATCGACTGGTGGGACTATTGGATCAATGTCCACATTCCGGCGCTGCGCAAGTGGTGCTATCCTCTGATCGAAGGGCGTCAGCCGGAAAACGGCCCGCGGCGCAATGTGGGCTTCGTCAGCCGCACTGCCACAGAGACCGCGGACTAACCGCGCGATTCCCGGCAGCGATTCCCTCACAACCGAAAACGTGCCTATTTTTCTGACTGGCTCGACCGGCTACATCGGCGCCCATGTTGCGGCAAATCTCCTCGCCACACCAGGACAGACGCTGAACGTGTTGGTTCGAGCGCGCGATTCGCACGAAGCGCGCGGCCGCTTGTGGCATGCCCTCCAGCTTCATATGGACCTGCCGCAGTTCGAAGAATTCATGGACTCGCGCGTTCGTATTTTCTTGGGTGACCTCACCGCTGAGCATTTTGGACTCGCCGACGACGACTACCTCAAACTTGTCCGCTCCACGGATTCGGTGATTCATTGCGCCGCATCCCTGAATCGCAAATCCGAAAAAAGCTGCCTGAACGTCAACTTGCGCGGCACTCTGGAAGTGATCCAGCTCGCCACGCGTGCCCGCGACGATCACGGACTGCGCCGCTTTAGCCACGTCAGCACGGTCGCGGTTGCGGGTCACCGTGCCAATGAAATCGTGCAAGAGGACGAGGCCATCGACTGGAACCGTTCGGATTACGATCCCTATGCGCGAACCAAAAAATTCTGCGAGCACATGCTCCGCCAATTGTTGGCCGATGTGCCGCGCACGATTTTTCGTCCCAGCATCGTTCTCGGCGATAGCCGCCGCCCGGAGACCAACCAGTTCGACATGGTTCGCGCATTCGTATTTCTGGCCGGCCTTCCCGCGCTTCCCTTCCGCGCCACGGACAAAGTGGATATCGTCCCCGTGGATTACGTGGCAGCTGCGATTTCAACCCTGCACCAGCGGGATAATCCGATGCACGAGATTTACCATCTCTCGTCCGGCACGGATTCAGAAACATTTCAGGAGCTGACCGACGCACTCGCGAAAGCTCAAGGCAAGCGCGGTCCCGTTTACGTGCCGAGTCTTGAAAAATCTTCCGCTAAGGTCGTAAACGCGCTAGCGGGCCGCGCCGGAAAAATTGGCGGCCTCGCAACGCTGATGAAAGTGTTTTTGCCATACCTCGTATGGAACACCGTCTTCGATAACCGCCGCGTGGTGGTTGAAATGGGCGAGCGCCCTGCTCCTTTTTCGCGATACTGCTACGATTTGCTGCGTTTCACCCGCGAGAATAAATTCCAATATCCCTATCGCGACTTGCCGGCCCCAGCAGGCCGCGATCTTGCGGCCGCTCAATCGCCAACTGCCGCACGAGGCTCCCTGCCATGATGGATTTGATTCTCGAAGGCTGGGTGAGTGGCCTCATCGAATTCAATAAGCTCGGCTGGATGCTTGGCGCCAGCCAGCCGTGGAAACCGGGCGAGAAGCTGCGCCTGCTGTGCGCCGGTTACAACGGAATGCGCAACACGGGTTCCGATCTGCGCGTCGAGGAAATCCTCCGGCAGATTCGGCAAATACTGGGACCGCAAAACATTCAGCTCAGCGTGATGACGCAGAACTTCGACCTCACGCGCGGATATTTTGGCGACGCCCGCCAGGTTCACCTCCCCGATGTGTTCCCGCCTTTTTTGCACGACGAAGTCGGAAAAAGTCACGGAGTGGTCGCATGCGAAGGTTCGATGTTCAAAAGCAAATTCGCTAATGCCCTCGCCGCCATGATGATCGGCTCGCTGGGAATCGCCTCCGTGCAAAACAAGCTGAGCGTGGCGTACGGCGCGGAAGCCGGCCAAATGGACGCCGCTTTGCAAAAAATGTGCCGACGCTATTGCGGCGATTCGCTGGTGATTACGCGCAATGTGGAATCGCAGGAGCTGCTCGGTAAACTCGGCGTTGCCACGGAACTGGGCACAGACACGGCATGGACGTTTGAACCGCTCGGCCCGGAATTTGGGAGAAAAGCATTGCGGGCCATGGGCTGGGATGGGACAACGCCGATCCTGGCGGTTTGTCCGATCAACCCGTTTTTCTGGCCCGTAAGCGCTTCGCTGGCGAAGTGGCTCGCGCACTCCGTCGGCGGCGCCTACGCAAAAAGCTACTACCGAACCATCTATTTCCATAAATCGGGCCACAAAGTCGACGCCGCCTACGACAAATATCTCAGCGCGATGGCGGAGGGCGTTCGCCGGTACCACGAGCGGCGAAAAGTATTTCCTGTCCTTGTCGCAATGGAGATGCTGGACAAAGACGCGTGCGAGCGAATCGCCGAAAAGCTCGGCGGCGCACCCATCGTTGCGTCCGACCAATTCAACATGTATGAGATGGTGAGCATGCTCCGCGAATGCGAGCGCATGTTGTCCTCGCGGTTTCACGCCATCGTCAGCTCGATGCCTGCGGGCGTAATCTCAGCGGGCGTTACCATGGACGAGCGCATCCGCAATCTAATGCGCGAGCGCGGCCATGAACACCTTCTCATGAACGTAGACGAGCCCGAGCTGGCCGATAAGATTGTTGCGGTGCTCTGTGCTCTCGATGTCGAGGCCGACGAAATTCGCTGCGCCATGAAGCGCACCGTGGCGCGCAACCTGAAGTTGATGTCGCGTATGGGCACGTATTTTGAGGCGCAGGTTGCGCGGCAGTATCCCGACTTTCCGATTCGCCGCGGCGTTTTGGGTTGGGAGGATTACCTTCCGCCGCTGGGTCCTGCTCTCCGCGAGCTGCTCGAAACGCATAGCGGAGCGATGGTCGCATGACATTTCTCGAAAATATCTTTGCGCGCCTCGAGCGAGCGGCCGGAACTGCCGTGCTCGCCGAAATTCGCGATGGACAAACCGTCTCGGCAACGGGCGGCGAACTCCTGGCGCTTGTTGCACAAGCCCGCGGCTTCTTGCGCGCGCGCGGCCTGAAACCCGGCGATCGTTGCGCGATTTGGGCGCCCAATAGCATCCGCTGGGTGCCGCTCGATCTGGCAATCATGGCGGAAGGCATCATTGCCGTCCCGCTCGACCCTCGCCAAGTTCCCGCGGAAATCAGCGCTGCAATCGCGGACTGCACTCCATCGCTCGTTTGCTGCGCCGACTCAACAACGGCCGCGCAGATTCAAGTGTCCAGCGGCGATGCGCCGACCGTCACGCTTTTCAGCGATATTTTCGCTACACAGAACGCCATCTCCGAGCCGCCAGTTCGCCACGCGGACCACGACGCGGTTACCATCGTCTACACCTCGGGAACGTCCGGCGAATCGAAGGGTGTTGTGCTTACCGCGAAAAATATCTCGTTCGTGATTGGTTGCACGAACGCGCGCCTTGATCAACTGATGGGCGCGAGGAAAGAACCGGATCGAGTGTTTCAATACGCGCCCTTTTGCTTTGCCGCGGCGCGAATCCTGCTTTTCACTTCCCTTTCGCGCAACAGCGTTCTCACCCTTTCAACCGACCTCACCAGGATTTCCGAAGAGTTGAAGCTCGCCGCACCCAATTACTTCGTGAATGTGCCGCTGTTTCTTGAGCGCGTTCGGCGAAAAGTGGAAGAATCAATTACAAAGCGAGGCGGAATCGCGGCGGCTCTTTTCAAACGAGCGCAGCAGGCATATATGCGGCGTTACCGCAAGCAAATCAACTTCGCCGATGGCCTTTGGTGGGCGGCCGCCAACGTTGTTCTTTTTCCTACCATTCGAAAAAGTATTGGACCCAACTTGAAAGCGCTAATTTCCGGCTCAGCGCCGCTATCGGTGGAGACGCAGCTATTTTTTATGATGCTGGGCGTTCCCGTGCTGCAAGTTTACGGCCTGACGGAAACCACCGCCATCTGTACCATGGACGATCCGCTGCACTTCGAGCCGGGACGCGTCGGCCCGGCCATTCCCGGCGTCGAAATGGCCGTGTCCCATAACGAAGAGATCCTCGTGCGCGGACCAAATGTTTTCCCAGGCTATTGGCAGCGCCCTGCGGAAACTGCAAAGGCCCTCGCCGGCGGATGGTTCCACACGGGAGATCAAGGTGAAGTCGACGCGCAAGGCAACTGGCGTATCACCGGACGCCTGAAGAATCTTATCGTCCTCGATTCCGGGCACAATGTGGCGCCGGAGCCTCTTGAGGATGCCATTGCCGCGCGCGTGCCGGAAGCGCAGCACGTGATTCTCGTCGGCAATCGGCGCAGTTCCCTCGCAGCTCTCGTCGCCGCGCCGGGAACCAACGGCAACAGTGTGAAAACCGAGCAGGTCCAATCGGCGCTTGATGCGCTCAACGCCAATCTGCCGCATTACAAACAGATTCGCGCTTTTCAACTGATCGCCGAGCCGTTCACCATGGAAAACGGTTTGCTCACCACTAACGGAAAACTCAAGCGCGACGCAATCGCCGCGCGATTCGCCTCCGAAATTGACGATCTTTACCGGAAGAAACCGGCATGAAGCCGTTCCGCGGTAAAGCACTCTCATGGCAAATGGCGGAAGGCGTGATCGAGCTCGTGCTAGACCGCGAGCCTTGCAATGAAATCGGTTCGGCCACGCTCACCGAGCTCGAGCAATTCATCGGCGAGTTCGAAGCTCTTTGGAAAACGGCCCACGCGCTGATTATTTCCAGCAGCCGCAAGGAAGGCTTTTGCGCCGGGGCCGATCTTCGCGAGCTTTACGAAAGCTCACAGAAGTTAGCGCCGGCTGCACGCGCCGCTGGCGTCCGCGACTTCCTCGAAAGAATTCATCGCGTGATGAATGCAATCGATGCTGCTCCGCTTATCACCATCGCTGCTGTCCACGGCGTCACTTTTGGCGGTGGCTTCGAGCTAGCGCTCGCCTGCGACCTGATTGTCGCCGACAAAATGACGCGCTTTTGCTTTCCGGAATTGCGGCTGGGCCTTATTCCCGGCTTTGGCGGCATTCCGCGGCTCAAGCGCGACCTAGGAAACGCCGTGGTCCGCGACTTGCTGCTGACGGGCCGCAGCATCAATGCCGAAAAAGCTCAGGCAGTAGGTTTGGTGAGCCACGTGACAGCAGAAGGCGGCGCCTTGCGAGTTGCGCGCGCCACAGCCTTGCAGCTTGGCAAATTTGACCGCGAAACCGCCGCCGCAGCGAAACGTTTCATCAAACCGCTGCCGCACGAAGAACTGCGCCGCGAAATCGAACTTTTCTGCGAGCTATTCACCCGGCCCGCGGTTGAGGCCGGCTTGCGAAAGTTTGTCGAGAGCACCGATGCGCTGCCCTATTTGCCATAGGCGAGGCCGGAGACAGAATCCCCGGTCAACGCGGGCGGGCGATATGGCAAGATGTGAGTTATGACCACCCTGGAAAGCACCACTGACGAAATCCTGAAACTTGCTTCCGCGCAGTTTGGCGTCCCGCGCGAGCAGCTTGGTCCCGACGACGATTTCTTCCGAAAGCTCGGCATCAATAGTCTCCAGGCGCTCGATCTGCTCACCCGCATCGAGCAGCATTTTCACATCGAGCTGCCGGATTACGAGCTTCAGGGCGTCACCGATTTCCGGACGCTCGCGGAACGTATACAATCCCGCCTTTGATGCTGGACCTGCGCCAATACAGCTGTCTGGGTGAAGCCTTGCAAGCGGCCACCAACCGCTGGCCCGATGAGACTTGCCTGATCGAAGCGGATCGCGACCGCGAAAACGCCCATTTTACGTATCGCCAATTTAGTGAAGCTGCCTTGCGCTTCGCACGCGCCTTGCAAGACGCCGGCTTCCGCGAGGGTTCACGCGCCGCAATCATCATGAGCAATCAGTCGAAATGGCTGATTTCCGCCTACGCGGTTTTTTTCGCAGGCGGCGTGCTCGTTCCTCTCGACTACAAACTCACCGCATCCGAACAATTGCAGCTTCTCGCGCATTCAAGAGCGGAAGTTCTCATCACCGAATATCATCTGTGGCGGGCCCTCGCGCAGGACGAAAGATTCAAAAGCTTCGCCGCCCAAAACATAATCGTAAGCGAAGCGCTGCCGAGCGCCGATCTTCGCGGAGCAAAACGCTGGGAAGAATTTCAGGATCCGCGCGAGCCAAGATTCGTGAAGCGCCGGCGCAACGATCCGGCCTGCATCGTTTATTCCTCCGGCACAGGAGGCCGCCCGAAAGGGTGCGTGCTTACTCACGAGAATTATCTCGAGCAGTGCATGGCGGTAACTCCAATTTTTCCTTTTTGGCCGGGCGCGCGCTATCTGAGCATCATCCCCACGAATCACGCCATCGACTTCATGGGCGGCTTCATCATGCCCTTCACCGGCGGCGGGACGGTGGTGCATCTGCGCACGCTGCGCCCTGAATTCATTCGCGAAGCGTTCACGCGCTACAAAATCACCTATATGGCCGTTGTGCCGCTCATATTGAATAATCTTCAGCGCGGCCTCCGCGAAAGATTCGCATCCCTGCCTCCATTCAAGCGCCGACTGCTGAACGCGGTGATCGCCATCAACAAGGCGCTCACGCGCCGGCGTCCGCGTCCCGCAATCAGCCGCACGCTCCTGAAAGACATTCACCAAACTTTTGGCGGTGGCCTGCGCGCGCTGCTCGTCGGTGGCGCGTTCACTGAGCCCACCACAATCGAGTTTTTTCACGATATCGGCATTCCCATCTACAACGGTTACGGCTGCACCGAAGCATGCACCGCCATCACTTTGAACGACCTGCAGCCCTTTCGCCCGGATACTGTCGGCCGGCCCGTGAGCGGCATGGAAATTCGCATTCTCAATCCCGACGCGGAAGGAATCGGCGAAGTGGTTGTGCGGAGCAAAACGGTAATGTCTCACTATCTTGACGATCCTGAAATGACCGCCGAAACAATTGTGGATGGCTGGCTCATCACCGGCGATCTCGGCCGCATCGACGCAAAGGGCGACCTGCAACTCTTCGGCCGCAAGAAAAATATGATCGTCACCGAGGAGGGGAAAAATATTTACCCCGAGGATGTCGAGTCCGTCTTCGAGCACGCACCTGCGAAAGAACTCTGTGTCTTCGCCGCAAACTATCTTTGGCCGGCACGCACGATGACCGGCGAGCAGCTTGTTCTCGTCGTCCATCCGGAAACTGCGCCGCCAAGCCCGCAAGAAATCATCGCGCAGCTGGCCGAACGCAACCGCCGCCTCCTGCCTTACAAGCGTGTCAGCGGCTACCTCATCTGGAACGCGGATTTTCCCCGCACTGCATCCTTGAAAGTGAAGCGCGCCGAACTCGCCGAGCAAATCCGCAAAGTTGTTGGCCGCGAAGCCGTGGTGCCGCTGTGAGCGCGCCGCCACAGGGTGTATCGGCGGAGGCCGCGCCCGTGAACGCGCGCTTCTTCGCTATCGTCAATCCTGCCGCTGGCGGCGGACGTTGCGGCGCCCTCGCGCCCGCTGCCCTTGAACGCGTGCGCCAGCTCGGCATCGATCTGGAAGTAGCGCAAACGAGCCGGCCGGGCGAAGCCGCTGCGCTCGCTCGCGCCGCCTACGCGCGCGGCTTCCGAAATTTTCTGGCGGTGGGCGGTGACGGCACGTCCTACGAAATCGTGAACGGCCTTTTCCCCGAAGCGCTCTCCGTCGGTCCGCCCACTCTCGGCTTTTTGCCGCTCGGCACGGGCAATTCCTTTCTGCGCGACTTCACCACGCGCGGCATCGAGCACACCATCGACGCCCTCAAATCAGGCTGCCGACGCCCGTGCGACGTAATTCGCCTCCGCCATTCAGACGGCGACATCTACTTTATTAATATGCTGAATCTCGGCTTCGCGGCCGACGCTGGCGAGGTTGCCAACACAAAATTCAAGCGCTGGGGCGAAATAGGCTACGTTTTCGGCGTGCTCGCGCGACTGGTGCGCCTCGAACATCGCGCGTTTCCTCATCGCCTCGAATCGAGCAGCGATTGGGACCGCCGCAAATGTCTCTTCCTCGCCTTTGGCAATAGCAAATATACCGGCGGAAAAATGTTGATCGCGCCGCACGCGGATCCCTCTGATGGCCAAATCGAATATGTCCGCTGGTCGCCTGTCGGCCGTCTGCGTTTGCTCTGGACGTTCCCGCGCCTCTTCACCGGCACTCACATCCGCCATCCGCTCGCCTCACGCGCCGCAACACGCAGGATCGAACTCGACCTCCCCGGGCCGGTCAATGTCATCGTGGATGGCGAAGTCCTCCATCTCAAATGTCGCTCCGTAGAAATGTTGCCCGCTGCGCTGGAAGTGATCGTATGAGGAACGCGTGGCTCGTCGTTCGCTCGGCTCTGTTATGGGCCGTCAGTGGACTTCATTTCGCGATCGGCGGCACAGTCCTGTTGGTTTTCGGCCTTTGTGTCGACCGCCGCAAATTCGACTGGGTCAATCGCGCTTTCTTTCGCAACATTCTCCGGCTTGCTGGCGTGAAATTCGAGGTCAGGAAATCAGCCGGCTTCGATTCGAAGCGCACCACCATTTTCATCTGCAACCACGTGAATATTTTCGATCCCTTCGTAATTTATTCCGCGATTCCGCAGTTCGTGCGCGGCTTTGAGCTGGAATCGCATTTCCGCTTGCCGATTTATGGATGGATGATGGGCTGGTTTGGAAACATCGCCGTGCCGGACTCGCCCACCCGCGAGAGCCTGGAAATTATGACGCGACGCTCCAAGGCCGCGCTCGATTCAGGCATCAGCCTCATCGCCTTTGCCGAAGGATCGCGCACCCGCGACGGCCACGTTCACGAGTTCAAGAAAGGGATTTTCAATATCGCGCAAAAGTTCGGCATTCCCGTTGCGCCCGTCAGCATTGTGGGATCGTACGACTTTTTCCAGACTGGAAACTGGATGCTTTACCCTGCGAAGATCACCGTGTATCTGCACGATACGATTGAAACGGCGCACCTGGGCCGCGGAAATGTGGATGCCCTGCGCCAGCGCGTGCAGGATATCGTCGCAGCGCCCGTCGAAGAATCCCTCGCCGCCGCCCCGCGCCCGGCAATCAAAACTAGAACGGCTGCGGAACGGTAGCGCCCGGAATCGCACGCCCGGCGCGCAACTCTCGCCACGTATACGCCACTCGATGGATTACCGTAATTGTCGAAAGCGTGGCAATCACCCACAGGACTGGCGCCATCCGCCGCAGTCCCCCGCCGATAATCAGCAGCACCAGCCTCTCCGGCCGCTCCATAAATCCAACTTTGCACGACGGAATCAGCGACTCGGCCCGCGCTCGCGAGTAGCTCACCATGAACGAGCTGGCCATCGCCACCGCAGCAAGCGCCATATAAAATGTCTGCCCAATCAGCGTGTAATGCACCACCAGGCCCATGTACAGCGCCAGGTCGGAATAGCGGTCCAGCGTCGAATCGAGATATCCGCCGAACGCAGTCACTTGCCCGGCGCGACGAGCCACCTGGCCGTCCGCCATGTCGAGAAATCCCGCCACGAACAGCACCACTGCCGCCCGTGGGAAGAGACCCAGCGCAAATAACGCCGCCGCCGCCGCATTCACTGCCAAGCCCAAAAATGTGAAAGCGTTCGGCGTAAGCCCGGTCGCCGCCAGCCCCGTCACCACATGCCGCAGCAGCCACCCGGCTCCCTCACCAATCCAAGCCGTAATCGGCCGCCGAATCGCTCTCGTTCCCTGTTCCATCACCAGAAATCATACACCGAGCCGCATTACCGGTGCACGACTACCAAGAGTCAGTCCCTGCGGGGCCGTGGAAATTTCCGTTCGCGATTTTGACATTTCTACACATTCATGGTGCCCGGGGTGGGGGTCGAACCCACACGACGCGTGAGCGTCAGGGGATTTTAAGTCCCCCGCGTATGCCATTCCGCCACCCGGGCCTGGCTCGCGCCAAGCCTATCTTACCGAATTCCCTGCCGCAATATTGGAGCCTGCGCCCACTCGCTCAAGACCGTCGGTGCGAGCAGTGGCACCGGTTCTCCCATTTGCGGCGTTATTGCTTGTATCACCCGAGCTGCGCCGGTATCTGTCTATTTTTGCCGCGACCAACGGTAGACAATGCCCGCACCCACTAATAGATTGTTTTGATGGTCGTTAGTGGCGTTGGCAAAGGTGGTGAGGTAATAATCGAGCTGAATAACTCGCACCGCAAAATGGGAGTTCACCGGCACATCGATGCCTGCACCGATGCGAGCCGCAAACTTATGCGACCCATCGGCGACGCCCGCCTCTCCGCCTCCAGCGTGCGCTGCTCCCAGCAGAATTTGGGCGAACGGCTCGGGTCTATGACTTTCTGCCAGCCAGGGCCGCGGAAGTGTGTAACGCGCTCCTGCCAAGAACGAGGTGAGGGTTAGAGAATCGCCTGCCGGAGGCGCGCCGCCGCCATGCTCCGCACTGAAATCCACAACCGCCGACCAGCGGTCACGAAAGTTCAACGAGCCCGAAAGCCCTCCGCCATTCATGCCAAAGCAGCCGCACTCTCCAGGACCTGCATTGCTGCGGACCCACTGGTAAGTAGCCGCGGCGTCTCCATTATAGCCGCCTTGCGCCACTGCGCTTGAGGCGCCCGCGAACAACAGAACACTCGAAAGCAGAAACCATCGCATACCAAATTCTCCTCGTCGAGCGCCTGAAATCAATTCTAAGGCGCCGCAACAGTGGCTGACACGTTGCTGATCACGGTCTTTTCGTAGGACCCACCCGTCGAAGCGGTGATATACAGATAAGCCGTCGGGGGAGGCGTAATGTTTCCGGAGAAAACTTGGACACCATCCATGGTCACGGTCATCTGTCCCTGCACGAGCGAGAGGACGTAGGCATGCGCGATCGGCATGCTGCTTGAAACAACCGCGGGAATGCCGGTGTTTACGCTGAACCAGGGTTTCTCAAATAGCGCGGTTTCGCCTCGCCCTACGGCGACGTAGGGAACGGGCGGGTCGCCGGCATTGAGGTAAGTGTCCAACGCAAACACAACGCCAGGAATGCCTTCGGCCCCCAGGCCCATACCCAGTGCCCCCGAACTCGTGGGCGTTGCGCCCAGCGACGGATCGCCCAGAACCACGCTGAAGCCGTCGGCTGGAAGAGCGCTCGGGTTGCTCAGCGTCACTGTAAAGCTAAGCTGTATGTTCCCGGTCGAAATGAGCGTGGGCCAAACAAGCTCGCCATCCTGGTCAAAGTCAGCGGCAGTGAGTTGGTAACTGCATCCGCCCACAGCCATAGCAGTGCCCCGAGCGGACCAATTGGTATCGCAAAGATTGGGAACGCCCCCGAGCGGCCCCACGAAAAGTCCCGCCGAACTGCTCGTGACGGACGAAGTGGTTCCGTTACTCACAATGACGTAGAAAACGGAGCCGTTGTCCGAACTGGCGGCTGAACCCACCGTGTAGGTCGAGTTCGTCGCTCCGGGAATCGCCGTGAATGTCGAGCTGCCGGGCGCCGCTTCGTACCACTGATAGGTCAACGGAAGTGAAGAAACCGCTGTCACCTGATACGTCGCGGGTGAACCGACTTCAACATATTGAGTAACCGGCTGTCCCGTGATCTGGAGCAGAATCCCATTGCCAACGGCGAGTGGGGCAGCATCGGAGACCGCTTGGCCATAGTTGTTGGTGACGATCACGTAGTAGGAATCCTGGTCGTTCGCCGTCGTCGTAGCCGAAGACGGGACTGTGTAGCTGGCGGATGTGGCCCCCGTGACGGCGCTGCCCACCTTTTGTCCTGCGGGAATCCTGTACCACTGATACGTTAGTGTTGGCGTGCCGGACGCCACCACGCTGAACGAGGTCGTGCCCCCGGCTGCCACAGTTTCTCCCATGGGTTGAGTCACGATGGTCGGTGGGACGTTGCCGGCCGTAACCGTGAGCGTAGCGTCAGCGCTGGTAAGTGGACCGCAGGCGTCTGTGACCGTTGCGTAATACTGATCGCCATTATACGAAACGTCCACCGCCGGGGTGACGTAGCTGGTCGATGTCGCGCCCGAAAGCGCCACTCCCGTGCTGCCGCCAGACGGGATTTGATACCACTGATAGGCAAGCGTCCCTATGCCTTGGGCGACAACCGAGAAAGCACCTGTCTGCGTGGGGTGAAGGGAAAGGCTTGCGGGATTCGATGTAATGGATGACCCCACCGCTACTGGGGCGACGCTCGACGTCACGCTTCCTACCCCATTAGTCACGGTGACTGAGTAATTGCCGGCATTCGCGGAAGCTGCCCCGGAAAGTGAGTAGCTCGAATTTGTGGCTCCGGGAATGGGTGCTCCATTTAGATTCCATTGATAACTCGAAGCGTAAGAGGCTGCCACGGCCAGCAATATGGCGCCGCCGGTGCAAACCCCCTGTCCAACCGGCTGAGTCAGGATTACGGGGCCGCTGATCGTCGCGCTAGTCGAAACGAAAACGGAGGGCTCGTCCACGCTGGTGGCCGTGATGGTGTACGTCCCGGCAACATTTGGAGAAGTCCAAACGTTCCCGCTGAAGGTGCCTGCGCTCGCGGTCCACGTGAGGCCATTCGTGGCGCCGCCCGTGGCCACCGCGGCAAAACCCGTCCGGCCCGGAGCAACCGTCTGGTTTGCCGGCGAAATGGGAGAAATAACGACGCTCGTCGGCGTCACCACGCAGGTCGTGGAAACAACATTGCCTTTCGAATCGGTGACGGTCAGCGTGTACGTTTTAGCTGAGGTCAATGGTGGCGTCGCGTAGGACACGCCACTTACCGCCGAAGTAGTGATATCGGAACTTCCTACACCCGTCGAACCGATCACCGCCGTGCCATCTGAGAAAGTGGGAACAAGCATCACGGACGAGTTGTAAGGAGGCGTTGACGAGCTCGGAACAAGGCTCTTGGCTAGTGGAGACTGAACCGTCAGCGTTGCGGGCGCGCTTGTTACAGATCCGAGAGAGTCGGAGACGGTGACTGTGAATATGGCGCCATTATCGCCCGCGCCGCCCGGCGGAGTGGTGTAGCTGCTGGAAGTAGCGCCGGGAATCGCAACTCCGTTCTCGTACCACTGGTAGGTCACCGCGCCGGTGCCCGTGGCTGTTACGCTGAATGTTGCGGTTTGGCCGAGCGTTACCGTGACGCTGATCGGCTGCGTGATTGCCGGAGCCTCGGGCTTGTACCCTTGAAAACCGCCTTGGCAACCCGACATGCTCAGCAAAACAAAAGCTAGAGTGAGAACCCCTAAGGCCTCAGGAAAGCATGGAATTTGCAACGAATAGCGCGAATGCGCAGGCCTCTGGTCACCGCGGTGGTCAGCGACGCGAAATACCAATACGATAGCTAGCGCCAAGTAATCGAGAAAACTGAATGGGCCGTTGAGACGGTGAAGCCGATCACATCGACGTCTCATGGCGAGCCTCCCCCTAATCGACTATATCGAGATCGACAAAACTCGCTATAACAATGGCTCCCTGGTGTCACTTAATCGCTGATAGTACTTTCGTATCAACTTAGGGTATTTGAGGGCACGGCCGTTACAGTATTTTCAACTGCAAACCAATCGAATTAAAGGAAGGAAATGGACTTTACGAGTTGTGGTACCGTTGGCGCAGCTCAGTCAGCCACCTTGGCTTGCGAGTCGATTGACCAGCCTTGGCATTTTGCGAATCCTGAAAGAAGCCCATGAAAGCTATCGTGTATCGCAACTATGGTTCGCCGGACGTTCTTCATTGTGAAGAAGCTGAAAAGCCGGTCGCTGCCGACAATGCTGTCTTGGTGAAGGTTCGCGCGGCTTCCGTCAATCCGCTTGACTGGCACTCGATGCGAGGCAAGCCCTACGTCATGCGCATGCTGGGCGGACTCCGCAAACCGAGGACCGCCGCGCGGTTAGGCGCTGATGTGGCTGGCTCGGTTGAGGCGGTTGGCAAAAACGTAAAGCAGTTCAAACCAGGCGACCAGGTTTTCGGCGGGGGCTTGGGTCTGGGGTCGTTTGCCGAGTATGTCTGTGCCTCCGAGTCGGTATTCGCCATCAAACCGAACAGTCTCACGTTTGAGCAGTCGGCTTCCGTGCCCGTCGCGGCATTCACCGCCTTGCAAGGTGTTCGCGACAAGGGACAGATTCAGCCGGGGCAGAGGATCTTGATCAACGGTGCGGCCGGAGGCGTCGGCACGTTCGCCGTGCAGATCGCGAAGGCGCTCGGCGCGGACGTGACCGGCGTATGCAGTACGAGGAATGTGGACATGATCCGATCCCTCGGCGCGGATCGGGTCATTGACTACACTCAAGAGGATTTCACCAAGAGTGGCCAACGCTACGACGCAGTTTTCGACTGCGTGGGGAATCATTCGTTGTGGGCATTCAGGCGCGTCTTAAATCCCAAGGGAATATGCGTGATCGCCGCAGGACCGAACGGCCGGTGGTTAGGCCCTCTGTCTCGTTTCATCGCAGCGCTCGCCTTATCGCCATTCGTGAGTCAGCAACTGATCCCGTTTATTGCCAGACCGAACAAACAGGACCTGACCACTATGTGCGAGCTCATTACGGCCGGAAAGGTAACGCCGGTAATCGAGAGGTGTTATAGCTTTAGTGAGGTTCCCGCAGCTATCCGGTATCTGGAAGAAGGACACGCTCGAGGAAAAGTATTAATCACTTTGGAATCTGGCAGTTAAACGGGTCATTAGGCCGAACTTAAGCGCCGGCGACCGCCGCTTTGTCTGCAAAACGCGCGCCGCCAAGAAGAGGCTGCTGCCGTTCGTGGAAGCAGTAAATGACGAGCTCCACGCGGGTCGAAACCCCCAACTTATCGAAGATGCGAAATAAATAATTCCGGACGATCTCCTGCTGACCCGAGGATGCTCTCCCGTGCAAGTCGCACTGTTCTGCTACATGGTCGCGATTGTGCTTGCCGGAATATCGTGGAAAGAACGGCGAATGTCGCCTGTCGAAGCCTCTGCGGTCTCGGTCTTAAGCTTCGCGGCACTGGCCGTGATTGAAGTTAGGCTGGGATCGCTGCGCCTGGCGGAGAATGCGCGCCCACCGGTTGTCTCCGCGCGTGGCGCATCAAATAAACGCGTTCCGACTTCGTAATTATCGTTAGCTTCCTACGATGATCGTGCGTCCGCCGTGGCGGCTGCGTTGTTCCGCCGAAACCGACTTCTCCGCTCCGCCTAACTGCACCAGCAGCCTCCGCAGTTTCGCGCGTTCCGTGAGATCCATATCCACCACTTCGAACGCGCGCGCCTCTGTATTCGCGTCTCGGACAATCGTCTGCGCCTTCACCGGCCGTTGGCTTACGCTCAGCCGCACCTCGACGATGCTTCCCGGGTGCAAACCATACGCGCACACGGCCACTCCGCCGCCGAGTCCAAGTTCGGGGACATTGATGCTCAGGCTTTCTTTCGGATTGATGGCTGTTCCAGAGATGGGCTGCCCGAGCCGTACGCGCGGATAACGCCGCTGCCTCATGGCCGATGAATTTGGATCGTTGTCCAGGATCTCGATGGACAATTCGGCGATGTTCAAGCCGCTCTTCGGGATGAAACTTCGTGTCCACTCTTCGTCGATCCTTCCGAGCGATTGTGCGGCCGCTACTCGCAACTCTGATGCATAGGCCCATCGCCAGGCCTTTCGTCCTTCCACCACTCGCCGCAGAACCACTTCCGCTCCAGCCGTGCGCAGCCGGCCGAGAGCCTCGATCGCCTTCAAACGTAGGAATTCGGTCGCTCCACTCGGTAGATCCCCTTCGGCGATGCGCAGCAGCCGCATGTCCGCCGATTTTTCGCCGCTCATCCCAATCTCATCGATCGCCAGCGGCCGCACCATCGCGTCGAGCGTGTCAAAGAGCTGCATCAGCAGCTGCCCTCGCACGGATGCTCCGCTCGATGCAATCTGCCGCACCACGCGATCATGGGCCGTCAGCTTCCAGTCCCGCATTCGCTCCGGCAGGGCGCGTTCCACCGTTTCCATGTCCATCCTGCACAGCAGGCCGATCACGTCGATCGCCTGTCTCTGATTGCCATGGAGAAGCTGCGTCCTCAAATGATCGAGTCCGCTGGGGCCGAGCGCTTCAATCATCGAAATAAGCAGCTCGCAATCTTCCCGGAATCCGGCGCGGCCGAAACGCGCGGCCAGTTGCTCTGCTGCCGCTTCCGGAACCCGCCGCAGGAACTCCTGCAATCCCGCCGGCACGCTTCCCGCCTTCACCGCCTCGTCGACGAATTCCGGCAGCCGGTCTTCCATTGATATTCGCGGGCGCAGGCTTTTTCCCGTTCCCGGCCGCTCCGTCTCCACGTAGTCCAGCACTTCCATGGACCGCTGCATCGCCGGATACGCCCGGCTCTTTGCAGCCTCCTGCGACAATCGCACGAATGCCGCGCCCATAAGGCTTTGCAGTTCTGAATCGCGCTCCTCGGCGAGCTGCACGCCCGTCTCGCGGATTACCTTCACGAAGATGGTTTCACCCGCGCTCGCGTAGAGCGGCGCCAATTCCGCCAGCCCGGTTGCCGCTTGCCTTCGCGCCTCTGTGTCGGGGGTCTTCACGCACTCCGCGTAATTGATCAGGATTTTATCCGCCGCCTCTGTTTCCCCGCGGGATTTTAGCCCTTCCACTTCCTCCCGAATCCTTGCCGGAGGGACGCACCAGGCATTCGCTGACTCGAGTATCTCTCTCCTCTTCGCTTCCGGCATTTTCGACCAGAATTCCCGCGCCAGCACCTCGGAGTGAGGCGGTACCTGTATCCCCGACTCTGACATCTTCTCTTCATAGATACCGAGGATTTTCCGTAGCCCATCCAACTCGCTGTTCATGTCGTTCAACATCTGCCTCACGGAATTGACCTTCACATCTCCGCGCTCGTAACTCTCCAGGGCAAAGCGAACCGCGATATGCTCGGCGAGCTTCAACAAAGTCGGTTTATCGGACGATTCCGACGGTGCTTGCGCCGCCAGCGCCGAGAGCGCCTGACTGACCGTAAATCGTGCGCGCCGAGGTAGCGTCGAGAGGCGCGACTGGAACGAACCCATGTCGATAGCCTCTTGCGGTGCGCCGTTCGTGCGTGCGATCTGCGCCAACACTTGTAGGATTCCCTGCAATTCATCTTCGTGCAGCGTCATCAGGCCCGTTTCCACTGCGGTCGAGCCCGGCGTGCGCGCTGATCGACTGCCGCGGATGCCTGAGGACGCGTTTGTCCACCGGCTCATGAGGCCTTCCCTGCCAGCCATCCTGTTGCCGGACTGCTGCCCTCCAGCTTCGTTTTTGCCTTCACCGCCCGACCGAGCCCCTGTTCCGCCACCGGCTGCTATGCCGGACGAACCTCCCACTGTCGCGATTGGTCCCGCGAGGGTCGTCCCTGCTTCCGCTCCCGGACCATCCTTTTTTAGCCAAAAGCCACCGGCGTTCGGATCAAGGGCCGTGCCGCCGCCAGTTCCGCCGACGATATTCCACGTGCTCGACCCGGGTGAGTTCGCCGATCCTCCCGCGCCGTGCACACCCACGGCCGGTCCGTCCACCGCGGAATGCCCGCCCGCTCTCCCGGATCCGCTTCCATCGCTCGTTCCAGACCCTTGCAAATCATTCCGGGAATCGGCGGAATAGAATCCTTCCTTAGCTGCGTTGCCGCCGTCACGCGCGCCCATGGCAAGTTCAACGATCCCCCTCGGCCCTCCGCGCCGCGGCTCGCCTTCGCCGCCTCCACTCCCGCCTCCGCTTCCGCTCTTGATCCCTTCGGCTGCAACGATCAATTGCAGCAATTTTTCCGGGTCGTTCAGAAGCTGGTCCGTTTGCTCGGAGTTCATGCCGAGCGTGCGCGCGGCAAGCTGCGCCGCCATAGTCGATTTCGCCACCGCGGAGTCGGCTGGAACGAAGCACACCTCGTTCACGTGGATGTGCGGATCGCCTTCGAGCGCGGCCTTGAGCTGCTCCGACAGTTGGGTCGTCGTTGCGCCCGATCCGGTGGGAAAACCGCGCACAAAGCGCGCTAGGCTCTTATGCGTCAGCCTCGGGGAAAAGTGGACACTCGCAATCCCAGCCCCCGATAGCATCCTCGCAAAGCTCTTTTCGGCAGCCGAGGATTCCAGAGGCGTGCCGTCCAGCAAGAGCTTGTCGCCAGACACCGCCAGCAGTAACCCGGCCTCGTCGTCTCCCATGGCCACACGCAACTCCGACCAGGCGATCTCGAATTGCTTTGCTGTGCGGGGATGGCCGAAGTCATACATCCGCGCGAACTTCAGCAGAATGTTGAGGCTGCGGACGAACGCCCGAGCAGCGGTTGATCGAATATTGTTGTCCATTTCCGTATAAGCGGGCTCTTCCCGCCTCGTACGAAAATATGCCGCTTGGGTCCGGTTCAAGCAATGGTACGCGTGTCCTGCTAAGTACTACCGGATAGTCCTATGATCGGTATCGCGGGACTAGAGCTCCGGGCGAGGGACGCCCTGCCGGTAGAAAGCCACGCGAATCGAAGTGAACAGAAATGGCGGCACACCAGCCCAGACATTTAAGCGCAGCCGCATATAAATTCTCCGAATCAACGCCAATCGGGCGTCGCCATTTTTCGAGGCTACTGTGGACGGTGAAAAAGGCCAATGTATACGGCCTTTTCAAGGATGTGCCCCTGTATCGCTTTCATTATGTTTCCGCGAATTTCAAAAGGGTCAGTGCCTGGCTGGACGTCGATCTTCGTGTCCAAGGCAAAAAGTTCAAAGGCGTAATGGTGCCGCGGGAAACTGGCTGGCGCGCCTGGACCTCGATAGCTAGGCCCGCTTGCGCTGATTTGATAGGCTCCGTTCTGCAACTGAGCGCCGCTCGGGACACCTTCCGGCAGCCCGGTCGCCGTGCCCGGAATATTCCACACAAGCCAATGAAGCTGGTCGTCGGTCGTGTGGTTGCGACTAACATCCATATCATGCATGTGCAAAAGGAAGGTGACGGTGCCTGGAGGCGTGTTGATCCACGTAATTTCTGGTGAAGTCTGGCTACCGGCCGCGGTGAATTTCAACGGAATGTCGGAGCCGTCGGCGAAGCCCGTTATCGTCATGATCAAGTGCTTCTGAGTCGGTATGCCCTGTCCTGTCTGAGTTTGAGCCGCGACCATCAAGGTCGATACGAACATGGTCATGAAAACCGAAAGCAATCGACGAAATCGCATCTGCTTGCCCCTCCGTTACTCGTCGTGATTTTCGCACCCTGGCCGACGACAATCCGCGACGCAATTGTAGGCTTCGAACAAAAGCATGGCAACCGTGTTGCAGGTTCTTAGTTGTCCCTTTCGGCGAAATGCAACCAGGAACGCGAGCAATCCGAGAAGGTGGCACGGAGGCGCGGCTGGCTGAGTTAGTGGACCGAGCTACGAATGTCCCGGCATGCCGTTGATCTGCGCCAGATTCCGCGCTTGTCCATCCGATTGCAGGCCCGATTCGGGCCGCATGAACTGAATTGCCCGGCGGCTCTCAGCTTCCAGGGACTCGGCGACCTGCCGCGCATAGCCGATGAAGTGGTGACCGGAGAGCGCAAGCTCGAACCCAAGTCGTCTTTTCTGCGGGTGCAATCCCCAGCGCAACATGAGCCGTCCCACATAACGCCAATACGCTTGGCGATAGCCCGAGAGCACGCCTTGCTTCCAAACAGATTTAAGCAGCACTCTCGATAAATACCGCACAGAAAGCGCCGGGGCTCTCTGTTCAGGTTGCAGTTGCCAGCGTTCCAGGGAATTGAGCACACGTTCGTAGAAGCGGCGCGGGTCGTAAAGTGTAAGCAGCATGCGCTTCGTGCCGTCGAGCAGTTCGGGCAGGGGCAGCACTGTCCGGAAGTTCGGAGGGTCGAAGTTGCTCGGTTCGGGATTGTTTTCAAGGAGCCGCCCCTCTCTTTTCATGCGTTCATATAGCGGAGTGGTAGGCGGCGCTTGCAGGACACCCGTCATCGCCCAAGGGATGGCGGCACGCTCTACAAACTCAATCTGCCGGTCAAAAATATCCGGTGGATCGCTATCAAAGCCGACGATGAAGCCACCCATGACCCAAAGCCCATGCTGCTGAATCAAGCGGATGCTGTCCAATGGGTCCCGGCGGAGATTCTGAAATTTTTTGGTTTCCTTTAGCGACTCCGCGGAGGGCGATTCGATCCCGATAAACACGCGACAGAAGTTTGCTTTGACCATCGCATCCAGGAGTGCCGGCCGCGAAGCAAGATCAATGGACGCTTCAGTGAAGAACGCGAACGGATATCGGTTGCGGCGCTGCCACCGTTCCAACTCCTGGGCGAGCTCCATAGCCGCCTTGTGATTTCCGATAAAATTATCGTCGACAACGAATACCTCTTTCCGCCAGCCGAGCTGCAGAAGCACGTCGAGTTCTTTGATCAATTGCGCCGGTGATTTCGTCCTCGGGCGGCGTCCGTAGATCGTTATGATGTCACAAAACTCACACGTAAACGGGCAGCCTCGCGAAAATTGCACCGACATGAGGGTGTATTTGTTCAGCGCCAAAAGGTCGAAACGCGGTACAGGGGTGCGGCCGACATCGGGCTTTTCCGTAACACGGTACAACCTGCGGGCTGAGCCTCGCTCGAGATCTGCGGCGATCTCTGGGAAGATTTCATCCGGCTCACCCACGACTACATGGTCAGCCAGTGGCTGTAGCGCCTCCGGTTCGCTGCTGGCATAAGGACCTCCGATCATGGTTCGCCGATTCAACTTCGAGGCACGTTCGAGCGTTTGGCGCACGCCTTCGCGCTGAACCGCCATCGCACTGACCATCACAAGATCAGCCCAAAGGATGTCCTCGTCGCTCAACTCTTCAAATGCAAGGTCTACGAGGCGGATTTTCCATTGCTCGGGACAAAGCGTGGCCACGGTGATCAGCCCGAGCGGTGGCACAAGGGAACGCTCTGGGACGATTCCCCTCACCTCCGCAAGGCTCCAAAACGAGGCAGGAAAGCGCGGCCAGACCATCAGAACTTTGATCGCAGGTCCGAGTGGCGGGAAAGACCTAACGTCTTCGAGATCTCGGTCCATGAATTAAGCTCTCAGCTGAACTTGTTCTGGAATTGGATATCCGAGGGTTGGTCGAAGCGAAGTATAGCATGAGCCACAAAAATGCCATCGGGGAAGGTGCCAGCCGCTGAAAGACTCCCAACGTGCGGTAATCATACGAAGGTAGCCGAGTAGCTCGGTGCCAACGCAGGTAGTCTCGATTAGTCGAATTACCGGACATCTTCCCTGCTAGTACTCCATATGTCTGGTTGAGCTGGCACCGCTTACCGGACACTGATCGTTCCTGACGGGGTAACCCGCAGCCACTTCTCGAGATCGCGAACGTCATTGAGAATTGCCCTGGCGCCGAATTTCTTTAGTAGTGCAACTCGTTCCCGCCGGACTGCGGCCTCTCTCGCCAGGACGCCGACGAACGGGATTTGCGCCGATTGCGCGGCTATGGCGTCGTCCACGTTGTCGCCCAGATAAACGGCCGTGCTCGGATCGCGGCCCGCCAGGATCTTCAGCAGACCCTCAGAGTCTGGTTTTGGTCGCTCAACATCTTCCACGGTTACTATCGTTCGGAAGAACTCGCGCACCCGCCGCCTGTCGAGTGTGTAGTCGACTTCCCTGTGGACTCGCCCCGTGAAGAGAGCCAGTTCCGATCTCGCTGCCAGACGCCGGAGACTTGAGCGCGGCAGCAGCCACTTTTCACGACTCACATAGCCTTCCGAATCCTTGCCCCAATAGAGTTCAAGGAACTTGCTTTTCACGTCGTCGTATTCAAATTTCCCGCCGAGAGATTGCACCCACGCCGTGGAAAGCTTCCAATCGTCGTTGAATCCCGATTGGCTTTTCCAGCGCAGCAATTCCAGGCGGGTTACGCGCTTGCCCGTGAAATGTCGCACCGTTTCCAGCACCGTTCGATGGTAGGAGCCGCGCACGTCCACCAGAACGCCGTCCACGTCGAAAATGATGATTTCAGGATATGCGGCCAGAGATTTGGAAGATTTGAACACGAGAATAAACGGCTGCCGACGATTACTGAGAGTTACGCTCCTCCGTCTCGCTGGAAGGTGGTTCTAGTGGTTCGGGAGTCTGGGCGCTCGCTTCGTCGCCCATCGAATTATCCGGGGATTCTGCCGGCGAGACGAGGTCGTCAGACGACCGAGCCTGGCCCGGCGTGACGGCCGGCACCTCCTCCTTCGCCGCTGCTGGGGAGGTCTGCTGCGCGGGCGCGTTCGCGGATTCGGCCGGCTCGGATGCAGTGAGCGCTCGAAGCCTTTTCGCCAGGGCGCTGGCGACGAGTTCTACGATCAACTTGGCACCGCTTGCATCTGCATCTTTCGCCGGATTGTATCCGGTCACCTCAATCGCCGCGAGATGCGGTTGTGCGGCGAACACTTCTAGCGCGTCCCGAACCTCTTCGAGACTCAACCCGTCCGCTCCGGGATAGTTCGTCGCCTGAAGGCCGGCAATCACATCCACGTCAAAGTGCAGGACAAATTCGTTTGTCTTGCCGTGAATGCGGTCAACCGCCGTTTCCGCCGCTGCTGCCGGTCCCATCCGTTGGACGTCTGTGGCGAAGTAGCGGCGCAGCGGCGCATTTTGCAAGAATTCCTCTTCGGCAGGATCCAGACGCGCCACACCAAAAAGCGCCAGGTCGGGATCTCGGACCAGCGGCGGCTCGGCCCAGAAGCGTACCAGTTCGGCCGCGCCTCGTCCCGTCAAGTGCGAAACCACCATTCCGTCAACGCAACCGGAGAGGGTTGTCGCCGGCGTATTCACATCGGCATCGCGGTCCATGTACATCATGCCCACATGCCGAAAATAGCGCCGGACGCCGGCAACTGTGGCCAGCGCAACCGAGCAGTCGCCGCTCAGAATCAGCGGCAGCGCCGCGGACTTCACCGCTTGCTCCACGCGCGGTTTCAGCGCTTCGAGGACGGCCAAAACTCGAGGAACATTTCGCGCGCGAGGGCTTTCATTATCCGGCTGGTAAAGCTGGGGGGCGTCGTCGCCGAGGTCGGAAACCTGATAACCAATTGCGCCAAGCCGCTCGATAAGACCCGCCGCTCTCAGCGCTGCGGGCGCACCTTCGCTGCCCAGCGACATCGCAGCCGCACTGGTGGGGGCGCCCAGAACTGCAATCTTATTCGCCTGGCGGACGATTTTGGCCGCCACTCATATGCTCCTTACCTTCTGGTTGGCGCTCCACCGGAGCGAAAATTGCCGGTCCTTAATTCGTGGCCCTGCCGAGCCGAGCAGCGAGTTCCGCTGGCAGCGTGAATCGCACGTCCTCCCGAATCAAATCCAGATCCCGGTGATTTGTGAATCCGAACCCGGAAAGTCGTTGGCTCACTTGCTCAACCAAAACCTCGGGGGCGGAGGCTCCTGCCGTGAGGCCAATGGTCTTCACACCATCCAGCGAAGCCGCATCAATATCGTTCGCGTCTTCGATAAGCCGCGCCGCGACTCCTGCGCGCTGCGCCACTTCGACTAGGCGATTCGAATTCGAGCTGTTGGCCGAGCCGACCACGAGGATCAACTCCACCTCGCGCGTGAGAGCCTCAACCGCCTCCTGGCGGTTCTGAGTGGCGTAACAAATGTCATCCGAGGCCGGGCCCACAATCGACGGAAAGCGCTGGCGCAGTCTCGCCACAATTTCCTGCGTGTCGTAGAGCGAGAGCGTGGTCTGCGTCAGAAAAGCCAGCCTCGACGGGTCCGGAACTTGCAATTGGTCCACTTCCTCGACGCTTCCGACAATCAACGTCTGATCCGGCGCCTCGCCTGACGTTCCCACAATTTCCTGATGATCGCGATGGCCGATCAGGATCAGCGTGCGCCCTTCTCGCGCGAACTTCAGAGCCTCCAAATGAACTTTCGTTACCAGAGGGCATGTCGCATCGATGATTTTCAACTCGCGCTCTTTGGCTTCGCTGCGCACCCGCGGCGGCACGCCATGCGCGCTGAAAACCAGCACCGCGCCCACCGGAACTTCCTCAATTGACTCAACAAAGATCGCGCCGCGCCGCCGCAACTGGTCCACCACGTAGCGGTTATGGACAATTTCGTGGTGGACGTAAACTGGGCGCCCGTACGCCTCCAGCGCCAATTCCACAATATCCACCGCGCGGACGACTCCCGCGCAAAATCCGCGAGGCCGCACTCGCACCAGGGTTTTTACGCCGCTTGCGGTTCCTTGAATGTTAGTCAGTGTCAATAGGGTTCTCCGGTACGCACCGTAACATTACCTGATATTACCTGAAGCCTAGCTTCCCTGCCAGTTTGTTCCATTCCTACTCGTGTCATTCTGGGGCACGAAATGCTTCTAGTCTGAAGTTCAAAAAGCTTCTAGTTTGAAGCTCAGAAACCTTTCAGTTAGAAACATTAGAGGGGAGCAAATCGACAGAAACGGCCCACCAAGCCCGTCCCACGGGGTTTTTTCGGGACTCGGCCCTCCCCTCTCACAGTTGGGGTGTGTTTTTCCGGGCGGAGGCTCTAGGATGGAGCAACCATGACCATCCAGGGCTCAGTTGCTGTGATCGGAGGCGGTATTTCGGGCCTCGCCTGCGCCTTGCGGCTACAACAACTGGGCGCCCGGGTGACGTTGCTCGAAGCGAATAACCGGCCCGGCGGATTGATCGGGACGGTCGAGCGCAATGGGTTTCTCTTTGAATCGGGGCCGCAAAGTTTTCAGGGTACCGAAGCGCTGCTGGGCCTTATCCGCGATCTGGGGATCGAGAGCGAGCTTTGCAAGGCGGACCCGCGAGCGCCACGATTCGTTTTGCAGCACGGCCGGCTGCGGAAAATTCCGATGGCGCCTCAAGGAATCCTCACCAGTTCCCTGCTCGGGATGGGCTCGCGATGGAGAATCGTTTCGGAAACCTTTGGCCGGAGTACACCGCCGGCGGAGGACGAGTCTGTTGCACAGTTTGTGCGGCGCAAATTCGGGCACGAAATTCTGGAGTATCTGGTTTCGCCATTCGTTTCAGGAGTCTATGCGGGCGATCCTGAAAAGCTGAGCCTGCGCGCCGCGTTTCCAACGCTCGAAGAGTGGGAGCGGCAATACGGAAGCGTTCTGCGGGGAGCGATGAAGTCCCGTCCCGCAAAGGGCGCGAGGCAGGGTCCGCCGCCTCTGTGTTCGTTTCTGCGCGGTATGGGCGTGCTGACCGAGGCGATGTTCGCAAAACTTGGCGCAAACGCGAAGAGCGGCGCGCACGTGGACACTGTGACCAAGGCCGACCAGGATTTTCAGATCCAGGTGACACAGGACGGCCGCAGCGAGCAATTGAGCGCGCGGGCGGTGGTGCTCGCGACGCCCGCCTATGTGGCGTCGCACATCGCGGCGCCGCTTTCGGCGAAGGCGGCGCAAACACTTTCAGGCATCGCGTACGCACCGGTGGTTGTGGCCGCGGCCGGGTATCACAGCCATCAAACCGCCGCAGCACTGGAAGGCTTCGGAGTGTTAATTCCGCGAAGTGAAAAATATCGCACGCTTGGAATCGTGTGGAATTCGTCGCTGTTTCCGAATCGCGCGCCGCAAGGCCAGATGACCATCACGAGCGTCCTCGGCGGAGCTACCGATTCCGCCATTGTCGCGAAATCTGACCAGGAGATCACCGCAACTGCGGTGCACGAACACTCGAGAATTCTGAAGATTGAAGGCTCGCCTATTGTTTCCGCAATCTGGAAACATCAGCGAGCTTTGCCTCAGTACAATCTGGGACACGCGCATGCCGTCCGGGCAATCCGCGAGGCCGAGCGCGCGATACCCGGGCTGTATTTTGCTGGCAATTACCTCGAGGGGCCGTCGATCGGCAAATGCGTCGAGCACGGCTTTCAAACCGCCGAAGCTGTGCGCAGGAATTTGGAGCAACCGTCGTAACTGGAGGGCCATCGGCGATCAGACGAAAGAGGCACGGTTGTGGCAAGGAAGGGCGGTGCGTTTTCGCGAGGACGGATGAAATTATTTTGCGGGCAAACCCCCAGGCTGGCCCTTCGGAACCAGCTGAAAAACCAGAACTCTGGCGGTTTGGGTGTCGCTTAGATTTCGAAGCGAGCGATGGACGTGCATCGTCGGTTCGTAGAAGAAGTCGCCGACAGAGTAGGTTTTTGGTGGGTCGGGATCGACTTGGTTTTCGATTCGGCCTTCCAGGATGTAGGCAAACACGGGGCCAGGATGCCGGTGCGGAGGCGAAACCAACTTGGGCGGGATCGTAAGCACGAGCATACGTCCGTCGCAATCGCCCGGATCACCGATGGATTCCGACATTAGGGTCGTTACCCCGCGTGGAGGATTTGACGGCGCATTCCCCTGCGAACTTTGCTGCGGTGCCGCTGATTCCGCGCGCAGTGATGCAATGGTTCCCGAAAGAAGAGTGGCGACCGCGGTCCCCAGAGCAGTGTTCATTTCACGGCGAGTCATCATGACCTAGTCTCCTTCCGAAATGGCGAACGAGGCTCGTATGGGATTTCGAGAGCCGAGCTTGTCGATCAGGATTAACGGCTGGCCGGAGCACCATATACCTCAGTCTTCGGGCGAAATTCCGACCACGCGAACCAAAATTCCGGTTCGAGAATGATCGGTTTTAATTGCGAGCCCTTGAGCCGCCCCGAGGTGCAGAGACCGTAGGCGTTCCAAGAGGAGTGCGTTTCAAGATCGACGAGCCGGTCCGCTTCGGCATCCGCCTTGAACTTGAGAACCCTGCCGTTGAGCGTCGAGTCGAAAGCGGTTGTGGTGTCGGAGGCCGGCTGATGCACGACCACTACCGGCGTGCCGGAAATTCTATCGTTGATCACTCGCTCCTTGCGCAGCGCCGACAAGGGGTAGGCTTTTCCCCCATCACTCACTTGGAGGCCAAGGATGATCTCCCGCGGACCGAGCCGAGCGTCGTGTCCGATGGCTCCGGGAGGCGCGGGACGCGTGTCTGAAATGCCGAGGCTCCATTACTGGCTAATGAACTTGTTCATGCCCGGCATCCGCTCGGCGTATCCGGGCAGCGGCTTTAGCACCAGCGTATCGGGGTGCTGCTTTCGCCACTCACCCCACTGAGTCAGCAAAAATGGATAGATTTCCAAGTGGGTACCTTTAAGCGGGCCGGACGTGGCTGTTGAGAGCGTTTGCTGCCACTTGCTGCCGGTCTCGCGGTCTTTGAACACTTCATTTGCACCGGCCATGCTGTCGTAATCGAATTGCAGCGCCATTCCCTTTGCTTCAGCCCTGATCACGAGGGCTGTGTTGCACGTTCCTCACCAGGTGACAGCGATTGGACCGTCCGGCATTTTGTCCTGCACAACGCCGTGTTGCGCTAGATCCGCGCCGGGATATGCCTTCGCCATCCCCCGGCTGGAGACTCCAATTACGACATCGGTGTCGGAAAGAAACGAGGCCTGCGAAGCCCGAACGAATTCCGGATGATCGATCGTGGTGTACGGCAACATCTTCGGTGCTTTGTTTTGCGCCCAAGCGGAGCTTGAAACGATGAGACCGACTGCAAACACGGTGATGTTCCGAATCCATGACATGGTCGTGGCTCTCTCCCGCGATCTGACTCTTTCCGCGGGCCCTTACTGTTACACAATTGGAAGGCTTATGAGAAGAGCCGAGATGCGCCAAATAATTCGCCAGGTTGGACGTTTGCGCGCTTGGCGAGCATAACGGCGACCGCTATAATACGCGAGAGAATGGCCCAGCCGCAAAAGACGCGCCGCGAAATTCTGGAGGACTTTGTTGCCCAGAAACCCACAGATGCATTCGCACGTTACGGGCTGGCTCTTGAATGCGTAAAATTGGGAGATAGCTCCGCGGCCGCCGCTCACTTCGACAAACTGCTCGCAACGAATCCCGATTACATCGCAGGCTACTTTCAATTCGGCCAACTCCTGGGACGACTTGGCCAACTGGACGAGGCCCGCAAACTTTTATCGGATGGGATCGTGGTTGCGCAGAAGGCGGGCGATGTGCATGCGCGCGACGAAATGCAAGCGGCCTTGACGCTGCTGCGCTAACTGCAGCCACCCAGACGGGATCGCCCTCGAAATGGAACGACCGACCCGAATACCATTGTTTCCTTTGGACGTGGTTCTTCTTCCGCGCATGCAATTTCCGCTGCACATTTTCGAGCCACGCTACAAACTGATGATTTCCCGATGCATCGAGGAAAAGATCGAATTCGGGATGATTCTGGCGGCGAACAACGATGTGGCCACTATGGGTTGCACCGCTGAAATCCTCCGCAAGACCAAGGATTATACCGACGGGCGAATGGACATCGCCACCGAAGGCCGCGCCGTCTTCCGTCTGGCCGACCTGCTGCACGAAAAGGAATACTACGAGGGGATCGTCGAGTACGTGAAAGACGAGTTAGGCGCCTTGGACGCGGAGAAGGAAAGACAGCTCGCCGTCGCTTTCGAGCAGAGCCAAGTTCTTCTTTTTGGAAGGCCGTGGACAGACCCGTCTCCAAACGAGCCTGCCACGCTTGCTTACCGGATGGCGGCCATGGTTCCCATGGAAATCGAAAAGCGGCAATCGCTGCTGCAAACGAGCAGCGAGCAGGATCGTCGCGAGATAGTGCTCGAATGGCTGCAAGCGTTCGTGCCCAAACTGGTGGAACAGCAAAGTGCGCGTCGCCGAGCCGGCGGAAACGGGCACACCGTGAACTGAAACCAGAAGAACGATGCCAGCTTGGGGGGTAAATCGTGAAACTGGCTGCCGCACTGAGCGCCATAGCAATCCTGATTTTCGGTTTCTCGCTGACGAAGGCGCATAGAACACGTGTGCGAGTTCTAAAGATTCCCAATTTGGGCGGGAGAAGGCAGGGAAATAATCCACGGGATTGTTGATTTATAAGAGCTTTGGCAACGCGCCGCGGATTCCACCAATCCAAGTTAGGATGGTGCGCTCGCTTCCTCTATAATGGAGCCGCGCGATGAACTTTCCATCGCGCCTGAAGTGCCGACCGGTGATCGAATGAGTCCACAACCAAAAAATCTTGGCGAGTTGAAACGGAGTTCCTGGAGCGAGGACAAAATCGCGGGACGAACCATCCGCCAGGAGCTTCGCGAAAATCTACTTCAAAAAATGGAAAAGGACGAGCCGCTTTTCCCGGGTCTGCACGGCTACGACGACACGGTGATACCGCAGATCACCAACGCCCTGCTTTCACGCCATCATTTTATTTTGCTGGGGCTGCGCGGACAGGCGAAGTCACGAATCCTACGGGGGCTGGCGGGATTCCTCGACCCGCAGATACCGGTGATCGCCGGGTGCGAGATCAACGACAATCCGTACCGTCCGTTGTGCCGCTCGTGCCGCGAACGCATTGCCGCGGAAGGCGACGGCACGCCGATCAGCTGGCTTTCGCGCGAGTTGCGCTACGTGGAGAAGCTGGCCACTCCGGACGTGACCATCGCAGACATGATCGGAGATGTGGACCCGATCAAGGCCGCGCGTGCCGGACGAAATCTTTCCGACGAGCTGACGATTCACTACGGCTTGCTGCCCCGCGCTAACCGCGGAATCTTCGCCATTAACGAACTACCGGACCTGGCGGGAAAAATTCAGGTGGGCCTCTTCAATATCATGCAAGAAGGCGACGTGCAGATTAAAGGCTATCCGGTGCGGCTGCTGCTGGACGTGCTGCTGGTCTTCACCGCGAATCCGGAAGATTACACGGCGCGCGGAAAAATCATCACGCCGCTGAAGGACCGCATCGGCTCCGAAATCCGGACGCACTACCCGGCGACTCTGGCCGAGGGAATGTCCATCACAGAACAGGAATCGTGGATAGCGCGCGACGGCAAGCGGCGGGTGGAAGTGCCAACGTACGTGCGCGAGATCGTGGAGGAGGTGGCCTTTCAGGCGCGCGAGGACAAGCGAATCGACCGGCGATCGGGTGTGAGCCAACGCCTGCCGATCAGCGCGCTCGAGAACGTGCTGAGCAGCGCGGAACAGCGAGCCGTGCGCAGCCGCGACTCCGCAGTGGTGGCTCGCGTGGCGGATGTGTACGCCGCGATTCCGGCGATGACGGGGAAATTCGAGCTGGAGTACGAAGGCGAAATGCGCGGCGCCGAAAACATCGCCCGGGAGTTAATTCGCGCGGCGGTGGGCAAGACGTTCACCAAATATTTCGCGAATGTGAATTTTCAGACCGTGGTGCAGTGGTTCGAAGCGGGCGGCGAATTAAAGGTTCCTGCAAACGCTTCGAGGGCGGAATTGCTGGGCCAGCTGAAAAAAATAGCGGGGCTTTTCGAGCATCTGGAAACGCTGAGTGTCCGTTCGAAAGACGATGCGGCGATTCAGGCCAGCGCGGCGGAGTTCATTCTCGAGGGCCTGTGGTCGCAAAAGCGTATCAACCGCAGTGAGGAGCGCGGGTTTTTCGCCGAGGCGCGAAAAACGCCGGAGCCGCGCGATCCCAAGGAGCCTATCGGGCGGATGCCGCGGCGGCAGTTCAACTAATTTTGGGCAGCACAAGCTGAAAGAATGAAATACACGAAATATTCGCGCTATGAGCCGGGAGCGGCGGACGATATCGATTTGCAGGACCTGATGGACCGGCTTTCGGATTTTTTCCTTCAGAGCGGATTCCACTCGCAATACGGCTTTCACGAACTCGACATGGAGCGGGCTCGCCAGCAGCACATGGACGAGCTGCGGGAAGCGATTTTGCGCGCTCTTGAGGACGGCGACCTTATTCCTCCGGAATTGCTCGAAAAACTGCGCCAGAACCCCGACCTTTCACAGAACGAAGATCTGCGGAACATGATCGACCAGATCATCCAGCGCATGGAGGAGGAGGGCTTCATCACGCAGCAGCAATCCGCGCGCGTGACGCCTCCGCCCTCGGAAACACCCGGCGGGCAGATCGGGAAAGACCAGCCGCAGGTGGAAGCGCGCTTTGAAATCACGGATAAGGCGCTCGATTTCCTCGGATTCAAGACGCTGAAGGATCTGCTGGCGTCGCTCGGAAAAAGCAGCTTTGGGCGGCACGACACGCGCGACCTGGCCACGGGCATCGAATCCGGCGGGTCGTCGAAGTCCTACGAATTCGGAGACACGCTGAACATGGACATCAGCGGCACGCTCTTCAACGCAGTGCGCCGCAATGGCACGGGGATTCCCATCGAGCTGGACTATCCCGATTTGATGGTGCACCAGTGCGAGTATCAAAGCTCGTGTGCGACGGTGCTGATGCTCGATTGCAGCCATAGCATGATTCTCTACGGCGAAGACCGGTTTACGCCGGCGAAGCGCGTGGCGTTGGCGCTTTCGCATTTGATCCGCACGCAATATCCCGGCGATTCTTTGCACTGCGTGTTGTTCCACGACAGCGCGGAAGAAATTCCGCTGGGAAAGCTGGCGCGCGTGCAAGTAGGTCCGTATTACACGAATACGCGCGAGGGCCTGCGAATGGCGCAGAGAATTCTGGCGCGCCAGAAGAAGGATATGCGCCAAATCGTGATGATCACCGACGGCAAGCCCTCCGCGCTGACGCTGGACGACGGGCGGATTTACAAAAACGCGTTCGGGCTCGATCCGCTGGTGGTCACACAGACGATGGAAGAAGTGGCGAAGTGCAAGCGCGGGGGAATTCTGATCAACACCTTCATGCTCGCGAGTGACTACAGTTTGGTACATTTCGTCCAGAAGATCACCGAGCTTTGTCGCGGCAAAGCGTACTTCACGACTCCGTACACCCTGGGACAGTACCTCTTGATGGATTACGTAGGGCGCAAGACTCGGAATATTCACTAAAGGTGGGCCGCTACCAAGTTGGCTGACATCGAAGAGAGATTCCCCGCAACTGCTTCCGGGGCGCAAGCGGCGCGCTTCGACTGCGTCTGCCGGCATCCGTCGCAAGAAACGCGACGGATGGAAGAGAAGAACCGGCAGACTCCGCTCAGAATGATGCGGCGTCGCTTAGAGCGAGGGGAATGACGGCACGAAGATAGGGGAAAAGAAAAACGCGCCGGAGAACTTGAAGTTCTCCGGCGCGGTCGTTTTGTTGAGACTATTTATTGATCGGCTTCCACCTTCTTGAGCGGCGGTTTCGGAACCTGCCAGATCAGCTTCGAGTCATCGGCGCTATGCGGAAAGAACTGCGCCGACTTCTTGCCGGAAGGCAGGAGGACCACATCCGCGCGGCGGTTGTAAGCCAGCCAGTCGGATCGCGTTTCGCGGAGCCGCATCTTCGGCGGCGCATTGGGATTGGTGCTTTCGAGCGTTTTCACGGTAGCACGATCGAGCGGCTGTTCCTTGCCGTAGGCGGCGGTCTCGACCTTATCGGCTGAAATTCCCTGCTCGACGAGGTACTGCTTGATTCGCTCGACGCGGCGCTCGCTGAGATCCTGGTTGAAGGCTTTGGACCCGCGATCGTCCGCATGGGCTTCAATCGAGAGCTTCGCGTCAGGATCGTATTCGAGATACTTCTTGAATCCGTCCGCGAGAGTGGCAAGCGTAAGTTGCTGGCTGCGGACGAGCCCCACTTGCGGATGCCGCTTGTCGGGATAATCCGTGGGATAGAAGATGCTCTGGAGCGTGACCGCGGGAATCGGCTCGACGCTGCCGACGATGTGAATGGAGGCGGTCTGGGTGGCGCTGCCGCCGCAAACGTTGGTCGCATTCAGCGCGTAGGACTTGTTTTCATCGATGGTGCGCGCGGGCTGGCCCTCGGCCACCTGGGAAGTATCAGCCGGCTCCGGTTTCACCATCTGGCTACCGCTGGGATCGACTTTGTTGTTGTCGAGCGTGACGTTATCGGCGTTGTGGGTTTGCCACGTGAGCGTTGAGGAGTCCTGCGTGATTACTTTTTCGCCGATTTTGCGGTAGTGCGTTTCCGCAGGATTAGCGGTGAGACTGGCATCGACCTTGGTGTTTACGCTGACGCTGCCGGTGCCGGTGACGGTTCCACCGGGGCCGGTGGCGCTGAAGTCGTAGTTGGTGGTGGCGTGCGGCGAGACAGTTTGGCTGCCGGTCGTCGGCACCTTGCCGATGCCACTGATATTGGCGTCGACGGTTTCACCAGTCTGCCAGTTCAGGGTTGCGGTCTGTCCGCAATCGATGTTCCCATTCGCGACGCTGAAGTTGCCGGTGGTGGGCGCCACGGCCACCTGGGCGCTGGCGATCCCGGCCTTGAATCGCGGGACGTCCTTAAGCTTTTCGCCACGCTTCCAATCGCTGGTCTTTTGCATGCCGTTCTTCAGATCAACGGTCACTTTTTTGTTAGCGGCTACGTCCACGTCGCCTGACCAAACCGTCTTGCCCTGGTGCGTCACCGTCAGATGATGCTTTCCGGGCGGGAGTAGGAGATTCTGATGCCAGATCCAGTCAAAATTGAATTCGTCCACGTGGCCGACGAAATAGTCGGGCGTAGTACCATTGGATAGCACAGCGGCGCGCTCATCGCCCTTGAGTTCAACATCGCCAAACGGGCCGGCGACGTTGCTGCCGTTTGCTTCGAGCTTCACATCCAGCGGCGTGGATTTTCCGGCATCGATGTTGACGTCCTGGGTCGAGATCTTATAGCCGTAATTGACGACCACGACCGTGTGCTTGCCGGCCGGGAGATTTATCGAGTGGCTTCCCTCGCGGATTGCATTGCCATCCACGAAGACATAGGCCTGTTTTGGGGAGACCTTGATCTTCAGTTTCCCATCCTGCGCGAAGCCGGCAGTCGCCGCTACGGCGAAGGCCATCACGAGGGTAAGGACGTAGAGCAGTCGTCGCATCTGCATTCTCCTAATAATTTGTAGGCGGATTAAATGACCGTTCCCCCGCGCCCTGACGAGAGAACACAGGCTGGGAACCTCAAAAATACGTTGTAAGCCTTCTAGTGTCAATAAGATTCAACTGTCGAACAAAGGTTTTCTGAGCGGCATCGCGACGGCCCGCGGAGACCCTTTTTACCACGGTTTCTGAAGAAACAGCGAAGGGCGCGATAGTTGGCGGCCGGTGAGCACGCCGTGGATTGTCCGATCATGGCGCCGACTTGAGTGTGGCGCGCTCTGCTTTATACTCTGGTGCATGTTCAAGGACGCTCTCATCGAGCACTTCCGCAATCCACATAATGCCGGCGATATGTCGGATGCCACGGCGACCGTCGAAGTGACAAATCCCGTGTGTGGCGACGTGATGCGGCTGGCGGTTCGCATGGAAGGCGGACGCATTGCGGCCGCGCGATTTAAAACGCAAGGATGCGTGGCGGCGATCGCGTCGAGCTCCGTGGTGACGGACCTGCTGGCCGGCAAAACGCCCGTGGAAGCACGCGAAATTACTCCTGAGCAAATATCCAGCGCGCTCGGAGAACTTCCTCCCGCTACTTTTCATGCGGCGCAGCTTTGTTCCGACGCGGTGGCGGCGCTTTTGGCTAAGCTGCCGCGATAGCGAGGCCTGGAATTTTCAGGCTTCTGGTCACGATTTTTCCAGCGCGCGCCGCAAAGTTTCCGGGTCGTTGATATTTAACACGACGCCTTCTTCTTCGGTGGCGACTTCGCGCCGTTCCGCCGCATGCGCCCACACTACCTCTCGCGCGCCGATTGCAGGCGATGCCGCGAGAAGCTCAGGGTAAAGACTCGCGTGGAAAATCAGCGGGTGCCCGCGTTTGCCGCGGTACGCCGGAAGCACCACGGAGCTTTCGCCGGCATCGAACGCGTCGATGAGGAGCGCGATTAGTTTCGCGGAAACGAGCGGGTGGTCCACCGGGCAGAGAATGAGGCCGGCTGTTTCCTCGGCGGGAATCGTTCGAATCGCAGCCTGGATGGAAGACAGCTGCCCCTGCCGCCAATCCGGATTTACGACGATTGACGCAGCTTCGCCAGGAAGTTTCGCGCGAATTTCGTCCAGATGCGCGCCCAACACGATGCGCCTGGCAGCGATGCGTGGATGGCGCGTGATTTCGAGCAAATGTTCGATGAAGGTTTTCCCTCGATAAGGGACCAGCGCTTTCGGTGTGCCCATGCGGCGAGACTCGCCGGCAGCGAGGATGGCCGCGACAAGCGGCCGCTGACGGACCGCAGCGGCAGGCGTCATCGGGCTAGCGCTGCTGGGGAGTTGCGGCGTGAGAAAGTTTAACGGACTTGTGCGGTAAGTTTTTTGCGTTGCGGCGCACGGCGATCAGTTCCGCCGTGATGCTGACGGCAATTTCCTCTGGCGCGAGGGCGCCAATGTCGAGTCCCACGGGCGCATGCACGCGCTCAAATTCCTCGGGCGAGTAACCTTCTTTTTCCAGCGCCTGGTAGACAGAAATTACTTTTCTCTTGCTGCCGATCATTCCTATATAGCGAGCCTCGGTTCGCACGGCCCATGCGAGCACGCGCATGTCGTCCTTGTGTCCGCGGGTGACAATCAAAAGATAGCTTGAGGCGCTGGGCTTGATCTTCTCGAATGCATCTTCGTAGGTGCTGTAAATCTCGCCCGCCATGGGGAAACGTTCGGCGTTCGCAAACGTTTCGCGGTCGTCCGCGATCGCTACGGCGAATCCTGCGGCGCCAGCCGCTCGCGCGACGGCGGACGAAACATGACCGCCGCCGAAAATATAGAGCACGGGCTGCGGCAAAATCGGCTCGACGAAAATTTCCAACGTGCCGCCGCAGATCAAACCCGCGTCATACGCCGCTTCGTGATTCAGGTTGAACGTCATTTTGCGGGGCTGCTCGATGCGGATCACGTCTTTCGCCGCGGCCCAGACTTCCGCTTCCACGCAGCCGCCGCCGATGGTTCCGGCCATCGTTCCATCCTCGCGCACCAGCATGCGCGAGCTTTCGTAGCTGGGGATCGAGCCGTTGGTGTGGACAATGGTCGCCAGCGCGCCGCGCTCGCCCGCTTTCCGCATCCGTACGATTTCTTCGAATAGGTCCATTGCCGTTTTGTTGAGCGTACTGTGCCCGCTCGGCGGTGTCAATTCTTTGCGCCACGCACAGGCTGGCCCGAAAATAGATGGTACGCCGGCGCGGTGTCCATGCCGGATGGCGACATTCCGTCGAATTCTAAGACTTGCCGGAAATCTCAACGCTCTGCTCCGCTGAAAAAAGAATAAAACATGGGCAACATTAGGATTCTCTCGAATCTTGCCGCGTCGCTCAGAAAGACCGTCGCACAAGTCTTCCGAATCCGAATGTCTGGACAGTCTCTGGACACGATGCTAATTTATGCCGCTCGCCTCAGGAGGCTTCCTTGAAAGCGATCGTGATTTCTGAGCACGGCGGTCCCGAGGTTTTGCGCTATACCGACGCACCGGAGCCTGCGATTGGCGCGCACGACGTTCTGGTCCGCGTGCGTGCTTGCGCGCTCAATCACCTTGATCTTTGGGTGCGGCGCGGACTTCCCGGCAGATCAATCGCTTTCCCTCATATTCCTGGCAGCGACATCTCCGGTGAAGTGGCGAAAATCGGCGAGGGCGTTTCGAACGTGCGTGTGGGAGAAAGAGTCCTGCTCGCGCCGGGACTTTCCTGCGGCCAGTGTCCGCAATGCATCGCGGGACACGACAATTTCTGCAAGCAGTACACGCTCTTCGGCTCTGGCGTTCACGGAGGCTACGCCGAATTCGTCAGATCGCCCGCCGCCAACGTGATCCCGATTCCCGGAAACCTCAGTTTCGAAGAAGCCGCGGCGATTCCGCTGGTTTTTCTAACCGCGTGGCACATGCTCTTTTATCGCGCCCATCTTCGGCCCGCCGAAGAAGTGCTGGTAATCGCGGCGGGCAGCGGCGTTGGCAGCGCCGCAATTCAGATAGCCAAGATGACGGGCGCGCGCGTAATCGCCACAGCTGGCTCGCAGCCCAAGCTCGCCAAGGCGAAAGAGCTTGGCGCCGACGAGGTTCTGCTGCACGAGGGTGAGTTTGCGCGCGAGGTGAAACGATTGACGAATGGCCGTGGCGTGGATGTGGTTTTCGAGCATGTGGGCGCGGCTACTTGGGACCAGAGCGTCTACAGCCTGGCGGTGGGCGGACGCTTGGTCACCTGCGGCGCCACCAGCGGCTTCGAGAGCAAGATCAACCTGGGCTACCTTTTCGCGCGGCAGCTTTCGATTCTGGGATCGTTCATGGGGCACAAAGCGGAATTGTTCTCCGTGCTCGAACTTTTCAAACGAGGCTTGCTGAAGCCGGTGATCGACTCGGTTATGCCTCTTGAGCGGGCGGCCGAAGCTCACAAGCGGCTCGAGAACCGGCAACAATTTGGGAAGGCAGTTCTGACGGTTTAGCACGCTGCGCTTGGGGGCAGCAGGCAAGCCGATCGCTTTCGGCGGCGATCTCCAGTAGTTCGAATAAGCCCGGTTTGTGCTAAATTATAGGGACAAGCTTTGAGGGGTTAGGCACTCGGGTTTGGGGTGTCCTACGGACTTCTCGAAGCTTGCGTCCGACCTGCCCCAGCTTCGGATCGAGATTCAGGGCGATTTTACCTTGGACCGGCGGCGAAGCTTGGACGAGCGTGAAGGAGAAGACGGGCATGAAGAATTTGTTCGTGGGCAACATGAGCTTCCAAACTACCGAAGGCGATCTGCGGGCGATCTTCGAGCCGTTCGGCCAAGTGGCGCGGGTACACATTGCGATGGATCGGGAAACGGGCAGGTCTCGTGGTTTCGGTTTCGTCGAAATGCCCAATGATGAAGAGGCTGCCAAGGCCATTGCGGGAACGGACGGGAAACCAGTCGGCGGCCGAAATCTGAAGGTCAATGAAGCTCGCCCGAAAAGCGAGTCGAGCGGCCCTCGGGGTCCGCGCAGCGGTGGAGGCGGCGATCGCGGTGACAGGGGCGATCGCGGTGATCGCGGGAATCGCGGCAGGTTCTCCAACGAGGATTACCGCGAAGCCGCGCGGCAACCGCGCGAACCTCGCTGGTAGGGTCGAGAGTAACGCAGTTGAGTGCGGTACTGTCGCCCGCGAACGCCCTTTAAGGAGAAATCAGTGCCAACTACTTTCCAGAAACGCCAAAAGGAAATGAAGAGGATGGAGAAAGCGCGCATGAAAGCCGAACGTCGCGCTCAGAAAAAGCTCGAACCTCGGAATAATGAAGAGGACGAATTGAAAGTTTTGACCGGGCCCGCTCCCCTGGAAGACGATCCGCTGGCCGACCCATCGGATTGGGGACCTTCCGGCGCGTAAAATCGCAGCGTTCCTTTTTCGAAATCGTAGTTCCTCCAGGAAGAGCAGGGGCTCAGGCATTTCGGCGAACGCAAGACACGCGGCTCCTTCACCTTCGCACGAAACGGGAAATCATGAATGCCCGCGTTACTTTTGAAAGTGCGGCATCACTTCGTCCCTGAATAGCTCAACTGAGCGGACGCTTTCCTCGTGGGTAAGCTCTCCGTAGGCAAAACGCACAACAAAATAGTTGGCCTGGCTTTGGTCCAATTGTTCCTCGATCTTTGCGCGGACCGTCGCGGGAGTGCCCGCAATCAGCGACGCTTCGCTCGCGCGCAATACCTCTTCCAGGCTCATAGCCGTGACATTGTATTTCCGCCAGAGGTAGACAAGGCTCTCGTAAAATCCTTTTGATCCGATCTTTCCGCGCTCCTCGGCCTGGCGGTCGGTTTCGCCCACATAGAGGTTGCGCGCGATGCCCGTTTTGGGCATCTTCATGCCTTTTCCACCGTGAGTGGCGTTCCACGAATCCTTGAAGGCACAGATGACCGCGCGTGCCTCGGGCGCTCCCAGCAGGTTGACCATATTCATATTCTGGCGAGCGGCCCGCGCCGCGCTTTCCGGAGCGTTCGTGGCGTACCACAGCGGCGGGTGGGGCTTTTGCAGCGGCTTCATCTCAATGGGGACGTTCGTGAAGTCGAAATACTTCCCGTGGTAATCCACCACATCCTGGGTCAACGCAGCCATTAATACTTCCATGGCTTCGCCGTAAATGGCCGGGGCTTCCTCCTCTTTCACGTTGAAAAAGCCCAGCTCGACGCCGGAGACTCCGCGGCCGGTCCCGATATCGAACCGCCCGTTCGTCAGGTGGTCGAGCATGCAGATTTCGGCTGCCAGCCGGAGGGGATTGTAAAGCGTGGCGATCAAGACCAAAGGGGCGAACCGGATGTTTTTCGTGATCCTGGACGCAGCGGCCAGAAACACCATCGGGGATGGGGCCAGCCCGAGCGGGGTGAAATGGTGCTCGGTGACATGGAATGTGCTGAAGCCGGCCTGGTCGTAGAGCTCCATCAGCTTCATGCGACTGTCGTAGGTTTCGTGGATTGGCTTCTTCTGCCTGTCCACGTGGTCGATAACGCCAAAATCCATTTTCATTCGTCGGCCTTCCCGGAGAATGTGAGGGTTGCTGCCTCGGTCGAGTGGTTTGAGGCGCAGAAACTGTACCGCTGTGCCCGCCCGATGGCAAATTGCAAGTTTTTCAGCCGGAACTAGCACTCTTTGCTTGACAAAATTTCGGTATGCCTTTACTAGTCACAATGGCTATTAATTCGTAGCGATGCAAGAGCATTCGTCCAATCCGGAGCCTGGCAGTAGCCGCACCATCGGGCGAACACGGGATGCTTGGCGTGCCTGGGCTAGTTCCAGACTCGTATTCAAGCGCTGTTCCTGGGCGCTATGTGAAGTGAATATTCTCCGGGCCGATTGGTTTTGTGGGAACAGGGAGGCGAGGCCGGGCCTGATTTGAACATGGGCGGTTTTCCGTTTGCCCGTGGCCCGGTGGATCGCCGGTCGCGGGCTTTTTTTTTGCCCCGCAGAGGGTTTTCAAGGAGCCATTATGCTTCACGCAACGGAAGTTCTGGGCGCTCAAACGTATGATTCGACGGGAAATTTTGTGGGCCGGGTGAAGGAACTGTTCATCGTCCCCGCCGAGCAACCAAATAGGGTGTCGCGTGTGCTCATTGGGCGCGGGAAATACCGCCCGCTGGTGGCCCGATACGACCAAATAGGCGCGGTTGAGCCCGGCCGGCTCAATCTCACGGCGGATGAGTCCGCGCTGGAACTCTACCATCCCAACGAGGCCTGGCTGGCGCTTAGGAAGGACCTGCTGGATCAGCAAATCATCGATACAAACGGCCGCAAGGTGGTTCGCGTGAACGACGTGGACATGGCTGACCAGCGCACCAACGGCAACACGGAACTGCGGCTCACACAGGTGGATGTTGGCCTGCAAGGAGCCGTTCGACGCCTGCTCCAAGGCCTGGTGCCACCCATGGGGCTTCGCCGCGTGGATAACAACGTGCGCGGGCGATCGATCCGGTGGGAATTTGTCAACCTGATTGAACCCGATCCGCTCCGGCGCGTGAAGCTGCGGCTCTCAAGCGACAAGCTTGCCGAACTTCACCCTGCGGACATCGCGGACATTATGGAGGAAGTCTCTCCGGCCGAGCGCCAGTCCATCCTGGGTTCGCTCGACGAGGAAACTGCGGCGGGGACCATCGCGGAACTGGACAAGCGTCTTCAGACCCAGGTGGTCGAGAAGCTCGACCCTGAAAAGGCCGCCGATATCATCGAGGAAATGAATCCGGACGAAGCCGCCGACTTGATCCAGAGCCTCGAGCCGGAAACATCCAAGGAAGTTCTCGAGGAAATGGATCATCGCGAGGCGCGCGAAGTGACGGAGCTGATGCGCTTCGATCAGAATACGGCCGGCGGAATGATGAACACGGAAATCGTGGTGGTCGGCGAGGACGCCACTCGCGGCGAGGTGGTCGACTACATCCGCTTCCATGAAGTGGCGCTCGACCAACTGGATAACATCGTGTTGATCAACCGCGACGCCGTCCTTGCAGGCACGGTTCCCGTCGCTCGGCTGATCCTCGCCGGCAGCGACCAGCGCATGGCCGAGCTTGCTTTCGAGCCGTTGCTCTCGGTGAGGCCGGATGTGAAGGACAACGAAGTCTTCGAGCTTTTTGATAAATACAATCTCCGCAGCTTGGCGGTGGTGGACAAGAGCAACTGTCCCGTGGGTACGATCGCCGTGGACGACGTGGTGAGCCGTCTGCGCGCAAAAATTTAGCTGAAAACGAAACGCCCGGCGTAAGCCGCGGCCCGAGATTCCTAAAACGGAACGCCATGAACACCTGGGTCACATTAACGGATACCTTTTCGCGCCTGGCGGGCCGGGCCGCGACTTTGAACCGTCGCTCGCGTGGGGCGCGGAGGCGCCTCGCGCTGTTCATGGCGGTGGTTGGCCCGGGGCTCATCACCTCCAACGTGGACAATGACGCCGGAGGGATCGCGGTCTACACCACCGCCGGCGCTCATTTTGGCTACGCACTGCTCTGGTCGCTGATTCCAATGACTATTGCTCTGTACGTGACCGAAGAAATGTGCGCCCGCATGGGCGTGGTGACGGGCAAGGGACTCTCGGATTTAATCCGCGAGGAGTTTGGATTCCGCTCCACCTTCTTCGTCATGCTGGCTGCATTTGCGGTGGACCTCAGCAACACAGTGGCGGAGTTTGCCGGCGTGGCGGCTTCCATGCAGATTTTCGGCATCAGCAAATATGTGGCTGTACCGATTGCGGCGATTGCCGTATGGATTCTTGTGGTGCGCGGCAGCTATCGCCAGGTGGAGAAGGTATTTCTGGCGGCCTGCACGTTGTATCTGGCGTATGTGGTGTCCGCGGTGCTCGCAAAACCAAACTGGATCGTCGCGGCCAAGGCCACCGTGATTCCCTCGGTGCACATGAACGCGTCCTACCTTTTGATGCTGGTCGGCCTGGTGGGCACCACGATCGCGCCCTGGCAATTTTTCTATTTGCAGGCCGGGTTCGTGGAAAAGCGCGTTGGCCCACGCCAGTATAAGCACGCCCGCACGGACGTGTTGGTGGGCAGCATCTCGTGCATGGCGATTGTTTTTTTCATCATCGTTTGTTGCGCGGCCACGCTGAATGCCCATGGCATGACCAACATCACCGATGCCGGGCAGGCTGCCCAAGCCCTCGTTCCCTTGGCCGGAAAGTGGGCGGCGTATCTTTTCGCCTTCGGGTTGCTGAACGCATCGCTTTTCGCTGCGTCGATTCTACCGCTTTCAACGGCGCACGTGATCTGCGAAGGCCTGGGCTTCGAGGCCGGCCTCGACCGGAAACTCAAGGAAGCTCCCACATTTTATTTGCTCTACACGCTGTTGATCGTAGCGGGCGCCGGCATTATCTTGTTTCCCGGAGCGCCGCTGCTGAAGATCCTGGTGCTTTCGCAGGTGGCGAACGGCGTGTGGCTCCCCGTCGTGCTGATATTCATGCTGCTGCTGATTAACCGCCGCGACCTGATGGGCGAGCACACCAATTCCCTGGCGTTCAACGTGATTGCCTGGGCGTCGAGCGCGGTGATGATTATCCTGACGCTGATCCTCGTATACGCCTCGATTTTCCAGCCGTCGGCCGCCGGGCTTTCTGGCTGACCCTTTCCCGCGCCTCTGCCGCGTAAACCTTGGGATTCGGTGGTAGAATCTCGCAGATTTTGCCGATAGGGTGACAACGTGCGCAAACTCTCGCTGATCCTCTTACTGCTTTTACCCAGAATCGCCGCCGCTCAACAGCAGCCCGACTTTTCCAAGGTTGAAATTAAAGTCACAAAAGTTTCGGGCAACATCTACATGCTCCAAGGAGCCGGCGGAAATATTGCCGCGTCGCTGGGTGACGATGGGATTTTGATTGTCGACACCGAGTATTCGCCACTCGCCGACAAGGTTCGCACGGCGCTCAAGAACATCGGCATTACCGACAAGCCGGTCCGCTTCGTGATCGACACGCACTATCACAGTGACCACTCCGACGGAAATGCAGCCTACGCCGCCGGTGGCGCAACGATCATTGCCAACGAAAACCTCCGCAAACGCCTCGAAAACGGCAGCGCCATCGGCAACGGGCCCGGCGGATCGATAAGCATGAAGCAACCGCCGCAGCCAAAAGCCGCCCTGCCCGTGATCACCTACGACGACCACATCAATCTTTATTTGAATGGCGACGAGATTCGCGTCTTCCACTTTCCTGCCGCGCACACGGATGGAGACTCCGTGGTTTTCTTTGCGACGAATCACGTCGTCCACATGGGCGACGAATTTGTTCGCTATGGATTCCCTTTTATCGACCTCAACGGGGGAGGAAGCGTGCAGGGCATGATCGCCGCCTGCGAGAAGGCGCTGGCGTTATTTCCAGTGGATTCCAAGGTAATTCCTGGCCACGGCGCGCTCGCAACCATGGACGACTTGCGGGAATATACGCAAATGCTCAAGGACACCACGGCCGTGGTGCAGAAGGCGCTCGACGATCACAAAACACTCGCGCAGATGAAGGAAGAAAAACTTCTTGCGCCTTGGCAGAAGTACTCGGGCACCTTTGTCAATAGCGACGCGTTTATCCAGACGATATACAACTCGCTGACGGCGCCAAACGCCTCGGCCGCATCGCAAGCGCATAACTAAATCACGCCTAGCTAGCCGCAGAAATTGATAATCGTGTAGCTTCTATCCGCGCGGCGACGATGAAAGCGAATTGATCCGGCGATTCCCTGCCCCGAACAAAATCCGCTGTGAATGATGACTTGCGCCCGTTGGGGGATACGGGCCGAGTGGGCGTACTACGAGGATACGAAGAAAATCTTTAGACAAGGGGTCTGATTCGCGCAAGTACCTGTTGGTGTAAAGAAAAAACGTCTACGGTGAACGGCGTGCGAGCACTAAAGCCGAAGTTTCGGAGCCCTTTCCGACAAGGTCGCACGATGACCTCTTAGTCGCGGACATTCTTTCGTTCTAAAATTGGCTCTCTGCCCGATCAGCCTTGGTTACTGGCAGACGAATTTTCCTTGCGTCAAGCCTGTGATCGTTTTCACGGATAAGCCAGGTTGGCAGCGTTCATAGGTGACCGAGAATGCGTCTGTGTTCTCACCCTGCGCGCCTAGCTGACCGGTTATGAAAATCACAATGGTTCCATCGGAGTTGTAAAAGGCAATTTGCGAGCGGCCGTCCGCGTAGCCTTGGATCTTCTTGAACCCAGAAAGATGCGACGCATACCATGCTGCCGCGGCGTTCATTTTGATCGCGTTCGCCGTAGTCATGACGTTAGAGAGAGAATAGAAATTGCCCTGAGTTTTGCTCTTACAAACTTGCCCGTCCGGCATTTTGTCAGGCTCGTTGCCCACATTCTTAAATTGGACGGTGGCGGGAATCAGCGGAAGGCCTGTCAGTGGATCGTTGGTGAGTGTTTTTCCCTGACCGGCAGCGTTCGCCAAGCTGAGAACAAAGATTGCCGCGACTACAAGTGCGTTCTTCATTGATTTCTCGATTCTTAGAAGGTTAGCGACCCTGAGGCCGTTTATGCCGCGGACGAGGAGATGGAGCCAGACTCGAGGCGGCGCAGAATCGCGCGCAACGCCGCGGCCAGTTCTTCGGCGCTGACGTGGCTTTTGCGGAATTGCAGGCGCAGATGGAACGCTCCGTCTTCCGGCTCGTAGTCGAAAACGAACGGGTGCGGGCGCGGCGCGGATTCCGTTTCTTCCTTGCGGGCGCGACGAGCCTCGTCGCGAGTCAGTCCACCCTGTGCGATGCGGTGCACCATCTCGTGCATTTTCTTTTCGGTGGGCTGCCGGGCGACTTGGAGGAGCAGTGATTTGGTGACAATGCCTGTCTCAACACAGGAGCGACGCACCTCTTCGGGAATCAGGCGGAGAGACATTGTTTCCGTAACAGATGAACGGGCGCGGCCGATTTTCTTGGCGATGTCGTCGTGAGTGTAATCAAATTGGTCTGCCAGACGCTGCAACCCGTCGGCTTCCTCGAATGCGGTCAGGTCCTTGCGCTGTAAATTTTCAATGAGCGCTAGTTCCAAGGTTTCTGCGTCGTCGGCGATTTTTTCGATGCAAGGAAGCTCGTTCAGCCCGGCCGCTTGCGAAGCGTGGTAGCGGCGCTCGCCGGAGATGATGTGGTAGGCGTCTTCCCGCGGAATGTAGCGGACCAGCAGCGGTTCCAGCACGCCCTTTTCGCGAATCGAATCGGCCAGTTCGCGGATATCTCCGATATGCTTGCGCGGCTGATCGGGATTGGGACGAATCTTATCGATGGGAATCATGCGGCCGACAGACGCGCCGCTGAAACTGGTCAGCGTCTCCACATAATGCGCGTCATGCCGCATCTTGAGAGTGACGGGCAACCCGATCCTCTTCGACACGTTGTATTACCTCCTGGGCAAGTTTTCTGTAGTCCTCCGCGCCCGAAGATTTTGGCGCGTAGGTGAACACGGTTTCCTTGTAGGCTGGGCTTTCTTCTAGGCGGACGTTTTTGCTGATACGCGTCTTGAAGAGGGCGCTGCCGAACGTTGCGCGAATCTGTTCGTAGGTGTCGCGTGAAATTGTCGTGCGCTTGTCGTACAGCGTGATCACCACTCCAAGCACTTTCAAATCAGGATTAGGACGCGAGCGGATGCGGCCGTAGGTCTCGAGTAAATCGTCCGTGCCCTCGATGGCGAAATAGGCCGCTTGGATGGGTACCAGCAAATGTGTTGACGCCACCAGCGCATTGACGGTGAGGATCCCCAGCGCGGGCGGCGTATCCAGCACGATGTAATCGTAGCTTTTCACCACGGGCGCCAGCGCATCCTTCAGCTTGAATGGGGCGTCGAATTGCCCGGCGAGCTGCTGCTCCAGCCTCGCCAGCGCCAGGCGCGCGGGAGCCACGAATAAATTCGGGTCCTTCGTGGGACGGATAATCTTCGCCATCTCCGTCGGATGCTCGGCGAAGATGTCGTACATCGTGGACGTCATCTCGTCGGCCGTAAAAAACGCGATCGACGCATTCGATTGCGGATCGAGATCGACGAGAAGCGTTTTCTTTTTTTTCAGTGCGAGCGCGGCGGCTAAATTGATGGCAGTAGTTGTCTTGCCGACGCCGCCCTTTTGGTTGGCAACAGCCAGGACGCAGGTCAAGCGCGTGCCTCTCGCTCCCGAGCGGCAACTCCAGGCCCATATGTAGAACCCGGAAAGTGTGCCGCTACCATGAGTAGCGCCAAATGTACATAGTGTCCACCGCGTAAAGCAAGTGAAATTTGCATCTCCAATCGGAAACGCGCCGTCCGCTGCGGCAAAACCGTTCCTCTCCTGTGCCGCCCCACGCTTTCATTTCTTCAGCGCCGCCTGCCAGTTCTGCACGACGGTGAAGGGCGTCGATGTGGACTCCCCCACCGGGATCAGAAAGCGCTTGCCGTCTGGCGTAACGTTCCATCGAGATCCTTGGGCCGGTCCGCCCTCCGGCGGTACCACGAAGAGCACCTGTGGTATTCCGGCCCTGACCGTCGGGTTGGTCGCGATTTCAACAGCCATCAATCTTCCGCCGGTTCCGCGGTAATACAACTCTTTTCCATCTCCGCGCCACCGGGGATCGGTTCCACCGTCTGTCGAAATCAGCCGCTTGCCACCGGTGTCGGAGGGTGCCGCGACAGAGTCCGGTGAGAATGCTCGAATATAGATTTCATTGCGGCCGGATTCGTTTGACGTGTACGCGACCCAATGTCCGTCGGGCGAGAAATGGCCGTCTCGCTCGTCAAATTCCGTCCGTAGAAACGCGACCGGCTTCTTATCACCCCCGAACGGGAGCACCCATAGGTCGCCCTTCGTCTTCGGGTCCGTAGCGGTGTACAGCAAGAACCGCCCGTCGCGGGACCAACTCGTCGCTAACTTGTTCTCGCTGGATTTCACCAGAGGCTCCTCGTCCTTCGCGCCGCTGGTCAACTTCTGATAGAGGTAGCCGTTCGTATACGAACTGAAGACGACCCGGCTCCCGTCCGGCGACCACACCGGGCTCGTTACAGCCGGATCAAACGTAAACCGCGTGCTCGTCTTTCGAGAGACATCGAGCATCCAAATGCCGTTACGCGACGTACCGAATTGGGAAAAAGCAACTCGCGCTCCATCGGGAGACAGTGCAGCCGACAGAAAATCGCTTGGCTCTCCCGCCGTGCCAACAGCCTTCCCCTGCCGGTCGAACCAAGTGAGTTGCAGATGTTGCTCCTGGCTTCCGTTTCTGTAAACCAACACCCCATTGTTCGAACCCGAGAAAAAGCCCAAGCTGCCGAATGTTCCCACGTGCTCGGCCACAATGAGCGCCTCGCCGAATAGTTCCAGCCGGCGGGGGTCGAACGGCTGCGCCATGAGCGTTCCATCGCGGACGAAAAGCAACTCTGAACCATCGAAAGACGGCGTGTAATCTGAATCGACACTCGGCGACAGCCGCTCCGAACCCTGCTCCTCCGGCTTCGCGTCGAGCGAGCCCACGTAAACGCCGCCCTTTCCCGGCGTGGCGTAAATACGCAGGTAGAGGAAATGGCGCCCATCGGGGAGGAAGACGGGCAAGACCTGAGTGGTTTCACCTTGCGACGAATCCATAGTAGTGATTCGCGATGGGGAACCGCCGTCCGAGGAGACCCGCATCAGGACTCCAGGGACTTCCGCGAAGATGATCACGCCATCGCGGTTCCAGGAACCTCCTACTGCGGCGCCGTGCACCTCACACAACGTTTGCGCCGGGCCACCCGAGATGTCGATCTTCTTGAGTTTCCCGCCGGCGTCAAAGGCAATGTACTTGCTGTCGGGAGACCAGAAAAACGGAGGGAATTGGGGCGCCTCCGACCCCGGCAGGGGGCGCGCTTCGAGCGAATCAAGGGGGCGCACCCACAGGCGTTGGACGCCGTCAGGACCAATGGCGGCAAAAGCCAGCTCGCGGCCGTCAGGGGAGAGCGCGAATGTGCCAGTGGTCGTCATGGTCGTCTTTTCCGGTAGGGGGATCTGAAAACGGACGACCACGGCGGGTGCGGGCAGCGTTGCTGCATGCCACGGCGCCCAAACAAGAAGAGCAATCGTGATCGCGGCGCCGCCAAGTAGCGCCCATGGCAGCGCGCGTCGCCAGAGCGGGAGTGCAGCTTGCGCAGTGCCCGCAGGCGTCGGCTCCGGCGCACCGGAGAGAACTTCGTCGAGCGAGATGCGCGCGTCGCCAATCGCTTGCAACCGCTGCTTCGGATCTTTCTGCAAGCAACGCTGCAACAGGACCCGCACGCGAGTCGGCGTCCCCGCAGGCAGCTGCGACCAATCCGGTTCCGCGCGAAGCACCGCCGCCAGCGTGTCCGTTACTGCCCCACCACCGAATACCATCTTCCCGGTCAGCATTTCGTACAGCACGCACCCAAATGTCCAGATGTCAGCCCGCCTGTCCACCACCTTGCCCCGGGCTTGCTCCGGCGACATATACGCCGCTGTCCCGAGCAAAACTCCCTGCATCGTCGCTAACCGGCTCATCGTCGGCGAATTCGCGATGTCCATCGACGACGCATCGCCTTCGATCGCCTTCGCCAGGCCGAAATCGAGCACCTTCACCGCGTCGTCGTTGGTCACCTTCACATTCGCGGGCTTCAGGTCCCGATGCACGATGCCGCGCTCGTGCGCGTACTCCAGCGCTTCGCAAATCTGCTTCGCAATCCGCAGCGCTTCATCAATGGGGATTGGCCCAGATTTGATACGATCCGCCAGCGTCGGCCCTTCGACAAGCTCCATCACCAGCGCATGCGTATTTCCGGAATCTTCGAAACCGTAAATCGCCGCAATATTCGAATGATTGAGCGAGGCGAGGACTTTTGCTTCGCGCTGGAATCGCGCCATGCGTTCGACGTCGCGCGCGAACGCATCGGGCAGGACCTTCAGCGCCACATCGCGTCCCAACTTCGTATCCCGCGCGCGATATACCTCGCCCATCCCGCCCGCACCAATGGCACCAGTGATTTCGTACGCGCCGATTTTGGTTCCCGCCGCAATCGTCATTTCTTCAGCCCCGCCTGCCAGTTGAGTACCACGTTGAGTGGCGTGTCGTCTTCGCGGCCAGCCAGCTTCGGGAAGAGAAAGCGCGCTCCGTCCGGCGCGGCGTCCCACGCCGCGAATATTCCTGGACTTGCCCCGATCCCGGAAAGCGAAAAAAGAGCTTTCGGCGCCGCTGACTGAAAGTTCGGACCCCCGTTCACATCCGCTTCCATCAGCTTCCCATCGCTCGAAACAAAGTAAAGCTCCTTCCCATCGCGACGCCAGCGCGGCTCCGCACCGCCTGCGGTGGAAACCTGCCACTTGCCTCCCGTCCCCGCTCCGGACGCGAGCGCATCCGGAGAAAACGTTCGCACGTAGATCTCATCTCGTCCGGATTCGTCGGATTGATAGGCGACCAAGCGCCCGTCCGGAGAGAAGTGCCCTTCCCCCTCGTTGAATTCCGTCTTCAGAAATGGCGCAGGCTTCTTCCCGGCCTTGAGCGGCAAAACCCAGATGTCGCTCTTTGTTTGGGGATTGGTCGAGTTGTAGAGCACGAACCTGCCGTCGCGAGACCAGTCGGTTGCCACTTTCGACTCGTCTGTGTGGAGCAGAAGTTCTCCCTCATGCGCCCCGTTCGCGGGCTTCTGATACAGGTCGAACACGCCTTTGGGGCTGGACGAAAATACGATTTGGCTGGCGTCGGACGACCACGCGCCTCCCGCCGCATATGCCGAGCCAAACGTGAACCTTGTGTTTGCGCCAGTCGCGAGATCCACTTGCCAGAGGACAGCAATCTGATCGAATCGGCTTTCGAGGACTCGCTTTCCGTCCGGCGAAATCGATACGCTGATATAGCCCGCACTTGCGTCCCCAACGGTGCCGGCCGATTTGCCTTGCCGGTCCAACCACACCAACTGTACGTTCCCGGCAGTTACGCTTGTTTTGTAAATCAGCACGTCGCTGGAAGCTCGGAATGCTCCAACGGCTCGAAATGTTCCCACATGATCCACCACCGTCACTGGCTCATCGACGAGTTTCATGTGGCGAACATCGAACTGTTGGGCCATCAGCGCCCCATTGCGCACGAACAGCAACCGTCCCCAATCGGGGTCCGACGAGGGGACGTATTCCCCATTGGTGTCGCTCTCCTGGAGCCGGTTGAGGTTCTGGCGGTCGGGCTCGTCGTCAATCGAGCCGATATAGATGCCATTGAACTGGGCGTTGGTGGAAAAGCGCAAGTAGATGAAGTGCCGTCCGTCTGGAAGGAACGTCGGGAAGAGATGATCGATCTCCCCACGCGACCTGTCCCGCTCAGTTACGGCCACCGCGATTCCGCCGCCTGCCGGCACCTTCATGATGCCGCCTGTAGCCTGACCGAAGATGATGGTGCCGTCCGCGTTCCACGATCCGCCCAGTACCGGCGACCCTGGCACGTCGCATAGATTCTCCGTCGCTCCTGTGGACACGCTGGCTGTTGTAAGTTTTCCCTGGGAGGAGTTCTCCCCGTATGCGATGTAACGGCCATCCGGTGACCAGAAAAGCGAGGTGAGGTCTTGGGACGACGCGGGAACCGCAATCAGCCGCGCATCGAACGAATCGAGTTCGCGCACCCATATCCCCGGCGGACCTCCCTTGCTGAGATTTGAGAAACCAAGCCGGTGGCCGTCCGGCGACACTGAGAAAACTCCTCCGGTCGGGGTACTCTCCGTGCCGGGAATCTGGAAACGTACAATCGCCTCAGGGCGTGCGGGAGCCCCCGCAACTCGTGCGTAAGCCCACCCGAGCGCCGCAAGCGCTACGGCGAAAGCAGCGGCGACGGCCCACGGCAGGGCTCGGCGCCATCTCGTCAGCGCAGTTGGCGACCCTCCCGCGAGTGTCGCGTCGGGCGCGCCCGACAGAACTTCGTCGAGCGAGATGCGCGCGTCGCCGATCGCTTGCAAGCGCTGCTTCGGGTCTTTCTGCAAGCAGCGCTGCAAGAGAACACGAACTCGATTCGGCGTCGCCGCAGGTAGCTGCGACCAGTCCGGCTCCACGCGAAGCACCGCCGCCAGCGTGTCCGTCACCGCCCCTCCGCCGAAGGCCATTTTCCCTGTCAGCATTTCGTACAGCACGCACCCAAACGCCCAGATGTCCGCCCGCCGATCCACCAGTTTGCCTCGCGCTTGCTCCGGCGACATGTACGCCGCCGTCCCCAGCAGCACCCCCGCCTGCGTCGCCATGGCGCTGAGCGTGGGCGAAGTGGTCGCATCGCCCAAGCCCGTCTCCGCCTGCATCGTTTTCGCCAAGCCGAAATCGAGTATCTTCACCGCATCGTCGGCAGTCACCTTCACGTTCGACGGCTTCAAATCCCGGTGCACGATCCCACGCTCGTGCGCATATTCCAGCGCGTCGCAGATCTGCCGCGCGATGGGCAATGCTTCGTCCACGGGAATCGCACCGCCCTTGATCCGGTCCGCCAGCGTCGGCCCTTCCACCAACTCCATCACCAGCGCGTGAGTCGCCCCGGAATCTTCAAGTCCATAGATCGAGGCGATGTTGGAATGGTTCAACGACGCGAGGGACTTCGCTTCCCGCTGGAATCGCGCCATCCGTTCGGCATCGCGCGCGAACGCCTCCGGCATGACTTTCAGCGCCACATCGCGCCCGAGCTTCGCATCCCGCGCGCGATACACCTCGCCCATCCCGCCCGCACCAATAGCGCTGAGAACTTCATACGGGCCCAAGTGGTCACCGGGCTGGACAGCCATACGCCCCCATATCCACGAGAATGTCGCACAGTATAACGTGAAGGATATTTACGAATTGTTATTTTTAAGGCCGACTACTGCGCTTGCGGAAAATTCTTTGCGGCTTCCTGTGCTGTGGGGTAAATCTCGATAACCTTGTTCACCTGCGTCAGCCTCAATACGCCGTCCACCATGCCGCTCACGCCCGCCAGCCGCAGCGTCCCGCCACATTTCTTCAGGCTCGAATAGGACTTGACGATTTGCCCCACGGCCGCGCTGTCCACGTGCTCGACGCCCGAGAGATCGAAGATAAAGCTCTTCTGATCGCGCGCAATGTGCGCCTCCACTTCGCTCTCTACCTGGCGGCAATCCGGGCCCATCAAAAACCGGCCCGTCATTTCGAGCACCACGATTCCAGGCTCAATCTGTTTCTTTGCGAATTTCATGCTGGCGGTCTCCCCGCGCTACAAATCCTCGTACGGAAATTGACGGATCATGCGTATACAGTCGGAGAGCGCCTCCAGCACTGAATGGCCCCATCCGGTCGGCACAATCGCGGCCGTCTTTTGGTTCACTTGCTTATCCGCTTCCGCGAAGAAGCGCGAGTGCTGCGACGGCGGCTGCTCGGCGTACTCCCGAACTGTGATTCGGAATTCAATTTCGCGACCGCTCTGCTTCTTCTTGATGGAATAAAACGAAAGCTGAGCCAGTTCGTCGGAAGGATCTGCTTGCGCGTACGTCCACTCCGGCACGGTGCCCCTCCTTGCCAAAATAAACTGCCGGATTATAACCTACGACACCCCTCTCGAATCGTGGCGTGCGGCGAAAGTCCACAGGTCGTCCGAGGGCCTATTGCGGGTTCGGGCCTTCGGTCACTTGAACCAAGTCATCGGGGCGGACCCACTTGGTAAACGCGTTTTGCACTTGCTCCGCGTTCAATTCAACGTAATGGTGCGCGGCGACGCTCGGTTCGTCGAGCGGCAAGCCAATCGTGGCGCGCGATATCAACCCGCCTGCAATGCGCTGGACGCTCTCTTCCCCCAGTGGAATTTGCCGCAGCAGCATCGCCTTGGCCTGGCGTAAATCTTCCGCGCTCACAGGAGCCGTCTGCATCGCTTTCAAATCCCGCACCACCACGGCGCGCGCCTTCGACACATTCTGCGGATCGCAAGCGTATTCCACTCGGTAGACGGACCGTGTCTTGCCCACGCCAAACGATGACGACACGAAGTAAACCAGCCCGGAGTTTTCACGCAAATCCTGGTACAGCCGGGTCGCGTAAAAGCCGCCTCCGAGAACATGGTTTCCCAGTTCAAGCGCGTAGTAGTCGGGATTAAACCGGTTCAGCCCCAGCGTTTCGGCCAGAGTTGCATTCACCTGCACGCGGCTCTTATCCGGCACCGCCGTAATCTGCTGCAAATTTGCAGGCACCGTCGGCAGATCGGTTTCCGGAGGTGGGCCCGACGCTTTCCACTCTCCGAAATATTTCTCTACTGCGGCCTTGGCCTGCTCTCGCGTTACGTTGCCGATGACCACGACGGTCGTTAGATCCGGACGGAATACGTGCTGGTAGTAATCCGTCACATTCTGCAGCACGAGTGATTTCACCGTGGCCGGTGTGGCCTCGCGCAACTGTGGATCATCTTTCGGATACAGGGCTGAGTCCAACGCCCGCGACGTCAAGTAGTCGGGACTCTGCAGCTGCCCGGCAAGCGCGCCCTCCGTCTGCCGCTGCACCACTTTGAACGCATTCTCCGGCAGCGCGGGATGGAGCTCGTTGTCGGCCAGCAACTCCATGCCCCGTTCGAAATGATCGCTCAGAACATTCAGGGAAAAATCCGACCCGGCCGATTCGTCCGCTCCGATATCATCGAGCGCCTTCTGAAACGCAATGCGGTCCAGCGTTCGTGTTCCGTACGGAAAAAGTTGATCTAAAACGCTGCTTGTGCCTTCTTGCCCGGGCGGTGTCTCCAAATCAGCGCTGTTTTTGATGTGGCCCAACACCGTGACGGAGTTGCTGATCGACTCCGGCTGCACGATCAGCTTAATTCCGTTCGGCAGCGTATCCACGGTCGGATGAATGGTCAGATCCGGAATCGTCAGCCGCGTTACCGCGTCCTGCGCCCATGCCGGCAGCTCGACAGGCCCCTTCGGCGTGGCCGCCAGCGATTCCTGCCCCCCAAAGGATTTCGAAGACACGGGTTTCCCGGAGGGCTGCGGCGTCAACACCGCCTCAATCGCGTTGCTTGGCAGCAAATATTTTCGAGCCACGCGGTTCACATCTTCCACGGTTACTTTTTCAATGGCGCGGATATCGTCTTCTGGGGATTGCCGGCTTTCCACCGCCAATGCGTTGGACCATTCCATCGCCAGCCCGGAAATCGAATTCTTTTGAAACTCTTCCTCCGCCAGTTCGTGGCGTTTCGAGGCGTCAATGAGATCAGCGGGCACGCCGTTCTTCACAGCGTCGGCCATAATCTTCTGAATTTCCGTGACGAGTGCCTGACCGTCGCCGCCCTGCGGATAGGCCGCCAAGCCGTACGCCACACTCGCTTGGGGCATGCTGCTCAGTTCGAAGCCGGTCCCCAACGCCTTTCCTTGGGGAACCAACGCGTACAAATCTGCCCGGTGGCTGCTCAGCACGTCCGCCAAAATATCGGCAGCCGCGAAATCCGGGCTGTCGTACCCGGGCATTCTGAACGAGACAACCGCCAGGCCGTAGGGCAGATCGGTATCGAGATTCAGCGGTTGGGTGGACACGCTTGCAAGCTTCACCGGCGCCCGCTCAGCAATTTTCTTTCGAGGGATGTCGCCAAAAAGCTCCTTGATCTTTGCAAGCGTCTGCTGGGGATCTACATCGCCCACGATCACCATGATCGCGTTGTTGGGCGCATACCACTCGTCGTAAAACTTGTGCAACATCGCGCCGGTCGTTTTGTCGAACGATGGGCGAGAGCCAAGCGCATCGTGCTCGTAAGGCGTGCCCTGAAACATCGCCGTCAAAAGTTTCGTGTAGAACACGTATTCGGGATTCGAGAGGTCCTGCGCTACCTCCTGCTCGATCGCGCCGCGTTCCTTGTCCCACAATTCATCCGTGTCGAGCGACCCGCTCATCCGCAAGGCCTCGATGTGCAACGCCACGTCCACATCTTCGGCGGGAACGGTGAAGAAATATTGCGTCACCGTTTGTTGCGTGTCGGCGTTGAAATTGCCGCCCATCGCCGCGGCAATGTTCGCTAACTGGCCCGCCGAAAGCCCCGGAGCACCGCGGAACATCATGTGTTCCTGCGCGTGCGCGGTGCCCGGAAATCCAGGCGGCGTTTCATTCGAGCCCACCAAATAGTTCACTACCGTGGTCGCCACCGGGGCGAGTTTGTCCGCAACAATGACTACGCGCAGGCCGTTTTTCAGAGTCGCACGCGTAACTTCTTCGGTGGGCTTCGCACTATTTGCTACCTGGCTCGAGGACGAAATCGGGGGTCGGCCGCTGGCTGCCTCCGACCCGGAATAATTCCCAGCCAAACCGAAAAGAAAAATTGCTGCTGCCGCCAGAAAAAAGTATCGCGCCCATCCACGCATTCCGCGCCTCCGCACGACTAGGTACTATAGGCTCAGATGCAGGCCGGAGCCAACAGGTGAAAGTCCCAGTGGACCAGAAATGCTGTCGATAGGAGGATTTTTCAAACTGTTGCGTTCGAATCCAAAACTTCGCAGATGGGCTTCGCCCCAGCCGTCGCAAGGCGCGACAGCAAGGCCCGGAGTCGAGTGGAAACCGAGCTAACCAGCGAGCATTACGACGATAAGAATTATCAGCAGCAGACCCAATCCGCCGCTCGGATAATATCCCCAGTGCGCGCTGTACGGCCAAGTGGGAAGCGCACCCAAGACGAGCAGGATCAAGAGGATCAGCAGGATTAGCCTCATACGGCTCCTCGCCCGGCAGCTTGAGGTTCGCGCTGCCTGAAGCAACCAACCGAACGTTAGATTCGGCTGTGGCATTTGAGGTCACATAGTCCGAGCGAAAGAATTTAGAGTAACAAGCGTCCGCCGCAGCGCGAATTACACTGCCGGTATCGGTCTGCCCTCAACCACGCTGACCATGGTGGTCGTGGGCGTGACCGACGCGAGGTCAAAGCCTGCCTGTTTGAATAGCGACCGAAATTCCGATTCTGTCCGTTCCACGCCGCCCGGGAACGTCATCATCGTCATGTCGAAATCCTTTGCAATGGATGGTTCATTCCCCGGTGGAATCACACATTCCACGAGCAGTAGCCTTCCATCGTTGCGGATTACCTTCCGGCAATGGCCCAGGATCTGGACGGATTGCTCATCCGTCCAATCGTGAATGATGTGCCGGAACAAATACGCGTCGGCCCCAGCCGGTATCGTCTCAAAGAAACTGCCCTCGATCACTTGGCATCTGTCAGCGACGCCGCATTGCTTCAAATTCTCCTTCGCTCGCCCCACCACGTGGTCGAGGTCGAAGAGAATTCCTCGCATTTGGGGATAACGCCGCAGCACCGCTCCGATTAACGATCCATTGCCGCCGCCGATGTCCGCCAAAACGTGAACCGCTCCAAAATCGTACGCCTCAAGCATCGCCGCAGTCTCATAGCCGTGCATGCACGTCATCCCCGCGTCGAGCAGTGGCGCGAGTTCCGGATGCGCCGCGATATGGTCGAACAAAGGTCGCCCAAACACCGCGTCAAAGCCTGGTTTGCCCGTTCGGACTGCATGATCCAGGCCGTCCCAGGCCCGAAATTCGTGATGAAACAGTTGCGCCGCCGCTCGAAACGACCCATCAGCATCGCTGCGCAATGCGACGGAGAGCGGTGTGTGATCGAACTCACCGCTCCCCGTCTCCCGAAACAATCCGTGGCTGGCAAGGAATCGCAGCAGCCGGTAAAGCGACCGTTCATGAGTGGCCGTGGCTCGGGCCAAGTACGCTGCCGATCGCGGCGTCCCTGCCTGGATGTGATCCGCGACCCCAAGTTCAGCCACCGTACACAGCGCGCGGCTGAGAGCCACGGCCTGCAATATCTGATTAAGTTGGTCGGTTTCTTTCTGTCCCATTCAGATCCTCACCTCGCAATCCGCGCTACTAGTTCTTGAGATGGCCCCTTCAGTCAAATTCAGTTGTGATGCAACTATCGCGCCGGAAAGCAATCGTGCGCTGAGCAGAGTCACGATAGTTGATTGGTAGGGGCGGTGGGGATCGAACCCACGACCTTCGGCTTAAAAGGCCGCTGCTCTACCACTGAGCTACGCCCCTGTGCGTTCTTGATATCTTACATGGAACTGATTTAACAGGCATCGCTGCTCAAAATAAATCTGCAAAATTTCCGGCGCCCGCATGCGGGGCGGCACTTGTTTTCTACAGAGAACGAGTGCCGTCCCCGTGCGAGTACTTGATTACCTCGACTTCGGATGTGGCGATCAGCCCCTCTTCGACCACTTCATCAAGGAATGGCAGCAGTTTTTGAATTTTGTCCTCTGAATCGATTACGCTGACCATCACGGGAGCATCATGTGAAAATGAAAGAAGGTGAGTTTTTCGAATGAGTGTGCTTGCCCCGTATCCTTCAATGCCCCGAAGTACGGTAGCGCCCGCGATGTCCAATTCCCGGCACTTCTCAACAATCGCGCGATAAAGTGGCTTGCCTTTCCATTTGTCATCCTCACCGAAATGAATTCGCAGCATTTTTGCTTTTCCTGAAAGTTTCATGACCGGGCCTCCTTTCTCCGCTCCGGCGTCGCCACGGTGTGGGTGTACTTGATGATGTCCACATCGGATAACACGACGAGTCCCTGCTTGACCATCTGATCAAGAATGGGGAAGTAAGCCTGGAGTTTTTCCTCGGTTTCGACGACCGAGAGCATCATGGGGCGGTCATGCGAGAGATGCAGCGCTGAATCCTTGTGGATTCGCCGGTTCGCACCATAACCAAGAATTCCCTGATAGACCGTGACTCCGGCGATATCGTTTGCGCGCATGCTTTCGATCAAAGCCTTGTATAGAGGCTTATCGCTCCATTTGTCGTTTTCGCCGACATAGATCCTCATGAGCTTGGCCTTGCCCTCGCGCTTGAGGGACGGCGATGACTCCAGCGGCGCCTTTTTTTTCGACACTTCCGCCGGTTTGATCACCGTGGTGTCTTGAATTTCGATCAGCCCCGTACCTGCCAGTTCATGGAGTTTTGACAAGACTTCTTCCACCTTCTGCGGAGACTCTATAAATTCAATCTTCATCGGAAGATCCTGCGTGAGCGCCTCTATCCGAGTCGTGTGGAGGTGATGGTCGGCTCCAAATCCTGCGACCCCTCGCGTCACACTGGCTCCAGAGATTCCGCGGTAGAAAAGGAAGTCCAAAATCGCCGAGTACAAGGATTGCCCGTGGTACTGGTGATCTTCCCCTACATAGATGCTGACCTTTTTGGCAGGTCCTGCCTTGAGCATGTGGCCCTCCCCAAACTTTCGATTCCGCGGTGTGCGATCAACAACTCAGCGGCAGGCTCCGGCCGCTGTCTGGTTACGAGATCGCCTTGCCAGTGATGGCCCCCAGCCAGACCGAGACAAAACCTACGCCCACGCTCAGCACGATATTCATCGCCGCAATGAGAAGCTCGCCGTCTTGGAAAACGCGAAACGTCTCGTATTCAAAAGCCGAAAACGTGCTGTATCCGCCGATGAATCCGATCGGAACCAGGTACCTCCAACTCGAGCTCCAGTGCGTTCTTTCGGCCAGAAGAGTCATTACAAAACCAATTAGAAACGACGCCGTGATATTGATGACGAACGTGCCGTACGGAAAGCGAGCGCCTAACCGGCCGCTCACATAGCCTCCGGCCCAGAAGCGCAATACTGACCCTACAGCTCCTCCGATGCCAACAATCAGATATTTGGTCATAGTAATGGCTCTGTTTCTTCTCCTTTCGAGGCGGTCACACCGCGCTCGAGCGATCCAACGTACATTGCGACACGCCGATAACCAGACGGCCCAGACAAAACTGCCGCGCAGACTTCAAGCTGTACGTTTCGATCGTGCGGTTTGTTCTGGCTCCTCCCATACCGTCCTCATGCACCAAGCTGGTGCGCAGTAATTAGGAGGAGTTATCAGCCGTTGCAGAAACGGCGTTTTATCCCCACGAGCGAGGGGAGGCAAACTCCTTTGCCGTGATTATTTAATCACAAGAGGGATGCTCCTACAAGCAGGCTCCGCCCGGTACGGTTTACTTTTCCGCGAAAGCTCGTTGGCTTTTCAATCCACCTGCGGAAGCTCCGCGAGCTTTACCGCGCCCCGCCCCCGCTTTCGTTTCCAAATGTAGTCTTTGCGCAGCTTCTCCTGGTGTTTTTTCAGCTGGCTTTCTATTTCGGCGAAGGCCGCCTTTGTGCTGGAGCGCACGCTCTCGCCGGAGCCCGTGGCATGAAGAACGCCAGTCGGCAGCGTCAAGTTAAGGGAGGAGTTATATTCGATGCGCCGCGGAGTTTTTTCTAACGATACATGCAGCTGAATTGCGTCGGGCGTGTATCTCTTCAGAATCCTGTTCAACTTTTGGACGTGGCGCGCGCATTCCTTCGCGACCGACTCGCGAAATTCGATGTCGATTTGGCTGTAGGCGACATTCATGAGGCCTCTCCTGCCCGAGAAACTGACTCCCTGAGGGTTCCATCGAGGCAATCCCACCATAGCGCGGCGGAGAATAGCAAGCAACCCGTGGTTGAACATGTGCTTTACGCCGCGCGAACAATCATCGCAGGAAACAGCCGCTGCACCAGGACGTCATCGACGGCGCGACGCCAGCGAATCCGTAGGGTCGGGATATTCAAGCGAAACCAGGTACAGGCCCTCCGGCGAAACGGTCGGCCCCGACAATGACCGATCGCGCATTTCGAGGATTCTCGGAATATCAGAAACCGCGAGCCTGCCCTTCCCTACTTCAATCAGTGTCCCCACAATTTTCCGCACCATGTACCGCAGAAACGACCGCCCGCGCACCCGGTACTCAATTTCCTCGTTCACCGCTTGGCGCACCAACTCCGAGGAATGGATGATGCGAACCATATTCCGCCCGCCGTCGTCTTCCTCGGAACCGGACGACGCTGCAAACGAAGTGAAGTCGTGCTCGCCTTCGAATTTCCGCGCGGCGGCATCCATGGCGTCCTCGTCAAGCGGCCACGGGTAGTGCAATGCGCGGCCCTGATCGAATGGCGGCAGCACGCGCCCGCGATAGATTCTGTAGCGATACGTCTTGGCTTGCGCCAGCCAGCGCGCATGGAATTCGGGGCCAACTTCCTCGGCACCCACGATACGAATCGCCGGTGGCAGCAACGCGTTCAGCGCACGCTGAAATTCCGCTGCCGGCAGGCCGGAAAGGGTCTTGAAATGCGCCACTTGTCCCAGCGCGTGCACTCCGCTGTCAGTTCGGCTGGCGCCGTGAACCACGATTTTTTCTTGCGTGATGGTACACGCCGCATCGTTTAACAATCCTTGAATTGTAGGAAGGCCCGGCTGAATCTGCCACCCGTGAAAATTCGCGCCGTCGTATGAGATTGTGAGTTTGATATTCCGCATGCGCAGGATGGATTATCGCACGCGGCACCGAACGCAACCCAGCCACAGGCGCACCTCTTCAAGAAGTTGAATCGCGCGGACGCCAGATGGGAAAAAAAGAGGGGGCCCCGCTTGGGATCGGGAACCCCCAAAGTCGCGTTCCATTGGCCCGGCCTAGGCGAGGCCGGACCATGGGGTCATCCATCCTAGCTTCCCTCTCAGAGGCAGGTGGGAACGATCCGTTCCACCGGTAAATGGGCCCCTTCCTCCCCATCCCCCAATAGCGCGGACCGCGTAGGAACGCGACCACGCCCTCCCTCATTGCAAACGGCATGCCCCAATCAAACTTATAATTCGCCGCCTCGCTTATTCAATTTTCAGCACTTAGCGATCCCCTACCGTCACGGTTTCTAATCTGGCATTTCAATCCGGGAAATATCCATCCCGAAGCAGCACCGCCCGACACCTATTACTTTGCGAAGTCAACGCTCTGCCGCATAATACCAACAGGAATCGCATGAAACGAACTTACACAATCCTGTTGGCCCTGGGCGCGGCTGTTCTCCTGTTGATCGGCCTTGTAACGCTGGTCCGCATGCGCCGTATCCTGGCCGCGGACCGCGCGGCATCTCCGCACTCAGCGGCCGCACATGCGAAAACTGCGCAGGATAGCAACGACGATGCCGATGACTCGGGTACGCCGGCCGTAATCCACTTCGCACGCAATCCCGAACGCATGCCTCCATTTCTGGTAAACGATCTGGACGGCGGTATCATCTCCACAGCCGACCTGCGCGGCAAAGTGGTTCTGGTGAATTTTTGGGCCACCTGGTGTCCTCCCTGCCGCGAAGAGATTCCAGAGCTGATCGAACTCTCTAGCCGCTACAAGGACAAACTCCAGATCATCGGCGTTTCGATGGACGACGCGCCCGCCCGCGAAGTTCGTCAATTCGCCAAACAGATTGGCATCAGTTACCCGGTCGTGATGGGCAGTGGCGCCATCGAGGCGGAATATGGTGGCGTCCCGGCTCTTCCCACTTCGTTCATCATTTCGCCTGATGGACGCGTCGTCCAAAAGCACGCCGGCCTCTACCCCATCGGAGTTTATGACACCGAAATTCGCTCGCTGCTCGGCATGCCCGTGAAAGCCAAGGTTGAAACGTTCCAAGACACCGGTCAGATCTTCTTGAAAAACGCCGCGAACGCCACCGAACTCCCCGGCGTGGATTTTGAAGGGCTGACTGAAGCGCAAAAGCGCGAGGCGCTCAAGCGCATGAACACGGACATTTGCACTTGCGGCTGCAAGTTCACCATCGCGCAATGCCGCATCAACGACTCAGCCTGCGCCACAAGCAAAGCCCTCGCCGCCAAAATCGTCCACGAAATCGCGGCCAACCGCCCCGCCCCCACTACCGCCGTAAACTAGCAGCTGCTGCCGTTTCAGCCGGCCGCTGAGTCAGCGACTCTGGCCTCAATCAGCAGTCGGCTGCCCGATTGGCGGGCGGGATGCTCCCGGAAAGCAAAACTTTCCGATTGAGATGGCAATAGTTTGAATCACTTTGGTTGAAAGGCGCTGATAGTCTTTTCAAAGATGCGTTCAGCAAAGCCCTTGCCCAGGGGAGCATGCCCCTGCAACCATCGGAAAAAGAGAGGACCATTGAGTGCGTCGATCAGTAACTCCGGATCGGTCGCCCGCTTCAATTCGCCCGACGCGATAGCCTCTTCAATAATGCCGCGTTGGATCTGACGCCTTGGCACCACATATCTCTCCAGGAACATTCGCCGGAGTTTCTCGTCTTCGTGGATACCGGTGATGAGACGTGCCATCACAGCGCCATCTTCGGAGGACAGAAACTCACTCGCGCGCAGCACGTAGCGGCGTAGACGCCCTAATGCGGAGCCGTTGCCTGAAATCGCGAGGACAGGTTTCATATGCTCAAAGCACGCATCAAACAAGATTTCTTCCTTCGAGTTCCACCACCGGTATAAGGTGGCGCTGCTTACGCCAGCCGCTTTAGCGATCTCATGGGAGCCCACTGTCTGAAATCCCTTGTTCCTCAAGAGCGTGTAAGCAGCATCCAGGATGTCCTGCTTGGCCTGCTCGCTTCTGGGTCGACCAGGACGTCTGGTCCCGACTTCCTTCGGCATCTCGCCCATCCTCACTTACGAAAGTAACTGTTTCGTTTTCTCTTGACAAGCATCCAATCGACAGTATAGAAACTAAACCATAGGTTTCGTAATGTCAATGAGACGGAGTACACAAATGACTACTTCATCCACGTTTCCTGCAACAAGCGAATTCAGCGGCAAGCAGGTCTTGGTCACCGGAGGGACAAAGGGCATCGGCAAAGCGGTTGCTGAGCGGTTTCTGCGTGGCGGAGCGACCGTCATCATAACCGCGCGTTCTGCACCCGTAGAAAAAGCGGAAGCGCATTTTATTCAGGTCGATCTTTCAACGCCTAATGGGACCATGACAGTGGTTCGCGAGATCCTTGAAGCTTTTGGCAGTGTGGACGTCATCATCCATAACCTCGGCGGCTCATCCGCTCCCAGCGGCGGTTTCATGACAGTCACCGATGAACTCTGGCAGCAAGCTTTGAACGAGAACTTGTTCCCTGCTGTAAGACTTGATCGTGGGCTGTTACCCTCCATGATCGCGCGAGGCTCGGGTGTCGTCATCCACATCTCGTCGATTCAACGGCGGATGCCGCTTTATGACTCCACCCTCGCCTATGCGGCCGCTAAGGCCGCGCTCACCAATTACAGCAAGGCCTTATCGAACGAAGTCAGCCCGAAAGGAATTCGAGTCGTGACCGTCTCGCCCGGATTCGTCGAAACGGATGCCGCAACCAGAATGATCCAACGGATGGCCAGCAAGGACCAAAGCGACTACAAGGCGGCACGACAAAAACTGATGGATATGCTTGGTGGCATTCCTTTAGGCCGCCCGGACAGGCCGGAAGAGGTCGCGGAACTGGTGGTCTTTCTTGCATCGGAGAGAGCTTCCGCCATTACCGGCGCTGAATATGTAATTGATGGCGGCACGGTCCCAACGATTTAAGGCGCGGATTGCGATTGTCCACATTCATTCTTTGCCTGGCGGAGTTGTCTCGAATCGAAGAGGAATGCCGATGCAGATCGAGGGCGCCAGAAACCGCGCTGGAGAATGCAGGGCGGGCGGTACGCGGATAAGCTAAGGAGGACTCAATGGCTAAGAAGGGGTATTGGGTGGTGTGCTACGAATCGGTCTCGAATCCCGCCGCGATTTCAGAATATGCGAGGCTTGCGCGCGCTGTGCTGGAGGCTTTTGGAGGTCGGGTGATCGTTGGAGGCAAGCCCGCGGAAACCCGCGAGGCGGGAGTGGATCAGCTGGTTGTCGTCGTTGAGTTTGAAAACCTAGAAAAGGCGATCGCCGCGTATGAAAGCGACCTGTACAGGGCGGCGCTCAAAGCCTTTGACAACGCCGCGAAACGGGATTTTCGTATCGTCGAAGCTGCGTGACGGCTCAAAGCGACGAAGAGTCCGCACAAACCCATCAAAGAGAGAAACCCTCGGACTGGAAGACCGGAGTCAGGGTTCGGCGGGACGTCGGCCCACCGGCCCTACCCAGTTCTCCCTGCGATGGCTATTTGAGTCCTGCTTCCGCGAGCATTCCAAGGAACTGCTTCCGCGTCCGCATATCGATGGATTGTGCGGCCAGCTTCCCGTTGCGATCGTAGACGAACGTTTTAGGAATTCCCTCGACCTGAAATAACTCGTTCACCCTGCGGCCCGGATCGAGCAGGATCGGGTACGTCACTTGGTGTTCGGCGATGAACGGCCGCACCTTGGCGGCATCTTCGTCCGATATGGCCAGCACCACCAGGCCCTGGCTCTTAAAATGATTGTAGAGAGCTTCGAGATCAGGCATTTCCTTGCGGCACGGTGGGCACCAGGTAGCCCAGAAATTCACAACCACAACTTTGCCTCGAAGTTTGCTGAGCGTCCAACTCTTGCCCTCTATATCTGTAAGCGTGAAATCCGCATGCTGGCGCCCTTCGTCATCGCTGTTAAGTTTTGCCATTGCCGCGGAAAACTCTGGCGAATCGGACGACGCTCGCATGTGCTCGTAACGGACCAGCTCCGCCAGTTCGATGTACGGCGCGGCAGGTTGGCCTTTTGCTTCGGGCACGGGGTGTTCGCGAAGCGCGTCGGCCAGCGTGGTCGTGACTTCCTGCAGCGTGTCGCGGCCGAAGTCGCCTTCCGTCGAGAGATTGGCGAGAGCGTTGGCCAGGGTCAACTTGTTCGAGCCTGCCGGCAGTTGCCGAATCTGAAGCGCAAGCTGCTTCGTAGTGCGCGAGCGAACGTCATCAGGCAGTGATCGCAGCGTGCCAGTCTGTTGCACGATGGGTCTTTCCTGATCGTTCCAAACGATCTTGCTCTGCCTGGCACCAGAGATGGGCGGCGTGAGCAGGGAAATTCCTGCGAGAATCGCCACGGAGATTAGACTGCTCATCTTCACCTCAGCAACTCCCGACGGACATTCTGTCACCGTGGATATTTTACTTCTAACGGCTCCCCTCCGCCTTGCGTGTGTTCCATCTCGCAAGTCAGACTTTCGTGGCACGCCCGGAAAGCAATGAATTCAGTCGAGCCACAAACTCGAATTCCGCAGGGTGAGCTTTCGCGCGCGCCGCATCCAGCCTGAAAAAATCGGCGCGATCGATTTCAGGAAATTCCCTTCGCTTTCCGGAGCGCGGCGGCCACTCGATTGTGAAGGCATTGCTTTTCAAGGCGGCAGGATCGCAATCGCCCTCGAACGCCCATGCCATAACCGTTTTCCCGCTCTTGCGCTTCACGCTACCGAGAGGTTGCAGTTCATCGCCCGGATCGAAACCGGTTTCCTCTTTGAACTCGCGCTTGGCGGCGCCAAGTTCGTCTTCGCCAGGCTCCACTTGACCCTTAGGCACAAACCAAGCTCCGGCATCCTTCTTCGCCCAAAAAGGTCCGCCCAGATGAACGAGCAATACCTCCAACGTTCCGTTCCGTATTCTGTACATCAGCAGCCCCGCGCTTCTCTTCGCCATGGTTGATCGCGGCAAAAGTCCACAGGAGTTTGTGCTTGCGCTAGCCGTCCCCTGCTCTAATATAGGCGCGTGCGAAACACTAAGGAAGTCGACCAAAAGATGGACGGCGGCAGCCGAATGGTGAATCCGGCCCAGGCGTCAAACGACTCGCTCATCTCTAATCGACACATGAGCCGAGTAGAACCCCACGCAACTTACAGAAAACAAACGGTTGGGGACGGTTCTACTCGACACTTTTTACGAAGGGTCGTTCTCCGATCCCCGATTTTCGTCCTGATACTTTGCGCCTTGATCATCGTCGGAGCGGCATGGTCGACATCAACACCAAGGTCATCTGCTTCTCAGTCCGCCTCATCCAAACCGGTTGTTGCACCCGATCTGGCCCAACAGTTCGCAAAATTCAAGTCCATCAAAATTCCATTCGACACGAAGGGACTAAGCGCGCGCGAAAAGGAAATGGTGGATAAGCTCGTCGACGCCGCTGGCCTTCTCGACTGCATCTACTGGCGCCAGAGCGATCCCGAGGGGCTGAAGCTGTATCTTTCGCTCGCAAACAGCAAAAGTCCGCGGGACCAGATGCTCCGCGAATATCTCAAAATCAATGGCGGCAGCTACGATCTAATCGACGACAACAAGCCCTTCGTCGGTACGCAGCCGATGCCGCCCGGCCGTGGCTTTTATCCAACAGATCTTACGCGCAGCGAATTCGATGCGTATGTCGCGGCGCACCCCGAGCAAAAAGCGGCTCTGTACAACGGTCAAACGATAGTCAGGCGCAAGGGATCTGCTCTCGAAGCCGTTCCCTACCACGTCGCTTTCCGCGAATTTCTCGTGCCCATGGCCGCCGATCTCCGCGCTGCCGCCGCGCTTAGCGACGATCCTGCTTTCGCGAAATTCCTGCGCCTGCGCGCCGATGCTCTGCTCTCCGACGATTACTATCCGAGCGACATCGCCTGGATGGATCTCGAGAATCCGAAGTTCGACGTCGTCTTCGCTCCTTACGAAGTCTATCTTGACGGCCTGCTCGGTGTGAAAACGTCGTACGGCGCGTCGATCATGATTCGCAACGACGTAGAAAGCAAAAAACTTGCCGCATTTCAGAAGTACGTCCCCGATCTCCAGGAATCGCTTCCACTCCCGCACGAGGATTTGCCTTCCGAGCGCGGGCAACGCTCGCCGATGGAAGTAGTGGACGCCATTTATCGCGCGGGCGACCTGCTCCACGGTTACCAGGCCGTCGCCGATAATCTGCCGAACGATCCGCGCATCCACCAGGAAAAAGGCTCGAAGAAAATCTTCTGGAAGAATTTCCTCGATGCGCGCGTGAACTTCATCATTCTGCCGCTCGCCGAGCGTCTCCTGCCCACCGATCAAGCCAAGATGGTTACCGGCGAAGGCACTCTCGACTTTGTTATCCTCCACGAAATCTCCCACGGACTCGGCCCCACATACGTGCACGGGTCGAATGGCAAGCTCCACATTGGAGAAGCAATCGGCCCGCGATACTCCGCACTCGAGGAATCCAAAGCGGACATCACCGGCCTGCTCTGCGTGAAATGGTTGGTGGACCACGGCCAGATTCCAAGCGGAAAGTTGAATGAAATTTACGCCTCCTTTCTCGGGGAAACTTTTCGCACTATCCGCTTCGGAATTGCTGAGGCGCACGGCGCAGGCGCCATGATGGAGTTGAGCTACCTCACCGAGCAGGGCGCCATTCGCCGAAACTCCTCCACCGACCGGTACGAAGTCGACTTCGCTAAAATGCCGGCAGCCATCGCATCGCTGGCCAAGGAATTGCTCGAGCAGGAAGCTACAGGGGATCGCGCGCGCACCGAGAAGTGGTTCATAAGATACGCAGTTATGCCGCCGCAGCTCTCCGCCGCGCTAACGAAAGGCTCCGACATTCCGGTGGACGTCGATCCGCAATTTGATTTTCATCCCCCGTTGCGGTAAGACGTTTCTTACCCAGCCGATTCGCAACCAGCCTTTCACCAACCATTAACGTCCCGCGACTAAAGTCGGGACTCACGCCGAAAGGAGAAGTGATGGCAAAAGTAAAACCAGTTCCAGAAGGCTTTCACACAGTCACACCATATCTCGCGGTTGACGACGGAGCGCGCGCAATTGAGTTCTATCAGCAGGCATTTGGAGCGAAGGAAATCATGCGCATGCCCGGACCCGACGGGAAAGTTTCTCATGCCGAAATCAAGATAGGCGACTCGATCATTATGCTCGGCCCTTCGCAGCAGAATACTGGGATCCGTTCCCCGCAATCGCTGGGCAGCTCCACGGTCAGTATCTTTTTGTATCTCGAGGATGTCGACTCGACTTTCAAGAAGGCATTGTCTGCGGGCGCCAAGGAAGCGCAACCGCTCGCCGACCAGCTCTGGGGCGACCGTTACGGCCGGCTCACTGATCCCTTCGGCCATTCCTGGTCGCTGGCCACTCACAAAGAGGATGTTTCAGCGGAAGAGATGAGCAGGCGGATGCAGGAAGCGGCGAAGACGCAACAGCGCGCGCAGACAGCCGGCTAATGATGCGAAGATTCGGCGAGGGTTTAAAGATCCGTTCGAGTACTTGATCCGAAGACTCTCGCCGGAATCCGCCACCAACCGTCGCGAAAAAGTGACTAGAGGATGCTTTGGATTTCCGCGTCAATCGAAACGTGCGTTTGCGGAAAGCCATTGATCTGATAATTCGCGCCCGAAGCGCACTCAAAATGGAAGTAGCGGCTGATGTGGTAGTCCTCGTCGAACGTGCTGAACACATCCTCGACTTCCTTGGCCGAAAGACCCAGCGAAGCCAGCGGCACCGGGTGCCCGTAGCTGCCCGCCGCTCCCAAGTACTTTTGGACGACTTGGGTTAACTCAATTTTGGCGTCTGAATCCGGCGTTTGCATCGCCATCAACTCCGTTTCGAAGGAACCACCGCCCTTCCAGACGGCGCATGGTAGCAGAATATGGCGCGATTATCCCTTGGGTAAAACACCCATAAAAGACGCATCGAAATCGACCATTCGGGGCGGTGACTTGCGTTTCAGGGGTAACCGAGCTTATACTAAATTTGCTTCCAGATAGGTCGCACAAACTAGTGGGCGCGAGCCCACTTTTTTGTTGGCCGAATGAAACTGGGACACGGTTATCCCCCGCCAGGGTTAACTGCTGCGATTAGAAGAGAATGGACCTCGAAAGGATTCGACAGGCCGCGGAGCGGGTGGCTCATTCCGAGAGCCTCGAAATCTTCGACGTCGAGTGGAAGGTCGGAAAGCAGCGGCTGCTGCGGGTCTATATTGACCGCTTGCCCGATCTGGAAAACCCGGACGCGGCGGTGAGCCACAACGACTGCCAGCGGGTAAGCGAGCAGTTGAGCGTTATTTTAGATGTAGAAGAGTTGATTCCGGGAGCCGGAAGCTACGTCCTGGAGGTCAGTTCGCCGGGGCTGGATCGAAAGTTAATCAAGCCAGCGGACTATGATCGGTTTGCCGGAAGGCTGGCGAAAATCTGGCTGACGGAGCCGGTCGAGAACCAGAAATATTGGGAAGGCCGACTGGCTGGCCATGACCATGGAATTGTAAAGCTGGCAGTACGCGATCGCGAAGTTGCCGTGCCGTATAACCAGATTCGGAAAGCGAATTTAGTCGTGGAACTGTGATGGGCCATTTCGGCGCCGGGGGGAGAAGGAAAGACAGATGGCGAGTCTGTTATACCAGACGATCGAGCAGATCAGCCGGGAGAAGCACATTGAACCGGAGATCATCGTTGCGGCCATCGAGGACGCGATGGTCGTTGCGGCGCGCAAGTACTACCGCACTGAGGAAGAGCTGCGCTCGAAATTCAACCCCGAAAGCGGCCAGATAGACGTCTTTTCGGTTCACATGGTGGTGGACGAAGTAGCGGACCCCATTCGAGAAATTTCCCTAACGGACGCTCGCAAGCGAAATCCGGAAGTCGAAGTCGGCGGGGAAATCACGCAGACAAAACCTACCGACGTGCTCGGGAGAATCGCCGCGCAGACCGCCAAGCAGGTGATCCTGCAAAAGGTGCGCGAAGCCGAGCGTGATACGATCTACAACGAATTTCATACCCGCGTGGGCGAGCTGATCAATAGCGTGGTGAAGCGCATGGAAGGTCCGGACATGATCGTGGACCTCGGCCGCACCGAAGCGCGCCTGCCCAAGCGCGAACAGTCGCGTCTTGAGGCCTACAACGTCGGCGACCGGCTCCGCGTAACCATTCGAGCGGTCGAGCGCGCCGCGAAAGGACCCCAGGTGGTCGTTTCCCGCGCTGACCCCGCCCTGGTGCAGCGCCTTTTCGAAATGGAAGTGCCGGAAATTTATGACGGCACTGTGCAAATCCGCGCGGTGGCGCGCGAAGCGGGCGAGCGCACCAAAATCGCGGTCGAAAGCCGCGACAAGGATGTGGACCCGGTGGGCGCGTGCGTGGGAATGAAGGGTATGCGCGTGCAGTCGATCATACGCGAGCTTCGCGGCGAAAAGATTGACATCATTCCGTTCAGCGAAGAAACAGTCGCCTTCGCCCAAAAAGCTCTTAGCCCCGCGAAAGTTACTCGCGTGCAGATCGTAGACCCCGAGGAAAAGCGCCTCGAAGTGATTGTCGAGGATACACAATTGTCGCTGGCCATCGGCAAGAAGGGGCAGAACGTGCGCCTCGCGAGCAAGCTGATCGGCTGGAATGTGGATATCAAGAGCGAGGAAGAAAAGCGGCGCGAAATCGAAGCGCAAATGGCCGCGCTCACTGCTCCTGGCACGGCGCTTACCGAACTCGGCGGCGTCGGTCCGAAAACGATTGAGAAGCTTGAAGCCGCGGGAATCACGTCGATCGAAAAACTCGCCGATATGACCCCGGAGCAACTGGTTGAAATTCCGGGCATCGGCGAGAAAATGGTGGAAAAGATTCACCAATCCGTCGCGGCGTACTTCGAAGCGCTCGAAGCGCAGGCGATCGCTCCGATTGAACCCTCGACCGAAGACGAAGCGGCGGCCGAAGCTATGCCGGAAGCAAGTATTGAAACGCCGGAAGTAACAGAGACGTCGGCCGAGGCCGGAGCGGCTGACTTGACCGAAGAAGTCCAGGCTGATCCGGCGCCAACCGCAGAGGAACCGTCTGAGGAGGCTGAAGAAACCACCCCGGCGGATAAGGAAGCAGCCTCCACGGTAGACGAAAGCGCCGAGAAGCGAGAAACTCCCGAGGAATAGCACGGCTCCCGGCGGAATCGGAGCCGCGAACGAGTTTGAGACAGCACGTTTAAAGAATAGAGGCTGATGTCAGATTCCAATCAAATTCGCATCAACGAACTGGCGAGAGAGCTTGAGATCAAGGCCAAGGTGCTGATCGACTTTCTCCCCCAGATTGGTGTCACGGAGAAAAAGACACATTCGAGCTCGCTCGATATCGAGCATGCGGAGCTGGCCCGAAAGCATTTTCGTGAGCTAGCGGACGCGGAAGCGGCGGCGGAGGCGGCCAAGACAGCCGCAAAGTCCAAACCCGCTCGGCCTGCCGCGGTACCCGCGAAACCCGCGGGAGTTGCCCCGACGCCGGCTGTGCATGCTGGCCCGGGTTCGCCAGTGGCTCCGGCAAGAACGTCCGCACCTGGCATCGCGCCGCCTACAGCGGCTCCGTCCGCGCGTCCGCCGATTTCGCCAGCCGCCGCCACGGGAACTCCGGCCGCCCCTCGGCCGTCTGCGGCCCCTTCTGCTTCGCCCACTGCGCCGCGGACGGCGCCTCCAAGTCGCCCGTCGTCCGTTCCAGGAACGGCTCCGGGACAGCCATCTGCGCCCGGCGCGATGCGTCCGACTGCGGCTTCTTCAACTCCAGCGACCGGTGTTCCGGGTGCGCCACGGCCCACAGCTCCGCCGCCGGCAGGACAAGGCGGCCGATTCCCCGCGCGTCCTGGCCAGGGCGTCGGCCAAAGTCGCCCAGGCGCTCCTCAAGGAATGCGCCCTGCCGCCGCACCGGGTCAGTCCAGGCCCAGCGGTCCGCCGAGACCTGCCGGAGCGCCGCCATCAAGATTTCCGCAGCGGCCTGGCACCGGACGCCCCGGTCAGGGACCCATTGGAAGCCAGCGCCCCGGCGCAACAGTCGTTTCAGGCGTGCCAAAGGCGGAGCCGGGCAAGCCCCTGTACCAGCGCAAGCCACCTGCTTCGCGTGGACGCCCGACAATCGAAAAGCGCTACGCCGAAGGTGAGCGCAGGCTGCACCCGGTTCGAACGCGCGCCGGTGTCGGAGCAGGACGCGCGGCTCACGCCGAGCCTGCGGCCCCCGTGCAACGCGAGCCGCGGAACGTCACGGTTACGGAAGGCATTACCGTCCGCGAGCTTGCCGAAAAGATGGATATTCGCGCCAAGGACTTGCTGAAAACCTTGCTCGACCGCGGCGTTTTCGCCAGCATCAACCAAGCGCTCGACGTCCCCACTGCGACGAGTTTGGCGGAAGCGTTCAATGGAATCGTCCAAGTTGTGACCTTTGAAGAGCAGGTGGTCCAAGAAGAAAAAATCAAGGAAGAGCGGACCGGAAACCAGCTGCCCCGCGCCCCGGTGGTCACCGTGATGGGCCACGTCGACCATGGCAAGACCAGCTTGCTCGACGCTATCCGCGAGACCGAAGTGGCAGCGGGGGAAGCAGGCGGAATCACCCAGCATATCGGCGCGTATGAGGCGCACGTGGACCAGCGGCGGATCGTCTTTATCGACACACCGGGCCACGAGGCGTTCACGCGAATGCGTGCGCGCGGCGCGAAGGTTACCGACATTGTCGTCCTGGTGGTAGCTGCGGACGATGGCGTGATGCCCCAGACCGAAGAAGCAATCGCGCACGCCAAAGCCGCCAACGTGCCCATCATTGTCGCCATCAATAAAATCGACAAGCCGGAAGCGCTGCCCGAGCGCGTGAAGCGACAGCTCGCCGACCGCGGCCTGATGCCCGAGGAATGGGGCGGCGATACGGTGATGGTGGAAGTCTCGGCCAAAGCCAAGAAGAATTTGCCGCGGCTGCTCGAGATGATCCTGCTCGTGAGCGATTTGCGCGAACTCAAGGCCGATCCCGATGCCCCTGGCAGCGGCACCGTTCTCGAATCCCGCATGGACAAAGGCCGCGGGCCCGTGGCGACTGTGCTGGTGCAAAACGGAACCCTGCGCATCGGCGATGTCTTCATCGTGGGCGCCGTCTACGGCAAGGTTCGCGCCATGTTTGACGATCACGGCCAGGCAATCCAGAAGGCGCAGCCCTCAACTCCCGTTGAAGTTCTCGGGTTGCAAGGCGTGCCTGAAGCGGGCGACCAATTCCAAGTGGCGGACGAAGCCAAGGCCCGCCACATCGTCGAGTACCGCCAAGGCAAGCAGCGCGAGGCCGCGCTGGCGAAGACCGGGCCATCCGGGCGCCTCACACTCGATCAACTACACGAACAGCTCCGAGCAGGCGAGATGAAGGAACTGCCCGTGGTGGTGAAAGCGGACGTGCAAGGATCGGTGGAAGTTCTCAACGAACTGTTGCCGGGACTCTCGAACGATCAGGTGAGGCTGAAAGTGATTCAGGCGAGCGTGGGCGCGGTTACTGAACGCGACGTGCTGCTCGCCTCGGCTTCCAATGCGATTATCGTGGCGTTCAACGTGAGGCCCGAGCGCAAAGCATCCGACCTGGCGCAGCGCGAAGGCGTCGATATCCGTCTCCACACGATCATCTACGAGCTGATTGACGAGCTGAAGAAAGCGGTCTCCGGGCTTCTGGCGCCGCTAATCAAGGAAACCTACCTGGGCCGCGCCGAAGTCCGCGACACCTTCCGCGTGAAGGGCGTGGGCATGATCGCCGGATGCTCCGTGCAAGAAGGTATCCTGAAGCGCGACGCGGACGTGCGTGTGCTTCGCGATAACGTGGTGATCTACACGGGCAAGATCAATTCTCTGCGGCGATTCAAGGAAGACGCCAGCGAAGTGCGCGCCGGTTTCGAGTGCGGCGCGGGCATTTCCAATTTTAACGACGTCAAAGTTGGCGATTCCCTGGAGTGTTTCAAAATCGAGAAAGTCGCGCCGGTCGAAGCCCCGCCGGATCGAGCAGCGCGGCCGCAAGCGGTAGTAGAGGCCAGGCGCGGCTAGAACGCAGGCATATGGCCGAGCCGCGCGCTGTTTCGGTGCGGAACGAAGCGAGTTGCCGCGCCTCGATCCGGCCAGTGGCGCCCAAGATTGCGCTCCTTCGCTGCCTCGGGATGAACGGAAATGCCGGTCGGCCTCCTCACACTGGAAATTCACATTTCTGACGCGCAGTCGCTGAAAGACAAGCGGCAGGTGCTTCGCAGCCTGAAAGACCGGCTGCGCGCCCACTTCAACGTGGCCGTCTCCGAGCTGGATCATCAGGAACTTTGGCAACGGTCGCGCGTGGGGGTGGTCACGATTTCGGGCGATGGCAAACATCTCGAGGAATCGGTTCAAGCGATCGCCGCCGAATCGGAGCGCATTCTGGGACGCGATTTGGTTTCCAGCCAAATCGAATATTTCGAGGATGGGGAATGACCGTCGGCGGATTTCGCGCGGAACGAATTGCGGAAGAAATCCGCAATGAAGTTGGCCTGATGCTGGCCGGCGAGTTGAAAGACCCGCGCCTGGCGGTGCCGCTTAGCGTCACGGAGGTTCGCGTCGGGCCCGGCATGCGCGCCGTGCGCGTATTCGTGCAGATCCCGGGAGACGGCTCGGAGCGAACGAAGGCGCTGGCGGGATTGAAAGCCGCCGCGGGCTTCGTCCGCCACGAATTGGTCGAGCGGCTTCGGCTGCGGCGAGCTCCCGAGATTATTTTCCTCGTCGATGAATCCGAGGAGTACGGCGAGCACATCGACGATCTGCTGCGAAAAGTGCATCACCCGGAGGAATCCTAGCGGGCTGGCGCTCGAATCTCGCCAGCTCGAATCCGGCGCTACAAACGAAACTACAATGCCGCGAATCCCGCAACCGCCTCCACTCGATGGAATCCTCGTGGTCGATAAGCCGCGGGGAAAGACGTCTCACGACGTGGTCGAGTCCGTGCGCCGCCTCGCCGGCTTCCGCCAAATCGGACATCTTGGCACGCTCGACCCGCTGGCCACGGGTGTGCTGGTGCTCGCGCTCGGCAAAGCCACGCGGCTCGCGCGCTTCTACAAGGGACGCCGGAAACGCTACACCTGCGCTGTGCGTTTCGGGTTCGCCACGGATACCTACGACGCCGACGGCCAGGCCCTGGGCGCGGATGCGGCGCCAGTCCTCGATGAAACGGAAATTCAAGCGCTCACAGCGCAGTTCACGGGGAAAATCCAGCAGATTCCGCCGGCCTTTTCAGCCAAAAAAATTCATGGACGGCCGGCGCACGAACTCGCGCGCAAAAACAAGCCCGTGAAGTTGGAACCGATCGACGTGGAAGTCTACGAATTCAGGTTAACGGAAATTGACGGCGCGATTGCTCGCTTTTCGGTCGAGTGCGGCGCGGGCACCTACATTCGTTCGCTGGCGCACGACCTGGGCAAGCTCCACGGCTCGGGCGCTCACCTGGCGGAAATAACCCGCACCGCCGTGGGGGAGTTTACGCTCGATCATGCCGTGCCGCTTGCGGAGCTTGCCGAAGACTCTAAGTCGGGGAAGATCGCCGCACGCGTGATCCGGCTCGAGGGACTGCTTTCCGAATTGCCGCGCGCCACCGTGCTGCCCATCGTCGAGAAGCGGGTGCGCCACGGCGCCAAGTTTAATTTGCCGCTCGCTCAAATTCAGCCCGGCCATGCGACCGCTGCGCAAGGGGCGCCGGCTGAGCTCGATTCCGGGGAATGGCAGCCCTCGCGATTACGAGTCTTCAGTCAACAGGGGCAATTGATCGCCATCGCCGAACCTGTTGTTCCGCGCACGTATCAGCCGGTGGTCGTACTCGACGCCACACAATAATCCATTGCCGTGCTCGCGGCTCTGAGACGAATCTCTATTGGTCCGGCATAGGCCGGATGCCCCGCTGTGTCGGCAGAGTTGGGGGATTTTCCCCCGGCGGCGCAGGGCCCGGCGCCGGAACTTGCTCTGGCGGCGGTGGTGGCACGAACACGTTTCCCACGGCCCCGCCCCCTTCGCCTTGCACCGACCCCTGCCCCGCGTAAATCGTATGGTCCCTGCGCCGGGCGAGCCGCACCATCCGCGGCGTGACCAGGATCAGCAACTCCGTCTCCTGCTGCTGCGCGTTTTGATTCTGGTCGAGTAGGCCCGCTCCCGGAATTTCGGCGATCCCTGGGTTGCCGGTGATCGCGTTGGTAAGCTGCGTTTCGAGGAATCCCGCCAGTGCCGCCGTTTCGTTTGGCTTCAGCCGCACCGTCTGGTCCACCTCGTCATTACTGATGATGGGGATCGCATTGATGCTCTGGCTGCTCAGGCTGCTGATATCGAAATCGAGCTCAAGAGTAACGTCATCATTGGGATGGATTCGCGGCGTGGCCTTTACCTTCAGGCCGATGTCGAGGTACTGCACTCCTGGATACGGAGTGCCGAAGGAATTGAGCCCCGTACTGCTGCCAAAAAGGCTGGCGGAGTTAATGATTACCGTGGCCTGTGCGGACCCGCTATCCGCTGTCACGGCGTCAGGCAGACCATCAGCATTGAAATCAGCCGTCGCAATGGAAGCGGGAGCCGTGCCGACCGGTATTTCCGGAAGCGCCGTGAAAAGCTCACTGCCACCGTTTAAAAGGACGGTTACGGCATTGTCTGTTTTGTCGGAGACGGTGATGTCGGCAAGCCCATCCACATTGTAATCCGCTACGGCGATACCTGTTGGACCGTTTCCGGCGGCGAAGTCCCGGGTGGCGCCCGCCGCAAATCTGCCAAGGGGCGCAGAGTTCGTCGTGCTGACTTGATTGTAGTAAACCGTCACGGAGTTGCTGTCGAAGTTCGCTACTGCAATATCTTCGGCGCCGTCGCCATTAAAATCTCCGAACGCCACCGATACAGGAGCGTTTCCAGTTGCGTAGTCGGTGCGATTCTGGAACGTCCCGTCGCCGTTACCCAGGAAGACGGAGATCGTGTTGTGGCCTTGGTCGGCCACGACAAGGTCCACGTGGCCGTCGGCGTTCAGGTCCGTGGCCGCAAGAGCCGCGGGTGAAAAACCGGCGGGAAGCTGGATCAACGCAGGCGCCCGGAAAGTCCCGTCGCCATTCCCCTCAAAGACGGAGATTGAATTGTCGCCCTGGTTGGCGACCGCCAGATCGAGAAATCCCGTCCCGCTGAGATCGTGAAAATCCGCGGCGATCACTGAGACAGGCGCTCTGCCCGTGGGTATGTCCACTTTGGGCTGGAAGGTACCGTCGCCTTTCCCCAGGAGAATCGAAACCGTATTCGCGGCCTTGTTGGCAACCGCCAAATCCAGAATATTGTCGCTATTTGGGGCAGATGCGCCGTTATTGAACTGCCCGCTCGCAATTGAAACCGGATTCGTCCCCGTCGGGAAGGTCGTCTGTGCGCCGAATGTGCCGTCGCCGTTCCCAAGCAACACGGACACCGTATTGTCGGCCGAATTCGCGACGATCAGGTCGTTGATGCTATTGGCGCGGAGATCGGCCGTGGTCACGAAAGCAGGCGTGTTCCCCACCGCATAGTTGGTGAGCGGAGCCACTGTTGCCGCGGCAGTGCTGGCGCTGCTGATTCCCGCCGATGTAATACTCGGAGCAAAAGTCGTCAGGGAGACTGGAACGCGGTCGCCCACAAAGAATGTGGCGGGTTGGCCGTCCTGCGCGCGGAGCAAAATGCGCCGGCCATGCCGGACAAGCGAGAGCATCTCCGCAAAATTGGCCGCCGCGCCGGGGAGCGTGGCCAGAAAAGTCGTCTTGCCGCCGCCGAACGCAATGACTGGCGGAAGCGATGATGTCCCAAAGATTTGATTGATCACGTCAATCAGGCCCTGGGCGGATTGCTCGGCCTCTTGAATTTGCTGCGAGCTGAGCGAATAAATCTTGGCCGTTTGAGGTGGAGTAATTCCGAGCTGCCGCGCGCGGTTGCGGTCCACCTCGAGAACTTCAATTTCCAGAACCACTTCCCCCGTTGGTTGCTCGAGATTGCCGATCAAGTCTGAGGCTACTGCAATCGCTTGCGGAGACGCGCGCAAAGTGATCGTGCGGCTATTCGTGTCGAGGTCGGAGCGGGTGATACCAGTGATGTCGCGGACCATTCGCAGCATTTCCGTCATCTGCTCGGGTGTTTCCGAAGACGGAAGCAAAATCGTGCGGACTACCGAAGCGTCGTAGTCTTTTCGTTTTTGCGGCGTGTTGTCGGTGACGAAAAAAAGGCGCGACGTGAGCGGCCGCCAAAATGTTCCCGTCAAGTCGCCCAGCAAGCGCGCGGCGGTGGGAAAATCCACGTCGGTTACCTGAAAGCGCACCGTTCGGGCATGGAGGTCGACATCGAATGCCGCTTCCACGCCAAATTGCGATGCCAACTGCTGGTATGCCCCCTGCGTATCGCCGCGATAATCGAAGCTCTGTTTGCCGGGACGGTATGCGAGGTCGGGCTCGCCCGTAATTTCCGGTTCGCCGACTTCACGCACGCGCTCCGGCTCGGCGGCCGTCAATTCCACGATGCGTTCCTGCACCGTCTTATTCGATGGGTCGATGTAACTGGCGTCGAGCAGTTCCCTGCGGGCGGCGTCCAGCCGACCTGAGACTGCCTCGCGTTCGGCCGCGTCCACTTTTTTTTGAACGATCCGGCTCTTCGCAATTTCGCGCCGCAGCAGATATTCCCGATCTGTTGGATCCCAGTGCGCCGCATCGGAGTAGGCGGCAAAAGCGGCGTCCCAATTCAGGCCCTGCTCCGCTCGAAAGCCTTCTTCATAAGCCGCTTTCGCCTTTTTCGCGTCAGCCTTGGATACTTCCCGCGGGACCTCCTTGGCGACTTTAGCCCCGGCGGATTGCGAGGGCGCCTGAGCCGCTGCGGCACAGACGACCAAGGTCCCGGCGAATAGCAGCAGGCAGAAGCCGCTAGGGATTCCGCCCCGGCGCGGACTTCGGACCTTGCCGTGATAATTCTGATCGGCCATGGCTATGTGAGATGCATTGTACAAAGGAACGCAAATCGTGCGGATGTAAAGCAGGAGGATGTTGCTGAAAGAGCTTGAATTTGGGCCGGCGTCTGGATAGACTGGAATTGCCAGTTGCAACTAGTTTACAACTGGAAAACTATGATTCCAGCTCTCCTGGTAGCCCTCCGTGAAGGCGTCGAGGCCGCGCTTATCGTCGGCATTGTGCTCGCCTATCTGGAGCACAGCGGCCGCCGTGCGCTGAAAAGCTATGCATGGGGAGGAGTTATCCTCGCGTGCGCGGCCAGTGTCGCCGCTGCCGTGCTCCTGCAGCGCTGGGCGATCAGCGAAGATGGTTTCGAAGGGCTGCTGATGCTGTTGGCGTCCGTGCTGGTCGTCACCATGATTATATGGATGAACCGAGTGGCGCGGAGCCTGCGAAAAAACATCGAAGAGCGCGTGGAGGCTTACGCGCAGCGGTCCACGGGCGCGGCGGGATGGGGTATCGGCGCCTTCGTGTTCTTCATGGTTGTGCGGGAGGGCGCGGAGCTCGTGCTGATTCTGCGGGCGGTGGAACTTTCGACTGCGGGCGTGCGGGTGTGGATTGGGACGCTGCTCGGAATTGGGATTGCGGTCGGCGTGGGCGTTTTCTTCTTCCAGGGAACACTGCGGATTCCGCTGCACCGCTTCTTTCGCGCGACAAGCGTCATCCTCATGGTGGTCGCGTTCCAACTGGCCCTCACAGGCGTGCATGAGTTGAGCGAGGCCCAGTGGATATGGTCCAGCAAGACCGAGATGGCTACTGTAGGTCCTATCGTGCGCAATGAAGTTTTCTTTTTTGTGGTGATACTCGGAGTGGCCGCGCTGGTGGTGATGCGGGAATGGTTCGGCGCGCGGCGGCCTACCGAGGACGCTGCTGTCAATCCCGCCGAGCGCCGCCTGCGCGAATGGGAATTTCGCCGCCAACGCCGCTGGAGCTTTGCCGCCGCAATCCTGTGCGTACTGGTGGTCGTATCCCTGGCGGCCGAATTTGCGTACACCCACGCCATGAATGCTCCGCAACCCGCGAGGGTGCTCACCGCCCAAAACAATGAAGTCCGGATTCCACTCTCGGATTTGACCGATTCCAGTCTTCACTTTTACACGGCCGAGGTGGACGGCGCCTCGATTCGATTCATGGTAATTCATCGAACCAACGGCGACTACGCCACGGCGCTCGATGCCTGCGAGATTTGCGGCCGTGCCGGCTACCGTCAGGAGGGGCAAAACGTCATCTGCAAAAATTGCGGCTCCTCGATTTACATTCCATCGATTGGCGATCGCGGCGGTTGCAATCCGATTCCGGTGAAATCGAGAGTCGCGGGAGGAGAAGTGATCGTCGATCTTTCCGCGCTCGCCGACGCGAACGCGATGATTCACTCTTAAACAATGTTCGCACGAATCGTACGCCAATCGTTCGCTCGCAACGCACGCCGCAAGATTTTGACCGCGGCGGCGCTGGTGGTAGGAATGGCGGTCGCGACGGCGACGCTGACCATCGCGCTCGAAGTGGGCGACCGCATGGCGCGCGAATTTCGCAGCCTGGGCGCGAACCTGCTGGTTACCCCGCAGTCGGATACTTTGCCGGTCGAAATCGGCGGCGTCGATTACCGTCCCGTTGACGAGGGCGCGTATCTGCAAGAAGCGGACCTGGGCAAGCTGAAAACGATTTTCTGGCGCCACAATATCCTCGGTTTCACTCCGTTCCTCGACGTTCCCGCGTATTTCGGCTCGGGAGGAACGCAGGCCAAAACCAGCGCAACAGTCATTGGCACCTGGTATGACCACGAAGTTCCGGTCCCGGATGGAATTGCGTTCAAGACTGGCGCGAGCGTCACGCATCCGTGGTGGAAAATTCAAGGCCGGTGGTTTCAGGATGGGGCACAGGAAGCGGTAGTGGGCGAGGCACTGGCTGCGAAGCAGCCTGATACTCTCGCGATTGGCAAGACGATATATGTGGCGGAGAAGGAGAATTCGGGTTCTACGCGCCCGCTGGTCGTGACAGGCATCGTTTCCACAGGCGACAGCGAGGACGATGCCCTGCTGGTTCCTCTTTCCGTCGCGCAGAATCTCTCTGGTCATCGCGGGCAATTTCGGCAGCTTTTCGTAAGCGCGCTGACGAAACCCGCAGATGCGCTGGCCAGCCGCGATCCGAAGACATTGACGCCCACCGAATACGACCGCTGGTTCTGCTCGCCCTACATTTCGTCGATCAGTTATCAGATCAAAGAAGTGCTGCCCGGAACGGACGTGCATGCCATACGGCGCGTGGCGGATTCCGAGGGCAAGATTCTTTCTCATGTGAGCACGCTGCTGTGGATCGTCACGCTCGCGGCCCTGGTTGGCGCGGGGCTCGCCGTGGCGGCCACGTCCGCCGCCGCCATTCTCGAGAGGCGTGCCGAGATCGGCGTTATGAAAGCGCTGGGCGCGACGAACACATCCGTCTCGGCGCTATTTTTGACGGAGCATTTGGCGCTCGCGCTCATAGGGGGAGCGATCGGGTTCGTCTTTGGCGCGGGCCTTGCCCGCTTTCTTGGAGAGAGCGTCTTCGGCGCGCCAGCCTCTCCGCGAATCATTCTTTTGCCCATCATTCTCGGGCTGGCGGCGCTGGTGGCGCTGGCTGGCGGCTTGATTCCCTTGCGGCGGGCGGCGCGTTTCGATCCGGCGCCGATCCTGCGGGGCGAATGATGTTCGGCCGTGTGCTCTGGAAACTGCTCCGAGGCAATCGAGGGCGTCTTGCCGTGGCCCTTGTGGCCGTGACCAGTGGCGCGACCGTAATCGCGGGACTTCTGAATCTTCAGTTCGACATGCGGGAAAAGCTGACGCACGAGTTTCGCCTGCTGGGCGCAAACCTGATAATTTCGCGCGGCGGGACGGCTGGGGCGGGCAGCGGCGCCGCGGGCGCGGCCGGTTCCCCGGCACTTATGGATCAAAGCGCAGTACTGAGTCAACTCCAGCGACTGCACACGCCCGACGTGGTGGGCGCGGCGCCGTACCTGTATATCGTCGCGCGTAATGAAGATACTCCCGTGGTGGTCGCCGGCACTTGGCTCGACCAGATCCCAAAACTCGATCCCACGTGGAAGATTGACGGCAAATGGATCGCGTCGCGCGAGGATGACGCGCAGTGCATCATCGGCCGCAACGCCGCGCGGCAGTTTCGACTTTCGCCCGGCGACAAAATCACATTGAGCTACCTTGGCCGCAACGCAACCTTTGAAATCGCGGGCGTGGTTGACGCCGGCGCCGCCGCTGACAATCAAGTTTTCGTAAGCCTTCCTGCAGCGCAGCAACTTGCCGCGGCGAGCGCGCGAATCGAACTGGTGCAGATGAGCGTAAGCGGCACGCCGGCGAGTATTGGCAGCTACGCGGCGAAATTGGCGAGTTCCCTTCCCGGCTACGATGTACGTCCCATCCGGCAGGTAACAGAGGCCGAGGGTAATCTGCTGCAGCGCACGCGTTTGCTGGTCGCGTCGATGGTGGTGCTGATCCTGGCGCTGACGGCGCTGTGCGTGCTGGCGACGATGGCCGCGCTCGCGATGGAGCGGCGCGAAGACGTGGGCTTGATGAAGGCGCTCGGCGGATCGATGGCGCGCATCGTGGGATTGTTTCTCGCCGAAGTGGGAGTGCTCGGCGCGGCAGGCGGACTGATTGGCTGCATCGCGGGAATCGCTCTGGCGCGTTGGATGGGCGAGCGCGTGTTCGGCGCGTCCATTGCTGCGCGCTGGGAAGTTTTTCCGCTGACGATTGCGATGATGGTGACTGCGTCGATGGCTGGCGCGCTGCCTCTGCGCGCGCTGGGAAAGGTGAAGCCTGCGGTAATTCTGCGCGGCGAGTAGGATGCTCCTCAAGCGTAAAAGCAAAAGCATATCCCTCACCCTCGTTCGCATACGGCGGGACCGGGTTCGGGATGACAACGAGAGACTTACAATCGGATGACGCAGGCGCTGGTACAAATCGAGAATTTGCAAAAAGAGTTCGGGAGTGTGCGCGCGCTTGATGGCGTGTCGTTTGACGTAGACGCCGGGGAATGGATCGCGATCATGGGGCCTTCGGGCTCCGGCAAGACGACGCTGATCAATATTCTCGGCGGACTGGACACGCCGACCTCGGGACGAGCGCTGGTGGACGGCACCGATGTGGCGCGGCTGGACGAAAGCGGGCTGGCCCGATTTCGCGCTCAGAAAATCGGCTTTATCTTTCAGCAGTTTCACCTGGTTCCTTATCTGACTGCGCTGGAAAACGTGATGCTGGCGCAATATTTTCACAGCACCACGGATGAGAGCGAGGCGCGGCGGGCACTCGAGCGAGTGGGCCTCGCGGATCGCATCGAGCATTTGCCGGGTCAGCTTTCCGGCGGCGAACAGCAGCGCGTGGCCGTGGCGCGGGCGCTGATCAATCATCCGAAGCTGGTTCTCGCCGATGAGCCGACGGGAAATCTCGACGAAGCCAACGAGGAGATTGTCCTGCGGCTGCTGCGCGAACTTCACTCCGAGGGACACACGATTCTGATGGTGACGCACGCGCCGTCGATTGGCGCGTTGGCCGACCGGCGCATCGATTTGGCTCATGGCCGGTTGGCGCAAGTTGTGACCCGCGCTTAGAGATAGGCATTTGACACCTTCGCAAAAGTGTCGGGTAGAGTGTGCGCCGATCGTTTGTTTTGAATAAGTTGCATCGCATTCTACTCGCCTCCTGTGTCGAATAGACCGTGGCGGGTTCGAGCAGTTTTGGAGGTGCCCGGCGCGCGCTGGAAGAGGGCGCACTGCGGGTCCTCTAGGCGGGAGCGGCCTATCTTCGCCGCCAAACAAAATAGTTCTCATCATCACGGAAGTAGAGTAACAAGCCGCGCAAGAATGCAAGGGGGAAATTCCTGTGGACTCTTAGAAATTAGAGATTGGAGGTTAGAGATTAGAAGGACGGTCCCCGAACGAGACGCCGACACTACAACCGAGGTAGGCCAGAGGCTGCGATTACGAGCCAGCGAGGAATTTGTATTGGTCGGCAGTGAGAGGGACGACGGAGAGGCGCCCTTGGCGGACTAGAGGAGAGTCGGCGAATAGCTTATTGGCTTTGATTTCCGCTAGGGCGATGGGTTTCGCGAGCGCTTTCCCTGCTTTGATCTTCACCTCGGGATTTTTAGGGTTTGAAGCGTCGACCGAGACAACTGTCGCAGTGCCTACCGCGCTTTTGCGGTCGCCCGTTTCGTAAATCACGAGCTTTGCGCCGGGCTGCATTTCGCGCAGATTCCGTAGGGCGACTGGATTGGAAACGCCGTCCCAGACTGTGGCACCGTCGCGCTGAAGATCCTCAAAGGAATATGCGGAAGCTTCGGTTTTCAGGAGGTAGCTGTTGGCCATAGATCACCTCACTATTCGGAAGTACATTCTACACGCCGGAAGGGCTCTTTCTGAGCTACGCGCTGATTTGGCGTCGATCGAAGAGAGATTCCTCGACTGCGTGTCCCGGCGCTGATGCACGTGCTCAATGCTTTGCGGCGGCGTCTGCCTGAGCGGATTCGCGGGCACGTTTTAGAACGTAGCCCTCGATGGAACGAACCTGTGCAGCGGTGAGGTCCTCGGCGAACGATGGCATTCCCAGCTCCCGCAAAGCGCCGCCACGAACAATCTGCTGAAAGATTTGGTGCTTGGACTCATTGGTGTAACGCAGGTCCGGCACCAACCCGCTGCTCACTGCGTCGCCGCCATGGCAGCGCGCGCAGAACGCCGCAAACAGATTCGATCCTTGATCGATTTCACGCGGAGATACAACGAGTTTGAAGTTTGGCATGGGCACGGCAGGCGGAACGGTTCGCTCGACGCGTTCGAACTTTGCGGTGCCTCCGATGGAAAAAACGGCGAGTCTTCCGTTCCCGATCTTTCCCTTTCCGATGGATCGATTGCCAAGCGTTGTAGGTCCGCCCCACCCAGCCATTACCGCGACGTATTGAGTTCCGTTCACCGAGTAGGTCATTGGTCCGGCTGAAATCCCAACGCCAGTGTCAAACTCCCACAACGGCTTGCCGTCGGTAGCTCGATAGGCGAGAAATTTTCCGTCGCCTCTGCCCTGAAAGACAAGATTCCCGGCCGTGGTCAGGGTTCCGCCGCTCCTCGGAAAAGGCTGGTCAGCGTGCCACACCTCGCGACGGGCAACCGGATCCCATGCGACCAGGCGTCCCTTCGACTCAAGCTTGAGCCACTGGTCCCGCACCGGTCCGCGATAGCCTCTATCTGAGGCAGTGGTCTGATCGTGAAGATCGATTTTCCAGTCGCGCGGAGTCGCGTGGATCGAGGCGCTATCCAACACGCTGAGATACACAAGTCCGGTCGTTGGATTGAATGAGATCGGGCTCCAATTGTGCCCGCCCTCAGTTGAAGGTTTCACGATGGTGGCGTCCTTCATCGCGCGGATTTCAGGGTTTTCCACGGGACGCCCGCTCGAATCGATACCGGTTGCCCAATTGATTTCGGTGAATGGAGTGGCTGAGATCAGCGAGCCCTTCTCGCGATCCAAGACATAAAAGAATCCGTTCTTATTGGCTTGCATCAAGACGCGGCGCTGCTGCCCATCGATGGTGAGCGTAGCGAGCAGGAGGGGCTGAGTGGCATCGTAATCCCAGTTGTCACCCGGCGTGGTTTGATAGTGCCAGACTTGTTCACCGGTTTCGGCGCGCAACGCGAGGATGGAAGCGATGTAAAGATTGTCTCCCTTACCGCGAACCTGGTCGTACCAGGGGGATCCGTTTCCGGTTCCTACGTAAACCATGGCGAGATCGGGATCATACACGAGGCTATCCCACGGGCTTCCGCCGCCACCGGTTTTCCACCATTGGCCCTGCCACGTGTTCGCTGCCTGGCGCAACGCGTCGGGCTCACCTGGCTGCGAGGGATCACCCGGCACGGTGTATGTTCGCCACGCCAGTTTTCCAGTGTCCGCGTCGTATGCAGAAACATAGCCGCGCACCGCATATTCCGAACCTGCGTTGCCGATCAGAACCCGGCCCTTGGCAATGCGCGGTGCGGCAGTGATGGAATATGGTTCGCCCTTGGGCGTGGTTTGCTCTTCCCACGCGACCGTGCCGGTTTTGGCGTCGAGCGCGATGAGTCGCCCGTCCAACGCGGCCACGTAGACGCGCCCTTTATAGAGCGCGACTCCGCGATTCACGACATCGCAGCATGCGAATTTCGAGTAGTCCTTGGGAACGTGTGGATCGTAGGTCCACAGCAGGGCGCCGGTTCGCGCGTCCACGGCATAGACGACACTCCAAGCGCCCGTGGTATACATCACGCCATCTTTTACCAGCGGAGTAGCTTCGTATGCACGCAGGGTTGGAAAATCCATGGACCACGCCAGCCCTAGACGACTGACACTTTGCTCGTCAATCTGCTTCAAAGGACTGAAACGCTGTTCGGAATAGGTGCGGCCATATGTGATCCAGTTCGCAGAATCAGAATCCGCATCTCGAAGTGCAGCGTCGTCCACTTGGACATGTCGAGCGCAACCAGTAGCGGTGAGAACCCAAACCGCCATTGCCAGTAAGGCGCGCCGATACGAATCGCAATGCATAAGTTCTCCGCTGGAACTTTTCTTTGGTCGGGCCGGTCGTTGGCTCGCTGACCCCTATTTCGAACTTGCGGGATACACTTATACACCCGCAAGTGTTCCGACTGGACCGAAGTATTCTTTGGCGCCGAGAGCTTCGCCGGCATCTAACCAGCGACCGCAGAGAAAACCTGGCGGTGTATAATGCAAGTCCTCATGGAACGAGTCGGGAGAATTTTTCCACTAATTGTCGCGCTGGCGCTTCCTGCGTCCGGCCTCGCGCGGAATATTCAGACGGCTGCGCTGAATGGTACCGTGGACTCGTTGAATACGTGCCCGACGAGATCACCGCTTCTGAATTTCGACGTTTATCGCGACGGGCAGGCTGTGCGGCAAGTACCGATCTGGCGATTGCAGGACGACGCGGCTTTCTTCTTCGCGTCCGGCATGATGATTGACGCCGATGGCGCACCGAATGCCTACAATCCAGAAGACACCGGCTTGGACGACCTCTCCAACGCAGGACAACCGGGGCACTGGGACGGCATTATTGCGGACGACGAAGGGAATCCCGTGCTTCAAGGGCCTGATGACCCGTTCCCTGGATATTACATTTCCTGCACGGCGCTTTCGGATTGGACGAAAGAACGCATCGATCCGACACGATATGTGGACGCGTCGAAAATCCCGTACATTGCGCTGCCGGGAGAGTTGGCTCACGAGTCGGGCGCGCGGTTGGGAGATTTGGCCGTTGTGGTGAACATGCGAAACGGTAGGTCCGCGTACGCAATTTTCGCGGACATCGGGAGGCTCGGCGAGGGTTCGATCGCGCTGGCCGACAATCTGGGAATCTGGTCGGACGCGCGCCACGGCGGGAGATGGGGCGGCGTTCTCTATTTGGTGTTTCCAGGCTCGGGCGAGCATCGACCGATGTCGCTTGAAGAGATCAACGAGCGGACGGAAACGCTATTCCACGATTGGGGCGGCATCGAACACGTCCGTTCCTGCGCGGACCGCGTGCCCGAGAACACACCGTTCCGGTTTGAATAGAACAGGGGCTCTGCTTCATCCGACTTCCACGAGGCAAAAGAGAAACCGCTGGGCAATCCAAGAGAGATTCTTCGACCTATCTCCCAGGCTCGACTAACCGTCGACCTGGGAGCCCTGTTTGGCGTCCCGGCGCTTCGCGCAAAACAAAAAGCGCGGGACACTCCGCTCGGAATGACAAGCAAGCCTCGGGGCCGACAAATGAGAGAACCCGTGAGACCGGCAGCAGGCCTCTCCTGCTAGAATTCAATTGAATGCCGATACCGATTGATATGCGGAAGAAGCCGGTGGACGTAAAAGTCCACGTGTCCACGGGCGAGGGCGTGGCGATCACCTGGTCCGACGGGCACACGAGCCGCTACGATTTTCCTTACCTGCGGGAGAACTGCCCCTGCGCCACATGCAATGACGAGCGGACGAAGAAGGAAGCGGACCCACAAGCAGCGGCCGCTGCGGCGGTGCTGCCAATGTACAAGCCGCGCGTGACGGCCAAGGCGGCAAAGGCGGTGGGAAATTACGCCATTCAGATCGAGTTCTCCGATGCGCACACAACGGGCATCTATAGCTTCGCTTGCTTGCGGGAGCTTTGTCCTTGCGATGAATGCAACCGGGAGTTTCGAGCCGCCGCGAAGCGGGTTGCATCGTAGCACCAGGACTTCCCCTTCCGAGGCCGTGAAGAGCAGAGCCAAAACACTCGCCACGGAGATACCTAGAGGCCAAAAAAGGAAACAGCAGATCCCTCTCTGCGTCCCGCGCCCGCACACAACGCGGGCAGAGTGAAAAGCGCGGAGCTTCGTTCGGGACGACAGGTGCGGATTGCCTGCCAGAGGTGGACTACTTCGGGGCGAGCCATCGCCAAGCGATCCAGACGACCGGGCTGGCGAGGATTAGGCTATCGATGCGATCCAGAATCCCACCGTGTCCAGGCAGAAGCGTGCCCGAATCCTTCACGGAAGCGGCGCGCTTATAGGCTGACTTGATCAAGTCTCCCATTTGGCCGGCGATGTTCGCGAGCCCCGCGACAGCCGTCAGCGCAACGACGTCCAATTGCATCCAGCGCGCGAAGGCCACGGCAACCAGAAGCGAACCCACGAAATTTGCTATCGCTCCTTCCCACGTTTTCTTGGGACTTAATATCGGCGCGAACGGTATCCGTCCGAAGCTCCGGCCCGTGAAGTAGGCGAGCACATCGCCCGCCCAGATCAGAACAAGAGTAAATAGAACGAGATTGCGGCCGCGGGGTACGATTTCGTTGATGCGCACCAGATAGCTGAACGGCAGCGCGATCAGCAAAAGCCCCGCCGAGCTGATCGATACCGCGGAGAGCACGTCGTGCAACGGCCGGCGCGTGGCGAGGCCCGCGATCACCAAACCGAAAACGAAAATGAGGAGCGCTTCGTCGAGAGAAATGGCAAAGGGGCTCGATGACGGTCGAACGATCGTGACGCCGGAGCCGAGCGTCAAAGTGTCCGCAGAACCAACCACGTACTGCGCGTAAAATATTCCGGCGGCGCACGCGAATGTCCAATAGCGATACGCGCGCAGGCCGACGAGTTCGCCCAAATTGAAAAACTCGCGCAAGGCTAGGATTGCAACCAGGGCTGCCGCAGCGGCCAATAGCGGGGCAGGTCCCCACCACACCAGAGCGACAACGGCTGGTATCAGCACCGCAGCGGTCAGAATGCGAAGGAGCATCCGGCGTCAGCCCCGACCCGAGCGTGCGAGGTGTCCCATGCCGCCGGGAGCATCCTTTTTGTACACCGGCGCGGCTCCGCGCGCGGACTCCAACCCTCCGTAGCGGCGCTCGCGATCTTGGAAATCCACCAGCGCCTCCAGCAGGCGCGCGCGAGAAAAATCGGGCCAGAGAGTCTCGGTCACGTACATTTCGGCGTAGGCAATCTGCCAAAGCAAAAAATTGCTCACGCGCATTTCGCCGCTGGTGCGAATCAAAAGGTCGGGGTCGGGCAATCCGGCGGTATACAGATGATCGGAAATAGTCTGCTCGTCGGCGTGGAACGCGGAAAGACCGTTGGCGCGGACGTGGTCGAGCATGGCATTGAAGGCGTCGGCGAGCTCGGCGCGGCTGCCGTAATTGAGCGCGAGAACGAGTTTCATTCCCGTGTTGCGCGCCGTTTGGCGCATGGCGTCGGCAAGATCTTTCCGGACTGTTTCCGGAAGCTGGCTGGATCGACCGATGGCCAACAGTTGAATGTTATTTTGCTGGATCAGAGGCAGCTCGCGCTTTAGGTATTCGCGCAACAGACGCATCAGGAAATCCACTTCGGGCCGCGGCCGCCGCCAATTTTCGAGCGAAAAAGCGTACAGAGTGAGGCACGGAATGTGCAATTGCGCGCAGGTTTCAATCACCACGCGGGAGGCTTTGACGCCCGCGCGATGGCCGGCGAGCCGCGGCAAATGGCGGCGCTGCGCCCAGCGGCCATTCCCGTCCATGATGGCCGCGACGTGCTTGGGAAGCCTGTGCGAGTCCAGCTTTTCGAGAAGCGCGGCTTCTTCAGGGTTCGCAGCTTTGAGAGATTCGAACTTTTTCACGGGAGATGGGTTCAAGGAGACTCGCGAGCGAAAGTAGCACAGCGACTGGCCGTCCGCAACCGCGTCTGGCGTCTAGCTTTGGCTACGGCGATTGGTGGGGTACCTGGATCGAGCCTGTTGCTAGCCCGTCGATCAGAGGCCGGTCCGCAGCTAGAAAAGCGAGTTCGCGCAGCGATTCCGGGGTGCGCCATTCGATCCTCTCGAACTCCAGATTCCGGATTTCGGCGGGCGAGGCGTGCGCCGCGAAGAAGAATAGATCGAGCGGCTCATCCGTATCGGCATAGGTGTGGCGTATGTGAAAGACTTCCGGGCCAATCTGGGCAATCACGCCGAGTTCCTCCCGCAATTCCCGCGAGAGAGCTTCCGGCAGCGTCTCCCACGGCTCGACTTTTCCGCCGGGAAATTCCCACATCAGTTCGAAACGGCAGCCGCGCGGCCGCTGGCAGGCCAGCAGCTTGCCCTGATGTTCGATGACGGCAGCTACGACGGTACGCATCGATGTTCCTTCAATCTCATCATAACGCGAGTGCACCGCGATGGTGAAGGAAACGACTACTTGGCGCCGGAGATCTTGCGGACGATCATGGTTAGCGGATCGTAGAATTGGTCCACGACGCGCTCCTTGAGGGGGATGATGGCGTTGTCAGTGATATGGATTTCCTCGGGGCAAACTTCAGTGCAACACTTGGTGATATTGCAGTAGCCAATGCCGAGCTGTTCCTTTAGCAGAGGGATGCGGTTCACGCCGTCCAGCGGATGCATTTCAAGCCCCGCGGTGCGGACGAAAAAACGCGGACCACCGAACACGTCCTTTTTGTCGTGCTCGCGAAGCACGTGGCAGACGTCCTGGCAAAGAAAACACTCGATGCACTTGCGGAATTCCTGCACGCGGTCGGCGTCGCGCTGATAAAACTTCCACTCGACGCCGGCCCTCGGTTTGAATGCCGGAATTTTCTTGTTGACCTTGTAATTCCAGGAAACGTCGGTAACCAGATCTTTAACGATGGGAAAAGCTTTCATCGGATACACGATTATCGGCTGATCCGGCGGCAGAGAATCCATGCGCGTCTTGCACATCAAGCGCGGCTTTCCGTTCACCTCCGCTGAACAAGAACCGCACTTGGCAGCCTTGCAATTCCAGCGCACGGCGAGATCGGGAGCCTGGTGCGCCTGAATGGAATGGATCGCGTCAAGGACGACCATGCCCGGCGTGAGCGGCACTTTGTAATCGACCGCTTGGCCGCCATTCTTGTCGCCGCGAAAAACTCGTAAGGTTGCGTCCGCCATCAAAAAGCCTCCGCGCTACCGCCCGCCTACTTATCTTCCGCCAAAATCTGCTGCAAGTCAGCGGGCAGATCCGGCTTGGGCACTTCGAAGAGCGACATTGCATCGCCCTTCTTCACGATCACATGATTCTTCTTGCCCCACTCCTCCTCGGTCTTTGGGAAATCCAGACGGCTGTGAGCGCCGCGGCTTTCCTCGCGTGCGAGCGCCGCGTGCGTGCAAGCCTCGGAAACGGTGAGCATGCATTGCAAGTCGATGGAAAGATGCCAGCCGGGATTGAACAGGCGCGTTCCCTCGACGTGCGTCTTCTTGGCCCGCTCTTGCAGCTTTTCGATTTCGACGAGCGCCTTCCGCAGATCTTCGTCTGTACGGAAAATTCCGACTAGATTCTGCATAATTTCTTGCAGGTCATGGTGAATGGTATACGGATTTTCCCCGCCGGCGCGCTCAAAGGGAGCCAGTGCCTGGCGCTCGGCTTCCTGAATTTGGGCATCATTGAGCGTCGGCGCGGCGGTTTTCTTGGCGTGTTCAGCAGCGGCCAAGCCCGCGCGGCGCCCGAATACCAGCAGGTCCGAGAGAGAATTCCCTCCCAGGCGATTCGCGCCGTGAAGGCCGCCGGCTGCTTCTCCAGCGGCAAAAAGTCCGGGCACGGACGATTGGCCCGTTTCCGCATCCACACGAATGCCACCCATCACGTAGTGGCAGGTGGGGCCGACTTCCATTGGCCCCTTGGTGATGTCCACGTCCGCAAGCTCCTTGAACTGGTGATACATGCTGGGCAGCTTGCGTTTCACATACTCAGCGGGCTTGTGCGAAATATCGAGGAAAGCTCCACCGTGGGGAGTGCCGCGGCCTTCGCGAACTTCAGTATAAATCGAACGCGACACCACGTCGCGCGTGGAGAGCTCCATGCGCTTGGGATCGTATTTCTCCATGAAGCGCTCGCCATTTTTGTTGCGCAGAATTCCGCCCTCTCCGCGTACTGCTTCAGTCACCAGAAGTCCCTGCACTCCCGGCGGCCAGACCATTCCGGTGGGATGAAATTGCACAAATTCCATATCAAGGAGTTCGGCGCCCGCTTCATAAGCAAGGGCCATGCCGTCGCCGGTGCACTCCCAAGAATTCGAAGTAATCTTCCAGGATTTTCCGATGCCACCAGTGGCGATCACAACGGACTTGGCCTTGAAGGTGACGAAGCTGCCGCTCTCGCGCCAGTATGCGAAAGCGCCGGCGACGCGGTCACCGTCGATTAGCAGCCGGGTGATCGTGCACTCCATGAAAACATCGAAGCCCATCTCCACGCCGCGGTCCTGCAAGGTACGAATCATTTCGAGGCCGGTGCGGTCGCCGACGTGGCAAAGGCGCTTGAAAGTGTGCCCGCCAAAGGCGCGCTGCAAAATTTCGCCTTTTTCGGTGCGGTCGAAAAGCGCACCCCACTGCTCGAGTTCGCGAACACGGTCGGGAGCTTCCTGGGCGTGAAGTTGAGCCATGCGCCAATTGTTGAGCAATTTTCCGCCGCGCATCGTGTCGCGGAAATGCATGCGCCAATCGTCGGCTTTATCGACATTGGCCATTGCAGCGGCGAGGCCGCCTTCAGCCATTACGGTGTGCGCCTTGCCAAGCAGTGATTTGCAGACCACCGCCACTCGCGAGCCTTGCGCGAGAGCCTCGATTGCAGCTCTGAGTCCCGCTCCGCCCGCCCCAATGATGAGGACGTCGTGTTCGTGGGTTTCGTACTTGGAGGTCACAGGATTCGAATGTCCTTCAACGCGCCAGAGGCCACCAAGCGGATATAGAGGTCGGTGAGGCCAACTGAAATCATGCTCACCCAGGCCCAGAACATGTGGTGCTCGTTCAATTTGGTGACGCCGCGCCAAACCGATTCGCGTGGCGTCCCAAGCGTCGCGCAGGAGAAGCAATCAAGCTTGCCGCCGACCAGATGGCGCAGCGAATGGCACGAAAACGTGTAAATCGTGAGCAGGATAATGTTGACGAGCATCACCAGCGTGCCGACGCCGATGCCGAATTTCCCGTCGAAATTGAAGGCAATGATCGCGTCGTACCAGAGAAAAGCCACAAAAACGACCGCAATATAGAAAAAATAGCGATGAACGTTTTGGAGAATAAACGGGAAAGCGGTCTCGCCGCGATACTTGCTGCCGCTGCTCTCCCCCACGGCGCACCCGGGTGGATCTAAGAAAAACGCGCGGTAGTAGGCCTTCCGGTAGTAGTAGCAAGTCGCGCGGAAACCCAACGGCCCGGCTAAAATCAAAAGCGCGGGCGAGAACGGCCACCAGTGATGTTCTGGATCGATTAGCGGGGAGTAGAACGGCGAAAGGTACGGATCGGCCCAATAGAAGTTGCCTGCAAAGGCCCGCCAAGTGGTGTAAATAGTGAAGGCGCCGAGGACGATGATGAACGGTAGGTTCTCAATCCACCACGCGTCTCGCCGCTGCGTGCTCCCAAAACGAGTCAATCCCCCTGCGGTTGAAGACTCTGCCACCCTAGTTGTGCACCCCCAAACAAACTAGAATATTCGAGAACGTTGCTTTTGCAAACAGGATTCTGCGCGGCTGCGAGACACACTCGATGAAAAAGTGCGTTCAGTCGCGATGCACAGTCGCCGGAGAAAACGCCGGCAGGCACACCGAGATGTATTCCGCGCCCTCGGGCGTCGAATACTGCACCCACTCGCCGCCGCGCGCGATCACCGCTTGGCCGGCGTGCACCTCCAAGGCGCCCGTCTTGTGCGCAACGCGAAGCGTTCCGCTCAGGACGACGCTATATTCGTCGAATTCTGGCGTTTGCCCCGGCTCCGACCAGCCCGCAGGACTGCGCATGCGCGCGACGCTGACACTTGGGGTCTTTGAGCTGACACGCCCGACAAATTCTTCGATGAGCTTCGGCTTCGTTCCCGCTGCTACCACCTCGGTGGGCTTCTCGATTAGAGTTGGCATAATCCCCTTATGGCTTGACTCTCTTACACCAGCGCCCTTCCGCCGTCGACCACGATCACCTGTCCAGTGACAAAATCGGCCGTTGCAAGATAGGCGACTGCACCGGCGATGTCGCCTCCCGTTCCGGTCCGATGCAGCGGAACGCGGCGAATGTATTCTTCATCCGGCGGCTCGCCGGGAAACTGAATCGTACCGGGCGCCACGCTGTTCACCAGAATTTCCGGCGCGAGCGCCCGCGCCAGGCACCGCGTCAGCATGATCGATCCCGCTTTCGATACGCAGTAGTGCGTGTACGCCGGCCACGCGAGCAAACCGCCAAGCGACGAGAGATTGATAATTCGCCCGCGCCCCTGGCGCTTCATAATAGGCGCGGCGAGCTGCGCGCAGAGGAACTGCGATCTCAGGTTCGTATCCATGATGCGATCCCACTGCTCGTCCGTGAGGTTTTCGAACTTCGCGGGGAAAAACGTCCCGGCATTGTTGACGAGAATATCGAGCCGTCCGAATTCGCGCTCTACCGCGGCAAACATTTTCTCCACTTCCGGGCGCTTGGCAACATCCGCCTGAATCGCCGAGGCCTTTGCTCCGCCATCACGAATTTCGCGAACCAGCGATTCAGCTTCGCCCCGCGACGTTTTGTAATTCACCACGATCGCAGCACCGTCCGCCGCGAGGCGCAGCGCGATACTCCTCCCAATACGCTTCGCCGCGCCCGTAACCAGCGCAACGTGACCCTCCAAGGTTTTTTCCGCCATGCCTAACTCCTGAATGCACCGGACACATTAACACTATCAAGCTCCCGAAGGAGTCTCCCGGTCGCCTTTCCTCGCGGAACTTTCATGTAAAATCATGCGACGCGTAGGAGAGGATAATGAAACTCGATTTGCTGGCAATTGCGCCGCATCCGGACGACGTCGAACTCACTTGCGGCGGGACCATGCTCAAGATGGCGCAGGCTGGCTACCACACGGGAATCCTCGATCTCACGCGCGGGGAGACGGGCACGCGCGGCACTCCGGAAACGAGACTCAAGGAAGCTGCGCGCGCGGGAAAAATTCTGGGCGCCCAGGTGCGCCGGAATTTAGGATTGCCAGACGCCCATCTGCAAGTGTGCGACGAGCAAAAGGTCGCCATCGCGGCAGTGATTCGCGAGCTCGAACCTCACACCGTCATCCTTCCCTACTGGCAAGGACGCCACCCCGACCATTACACAACCGCCACTTTGGGATGGGAAGCCTGTTTTGTGGCGGGCTTGAAGAACTACGCGCTCGCGGGCGACGCGTTCCGTCCCTTCAAAATTATTTACGCCGCTGCGTACGCCGACGTTCGTCCCACTTTTGCCGTAGATATCACGGCCCAATACGACCGCCGCCGCCAGGCGATCCTTGCCTATGCGTCGCAATTTCGTCCGCCAAAGCCCGACCGCCGCTCCAAAGTTTCGCTTCCCTTGGACGAACTCGAGCAACGCATGAGCGACACCGCCCGCCACTACGGCCGAATGATCGGCGTGAAATATGCCGAGGGATTCGTGGTCAAAGAAATCATGCGCGCCGACGACGTAGTGAAGTTGGCGGTTCGGTCCATGTAAAGCAGCGAAGCTTGTCTCACTCGGCGTGAAAATCGGAACGCCCTGGCCCACGGATGTGCGCCAGGGCATTCCCGTCTCGCTATTTCAGCGACTGACTAAAATTGGTTCCACAAATACTGGTTGTAAACCTCGTGGTGAAACTGCACCTCCGGACCTTTCACCACCGTGCCCAGCAGGCGCGCGCAGCGATCGGCGGACGCCTGCTTCAGGTCGGCATAACGGCCCTTCACATCCTCCCCAAGCAGCTTGGTCGTCCACTCGGCCGCTCGGAAATCGTCGATCGCCGTGTAGATGTTGTCCGGTAGGTACCGCTCGGCCTGCCGCAGATTTTCCAAGTCCGCGGTATCGCCCTCGATCCCGGTCTTGAAAACGCTGAGCATCACGAGGTAGGGATTCGCATCCGGAGCTACAGAGCGAACCTCCACGCGCATGCTCTTCGAGTTGCCGATCGGCACGCGAATCATCGAGCCGCGGTCCACGGCCGACGCCTTGATTTGATTCGGCGCTTCAAAATGCGGGTCGAGGCGGCGATACGCGTTCACGCTGGGATTCAGCGCCAGACAAATGTCGTTTCCGTGCGTGAGGATGCGGTCGATGAACTCCCAGCCGCAACTCGAAAGCTTTTCCTGCCCTTTCGGATCCCAGAATAGATTCGTGCTGTTCCTGCTGATGGAGACGTTGGTGTGCATCCCGCTGCCGTTGACGCCCACCACCGGCTTGGGCAGAAATGAAGCCGTCATGCCGGATTTGGTCGCCACTTGGCGGCAAATCAGTTTGTAGAGCTGAATCTGGTCCGCTGCGGCCACCACTTCCCCATAGCCGTAGTTGATTTCGAATTGCGACGGCGCCACTTCCGGGTGATCCTTCTCGTTCTGGAAACCCATGGCGCGCTGTACTTCGGCCACCGTGTCGATAAACGTCCGCAGCGGATCGCCGGGAAGGGAGTGGTAGTAACCTCCCGTGTTCACGTATTCGAATTTGCCCGTTTCGTAATACCGCTTTTCGGCGTCCGTGCCCGCGAAAAGAAAGCCCTCGATTTCGTTGGCGGCATTCAGCGTGTAGCCGTCCCGCTCGTACATGTCGTCCGAGAAACCTTTCAACATGGCGCGCATGTCTGCGGCGTAAGGCCCGCCCTGCTTGTCAATTACCTCGCCGAAAACCATCACCTTGCCGGATCCAAAAAAGTCCGCCGGAGCCCAATAGAAAGCGCTCCAATCGATTCCCAGCCGCAAATCGCTTTCTCTCTGTGCCGTAAATCCGCGAATCGACGAACCGTCGAACGTTAGGTTGTCCCAGCTCTTCACCAGAAATTTCTTGTCGTAATCCAGCATGTGCAGGCGGCCTTCCAGATCGCTGAAAAGCACCGTCACCGCCTTGACTCGCTTCTCGTCCGTTAGATACTTGACTCTTTCCTCCTGCAGCTTCTCCATTGGCACGCGGCTTTGCCGCTGCTCCTTGGCCTTCAAATTCAGTTCTTCCAGTTCGCTGTATGGAATTTCCAGAAAGTTGCGAAGTTCGTTAGACATGAATCTCCTTCATCTTTGAAGTAAATTGATTTATAAAGCTGGCGCAACTAGGACGGAGGTCCGGATTGCAACAATACGATATCGCGGATCCTCACGACGTCCAATCAAAAGAACTGATCGCGTGGATTCGGCCGTCGGTCACACCGCCGGAAATGCGGGAGCGTTGTAAAGAAAACGTAAATAAATCCAGGAAACTCAGTTGCGCCCATAAAAAAAACCGATCCATCCAATGGAAAAAACCACTGGGCGCCACACAAGGCTGCGCTTGACGCCGGCCAAACGGCTGGGGTACCTTCTGCGCGCAAACTTTACCTCGCAAACAGTCCACTGGAGGACAGATGGACCCCAAAGGCGTCCTTGAATTCGCTTCGAAGAACAACGCTAAAATACTTGACCTGCGTTTCATCGATGTGCCCGGCGTATGGCAACACGTCAGCTACCCCATTAAGGAATTGACCGCGGACTCCTTCCACGAAGGATTCGGAATGGATGCCAGCTCGATTCGCGGATGGGCCCAGATTCACGAATCGGACATGCTGTTGATTCCCGACCCGAACACCGCCTTTATGGATCCATTCCTCGAAACGCCGACGCTGGTGATGATCTGCGACGCGCAAGATCCCCTCTCGCGCAAGCCTTATGATCGCGACGTGCGAAACCTCGCTCATCGCGCCGAGGAATACCTTCAGAAGACCGGCATCGCCGACCAGGCCTTCTTCGGCGCCGAGGCCGAATTCTTTATTTTCGATAACGTTCGCTTCGACTCCCGCGAAAACTATTCCTACTACTACGTCGATTCCGACGAAGGCCGCTGGAATTCAGGGCGCGAAATCCCGGGGCAGCCCAATTTGGGCTTCCGTCCCCGCTACAAGGAAGGTTATTTCCCCGTCCCGCCCACCGATCGCTTTCAGGATATGCGCAGCGAGATGGTTTTGAAGCTGCAGGATGTTGGGATTGAGGTCGAGTGCCACCACCACGAAGTGGCCACCGCCGGCCAGTGTGAAATCGACTTCAAATTCGATACCCTGATTCGCGCGGCGGACAACATGTGCAAGTACAAGTATGTCCTGCGCAACACCGGCTACAAGCACGGCAAAACCGTAACCTTCATGCCCAAGCCGGTCTTCTCCGATAACGGTTCGGGCATGCACACCCACCAATCGCTCTGGAGCAAAGGTAAGCCCTTGTTCGCCGGCGACGGCTACGCGGGATTGAGCCAGACCGCACTGTGGTATATCGGCGGTCTGCTCAAGCACGCTCCAGCAATCGTGGCGTTCGCTGCGCCCTCTACCAATTCTTACAAGCGGCTCGTCCCTGGATTTGAGGCGCCCGTGAACCTCGCCTATTCGCGCCGCAATCGCTCTGCGGCCGTGCGGATACCGATGTATTCGACGAATCCAAAGGCCAAGCGGCTTGAGTTCCGCCCGCCGGATCCGTCTTGCAATCCCTATCTCGCCTATTCCGCAATGCTCATGGCCGGACTTGACGGCATCGAAAACAAGATTGATCCGGGAGGCCCGCTAGACAAAGACATCTTCGATCTTTCCAAGGAAGAACTCTCGAAGGTTCCCTCCGTCCCCGGCTCGCTCGAGGAATCCCTCAAGGCCCTCGAGAAGGATCACGCCTTCCTGACCAAGGGCGGCGTGTTCACCAAGGACTTCATCGACCTCTGGATCGATTACAAGATGTCGAAGGAAGTGAATCCCATGCGGATGCGCCCGCACCCGTATGAGTTCCACTTGTACTACGACATCTAGCCATCCGATTAGGATCGCGATCGCGCTTGCCCTGAAGCGGGAGTTTAGCCGAGGGGAAGGAATGCGCAATGTCGCACAATCTGTAATTCGTCAACCAGCAGGCGAATCCGCAGCGGGCCGTCATGAGGTGGGGCTGGCGGCCCGAGCGCCTACGGCAGAACAATTACTGTTCCCACCATTCCATCCGTTGGGGCGCAGATATAGTGGTACGTGCCCGGCTTCGTAAATTTGATCCGTAGGCGCGCTCCTCCTGGCGCGGATTGCGGGAGAAAGGGACGATCCTGCTCTGCCGCCCGCAGGAAACCGGAGCTCACACTATCCCTCGGGGAGTCGATCGTCGCTTGCAGCGCTCCATCGGGTCCGCGCGTCGCGGTAACTAGTGTCTGGAGATTCACCGGCTCAGGTCCGAACGTGACGGTATGCGGCTCCATCGGATCTGTATTGATCCACTCCACAGTTTCTCCGGCACGGATTCGGATCGTTCCCGGCAGAAGGTGGACAATCGCCAAATATTGCCCTCCTTCGGCGTCAACGACAATCTCTCCCCTCAGCAGGACGACATTTTCAGACGGCGGGAAATCGCGTATCTCTTCCGAAGGATCGTCTCTGTCGGCAAGCAGATCGCTCATCTCCTCCGCGGCCTGATGGTCATAGTCAAACTGGTCGTAGGGCAGCGATGCCGCGTAGAACGCTGCTCTGGGATCCGTGTGCTGCATAACATGGATTACGCCGTACATGTCGGAGTGAGCCGGGCATACCAATTTATAGTTCCCTGGTGTTGGCAACTTCACGATGTGGGTGGCCGCGTTCGCCATTGGACCCGAAAAAAGTGGACGCGCCTGCCCGGCTTCCAGAAGAGTCACCGTGAGAACCTCGCTCTTGGGAGAAAACGTAAACCTGATGCTGTCGCCCGCGTAGATCCAGATCTCATTCGGCAAAAACGCGTCGGCCCGCTTAGCCTGGTCGTGGCTCTCCGCACCGACCTGTACATGCCAGGTCTGCTGTGCACTGGCAGCCAGCGCAGACACTAGAAGGCCGGTAGTGAGCGCCAAACCAAAAAGCACCGAAAAAAGATTACGGCGCGGCGAGATCTTTCCGCGCAACACCATCGCAGTACCTCCTCCAAGAACCAAGATTCTCACCTGGAAACCTAGTTGCTCATCGCGTAACCCAAACGCCCAGTATTAACGGGCCGAATGAAATCGCCGTGAAATTGAGAATACCATTCCATCCATTCGGCCGGGTGTTCCGGCCTTCAGAAGCGCCAACGTTCGGACGTACGCCTGTTCAGCCGCGATTAATCGAATCGCCAACCATCAACGAGAGAACCCCCGATAGCCCGTCCGGCGCTGATAGACTGCCTTCGAGGGCCTGTTCATCATGAGAATCTTCGGCCGCAAAACCGCGACTGACGCCAGCCGCCGCGCGCGCGCAGCCAGGCAGAAGCAGGGTCAACCCGCTTCATCTCACCGGGTGACGCTCGATCTGTATCGCGCCGAGGTTCTCGCGGCCATGATGGCCAAAAGCCGCTCCTCAGACTTCGTTGAGGTCACCGACCTGCTGGCCGGAATGTACATTTCCAATTGGGAGCGCCTCTCCCGGTATTGGGCAAACAGCAAGCAGGAAGAAATCGAGATGCTTCTGCGAAGAATCTGCCGGATCAGCCCTCAGAGATGGCACTCCTGGATCGAGTCGTATCAAGCCAGTCGCGGCGATAGCGACAAACGAGTCTGGCAAAGGCTGCGACTTTCGAAAAACGGCAAGGCCAGCGACGAATCTCCGCGGCCCTCCGCGGATATGCTATCCCTGCTGAAAAGGGCGGAAGAACTTACGCCGTTCCGCGAAAAATCCGGGGGCACTTCAACTCCCATCCTGACCACGGAATGCGTTCTGCTTTGCATCTTGCGAAACTCTGGCTCCGAAATCAGCCGCAGGCTGGTCGCAACCGGAATCGAGGAGCAGAAGCTCGAGCGAGACGTCCTCCTTCCCCGCCGCGCCCCCCTCACCTGACAAACCTCACGCCTGATGGATACTCACCGTAGACGATTTTTCTTTACACCAACAGGTACTTGCGCGAATTCGACCCCTCGTGTAAAGATTTTCTCGTTATCCTCGTACTGCGCCCAGACCATCCTCAGATGATCATCTTGAAGCGGGGCCACAGAACCGTCAGCGGCGCACGAGGCTTCCGGCACACGTACACTGGCACCGATTGCTCATTCGGCATGGCCTGTGGACTTACGATCGTCGCGGCCTGCCGGACGTCGCCGAACAATTTAATAAACTCGCCCGACTGTTCGCCAAAAATAATCACGCACGCGCCCGAGTAGCCGCGCGGCCCCCAGTAAAAATAGCTGTTGTGTCCCCCAATCGCTTTCGGCAGACCAAGCGCCGGTCCGTAATAATCGATCGCGCCCGTTTCGCCGTAATTTCCGCCCAAGATCGCGCAATTCGCGCGGTCCCAGGCCGGCAGGCCGCCGTACACCTGAGCCACGGTCTCCGCCATGTTTTTCCACCCGAACATATCCGCGTAGAGCTGCGGAAGCGGCGCGCGTAGGGCATCGCGCTCGGTTTTCGCCAGGCTCGAATACGGCAGCACACGCGAATAGCGCAAAAACGTATTCACTGGCAGCACCGGAACGCCGAACGGAAGAGCGATCAATCCCGCGGCCACGATGAGGGCGACATACGCGAGCGCCATCCTCCGACGTTTTTGCGAACCGGCGAAGCGCTCCAGCACCACTCCACCGGCCGCAAACAAAATCGGATAAACCGGCAGCGCGTAGTAGGACTTCCCACCCAAAATCACGAAGATTGCCAGCACGATCAAATACGCCCAGCCAAGAAATCGGAACCGCTTCGCCTCTGGAGAGCGCAAATACCAAACCAGCCCGCCGAGCCACAGCGGAAAAGCAATAGGGTTCAGAAATGCGATCTGTTCGGCAAGAAAACTTAAAGGAGAAACCGGAATATTTTTGTAGAGCTGCGCATTGCGCACCACTTCAACTTGCGGCCAGCCGTGGCGTGCCTCCCAAATAAGGTTGGGCACGAAAAGCAATATCGCCACCAATGCGCCGATCCAAATCCACTTCGATCGAAAGAGCCTCCACTCGCCCGCGAGCAGCAGCCCCACGGCGAGCGCGAACCCGAACACCAGCATGGTGTGCTTGTTCTCCAGCCCAAGGCCCGCGACAATTCCGAACATCAGCCAGACCTTCGGCGAAGCGCCCTTGACAATGCGCACCGCCAGCCACGCACAAACCAGCCAGAAAAGTGGCTCGAAGGCATTCATCGAAAAAAAACTGTCGAAGGCCAGAAAGGCGGGCGCGAATAGGATGGCAACGCCAGCCAGGGATTGCGCCAGGCGGCCGCCGCCAAGTTCACATGCGAAAATCCCGGTGAGAAACACTACCGCCGCGCCAGCGATCACAGGGAAAATCCGCAAGCCGACGATCGAGTGCCCGAATAAATGACGCGCCAGCCACGCAACCAGCGCAATCAGCGGAGGCTGATCCACGTAGCCCCAGGCGAGATGCTCGCCGCAGGCCATGTAGTAGAGTTCGTCACGGAAAAAGCCGTACGAGCGAATGCCGGCAAATTGCAGAACGATTTTCGCCGCTGCCAGTCCCAGCAGCAGGCCCGTGACGCTAGCATTCGCGCCGGCCGCGCGCCAGGAACTCCTGGACTTGGCATCGCTCGCGACGAATTCGATCGCTGAAGTGTCGCTCATCAAGGTTTGGGACGCGCGGCCTGTCGCGAGAACAGCCTCCACCTAGCTGCGGCCTGATTATCTGGCAGCGAGTTGCGCGCCCACACGCTCGCAAATCAGGGCGAAACGATGCTTGCGCTCTTGATGCTGTCGATGTTGGGAAAATTCTTGTCCAGGTACGGCTTTCCAAGTGCGGTGATCGATCCTTGATTGGGCTGTTCTCCGTAACCGCTATATAGCTTCTTCACCACGTCCATCCCGGAAGTCACTTCCCCAAACGGAGCGAAGCCCTGGGAATCGAGAAACGCATTGCTCCCAAAGTTGATGAACAATTGCGTCGTGCGGGTATTCGGCCCGGCGGTGGCAAACGTCACGTAGCCCGGCTTGTTGCTCTGCGTCACCGGATCGTCCTTGATTCTCGCCGATTGCCACTCTTTGCTTACGCCTGGATCGGCGCTCAATCCAAATTGAATCATGAACCCGGGCACCACGCGAAAGAACGCGGCATCGCTGAAAAATCCGTGCTTCACCAGATTGTAGAATCGATCCGCTCCCAACGGGGCCCACGAGCGCGTCACGTGAACGACGAAATCGCCTTTCGTCGTGGTGAATTTCGCATCGAACGTAGCGGGTGCTTTTGCGTTCAGTGTTTCTGGATGCATCAAAGCGGGATCGGTCATATGAGTTGTCCTTGAGTGCGTCGGGGATGGTGCGGCGGTCTGCGCTTGCCCCGCAAAAACCGCGGGCACGGATACAAAAACAGTCGCAGCGGAAAATAGGACGGCCATGCGCTTCATGCGGCTTATCGCTCTCACTGCACTCTCCTGGGCATCGCGTCCAGGCTTTTCTTGCCCGGACCTGCTCCGAAATACGGCTCCACGCCGCTGGTCTGCGGCAGGCGCTGCAAATTCGCCCGCACCCACCCGACGCCGCGCACGATTCTATCCGATTCCCGGAGCTTATTCGCTAGATTTTCACTTCTCCGCGGAGGCGGACCCGCCAGGTGAGAGGTATTCCATAAACCGGCAACCGGCTACCGATCTTGAACTGAAAGAAAAGTTCCTGTGCTACACTCCGCGCTCAGCGGGCTATACCATGACCGACCAACACATCGGCGATCTGAAAAAATGGGTGGCCGAACTCGCTCGTCGCGACAATGAGGGCGAAACCCTCCGCTTAGACCGTGCTGTCGAATTGATCGGCAAGAATTTCGGGGTACAAGCGCACGAAGTGGCCATCCTGGGTCTCACTTCGGATGAGCGCTCGCTTCGGTTTCTCGCTCCCGGCAATCTGCGAACCATCGGGCAAGTTCCGCTCTCCAGCGGCAACTCGGTCGCCGCAAGAACGTTTCGCGAAAAGCGCGCCGAAGTCATCAACCATTTCACCATCGTTCCCCACGCTTCCGTTTTTGAAGGTGTGCCTCTTAACGAAGAGCAGCGCACGCCTCCCATCCAAAAAATCATGAGCTCGCCAATTATGCTGGGACCTCGTGTGATTGGGGTCATCCAGGTCTCGCGGAAGGCCAAGACACTTGCCGACGCTGGAGCGGACTTTACGCATTTGCAGCTTCGAGAACTGAAAACAATTTCGGACGCGCTGGCCCCCTGCATTCTCCTGTGCAATAAAGATTAAGCGTTTCGCGCTTTGGGGACTTTTCCCCTCCTGGAACGCCGTCCCCCCGCCGCATTCACACAAGCGTAATCACTTGCCGTGAAATGAGTTGACATCACTGCGCGTGCTTGCTAATTTTCGAACGCTAATTTTTTCCGGACCGGTCGGACGGAGGAAGCGCACCCCCGCTGAGCTCATGGCGTTCGTCGCGAAAAAAATTTTCCTCACCAAGGGAGTTGGAAAGCACCGCGAACGTTTGTCGAGCTTCGAGCTCGCCCTGCGCAACGCCGGCATTGCAGCGTGCAACATTGTCCGCGTCTCCTCCATTTTTCCGCCTCATTGCAAATTGATCTCTCGCAGCGAAGGCCTGAAGCACCTCAAACCCGGCCAGGTGGCCTTCACGGTCATCAGCGAAAATCAAACGCGTGAAGCCCACCGCCTGATTGCCGCCGGCGTCGGCTTGGCTCTTCCGGGCGACAAATCCATGTTCGGTTATCTTTCCGAACACCACTCCTTCGGCGAAACCGAAGAAGTTGCCGGGGAATACACCGAAGAGCTCGCCGCGGAAATGCTCGCCACCACGCTCAACGTCGAGTTCGATCCGGATTTATCGTGGGACGAAAAGAAGGAAGTTTACCGGATTTCTAATAAGATTGTCCGCACCATGAACATCACGCAGTCGGCGGTGGGCGACAAGCGCGGCCTGTGGACCACCGTGCTCGCCGCGGCCATTCTCCTCGGCGACGATGACTGATTCTCCAGCCCTCCCTCGTTCCAGGAAATCGATGCAGTGAAGTTGCTGGAAAAGCTGTCGAGGAGCTGAAATGAGCCGATACACTCCCGTCCCGCCGGACAATTTCGGCGGAATCCACGAAGAGCACTCCCGCTACGAAACCTCGCGCGCCGCCATCTTTCCGGTGCCGCTCGATCGCACCGCGCGGGCTCAACATGGCACCGCCAACGGCCCCTCCGCCATCCTGGCGGCCAGCCGCAATATCAGCCTCTACGATGAGGAACTCGAGCTCGAACCCTACAGGGAAATTGGCATCCACACTTTGCCGCCCATCGACACCATGGACGGCACCCTCGACGAAGTAATCACCGAAATATTCACGGCGGGATGCGCGCTGCTCGACGACGCGAAATTCCCCCTTACTCTTGGCGGCGAGAGCGCGCTCACTCCACCGCTCGTTTCTGCCATCGCCAAGAAATACACGAATCTCAGCGTTCTGCAGATCGGCGCACACGCCAGCCTGCGCGACGAGTACCACGGGAATCCAAATAGCAGCGCGTGCGCGATGCGGCGCGTCCTTGAGATTTGCCCGGCGGTGCAAACCGGGATTCGGTCTATATCCGCCGAGAGCGCCAAGGCGATTCCGCGCCTGCGCACCAAGATTTACTGGGCCAAGGACATCGCGCTCGCCCCGCTCAAAGGCTGGATCGCCAAGGTGCTCGGCGATTTGAGCGCCAACGTCTACGTCACCGTCAACATGGATGGCTTCGACCCCTCCATCGTCCCTGCCACGGGATCGCCGGAACCCGGCGGCCTTGATTGGTATCAGGTCACTTCTCTCTTGCGCGCCGTTGCCGGCCATAAGAAGATCGTCGGCATGGACGTGGTCGAGCTCTCGCCGCTGCCCGGCCACCATGCCTCCAACATTCTTGCTGCGAAGCTGATTTACAAGTGCCTCGGGTACATTTTCTGTCAGGGATAAGCTAGGGAGGGAATGACGATGACTTCCGTCGCATTGATGACGCTCCTGCAGACCCGTTCTTACTACTTCGGCGTATCTTCCCGTGGCTTGATCGGTTGGATTGTTATCGGGCTGCTGGCGGGCTGGATCGCGGGTCAGATCACTCGCGGACAAGGTTTCGGCTGCATTGTCGATATCATTTTAGGTTTGGTTGGCGCCGTCATTGGTGGCTGGCTTTTCACCAGGCTCCAAATCCCAGCTTGGGGATTCTGGGGCAGCCTTGCGGCGGCCACGGTGGGCGCCGTGCTGCTCGTTGCGGTCGCGCGGCTGTTTGCAGGCGGCCGCTCCTAGGACTCACGTCTTAAACGGTTCGCTCGATGCCGTTTGCGGCGTCTACGCCGCTCTTACTTCTGACGTGCAGTTCGGGCACCGCGTGGCCTTGATCGAAATCGCGGAATAGCAATACGGACACTCTTTCGTGGTCGCCGCGGCTGCCGGGGCGGGCTTGCTCCAACGATTGATCTGTCGGATAAGGAGGAAGATCACAAACGCCACGATGATGAAGTCGAGCACCGTATTCAGGAACACACCATAGTTGATCGTGACCGCTCCCGCCGCCTTGGCCGCCGCTAGAGTCCCGTACGGCTGCCCCGAGAGGTTCAAAAACAAGCTCGAGAAATCCACTTTTCCCAGCAGCAGGCCAATCGGCGGCATAATCACGTCGCTGACCAGTGAGCTGATGATCCGGCCGAACGCCGCGCCAATAATGATTCCCACGGCCATGTCCACCACATTCCCGCGCATGGCAAATTCCTTGAATTCTTTCAGCACGGCTGCCTCCCTGCACTGTAGTTCAGCGCATTTTCTCGCACCGTCAAACTTCCTTGGCCGATGAGGTTAACGAGAACTCGAGAGAGTGGCAAGAAGAAGAGTTGTTCACTTCTGCCACGCAAAGAGGAGTCCGCCCATAAGCCCCCTCAGCACCAGCGTGGCTCCGGCTAACCCTAGCAAGAGACTTTCATCGCGCAGGGGCAGCCACCGAATTGCCACCACGCAGATGCCAACCAGTAAAAGCGATCCTCCGCGAATCCGCGCGTGCAAGCGGTTCTTTTCCGCTCCGGGGTGAATCGATACCCGAGCTCCCCAATAGATCAGAGCAATTCCCAGGATCACTAGCGCGATCGGCGATGCCGGCACTCCCACTGGACGCGAAATCGCCACCACGATCAGCAGCGCTCCCAGCAGCAGAACGATGAACTCGCTCAACAAACGAAACAGATTCGCTGCATTGGGCATCGCGGCGCTCAAGTCGCGCGATTATGCCGCTTGCGCCGCGCCTAAGCAAGCAGGTGCTAATCCGGTAGACCGTAGCTTCCAAGGTTTTCAAGGCGCCAGCGGGATTGCTATACTGATAGTGCCATTCGGCTGCATCTCCGCGCCACATGCGGGTATCCAATCGCACAGGAGATTATCAGTGCACAAGGTCATCATCATCGGTAGTGGGTGTGCAGGGTTGACCGCGGCCGTGTACGCCGCGCGGGCGGACTTGCGGCCGATGGTCCTCGATGGCTATGAGCCGGGCGGTCAGCTTGCCCTGACCACTGAAGTCGAGAATTTCCCCGGCTTTCCCGAAGGAATCCTGGGTCCGGAACTGATCGAGCGAACTCGAAAGCAGGCGCAGCGATTCGGCGCCGAATTTGCTTCTGGCGCGGTATCGGATGTGGATTTGAGCAAGCGCCCCTTTCGCATCACCGCCGGCAAGGAAACTTATGTCACCCAGACGCTCATCATCGCGTCCGGAGCCTCCGCGCGCATGCTCGGAATTGAATCTGAGAAGCTGCTGCTGGGCCACGGCGTCTCCACCTGCGCCACGTGCGACGGAGCTTTCTTCCGCAATCGCGAAATCGTGGTGGTGGGTGGTGGCGATACCGCGATGGAGGAAGCCACGTTCCTCACCCGGTTCGCCAGCCGCGTCACCCTTTTGCATCGGCGCGATGAATTTCGTGCCTCGAAAATCATGCTTGAACGCGCCCGCGCCAACGACAAAATCGTCTTCAAAACGCCCTACGTGATTGACGAAGTGGAGAACGTCGCTAAGAACTCGGTGGATAGCGTCACCGTCCGCCACATGAAAACCGATAAACTTGAAAAAATCTCCGCGGAAGGTGTTTTCGTCGCCATCGGACACGATCCGAACACCAAAGTCTTCAAAGGCAAGATCGACATGGACCAGGACGGCTACATCCTCACCAACCATGGCCCGAAGACCAGCGTCACCGGAGTGTTTGCCGCCGGCGATGTGCAGGACCGCCATTACCGCCAAGCCGTTACGGCGGCAGGCTCGGGCTGCATGGCCGCCATCGAAGCGGAACGCTTTCTCGCCGAGTGCTCCCGCTAACGACCCAGTGGCGCAGGCACTCTTGCCTGCGCGCGTAAGTTGAGGCAATCGGTAAGCTCCAGCCAAGAGTGGCTATCCGGCAGCAAACGGAGTCACTACCAAATTCTCAATTCACTTGCGCCCCTGAACTGGAGTATCGTATTGAAACGTCATCGACCCAGCTCGACTTGAGGCGATCGTCTAACCCGTCAGAATAACGCTTCATCGAAACAATGAATCCTTCGATCGGACCGCTCAACGGCAAAGGGGGACGTATGCTGAATCGCGTCGTTACGCGCTGTCTCATCACCAGTCTGCTGCTGATCTTTGGCGGTTGCAGCCACTCCGCCACACCGTCGGGTGCATCGGCCACATCCAGTACGGCGCCGGGCACATCGAGCACCTCACCCGACAACACCTCCAGCTCAAATTCGAGTCCCTCGAGCTCCAGCTCGAACTCGGCTCCCGCCGCACCGGCCGCGCCGCCGGTTGTGATCCCTGCCGGAACCATGCTCACGGTGACGCTCGATCAAGCCGTCAGCACCAAGGACAACGCCAGCGGCGACCGCTTCGATGCTTCGCTTGCTGCGCCGGTCACCGTGAACGGGCGAGAGGTGATCCCCGCTGGCGCCAAAGCAGTGGGCACTGTGGTGACCGCGACCCCGGCGGGCCACTTGAAAGGCGGCGCAGCGCTTGCGCTGTCCCTCGATTCGCTTCGAGTCAACGGAGCAAAATACTCAATTGAAACTTCTCAGTTCGAGGAAGCCGGCAAAGGTCGCGGCAAGCGCACCATAATTGGCGGCGGAGGCGGCGCCGCTCTCGGCGCAATTGTCGGAGGAATCGCCGGCGGCGGAAAAGGCGCCGCGATTGGCGCGGTTGCCGGTGGCGGAGCCGGCACGGCAGGAGCCGCCTACACCGGCAAGCGCGATATCACCCTTCCCGCGGAGACGCGCCTCCATTTCAAGCTGCGAAGATCTCTCGAAATCTCTTCGCAGTAGAGTCTGAACTTGATCCGGTAGCCACGACGAGCGCACTCCTCGTCGTGGGCTTGGCCCTTGCCTTCGTAGGGGCACGGTCCCTTTAGCAGTTCGGTGGGAGCCCCGCATTCGTGCGGGGGAAGGAGCGCTTCAGCGTTGCGGAAAAAACGCGCTACAGCAGTAGCGCTTTCAGGCGCGGGCCTTTCCTCGTCGCTGCACTGTAGCCGGCGCTTGGCGGACTTTCTGACCCCGTCGGTCAGCAACGCGCAATTCTAGCGGCCCGAAGCTAGAAGAATCAAACGAATCGCCTGAACGTACGCATCTCGGCCTTTCTCTCCGACGAAATATCGCGCCAGGTGGCCATCGCGTCCGTAGAAATCCGTCTGCGGCATCGCACCCCGCCACTCGGGATTCACGCCCTGGTAGAAAGCGTCCGCATCGATGCCAAATTTCACGCGGTAGTTCGGAAAGCCCGGACGATTGTCGCCGAGAAACCGCCGCACAGGTTCCAGGTCCGCATCTTCATCCAGGCTGACGCCCACCACCACCAGACCTTGATGCTCATATTCCTTCGCCAGCGAAACGATCATTGGATATTCATTGCGGCACGGCACGCACCAGGTGGCCCAAAAGCTGACCATCACGCCCTTGCCGCGGTATTTCTCAATCACATTGTTGTAGCCGGCAAGATCGATTAAAGCCGGATCGCCTGCTTGCGGAGCCGCGGTGGGCCCCGGTTTTGCCTCCGCCGCGCGCGGGCGACCCAGGAAAAATGTAGTCGTCAAGATCACCGCAAAAGCCGCGAAAGCGAGCAATCGAGCGCAAGGAGTTCGCATATGCTTTTCCCCCACGCTTGATCTTAACGGCTCGCGAGACATGCCACCAATCCCGGCATCCTACGAGTCAGTATCACTTTGGAACGCTCCACGGCGCGCAGGTACTTGGCACTCACACACGCACACCAGGCGTCATTCGCGCCGTAACCAGCGCCGCGTTCGCGCGCTAATTTAGTTGCGTGCGGCCTCTGCATGATCAATTCGGCTCGGAGGCCGGACCGAGCCAGTATCGCCCCCAGTTTCGCGAAAAAGCAAATTCCTTCAAGAATCGGCGCACGCGTTCGCAGACATCCTCGCTTGTGCCACCCCCGCTTTGGTGGTATAAAAAAATTAGGCTTTCGCTGATAGGCACAACGACTTCATAAGGCGTGCATTGGAGAAAATCTGGAATGGCTTACGTAATTGCCGAGCCCTGCATCGGAACAAAAGATAGCGCGTGCGTGGATGTTTGCCCCGTGGATTGCATTCATCCGCGAAAAGACGAAGCTGAGTTCGAGGGCGCGAAGCAACTTTTCATCAATCCCGACGAGTGCATCGACTGCGGCGCCTGCGTGCCCGTTTGCCCGGTGACGGCGATTTTCGCGCTCGAGGATCTTCCCGAAAAGTGGGCCGAGTACACCAAGATCAACGCGGACTATTTCAAAAAAGTGTAACCAACCGGCCGCCACGGCGCGACCGCTTCACCCGGCGCTCTTCTTGTTTCCCGGCGGCGCGTCCAGCACCCGAATTAGCGGCAGCGCGCGCGACTCCACACAACTGCCCGCCTCAATTTTCTCCAGCCAGCTCTTCGCCTCCTTTCGCAGATCGTTCACGGCAATTCCTCGATGATCGTCTGGAAACCCTTGCAGCTTGGCAACTCCGGCAGCCAGCAACGACCTCGCGCCCTTCGAATTTTCCCGCGCGTGATGATGAAACGCCGCGGCCACCTGTATCAAGCCCTGCAGAAACGTCTTCTCCGGCTCCCGCGCAACCAGCCAAAGCTCCTCCCAGACCTCGTGAGCCTCAAAATATTCCTGCGCATTAAAATGCGCGATGCCGCGCGCAAATCGGCTTTCGTCTTTCCTCTCCATATCGCTGCAATGGCAGGTCCTGCTGCCCAGCCGCGGCAATCATACCAGCCTTCGGACCCCCCGATCGCTTCGCCCAAAGAGCCCAGATTGAAACCGACATTTTTCTCGAAACAGGTTATTCTTTATTTGCTGCCTGAGGTGGTCCGCCGGTGCGGAAATTCGAGCTCGTTTTTTTAATTCATGCCCATCAGCCCGTTGGAAATTTCGAAGACGTAATCGAGCGCGCCTACCAGAATTGCTACCTGCCTTTTGTCGACCTTCTGTCGCGGCATCCCTCGATACGCCTGGGTCTTCACTACACCGGGCCGCTGCTCGAGTGGATCGAGCGCGCCCATCCCGAATATCTCCAACGCCTCCGCGCACTCGTCGCCAGCCGTCAGGTTGAAATCATTGGCGGCGGATTCTACGAACCGATCCTCGTCACAATTCCGCCCCAAGACCGCCACGACCAGATTGTGCGTCTGGCGGCCTATGTCGAAAAGCACGTCGGCGCACGCCCGCAAGGCACCTGGCTCGCCGAGCGCGTCTGGGAGCCTCAGATACCATCGACCCTCGCGCCGGCGGACGTCGAATACACTCTCGTCGACGACAATCACTTCCTCGGCGCCGGCTTCCAGATCGATCAGCTCTACGGCTACTATCTCTGCGAGGATTTGGGACACACCGTAAAGGTCCTTCCCGGCCTGAAGATCCTCCGCTATATGATTCCCTTCCGCGATGTGCATGAGACGATCGACTTCTTGCGCGACGCTGCGACCGCGCATCCGGGCGGTTTCGCGGCCATGGGTGACGATCTCGAGAAATTCGGCGTTTGGCCCGGCACGCACGACCTTTGCTACAAGCAGGGCTGGCTCGATCGCCTGTTCTCCGCCATCGAAGAAAATTCCGATTGGCTCGCCACTTCCACGCCCGGCGACGCGGTCGCCTCCCGCTTCCCTGCCGGCCGCGCCGATCTTCCCACCGCTTCCTATACGGAAATGATGGAGTGGTCGCTGCTCACGCCGGCTCGCGACCGTTATCACGCCCTCACCGAGGAATTTTCTTCGCGTCCGGACATGCTTCCCTTTCTCCGCGGCGGAATCTGGCGCGGCTTTTTCACCAAGTACGCGGAGTCGAACCTCCTCCACAAAAAAATGCTGCACGTTTCGAAAAAGGTCCGCGCGCTCGCCGATAACCGCCGCGATAAAAAGTTCCAAGCCGCGCGCGAAGAGGCCGCCACACATTTGCTTCAGGGCCAATGCAACGATCCCTACTGGCACGGCATTTTCGGCGGTCTCTACTCGCCCCATCTCCGCACCGCCGTCTGGCGCTCGCTAATACGCGCCGAGGCCGTCGCCGATCGCCTCGTCCATCGCAGAAAGCATTACGCCGAAGTCGCGCGCCTGGATTTCGATGCGGATGGCCGCGAGGAGCTTTACTTTACCTCGGAGAGCTACGCCATCCTGGTCGACCCATGTGACGCTGCCACTGTTAGCGCGATCGACTTTCGCGCGCCAAACGTAGCTCTGATCAATTCGCTCGCGCGCCGTCCGGAAAGCTACCACGCCCGCCTCCGAAGCCTCGGGACAAAGCGCGCCGCGGACTCGCTTTCCATCCACGAACAATCGCGCGCCAAAGAAGAAGGCCTCGAGCGTTTCCTCCATTACGACCGCTGGCCCAGAAATTCCTTCCGCCTCCTCCTTTTTGCCCGGGACAAGACTTTTCAGGACTGCGCCGCATTGCAACTCGAAGAAGACGCTGCGCTCGCTGGAGGAATCCACCGCGTCGTCGAGCTCTCCCCTGCGCGAGTTTCTTTCGCTTCGGAGGAAAGCGCCGATTGGCCTTCGGAAAAAATGCTGTCGTTCAGCTCCACGCCCGATGGCTTCGGCATTGTTTGCGACGTCGTAGTCCGCCGCCACGCTCCCGGCGCCGCCACCGTCAACGTCGGCATCGAGGTGGTCGTGAATTTCCTCGCTCCCTCAACGCCTGATCGCTATTTCGAATCCAACGGACGTCGCTATCCCCTGCGCTGGGCGGCCGCCGTGCCGGGCGGCGAGCCCCTGCGCGTGGTTGACGAATGGCAACATGTTGCCGTTTCTCTCGAAGCACCCTCCGCCCGAAATTTTTGGATCGCTCCGATTGAAACCGTCTCCGAATCGGAGGACGGCTTCGAGCGAATTTATCAGGGGTCGCAGATCGTCGCCGTCTGGCCGGTGGAATTGCAATCAAGTGCGGAGTGGAGAGGCCAATTGATTTTCAAAGCGTCCGAATTAACCTGAAAAACTTTCCATCATGCCCGCACAAGGCCTACACTGATACCAACATCGCCAAGCGGAAAGGGAGATAAGTAAGCATGACCGTCGCCAAGGAACTTCTCGATATTCTGGTTTGCCCGCTCTGCAAAACGCCTGTAACGCCCACGGCGGATCAGCAAGGCCTGAAATGCGCCACGTGCCGTCGCGTCTATCCGGTGCGCGGCGATATTCCCGTGATGTTGGTGGATGAAGCCCGCGTGGAAGGCCAATAACTCCGCTAGTCGGCCGGAAAGCTGATCGACTGATTCTTCAGATTGACCCACAACACAATTTCTTTGGTTTTACTTTCCTTGATCGGGTCGTCGCTCGGCGGAAAAGGTGAGTAAGGACTGATTTCCACGGTAATCTCCGCGGATGACGATCCTCCCCTCGGTATCTCCGCCTTCTTGATCTGGTAACTTTTTACCGGCCCGTAGTAACCGTCTGGCCCCCAATCATCCTTCACGAAATCGTCGAACGAATAGGACGGCGCGGGTTGCCAGATTTGATAGGCCCGCTGCATGTTTCCGGTCACCACGGCTTCCATAAAATGGTGGATGGTCACCTTTTCGGCGTGAAACCGCAGCATCCACCAGACGGTCCCGCCGATGAGCCCCAAAAATACCAGGGCGGTGATCACGTAGCGCAGAGCCTTTGATGGCGGATGTTCCTCGGTCGCGTCCAGCAGTCCCACAGGTATCCCTCGCGGCTACAGTTGGCGCTTGAACAGCGCAACACAACTGGCAACCATGATAGCCGAGAAGCCGCCGAGAATCAGCACGTCCGTATAGATTCCCGCGAAGCCCGTGTTCTTCACCGTCAGATTACGCAGCGCATGCACCGTATACGTGAACGGATCGATTACCGAAATCCAGCGCAGCCACGAAGGAAATGCCTCGGTCGGATACACCGCGCCGGAAGGAAAGAAGAGCAGCATGTTCAGCACGCCGAAAATCGCCCGCGGCACCAGCGGATCGTCCACGCGCACCATCACCAAAAACATCAGGCTGATCATCGCCACCGACGCCACAAAAACCACCAGCGCCAAATAAATCAGCCGCACCGGATCCCAAATTCGCTCGATTCCCGCGATCAGTCCTCCGATGATCACCAGCGACATTCCCGCCATGAACGCCTTCAGCGTCCCCGCTCCGATCAGCCCGCCGATCAGCTCCATCTTGGTGATCGGCGTCAGCAAATATCCCTCGTGCAGGCCGCGCATTTTGTCGTCGATATACGTGATGCCGCCTCCGATCATCGCCGTGATGAAAATTCCCATCGCCGTCGACCCGGCCAGCAAATACTTGATGTACTCGATGTAGGGATACGTCTCCACCACATTAAGATCCACTTGGCTGTCCAGGCGCGGCTGCACGTCCGCGGTGTTCAGTTGCGTCGTCATCTCCTGCACTCGCTCGAGCAGCGAGCTCGATATGAACTGGTCGCTGTTGTCCTCCGTAAAGACCACGCGCGGCCGGTCGTGCTGATAGTAGCGGCGCGAAAAATCGTGTGGGATATCCACAATCCCGCGGACGAAACCCGTCCGCAGATCGTCCATCGCGCGCGGCAGCGAATCGTAGCGAATCACACGAAACGTTTTCGGGCCGGCGGCGACTCCGTCGAACATTTCCTCCACGTGCCGCGACTGCACGGAGTGATCCTCGTCGACGAACCCCAGCGTGGCTCCCTGGATCTTTCCCCCAAACGCGTAGCCCAGCACCACCAGCTGCACTAGCGGAAAAATCAGCGAGCTCAGCATCAGCGCCGGGCTGCGGAAAAACTTCCGCATGTCCCGCTCAATCAACGCCGAAAATCGCCCCAGCTTCATCCGTCCTCATCCCCTTCTTAGCAACTCGACTCGCCTCAACGTCCATCTCGGTCTCAGCAGGAACGCACCGCGAACCACGTCATCCTGAGCGGAGTCCCGCGCTTTTTTCTTCGCGCGGTTAGGGCGCGGCGCGAGACGCAGTCGAAGGACCTCTCTTCGATGTCAGCACCAGCCCCGCTGCCGCTCGGCCACGCATTGTGTTCTTCGTACGGGCACCGTATGCTGCGCGCCTCGCTTCGTCTTTCACCTCTGCGGCCTCGAAAACGGATTCGGTGCCTGAAATGTCTTCGCGGGCTCGTCGCGCAACGCCGTCCCCGTGTAATGCAAAAACACATCGTCCAGCGTCGTGCTCTGCACAGAGACTCTTTTAACCTTTACGTTGCTTGCGCGAGACAAGTCCATCAGTGCCGCCACCGTCGCCGGACCATTGTTTGTCGTAATGTGGACGACGCCATCATGGTCCGTCACGCCGGTCTCGCCGGCCAAACCCAGGAGTTGCTGGTCCCAGTCCGCCGGCGGGTTCTCGAATTCGGCCTCCACGATTTCCGTCCCCGGAATGTTGTCCTTCAGCCGCGTCGGCGTATCCAGCGCTGCCAGCTTGCCGTGGTCCACGATGGCGATGCGGTCGCACAGCTTGTCCGCCTCGTCCATGTAATGCGTCGTGAGGAGAATCGTCAGGTCGGATTTGTCGCGCAGCTTGCGAATCATCTCCCACACGTGCGTCCGCGAGACGGGATCGAGCCCCGTCGTCGGCTCGTCCAGAAACATGATCTTCGGCGAATGGACCAGGCCGCGCGCGATTTCCAGCCGTCGCCGCATGCCGCCGGAAAACGTGCCCACTAGCGCGTCGCGGAATTGCAACAGCTCCACTGATTCGAGCAGCTGATCGATCAGCGCATCCCGCTTTTCCGCCGGCACGCTGTACAGCTTGGCGTGAATCACCATGTTTTCCTTGGCCGTCAGTTCCGGGTCGGACGTAAACGCCTGTGGGATCACGCCGAGCACATTTCGCACGCCGTTCGGGTCCGTGCGGATGTCGTGACCATCGATCCGCGCCACCCCGGACGTAGGCGGCGTAAGCGTGGTCATGATGCGTATCAGCGTGGTCTTCCCCGCACCGTTCGGTCCCAGCAATCCGAAAATTTCCCGGCGCGCCACCGTAAAGCTCACGTCGTTCACCGCCGTGAACTCTCCGAACTTCTTCACCATGTGTTCCACTTCAATCGCGTTCACAGAAGTGCTCGTAATTTCCTCCAACCCTCGCTGCAACTAATCGCCGTCATCCCGAGCGAAGTCCCGCGCGTTTCTGCCTTTCCCGCGCTTTTCGCGGGCGCGGGACGCAGTCGAGGGATCTGCTTTTCTCTTACGTTTGTGCCCGCCGCGCATACGCTTCGCTCTTCGTAGGGGCACAGCATGCTGTGCCCGGCAAACATGCTTGGCGTTGCCTCGCCATTTATGACAGCTTCTCGGGCCGGACGCCGCTGCTGTCGCCTCGCTCAAGCGAAACCGCGTTGCTAATCGGGTCATTCTGAGCGGAGCGTCCCGCGCCTTTGCTTTTGCGCGAAGCGCCGGGACGCGCAGTCGAAGAACCTCTCTTCGGTGTAAGCGCTTCCCGACCGGTAAGCCCACGCAATGCTGAGTGCCGTCTTGCCACCGTTTTTGACGGTCCTGCCTCGTTGCTCGCGCGGCGCTACAGCCAAGCAAACCAGCTCTTCTTTTCTCGCGGAGGCAGCAGCACCGTCGCCGTCATGCCTGTGAATAATCTTCCGTCGTCCTTCGGCAGCGACACTTTGATCGCGAAAGTCTTGATATCGCGTTTCGTGCGGCTCACGTCCCGCTGCGTGGCGAAGTCGTTTTCAACTCCCTTGAAAAAGACTTGCCCCTGCAGCATTGTCCCCGAGGGAAGCCTCACGTGCAGCGTTTGCCCGAACCGCACCGAATCGATGTAGCTTTCCTCCACGTCCGCGCGTACCCACAGGTGATCCACGTCCACGATCACCACGATCGGCGACCCCTGCGCCACCACCTCGCCTTGCTTCGCCACGCGCACGGAGACGACGCCATCGAGCGGCGCGTAAATTTTCATGTATCCCAGTTGCGTCGCCGTTTCGGCTGCTGCGGCTCGCGCCTGCTCCAGTTGCGCAATGGTCGTGGCGATTTCACTGCCGCGCACGTCTACTTGTTTGCGGTTCGCCTTCGCCACACCGAGGGCCGCTTCCTGAGCGTTTACGGAATCTTCGAGCGACTTCACGTTCGCCTGCGAAGCTCGAAGAGTGGCGTCCGCGTGGTCGCGGTCCTGAGCCGATTCCACTCCGCTCTCGAAGAGTTTCATCATGCGGTCGTGGTCCGTCTGGTCGCGCCACAGATTGGCGCGGGCCTGATCGAGCTGCGCGTGCGTTGATGTCAGCATGGCCTCGGCTTGCTTCAGCGAAGCTCCCGTCTGGTCGTCCGTCATGGAATAGTTATGGTTCGCCTCGCTCACTTGCGCTTCGAGGCTCGCCACGTTGGCCTTGGCGGCCGCTAGGCTCGCCTCCAGTTCCTTAGGATCGAGTTCTGCCAGCAGATCGCCTTTTTTCACCTCAGAACCTTCATCCACAGTGAGATTCACGATGCGTCCCGTGATTTGAGGGCTTACGATCACCTCGTTGCCGTCTACAATTCCAGTGAGCGGAATCTCCGAGCCGTGCGGCGTGCTGAAAATGTAGAAAGCCAGCGCGATAAGAAATACCACGCCGATAATTCCCAGTGTTTTCAGGGTCTTCATCGCGCCAGGGATCCTTCGCGAGCCACCGCGTGACGTAGAAAATCAAGCACCGCGCGCTTGCGCGCCTCCACCGCCTCCGGCGTGAGCAAATCGCGTTGTACCACGTCGCTCATAATGCTAGCCGCGGCGAAATAGGAAGTGGTGATTCCCAGCGCGATCATGGCTGTCTGATCGGCGTCCATCTCGCGAAATTCACCCGCCTCAATCGCTTTTTTCACCGTGTTTGCCAGCCGCTGGTGCAGCGGACGGAAATATTCCCGCGCCATCCACTGAAACTCGTCGCGCGATTCCATCGCTTCCCGCTGAACCAAGAGCGGATAGTTCGGATGCGTCGCCAGAAAATCGAAGTACCCGTTCACGCAGCCGAAAAATTCGTCCCCCGGAGAAAGCTCCCTGACGGGAGGCGCGAGCACTCCCACCCGCAACTGCCGCAAAAGATTTTCCAGCACGGCGCGGTGCAGGCGGCGCTTATTTCCGAAGTAGTAGTAGAGCATCGCTTTGTTCGCGTGTGCTGCGGCGGCGATTTCCTCCGTTCGCGCGCCCGCCAGCCCCTGCGCTGCAAATTGCCGCTCGGCCGCGGCCAGAATTCGCCGAGCCATCGCCGGGTCTTGTACTTTTCTACGTCCGCGTCGCATGATTGATTTCACAGCCCCAGCCGGTTCATGTACTCGTCCGGATACCGCGCGCCGGCCGCAACTCCGGGAGGAGCGATTCCGTCAAGCCGCGCAAAATCCGCCGCTGTAAGCGAAATTTCCAGGGCCACCAGATTTTCGTCGATGTATTTCCGTCGCTTCGTTCCCGGGATCGGCACCACGTCTTTTCCTTTTGCCAATACCCACGCCAGTGCCAGTTGCGCTGGGGTGCAATGTTTCTCGGCGGCCATCTCCTCCACTCGCTGCACAATTTCCAGATTTTTCTGAAAGTTCTCGCCTTGAAAACGCGGAGACATCCGCCTGAAATCGCGGTCCCCAAAGTCGTTCTTTTTCACCTTCCCCGTCAGAAATCCGCGGCCCAGCGGGCTGTATGGGACGATGCCGATCCCCAGTTCGCGGCACACGCCCAAAATTTCCGCTTCGAGGTCGCGCGTCCAAAGCGAGAACTCGCTCTGAAGCGCGGTGATGGGATACGTCGCGTGCGCGCGCCGAATTGTTTTCGCGCCGGCTTCCGAAAGACCGATGTAGCGGACTTTTCCCTGTTCGATCAGCCGCGCCATCGCGCCAATGGTTTCCTCGATCGGCACGTTCGTATCCACGCGGTGCAAATAAAAAAGGTCGATGGTGGAAATATTCAGGCGCTTCAGACACGCCTCGCAGGCGCTCTGCACGTACTCGGGTTTCCCATTCACTCCCAGGAAACGTCCATCCGGCATGCGCATGTTTCCGAATTTCGTCGCCAGAATTATTTCGTTGCGCCGTTTCGCAATCGCCGCCCCAACCAGCTCTTCGTTTTTGCCGCCGCCATACATGTCCGCCGTATCCAGCATGGTGATCCCGCGGTCGATGGCGTGATGAATCGTCGCCACAGACTCCGCGTCGTCGGGCGTGCCGTAGGACTGCGACATTCCCATGCAGCCCAAGCCCATGGCGGAGACCACCAACGAACTTTTCCCCAGCCGGCGATATTCCATCGGACTCCCTCCTCAAAAATGGCAGAGTATTATTCAACTAACCGGTTAGTTTAATGAGGCACCGCCGGCGTGTCAAGCGCGAGCCCGGCGCACAGTCCCCGCTCGGCGAAAAGGGAGGCGCCTGAGACCCTCCGGCGCGGGTTTTGGAGGGCGTCGACCCCGGCGCATTTTCCGTCTCCGTAGGACCGGTTAGGGGCCGTTAACGGGCGGTTTTGAACCGCTAACTGTTTCTAGCTAGAAGGATTTTATGCGTCAAACTTGAAGGATTCCATGCAGCAATATAGGTCAATTTAGAAGGATTCTCCGTGACCCGCGCCCTGCCGATCGCTATGCGTCGAGGGCGCCGGCCGCTCCTTCGGGGAGCTCGATCGAGTACTTGGTGCGGGCCTTTTCGCGGTGAAGTTCGAACGCCAGCTCGATCAGCCGGTCAATGAGTTTCGGATACGGCAGGCCGGATGCCTCCCACATTTTCGGGTACATGCTGATGGAGGTGAAGCCGGGAATGGTATTCAGTTCGTTGATGAAAATTTTCCCGGTGCGGCGCTCTAGGAAAAAATCGCATCGTGCCAGGCCCGTGCCTTCGATGGCGCGGAACGCGCGCACTGCGTATTCCTGAAATGTGCGCACCTGCTTCTTCGTCAGCGGGGCGGGAATCAGCAGACGAGTTCCCTCTTCCAGATATTTCGCGGTGTAATCGTAGAATTCGCGATGCGGCAAAATTTCTCCCGGCACCGAAGCGCGCACATCGTCGTTGCCGAGAACGGAAACTTCAATTTCGCGCGCCGTCACGGCGCGTTCAACCATTATCTTCAGCGCAAATTCCGCCGCTAAATCAATCGCCGCAGGCAACTCCTTCACGGTTTTCACTCGCGACATTCCGACGGACGAGCCAAGCGTGGCGGGCTTCACGAATACTGGAAACTTGAATTCTTTCTTAATGGTGCGCAGTACTTTCGCGCGCTCGCGTTCCCACTCCGAGCGGTGCACCGCAACGAATGGAACGATCGGTATTCCCTCATATTCGAAAAGGCGCTTCTGCACATCCTTGTCCATGCCGACCGACGAAGCGAGCACGCCCGCGCCTACGTACGGCAGGCCAGCCAGCTCGAGCAGACCTTGCACCGTGCCGTCTTCCCCGAATGTGCCGTGCAGCACGGGAAAAATCACGTCCAATGCGATGCTCGAGTGCTGCGCGGTCGAAGCAACCGGCACCAGGGCCGCCCCGGTGGGATCTGGCGGAAGCCAAACCGGCTCGCCGCACTTCAGCACCTCGCTCAGCATTTTCTGCGCGGGCGCGCCCGCCAGCCAGCGGCCCTCTTTGGTGATGCCGATCGGCACCGCCTCATATTTTTCCGGATCAAGCGCGCGGATTACCGACGCAGCCGAGGCGAGTGAAACTTCGTGCTCGCCCGACCGGCCCCCAAAAAACACGCCCACACGCAACCGCTTCGTAGAGTTCATCGAGAGATCACTTTCTTGTTTGCGACGCTCACAAAATTTTCTTGCCTAGACCGGAGAGAACGAGTTCGACTCCTAGAAGCGCTGTGGCGTTGTGCAGATCGATCACGGGATTAATTTCGACCAGCTCGAACGAAACCATCGAATGGCTATCGGCAATCATTTCCATGGCCAGATGCGCCTCGCGATACGTTGCGCCTCCGCGCACCGGCGTGCCGACGCCGGGCGCGTCCGATGGATCGACGAAATCCATATCCAAGCTGACGGCGATGCCGGCCGTATCGTCCCCGGCAAAACGCAGCGCCTCGGCCATCACTTCGCGCATGCCGCGCTCGTCGATATCGCGCATGGTGAAAACGTGCACGCCCGATTCCTTGGCGAAGCGGCGCTCTTTCGAATCCAATTCGCGAATACCGACTAACACGACGTTGCGCGACTCGACCATCGGCTTGATGCTGGCCAGACCGACGAGTTGCGGCGGCCCAAAACCCATGATCGATGCGAGCGGCATTCCGTGGACGTTGCCGGAAGGCGACGACTCCGGCGTGTTCATATCTCCGTGCGCGTCCAGCCAAATCATCCCAATGCGCTTGGATTGCGCGTTGAAATGATCGGCGACACCCGCCGTAGTTCCCACGGCGATGGAATGATCGCCGCCGAGAATCAGCGGAATCAAGCCTTCGTCGAGCGTCTTGCGAAGGGTCTCAGCCAAGCCCTTGCATGTCTCGACAATTTCGGCTAGGTATTTCGCGCTTTTGTCGCCGTAGTGCTGCTCTTCGGGTTGCGGCACGGGGACGTTGCCGATATCTTCCACCTGGCGGCCTAGCTGTTTGAGGCGCGTTTGTAGCCCGGCGACGCGCAGCGCCGACGGGCCCATGTCCACCCCGCGACGGCTTGCGCCCAGGTCCATCGGTACGCCGATGATGCGGATTTTATCGGGCATAGGATTTGCGCGTTTTGCGCTCGGCGGTGCGAAGGCTTTTAGCGAACGCCTTCGGCTCGCTTGCGGCGTTCCCTTCCCTGTTTGCGTCCAAGAGAGATTCCTCGACTGCGTGTCCCGGCGCTTCGCGCAAAACCAAAGGCGCGGGACACTCCGCTCGGAATGACGTGGCCCTCTTCGTCATCTCGGTGGGATAAGCCCAAGGACAACTAGGCCCAGAACAGCCAAACAGAGCAGACCATAGGGACCGTAATGGCCAGCCTTCGGGATTGCAAAGACAATGTAGGCGGCCAATCCGATCCAGAGAATCGGCCCATAGAACCACAAGTTCCTCGCTCGCGTTCTGACGGACCAGACTGCCACCGGGGTTATCGCAATTGTTACCACCGTGCTGCCAGTCAGAGCAACCGGAACGACACCCGGTAGCAATAGAGCTCTCAGCGAGTAACTTCCGGAAACCGCAATAGCGAAGAGCAGTCCCAAAGTCACAGAGTATGACCAACTCATGACCGCCGCGATTAGGATTCTGTTCCACACGTTCAGACAGGAAATTGTGCCCTGACGAAAAACGAGCTTGCCGCTCCGCATCGTTCACCCGCCGATTCGGATGTTTTGTTTGCCCCAAACCTTGAAACTGGCCCGGCTAAGGATAGACGCGATAAAGCATGCGTGGGAAGGGGATGACTTCGCGGATGTGCTCTGTACCGCAAATCCACGCGACGGTGCGTTCCAGCCCCAGTCCGAAGCCGGCGTGCGGGACGCTGCCGTAGCGGCGCAGGTCGAGATACCACTGAAAGGCGTCCTCCGGCAAATTGCTTTCGCGAATGCGGCGCAGCAGGATCTCGTAACTCGACTGGCGTTCGCCGCCGCCGATGATTTCTCCGCCGCCCTCGGGAGCAATCACGTCAAAGCTGAGCGCGAGATCGGGACGCGCCGCATCAGTGGCCATGTAGAAGGCTTTCATTGCCGCGGGGTAGCGGTGAATAATCACCGGCTTTTCAAATTGCTTGGAGATCAGAGTTTCTTCGTCGCCGCCGAAATCGTCGCCCCACTTCGCCGGATTTCCAGACTTCTGCAAAACCTCGACGGCTTCGTCGTAGGTGATGCGGGGGAACGGCGGTGCGATCTTCGCGAGTTTTGCAACATCGCGGCCCAGCGTGGCCAATTCGCGTTCGCGATTCCGCACCACCCCTTGAACCATGGCGCTGACGAGGGCTTCGCCAAGGTTCATCATGTCCTCGAGATGCGAGTAAGCGGCCTCGGGCTCGAGCATCCAGAATTCCGTGAGATGGCGGCGCGTTTTCGATTTTTCAGCGCGGAATGTGGGACCAAATGTATAGACTTTTCCGAGCGCGGCGGCTGTGGCTTCCACATAGAGCTGGCCGGATTGCGTAAGATAGGCCTTCTGATCGTCAATGTAGTTCACTTCAAAAAGAGTGGTGGTGCCTTCGCACGCCGCGGGCGTGAAAATCGGGGCATCCGTCAGGGTGTAACCCTCGGCATCCATGAAATTGCGCGCGGCGCGAATCGCTTCCGCGCGAATCCGCAAGATGGAGGCTTGGCGGGGCGTGCGAATCCAGAGGTGCCGGCGATCGAGAAGAAAATCTACCCCGTGCTCTTTTAGCTGGATGGGGTACGGCTCCAATTCCGAAACGCGCTGCACTACTTCGATCCCGGCGATGTGAATTTCGCAGCCGCCCGGCGCACGGGGCTCGGCTTGAATGGTGCCGCTTGCGATCACGCTCGATTCCTGGGGCAATCCCTTGAGCGCGCTGAAGGCCTCGGGACGCTCCTTCTGCGAGACGACCCCCTGGATCACGCCGGTGCCATCGCGAAAAATTGGAAACAAGAGTTTGCCCGATTCGCGCAAGTTGTACAGCCAGCCGCGAATTTGTACGACGCGTCCGATGTGCTGCTGGGCGCGTTCGATGGAAATTATGGGAAGGGCTGCTTCGGCTTCCTGGGTCATGTTTAGTTTGAAGAGGTCAATTGGGGGCCACGCCGACGCCCTTTTCGTCGAGATGGTTTTCCAGCTTGTCGAAGACCGCGCGAATCTGGTCCAGCGTGGGCGTGCCGGGAGCGGTTTCTTTCAGTTCCAGCACAAGAGGCAGCGGTTCGGGCGCGGCGGCGAATCCGGCGAGCGCCGCGTCCCAGTCAATGGTGCCTTCGTAGGGCAGCAGGTGCTCGTCTCTTTCGCCGTGATTATCGTGGACGTGGACGTACGCGATGCGGTCGCGCATGAGGTGATAGCCCTCGATGGCGCCGCCTTCGATGTGCGCGTGGCCGATATCGAAGCAGAAGACGACATTGTGCAGGTGCGTTTCCTTGATGAACTGCGCCAAGGAAGAAGGGGAGCCAAGCTCGTTGGGAGTATTTTGTAGGGCGACAGTGACGCCTCGCTCTTTCGCGAATATCGCCAAATGCTCGAGCGAGTTGAATGCCGCATCGAGCTTGCGCGGATCGGCCGCCTGGCGGCCGGTAGCGAGATGCAGCGCGAAATAGCGGAACGGAATCCTTTCGGCAATGTCGATCGCGCGCTTCATTTCGTCGACGGCTTCGATGCGCCGAATGCGCTCCGGATCGGCGATGGAGATGGTGACGCCGCCGGCCCTTCCTCCCGCGGCGTCGCGATCCGCGGGCGCGTGCAGCGAATGCAGCGTCAGGCGGTATTCATCCAGAGAATTTGCGAGCTCGCGCGCCGCTTGAGGATCGCCATAGTTGAAGTGCGAGGCTGCGCAGAAAATCTCGAGGTTACGAATGCCAGCGTGAGCGACTGATGCAAGCAGCGCGGGCGCGAGCGGCTGGTGCGCGTACATGTAAGTGGAAAGAATGCGATCCATCCACCCCCCCCAGTTTCACGACCAACCATGGTCCGTGGAAATTGGCTCGGCGTCAATAGTTCGGAGTGGGTGCCGCGTGCGGAATGCGAGGAGCACGCCCGGGCAAGCCCGGGCGGCGAACAGCGGCGGCAAGCCGCCGCACTCCATATGACTTCGACGCGAGAGGATGAGGGTCGATGGCTGGGGTCTCGGCCCTGTTCACGGCGAAGAGAGGTTCTTCGACTGAGCGTCCCGGCGCTTCGCGCAAAACCAAAGACGCGGGACACTCCGCTCGGAATGACGGCGCTACAAGAGGTGCGAGGCAGATGGTGGACATGTAGCCAAGTATGTTTGCCGGGCACAGCATGCTGTGCCCCTACGACAGCGAAGGCTTAGGCGGCTGCGGAGAGGAATTCTACTTTGAAAGATGAGGGCACGAGGCCTACAGCCGCTCCGCGGGCGAGCAGCTCGCTGACGGCACGGCGCCCTTCTTCGCCGTAGTCGAGGGTGCGGCTGTTCACGTACATGCCGATAAATTTGTCGGCGAGAATCGGATCCATATCGCGCGCAAACTGCAACGCGTACTCGACGGCCGGCTCGCGATGTTCGAGCGCGTAGCTGACGCTGTCGCGAATCACGCGAGCAACCTGGAGGCCCATCTCCGGCCCGAGCTGACGGCGAATCGCATTGGCGCCCAAGGGAAGCGGCAAGCCGGTGGATTCGTGCCACCACTGTCCCAGATCCACCACGCGGTGCAATCCAATTTGCGAGAAAAGCAACTGCCCTTCGTGGATCAGCAGGCCCGCTTCGACTTCCTTGGCCTGAACCGCGTCCAGAATCTTATCGAAAGGCATGGTGACGGTTTCCACATTCGGCTCGAAGAGCTTCAGCGCGAGATAAGAAGTGGTGAGAGTGCCCGGAACGGCGATTTTGCGTCCCGCGAGATCGTTTTTCTTGATGGGATGCGAGGCGACGACGATCGGTCCATAGCCTTCGCCGAAACTCGCGCCGCAATCGAGCAGCACGTATTTATCGGCGACGAATGCGTAGCCGTAAAAGCTGAGGGCGGTGACATCGTACTTTTCCTCGTTCGCAGCCTGATTGAGCGATTCGATATCGGAGAGAATGTGCGTGAATTTCACTCCGGGAAGGCGCACTTTTCCCGTGGCGAGCGCGTAAAACATGAAAGCATCGTCGCTATCGGGAGAGTGCGCGAGGCGCAACTCGGTTGTCTTCGGTATCGCGGCTGGGCTCGACATTTTGGTGGCCATCCTCAGTGCTCATCGGACGAGGACGCTGGAGGCACAGTCGGGCACGGGCCGTCAGAAAAAATCGAAGAGCGGCCTACGCTTAGTGTGGCGTCGTCCTGCGTACTTGAGTGTGAAAACCCACAGAGGATATCATACCGAAACGGGGAGTGCCTACTTTTTGCCCAGGTGCTTGTAGAGTGCGGGACATCGCATGCCCTACGTAGCTAAAGGGCTTCTGCTTTCTCTGCGCCGTGACCGAGACGATCATTCGCAGCGAGGAGCACGCCCGGGCCCGGCAGGCAGCGGTGGCAAGCCACCGCACTCCACACGACGCTGGGGCTAGTGATCTTCGGTGGGGGAGGTGATGAACATGCGCAACTCTTCGCCGTTGGGGCGCTTGCCGATCAAGAAGCTGCCGCCTTTGTCGCCATTCTTAAGCGGGAAATAGGTGACGGTGATTGTGTCGCCGGGCTTGAGAGTTTTTCTGGTCCAGCCGCGACGCTCCAAATAATTCGGGCTCATTCCTTCGAAGCCGTAGGTGTCGACGCCGCCTTTGTCATTGGTCACATCAAGCCAAACCCAGGTGTGAGGGTTCGTCCACTGGAATTCGTGCACGGTGCCGGTGATGTTTTTCTGATTGGAGGTGTCGAACACGGCGAAGCCGTGATGCGCAGCCGCAGCGGCCGCAGTCGCTGCCACCAGGCCGGAAAACACGATGGCCGCCAGCACTGCGTACTTGTTTGTTGGTTTCATGCTTTTGCAGCCTCCGCGATTCGAGTCCGGTAATTTTACTTTGGCGCGGGCGACGCGTCCGTTGGAACCGTCAGATTGATTCCCGCCTTGCCGCTTCTATCCACGTAATTCCGATTGTTCTGCTCGCAGATGTATTCCGCAATGGTCCAATTGCGATGCCGTTTCAGGGTGCGGTTCGTCACATAAGGAGCGGTGAGAGCCTCCGGATCGGTGACCGTGGTTTCGATGCTCATGGTGTTGGGATCGAGGAGGCGGAATTTTTCGAGGATGCTCATTTTGTCGCTGTGCAGGACGTGCGGCTCGATTTCCGTCTGCGGGGAAAAACCCACGGTGCGGACGACAAGCGTGTCGCCTTCCCAGTGGCCGATGGAGGTGCCGAAAAAGGTTGGGTCGGGATCATCCGGCAGTGGGCGCCCGTCGGTGTAGATGTGGCGGGTCTCGGAATACGCTTCGACCACGATCGTAACCTGGCCGGGCGTGAGCAGAAATTCCAGCGGATACGGCTGCGCCATGATGCCGGGCATGCCGGGAGGCAGGCAGTTGGCGGACTGGTTGTCCTGATCTGCGTGCGCCATCAAATCTTTTCTTTTGGCTTCGTATTCAGGTGTAAGCGAGAGCGGAGCCAAGCGGCGGGGCGGTACGCCGACGGCGGGATCGGTGACCCGAGCAGCCGGTCCTCCCAAGGGAATTTCCCAAACGCCGGTGAAATCCGGGAGCTTGGCGACGGCGGCCCAATCCGCGGGGGTAGGTATCGCTTTCGTGAAGGTCTGAGCCGCGGCGGCGGATACAAACGCCGCGAAGAACGCAACAATCAAGCCCGCGCGGAGAAGAACAATTCCAATGGGACGGTTGCGCAATTCGACTCCTCTCGAAAGTGGAAGGTTCAGACCGCCGCAGCGTGCACTGCTAACACAGATTTTACCGCGTCGACAATTTTCTGCTCGCTGGGCAGAACGAAACTTTCCATCGGCTCGCTGTAAGGGACGGACGTGTCGAGAGCCGTGACCATCTTCACCGGCGCCTTGAGATATTTGAATCCCTGATCGGCAATTTCTCCGGCGATCACCACGGCAGCCGAAGAATGGCGCGGGGCCTGATCGACCAGCACAAGGCGGCCAGTTTTTTTCACGGATTCGACGATAGTCTTCACGTCCAGCGGCGCCACGGTGCGCGGATCGATTACTTCGGCGCTGATGCCTTCCTTGGCCAGCATTTCGGCGGCTAGCAGAGATTTCTTTACCATCCACGCGGTGGCCACGATGGTGACGTCTTTGCCCAGGCGCTTTACGTCCGCCACACCGAATGGAACTAGATAGTCGCCATCGGGAACGGGACTTTTGTCGAGCATGAGCATGTAGTGGTGCAAATAGATCACCGGATTGTCGTCGCGAATCGCGGACTTCATCAGGCCCAGCGCGTCGGCGGCGTTCGAGGGGAGTGCGACTTTCAAGCCTGGAACGCCCATCATCATGCCGTAAATGCAATTGGAGTGCTGGCCGGCCCAGCCTGCGGCGAAGCCGAAGCCCGCCTTGAAAACAGTTGGCACCTTCACTTGGCCGCCGGACATATAGCGCAGCCGCGGAGCTTCGTTGACCACTTCATCGAACGCCACGAGCATGAATTCGCTCATGTACAGCTCGACGACGGGCCGCAGGCCGGACATGGCCGCGCCGATGGCGATGCCGAGTTCCGCGGTCTCCGAGATCGGAGTGATTCGCACGCGATCCTTGCCGAATTTCTTGACGAAGGGATCGCGATCCGTCATGGCCATGTTCTGGCCGTAGAAAACGACGTTCGGATCGCGCTGCATTTCTTCGGTGATGGCCACGGCAATCGCTTCGGCAAACATCATTTCGCGCGGCATAAGGTCTCCTTCTCTCTATGAAGCTTTACGCCCAGACGTAATTCAGGGCATCTTCGGGCGCCGGCAGCGGACTGGCGAGCGCGAATTTCACCACTTCTTCCATTTCCGCGCGGACACCATCTTCGATCCGTTTCGCTTCGGCTTCGGTGAAAGTGCCATTGCCGATGAGGACGGCCCGGAACTTGGCGATCGGATCGTTTTTCTGGGCGGCCTCGAACTCGGGTTTCCTGCCGTACACCTCGATCGATTCGTGCTCCTGAAATTGAGTGGGTACCGGCGGAACGGTGATGGCGTTTCCGTGCGGGCTGAACCGGTAAAACTTCGACTCGACGAGGCTCGGGCCTTGTCCTGCCCGCGCGCGTTCGGCGGCCCTGCCAACTACTTCGTAAACTCTTAGGACGTCGGTGCCATCGACCGTTTCGCCGGGAATGCTGAAGGCTTTCGCTTTTTGCGAGAGAGGGTCGCCGGCCATGGCGTTGGCGTCTTCCAGCGCTACGTGGGTGTAGGCCTGGTATTCGTTATTTTCGAGCACGAAGACGACGGGGAGTTTCCAGACGGCGGCGAGATTCAGCGTTTCGTGGAACGCGCCCTGCTTCGATGAGCCATCGCCGAAGAAAGAATACACAACTTGGCCTGTCTTTTTCACCTGCGCGGCGTAGGCAGCCCCAGCGGCGTGCGCGATTCCCTGCCCGATGATGCCGGAAGCGGTCGGAAAGTGGTGCGCGGGATCGGCCAAGTGCATCGAGCCGCCGAAACCTTTGCAGATGCCATCCTTGCGCTGATAAATTTCGGCCATGAGCGAGCGGGCCGGCGTGCCGAGCACCAGCGGGTAACCGTGGCAACGATAGCTCGGCATCACCAGATCGCTTTCATGGCGCGTGGCCAGCGCGCCGACGATGCTCGCTTCCGCGCCATCGCCGAGATGCGCGTGGCCGCGAATGGTGCCAGGATGTTCCACAAAGGTGCGCTTCACCCGTTCCTCGAATTCGCGGATGCGGCACATCTGCGTGTACATCCAGATCAGCCGTTCTTTCCCAAGCCCATTCTGTGTGGCCATACGAATTCCTCCGGACTTCGAGAGATTACGATGTGGGGACCCTGTCTCCCGGCTGGCCGATGTACCCGAGCAGCCCGCCGACGTCTATTTCTGCCGGCTCGCGAGTAACAATTTTCAACAGGGTGCCCGCAATCGGGGCGTCCAGCTCGTAGCTCACTTTTTCGGTTTCCAGTTCAACGACCGGCTCACCTTGCTTGAGGGCGTCGCCCTCATTTTTGAGCCACTTGACCACGGTTACTTTGGTCGTGTTCATGCCGCCCGTTTTGGGCACTACCAGATTGGTGACGATGGCAAATCCTTCTTGGTTCCGAAGTTAGAGGCTGCGAAAAACTCTCGCGAATGCGATTGCACCGTCAGCCTTTGTTCGTAATCTCGTGCGACGTAATCTCATACTTGAAGACGTCGGCATTGAGACTGTCGAGGCGGCCTTCGTCCGTTTCCGCCTGCGGGTACATCAAAAAGGCCACAGGCTTATCATGCGATCCGGGCAACGAGACATCATGGGCGAAATTGTACGCCATCCAGTTCATTTCCCACGACCCGAACAATCTGGCGCGGGCCCGCTTCACCATATCGTCATCCAGCGGACGATTTCCGGGTGGCTCCTCGAGAATGACCTTGCGGACATCGGCCGGATCAACGGGAACCCAGCCGTGATCGTTGAGGTAGACCTCAGCGCGGCAGTGTTGTGCCTTCGTAATTTTCTCCGATGACGCTCCGAGACTTTTGTATCCCAGGTCCGACTTGGCGACGCGGATACCATAGGCGTCACGCGCCGGTAGACCTGCGGCGCGCGCCAGTCCCACGTAAAGTGCATTCAGATCGGCGCACTTGCCGCTCAGGTCTTTCGTCTGCAACATGAAACGGATGTCGCCAGTGCCGCAGCCACGCGTTTTCGGATTTCGAACTGTGTTCTCAACGATCCACTCATAGATCGCGCGGGCTTTTTCAACATCGGTTGTGGAGCCACTAGTGATTTCGTCCGCGGTTGTCTTCACAATGCCGTCAGTAGGCAGCAGGTTCGTCGAACGCAGGAAGTAGTCCAATTCGTCGCGGCTTGGCTTTCGCCCTTTAGCGCGTGTGGAGAGATCGACGGTGTAATCCTTTGTCATGACGATGCTAGTGGCGGCCAGGACCGGTCTCACACCGGCCGGATAAGTTGCGGTGATGATTCCGAGATCGTCGTCCTTGTTGCCCTTTATCATCCCCACCTTGCCGCCGTCGGCGCTGAACTTATTCGAGAGTGTCTTCTGGAAGTGCGTCTTGCCCGTGAGCGCCGCCGGAACCCAGACGCGGGTCTCTCCGGAAGGCTTCAGAACCTCCACGTGCGTGGTTACTTCGAAGGTGCGCCAACCTCCCGCTGTCGCATCTTCGGCAAATAGTGGCTCCCCACCTGGGAGCGCGAGGCCGCTACATAAAATACCTATAGCTTGCAAAAAGCTTCGACGTTCCATGACCACCTCCGGGCGCTGCTTGGATTTGACCTCTCTTCAAGGCGGCCAGTGTACACCGAACTCCCGGCGCCCAACAACGCGTTTGGGCCCTTGGGAACGAGGTGGATCACGTGCACTAACGACGAGTTTTACTGCGTAATCCATCCGATATGGCGCGCTCTAAAATCGAATGGCACCACGGAGAAGTTCAGTACAATTCTCTGGGGGACCCTTCAATTTAGGCGCGGCTGGGGAAATTCGCGGACAGCCGCTCTTTTCAGGAGAGATAATGAGACGCAGGCATCCTTACCTTACTTTTATCGCCGCCTTAGCTTTGGTAACCGCGGTTTTCAGTACTCAGGCTATTGCTCAGTCGGATCAGGCTCCTGCGACAACTGCGCAAAGTACGACAACTCAAGACTCGGAAGCAATAATTGCCACGCCGGTGCCTGCCGAGCAACTGACGAATCGATGTGTAGCCGTTCGCAAACTGTCCGCGAGGGCTCCGGCTTGGGCAGGTTGGGGCGCGAATCCGGCGACTTGGCGCTATCAAGACGCCATGCAGGCGGGCTTCTCCGCAGCGAGCGTGCCGGGGCTGAAACTGAAGTGGGCATTTGGAATCCCGAATGTGAAGATCGTGCGCTCTCAGCCGGCGATTTTTGGCGGCAGAGTATACGTGGGAGGAAATGATGGCACCGTGTACTCGCTCGATGCGGCGACGGGTTGCACTTACTGGGCGACGACCGAGCCCAAGGCGGTTCGCTCCGGCTTGTTGATCGGCAAGGCCGGTTCGGCAGATGCGGTTTTCTTCGGGGACGCGGGCGGCGCGGTCCTTGCGCTCGATGCGGCTTCCGGAAAATTCCTGTGGCGCACGCGAGCGGATAGCCATCCAGCCGCCACGATTACGGGAACGCCGAGTTACTTCGAGGGGAAATTGTACGTGCCGGTGTCGTCGGGAGAGGAACAGGCGCGGAGGCGTCCTGGCTATGAGTGCTGCACGTTTCGCGGCAGCGTGGTTGCGCTCGACGCGGCGACCGGGGAGCTGATTTGGCAGACGTATATGGCAGCGGAGACTCCGGCGCCGCAGGGAAAAACAGCGGATGGGCGGACGATCATGGGGCCTTCGGGCATGGCGATTTGGTCCGCCCCGACAATTGATATTGAGGCGAAAAGAATATACGTGGGCACCGGGGACAATTACTCGGAACCGGACACCAAGACCAGCGACGCCGTGGTTGCGCTCGATCTCGAGACCGGCAAGATATTGTGGTCCACGCAATTCGACAAGGAGGATGTTTACAAAATTGAGTGCGGTAATCCTCCAGCCGCCGGTTGCGAGCAGCCGGGCGTCCCGGAATTTGATCTTGGCGCATCGCCCATCCTGGTAATGCTGCCGCGCAGGAAGCGCGTTCTGATACTAGGGCAGAAGACGGGGCTTGTTTACGGTGTGAATCCCGACGCACGCGGGAAACTGCTCTGGCACAAGCGTGCGGGTGTAGGAGGCTTGCTGGGCGGTGTGCAATGGGGACCGGCCACGGACGGCACGAACGTCTATGTAGCGGTATCCGACCTGGCTTTTCAAGGGCGCGGGCCCGATCCCTCGCAGGGCGGCGGCATTTCGGCTTACCAAGTGAACAACGGAAGACTTCTTTGGAAGACGCCGCCACCGGGTTGCGGCGAAAGACGCCCGTGCAGCCCCGCGCAATCTCAGGCGGTGACGGCGATCAAGGGCGCGGTATTCTCAGGATCGATTGACGGACATTTGCGCGCGTATTCCGCTGCCGACGGCAAGATTATTTGGGATTTCGACACGGCGAGATCTTTTGAAACTGTCAATGGCGTGCCCGCGAAGGGCGGCTCGCTGGATGTCGGCGGACCCGTGATTGCCGGCGGAATGATGTTCATGGTATCCGGATATCCGGGCTTTGGCGCGATGCCAGGCAACGTGCTGCTGGCGTTCGGCCGCTGAGAATTTACGATTCCGCCGACGATGAACCGAAACAATAGCTGAAACATTCCATGCCGCTCCCGATCGTCGAGCTCTAGCGAAATAGATAAAAGTTCGGGCCGCTTGCAACGCTACGCGGTTGCAAACTGCCGATGAAGAAGAAACACGAGCGCGTGAGACCCCGGCGGATAGAGGTCAAACACGCGTATCGACCGCTCGGGCAATTAGCTCGATTTTTTCCGGGGTACCTTGGCGCCTTTCTTTCGAGCCTCCGAGAGCCCTATGGCGATCGCCTGCTTGCGGCTCTTTACCCTGCCGCCTTTTCCGCCCTTCCCCGAACGCAGCGTTCCCTTCTTTCGCCGGTGCATCGCGCTCTTGACCGTCTTTTGCGCAGCCTTGCCGTATCGAGCCATTGAGAACCCTCCTGTAAAAGTGAGATGAAAATTCGGCGCTGGGGTGACGCCGGCATGCCAATATTTTTTGGGTGAGCTTTAAGAATGGGGACGAGAGGATGTGCGGGTTCTTCTACTGAGCGCGCCCGCATTGTGCGTCAACCTGCGTTTGCAGGTCGTCGCCGAGCAGGGCGCCACGCCGGGACTTTGCCGAGCAGACTTGATTGGCGGTCAATCCCGAGGCGCCGCGAAGGTCCGCGCCTTCCAGACTGGCGCCGTGAAGGTTCGCGCCATTCAGCACCGTGCCGAAAAACTGCGCCCCGCCGAGGTTTGCGCCTTCGAGGTTCGCGTCAATGAAGATGGCATTGCCGAGCTGGGCGCTTCCTAAGTCCGCGCCCTGCATCCGGGACGACCAAAGGTACGCGCCCCGCAGGTCGGCGTGGTCCATGTGAGCGCTGGAGAGAGACGCGTTGCGAAGGTCCGCCTTCTCGATATTCGCCCGCGTGAGCGTTGCGAAATTGAGATTCGACGTATAGAGATTCGCCCCATCCAAGCGAGCATCCGCCAGGATTGCGTTCGTCAAAGAACAGTAGGATAAATTCGCATCGTGCAGGTCGGCGCGGCGCAAGTCAGCGCCATCGAGACGGGAACGATCCAGATTCGCGTGATACAAGCGCGCCTGATCCATCAGCGCGTAGCGCAGGTTGCTCTCACCCAGGTCGGCGCCGCGCAAATCGGCCTCGGATAAAAACGCGCCTTGAAGGTCTGCGTGCCACAGGTGGGCGCCGGCCAAAAACGCGGCGTAGGCCTGCGCGTAGCGCATCTTGAAATTGCTCAATCGCGCTCCGTCGAACGAGCTAATCTGATCATCCGCAATATTCCGGCCGGACGGCCACCCGGAAATCGCCGCCTCTGTAAGATCGGCGTAGGGATCGAAACCCAGCGACCAGAAAACAGTCGGCGCCCAGCGGCGAATACTCGCCGCGCTATATTGAGGCGCACGGCTGTGTTCGTGAGGCACACCGCCGATCGTACCAGCGGAGAAAAGGATCAAGATCAATCCGAGAACGCCGGCCAGCTTCATCGGATTGATGGATTTGATCTTTTCGACGATGCGCTGGGCCTGACTCCACTCGACCGCCCATTTTTCCTGCGGCCGCCCAACTCTCGTGGTCGCATAAAACGCGATCCCCGTGGCGATCGCGGTGAGGAGCGCTTGCAGGAGCGTCCCGTGAATTTCCTGCCGAGTGAGATACCGCGCCCAAAATAGCAGAAGCGTCAGCGGAGTAACCCAGTAGGCGGCCAGTTGCCAGAGGCTCCTCTCCGTAATATTCGACGCGGTAGGCTCGGGGTTCATCCATCGAAAGTGGGCCCGCAGAAGGCCGGTGATGACTCCCGGCTGATCGTCTCCGAGGGTCCGCCCATCCGGGAAAATTGCCGGGAGCTCGTGCACGGAATCCCACATGCGCAGCAACTGAAAATGCAACAAAACGTAGAAGCTGAGCAAGCCCACGGGAAGAATCAAATACAATTCGGCTGTCGGGAGCGCAGCCGCTGCGGCGCGGGAATGCAGAAACGAAAATATGGAGGAGTCCGTGACAAGTTGAATGTCCTTTGTCCTCCAGATCATCAGCCAGAAGAGGATGCTGGCGCCGGTCAGCACATTGAAGTAGGCGCGCGCTCGCCGTGCCGAGTGACTGAAGGTGGTCTCCGCCTCGAATTCCATCAGTTCGGGAGCCAGCAGCGCGTCGCGAAGGTTTGCTCCCGCGATCTGCCGGGGCACCAACCCCATGGCCGTCTCGAGCGAGGCACCCTCGAGATTTGCCGCCTCCAAATTTGCGCCAACGAGACACGCGTCTTCTAGATCGGCGCGAACGAGGCATGCGTCACGCAGATCCGCCAGCAATAAATCAGCGGCCCTTAGATTCGCATCATGCAGATCGGCGAGGCGCAAATTCACACTGATCAAGTCCGCCGCTTCGAGGTCTGCGCCCGCTAGATCGGCCCGCTTGCCACTCAGCCCGTGCGAGTCAATCCATTCCTTGTGGCTGGCCAGCTTGTCGTCGAAGGCCCAATTCTTGTAAGGCCTGCGCGCCGCCGACTCTGCGGCGGTTTCCTCCGGTTGCCGGGCACTCTCTTTATCAAGGTTTTCAACGAGGTCCTGCTCCCCCGAATAGCCAACCAGCTCGGTATTCAAATCTCCAGTTGAACGAAGGGTTCCGTCCGGATGAGATTCGTCCAGTGCAATTGATTTTTCTTCCAGCGCTTCAGCGCGCAAGTCTTCGACAGGCGGTGCCGGTCCGGCTACTTGCACGTCCGGTGTGACGGAAACGGAAACATCGGCAAGCTCCGTCGCGGGCGGAATCACCGGATCAGTGCTTGCTTCGATGGAGGCAGGTTCGCTCGGAGTGAGAGATTCCACCGCTGCTTCAATGTCGGAGGCGTCAAGGAGCCCCTCGGAATCGCCACTGACGGATTCCGGGACCTCCGTTTGTGCCGCTTCGTGCGGGAACAGTTCCTCGAATGCCTGGGCCGCCGAAGGCAGGTCGCTGGCTGCGATTGGCGTGGCCGCCGGTTTTACCGCGTTCGAAAGCTCGATGCCGAAAGATTCAGAAGGAGGAGTCTTTGCCGTGCTCGTTTCCGGCGTGAATGGCTCCGCTGCATCTTCCTTGGACTGCCCGTTTCGATTGTGGCGGAGGGCGGCGCTTGGTTCTGCCTGAACGGCCGAGGATCGCTTGGGAGAAAAGAGCCGCAAGAAAATGTTTCGGCGTTTCGGGCGAGCGGCCGCATCGGGCGAGGTGCTGATCGCGGGCAGGACAGTCTCCGGCTCCTCCATTTGCGGTGCAGGATCCTCGGGAAACAGCTCCGCAAAGGCGCCGGCCGCGGACGGCAATTCTTCCGCGGGGATTAGTCCCTGTGCCGTTTCAACTTTGTCCGGCGCTGCCGCCTCTTTCACGAAGTCCACGCGACCCCCGATTTCCGTTTCGCGAGTGAATTTTGGGCAGAGTAGAACTGCCGAATTCCCCAATTCGGAATCTATAGTTTACTCAGGCCTAGGATATCGTGCGGACCGTTCGGCGGACTGCTGTCCAAGAGTGCAATAGCAGTACAGCTGTCCGTTCGGTTCCCTCCGGGCCTCGTGGGAGCGGGGGCGAGCGAACTACGACGCTAAAGCATCTGGGCAAATCTGGGTTTACAGGCGATAGGTGGGAATGTAGTATGGCGAGTCGCAAAATTATGGACGTCATAAGAGGGTGATTTGTCTCGGTTTAGGCACGGCGTGAATTCTTGGATTCGACTTGCACTCATATTGGGCATATTGATCGTCGCAGGGGCCTTTTTGGAGCGAGCGCTGCCTGCCGACGGCCCCGATGACGCATCGAAACCTTCGGCGCAGGACACGGGAGTGTACACGCCGGCGCATCCGACGGTTTTTGACGCGGTGAAGGAATTTTTCAATTCACGGCCCGCAGCAGTCCAACCAATCGCCTTTACGCATAAAGTTCATCTGGCCAATGGTCTGCAGTGCGTGAATTGCCACGTAGGGGTCGACGAGGGACCGGACGCGCGGATTCCGAGCGTCAACTTCTGCATGACCTGCCACCAGGTGATTGCCAAAGATAAGCCGGAGATCAAGAAAGTGGCGGCGTACAGGGCGCGAGGCGAGGACATTCCTTGGCAGCGGGTCTACGGATTTGAGCCGTCGGCGCACGTGAAGTTCAATCACGCGCCGCATATTCGCGCGGGCGTTCAGTGCGCGGCGTGCCACGGTGATATGACCACGCAGACGGTGGCCGAGCGAAAGGTGAATCTGACGATGGGATATTGCATTGAGTGTCACCAGCAAAAGAAGGTGTCGGTGGATTGTGTGACGTGCCATTTCTAGAGGCGAGTGTTGGGATTGGAAGTTAGAGCGCGCGGATTTCGGACGCCGCTGAAAAAGGAATCATGGAACGCCGGGACTTTCTGAAAATTTCAGCTGCGGGCGGAGCGGCAGCGGCTCTGGAGGGTTGCGGCAATCCGGATCACCATCTCATTCGGTTTATTCCGGAAGAGGACTTAATTCCGGGAATCGCTACATGGAAGCCGAGTATCTGCACCCAATGCCCCGCGGGATGCGGTTTGCTCGTCCGCGTGATGCAAGGCGACGCGGAAGTGGTGCGTAAGGGACAGCTCGGCATCTTGAAAATGGGGTTGGCCAAGAAACTGGAAGGAAATCCGGCGCACCCGATCAATCAAGGCAAACTGTGCCCGCGCGGACAGGCGGGTTTGCAGGTGACTTATCACCCGGACCGAATTAAAGGCCCAATGGCACGTTCGGGCGCGCGGGGCTCGGGGCAATTCAAACAGATTAGCTGGGACGATGCGATGAAACAGCTCGTCTCCCGCCTGTCCGATCTGAACGCGAAGAAGGAGCAAAGCCGTTTGGCATTCCTGACTTCGCCGCTTCGCGGCCAGCGGCAGAATATCGTTCGCCGTTTTTCTCAGGCGTTTCAAAATGCACCGCCAATTGAGTTTGCGTTTTTCGACGAACAGATAAGCCAGCTCGCCAATGGGGGAAGCTTCGGTCACGCAGCGCCGTTCACGGTTGACCTCGGCCAATCCAACTACGTCGTCTCCTTCGGTGCCGATTTTCTGGGGACCTGGAACTCGCCGGTCGCGCAGGCGATTGGCTACGGACACATGCGGAACGGGCGGGCCGGCCAGCGCGCCAAGTTTGTCCATGTCGAGCCGCGAATGTCGCAGACCGCTGCGAGCGCCGATGAATGGATTGCGTGCAAGCCGGGAATGGAGGGCGCGTTCGCTCTGAGTCTCGCCCACGTGATTCTGCGCGATAAATTGCGCCCGGCGAGTATCCCGCCCGCGGCGATCGAGGGATGGGCGCAAGGCCTGACCGACTATGCGCCTGAAAAGGCAGCGTCCCTGATAGGAGTATCTGCCGCGACGCTCACGCGAATTGCGCACGAGGCCGCCGCGAATGCACCCGCTGTTGTGCTGATCGGCGGTGCCGCCACGGCGCACACGAACGGCTCTTTCAATGCACTTGCTGTAAATGCGTTGAACTTTTTGCTCGGCAGTCTAGGCAAACCTGGCGGACTGTTTTTCAGCGCCACAGTCACGCAGGAATCGGAGCTGCTCCGGATCCTGCAAGTTCCCATAGATACCTTCGTAAAGCAAATTCAGTCGAACCCCGACTCGGTGCAGGTTTTGCTTCTGTACAACGCAAATCCGATTTTTGCAACGCCGAGCGCGTGGGGCGTGCACGACGCGTTCGAGAAAATTCCGTTCATCGCCAGCTTTGGAAGTTTTATCGACGAAACCAGCGCTTTAGCAGATTTGATTTTGCCAGATCATTCGCCGCTTGAATCGTGGCTCGACGACGCGCCATCGTCCGGCAGCACGCGCATGGTGTTGAGCGTGGCGGAACCGGCCATGCATCCGATTCACGATACTCGCGCAATGCCGGACGTGCTTTTGGATATTGCACACCAGCTCGGCGGCGATCTGGGCAAAGCGCTGCCCTGGAAAACGTACGCCGAGGCTCTCCAAGCGGAATTCGCGGCACTCTACAAAGAGAAGGGCACGAAGACCGCGAAGGATGCGGACGAATTTTGGAAAAAGGCTCGCGAACAGGGCGGATGGTGGAGCGAGGAAGAAACTGCGAGTCCAATTGGCGGGGGGAAAGCTGGCGGCGCACCCGTGAAAATCAGCGCGCCGGCATTCGATGGCGACGCCAGCGCGTTTCCATTTTATTTTTTGCCGTTCGCTTCACAACTTTTTTATGACGGCTCGCTCGCACATTTGCCGTGGATGCAGGAAACGCCCGATCCTCTCTCGACCGTAATGTGGGGAACTTGGGTGGAAATCAATCCCAAGACAGCGGAGAAACTAGCGATCCGGCAGGGCGATTTGGTGGAGGTCGCGTCGCAGCATGGCAAGCTTCGCGCGCCAGCGCTGGTTACGCCGGGCATCGCCCCGGATGTGGTCGCCATGCCGATCGGGCAAGGTCACGAAAATTTCACGCGCTACGCAACGGGACGCGGCGCAAATCCGATTTCGATTTTGGCACCGATGCAAGTAGAGAAGATAGGCTCACTCGCCTGGGCCGCCACGCGCGTGAAGGTCACGGCTGTGGGACACGGGAAGCTAGTTCTCTTTGGCGGCAGTCTGACCGAAGCTCCGGCGCAACCTCGATAAAGGAAGGAAGGCTGAAAATCTAATGTCGCATCATTGGGGCATGGTAATCGATCTCGACCGCTGCACCGGCTGCGAAGCCTGCGTGGTGGCGTGCCATGCCGAAAACAATATTTCCACCGTAGGCGAGGACCAGGCGGCGCGCGGGCGAGCCAAGCATTGGATTCGCGTCGAGCGATATTACGAAGGCGAATTTCCGGACGTGAAGCTGAAATTCATGCCCGTGCTCTGCCAGCAGTGCGATGCGGCCCCTTGCGAGCCAGTCTGTCCGACGTTTGCGAGCTATCACACGTCGGAGGGTCTGAACGGCCAGATCTACAACCGCTGTATCGGCACGCGGTATTGCGCGAACGCTTGTCCCTATACTGTCCGCTATTTTAATTTTTACAATCCGGAATGGGACAAGCCGTTGAACTTGCAGCTGAATCCCGATGTTTCCGTGCGCGAAGTGGGCGTGATGGAAAAGTGCACGTTTTGTATTCAACGAATCAAAGCCGCCGAGATTCAGGCGGAGGCGGAAAAGCGCGAATTGAAGGACGGAGAGGTGAAGCCGGCCTGCGTGCAGTCATGCCCTCCCACGGCCATGGTCTTTGGAGATCTCAGCGACCCAAATAGCGAGGTTTCGCGGCTAGCGCATTCCAACCGCGGCACGAAGCTGCTCGCCGAACTCGGCACGCTGCCGAAAGTAACTTACCTACAACGGGATTCCTGGCATGGCGCGGAAAACACCTGAGCAAATTAACGACGACCTGCTGCGGCCGCTATCGCGGGCGTCCGGGCGATATTTGCTCGCTCTTGCGTTCCTCGCGGGAATCGTGGTTGCGGCGCTGGCGGCGTTTTTCTGGCAGGTCTATGGCGGATTAGGCGTTTCAGGCCTTCGCTCGCCGGTTTTTTGGGGTTTCTACATCACGAATTTTGTCTTCTGGATCGGACTGAGCCATGCAGGCACGCTCATTTCGGCCATCCTCCGACTCGCCAACGCTACTTGGCGGCGCCCCGTGACGCGATGCGCGGAGGTGATCACGGTCTTCGCACTTTCCATCGGCGCCGCCTTTCCCGTGATTCACTTGGGCCGTCCCTGGCTGGCTTTCTGGCTGATTCCGTATCCGAGCGAGCGCGGCATCTGGCCAAATATCAGGTCGCCGCTCCTCTGGGATTTTTTCGCAATTAGCACTTATCTTATAAGCAGCGTAACGTTTTTGCTCCTGCCGATGATTCCCGATCTGGCGTTGGTGCGCGACCGCGCGTTGGGATGGAAAAAGAAAATCTACGGCGCGCTCGCCATCGGCTGGACCGGCACGCCCAAACAGTGGCACCGGCTGGAATCCGCGATGCACATCATGGCCATCGCCGTAATTCCCGTAGCGGTCTCGGTACACAGCATCGTTTCGTGGGACTTTGCCATGGCGCCCGTGCCCATGTGGCACTCAACGATCTTCGCGCCGTATTTCGTCGCGGGAGCGATCTTCAGCGGGATTGCCGCGCTGATTTTGGCGATGGCCTTACTGCGAAGGTTTTTGCACCTCGAAGAGTACCTGCTGCCCATCCACTTTGAGAATTTGGGCAAACTGCTGCTGATGATGAGTCTGCTCTGGGTCTATTTCGTGTTTTCGGAGCGGCTTACGGGCTGGTACGGCAATGAATCGTCGGAAATGGCTGTGTTCTGGCTGACCCAGCGCGGCTCGTTTTCGCCGCTGTTTTGGACGATGGTGTTCTGCAACTTCCTGATTCCGTTTCCGATTTTGGCTATTAAAAAGCTCAGGACCATCACCGGATGCGCGATCGCCTCGACGACAGTGGTCATCGGGATGTGGTTGGAGCGCTTTCTGATTATCGTGCCCTCGCTCTCGCACAAGTATCTTTCGTATAGTTGGGGAACGTACCGGCCCACCTGGGTTGAAATCACGATAACCGCAGGGACCTTTGCTGCAATGGCAGTGCTCTACATGCTCTTCTCGAAGGTGGTGCCCATCATTTCGGTGTGGGAACTCAAGGCGGCGCCGCAAGAGCGAACTCATCCGGCAACGGTTTTGACGCAGACACACGAATCAGGTGCGGACTGACATGGCTAGCGCGAATGCAATTTACGGTCTCTTTCCCGATCCGGCTTCCGCCGATCGCGCGGTCAACGCATTGCAAGCGGCAGGAGTGAGTCGCGGCAGGATTGTGGTGATGGCCTCGGAACCGTTTGACGATTATCTATTCAGCAAAGCGGATCGTGGCACCGCGATGCCATGGTGGGCTGTGCTGGGGGGCATGGTCGGGGGCACGTCCGGTTTCCTACTTGCCGTCTATACACAAGAGGCGTATCCGCTAGTCACCGGAGGGATGCCGATTATCGCGTCCTGGCCGACGGGGATCGTCACATACGAACTGACGATGCTCGGCGCCGTGATTGCAACCGTGATCACGCTCCTGATTACCACCGGGCTGCCGAAATGGGGCGCGAAGCTCTACGATCCGGAAATTTCCAACGGTAAAATCCTTATCGGAGTCCTCGATCCATCCGACGATGCGCGCACCGAGTTGAGCGATCGCTTGCGCGGCGCCGGCGCGGAGCAAGTGAAAGTCTCCGCGCCCGGAGCCACGCGTTAAGCGAACCGATCGTCAGCCCTGAACGCTGAAATAGCGCGTTTGACCGCCGATGTGAATCTCTTTAATCGCGTTGCCCTCGACTTTGAGGAAGTCGTACGCCGCTTTTTCCGAGCCGTCCTTCCATTCCCCTTGTGCTTCGGCAACCACTTTGCCGTTGGCGACAAAGGCAACCGTCGAATCATCCATTTTCAACAGATAGGTGCCCTCTTTCACCATTTTGCCCGCAAGAGTGTGATCCTCGCCGACATTGACGGTGACTTTGTGGTTGGATTTCGCACTGATAGTGGTAAATGTCGGTGTCGAAGCAGAACTAATCGCCGGAACCAGCGCCAGAATGCATGCAACCACCGCAAACGCGAACACGTGTCGACGCAACATCGTTTTCCTCCTTGTTTGTGGCTCTTGCAAAATGTTCTATTGGGCGGATTGTCGAGCAGCTACCATCGCTAGCTTGTTCCGGTACGGAACTCGGCGTCGCACTCTCGCGGCCCCCCACCCATGAAAAATAAGACCGGCGCCGCGAGTAGTGCGACCGCCACTCTCGTAAGCACGCCGCAGTATCGAGCGAGATTCATTGGAAGGCCAGACCGGTTACTGCACCGGGCAGTGCATTCGCTGCATTTTTGAGCACTGCGGGGGCGCCCGGTGTAGGATTCTCCACATGCAGGCGGCCCATACACCTCAATCGCCGCGATGGTTCTGGATTGCGTCGATTTGTCTCGGCCTGGGGCTATTCGACGCGCTTCAGGATGTTGCTGTGATGCGTACCGAAGGCATGCATCACCCCTTGACGCGCTTGTTCGCATCGATGCTGCTTTCTTGGTTGCCCTGGGCTTTGGCTACACCAGTTGTGCTACGTCTGCAGCGCCAATATCCACTGCAGCGAACGACGCTGGCCCCGTGGTTCATTCACGGCGGCGGGGTCGTATTCATTGCAATCGTTTCGGGAATCTGGGACGCGGTTCTACAGAGGGTCTTACACCCGTGGTCATCCACATCGGCTGCTCTGCCGTTCGTCACGCTTTCGCTGACGAAATTCTATGGAGAGTTGCTGGGGTGCGTAGTGCTTTACAGTTGCGTCCTTTTAGTCGGGCATATGCTCGACTCCAGAGAACGGCTCGCATTGCAAAGGACCGAGGCGGCGCGGCTCAACGAGCAACTCTCCAAGGCGCAACTGAACGCTCTCCGGCAGCAAATCGAGCCGCACTTTCTCTTTAATACGCTGAACGCAATTTCCGGGCTGGTACGAGAGGAAAGAAATGAGGCCGCGGTGGGAATGATTGCGGGATTGAGCGACCTTCTGCGCCATGTTCTCAAGGATTCCGGCACGCAAGAAGTGCCGTTGGAGGAGGAATTGCAGTTTCTGCAAAAGTACTTGGATATTCAGAAGATTCGCTTTGCGGAACGCCTTCAGTTGAACGTGGACATCGACAAGGAATTCTTCTCGGCTCGAGTTCCGACTTTTATTCTGCAACCCATCGTCGAAAACGCAGTGAAACATGGCATCGCGGCGCGCGCAAATGGAGGCATCATCCAGATTACCGCGATTCGCTCCAACGGTTTACTCACGTTTCGAGTTTACAACGACGGCCCCAGCCTACCCGCGGGCTGGGCGAATAATCAATCAGGAGTGGGAATCTCTAATGTGCGTACCCGCCTGCAGAGCCTCTACGGAAATGCCTACGATTTGACGATACGGAATCAAGCCCCCGATGGCGTGGAAGTATCGGTTTCGGTGCCTTTCCGCCAGGAGTGATTCGTGCCGCCGGAACAAAACCTTGCAAAGATACGGGCGCTCGTTGCAGACGATGAAACGCTGGCTCGAAGCAACCTGACCATCCTCTTGCGGCTTGATCCCGATATTGAAATCGTCAGCGAATGTGGGTCCGGCGCGGAGGCCCTCTCACAGATCCGCAGGAAGAAGCCGGATCTAGTGTTTCTAGACGTCCAGATGCCGGAATGCGACGGGTTCGACGTGCTCGAACAGCTCGGCAGGGATCAACCACCCGCCCTCGTCTTCGTCACGGCTTACGATCAATACGCGTTGCGCGCTTTCGAGGCGGGCGCGCTTGATTATCTGTTGAAGCCTTTCAGCAACGTGCGATTCCGCAAGGCTCTGGACCGTGCCAAGGAGCGCGTTAGGCTTGGCAAAGATCGGTCGCGAAAAGTGGACCGCTTTGTTATCAAGAACGCCGGAGAGGTCTTATTCTTGAAAATCTCCGAAATCGATTGGATCGAGGCGGCGGACTACTACGCCTGTCTGCACGTGGGACCAAGAACGCACCTCATCCGCCGCAGCATGTCCGATCTTGATGAAGATCTCGATCAAACGGCCTTTTGCCGGATTCACCGTTCGACTATTGTGAATCTCGATCGGGTCCGAGGCCTGAAACTCTGTGCAGATGGCGAATACGGCGTACTAATCGATGATGGAACTCCACTTCGACTCAGTCGGCGGTATCGGAAGCAACTGCAATCTCGCCTAGGCCTGGCGAAGCTCCAGCAGGGCTAACGACAAAAGCTCTCACGACCATCGCCAATGTTTATAAGGGCCAACTGGCGGTCCGGCCACCGAAGAGCATAACGGCGAGGCTTGCGGCAGGCCTTAGCCTATTTCGCGGTCGGGTCTTTCTTTACGCCATTGTCCATGAATTCGATCCAGAACCCTTGGGGGTCGGTAACGAAGAACATGCGCGTGGTCGGAGCGATGAAAACCGGCGCGTTCGAAGGGCTTGTGGTGTGCAAATTGGCTGCCTTGACCCGATCGATCATCACATCGTCGTCTTTCGACATGAACAGAAAATGCGCGGCGCCGGGATCCTGAAAGTGTGGCCGGTGAAAGCGCTTGCTGTGATTTTTGTACTCAACGAGTTCCATCACTACCGGCGAGCCGGGGACCATCGCCTCAGCCAGCCTGAACTGGCTGTGCGTCCCGGTCAATTTTTCGTAAGCGGCGTCGCCCATTAATGTGGGACTCAGCCAAAACTTGAGGCCTGGTCCAACCAAACTCTGGTACATGCGCGCGGTTTTCTCGAGATTGTCGACCACCACGGTGACACGCGCGCCGAGAACCTTGCTGCCGGGGGCGGCGGTTGTTGCTAGTACCGGCGTCACTTCCATCAATTCAACCGGGTACCCATCGGGATCGCGCACGAACACCGCCCGAATTTTTCCGGTGATGCCCGGCCAGCCGGAAAACTCAACAGGACTTCCGCCGACAGTGATCACAGGAACGCGCTCCCCCTTTAGAACGTCGAGAGTTTTATCGAGATCGGTAACGATGAGCTTCAGATAGGAAGCGCCGGGATCGGTGAAAGCTGGACTAAACGGGCTGGTCTTGATTCCTTTGATTTCAATGGCCTCGATGGTCATTTCAGGTCCGCCCCGCGCCGCCGCAGTCCCGGGAATTGGAAGAAGCACGACGCGGCTGGCCTGCGCGTAAGGATCCGGCACGCCCTGCGCCAGCGATGCGACTTCCTGCAACCCGCGATTCTGGCCAAATCGGCGGGGTTGTTCGCGGGGGCCGCGAAGTTCCAGTCCGATCAGATCGTGATAGAAATGAATGTATTCCTCGACGTTGGAAATTTGGCGGCCCAGATGGCCAGGACGAAGAACGTCTCCCGCAGGCGCGATTCCAGTAGGGGGCGCGTCTAGCGTCGCCCACGATGTTTGCGCAAAGGCAATTGGAGTAGCCATGAGCAGCATCAGGCCGAACATAACGAGTCCGCGTTCGGCCTTGCTCATCGCTTTACTCCTGCCATTCGCGCTAATACGTCAAACACGACGGCAAAATCCTGGGAAGCGAGCCCCATACCTCGTGCAGCAGTAAGAAACTCGTTCGCCACTGCCGCACTTGGCATTGGCACATCCACCTGCCGGCCCAGTTCGAGAGCGAGAAGCATGTCTTTCTGCATCATGTTTACGTTGAACCATGCCTCTTTCGGTAGCTCGAGAACAAAGGGTCCTCGGTATTGCACCATTGGGGATGCAACTGCGCTGTGGGTAAGGACGTCCACAGCCGTTTCACGCGGGATGCCGCTTTTCTCAGCGAGCAACACCCCTTCAGAAAACGCGAGCATCTGAACTGCGAGACTCAGATTCGTGGCGATCTTCATTACCAGAGCCTGTCCGTTGTCGCCGACGTACGTCACCTTGGGACCGATGCCATTGAAGAGGGGCTTCATGCGCTCGAACGTTTCAATTCGACCGCCAACCATGATCGACAATTTGCCCTGTTGGAGCGTTACTACGCTCCCAGAAACCGGTGCATCCATCATATCTGCACCTTTTTCTCTGACCTTCTCAGCGATCGAACGGCTGAATGACGGGCTGACTGTACTCATATCGATAAAGACTTTGCCCTGTGCTAGACCGGCGATCACGCCGTCCGGTCCCTCGGCAATCGCCTGCAGAGCGCCCGAATTCGTTACCATCGCGAATGTAACGTCGGCAGTCGCTGCGACGGCTCGTGGCGACTCGGCCCATTTCATCCCCTTCTGTACCAGCCATTCGCCTTTGTTGCGCGTACGGTTGTATCCAGTGACCGTATGGCCTGTGTCGAGCAGGCGATTCACCATTTCGCCGCCCATCACACCGAGCCCGATAAATCCAAGTTTAGCCATAAGCGCCGCCACCTAACTTAAGCTGAAGTCTTGCAAACCTTCCGAGCGCGAGTCTTCTCGCACCGGTCACCGACTATTATTCGAGTCTTCTCGGTCCTTCCGCGGGTCACGGCCTCCATTTACTTGACCCACACCGTCTTGATGTTCATGAACTCGCGGATTCCTTCCACGCTCAGTTCGCGGCCGTGCCCGGACCTTTTCACGCCGCCAAAAGGCAGTCGAGGATCCGAAGCAACGAATTGATTAATGAAAACCATTCCAGCTTCCAATTCATTGATGAAGCGTTCCTTCTCGTCGGAATTGTTCGTCCAAGCGCTTGCTCCCAAACCGAAACGTGTTGCATTTGCCAGGTGGATGGCTTCATCAATGCTGTTCACTCGAAATAGCGAGGCGACTGGCCCGAAGAATTCCTCGCAATACGCGGGGGAACCTTCCGAGATGTTCGTGAGCACTGTAGGCAGATAAAAATTGCCGGGCCCGCCTGCGGGTCGCCCGCCGGTCAAAACTCGGGCTCCAGCCTGCACGGTTTTCTCCACATCAGCCTGAAGAGAAGTCACGGCATCAGCAGTTGCAAGAGGACCAAGATCAGTTTCAGCATCAAAAGGGTCGCCCATGCGTAACGATTTCATGGCAGCGGTAAATCCCTTCTCGAATGGGTCTGCGATTTCTTTAGCCACAATGAAGCGCTTTGCATTGATACACGACTGTCCGTTATTCAGCGTGCGCGCCTTGACGCCCGCGGCAACAGCTTCTTCCAGATTCGCACTCGGCATAACGATGAATGGATCACTGCCTCCCAATTCGAGCACGACCTTTTTGACCCTTTTTGCGGCTCCAAGTCCCACTTGAATGCCCGCGTCTTCGCTGCCAGTCAGAGTGGCCGCCGCGATGCGCGGGTCAGCGAGAATCCGATCCACTTTGTCGGAACCAATGAGCAACGTTTGAAATGCCCCTTCCGGAAAACCAGCCCGCAAGAGAAGCTCTTCGATTCTCAGCGCGCACTGAGGAACGTTAGACGCATGCTTTAGCAATCCCACGTTTCCGCCCATTAAGCCAGGGGCTATAAATCGGAACGCCTGCCAAAAGGGGTAGTTCCAAGGCATGATGACGAGAATTACGCCGAGCGGCTGGTACCGGACAAAACTCTGTTTGGCGGATGTTTCGATCACGGAGTCGGCCAGAAGCTCCTCGGCATGTTGCGCGTAGTATCGGCAGACCCAGGCACATTTCACAGCCTCGTCCACGGCCGCACGATACGTCTTGCCCATCTCGGTCGTCATCAGTGTGGCGAGCGCGTCTTTTTCCGTCTCTAAGATGTCAGCTGCTTTTCTCATCATGCCTGCACGCTCGGTGAATGTTAGGCTTCGGAATTTTGGAAAGACAAGCGCCGCGCGTTTGATTTTCTCTTCGATCTGAGAATCAGACATCGGCTCGTACGCTTTCACGAGTTGTCCGGTCGTTGGGTTCACGGTCGCGATTGCCATTTCCTTCCCCTCTACTGCGAAATTAGCCTAGTGCAGGTCTATTCCATGATGTCCCTGCGAGAGACCCAGAATAGTCGAACGTTTGATGGTATGAGCAGCACACCATACTTTGACGGTCCATCAATTGCAAGGACTGCCCGGATCTCAATCTTATGCGATTTTGCGGCAGTTTATAGAGCAATGATTCCTTGACCTAGACCAGGCAGATGGTGGTAGAGTCGCGGACATTATCCGCAAGTTATTGTCGGCTCTCATTTCGCCAATTTCCAGGAGGATGAAATGCACCTTTTGGGTCTGAGGATGACTGCACTATCCCGTGGGAATGTTATGAAGGCAGCTTGGGCTCTGTCTCTGGTTGCCGCGATGTTGCTTATATCCCTGACGATTTCAGCACAAAGCTCCACTGGTCGAATTTTGGGAACCGTAACGGACCCGAGCGGCGGCGTGGTGGTCGGTGCGCATGTGACGATTACGGACGTGCAGCGGGGTGTCACGCGCGCTCTTACAACTGATCAAGCGGGAGAATATGTGGCTCCGAACCTGGTGCCAGGTATCTACACGGTTCGTGCGGAGGCTGCGGGTTTTAAGACCACAGAACGCTTGAATGTGCAGTTAGAGGTAGCCAAGGACGTGCCGATTGACTTTGCGCTTCAGGCAGGTGACGTAACTCAGACTGTCACCGTGACCGCAGAGGTCCCGTTGCTAGATCTTACTTCTTCAGCGCTCGGAGGAACCCTCAGCAACGAAGAGATCAACGATCTTCCTCTCAACGGCCGCAACTATGAAAACCTTCTGCAGCTTCGGCCTGGAGTGATGCGTTATCCGGGAGGTGGTTTTTCCACGACTAGCACCGATGGCTTGCGCGCAGAAGACAACGCCTACCTTATCGACGGCCTCTTCAACAGTGAGCCCTTTTCAGGCCAGAGCATCATCAACGGCGCCGGCATCGCCGGAGATTCGGCGACGATCCTTCCGATTGACTCGATCCAGGAATTTAACCTCCTGGAGAGTCCCCCGGCCGAATATGGTTGGAAACCCGGCGCGATCGTAAACGTTGGATTGAAATCGGGCACCAACGAATTTCACGGAAGTGGATACGCCTTCGGTCGAGACACTCCGCTCGATGCGCGTAACTTTTTCGATGCGGTGGGGACACCGAAGACCCCTCGTCAACTGGAGCAGTTTGGCGGGTCGCTCGGGGGACCAATCGCAAAAGACAAATTATTCTTCTTTGGCGCCTATGAAGGTCAACGGTACACGGTGGGCAATTCGGCACAACTTAACGTACCAACTACGGTGCCGGGTCTGGGTCCGCAGAGTAGTATCCCGGATGCAATTGCCGACCTGCAGGCGAACGGTGTCGCCGTGAGCGCCGTCAGTTTGAAGGTGGCAGGATGCGCGCTGGGACCTCCTGTGACATGCGACGGAAAAGGATTCCCGATCAACAACGGCGCGAATGGCACTGCTGTGACCATCGGCTTCCCGAATACCGTGAGCGCGGACAACGCCGTCGGAAAAGTTGACTATCACATCAACGACCGCAACATTTTGAGCGGGACATACTTCTTCGGCAACGGTTCTGGAACCGTAGACGATGCCCTGCAGCTACAACCTCAATGGTTAACGCTGATTCACACGCGCGCGCAGGTCGTCGGAACAAACTGGACGTATATTCCCAACTCCCACTGGGTTAATGAAGCTCGCGTTGGATATAATCGCCTCTACCAGCCTACGTTTTCCGCTGACCACACTCAATCTGCGGCCAGTCTAGGTATCAACGATGGTGTCACTAATCCGCTTTACGGTGGATTGCCGCGACTTAAAATCAAGGGCTTCGGCGGCCTCTTCGAAACGTTGGGCGGATTCAAGTGGCCCAAGGTTCAAGGCCCGGATCAACGGTTCCAGATCGTTGACCACATTTCCTACACTTTTGGCAAGCATGCCCTCAAGTTCGGCGGAGAACTCCATCGCGATAGCTTCAGCGGTGGGGCCTTCGGAGACGGAAAGGGATACATCATATTTTCTGGCGGAGCTGCGTTTTCTGGCTCCTCTGTGTTGGAGGATTTCCTTGCCGGTGATCCGAGCGGCTCGGTTCCATTCCCGACCCACGCGCTTGTCGGTGATACACCGTCGCGGTCCATTCACAACTGGTCGGAGGCGGGCTTCATTCAAGATGACTGGCGCGTCACAAGAGATCTGACGCTCAACATCGGACTTCGCTACGAATACAACGGCGTCATCAAGGCGGACAACAACCTGCTGGGAAATTTCAGCCCGACCCTGGGACTCGTACAGGTTGGCCAGCAAATTAGTTCTCCTTACGGCGGCGATCACAAGGATTTTGCACCCCGCCTTGGGGTGGCATGGGATGCATTTGGTGGTGGGAAGACCGTTCTCCGCGCTGCTGTGGGCATAACGTATGAAACTGTTAACTGGGAAACATTTCTCGCCTTTAACAACGTGTACGGCATTGACACGATTCCGACGGGCGGGATACTCGACGGAGTGCCCGGCACTGGAACCATTACTTCTGGCGTTCAAAATATCGCCAATCCCCCAACGCCATGGGATACGTGGGGTGTAGCGGGTGTCACCCCGCCATTTCAAGTTTCGAGGGTTACATGTAATCCCACAACCCCATGCACGATTTTTGGCGTGAACCCCAACATCACCACTCCGTACGTCACGAGCTGGAACGTGAATGTCCAGCACGCCTTCACGAACCAGCTTTCCTTGGAAATTGCTTACGTTGGCAATCATGGATCGAATTTGATGGGCATTCGGGACATCAATCAACCCGTTGTTGCCAACGAAACTGTCGATGAACAGTCTGGTCGGCCGTTCAATGCCGCGTTCCCCTATCTGAGTAACATCTACCAGATGGCGAACATCTACCGGTCAAACTACAACGGGCTTCAGGTGACTCTAAACTCGCGGAATTACCATGGGCTCAACATGGTTGCCGGTTACACCTACTCTCACGCTCTCGATGACGTCGGAGCCAATTGGGATTTCGGAGCTGGATTGGGGATTCCGCAAGATTCAACTCATCCCGGGAACGAATATGCGAGCAGCGATTTTGACATGCGGCACCGCTTCACCCTTTCTGTCACCTACAATATCCCCGGCAAGAAATCCTTCGCTCAACTCCTGGAGGGTTGGCAGCTCATTTCCATCGTGAGTTTGTACGGCGCGCAGCCGTGGGGTCCGATGGACACCGGGGATGACATCAGCCTGACCGGCGAAGGCGTCGATCGATGGGATTTCGTGGGTAACCCGGGCGATTTCAAAACAGACCCTCGCAACAACTTGGCCTTGCTGCCCCAATATTTCGCGCCAGGCGCAACCCCGGCGGCGTGTAATAACGCAGCCAACACGCCAGGCTTGCTTGCTTCGCTAAATGCGTTTGGGTGCTACGTGAGTCCCAATGGCAGGTCGGCCATGATTCCCCCGGCAATCGGCACGTTCGGCACCATGCACCGCAATCTGTTTCGTGATACCGGATTCCGCAACTGGGACTTCTCGGTTGCGAAGAATTGGCGGTTCAGGGAGCGCATCACCGCTCAGTTCCGAGCCGAATTTTTCAATGTTCTCAATCATCCGAATTTCGCGAATCCATTCGGCGGGCAGAACGGTTTCGGTATGAACGATCCGTCAGTTCTAGCCACGGGTTTCGGATGCGGCTGTGCCACGCCGGATGTTGCAGCGAGCAACCCCGTTATTGGATCGGGCGGTAGCCGCTCGATCCAGCTGGGATTGAAGCTCTCCTTCTAACGAACTCTTCTTGAACCTATAAAACTTGCAGGCGTGGTTTCATATTCCTGCCGTTTGTATAACTGGCGCCACATGACGCGAGAGACACGCAGGTGAATGGTGCGAGACTCTTTCCGAATTGGTGCGCCGGCGCGCTTTTGCTTGCAATAGCAATCGCGATGCCTGGGCAAGACCAGCATATCCCGACGCTCCGCGTGATTTGCTTGCCTAACCGGCCCCTGGCCATTGCTGTGGCACAGCAAAGCAGCCTTTTTGCGAAGTACGGAATTGATGTGCAAGTGGAAGTTGCGCCGGACTCGGATACTCTGCGGGGTGACCTCGCGAAGGGAAAATTCGACGTCGCACATGCGGCAGTTGATAACGCGGTGTCGATGGTTGAAGATGGCGGAGCCGATATCATCATCGTGATGGGAGGCGAAGGGTCCACGAACGAACTGATCGCTCAGCCCGCTGTCCGATCAATTTCTGAGCTGCGCGGCCACATCCTTATCGTCGATGCGCCGAATACCGCCTATGCGCTCCAGCTCAAAAAGATTCTATTGTTGAACGGATTGACAGCGGGACGTGACTACGAGATTAAGCCGATTGGTTCCACTCCGCAGCGTCTCGCGGCCATGCGAGAGCACAAAGAGTATGCCGCTTCCATACTCGGGCCTCCGACATCCCTGATCGCGAAACGTGATGGCTTCGTCAGTCTCGCGAAAACCGAGGAGGCCGTTGGCGTCTATCAGGGAATCGGTGCCTTTGTGCGACGAGCGTGGGCTCTCGATAATCGAGAGCTGCTCACGCGTTACCTTGCTGCGTACGTGGAGGCGCAGCGCTGGATCCTCAACCCGGCAAACAAAGAGCAGGTTATAGGGCTTCTCATCAAGGATTTGAAACTTTCGCAGCCAGTGGCCGATGAGACCTACGCCGTAGAAATCGTCGGCCACTCTGGCTACGAGCCGGACGCACGCTTTGACCTACAAGGCTTCCGGAACGTACTGAAGCTCAGGGCTGAAGTCGAAGGCCAATGGGGTGGCACGCCGCCCTCGCCTCAGAAGTATTGTGATTTCTCCTTCTATCAACGCGCTCTTTCGGAAGTAGAGAATCGGAAGTAAGCACTACGAGCACGTAGTTCCTGAATCCTAATCGTTACGTTGGGTTGGAATGGCGCGCCCGGAGAGATTCGAACTCCCGACCCTCTGGTTCGAAGCCAGATGCTCTATCCAGCTGAGCTACGGGCGCACGATGCTTATTCTACAGGGAATTTAACTCGATTGTGGTGGAGTCATTCCCGCGCGTAGGTCGTGAACGTCGGATTAGGCTCGTACTTCAGAATTTGCCGCAGCGAAAAACCCCGACCCTCTGATTCGAAGCGTCGCCGCGGCGACCTCTATCCAGCTGAGCTACGGGCGCGTTCCTGGCATTCTAGCGCGGACAATTGCGCCGAAACCAGAACTCAGAAGCCCGCGCGCCCTGTGGCGGGAATGTGGAAGAGCTTTTCCGCATTGCCGTGTGCGATTTTCTCGTTGTCCTCATCGGAAAGCGGCGACGAATTCATAAAATTGGCGGACTCCACCATTTCCTGATAGGGATAATCGATGGCGTACAGGATGTTGTCCGGTCCCAGCGCGTCATTGCAGTATTTCAGCACTTTGTGATCGTTCATTCCGCTCGTGGTAATCAGGAAATTATCCTTCACGTATTCGCTGGGGAGTTTCTTCAACGCGGGATGCCCGTGCGAATAGGACTTGTACATATAGTCGATTCGATAGAGCCAGTAGGGCAGCCCCTCGCCCATATGTCCGAGAACAATCTTCAAATCCGGAAATTGATCGAACACGCCGCTGACAATCAACCGCATCGCATGGACCCCGGTTTCCATCTGGAAACCCCACAGCGCGCCGGCAAGGTTTACGCTCGCGTCGGGTCGGGTCAGGAACGAGCACGCGTCCGGCATATTTCGCGGATGGATGTAGATCGCGGCTTTCGAAGCCGTGGCCGCCTCAAAGATCGGCCAGAACTTCTTGTCGTCCAGATACTCGCCGTTGGTATGCGAATTGACGATCAGGCCGTTCAGCTTCAGTTGGTTCATCACCCGGTCAATTTCCTTTGCGGCGCGCTTAGGATCTTGCGGTGCGAAGCTGGCCAGTGCGGTAAAGCGCGTGGGATGCTTCGCGACTACTTCGGCTAGACGATCGTTCGCAAGCGTCGCAAGATTCGTCGCCGTATCGGCGTCGAACATCTGCACTCCCGGAGATGTCAGCGAGAGCAAATGCATATCCACGCCAGCCTCGTTCATAATTTGTATGCGCTCGCCCTCGAAATCGAGCAGCCGGCGCAACAGCGGTGGGGCGTTGGGAGTCGGATTCAGGAATCCGCGCCACATATCGAGGTCCGGGTTCGAGTATGCGATTCCAGCAATCCGCCCGAACTCGTCCCTTTGCTCCGGAATCGAACATGCTTCCTCGGTTGCGATGAGTTTGTATTTCTTAGCCGGACGCGCCGCGGGTTCCGACCCGCTCGCGGCTGTTGCGCCGATCGCGCTTGCCGATAGAAACGCCGAAGAAGCCCCCAGAAATTCCCTGCGATTCATTCCCATTTTCGTTCTCCTTGCCGTGGATACGAACGCACAAGTAACACGCCGGATGTGCACCTGTCAATTGCAGCTACATTGTGCGAGGGCCACGGTGCACTGCGAGTTTGCCACTAAGCCCGAGCAAGTACCCCACCGGCTGAAAGCGGACGAAGCTGCCTGATTCGCTCCGTAAATGCTTGCAAAGTCCCGCAATTTTGTTGGAGACTACCACCGGAAAAGCGGGGCTGATTCCCGCAGCGCGAGAGTGGCGGGGACTCCTCTTGCAGCCGAGGTCGATAAACTGGGAGGCCAGCATGAAGGGAAAATCCAAGCAATCCAAGAAAGCGAGCCGTGAATCTTCCATGGGCCGCCGACGCTTCATGGGAACGCTGGCTGCGGCTGCGGGCACTGGTGCGGTTGCTGGAACTCTGGCTCCGTTCGCTCCTTCGGCAAGCGCCGAGGCTGTTCATTTCTCGAATCCCCCGGGACTCGGCGGCGCTGGTCCCTTCCGCAGCGAGTGCGACATCCACGATTGCGACGTCGAGGGAGAGATCCCATCGAACATCAACGGCGCGTTTTATCGCGTGGGCCCGGATTGGCAATATCCGCCGATGAAAGGCAACATTCCCTTTGACGGCGAAGGACATGTCAGCATGTTCCGCATCGCCAACGGGCACGTGGACTTCAAGAGCCGCTATCCGCGCACGCAGCGATTCAAGGCCCAGGCCGCGGCGCGCAGGCGCCTTTTCGGCATGTACCGAAATAAATTTACCGATGATCCGAGCGTTACCAATGTCAGCCGTGGCACGGCCAACACGCACATCGCCTACTACAACCAGAAACTCCTCGCGTTTAAGGAAGATAGTCCCCCGGTGATGATGGATCCGCTCACGCTCGAAACGGTGGACGACTACTACACTTTCGGCGGCGAAATGCATAGCCTTACTCACAGCGCCCATCCGAAATTCGATCATGCCACCGGCGAGATGATTTCCTACGGATACGAAGCAAAAGGGTTCGCCACAAACGATGTCTACGTTTTCTCCGCGAATTCGAAGGGCCACGTCACCTGGGAAGCTTGGGTGAAGGTCCCGTATGTCGGCATGATTCACGATTTTGCCGTCTCGCAAAAATATATCGCGTTCCTTTGTATTCCGATGGCCACCAATGTGGAGCGGATGAAGGAAGGCCAGGTTCATTTCGCTTGGGATTCCACGCTGCCGACGTGGTTCGGCGTGATGGAGCGTGGCGGCGACGGGAAGGATCTTCGCTGGTTCAAAGGCCCGGAGCGCTGCGCCACGCACGTGATGGGTTCCTTCTCCGATGGCAACACCATGTACGTTGATATGGACATGGCTCTTAAGAATCAATTCCCTTTCTTCCCCAATCTTCACGGCGAGCCTTACGATCCCAAAGCCGCCGCGGGATACCTCACGCGACTCTCCGTCGACCTCTCGAAGAAAAATATTGAGGAATACAACATGGAGAGGCTCTATCCACAAACTGGCGCCCTTCCGCGCCAGGACGATCGCTATCAGACCATCCCTTACCGCTACGGATTCATGCCCACCAGCGATCCGACGAAGCCGCTGAACCCGAAGCTCGGCAACATGGCGTTCCGTCCGACGAATTCCTACACGCGCTTCGATCACGCCACCCGCACCACGTCTGAGTTTTGGGTAGGCGATGATTCGAGCCTGCAGGAGTGCTGCTTTGTGCCGCGCCATAAGGACGCGGCCGAGGGCGATGGCTATCTCGTGGGAGTTGCCAATCGCTTGCTCGAGATGGGACGCGCCGACTTGATTATTGTCGACGCGCAACACATGGAGGATGGCCCCGTTGCCAAGGTGCACCTTCCTTTCCGAAGCTACAGCCAGGTGCACGGCTGGTGGGTTCCCGGCGACGATCTGCCGCAATCCTGACGCCCAAATCGACCGTTGACAACCACCGCTCCTTCAGTTGCGCCGAGCCGCGACCGGCAATTCTTCTTTTCTACTGGCATGGCCCTGGTTTGGGCCATTGCCCTCGCCGATCTGCTCTTCCACGTCTATTTCAATAATCGTTACGGATATTTCCGCGATGAGTTTGACTACATTGCCTGCGGCAATCACCTCGCTTGGGGCTATGTCGACCAGCCGCCGCTCATTCCGTTTCTGATGCGTATCTGTCGCGCCGTACTCGGCGACTCGCTCCGCAGCATTCGCTTCATTTCAGCGCTGGCGTCTTCGCTGCTGATTGTGCAGACCGCAGTGCTCGCCCGCGAACTTGGCGGCAAGCGTTTCGCCCTGCTGCTGAGCGCAGTGGCCGTGCTGATCGCACCGCAGTACCTCTCGAATGGCAGCTTGCTCACCACCAACTGCCTCGAACCGAATCTGTGGATGGGTCGCGCATATTTCGCGATTGTCGCCATTAAACGCAACGACCCGCGTTACTGGCTTTGGTTCGGCTTAATCGCGGGCCTAGGTCTGGAAGAGAAATACACGATGGCACTCTTCGGGTTCGGGATTGTCACCGGACTGCTCCTCACGGAAGATCGCCGCGTCTTCCTCAGCAAGTGGATCTGGCTCGGCGGCGCCGCAGCTTTCCTCATCTTTCTGCCGAATCTGCTTTGGAACATGCATTACCACTGGCCGTTTCTTCAGCTCATGCACAATATCCGCGCCGAACACCGAGACGTTGTCCTCGGTCCCGGCGAATACTTCCTTCAGCAGACAATTCTCATCCATCCGCTCGCCGCGCCTATATGGATCGCAGGACTCGGTTCACTTTTCTTCTCGGCGCGGCTGAAGCAATATCGCTTCCTCGGCTGGACCTACATCGTCTGCTATGCGGTCCTGTTCGCCTTACACGGCAAAAATTACTATCTGGCGCCGGCCTATCCGATGCTCCTCGCGGCAGGCGCCATGGTCATCGAATCAGCCCTCGACCGTCCCATCGGTGCGTGGCTCAAACCGGCGATAGTCATCATCCTGCTCGCCGGCGGCGCGCGCCTTGCGCCCATCACGGTCCCTGTTCTTTCGCCCGATCACTTCATCGCCTACGTCAAGGGCCTGCCGTTCAGACTTCCGGTCATGGAGTACGAGCACCGGCGCGCCGTGCTGCCGCAGTGGTACGCCGATCAGTTCGGTTGGAACGAGATCGTCGCTGAAACCGCGCAAGCATGGAATCAACTCGCACCGGAAGAGCGTCCCGATTGCGCCGTCTTCGCCCAGGATTACGGCCAGGCCGGCGCGATTGATTTCCTCGGGCGCCGCTACGGCCTCCCCTCGGCACTGAGCGGCCATCAGACCTACTTTTTGTGGGGGCCGCGCGGATATTCCGGAAATTGCATGATCGTTCTTGGCGATCGCCAGGATCGGCTTGAGCAGCTGTTTCAGCATGTCCAGTACGTCGGCACCTCGGCGGACAATCCTTATGCGCTCGAAAAGTGGATCGACGTCTTCATTTGCCGAGGACCGAAATTCGGAACGCTCGCGCAGGTCTGGCCCCAGATCAAGAAATGGCGCTAGAATCTCCGGCGGAAACTCGGAAACTCAGACGCGGGTTGAGATCGCAAAACGCGCTGACGGAGCCGCAGTCCTGCGCGCGCCTGATCTAACGGTATTCGCGTCCGAACTAGCGGTTGCGGCTCTGCACTCCTTCTGATATAGATGCGGCGCGAACATACGTGTTCGCAATAACCCAGGGGGAATGATGCGCAAGAGTGTAATCGTATTTTTTGCACTGGCCGTTCTGCTGTCTGCATTTGTTTCTGGCTCGCGCAATCGAGCGAATGCCGCGCCGGCGAAAGCGGGCGATTGCGATCGCGCCTGCCTGAACGATATGGCCGACAAGTTTCTTGCTGCTGTCGTCGCGCATGACCCGTCGAAGCTGCCTCATTCGACGGACGTGAAATACACGGAGAACAATGTCCAGTTGCAGCTCGGCGACGGTCTCTGGGCTACCGCCACCGGAATCGGAACTTACAAAATATATACGGACGATCCGGAGCAGGGATCTGTAGGCTACTTCGGAGTCGTGGATGAAGACGGCCATCCGGGAATTCTCGGGATGCGGATGAAGGTCGCGGACCATAAGGCCACCGAGATCGAAGTGCTGGTTGCCCGCCCCGAAGGCGCCGGCGGTGGGCCCATGGGCGGCGCCGCCAATCTGAAAGACAAGCCGATCTTTTCCGAAGACGTCCCGGAGAGCGAGCGCCTACCTCGCGACAAAATGATTGCACTCGCCGACGGCTACTTCTCGACCATTCAGCAGAACACGGGCGAGATCAAGACTTCGTTCGATCCCGATTGCCAGCGCGTCGAAAACGGAGGAATTACCGCCAACAATCCGAACGGAACTGGTGTCGCCAAGATGGGATGCGAAGCCCAACTGAAAACCGGCCTGCTCCGATTCGTCACCCGCTGCCGCGACCGCCGCTTCGTTGTGGTGGACCAGCAGAAAGGCCTCGTGCTGGTTTCCACGTTCTTCGACCATACGGGCTCACTCACCACCTTCAAGCTGGTGGATGGCACCGACTTTCACGTCCGCCCTCCGTTCGACCGGCCGTTTTCCTTCGTGATACTCGAGCTCTTCAAGATCAAACAAGCCAAACTTAGGCAGATCGAGGCCGTGATTGTTACGGTCCCGTATCACATGCCCAGCCCGTGGCCGAAGTATGCGAAGTAGGTCGCTAGCCGCCATGCGAATCAACCGAGAGTTGGTCAGCGCTGCACTCGCCTTGATCCTCAGCCGGGTTTACGAGCGGCATCGCGCGCGCGCAAACAACCGCGCCGCCCGCGGATTACGATCCCAATTTCAACTACGATTGCGATCGCGCCTGCCTCAATGGCTTTCTCGATCAGCTCATCGCTGCGATGGTCGCGCACGATTCTTCGTCGTTGCCGCTGCGCGCGATGTGAAGTACACCGAAAACGGCCAAGTTCTCAAAATCGGCGATGGCTTCTGGGGCACGGCGAGCGGTCCGCCGACCTACAAGATTTACGCCGACGATCCGCAGGCCGGCCAGGCCATGTTCATGGGCGTGCTTCCGGAAAACGGCGCGCCGGTGATTTTCTGCGTGCGTCTGAAGATCGAGCTGCGCCGCATCACGGAAATCGAGGCCATTGTCGCGCGCAAAGAGGCGGGCAGCATCGCGCGTCCGGAAAATCTCGTTACACCGAATCCGATTTTTTCCGAAACCATTCCGCCGGCCCAGCGGCGTTCGCGGCAGAATATGATCGCCATCGCCAACAGCTACTTTAGCGCGATCGAAAAAGGCCACGCCTCCTTCGTTCCTTTCGACGCGAACTGCAACCGCATCGAATCCGGCGTTCAAACCACGAACAACACGGCGCTCGCCACGCAGCCGGGCTCCGTCCTCGGCCTCGGCTGCGCCGACCAGATCAAGACGCGCAATTTTCAGCCGGACACGCTGATTCGCGACCGCCGGTTCGCGGTGATCGACGAAGAGCGCGGCCTCATTTTCGTCCTGGGCTTCTTCGATCACGACGCCACGCTGCGTTCTTACACGCTCGCGAACGGCCACACCGTGAAGCAGACGCGCACTGGTCCGTGGACCTGGGAAATCGCCGAAATGTTCAAGATTCAGGACGGGAAAATCATGCGCGTCGAAGCGCTGGTCAATACCGGCATCTACGGCATGAAATCCGGCTGGTAATCACTCGGCCCTCGCAATGTTGCGTTCGAAAATGAGAAGCAATTACTGGTGGGTGCGGGCGCGGCGGCCCCGGGGTGCTTGCGAAGGTTACGGAAGGCCGCTTCGTCGAGCACTTGGCCGTTGGGAAGCGTGAGCGATATGAAAAGGCCGCCCTTCTCGCCGCTCCGCAGGGGCCAGATCACTATCGAGATCTTGTCGCCGGCCTTTAGGCTGTTTGAATGCCAACCCTGCCGGGAGAGATTGTTCGGGCTATTGCACTCGATGCTCCACTTGTCGATGCCGCCATTCTCCTTCGAGACGTTGACTTCGATCCAACTATGAGGATTGGTCCACTGGAAGTCTTCAACCACTCCCACCAGGGTCGTCTCCTTGTCCCGATCGAACATCGCGAAAGAGTGGTGCGCGAACGCAGTGCCGGCGCCCAGCACGAAAAGCGCACCCAAGAACGCGACCAATTCCTTCTTCATCGTTTCCCCTCCGAAAATGTGCGGCGACCCTAATCCAGTTCTTATGTGATCCACTTCCCCCGCTCGCATAAAGTACTATAATACGCCCCGGAATTTGTAGCTTTGTTTCGTGCACGATGTATCGCGTCGCCCCGCTTGCCTCAAAAAGGGTGATGGAGCATCGTCGGGATGGAGACAATATGAAATTCTCGCTGGCGATTTTTTTGGCGCTCATCGCTTGTGTGGGGTTCGCCCCAATATCCCGGGCCCAGACGGCGCAATCTTCTTCAAACACAGCAGCCGCGCAATCGAGCCGCACCTCTGCAAATGCAACACCCCTATCTTCCTTGCCGGACTGGGCCGGCATCTGGACGCTCGATTTCCCAAAGCGTGGCTCACCGCCGCCCGAGGAGCCGTCCTTGACCCCGCCGGCTGCCGCGGAGCTAAAAATTCTGCAGGCCGAAGAAGCGAAAAACCAAGAGCCCCCCACCGAGAGCGCGAATTGTCTGCCGCCCGGCATGCCCACCATCATGTTTCAACCGTATGACGTTGAATTTCTCTTCACGCCAGGCCGGGTAACCATCATTCAAGAAGCTTACATGCAGGTGCGCCGTGTGTTCACCGACGGTCGTCCGCACCCATCGAATTTGGACGCCACCTTTAACGGCAACTCCATCGGCCATTGGGAGGGCGATACCCTTGTGATCGATACCGTCGGTCTCGGACACAAAACGCCCTTGGGATACAACCGCCTCGACCACGGTCCGCACCTGCACACTGTCGAGCGCATTCATATGCTCGCGCCCGATATCATGGTGGATGAAATGACCTTGATCGATCCGGACGTGCTCGCGAAGCCCTGGCATACGGTTCACACGTTCACGCGGCACCGCGACTGGGATCAGATGGAATTTATCTGCGAGGAAAATAACCGCAACCCAATCAAGAACGGCGAGGTCTCAACTATTATTCGTAAGTAATTCTCACGGTAGCCACAACGAAAAACCCTTTCTCGTCGCGGGCCTTCGCGCTCCCTGGCCTACCGCTGCCCGTGATGGTCCAAATTGTGCATCCGCTTGGCGTCGTCTTCCACGCAGACTGGCGATTCTTCGAGGGGCTCGTTCGACGGCTTGATGATCCGCGCCGGCTCCGTCCATGGCTCGGTGAGGACATTCGGGTCGTCCACCGTGACTTGGTACGCCAGATTGTCGCCCACTTTCCAGAAACGCTCGGTCACGTGCATCGCGGTCGTGTGGAAGTATCCGCCTTCGCCGAACCACGTGTCGTCGACGAAATTCGTCGCGTCCACCACCAACGTATCGCCATCCCAGTGGCCTATTGAATCGCCATAATACGAGGGATCGGCATCAGCGTTGTGCGGACGGCCGTCGGTGGGAATAATGCGGTACGGATCGCCGGAAATATCCTCGTAGAAGAAAATCACTTCGTTCGGAAGTTGGACGATCTTTCGCGGCGAGCTGATGCGTGGAACTCCGGGCTTGCCGCAAAAGAAAACCCCGTCTACCTTGGCTTCATTGTCAAACAGATTTTTCACCTTGGCCTGATATTCGGGTTTGTAAGACGGCGTGGGAGTGGACGCTAGCGCGCCCGGCACCGCCATTTTCGCCGCATGCCGTCCGCTTAAATCCACCCTCTCGATTTCAACCGCGCCCTTGGCGCTTTCCTTTTGGAGCGCGCCGCCGGGCAGATCGATCGAGTAGGCCCAGATTCCGCTGAGATCGGGATGTCCATCCGCCATGCGCTTCGCTTGCGTGGACGTTGCGCCGGCGGCTTGCTGGTTGGCGTCCGCGCTTTGCTGCGCGGCCGCCGAAGTCGCGAGCAGGATCACCGCCGCGAATATCGCAATGAACGAGTGTCTCATTTGCGCCTCCTTTTGCCGGACCATCAACGCTCTGCCGAAAAACGATCAGTGTGGGGCTGGAGCGGCCGCGGCGCCCGGCTGCGGCGGACGCCCAGACACCATCGCCAAGGAGCTTCCATCCGCGAACGTGACTTTCGTAAGAAATCCGTAAAGCGAGCCATCACGAGCGCGACTCCCTTCCACTGTAACCGTTTGACCGATGGCTTTCACGAAGTCGCTGCGATTCACGCCCACCCGCCGGAGCCACGAAGGCGGTGCACTCTCAAACTTCCAATTCTCCACCGTCCCGTCGCTCTTCTTCGCACCGATATAAATGGCAATGTGTGGATTCACCCACTCCACCTGCGTGAGCGTCCCCGTCAAAACGAATTTCTGGCTCATGTCAAATATGGAAGAAGGCGAATGATGCGCCCACGCGGATCCCGCCGCAAACAACGTCGCCAGCAGAACCAGCGCACCGGAGGTTTTGTATCGCAAGGCATGTCCCCTTTCCCGATTTTGGCCGGAGTGTATCACAAAGCCTGTTCCGCCGCCGCCAGCGGTCAATCCCCCGCCACTTCAAGGCGCCGGTTCCTGCGCGTCGGGGGGAAATTGTAGTTTCGCGGCGGGATTCAGCGTAAGATACGCGTCACGAGTCGGGCGACATCCCAATGCTGAAGTGCGGCAATCTGAAGCCGTTCGCTCTTCTCTCCAAGCTGGACCCACTATCCTGATTGACTGGCTACGGACCTAAATGGCGGAGCCTCAAATTCAACGCGGCGTCTCTTTTCTGGCGTCGGAGCGCCTGACGGGCACGATTGTCGGCCGGTTTGCCATCCAGTCGGCCCTGGGCAAGGGCGGCATGGGCGAGGTTTATTTGGCGCAGGACACCAAGCTGCGCCGTCCCGTGGCTCTAAAGCGCATGGCATCGCAGCTCAGGTCCGACGAAGCGAATCGGCGGCGATTCTTGCACGAAGCGCGGTTTGCCTCCAGACTCAGCAATCCGCACATCGCTGGTATCTACGACGTCATCGAAGAAGCCACCGAAACATTCCTGGTGATGGAGTACGTCGACGGAGAAACGCTGCGCCAGCGGCTCCGCCAGCCGATGACCTTGGACGAGTTTCTGCCACTCGCACTTCAGTCGACCGAAGCGCTCGCCGCGGCGCACGAACTTGGCGTTCTGCACCTCGACCTCAAACCCGAGAACATCATGCTCACGCGGACGGGAGAAGTGAAAGTCCTCGATTTCGGCCTCGCCCGGCACGTGCCCCGGGCGGACTCCGACACCACCGACCACCCCACCGGGAATGCCGGCCGCACACCGGCTTACGCCTCACCCGAAGTGCTGCTCGAAAAAGAGCCTGATCCTCGAAGCGATATTTTCTCCCTCGGCGTGGTTTTCTACGAAGTGCTCGCGGGGAGAAACCCGTTCCATGCCGAAAGTATTTTCCAGACTTCCCGGCGCATTCTCGAAGAAACACCGCCGCCGCTCCGCTCCATCAAATCAGCAATTCCGCAGGAGCTCGAAAACATCGTCGCGAAAATGTTGGCCAAGAATCCGGCGAAGCGCTATCGCTGGGCCGCAGAGGTGCTGGCGGACCTGCGGGCGGTCGAGCGCGGCAGCTCCACGGCGCTGGTCGCGGTGCTCCCGCATCACACCGCGGGCCGCCGCTGGATGAAGGGCGCGGTCATCGCGCTGCTTGCCGTGGTTCTTCTCTGCGCCGGCGCGGCAGCTATCCCTTCAGTACGCCAGCGCATCAGCGGATGGCTCGGCATCAATGCCATCCCTCAGGAACGCCAGCTCGCCGTGCTTCCCTTTGAAGTGTTAGGCGGAGACCCGGGCGCGCGCGCCTTCGGTGACGGGCTCACCGAAACCTTGACCGCTAAACTCACGCAGCTTACCGCGAGCCACGCGCTGCAGGTGATCTCCGCATCGGAAGTGCGTTCGAACCGCGTCACCACACCGGGCCAGGCGCGCGAGGAATTTGGCGTGAATCTGATTCTCGAAGGAAGCCTGAGCCAATCGGGAGACCGAGTGCGCGTTAATTACAGCCTCGTCGACACGCGCAGCCACCGCCAACTCGCTGCCGATAGCATTACCGCGGCGGTGGGCGACCCGTTTGCGGTTCAAGATCAGGTGGTGAATGGAGCGCTCCGAATGCTGGACGTCGTCGCACGCCCGCCCGAACTCCAGTCGCTCGATGCGCACGGCACTCAGGTGCCCGCCGCTTACAATTCGTATCTGCAAGGCCGCGGCTATCTGCAGAATTATGACAAGGCTGAAAATCTCGATAGCGCCATCGCAGCGTTCGAACGGGCGCTGTCACTCGATTCCAACTATGCTCTGGCCTATGCCGGCCTGGGCCAGGCGCACTGGGAAAAATATCAGGTCGGTCACGACGCGGAATCGGTCGGCGCCGCGCGCCAAGCCTGCCAGCGCGCATTAACCCTCAACGAGCAACTCGCGGCCGCGCATGTCTGCATGGGCCAGCTAGACAGCGGTACCGGAGAGTACGAGAAAGCAGTGAAGGAGTTCGAACGCGCGCTCGCCATCGAGCCCACCAACGACGACGCCTACCGCAGCTTGGCCGACGCCTACGAAAGCCTCGGCCAGCCCGCTAAGGCAGAAGAGACGTGCCAACGCGCGATTGATTTGCGCCCTCAGTATTGGGCGGGTTACAACTGGCTCGGGACGTTTTACTATCGCGATGCCCGCTATGCCGACGCGGCCTCAATGTTTTCGCAAGTGGTCGCGCTGGCCCCCAATAGCTTTCGCGGATATTCCAACCTGGGCGCCGTTTACTACTACCAGGGCCGCTATGCCGATGCCATCGCAATGTTGCAGCATTCGATCGCTATCCGGCCATCCGCCGATGCCTACAGCAATCTCGGCAACGCCCAGTTCTATCTCCGCCAGTACGATGCCTCGGTAACCGCATACGAAAAAGCCGTGCAGCTCAACCAGAATAATTACATCCTCTGGTGGAACCTCGCCGACGGATATTATTGGGATCCGGCCACGCGCACGCAAGCCGATCAAGCCTATAGAAAAACAATTTCTCTCGCGCATGAAGCCCTGCGGATCAACCCGCGCGACGCCTCCGCGCTCGGCGTCGTGGCCTATTGCCACGCCATGCTAGGAGAAAAAAAGCCGGCGCTCGACTATCTTCAACAAGGCCTCAAGCTGGCCCCGCAAGATTCCGAAATGCGTTTCAAGGCGGCTCTGATTTACAACCAGTTCGGCGATACCGCGCAGACCCTGGCCTGGCTGAGCAAGGCGTTGGCCGGCGGTTTTTCCGCCACCATCGTGCGCGACACGCCGAACTTCGATCTCCTCCGGTCCAATCCTCGGTTCGAAGCGTTGTTCAAAACTTGATGTGTTCTCTCGAAAAGGAGAAGCGATGAACCAAGCGGCAACAGGTCAAACGCAAAGAACAGTAGTGCTGATCTCCATCAGAGATGGCGCAATCCAGGTCGATCCAAAAGAACCCTTTCGGATCTCCAAGAGCAATCAGGAAGAGGTGGTCTGGCGGGCCAGCGACTCCAAAGTCTGTTTTACGGTCGAATTCCGGAAGGGAGACTCGCCGTTCTATGAGTCGCAGTTCAACAACGAATTTAACTCTTCGGGCTTGGTGCGACGGAGCCTTCTCGCTGATCCGCAGAGGGTATACGAGTACACAGTCAGAGTGGAAGGCTACAAGCCGCTCGATCCGGGCGGCGTCGTCACAAAATAGCACCAAGCTCTGCGCGTCCGCGTGTCGGTCTTACATTGGGTCTCTACGGCTGCCGCCTCTTCTGCGCCGAAGGCGGCAGCAGACCGTTGATTCGCAGGTAGACGGAAAGCGTCGCGTAGTGATCGATCAAGTCGTTGTTGACTTCCATGGCCGCACCGAATCGTGTCGTCGAGCGCCCGCCGAAGCCTGGAACGGATTCGTCCAGCTTCGCGTCCGTCAGTCCCGAAAACGACTTTCTGCAAAAATCCATCGAGGCCTTGAGCCCTTTCACTAGCTTGTCCTTGTCCGTCTCCGCAGCCTTCTCCATTTGCGGCGGCGTAGTTCCGCCGACGGTCGAGCACACGTAGTTATTCACCTGCGCGATATGCTCCATTGTGTGCCCCACGGTCATCCCTTCCGGAGTCGGATGGTAGGTGTACTTATCCACCGGAAATTCCTCGGCAGCGGCCACTAGGTTTGTCGCATACCGGTCAAGAACCTGCCGCAACTGCGTGGATATGGGATCGCTCGTCGAACTCTGCGCCCGCGCGGCCAGCGGCAAGGCCAAGCCGATCACTGCCAACCAAACCAATCGCTTCATGTTGTCTCTCCTCAGAATTAGCTTTGCGAATCAACCCGCCTGCCACACTTTCAATTTGAACTTCCGCCTCGCGCATCGTAACCCTTCTCCGGCCCTCGACACAACGAACTTGCGCCCCGCGCAGCGCCCACCAAAATCGGCGAGCTTCCCGCGGCTCATTCACGCTGCTTCGGGCGCGGGAATTTGCAGCGCCAGCGGGACACTGGCGTTTCTTCTTTCACAGAGTTGGACCGCTGCTCAAGCTCTCGGGGATTATGTTTTTGAATTTGAGGGTGGCCTATCCTCGCGAGTTTTGCGAGGGTGGGGCCTTTTACGTCCGACACAGACGAAGTGTCGATTTTTCACGTGGAGTCGATGTCGGAAGAAAAGCTACAAAACGTTCAACTGACCCGCGAGCGGTAGACCGATCTGGCCGGCATTCGCGGTGCACCGGCGGGCGGAAACACCACGCCCCAAAAGTTGGGCGAAGGTTCCACGAACTCAAAGCCAACGAGTCTTTTGCTGAGCTGCATCGGACCCACGGAAACCACGCGAGCTTCCCGGGCTTCGCTGGTAGCTCGGTTGACCACCACCAGCTTCTGATCTAGGCAGACGGCACATTTCAGTGCCACGAGCCCGCCCCAGAGGCTCACTTTCACCGAATGTGTCTCCTCGAGGGCGAAGCGCTTGTTTGTGCCATGTTCGTAGATTCGCATCGCTACCCGCAACGTCACGCGACTGCTGCGTCGAGCTCTTCTGCCATTCCCGTCGGACATGCCTTCCTCCGTGGACGCTTTAAGATTGGCAAGGTGGGACCGTAGGATGGATGAAAAACCGAATCTCTCCAATGGTACTGAAGGACTAAGGGACTTTCCCCGAGCCTTCGCCTTCGCTTTGCTCGACGATACCCGGACCATCAGGCTTGACCGCCTCAGAAGGATGGATGAACATCTCTCCGGCTCCGTGAACCCGTGCCCCGGGTCATGGAGGAAGACTTGCGCGGCGTCTATAGGTCTGTAGCCGATGGGGAGGAAAAAGCGATGAAGCTACGATGCATGATCACGGCCGGAATTGCCACCCTGCTGATTCTCACAGCCGCGGCGGCGCCGGTTCGCGGCCAGACCACGGTGCCAAAACCCGGCGATGAAGTGCTGGCTTCGTGGAATTATATCGGCCGCAAGTTAATTACCATGGCCGAAGACTTTCCCGAAAGTAAGTACGAGTTCAAGCCCGCGCCGCAATCGCGCACGTTTGCGGCGCAGTTGCTCCATGTTGCCGGCACAAATTACGCGTACGTCAACGCTCTCTCCGGAAAGAAAATGGGCCCGGACGATAATGATCCGTCCCGCAGCGTCTACAAAACCAAAGCGGACGTTGTGGCTGTGCTGAAGAAATCCTTCGCCGACGGCGCCGCATTGATAAAAGACCACGCGAATCAGTTGAACCGCATCATTACCGACCCCGACTCGGGGCGGCCTTCCAGCGAATTGCTTTCGTGGCTGAACGACTGCGAGCACTCCGGCGAACACTATGGCCAGCTCGTTGTCTATTACCGCGTGAATGGCCTGGTTCCTCCGGAATCGCGCCCGCGCTCCAAGTAATCCGGCGCGCCCGCGCAAAACACGCGCCGGAGTAGCGGCCCTAGGAAGGGCTGGCTCCGGCCAGCTATAATCGCACCTCTCGATGATCACCGTCTCCAAAGAAGACTACCTGAAAGCGATTTTCGAAGCTGAAAGTGAAGGCGAAGCTGTCATCTCAGCAACGCTGGCGAATTGGCTCAAGGTTTCTCCGCCTGCGGTCACCATGGCTCTTCGCCGGCTAAAGCGCGATTCCCTGGTAGTTGTCCGCAGAGACGGCCGCGTGCGGCTGACCCGTCAAGGACGCCGGATCGCAAAGCGCGTCGCGCTTCGGCACCACCTCATCGAGCGGATGCTGACCGAGATTTTTGGCATGCCGTGGTACCGCACGCATGACGAAGCCGAAAGACTGGAGCACGGCGTCTCTGCCGATTTCGAGTCGCTGCTGGTAAGAAAACTGGGTCGAGGCGAAGCCTGCCCTCACGGCAATTTCGCGATGGTTGACGGCCCCGCGCGGAAGCGCCGGCGCGGGCACAAGCTGCTCTCGGAAGCCGAACCAGGCCAGAGATACACCGTGGCCAGCGTGTATGAGAGGGATTCCAAGCTGGGCGAGCTGCTTGACCGGCGCGGCGTCCGGCCCGGAAGCGATATCTACCTCCGCGCCCGCCACTACGACCAGACTCTCTCGATCCAAACCTCTGCCGGTCGCATTGTCCTCGGCGGTCCCGCCGCGGAGAAAATCTGGGTGGCTTCTTCCCGCACCGTTCGACCACCGAAGCGTAGTTAGCCGCAGTTAACCTGTGTTACTATACCCACGCTAACATAAGAGGGAGAGATGGGAACGAACGTGTCACAGCGCGGCCATCCGTCTTTGGAGGGGATTCACGGGACCGTCGAGGTGCCGCATCATCAGGCCGGCTTTTGGGAGCAGTGGCGCGCTTTCGTGGGGCCCGCCATCCTAGTCAGCGTCGGCTATATGGACCCCGGCAACTGGGGCACCGACCTGCAAGGCGGCGCTCAGTTCAAGTACGGACTTTTGTGGGTAGTGGGGCTGGCCAGCCTGATGGCCATTTTCATGCAAGTCATTTCCGCCCGATTGGGCGTGGCCACAGGCAAGGACCTTGCCCAGTGCTGTCGCGATTGGTATCCCCAGTGGACCCGCTGGCCCAATTGGCTGATGAGCGAAGTGGCCATCGGCGCTTGCGACTTGGCGGAGGTGCTTGGCAGCGCCGTAGCCCTCAACTTGCTCTTTCATATCCCGCTGCTTTGGGCTGTCATCATCACCGGCTTGGACGTCCTGCTGCTGTTAGCCTTGCAGCGGTTCGGAATACGTACCATCGAGGCCGTCGTCCTCGTGCTGATCGCTACCATCGGCGTCTGCTACTTCATCGAGATTTTCGTACTTCCGCAGACCCACCCCAGCTTTCTGGAGATGGGACGCGCGCTGGTGTCTCCCCGCCTCCGCCAATCGGGAATGCTCTACGTCGCCATCGGCATCATCGGCGCCACCGTGATGCCCCATAACCTGTACCTGCACTCGGCTCTCGTACAGAGCCGCCAATTGCAGAAAGACGACTTGTCCGTTCGGCGCGCGATCCAGTTCAACACCCTCGACTCAGTCGTTGCCCTGGCCGTCGCCTTCTTCGTCAACGCAGCGATTCTAGTGCTGGCGGCGATGGTGTTCTTCGGCAAGGAAAGCGTCGCCGTGGCCGGCGGGGCGGTAGTCGTGTTCAGCGCAAACAGCGATTGGATTCGCGTCGCTTATCTAACGCTGGCGCCGCTGCTGGGAACCACGTTTGCCGGCACGCTCTTTGCGTTGGCGCTCCTCGCTAGCGGCCAAAGCAGCACCATCACCGGCACGCTCGCCGGACAAGTGGTGATGGAAGGCTTCATGCATTGGCGCATCCAGCCATGGGTGCGGCGTCTCATTACCCGCACGCTCGCCATCCTACCGGCGGTGTTCATCATCGGCCTCCGAGGCGATAGTAGCGTCACCGATTTGCTCACGCTCAGCCAGGTTGTGCTCGCGCTGCAGCTTCCTTTCGCTATGTTCCCGCTGTTGCAGTTCACCAGTTCCCGCAAGCGAATGGGCGCTTGGAAGAACGGTTGGTTCCTGCTGGCAGCCGGTTGGGCCAGCGCGATTCTGATCACTGCGATGGCCATCTATGGCCTGCCGGACTCGCTCAAAGCCGCGTGGCAGGTCATCACGGGGGGGTAACACGCGTGCTGGCCGTACGACAGAAAAGGAAGAACCATGTATGAAAAGATTCTGGTGACCTTGGACGGCACGCCGAGCGATCGCGCGATTATCGAACACGTCAAGGAGCTCGCCAAGTTCGCGCACAGTCGCTTGGTGTTGCTTCATGTGGCCGATGGATGGGCGGCAAGAACCTACGGCTCAGACGCGGTCAGTCCCGAGATTGCGGAAGACACTGAATACTTGGAGAAAGTCCAGGCGGAATTTCAGGCCACGGGCATTCCAACGGAGGCCGAACTTGCCTACGGCTCGCCCTCGAAGGAAATCATCAAATGGGTTCAGAAAAAGGGCTGTGATCTGGTGGCCATGAGCACGCATGGACACCGTTTCCTCGCCGATGTTTTTCTGGGCACCACAGCCAGCCGAGTCCAGCACGGTATCAGAGTGCCCGTTCTTCTTCTCAAGGCGAAATGACGGGCGGCGCGAAAATATGCTGATTCGCCCCTTGCCGGCGTTACTGTCTTTATTTTTGGTAATGACAGTCGCGATCCCCGCCGCAGCGCAGGACGCGTCCACAACGCCAGACGCACCTGTGCAGACGAGCCAGCAAGATGCACCCGAAGCCAATCCCGGCAGGCCTACCGTCTCCACGCCCGCAACTCTCACTCCCATCGGCTATTTTCAGTTTGAAACCGGGTATTTGGGAGCATGGCACTCGCCCGAATTCTCGTCGCAGTCGAGTGTCAACGAGGTGGTGAAGTTTTCTGTAACGCCCCGGATCGAATTGCTGGCAGCCGATCAACCGTTTGCCTATTCTCGAGCGGGAAACCGAACGGCATGGACTACGGGAGACGTGGCGCTGGGTGTGCAAGGACTTGTCTATCAGGGTGAAGGCGCCCGCCCGACAATTGCACTGAGTTATTTTCACCGCGTGTACGCAGGTGATGCACCTGACATCGATATTGGCAGCGACAGAAACTCCGGGCTGATTCTTGCCAGCGCGGATGTAAAAGGCTTTCACTACGACACGAACTTTATTTTCAACGAAGTCATCGGCAGCGGGATTCACCGCGCCCAATTCGGGCAGACGCTCTCTGTTTCGCACGCACTCCCTAAAAAATTCGGAATCTCCGGAGAAATCTGGCACTTTACCCAACCCTTTCTTCGAAGCAATGCCGTCGGCAACTTGTGGGCGCTGAATTACAACGCGCGGAGAAATCTCGTGCTCGATGGCGGCTTTGATCGTGGCCTCACCGGTACATCGACGCGCTGGGAAGTGTTTTTTGGATTCACCTACCTGCTGCCTCACAAGCTGTCGCTGAGGCGTGGCGGATAGCTCTTAGTACCGATTGGGATAAGCTCATCGGAGTCCGGACGTTTCATCGGGTATCACGGGAGCCAATCATGGAGGAGCATGCGAGTTTGACCGCCGTAACAGCAGCCAGGGGGCGGGCCGCACACCTTATACTCGATGGGGAGCCGAAGATTTTTCGCGACGATCTTGCCCTGCGGTTCAGTGGCGCCGATAGCGAAGCATCCTTCCGCGAGACTATCAACGCCATGCTCGCAGAGGTTGCCGCCAAAGCTGGACCCGATGCCGCCCAACAATCTTTCCGCGTAGCGCGAGCCTCCATGCTCATGCGAAGCCGGCACACGGAGGATGCGTTGAGCTTGGCGATCGCGCGCGGCATAACGCGTTACGTAATTTTGGGAGCGGGTCTCGACTCGTTCGCTTGGCGCCGCACTGACTTAGCCGCCGCCATACAAGTTTTTGAGATCGACCATCCGGCCAGCCAGCAGTGGAAGCAGCAACGGCTGCGAGAATTGGGCATCGGCCATCCCCCCAACCTGACCTTCCTGCCAATCGATTTTGAGGGGCAAACGCTCGTAAACGGACTCCGCGAGGGAGGATATCCGCTGGATGAACCTGCGTTTATTTCGTGGCTTGGCGTCACCCAATACCTCACGAGAGACGCCGTCATCGGTACTTTGAAGGAGGTGGCCACGCTAGCCCGCGGAACGGAGATCTCGTTCACGTTTATCGTTCCACAGAGTCTGTGGGTCGGCGACGGCCGGCGGATGTTTCCGATCGCCGTTGCATCCACAGCGGCCAGCGGTGAACCGTGGATCAGTTTCTTTGAACCGGCTGAACTCGCCTCCCAACTGAAGAAATTGGGCTTCAACCGAGTCGAGCACTTCAGCCCCGATGATGCGAACGATCTTTATTTTTCCGGTCGCACCGATGGGCTTCGCATCCTCAGCGGAGAACATGTGATGCGAGCGCAGGTCGAGTAATTCGCGCTAGTGGTGCCTTGCAGAGAAGGCGCGCAGCCTGATGAAGATGGCGGCGCCGATTGGGTGCGATCCGTAAATCGGACTCAAGACACTTGGCACTCCGTACGTGGTCACCTGCGCTCCCAGCGCGGATTCTAGATCGGGAATTAAATCGAAATCTCGATCGTATCCGAAGGTGTAAGCCTGCACGTACCATCCCCATGAACCAATTTGTCGAGAACAATTTGTCGCCGCCGCGCAGGCTGGATTGCTGCTCGTCGAGGATAAACACATTGGCGTGGAACATCAGCGTCCAGGAATTTTTCACGGTCATGAGCATCGGCATGGGAGTGGAATCCGGCTCGGCGCTCGTGCCTGACGTGCTGTGAGCCATGATTTCCTGAATGAAATTCCGGGGCTGCATGCTCATTTGTCCACTCGCGCCCATTTTCATACCGGGCATCTGGCCCGCGTCCGCTGGACGTGGTTTGGCTGCTGTTTTGGGTAGTTCCCAACGCGGTTGGAGGCTCCTGAGCGGCGGAGTGAGAAGCCAAAAACAGAAGCGCGAGCGCTGCGACCGGTAAGGCGTGCCTGGGGTGCAAAAAATGACGAAATGAGCCGCTTAATTGCTTCTAGTTAGAAGGAATAAATGCGCCAAACTCGAATCAATTTTGTGAGTTTTGCGTTCGCCCGGCATTCGCCTGGGACGACTCGCAAAAATTGCCGTGGCGCAGGGAAAATTCCACCCGTCAGCGATCCATCTTGAGGCCGACGGGACCGATATATTCGGATTGCGGACGTATCAGGTGATCCTCTTTGTGCTGCTCGATCACGTGGGCGCACCATCCGGCGGTGCGCCCGCAAGCGAACATGGCCACGAACTGAGCCGGCTCGAGACCGATCGCCTGAAGCACGAGCGCGGTGTAGAACTCGACGTTGGTGCGGAGGTTGCGCCCCGGCTTCACTTCGGCCAGCACACGCAGCGCAGTTTGTTCCACGTGGCGGGCAAGCTCGTAGAGCTGGCGATTTTCGATTTGCGCGCCCTGCAGGCGCTCGGCCACGCGACTCAAAACTTCCGCGCGCGGGTCGCGGACTTTGTAGACACGATGTCCGAAGCCCATGATGCGGCGCCCTTGCGCAAGTTCGTTGCGAATCCATGGTTCTGCGCGATCGGCGCTCTTGATGTCGAGCAGCATATCGAGCACTGGGCCGGGCGCGCCGCCGTGCAGCGGTCCTTTCAGCGCGCCCAAAGCGCCCGTGACGCTGCTCACCATATCCGACCGGGTGCTGGCGATCACGCGCGCCGTGAACGTGGAAGCGTTCATGCCGTGATCCATCACAGTGACCCAATATGCGTCCAGGGCGTGCGCGGCCATGGGATCGAGCTCGCGTCCGTGCACCATGTACAGAAAATTAGCAGCCAGCGAGAGGTTTTTTCGCGGCGCGATCGGCTCTTTGCCTTTCGCGAGGCGCGCGTGCGCGGCCACGATCGTGGGAAAGCACGCGGTGAGCCGCATGGCTGCGGCGAAATCGGCTTCGGGCGTGATGGCGTTGGGGTCCTTGAGGCCGAGTGAGAGCGTGGCGCAGGCCATGCGCAGCGCGTCAATCGGCGGCGCTTTTGTGGCGGCGCGAATTACTTCCAGCGCGAGCGGAGGCAACTCACGCAATTCGGCCATCTCGGATGAAAGCTTCTCTACCTCCTCGCGATCGGGCAAGCGGCCTCGCCAGAGAAGATGCGCGCCTTCTTCAAATGTGGCGTGAGCGGCGAGGTCTTCGACAGAGTAACCGCCGACGATGAGCACACCGTTCTGGCCGTCCACGTGGCTCAGCCGCGTCTGGGCGGCGACGACGCCTTCGAGTCCGCGTGGGTTGGCAGTGGCGTTAGGGCTCATGTGATTGTTCGCTATTTGGTGGCGACGGACGAACCGGAAAGCCGCGCGTTGAGGGATTTTTGTTCCTGGCAGAGAGCTGCTGGGAGGCGGTCGCCGAATTTCTCAAAGAATTTTCCGATAGCCTGATCTTCCTGCAACCAATCGCCGGGATCGACGCGCAGCAATTCATCGAGCGTTTCCCGGGGGATGGAGAGGCCATCGAGCGTGAGCGAAGAAGGCGTGGGGACATAGCCTATCGGCGTCTCGGTGGCGCGCGCGCGGCCTTCGATGCGATCAAGCATCCATTTCAGCACGCGAACATTTTCACCATAGCCCGGCCAGAGAAATTTCCCTTTCGCGTCGCGCCGGAACCAATTCACGTGAAAAATCTTCGGAGGATTTTTGAGCTTCGAGCCCATGGCGAGCCAATGGCCGAAATAATCGGCCATGTTGTAGCCGCAGAACGGAAGCATAGCCATGGGATCGCGGCGCGTAACTCCGACCGCGCCGGTTGCGGCAGCCGTGGTTTCCGAAGCCATGGTCGCGCCGACGAAAACTCCGTGCTGCCAATTGTGCGATTCGTAGACCAGAGGAGCGAGATGCGCGCGGCGACCTCCGAAGATGAGCGCGGAAATTGGAACGCCCGCGGGATCTTCCCAATGATCGGAAATGGACGAGGATTGCGAAGCGGGAACGGTGTAGCGGGCGTTCGGGTGCGCGGCAGGTTCGGCACCCGGCTTCCACGGAACGCCTTTCCAGTTGATTAGGCCCTCGGGCGGCGCGCCATCGATGCCTTCCCACCAAGGCTCTTGCGATTTCGCCGTTATGGCGACGTTGGTGTAAATGGTGTTGTGATGGGTCGCTGAAATTACGTTGGGATTGGTTTTTATGTTGGTGCCGGGAGCGACACCGAAAAATCCAGCCTCGGGATTGATGGCGCGCAAAGTGCCGTCGGACGCAATGTGCATCCAGGCGATATCGTCGCCGACGGTCCAAACGCGATAGCCCTGGGTTTCGAGCGCGGACACCATCATGGCCAAATTGGTTTTGCCGCAGGCGCTGGGAAAAGCAGCAGCCATGTAAGTGACCTTGCCGGACGGGTCTTCCAGACCGAGGATGAGCATGTGCTCGGCCATCCACCCCTGTTCGCGCGCCATCCAGCTGGCGATGCGGAGCGCGAAACATTTTTTTCCCAGCAGCGCGTTGCCGCCGTAGCCGGAGCCGACGCTCCAGATCAATTTGTCCTCGGGAAAATGAAGGATGAAGCGGCGTTTGGGGTCCAAGTTCGCAAGGGAATGAAGTCCGGGAACGAAATCATCGGAGTTGCCGAGCCGCTCGAGCGCGGGCTTGCCCATGCGGGACATGATGCGCATGCTGGCGGCAACGTAGGCGCTGTCTGTGATTTCAACTCCCACTTTGCTGTACGGAGAAGTCGCGGGGCCGAGGATATAAGGGACCACGTACATGGTGCGGCCCTTCATGGCGCCGTCAAAGAGCGGGCGCACTTTTTCCTTGGCTTCGGCGGGAGCCATCCAGTTGTTGGTGGGGCCGGCATCGGTTTTCTGCCGCGTGCAAATGAAGGTGAGGTTCTCGGTACGGGCTACGTCATTTGGATTGCTGCGATGAAGGTGGCAATGCGGGTAGGTCTGCTGATTCAGCTCGATGAAAGTGCCGTCAGCGAGCATGTCCGCAGTGAGGCGATCATTTTCTGATTGCGATCCATCGCACCATACAATTTTTGACGGCCTGGTAAGGCGAGCCGATTCTTCTACCCAAGTCTCTAGTGGTGTGGACACCCTGTCTCCGGGAACTCGCTTACGGGGACGCCGAACGTCGCGATAAAGCCTTGGCGCGTCGGGATGGAGAGTACGCCGCCAGCTTAATCACAATTAAAAATTTTAGGGTACGCGGATAGGAAATGCAAGGCACCTGCCGGGTGGTAGTGTCCTATTTTGGATTCGAGACTTAGCTTCTTTCGAAGAAAACCCGACTGCAACAGCAGATCCCTCACACCGGCCTGAAATCCGGCCGGGTTCGGGATGACTAAAGAGAGGTTCTTCGACCCATCTCCCAGGCTCGACTAACCGTCGACCTGGGAGCCCTGTCCTGTGTCCCGGCGCTTCGCGCAAAGGCAAAAGCGCGGGACACTTCGCTCAGAATGACGTGTAGAGCAAAGTCCATGCACGCGCGTCAGAGTTTGGAGATGACTTTCGAGGCGAGAGCCTTTTCCATGTCCCTCTTCTTTTCGATTGGGGAGTTGCCGTATATGACGAGTTGGAATACGACGTCGCCCTTCTTTACGATGAGCTTCGTGTAGCTGGCCACGCTTGAGTAATAGGCTTCGTCGCCGATGCCGCTGGCCGACGTCATAGTAAGACTTTTTCTGGAGCCGTCACCTGACTGCGTGGCTGCTTGCAGCATGGCCTTCGCGGCCTGGAACGAACTCGCAGACTCAAGGGCGAGGATGACGTTCGCGAAGTCCTTGGTGGCACCGCCAGGGGGAGCCCACACACACGATTTCAGGTACGTGGGAGTCATGTGTGAGCCAGGACCCACCGAAACGCCGACGACGGCGCTGATTTCGGCCGGCGTAAGGAGCGGGCAGGCATCGGTGGGCGGCGCAGCGGTCGCCGATGGCGGCGTGGCGGCAGCGACGAAGAAGATGGCGAGAATGATTGCGCCAAGGCTGGTTTTCGAGCGCATGTGGTAAGCCTCCTTCGAGGGGATGGCGCTACAAACAAACCCATATTTCCAATTTGAGCGCCAAAAGCGGCGAAATTTTACACCAGGCATACGAAGTTGAGAAGAGGCTCTGGTGCGCCCAATCGCGGATCGTGAGTCGCTCCAGCGACGGCCATTTCTTCTCGTCGATTGGCTCGGTTATACTTCGCGCGAGATGTACGCGCGAAAATTGGCGGCGGAAATGACGATCGGAGCCGAGCGCAGGCTGGTGCCGCTGGATTGGCTCGACAGTTTTTGCATGCGGAATTTTACCGGCTCGGCGGAATTCGACGACACGCTGCCGACGGGAGAAGGACGCCTTGAAGTGGGGTTGAGCGTGGATGCGGCGCGATTGGCGGGGGCGATGAGCGAGTGGTTTACCAAACGCGGGAAAGGCGGCGGGACGGCGGTAGCGGTGGAGCTGCGCGAGGAGAGAGCGTAGAGCTGCGTGGAGACTGGAACTACAGGGGAGTTTCCAAGGTTGTTTTGCGGTGGCCGAACTTGCTGCGGCGGCGGTCGTGGTGTTTCCTTCTGTTGTTGAGGCGCTGGCTAGCGCTCAGCTCAATCAGGTCTTTGATCTGAGGCAGGGCCTCGCGGGCGGCGGCTTCGCCGGCGGCGACAAGTTGCGGCGTCTTCACGAATTCGTCCCACTGCACGCGATGGACGTCCGGCTCGATGAGAACGTCCACGTCCGAGTGCCAGACCTGGGTTGCGGCCGTTTGAAGAATGGAGAAAGAGCGGCTGATGACTTCGATCGTGTTTCGCGGCGCGCTGCGAAGCAGACCGGGTTCGAGATGAACACCGACGACGATGTCCGCGCCCATATCCCGGGCGGCTTCGGCCGGAACCGTTTCGGTGAGGAATCCGTCCACCAGAATCCGGCCCTGGTATTCAACGGGCAGAAAGAGTCCGGGATAGGCGCAGGAAGCGCGCAGCGCGGGGCCGATTTCACCCTGCGTAAAGTGAATCGAATTCCCCGAAAGCAGGTCGGTGGCGGCGATGCTTAGCGGGATTTTCATTTCGTGGAAGAATTTGGCGGTAGTGAACTTGCGGAGGAAATCCTCGAGGCGGTCGTTGGTGGCCATGCCCATGCGCGAGACAGTCCAGCGGCCGAAATCGCTGAAACGGGTGGCTGAACCCTGGCGTTCCATTTCGGTGAGCGAGGTGCCGCTGGCATAGGTGGCGGCGATCAGCGCGCCCACGCTTGTGCCGGCGATGAAATCGACGGGGATTTCGTACTCTTCGAGAACGCGCAGGACTCCGATGTGAGCGATGCCGCGCGCGAAGCCGCCGCCCAGGGCGAGGCCTATCCTCGGTCTGAGGAGATCGCCGGCATAGGCGAAGGAGCGCAGGCCGTTCACGGCCCGAGTGAACCATTTGGAAGCAGACGCCATCACCCACCCCTACACAACTACTTTAGCAAAGTTCACGGGCGCGGGGCGTTTCCGGTTGACCCCGGTTACCGCTTTTGCAACCATGTGCCTTGCCAACGACCGATGCGATGAGACGCCAGATCGAAAAAGCGGCGGTGCTGGGCGCTGGAACGATGGGGTCGCGAATCGCGGCGCATCTGGCGAATGCCGGAATCGCGTGTTACCTGCTGGATATAGTCCCACCTGAATTGAATGCCGACGAAAAGCGAAAGGGCTTGACGCTGGAAAATCCGGCGGTGCGCAACCGGATTGTGCGTGCGGGTCTTGACGCGGCGAGGAAGTCGCGGCCGGCAGCTTTTTTTACGGCAGAGACGGCGCACCTAATCACGCCGGGAAATTTCGACGATAACCTGGCATGGTGCGGCCACGCGGACTGGATCATCGAGGCGGTGGCCGAGAATTTGGAGATCAAGCGGAAGCTGTTTGAGCGAGTGGAGGCGGTGCGGAAGCCGGGGACGATTGTAACCTCCAACACCTCGGGGTTGCCGATCCGGCTGATCGCGGAAGGGCGCTCGGAGGATTTTCAGCAGCACTGGGCGGGAACGCATTTCTTCAATCCGCCGCGGTACATGAAATTGGCGGAGTTGATTCCGGGTCCGAAAACGCTACCGGCCGTCCTCGACTTTCTTGCGGAAGTTTGCGACGAGCGGCTGGGCAAGGGCGTGGTGGTGGCGAAAGACACGCCGAACTTTATTGCCAACCGCATTGGAACGTTTTCGATTCTGCACGCGTTTCGCCAGATGCAGGCGCTGGGAATGACGGTGGAGGAAGTGGACGCGTGCACGGGCCCGGCGGTTGGATGGCCGAACTCCGCGACATTCCGCACGGTGGATCTGGTGGGGCTGGATGTGCTGGTGCATGTGATTCGGAACATTTATGAGAACGCCACCGACGATGAGTCGCGCGAGCTTTACAAAATTCCGGCGCTGGTGGAGGCGATGATCGAACGCGGCTGGTTGGGTGAAAAAACCGGCAGCGGATTCTACAAACGCGTGAAGGGCGCAGGCGGCGAATCGGAGATTCTGACGCTCGACTGGCAGAAGATGGAATACCGCCCGCGGCAAAAAGCGAAGTTCAGTTCGATCGAGGCGGGCAAGGGCGTCGAGAGCACGCGCGAGCGATTGCCGATGCTGGTTGGGCCGGCGTTGGAGGGCAAGGGAGGCGACAAGGGCAATCAGTTTTTGTGGGCCACGCTGGGCGAGACGTGCGTGTACGCGGCGCGCCGGATTCCGGAGATCGCCGACCGGGTGGTGGACGTGGACCGCGCCATGCGCTGGGGATTTGGATGGGAACTTGGGCCGTTCGAGATTTGGGACGCGGTCGGCACGGAGCGCATGGCCAAGGCGCTGGAGCGCGACGGGAAGCAGATGCCGGAGCTGGTCCGGAAAGTGCTGGCGTCGCCGAAGAAAGTTTTTTACAGCGAAGAAAAGGGGCGGACAAGCTTTTTCGATTTGGCTAGCGGCGCGCTGAAGCCGCTGGAAGAGCCCGCGGGCGTGATCTTTCTGAAATCGCTGAAGGATCGCACCGCCGTGGTGCAGAAAAATTCCGGCGCGAGCTTGATCGATCTAGGCGATGGAGTGGTGTGCTGCGAATTTCACGCCAAAATGAACGCGATCGGCGGAGATATTTTCGCGATGCTGCAGGCGGGGGTGGCGCGTCTGGAAACGGAATTCGAAGCCATGGTGATCGGCAACCAGGCGGCAAATTTTTCGGCGGGCGCGAATTTGATGCTGTTGCTGATGACCGCGCAGGAAGGCGAGTGGGACGATATTCATTTGGCGGTGCGCCAATTTCAGCGGGCAAACATGGCCATCAAGTATGCGCCGCGTCCCGTGGTGGCGGCGCCGCAGGGAATGGCGCTGGGCGGCGGATGCGAAATTCCGTTGCACTCGGCGAGAATACACGCCGCGGCAGAGACATACATGGGGCTGGTCGAAGTGGGAGTGGGATTGATTCCCGCCGGAGGCGGCAGCAAGGAAATGCTGATTCGCGCAAACGAGCACGCCGCGGGCGAAGACAATCTGGACTTCATGCACGCGCTGCGACCGATTTTTGAAAATGTGGCGATGGCGAAGGTTTCCGCGAGCGCAGAGGAAGCGCGGACGTTTGGATACTTGCGGCCGTCGGATTTGATATCGATGAATCGCGACCGGCAGATTGCGGACGCGAAGGCTACGGCGCTAGCGATGGTCCGCGCGGGGTATCACCCGCCGGCTCCGGCGGAAATACGCGTGCTGGGCGAGGAATTTTTCGCCGCGGCAAAGCTGGCAGTCCACATGATGGTGCGAGGCGAGTTCGCAACGGAGCACGATGCGGTGGTGGCACGGAAGCTCGCGTATATTCTTGCCGGTGGCGGAATCACCGCGCCGCAAACTGTGCCGGAGCAATACATTTTGGATTTGGAGCGCGAGGCGTTCGTGAGCCTATGCGGCGAACGCAAAACGCAGGAGCGCATCGCGCACACACTGAAAACCGGAAAGCCGCTTCGAAACTAGATTCGGACCGCTGAAACCTTACGCCCGCCGTGTTTGCGTATCCGTCACCCCTTAGTACGAACGTACTATTGCCCGGCCGCGCGGACGCCCAAGACAATCGATATCCCTAGGCGAAGGAAAGAGTTTCAACGGAGGCGGTGTAAACCGTTCGTACTACATGACGCCAACCAAAGAGACACTCGAAGCAGCAAGCCCCATAAAGGATCTAACCACACCAAAAGTGAACGCGAGCGTGGGACATTTGCGCGCCGACGCGGTGTCGCTGGACGTGCCGATCAAGGTGCACGGCACGCGCGTGAAGGAAGCGGCGCGAGGCGCGGTGCCGCAAACGGAACCGTTCGAGGAGACCACCTCGACGATGATCGTTTTCCCGCAGGGCGCAGTAGTGAAGATGGCGACCGCCGTGGTGGGCGGACAGATGGTGGTGTTGACGAACCTGAAGTCCGGACACGACGCGATTTGTCGAATCGTGAAAGTGCGCCCCTACGCCCAAACGCACAGCTATGTGGAGATCGAATTCACCCACCGGCAGCCCGGTTACTGGGGCGTGTATTTTCCCTCCGATGCCTCGGGAGACGCGCCGCCGATTGCCACGCCCGCCGCCGGAGGGAGTTCGCACGCGGCGCCGGCGGTATCGGTGGAAATGAAAATTGAAAAGGGGCATGACGCGGAGGGCGACGAAAAGTTCTGGGAGCTTGCAGGGAATAGTCTGCCTAGGCTCGGCACGGTTTCCGGCATGGCCGGGGTGCCTGGGGCCCTGCCTCCACCGCCCAGCGCGGCGCCGTTTCTGAATGCGCCCGGGCCGGCCTCGCCGTCGGCTGTCCGGCCAGGCAAACCCGAATCGCCATTTGTGTCCATCGGTGCGCAGGAGGATGTGCAGGCGGCTGCGTCGGCAACCAATACTCTTGCAGGAGATTCTTTCGTGCGCAGCGAACGGCCGCTCCACGCGGGCGATACGCACAAACACGCAGGCCCGGCGGCGGGGATTTTGGAATCCCATGCAGTGGCGGCGGAGGGTGGCCACGCTCTTTCGCAGCCTGCGCATGTGGCCCCGTTTGGCCGTTTCGCCGCAGCCGCCAACTTAAAGAGCGCGCCGGCGGAAAACGTGATTGAAGGCGTGACGACGTACTTGGAAGCCCGCAAACATCCGCCCAATTGGTTGGCGATGGTTTTGGGTGTCGCGGCGCTAGTTATAACCGCCGCCGGAGGCGCGTTTCTCTTTCACATCGGGCCTTTCGCGGACGCGGAGGTCGCACCGGCGGCCACCGCCCAAGTTTCCAGCCCGAGTGTTGCACACAATTACGCGCCAGCAACTCCGGTCGCGGCAACGAATGCGGCGACTCCGCCAGCCGCGATGGCTGCCAATGTTCCCGTGCGGACGGCCAACCAGCGCCGGCGAAAGTAAACAGGGCGCCCGTGCAAGAAGTCTCACAGCCCGCGGCGCCTGTGCAAGAAGCCGCGCAGCCCGCGTCTCCAGTTCATGCCAAGGCGGCGATCAAAGTGCCGGATATGTTTGTCGCGCTGAACGCGCATCCTGTTTCCGCGCGGAGCGAATCGAACCTGGCCGGCACGGAATCCGCACCTTCGATTGATGCAGCGAGCGCGAGCGGCCCGCTGAAGGGACTCGCATCCTCTATTCCCGCGCCCTCGCCGATCGGCGAAGTGTCTGCGCCAACGCATGCCGACAGCCAACTGAAACCGCCGCGGCTTGTTTCATCCGTGCTGCCGATCTATCCGCAGATCGCACAGCTGGCCGGAGTGGAGGGCGACGTGGTGGTGCAAGCGTCGATCGACGGCAGCGGAAATGTGTCGGCGACGAAGGTGCTTTCCGGCCCGGTGATGCTGAGGGTGTCCGCGACTGACGCGCTGCGCCGCTGGAAGTATGAGCCGGCAACCTTGGACGGGAAGCCTGTTGCAACACAAATGACGGTTCGGATTCGTTTCCACCGATAGCGGCGTTCGACCCTCGCCCGAGGGTTGCGGCGCTTTCCCCGCATGGCGTGTGCATGCACGCGGTTGCTTTTTTTCTTTCCCTGGCATCCAATGGAGAAGTCTCGGGCGGAAGCCTGCCGCTGCGAGCGAGGTGCGCCATGCGCGAAGCTGTGATTGTAAGTTCGGTGCGAACAGCGGTAGGGAAGGCTCCCAAGGGAACTCTGCGGGCCACGCGGCCGGATGACCTGGCAGCGGCGGCGATCAAGGAGGCTTTGGCGCGAGCGAAGGGGCTGGACGCGGCGGAGGTCGAGGATGTCGTCATCGGCTGTGCGACGCCCGAGGCGGAGCAAGGGATGAACGTGGCACGGATTGCGGCGCTGCGTGCGGGGCTGCCGGTGACCGTCTCGGCGATGACCATCAATCGGTTTTGCTCCTCGGGCCTGCAAGCCATTGCGCTGGCCGCCGAACGAATCATGGCCGGACAGGGCGACGTTGCAATTGCGGGCGGGGCTGAGTCCATGAGCATGGTTCCCATGGGCGGGCACAAAATCTCGCCGAATCCCTGGTTGATAGACCACTATCCGGATACCTACTTGAATATGGGGCTCACTGCGGAGAACTTGGCGAAGAAGTACGGTTTCACGCGGGAACAGGCGGACCAATTCTCACTGGCGAGCCATCGGAAGGCGCTGGCGGCGATTGCCGCTGGGAAGTTCAAGGACGAGATTGTTCCCGTCGAGGTGAACTACACATTTGTTGAGAATGGCGCGAATGGTTCGCTCGGAGCGAGCGCCGCAAAAACCAAAAGCCAAAAAGTGACGTTCGATACGGACGAAGGGCCTCGCGCTGATACGTCCATGGAGGCGCTGGGGAAGCTCAAGCCCGTGTTTCACGCGCACGGCGTGGTGACGGCGGGGAACAGTTCGCAAATGAGCGATGCGGCGGCCGCCGCCGTGGTGATGAGCGGCGAACGCGCGCGGGCATTGGGATTGAAGCCGCTGGCACGGTTCGTGGCGTTTGCCACGGCTGGGTGTCCGCCGGAGGAAATGGGCGTGGGGCCGGTGTACGCGATTCCGAAGGCGCTGAAGATTGCGGGGCTGAAGCTGGATCAAATCGACGTGATCGAGTTGAACGAGGCTTTCGCGGCCCAGGCGCTGACGGTGATCAAACTTGCGGGGCTTGATCCGGCGCGCGTGAATGTGAATGGCGGCGCGGTTGCGCTGGGCCACCCGCTGGGCTGCACGGGAGCGAAATTGACGGCGACTATTCTGCGCGAGATGGAGCGGCGGCAGGCCCGGTATGGGCTGGTCACGATGTGCATCGGTGGAGGAATGGGAGCCGCGGGGATTTTCGAGCGCGCCGCGTAGACAGAAATCCACGGCAAGGAAAGCGGTCGTCGCAGCCACATTTGTGATTGGGCTCGCTCTGCGCTGCGATGAACTCGCTTGCAGCATGCCCGGGCAAGCCCGGGCGGCAAACAGCGGCGGCAAGCCGCCGCACTCCACATGAGACGGGGCGCGGTTTTACCGCGTTCTCTACAAGCGAGAAACGAAAACAAGCTGGCGCGCGGCGTAGTTGCGATTAGGATTCCGGCGAGTCAAGGCAAACCCCGGGGCTGAAGCCCCATTTGTTTTGAGGCTGTTTTCCCCCGCATGAATGCGGGGGCTTCCACCAAATCCAGATGCGGCCCTGAAGGGGCGGCGCTACAAAGGCATTGCCGCAGCGAGGCTATCGCAAAGAGTTGATGCGTGCCATTTCAGATATCGGGCGAGAGGGTCCCATTGTCTTCCACGTTCGGGAGGGCGAGAATCGAGATGGCAGATCCTATCGAGAGCGAGGGCCGCATGGCAACGACAACGGTTTCGCAGGCACTTAATCGGGGCGGGGCTTTTCTAATTGCGGCCACGCAGCCGGACGACGTTTTTACTCCTGCCGATTTGAACGACGATCAGCGTCTGCTGGGGCGAACGATCGAGGAATTCATCGCCAAGGAAGTGGTTCCGCATATTCCCGAATTGGAAAAGCACAAAGAGGGATTGATGGCGGAACTCGTTCGCAAATCGGGCGAGATCGGGCTGCTGGGCGCGGGGATTCCCGAAGAGTACGGCGGCGCGGCGCTGGATAAAATATCGAGCACCGTTTTGTCGGAAAAACTCGGCGTGTATTCCTCTTTTGCAGTGGCGTTCGGCGCGCACACGGGGATTGGGACGATTCCGCTGGTCTATTTCGGCACGGACGAGCAGAAAAAGAAATACTTGCCGAGGATTGCGAGCGGCGAATTGCTGGCGTGCTATGCGCTTTCCGAGCCGCAGGCGGGATCGGACGCGCTGGCTGCGCGAGCGCGCGCGGTGCTCTCACCCGACGGCAAGAACTGGCTGCTGAGCGGCCAGAAAATGTGGATCACCAGCGGCGGGTTTTCCGATCTTTATACGGTGTTTGCGAAAGTGGATGGCGAGAAGTTCTCGGCTTTTCTGGTGGAGCGCGGCACGCCGGGTTTTTCCGTCGGAGCGGAAGAAAACAAGATGGGGATACGCGGCAGCTCGACGGTGCCGCTATTTTTTGAAAATGCAGCCGTGCCCAAGGAAAATTTGCTCTATGAGATAGGACGCGGGCACATTGTAGCGTTCAACACGCTGGACGCGGGGCGGTTTTCGCTGGGGGCAAGCTGCGCGGGCGGAGCGAAGCAAGTGCTGGCGCTCGCGTCGAAGTACTCGAAGGAGCGGACGGCCTTTGGCAAATCGATCTGCGAATTTGGGCTGGTAAGAACGAAGCTCGGCGAGATGGCTGTTCGCATCTACGCGCTCGAATCGATGATCTACCGCACGGCGGGAACGATTGAGGGCGCCGTATCCGCTGCGGGAAGCGAGAAGGTGAAGCAAGCCATGGTGGCGCTTGAGGAATACGCCATCGAGAGTTCGATCATCAAGGTGGCGGGGAGCGAGACGCTCGATTATTGCGCCGATGAAGGCGTGCAAATTTTCGGGGGCTACGGTTTTCACGAAGATTATCCCGTGGCGCGAATCTATCGCGACAGCCGCATCAATCGCATTTTCGAAGGGACCAACGAGATTAACCGCCTGGTGATCATCCAGATGCTGCTGAAGCGCGCCATGGCGGGGACTTTGCCGCTGATTCCGGCTGCGAAAAAACTCGCCGAGGAATTACTCTCCGGACCGGCCTTTGAGGAGGCTCCTTCGGGCGCGCTGGCCGAAGAAGAACGGGCGCTGGGACAGGCGAAGAAGATTTTCCTGCTCGCGGCAGGCGCGGCGGTGGAGAAGTTTCGGGACAAGCTGGCGGAAAATCAGGAAATTGTGGGTTCGCTTGCGAATATCGTGATGGACATTTATGCGGTGGAATCGTCCCTGCGGCGGGCGCAGAAATCAGCGGCGGCGAAGGGACAGGCAGCGCAGCTGATGGCCGACGCGGCGCGAGCGTTCACCTACGATGCGATAGACCGGGTTGAAAAGGAGGCGCGCACGGCCCTTGCGGGCGTTTCCGATGGCGACACTCTGACCACGCAACTGGCCGCGCTGAGGCGTCTGGCGAAGCATGCGCCGATGGATACGATCGCGCTTCGCAGGCGCGTGGCGGACGCGGTGCTCGCGCAGGACCGATATCCCTTCGAAGGGCGCTGATTTGCTTACGCCGAATTCAGGCGCGAAAGAAAACCAAACTGTGATTTTCATGTAGACACAAATCGGCGCTGGTTCATTTGGCAACAGGCCTGCCAAACTCTTCCGCCAAAGGGAACCGGGTTTTCCCTCCATATTTACGCTATCCCGCACTCCGTTAGATACAAGCCATTTAGCCCCCGGTTCTTTTGGACCCCCTCGTGCATCTAAGAGCACAGAGGGTGGACAAAACTTCGATGAAAACGCTTTTGCAACGAATCAGGGAAGCACTAGGGGCGGTGTCGCCCAAGACGCGGCGCCGGGTAACTTGGACGCTTGCGGTAATCGCTATTTTGCAAGTTTATTTCGTGCGCGAATTGATCGCGGCAGAATTGCTTTTCGGAATGGTGTTCGCGGCGATATTTTTGTTTGTCGCGATTTGCTACACGCTGGGTGGCGCCTGGGAATATGGCGTGGTCTGGGGCGAAGTTGGAGTGCGCGCAGTTGCCACGACAGCGCGACGCGGGTTCGGGGCGCTCGAGTACGTGAGCAACGGCGTGATCGAATCGATCAATAAAAGACAAGGCCGCCATCAACATTCAGGGTCTGCCCAGTAATCGCGCTGGCCTGGCTGGAAACGAGAAACAGGGCGGCGGAGGCTATCTCATCCGCCGTTTGCGGCCTTCCTTGCAACGTTCCCTCAATCATCCGGTTGAGAACTTCATCTCCCTTTGAGCCTGACTGCGCCGCGAACTCCCGCGTGAGGTCCTTGGCCATTTGTGTTTCGGTTACCGGGCCAGGGCAGATGGCATTGACACGGACACCTTTGCGAGCGGATTCAGCGGCGAGAGTTCGCGTAAGTCCGTCGAGACCGGCTTTCGAGGCGGCGTAGGTGCAATTCATCGGGTACGCGACCTTCGCACCAATCGTGGAGATGTTGACGATGGCACCGGAGCCGCGCTCGTACATTTCCGGCAGGACGAGGCGCGCGAGCAGGAATGGGGCGCGCAGATTCACAGCCAGCACAAAATCCCATTCGGCTGCGTTGATTTTTTCGACGGGGCGCACCGGGCCGAAGATTCCGGCGTTGTTGACGAGGATGTGGATTGCGCCAAAGACTTCGCGTGCGCCGCGGACGATCTTCTCGCAATCGGCCTCGCGTGAAATGTCGGCGCTGATTGCTGCGGCCTTGCCGCCTGCACTTTGAATCTCAGAGACGACCTGGCCGACTTCGCTTTCAGTGCGCGCGGTTACGACGACCGCCGCACCTTCGGCAGCGAACCTGCGCGCAATGGCTCGGCCGATCCCCCGGCCGCCTCCGGTTACGATTGCAGTTTGTCCTTGCAGCTGCATCAGTTCCCCCTTGGAGTGAGTTTCAGAGGATAGCATCGCTTGGCAAGAAAATACTGCTCGACCGCTTAACGTGGCCGGCCGAAAACGCTCGCGAGCAACTCCCTCGCATGTTAGCCTCACACCGATGAATGAGCATCTAACCCGCCGCGAAGTGCTACTAGGAGTGGCTGCCGCGTCTCTGCTTGAGGGCACTTTAGAGGCTCAAGGTCCCGCTCCCACCGTCTGTCTTATGAGCGGAGTCGAAATGGCCCGGCTGATCCGCACGAAGAAGCTATCGGCACGCGAAGCGCTGGCTGCGCACCTGAAACAGATCGAGCGCGTAAACCCGAGGGTTAATGCCATCGTGACCCTAGTGCCGGAGATGGCCGCCGACGCTGCTGCCAAGGCCGACGAGATGCAGGCGCACAACCAGGCTTTGGGACCGCTGCATGGTCTGCCAGTTGCGCATAAGGACCTGTTGGAAGCGCGTGGCGTTCGCACGACATTCGGATCGCCGCTATACAAAGACTACATCCCCGCTGAAGACGATATCGTGGTCGATCGGATGCGGCGAGCGGGCGCGATCATCATCGGCAAGACCAACACGCCAGAATTCGGCGCGGGGTCGCAGACGTTCAACAAGGTGTTTGGCGCGACGTACAATCCGTACGATCTGACTAAGACCTGCGGCGGATCGTCCGGTGGCGCTGCCGTCGCGCTGGCCTGCGGGCTCACGCCCGTGGCTACTGGCTCCGATACCGGCGGTTCGCTGCGCAATCCCGCCGCATTCTGCAACGTAGTTGGTTTCCGGCCGTCGGTCGGCCGCGTGCCGAACCCGAAGGCGGCGTTCGCATGGTCGACGCTGAGCACCTCGGGATGCCTGGGGCGTTCGGTGGCCGACCTTGCGTTGGCGCTAAGCACGATTGCGGGGCCCGATTCTCGCGCGCCGCTCTCGATCAACGAGCCCGGGGAGCGCTTTGCGCGACCGCTTGACCGCAACTTCAAAGGTGTGCGTGTGGCCTGGTTCAACGACCTAGGCGGAGTCCCCTTCGACCCACGTGTGCGCACGGTGGTTGAGGGGCATCGGAGAACATTTGAATCGCTGGGGTGCATCGTCGAGCAAGCGGAGCCGGACTTTGCGGCCGCCGAGATCGCGTTTCGGACACTGCGCGCGTGGAATTCCGCAAATATCCACGGGGAGCAACTCCGCGAGCACCCGGACGCCTTCAAAGACACACTCAAAGGTGAGATTGAGGCGGGCCTGCGACTGACCGGCATGGATGTGGCGCGGGCCGAGACCGCTAACGGGCAGCTTTGGCGGCGGTTTCAGGCGTTTCTGGAAAAGTACGAATATTTCGTTCTGCCGACCACACAGCTGCCGGCATTCGACGTCAACATGGAATACCCAACGGAGATCGCGGGCGTGAAGTTCGATAACTACATCGACTGGATGAAGTCGTGCTGGTACATTTCGGCGACGGGCAATCCGGCGGCCTCGGTGCCAGCTGGCTTTACGCCTGAAGGGCTTCCAGTTGGATTGCAAATCGTTGGCCGCAACCAGGAGGACTTCAGCGTCCTGCAAATGGCGCACGCGTTCGAACAAGCGACTGGCTTCGGCAAGAAGCACCCTGCCATCATATAGAAGGGTGCGCCTGCATTCGTGGCGAGCTGCAATCGCAGCGTCGCTGGCCCTGGAACATCGCGACACCACGGGTTGACTCGCGTGCACGCGCGGAATAGGATGCGGCGCGTGCATTTCGAGTGCACTTCAATGGAGCAATGACACAGTGAATAAGAATATCGAATTGCTGGCCTCGTACTGGACAGTCGCCATTGGCGCCGAGCCGCACACCGACCATGAATTCAGCACCACGGATTTCAAGGACCGCGTGGAGGCGATCGCTCGCGCAGGTTTCAAAGGCGTCGGCCTCTGGCACACCGATTTGGAGCACACACTGAAGAAGCGCAGCTTGAAAGAGATGAAGAAGATACTCGACGACAATGGCATCCGGCACGTCGAGCTGGAATTCCTCGGCGGCTGGTTTCTGGATGGCGAGGAAAAAAGGGCGTCCGACGTCGAGCGCAAGAAGCTTCTCGCAGCGGCGGAAGTTCTCGGAGCGCATCACATCAAGGTCGGCCACTTTTTCAAGACGCAGGCCACCATGCCGAAAATGATCGAGTCGTTCGCCGGGCTCTGCGCTGACGGCGCCAAGCATGGCACGCTAATCGGCTTTGAAATGATGCCGTTTTGCGATATCGATTCGGTCGAGAAGGCACTGCAGCTCGTTGAAGGCGCTGGAGCGAAGAACGGCGGTATCTGCCTCGACCTGTGGCACATCGCGAAGCTGAAGATTCCTTACGAAAAAGTGGCGAGCATGCCGTTGAAATACATCACCAGCATCGAGATCAACGACGGCACGCACGAGTGCTCCTGGAGCCTACATGAGGATACGATTAATCATCGATTGCTGTGCGGCGAGGGAGAATTCAACCCGAAGGATTTTGTTTCAAAACTGCTGAAGACGGGCTACGACGGGCCGTGGGGAATCGAAGTACTGAACGCGGAGCTGCGCAAGAAATCGCTGGAGGAAGTCGCCAACAGCGCCTTCCGCACCACGCGCGCGCAATTCCTGAGCTAGGCTGCCGCAGGTTTTCGGGACTCAAAGAATCTAGCCGCCGGCGATCGCGCCGATGATAAAAAAGGGCTCCTTGCCCGAGGCGACCGCTTCAGGCAGCGGAGCGTCGGGCGATTCGTGCGACAAATCGCCTTCGCAGGCGAAGAAGCGCAAGAACGGCCGGCGCTCGTGCGTGACTTGGTCGCGAATCGTCCCACACAGCATTGGGTAGCGGGCCTCGAGTGCGTCGAGGACCGAGCGCTGCGTGGGTTGAGCCGCGACCTCTAGCTCCACATCGCCAGTGATGCGCGCCAGCGTTCGCAGATGCGGCGGGAGCACGACTACGATCATGGCAGCGTTTGCACCTCGACGGAAAGCACCGCTGGAAGATCCCGGACAATGGGTGCCCAGTTATTTCCAGCGTCGGCCGAGCCGTAGACTTGTCCGCCGGTGGTCCCAAAATATATGCCGCAAGAATCGAGCGAATCGACAGCCATTGCATCGCGTAACACGTTGACGTAGCAATCGCTCTGCGGCAGACCCTTCGTGAGCGGCTCCCATTCGTTTCCGCCCGTTTTGCTGCGATAGACGCGCAACTTTCCCTCCAGTGGAAAATGTTCCGAATCGCTCTTGATGGGTACGACGTAGATTGTTTCCGGCTCGTGCGCATGAACGTCAATCACGAAGCCGAAATCGGTGGGCAAATTGCCGCTGACTTCTTCCCACTGATCCCCGGCGTTGTTGCTGCGCATCACGTCCCAGTGCTTCTGCATGTAGAGCACGCCGGGGCGGGATTTGTGCATCGCGATGCGGTGAACGCAGTGGCCGACCTCGGCGGTCTGGTCGGGAATGTATTGAGATTTCAATCCGCGGTTGATGGGCTTCCAGGTTTTGCCGCCATCGTCGGTGCGAAAGGCGCCAGCGGCGGAGATAGCGATGAACATACGTCCGGGATTGCTGGGGTCGAGAACGATGGTGTGCAAACACATCCCGCCCGCGCCCGGCTGCCATTTCGGACCGGTGCCGTGTCCGCGAAGTCCGGAGAGTTCCTGCCACGACTTGCCGCCATCCGTGGATTTGAACAGCGCGGCGTCTTCCACGCCGGCGTAGACCGTGTCCGGATCTGTGAGCGACGGTTCGAGATGCCAGACGCGCTTGAATTCCCAGGGGTGCTGCGTGCCGTCGTACCACTGATGCGTCGTGAGCGGCTTTCCGGTTTCTGGGGCAGCGTCGTAGAGGAAATGATTGCTCTTGCCCGGAGGCGGGCCGCCTGGCGCGGGCATTTTTTCTCCGCCGGGCGTTTCCCACGTTTTACCTCCATCGCTTGAACGCTGAATTACTTGTCCAAACCAGCCGCTGCTTTGCGAGGCGTAAATTCGATTTGGATCGGCCGGCGATCCCTTCAAGTGATACATTTCCCATCCCGCAAAATGCGGACCCTTCACGTCCCATTTTTCACGTTTGCCATCTGACTCAAGAATGAACGCGCCCTTCCGTGTGCCAACCAATACGCGTACTTTGCTCATTCTTCCCCCTTCGATATTGGGATATTTTGCGCTTACGTTCTTGTAAATCGATCAAGACTAGGCCGGTGCGGCAGCGGCCGCTTTCTGACAGCTACGTTAGGCGCTCCGGCGTGCTCGCGTCAAACTGCGGCCGTGCCTGCGATCCGCGAATTTCGGCAGTATGGGAGTCGGGTCTTGTTCCTGCCAGCGCCGCCGCGTTTCAACGAGAACTTGCTGGCGATTTTTTTCCATTTCATCTATCACAGCGCAGGGCGCCGCCGTCTCTTCATGGCGCGCACCCCAAATAAGCAACTCCAAAAGCACCGGGGCGAGGTCAATTCCCTTCTCCGTGAGCCGGTAATTCACTTTGCGTCCGTCCGTCTTTTCGATCCCCGCGGTGATAATCCGTGCTGCTTCGAGCTTGCGCAAACGATCCGCGAGGATGTTGGTGGCAATCCCTTCGCCGGCTGCCTGGAATTCCTTGAACCTGCGGCGCCCGCGAACCATCAGATCGCGAATGATCAGGAACGACCAGCGGTCTCCCAACATCTCGAGCGAAATGCTCACCGGACAATCGGACCGGCGTTCGGACTGGGACTTCCCTGCCACGCGGGGCACGATATCAAACATCACTTGCATAGTGCGAGCTATTTGACGAGCCTCATCCGACCCCGCCCGGACTCACAAAAACGCGGTTTCGCCGGCAGGAGTTAAAATGATCCAGGAGACCCGACGATGACAACAGCTAGGGCCGGATACAAGCGCGATCTTTCGCCCAGGCACGCTGTGGCAACGCTAACCTATCGGGCGGCCAAAGTGCTGCGGGATGCGCCGCCAGAGTTCAGCAACTTTCGAGCGGCCAAGGGCTCGCGATCGGCAGGAGAAATCCTATCGCATATGGGCGACCTGGTCGACTGGGTGCTTTCGCAGGCCCAGGGGAAGCAGCGGTGGCGCAGCTCGAAGTTGCGGCCGTGGACCGAAGATGTGGCGCGGTTCTTCTCGGCGCTCATAGCCTTTGATGAGTACGTCGCCTCGGACGCGAAACTGCACGCCGCGCCTGAGAAGATTTTCCAAGGTGCGGTAGCAGACGCGTTGACGCACACTGGCCAAATCGCCATGCTGCGGCGCCTTGCCGGAGCGCGTGTGCGAGGTGAGAACTATTACGTCGCGAAGATCGAAGTGGGGCGGATCGGGCCCGATCAAAATGCGTCCGTAATGGAATTCGACTGAGAAGGGGCGCAATGATGTTCGACTACAAGTGGAACAGTGACTTGAGGGCCGCTGATTCAACTCGCGGTCTCGATACGGGCTTGACACCATGCGGGATTCGGATGTATTTAGCACGCATGAAAATACAACCGTTTGTCCTAGTGGCGCTCGCGATCTCGTTTGTGTCTGTTACCACAATCGCCCAAGAGCCGGTGGTTGGCGTGACGGGCGCAGAGGCTGACGCTCTTTTCACCAGCAAGAACCCGCGGTTGAACACCAACAAGCAGGCCGCCTATCACATCATGAAAGACCTGCTGGAGGCGAATCACTGGGACGAGGCCAGCAAGTGGCTGACAGAGGCCTACCATCAGCACAATCCGAATGTCGCCTCGGGGCTCGCGGGCGTGGTGAAATTTTTCGAGTCTGTGCGCAAGCCGACTCCCGTTCCGGAGCACCTTACGAAAACCAAGATCGTGGCTGTGGTGGCGGAAGGCGATTTGGTGATTGTGGTGACGCCGCGTGAGTTCACCGATCCTCGAGACCCCTCGAAGAAATACACAACATCGTGGTTTGACATGTGGCGCTTCAAGGACGGCAAAGCGGACGAGCATTGGGACGGCGCCACGATCAATGCACCTCCCAAGGCCAACTAGCAGCTAATTCCCGCAACGAACGCGCTCGCACCGGCGGCACTACACCGCCTGAGACGGAGCGCGTCTTGTTGGGCGCTCCGTTCGAAATCCCACAGGCGGCGGTACTTGCGCGCCCGCGCGTGTTATGCGACCTTGGGCACTGAGGCGATCGCGACAAAGTTGGCGTCCGGCAAGAAGCTTTCCCACTACGATAAGACGGGGCGCGTGCGCATGGTAGACGTTACGGCCAAGCCAGCGACGTCGCGCACCGCTATGGCGCATGCCTTTGTCCGGATGCAAGCCGCGACTCTTGCGAGCGTGCGGCGGCTGAAATCACCCAAGGGCAATCCCCTGGAAATCGCGCGAATCGCGGGAATCACGGCCGCGAAGCGAACTTCGGAGCTGATTCCGCTTTGTCACCCCCTCTCGTTGACGCACGTGGATGTAAGCGCGAAGCTATGCCAAAATGGAATTGAGATAACTTCGGAAGCGACGGCCACGGGACCGACCGGGGTGGAAATGGAAGCGCTTGTGGCGGCGTCCGTGGCGGCGCTGACAATCTACGATATGTGCAAGGCCCTCGAACGCGGCATGGAGATCTCGGAAATTTACGTGGTAAAGAAGTCGGGGGGGCGCAGCGGCACGTACGAGCGCTCCAAGACGCGTTCCGGAAAAAGCGCGAAACGATGACGGCGATGATGGATGTCCGCGTGCTGGTAGTCGACGACAATGCGCTGATCCTCGACCTTTTGATGAAGGGACTCGCGCCGCACTGCGAAACGCAGGCGGCCGCCGACGGCGCCGATGCCTTACTGAAAATCGTGGACGACCCGCCGGACCTGATCCTCTGCGACTACCGCATGCCCGGCCTCGACGGACGCCAGCTCTACGAAAAATTGCGCGGGCGCAAACAGACCAAGCTGATCCCGTTTATTTTCCTGGCGAGCCGCAGCGACGTGGAAGAAAAATTGCGGCCAATCGTCGAAGGCGTGGAGGAGTTCGTCGTCAAGCCCTTCTTCGTGAAAGATCTGGTCCGCCGCACTAAAAAAGTGATCGACCGGCTGCGCCTCGAGAAATTGCAAAACCGGGCGGTGCGGCCCGGCGTGATTCAGGGACGCCTGGAGGAAATGAGCATCCTCGATCTCTTGCAGTCGCTCGAAATGGGCCAGAAATCGTGCCGCCTGACCATCCGCCATCAGTCCGATACTTGCGAATTGTTTTTCTCCTCCGGGCAATGCGCAGACGGGCGGTTCGGGCCGCTCGAAGGCGAAGATGCCGTTTTTCAGGTGATGCGATGGTCGGCCGGCGAGTTCGAGATCGACTTCAATTCCGGCCCCACGCGCACGACAATTTCCCGCAGCACCACGGGCCTGTTGATGGAAGGGCTGCGCCTGATGGACGAAGGCCAGCGCGACAGCGCCACCGAAGGCGTGGAAACCACCGGGTAGCACTGAATGGGCATGCGCGTTTCCGTTCTCACAATCAGCGATTCCGTGGCCGCGGGCAGAGCGGAAGACCGCTCCGGGCCTTCGTTGATGGCCCGATGCGGCGAGCTAGGTTGGGAGATTGCGTCTTTTGCAGTTTGCGCGGACGACCGGCCGGCCATCGAAGCGTTCTTAAGAGGCACCGCCGATTCCAACAGCGCTGATCTTATTTTGACGACGGGCGGCACGGGCGTGGGGCCTCGGGATGTGACGCCGGAAGCGACGGCAGCCGTCTGCGACCGCTTGATCCCGGGATTCTCCGAGCAAATGCGAACTGCGGGGCGCGAAAAAACGCCGCGAGCCATACTGTCGCGCGCGGCCGCTGGGATTCGTGGGCAGGCGATCATCATCAATCTGCCGGGTAGTCCGCGCGGCGCCGTGGAATCTCTCGATACGATTGCCGATTTGCTGCCGCACGCCGTGGCCGTGCTTCACGGCGCGCACCACGGGTAGTCGAAGGTTTCCGCGCGATTCTGAAGCGCGGCGTGCTGCGTGCTTGCGCGTGCAAATGGCGCTCATTCTGGGCTACACTCCCTCCGTTTGAGCATTCATCTCCACGATTGGGAATCCGATTCTAATTTGAGGAGGCGTGGCAATGAGTCCGAAGCGCAAAGCAGGCGCGAGCAAATCGAAGGGAAAAGCGAAACCGAAGAAGTATCGGCGAATCGCCACGGAAGAGGCATTCGCGATTCCGGAACAGATGGAGGCGCAGCGCGAGCTGGTGGCCAACACGCAAGAGTACGATCCCGATCTCTTCCTCTGGAGAGTGCAGACCGATCCCAACGGGCCGGTCCACAACAAACTGATCGATCTATACGAGATGCGCATGCAGGAGATGGATAAGTACGACGTAGACATGCATCTGCTGGCGCTGACGTCTACTGGCGTTCAGATGATGGAGGCTGACCGAGCCGTGGCGGTGGCCGAGATTGGGAATGACCGCCTGCACGAGGCAATCCAGCGACATCCCGATCGTTTCACCGGGCTGGCGACGATCGCGGTGCAGGACCCGCCACGCGCCGTGAAGGAAATCGAGCGCGCGATCACAAAGCTGAAACTGAACGGCATCATGATTAATTCTCATACCAACGGCGAATACTTGAGCGAGCAGAAGTATTGGCCGATTCTCGAAGCGATCGAGGACCTGAACGTGCCTCTCTATATCCATCCTCGCGCGCCTATTCCGTTGATGGCCAAGGCGTACAAAACCGATCACCTGGAGCACGCGATTTGGGGCTACCAGGCGGAGACCGGATTGCACGGACTGAGATTGATCACGGGAGGCGTGTTCGATCAATTCCCGAAACTGCAGGTCGTGCTGGGACACATGGGCGAGGGGATTCCGTACTGGCTCTACCGATTGGACTTCATGTATGGGCGCGTCAAAATTGATTTCGGCCGACGGAAACTGAAATTGACGCCCAGCGAGTATTTCAAGCACAACTTTTACATTACGACCAGCGGAATGAATTGGGAGCCGACGCTCAAGTTCTGTATAGAAGCGATGGGAGCCGACCGAATCATGTGGGCGATCGATTATCCGTATCAGGACCATCCGGACGCGGTGGAATTCATGGACGCGGCACGCATTTCGGAAAAAGACAAGCAGGCGATTTATCACGGAAACGCCGAGCGCGTCTTCAAGATCAAGAAAAAGTAGCAGGAGGCACGTGGCGCCCGAGGATCCCGGACCGCGGAAAATTTCAAGCGACTCGGCTAAGGCGTTCGCTTTAGCGTGGAGTTTGCCTTTCAGCCTAGTGGTTCCGATGGTGGTCGGTGGCGGTGTCGGCTACCTGCTGGACCGCTGGCTGCACACCAAGCCGATTTTTATGCTGGTCCTGGGGATCCTGGGTCTGGGGATTGGCGTGCGCGAGCTGGTGAAGGCCGCGGCGATGCTGGACAAAAAAGATGGCGGATGAGTCCGAGAGTGTGGCGATCGAGCGGCGGATAGAGGGCTGGATCGCCGGCACGGGTGCTGCCGCAGTGCTGGGAGCGGGCATTGGCTGGGGTGGGCGCGCGGCGGCGGGCGCGGCTATCGGAGCGGCGCTGTGCTGGCTGAATTTCCACTGGCTTCGGCAGGGAGCCGCCGGCGTGATTCGGCTGGGACTGGCACAGGCGGGGGCCGCGCACGCGACGGTTCCCAGAACAACTCACGCTAAGTTCTTGGGGCGCTTCGCGTTGCTGCTGGTGGCCGTGTATGCTATTCTCGTTTGGCTGCGATTGCCTGCCGTAGCTGTGCTGTGCGGGCTGGCAGTAGTGGTTCCGGCCATCATTTGCGAGCTTGGATACGAGGTAATGCGCGGCCACCATCGGTGGAACGCGCAGTAATTCCAATCAAGAAGCCATAATCCCGAAGTCAGACACTCGCGGAGAAGCATGGGCGAAGAGCAGGTTCTCGGTGCGACGAAGGCGGTAAATTGGCTGCTGGGCAAGCCGGCGGCTGCTTTGCTTGCGCTGATTCACGTTCATCCTGCGAATCTGCAATACCCCATTCCGAATTTTTTGGCGATGGAGCTAATTTTGTTCGTGTTCGCCGTGATTTTCTTTTTGTGGCTGAAGGCGCGGATTTCAGTGGACCGTCCCGGTGGCACGCAGCAGGTGATGGAAATCCTGCTGACGAATTCGATGGGGCTCGGCATTCAGGATCTGCTCGACGATGTGGTCGGGCACGGCGCCGAGAAGTTCCTACCGATGATCGGGACGATCAGCATATTTGTTCTGATGTCGAATTTGATGGCGCTGATTCCAGGATTTATGTCGCCCACGGCTGAAGTGACGGTGCCACTGGGCTGCGCCACCGTCATATTTCTTTACTACAACAGCTTCGGCATCGGGAAACACGGGGCAGGCGGATACGCAAAGACGCTGCTGGGGCCGGTGCCGGCAATTTCACCAATCATGGTGATCGTTGAAACCATAAGCCACTTCGCGCGAGTGCTTTCGCTGACGGTCCGATTGTGGGCCAACATGATGGTCAGCGAACTGATTTTCGTTACATTTCTGGGCCTTTCAGTCGGGTTGTTTTCCTATCTCAGCCATCTGAATCCTGTTGGATACATTGCGGTGATCGTGCCGGTGGCTATTCCCCTGGCGCTCTTGGGTTTTCACATCTTCGAGGCGATTTTGCAGGCGTTTATTTTTACAATTCTTCCGATTGTCTATATCGGCCTTGCAGTTGCAGAAGAACACTAAATGCGGAATCAAACGCCGCCAGCGTGAGACCGGTTGCCTCCCAAGGCTTTCCGGTAACCACCTCCTGACGGGACATTCATAACGAGGAGACGGAAAATATGACGAAGAAAGCGATGTGGTTTTTGATGGCGATAACGGCGGCGTTGATATTGGCACCGGTGACGTTCGCGCAAGCAGCAGGAGGAGCGGCGAGAGGACCTGTGGATTGGGTTGATTTTGCGGCCGCGCTTGGGCTTGGTCTGGCGGCGGCAGGGGGCGGACTTGGGCAGGGCCGGGCAACGGCCGCGGCTTGCGAGAGCACGGCGCGCAATCCGGGAGCGGCGGGGCCGATTCGGACGTCGTTCATCATCGGCGTGGCGCTGATCGAATCGCTGGTGCTGTACGTGCTGGTTATTGTTTTCATCAAGTAAGCGGAGCAGACAGTTCCCTGCCCCGAGGCTTGCGTGCTGCGAGCTTCGGGGCTTTTTTTTTGGCTCTGTAGTGATGGATTGGAGGCGAGTGTCCGATGAAAGCCGATGCGCAAAAGTTGGGAATCACGCGGCTGGGGCAAATTGCGGTGCCAGTGCACGATGTCGGGCGCACCACGGCGTTTTATCGCGATGTGCTCGGGCTGTCGTTCCTTTTTGCGGCGGGGCAGTTGGCGTTCTTCGACTGCGGCGGCGTGCGCTTGATGCTCGATAAGCCAGAAAAGGCGGAGTTCGATCATCCCAGTTCGATTCTATATTTCGCCGTTCCCGATATTCAGGCGGCATACCGGAGGCTTGTGGGTGCGGGCATCGCGATCGTCGAGGAGCCGCGCGTTGTCGCGCCGATGGCGGACCACGATTTGTGGATGAGTTTTTTTCGCGATACCGAAGGAAACGTGATGGCGCTGATGAGCGAAGTGGCGCGCAAGTCCTGATTCCAGGTAACGTTCCGTCTGTGGGGCAGCGGAAGAGAGGTTCTTCGACTGCGCGTCCCGACGGAGATCGAAAAGCGATCTCCGAACAGATAAAAGCGTCGGGACGCTCCGCTCAGAATGACGGCGCAGCGGGGAGAAACAAAGCACCAATTAAACCGGGATGCGAATGCGCCCCAGAAAACGGGCCGGGTGGACGTAGTTCGAGGATACAGACAAAATCTTTACGCAGAGGCTTGAAACGGCGCAAGTAGCTGTTGGTGTAAAGAAAAATCGTCTACGGTAAACAGGCGCCGACGACGCTTTCGGGTGCTAGTGGAGAAGCGAAAGGGAGTCGGCGGCGGCTCTGGCGAAGTCGAGGATGCGGCCCGGGATGATGCCAAGATAGAGAGTGCCGGCCGCGGCGATGACGAGGGCCACAATGAGTGCTGGGGCGACAGCAGTGGGCGCGTAGTCCTTGGAGGCTTCGTTGAAATACATGGTGATGATTACTCGCAGATAGTAGTAAGCGCCGATCACGCTATTGATAGCGGCGATCACCACCAGCCAAATGATCCAACGGCCATGAGAACCGGACGCATCGAGCGCCGCCTGGAACGCAAAAAACTTTCCGAGGAAGCCGCCGGTGGCTGGCAGGCCGAGTAGCGAGAGCAGAAACAGCGAGAAGCACGCGGCCAACACCGGCTGCGTAGAGCCCAGACCGGCATAGTCCTGAAGCGTAAGGCGCTTCTCTCCACGCTGGCCGAGGTGCGTTACGACGAGGAAGGCGCCGACCTTCATCAGAACGTACGCGGCGAGATAAAAGAGCACGGCGGCCACGCCGATCGCCGTCCCCGCAGCAAACGCGACGAGAATGTAGCCCGCGTGCGCGATGGAGGAATAGGCGAGCATGCGTTTCACGTTGGTCTGAACGAGCGCCGCCAGATTGCCAATGAACATGGTGAGAATGGCGGAAACCCAGACAGCCCAGAACCAGGTGTCCGATGCGGAGCCGAAGGAAAGCACGAAAATGCGCACCATGAGCGCGAATGTGGCGGCCTTGGGAGCGGCTGCCAAAAGCGCGGTAACCGGCGACGGAGCGCCCTCGTAGACATCCGGGCCGTAGATTTGGAATGGCGCGATGACGACCTTGAAGCCCAAGCCGACGAACATAAGGCCGAGGCCGAGGATGGCCAGGGCGGGCAAACGTCCGCCAGCGGAAGCGGCGGCGAGAGCCGGTTCGATTTTGTCGATGACGGTGGTGCCGGTGGCGCCGTAGACCATAGCAATGCCGTAGAGAAAAAATGCCGTGGCGAAGGAACCGAGCAGGAAATACTTCAGCGATGCTTCGTTGGAGATGAGCGCGCGGCGGCGAAAACCCACGAGCACGTAGGTAGAAATCGAACTCATCTCCAGGCCGATGAATGCGGTGACGAGTTCATTGGCGCTCGCCAGGATGCCCATTCCCGCGGCCGCGAATAGAATCAGGGCATAGTATTCGCCGCGCTGGATGCCTTCGCGGTCGAGATAGTCGAGCGAACCGAGAATCGCGAGGGCGGCGACACCGATAATGATCACATGCAGGAAAATACTGAAATCGTCGTTGCTAATCAGGCGGCTGTAGGCGAAGCCTTGATACAGAGACGCTTCGTAGACGGCTGCCAGCCCGAATAGCGCGCCCGCAAATCCCACCCAGCCTAGGACGCGCTTGCGCGCCGCGCCGACGAACGGGTCGGCAATCATGATGATGAGTCCGAAAAGGCAGAGATGAATCTCGGGCGCGATTCGGTGGAGGTTGACGTGCTGTTCGGCGGAGAGAAACATCAGCGCTGCACCCGTCTTTCAGCAATGGCGGCGACTAGCGGGGGCGTTGCGGTGGTGGTTGTGGAGACTGCTTTTTGCGCGACGTGCTCACTCGAGGGCGCCGCGTGTCGCTGGGCGTTTTGCGGCGGCGAAATTTGCTGCATCACGTTGTTCACGGAGGCTTCCATGCGGCGCGTGAAGAGAGGCGAGGCGACCCCCATGAAGACGATGACGATGGCCACGGTGGCGAGAATCAGCCGCTCGCGATTGTTGGCATCCGGCAGGTCGCGATTTTTCTCGACGGTGATTTCTCCCAGGGCCACGCGCTGGTAAGCCCAGAGCAGATAAATTGCGGAAAGAACCGTGCCGCTGGCGGCCCAGGCTGCCCAGGCGTGATGGCCGGCGAAAGTTCCAATCAGGATCAAGAATTCGCCGATGAAACCGTTGAGCGGAGGCAGCGCGAGCGACGAGAGCGAGATGAACAGGAAGAAGGACATGAGCACGGGCATCGGCGTGGCCAGTCCGCCGAACTGCTTGATTTCGAAGGTGTGGCGGCGGTCGTAGAGCATGCCAACGCCGAGGAAAAGCGCGCCGGTAGAAACTCCGTGATTCAGCATCTGGTAGATCGCGCCCTGAATCGAGATGGAATTGAACGCGAAAATACCAAGCACGACGAAGCCGAGGTGGCTGACCGACGTGTAAGCCACGAGGCGCTTCAAATCAGTTTGCACTGTGGCCACCAGGGCCCCGTAGACGATGCCGATAATCGCGAGAACGGCAATCGTGGGAGCCATGCGGTGCGCGGCTTCTGGAAAAAGCGGAACGCAGAAACGCAGAATGCCGTAGGTGCCGAGCTTCAGCATGACGCCGGCGAGGATGACTGAGCCGGCCGTGGGCGCTTCGGTATGAGCATCCGGCAGCCAGGTGTGCAGCGGAAAAAGCGGAACCTTAATCGCGAAGGCCAGGAAAAAAGCGCCGAAAAGCAGGAGTTCGGTATGCGGCGGGAAGATGATCTGTCCGGACTGCAGGAGCCGCTGGATTTCGGGCAAGTCAAACGTGCCGGCCTTGCCATAGAGCCAAAGAATTGCGACCAGCATCAAGATGGAACCGAACATCGTGTACAGGATAAATTTCACGGCGGCGTAAATCTTGCGGCCGTGTCCCCACATGCCGATCATGAAATACATGGGGATCAGGGTGAGTTCCCAGAAAACAAAGAAGAGGAAAAGGTCGAGAGAAACGAAGACGCCAATCATGGCCGTCTCGATCACGAGAAGCGCGATGAAGAAGCCTTTGACGTTGTCCTGAATGGACTGCCACGAGCAGAGAATCGCGAGCGGCGTGAGAAAGCTGGTGAGCAGAACGAGGAACAAGCTGATGCCGTCGACGCCCAGGTGGTAATGAATCGTCGCACCGATCCAATCGTGATATTCCTGGAACTGATAGGCGGCGGTGCCGGAGTTAAAGCCGCGCAAAAGGAGCAGCGAGATGGCGAATTCGGCGACGGAGGCGGCCAGCGCGATCCGGCGTATCCACACGTGGTCGTCCGAGCGCAGCAGCAGCAGCGCCGCCACGCTGAGCAGCGGCAGAAACGTGATGACCGTGAGCAAAAGCGGCTGCTTTCCCACCCTAGTGCACCACCATTCCGAGTATGCCGAGCAAGAGCACTGTGAAACCCACGGCGCCGATCACCACCCACGTGGCATAGCTGCGCGTATTGCCGGACTGCAGTTCGCGGACTTTTCCCCCGATTCGCGCGCTACGCGGGCCGACCCGTTGACGATTCCGTCGATCAGGCCTTGGTCCACGCCATGCCAGAGGACGTTGGTGGAGATCCAGAGCAGGGGGCGAACGATCACAGCGGCGTAAACTTCGTCCACGTAGTACTTATTCAGCAGAAGCAGGTACAGGCCGTGAATTCTTTGCGCGAGGCGTTTGGGGGCGTCTGGATTTTTGATGTAGAACCACCAGGCCACGAGCAGGCCCGAAATGCCGACGGTTACGGGCCAGCTGGTCAAGGCATGTGCTAATTCCATCGCTGGGCTGGTTGCCACCCCGCTCTCCGCAAGGGATCCGGCTTGCTCCGCTACCGCCTGTACCTGGTAGGACGAAAAAACGGGATGAAGGAAGCTGTCGAAGTATTCGGTGCCGCCGACGAGATGAGGAGCGGCAAACCAGCCGCCGAAGATCGAACAGAACGCCAGAATCATGAGCGGCACGGTCATATTCTTAGGCGATTCGTGAACGTGGACCTTGTGCTCGTCGAAGCGCGGCTTGCCGAAGAATGTGAGAAAGACAAGGCGGAACATGTAGAAGGAAGTGAGACCCGCGCCAACCACTCCGAGCAGCCAGAGCCACAGATTGGCGTGCGGTCCAGAGCCGGCGGCTTCCAGAATTTCGTCCTTGCTGAAGAAGCCGGCGAATCCGGGAATGCCGGCGATGGCGAGAGTGGCGATGAGCATCGTCCAATAAGTGACGGGAATTTTTTGGCGCAGGCCGCCCATTTTCATCATGTCCTGTTCGCCGCCCATGGCGTGAATGACGCTGCCCGCGGCCAGGAAGAGCAAACCCTTGAAGAAAGCGTGGGTCATCAGGTGGAAGATGCTGGCGGCGTAGGCTCCCACTCCGCAGGCGAGAAACATGTAGCCCAATTGGGAGACGGTGGAGTAGGCGAGAACCTTTTTGATGTCAGTTTGAACCAGGCCTATGGTGGCGGAATAAAACGCGGTCACCGCACCGACAACTGCCACCACGAACATGGCGATGGGCGCGCGAGAAAAGAGCGGATGCATGCGAGCAACCATGTAGACGCCGGCAGTGACCATGGTTGCGGCGTGAATCAGCGCGCTGACCGGCGTGGGGCCTTCCATCGCGTCCGGGAGCCAAACGTACAGAGGCAGCTGAGCGGACTTTCCGACGGCGCCGGCAAAAAGCAAAAGACAAATTGCGGTGAGAACGCCAACGTGGGTGGCGCTTTCGGCAGGCATGTGCCCTGCTTGCAGGAAGATCTCGCTGAAATTCTCCGAGTTGAAGGTCCAAAAAACGAGTAGCACGCCGACCATGAAGCCGAGATCGCCAATGCGCGTGACGATGAAAGCTTTTTTGCCAGCGTCGGCCGCGGACTTCTTCAGGAACCAGAAGCCGATCAGCAAATAGCTGCACAAGCCGACGCCTTCCCAGCCGACAAACATGACGATGAGGTTGGCGGCCATCACCAGCGTCAGCATGAAGAACATGAAGAGATTGAGATAGCTGAAGAAGCGGCAGTAGCCGCCTTCGTGCGCCATGTAGCCGGTGGAGTAGATGTGGATGAGCATGCCGACGAAGGAAACGACTAACAGCATGACGATGGTGAGCTGGTCGACTTGCAGGGAGAAATCGACGCGAAACGCTCCGGCGGTTATCCAGGTGAAATAATTTCCGACGTAGGGAATCTGGTCCTGTGCGAGATGCACAAATTCGCGGACCAATTCAGCGACAGCGAGAAAGGCCAGAGAGACGGAGCCAACAGCAACCGAGTTGACGGCCGATTGCGGCCAGCGCTTGCCGAACAGACCGTTGATCGCGGCACCCGCGAGCGGCAGGGCGAGAATGATCCAGAGATGGCTGAGAATGGGCATCAGAACTTGAGCAGGTTAATGCGTTCCACGTTGAGCGACTCGCGATTCTGCGCGAGCATGATTACGATCGCGAGGCCGACGGCGGCTTCGGCAGCCGCGACCACGATCACGAAGAAAACGAAGACGAGACCATCAAGCTGATTGCGCGCGCGCGCGAAGGCCACGAAGGCGAGGTTCACGGCGTTTAGCATTAGCTCGATGGACATGAAAATGGTGATGATATTGCGTTTGAAAACAAACGCTACCACCCCTAATCCGAAAAGGATGGCGCTCAGCACCAGATACCAGGAAACGGGAACGACGCTCATTCTTCCTTCCTCGCTAATACCAGAGCGCCCAGGATCGCGATCAGAATCAGGATCGAGGTCGCCTCGAATGGGAATAGATATTGCTGGAAAAGCTCGAGTGAAAGCTGGGTGGTGGAGGTAGCCGGTCCGGGCGCGCCGGCGCCATTGGCAATCGCCGCGCCCACTGGCTCGTGAAACATCCAGTGCGCAATTTCAAGCAGGAGGACCAGAGCCAGAGGCAGGCCCACATATTTCGCGATTTTGCTCCAGTTGGTGCGCTCTTCCACGCCGGCGTTTAGCAGCATGATGACAAAAACAAACAAGACCATGATGGCGCCCGCGTAAACGATGATCTGCACGGCGGCGATGAATGGAGCGCCGAGGAGCAAGTACAGAACGGCAAGCGAAATCATTACCAGCACCAGCGCCAGGGCGCTGTGAATCGGTTCTCGCGAAATAATGAGCACGAGCGCTCCCGCAATGGCGAGCACCGCGCACGCGAAAAACACGAAGAAGGGGACGCTCATGGGTGCCCCAGCTTCGGCAAAATGATGACAAAAGCGGTGATGATCAGATTTGCCAGCGAAACGGGGAGAAGAAGCTTCCAGCCGAAGGACATCAACTGGTCATAGCGAAACCGCGGCAGCGTCCCGCGAACCCAAACGTAGAAGAAGATGAATACGAGGACTTTCGTCGTAAACCAGAAAGGCCCCTGGATGATAGGCGCGACGGCGGGAATCAGGCAGATGGCTCCGCCGCCGAGGGCCAAGGCCGTGACGACGGCGAATTGAAGCTGAGCGATGCCTCGCATATTGGCCACGGTGTCATAAGCAGTGTAGGCACCGAGCAGCAGGAGTCCTACCCCAGGCAAATAGAGTTGCCAGGTCCAGCTATCGGGCAAGGGTGAAAGCCAGCCACCGAAGAACAGAATGGTGGCGAGGCAGGAGACGGTGAGCATGTTGGCGTATTCGGCCATGAAAAACATGGCGAATTTGAAGCTGGAATACTCGGTGTGAAATCCGGCAACGAGTTCCGTTTCCGCCTCGGGCAAGTCGAAGGGAATGCGGTTGGTCTCCGCGATAGCGGCGGTGAGATAGCAGAGAAAACCTATGATTTGCGGGAAATATCCGTAGCCGGTATGAATCACATTCCAGTGCAAAAAGAAGTGGCCGCTTTGACGCGAAATGATTTCGTTGAAATTCAGGGTTCCAGCGAGAAGCAGCACGCCTACCACCGATATGGTGAGCGAAACTTCGTAACTAATCATCTGCGCGGAGCTGCGCAGGCTGCCCATCAGCGGGTACTTGCTATTCGAGGACCATCCGGCGAGGGCGACACCGTAGACGCCGATCGAGGTGATGGCGAAAAGAAACAGCAGCCCGATATCAATATCGGAAACGACGAAAACGGATTGCCCGTTGGGAAAGCGAACGCTGGGCGGGCCGAAGGGGATGAGCGCAATCGCCGTGAGGGCGAGAGAAAGCGCCAGAAAAGGCGCAAGCAGATAGACAAAACGGTCGGAGGCCGGCGGAGTGACATCTTCCTTAAAAAGAAATTTCAGACCATCGGCGAGAGGCTGGAGCAATCCGTGGGCGCCGACGTAATACGGCCCCCAGCGCGACTGGATGCGCGCGACGACTTTGCGTTCGAACCAGGTGAGATACGCCAGCGCCGTCATCACAATGAACAGCAAGACGGCAATTTTAACTAGCGATGCCACCAGGACTGGGTGCTGGGAGATGAACTCCACGGCCGCTCTTTCGCCTCGTTGGTGGAAGTGAGCCTGGAACAGTAACGGCCCAGGGTACCGCTGGTAAAGAGATAATCGTGTGAAGAGAAAACCGCGCCCGGAGGGGCGTCATACGACGGCTCGGCCTCCTTGCAAGCCGCAGCCGCCATTTCCGAACCGCCCGCGAGCAAAGCCGGATACGAAAGATTGTAGCCGGATACGTGCTGCCTGATTTCGTCGAAGGCTGCCTCGGGTTTGCGGAGGTGGATGGGCGTTCCCAAGCCCAGCGCCGCGAGTTGGTGCGAAAGGATGCGTAGCAGATCGAAATCGCTGCGCGGACCCTGCGGATCGATGGTGCGATGGGTCATCTGAACTTCGCCGGCAGTGTTGGTGAGAGTGCCGTCCTTTTCATAGGTGGAGGCGGCGGGAAGAACCACGTCCGCGCGCTGCGCGGTTTCGGTGAGAAACATGTCCTGCACGACGAGGAGATCAAGACCCGAAATTTTATCCGGCTGGGACGCGGCAAAAGTCTTCAGCGGATTCGCGCCGACTACGTAAAGGGCTTTTAGCTTTCCTGCGAGCGCCGCTTCGATCATTGAGGCGGCGGTGAGACCTGGAGTGGCGGAGATTTCGCCGCCCCAGACTTTGGCGAATCGCGCGCGCTCGCCGGCATCGGAGAGTGGCGCGTAGCCGGGGAGGCGGTCAGGGAGGATGCCCATGTCCGCGGCACCGCGGGAGTTGGAGTAATCGCCGAGGGCCATGACTTTCGTCGTGCCGCCGAAGCGTGCGGCGAGAGAAACGAGATCTCGGATGGCCGAGCCTTGAATATCCGCGCCGAAGAGGACGACGACGTCGCTTTCAGCCTCCAGAGCGGCTTTGAGCTGGACCAGGGCTTCCGTAACCTGCGGATCGAACTGGCCTTTCTCGGTGGCAAGCCATTGGAGGGCCTGGCGCTCGGTTCCAGCGGGCAGCTCGATCGCAATCTTCGCCTGGCGATGAATCTTGCTGGGGATGCCGTTGAGCGCGTAGAGGCGCAAACCGTGATGGCGGACGCCGGCGCGAATCTGCCAGGCGACAAGAGGATTTTGCTGGGTGACATCGTTTCCAATCAGCAGGACAGCCGGAGCACTGTAAATATCCGCCATGGTTGCGAGCGAGTCCTTTGCTCGCGGGCCCAGCGCGGCGGCAAGACCGGCGTAGTCGGCTGTGCGATGATGGTCGAGATTGTTGGTGCCCAGGGTGACGCGCGCGAAACGATTGAGGAGATAATGTTCTTCGTTGGTGGTGTGGTTCGAGCCAATCACGCCGATGGCGGACGGCCCGTGATTTTTGTGAACCTGCTTCAGCCTGCGCGCGACTTCCTCGAGTGCATCTTCCCAACTGGCGGACTCCAGTTTGCCATTGCGGCGAACGAGCGGCTGGCGGATACGCTCGGGATGATTTGTGAAATCAAATCCGAAGCGGCCCTTGGCGCAGAGGAATTCGCCGTTGAAGCCGGAATGGTCGCGATTGTTGGCGCGTAAGATTTCGTTGTTGCGGACGCTGAGAGTGGTCTTACATCCGTTCGAGCAGTGCGCGCACGGCGTGGGGAAATACGTCATCTCCCACGGGCGCGTCTGATAGCGATAGGTGCCGCTGGTGAGCGCACCAACCGGACAGATATCGATGCACATGCCGCATTCTTCGCAAGCCAGTTCGCCAGGCTTGTTGGGAAGGATTACGGATTGCACGCCGCGCGATCCGACGCCGAGGGCTTTCACGTCCATGCCTTCGTCGCAGGCGCGCACGCAGCGAAAGCAGAGAATGCAGCGAGGCGCGTCGTAGTAGACGAGGGGCGACCATTTTTCCTCGGGGTAGTGCAGCTTCTCCTCGACAAAGCGGGTTTTATCGAGGCCGTAGCGGAAGGTCATGTCTTGCAATTCGCATTCGCCGCCCTTGTCGCACACGGGACAATCGAGCGGATGATTGGAGAGGAGGAACTCGATCATGTCCTTGCGGGCCTTGTGCACCTGATCCGTGGTGGTTTTTACGACCATGCCATCGGTAGCCACTAGCGTGCAGGCAGTTTGCAACTTGGGCATTTTTTCGACTTCGACGAGGCACATGCGGCAGGCCGCCTGCAGCGAGTAGCCCGGGTAGTAGCAGAACGAGGGGACCTCGATGCCCTGCGTCTTGGCGGCTTCAATTACCAGCGTGCCGGCGGAGGTGGTGACCTGTCGGCCGTCGATTGAGAACGCGATTTGTTTTTGTTCCGCCATGCACCGCCCCAGAATGAAAAACCGATCCTTACCTCAGGGGCTAAAGCCCCTTTTCCCATTGCGCTTCCTGTCGGACCTGAAGGTCCGACCCCCTAAACTGCTGCTCTCTTCTCGAACCCAGGATCCGACTCGCCAAACTGCCCGAGTTAGCGCGCTGCCGCGAGCACGTCCGCCGTCTTGTACACGCACTTTCCGTGGAGATGATCCTCGAATTCGTTGCGCCATTTCTTGACGATGCTGATGGTCGGCAGCGCAGCGGCATCGCCGAGCGGACAGAAAGTGCGCCCGAGCATGTTTTTCGAGAGCTCGTCAATTAGCGGAATGTCTTCCGCGCGGCCGGCACCTTCATGGAAGCGGTCGAGCATTTTTTGCAGCCAGGCCGTGCCCTCCCGGCAAGGGATGCACCAACCGCAGGATTCATGCGCGTAGAAATGCATGATGCGGCGAGCCATATCCACCATGCAAGTGTCCTCGTCCATTATGACTGTGCCGCCGGAGCCGAGCATGGAGCCGATTTTCGCAACCGAATCGTAGTCCATGGCGACGTCAATTTCGTCCGCGCTGAGCAAGGGGCACGAGCTGCCGCCGGGGATCACAGCTTTGAGCTTTTTGCCATCGCGCATGCCGCCCGCCACTTCTTCGATCAAGCGGCGCAAGGGAAAACCCAGGGGAAGCTCGTAAATTCCGGGGCGATTCACGTGACCCGAAATCGAATAGAGGCGTGTGCCGCCGTTTTTGGGAGTTCCCAAGCTTGCGTACCAATCACCACTCTGGCGAATGATCGGCGGTATGGTGCTCAGTGTCTCGGCGTTATTGATTACAGTGGGGCAACCGTACAGGCCGACGACAGCAGGAAACGGAGGGCGAATGCGCGGGTAGCCGCGCTTTCCCTCGAGCGATTCCATCAGCGCGGATTCCTCGCCGCACTCATAGGCGCCTGCACCAGTATGCGTGCAAAGCTCGAAATCGAAACCGCTATCGCGAATGTTTTTGCCGAGATAGCCCTGCGCGTAAGCCTCCGCGAGAGCCCTATCCATGATGTCGATGATGTAGCGATATTCGCCGCGAATGTAGATGTAGCCGCGATTCGCTCCGACGGCGCGGCCGGCGATCACCATGCCTTCGATCAACTGATGCGGGTCCATTTCCATCAACGGGCGATCCTTGCAGGTTCCAGGCTCGCTTTCATCAGCATTGCAGAGGATGTATTTGGGCTTGTCATTGCCCTTCGGAACGAAGCCCCACTTCATCCCAGTGGGAAAACCTGCGCCGCCGCGGCCGCGCAGGTTAGATTTCTTCACTTCGTCGATGATCTGCTCGGGCGTCATCTGCTTGAGGGCCTTTTCGAGCGCCTGGTAGCCTTCGTTTTTTAGATAGACGTCAATCTTGCGTGAATTCGGGATGCCGAATCGCTTGCTGATAACGGGAACTTCGGCAGGCAAGCGACCGTGCAATGAGCCGGCGGTGACCGCCGAGGGCTGCGGTGTTTTCCCCTCCTGAAGCTGCTCGAAAATCGCATCCACTTTGTCTGGATCGAGATCTTCGTGGAAGTCATAGTTCACTTGCATGGCGGGCGCGCCGGTGCAGGCACCGATGCATTCGACTTCTTCGAGCGAGAAGGTGCCACTGGCGGAAACTTCCTTGTTGCCGATACCGAGACGCTTCTGAACGTGCTGGTAAAGCTCGTTGCCGCCGCGAAGCATGCAGGAAATGTTGGTGCAAACCTGAATGTGATAGCGCCCGGCGGGCTTGCGCCGAAGCATCGAGTAATACGCTAGCGTTTCCTCGACCTGGAGCATATTCAGATCCAAGCGGATGGCAATTTCGTCGAGAATCGCGTCGCCCAGGAATCCGAAATGATCCTGCGCATAGAGCATCATCGGAATCAGGGCCGAGCGCTTTACGGGGTAGCGCGAGACCAGTTCGTTAAACTTCGCGTCCAGTTGTGGCGGCAGTTCCATCATCTAAATTTTATTCACCGGAGGTTAGCGGTCCACTTCGCCAAGGACGATATCGGTGGTACCGATGCACGTGACCACGTCAGCTATGAGGCGCCCTTCGCACAGCTTGGGCAGCGACTGCAAATTCACAAACGAAGGAGCGCGGAACTTCACTCGGTAAGGTTTCGCCGATCCATCGCTTACCATAAAAACCCCGAGTTCGCCGCGCGGCGATTCGATAGCCTGGTAGACCTCGCCCGGCGGCGGCGCAAAACCTTCGGTGAAAATCTTGAAATGGTAGATCAGACCCTCGATGGAGGTTTTCATCTCTTCTCGGGACGGCGGAATGATGCCGGGCATTTCCGCGCGGAACGGGCCTTCCGAGGGAATCCTTTCCATGGCCTGGCGGACGATCTTGATGCTTTCTCGAATCTCGGCCACGCGTACCTGGTACCGAGCGTAGGAATCGCCTGCCGTCTGCGTCTGCACGTTGAAATCGAACTCGTCGTAACTAGAGTACGGGAAAGCTTTGCGCACATCGTAGGCCACGCCGCTGGCGCGCAAAAGAGGGCCTGAAACGCCCATGGCGATGGCGTCCTGAGCGCTGAGGTAGCCGACGCCTTTTGTCCGGCCGATCCAGATGCGGTTGTTGGTCAGAAGATCTTCGTATTGGTCGATGTGTCCGGGGAGCGCATCGATCACGCGCTTCACGCGATCCAGCCAGCCGGGAGGAGGCTCCAGCGCGAGACCGCCAATGCGGAAATAGCTGGTCATCATCCGCTGGCCGGAGACGTATTCGTAAATCTTCATGATCTCTTCGCGTTCGCGGAAGCTGTAAAGGAAGACGGACATCGCGCCGAGATCGATGGCGTGGGTGCCGAGCCAAACCAGGTGAGAGGTGATTCGAGTCAGCTCTGTAAGCAGGACACGAATGTATTGCGCGCGCTTCGGGACTTCGATGCCGATCAGTTTTTCGGCGGCCAGGCAGAAGCCGAGGTTGTTCGAGAGCGGTGCGAGATAGTCAATGCGGTCCGTGAGGGTGATGCACTGCGAATAAGTTTTGTCCTCGCAGGATTTCTCGATGCCGGTGTGCAAATATCCGATGACCGGATCGGCTTTGAGGACGATTTCGCCATCGAGCTCCAGGATCACGCGCAGAACTCCGTGCGTGGACGGATGCTGCGGTCCCATGTTGAGGACCATCGGCTGGGCCGGGCCGACTGGCATCTCAATCGTCGTGGTGTTCATGACTCAAGCCCTTTCTGCACTTCTAACGAAATCCTTCGACGGGATAATCTTTGCGGAGGGGATATCCCCCCCATTCATCAGGCATCAGGATGCGGCGAAGATCGGGATGGCCGTCGAAGCGAATGCCAAAAAGATCGAAATTCTCGCGCTCGTGCCAGTTGGCGGTGGGCCAAACCGGCGTGACGGAGTGGACAACGGGATCCTGGCCCGGCAACCGGACTTTCAGGCGAAGGCGGGCCCGCTTTTCAAGCGAGAGCAAGTGATAATTGACCTCAAAACGAGGCTCAAGGGGAAAGCGGTCCACCGCGCTGATATCGGAAAGGAAAGAAAAGAGCAGGGCAGGCTCGGTGGCAAGATATTCGGAAATCCGCAGAAGATCTGCCGCAGGGACGACAATCGTCGTTTCGCCTTTGGACTCAATCACTTCGGCGATGGCTCGGGGCATCGAGTCCCTGAGCTTCCGCACGGCAGGATTTTTATCGAGTTCCTGAGATTCCACTATTAGTCCGATTCCCGACGGGCGGCTATCCCTGATCCCAGTTGAGAGCGCCCTTCTTCCAGAGAAAGATATAACCAACCAGGAGGATCATAATGTAGAGCACCATCTCCACAAAGCCAAAAACGCTCAACTGGCGGTACACGAGCGCCCACGGATACAGAAAGATCGCTTCGATATCGAACAAAATGAAGATCAGTCCGACCATGTAGAAATGCACCGAAAAAGGCTGGCGGGCGTCGCCCGTGGGACGGATGCCGCATTCGTAGGGCTGATCCTTTTCGCGCGTGCGCTTGTGGCGGCCAATGACGGTTGAGGCGGTGATCAGCGCGCCGGCCAGGCCGGCGGCCAGTATAAACATCAGCAAAAGCGGGCCGTAATTATTTAGGTAGTTTCCGTTCATTTTAGCCGTGTTGCTATAATAGCGTCCGACTGTACGCCGGTCAAATGAACTCCCAGAATTTTATGCGCCCGAACAGCCTGAGAAACGGGTTTTAGGAGGAGATCGCCAGGCAATGAGTTCCGGGTTTAACACCGACGTGCGAGTGGGCGAGCAGGTCTATCACGTGCAGACAGAAGACCGGGGTCCGAGCCGTCCCGCCATTGATACTGCGGTTTATCAGCAAGGCCGCGTGCTCCACCGGAGATCGTCGAATTATGCGGAATTCGCAGCTTCGGATGAATTCACTGCCGAAGCGTTGCGCCAGCGCGTGGAGCGGCAGCACCGTGCCATTATCGAGGAGTTGCGGTCGGGCACGCTGACCGCGGGACCTGCCGCGCCGACCGAGCAGCCACCTTCCGCCGGGATTCAGATCCAGCTTCTAAACGCCCAGTCGTGGCTCTCGGCGGGCAATGTGTCGTTGGAGGTGGAAATTCGGGGGCGGGCGGATCAACAGCCACAGACGGGCGTTCACGTAGAGGCGAGGATTGATGGCGCCCTGCTCAATGCTCGTCACGAAGGCACCAGCGATGACCAGGGCCGCGCACGAATTCAGTTTCCCGTTCCACCGCTTGGAAAAGGCGAGCTGGCGTTGGTGATTCAGGCAAGCGGACAAGCCGGCAGGGACGAACTCCGCTTTGCGATGCGCTCGCGGGCGAAAGTTGCGCCGGTCAGTTCCCCACCGGGTTCGTAGACCGTGACCATCACGATTAACGGCGAACACCGCGAAATCCCCGATGGCCTGAATGTTGCCGCGCTGCTCGATCATATCGGGATGGCGAGTGATCGCGTGGCAATCGAGCGCAATTTTGACATTCTTCCCCGCGGGCAGTGGCAGCAAACAGCGGTCCAGGAGAATGACAGCTTCGAGATCGTGCACTTCGTCGGGGGTGGTTAACGGGCGTTCGATTTCGAAGCGAGGTATTTCGTCCGCAGCTTCCAATCTACAAATTAGCTAGCAAGTGACCCAACTTCCTCTGTTTCGTGCGGAGGTAGGCGCGCGAATGATGATTGGTGCGGGGCCGGCACGGAATTCGCTCGACCACGCGGATGCCGCTGCGCTCGAGTTGCGCGATTTTGTCCGGGTTGTTGGACAGCAGCCGAATGGAGTGGACATCGAGAGCTTTTAGAGCGGCGGCGGCGAAATCGTAATCGCGAGAATCCGCTGCAAAACCCAGGCGGCGGTTGGCTTCGACGGTATCGAGTCCTTGGTCCTGAAGCTGGTAGGCTTTCAGCTTGTTAATCAGACCGATGCCGCGGCCCTCTTGTGGTAGATAGAGGACAATTCCGGACGGAGCTTTGGCGATTTTACGCAGAGAGAGCTCAAGTTGGGCGCGGCAGTCGCAGCGCTGGGAGGCGAAGACATCGCCGGTGAGGCATTGGGAATGGATCCGGACCAGTGGAGCTTTGCCGCGTTTCAATCGACCGTGTTGAATGGCTACCGCCTCGTCTTGTGGTCGCGATCCCTTGATACCCATCACGTCGAAGCGACCGAAGCGCGTGGGCAAGGCGGCGGTGGCGACAACTCTGGCCTTCCCTATTCTCTTTTTCCGTCTCATGTAAGCCAATGATTATAGCAGGGTTGAAAAGCGCGCCGGTCGGGACCAAGTCGGCGGCTATGAACAGCCGCTACACGATGAAATCTCTGATGGATTCCATAGATTCTTTGGTCCGAACTACACAAAGGTTCACTGATAGAGTACGGCGATGGGAGCCGCTCCGGCGCACATGGCGAAGCTCGGCTTGTTTGAGGGCTACGACACGGGAGGTTTTTACGACGAAATGTTTTCCGCGCCGGGAAATCCGCGCCCCCAGTATTTCAAGTTGTTTCAGAGACTTGCCGCGATGGCTCCGGAGCAGTTCGAGGAGCGTCGCAAGCTGGCCGATCTTTCGTTTCTCATTCAGGGGATCACGTTCACGGTGTACAGCGACGGACGCGGCACCGAGCGATTGTTCCCGTTCGATCTTATCCCGCGCATCCTGCCACATTCGGACTGGGAACGCATCGATCGCGGACTTTCCCAGCGCGTGACGGCGCTAAATCTTTTCCTGCAGGACGTCTACGGCAAACAGCGGATTTTTCAGGACCGGCGGATTCCCCGTTCGCTGGTTTACTCCTGCCCTCACTTCCGGCGAGAAGTGATCGGCGTGGAGGTTCCGCGCGGAATTCACACGCACATCTGCGGGATCGACCTAGTGCGCGACTCGAAGACGGGTGAATTCTGCGTGTTGGAAGACAACGTGCGCACGCCCAGCGGTGTTTCCTATGTGCTCGAAAACCGCATCGTGATGACGCGGACGTTTCCCGACGCATTTCAGGATTGCGAAGTTTTGCCGGTAAACCACTACACCGGGGAGCTATCCAGGATTTTGCGGAGCCTGTCGCCCCGGGGCGAGAACGAAGCGCAAATCGTGCTGCTGACTCCGGGGATACACAACAGCGCATATTTCGAGCACAGCTTTCTCGCGCAACAGATGGGGATCGAGCTCGTCGAGGGACGCGATCTGATTGTGGACGGCGGCGTCGTGTACATGAAGACCATTCGCGGGCTGACGCGGGTTGATGTGATCTATCGGCGCGTCGACGACGAGTTCCTTGATTCGCTGACGTTCCGAAGCGATTCCATTCTGGGCGTTCCTGGTTTGATGGGCGCGTACCGGGCCGGCAACGTGGCTCTGGCCAACGCGGTCGGCAACGGAGTGGCGGACGACAAAGCTATCTACGCGTTTGTGCCCGAGTTGATTCGTTACTATTTGGGGGAGGAGCCGGTGCTGCGGTCCGTTGAAACGTACATTTGCGCAAAACCGGATGACTTAGCGTATGTGCTCGATCATCTGCCGGAGTTGGTTATAAAAACGGTTGGGGAATCGGGAGGGTATGGCATGTTGATCGGGCCGGCCTCCGATCGTGCTCGAATCGCGGAATTCCGCGAACGAATCCAGGCCAATCCGCGAAACTACATCGCGCAACCCGTTGTGCCCCTTTCGCGCGTGCCGTCTTACGATTCAGCGGAACGTTGCATTGGCGGCCGGCATGTCGACCTGCGGCCGTACTGCCTTTACGACGGAGAGAAAGTGACGATCGTTCCGGGAGGGCTGACGCGAGTGGCTCTGCAGCGCGACTCGCTGGTTGTGAATTCATCACAAGGCGGGGGCAGCAAGGACACCTGGGTGTTGCGGGGTGAAAACTAGTGCTCTCGCGCATCGCGGAGTCGCTCTTTTGGCTGGCGCGCTACATCGAGCGCGCGGAAGGAACGGCGCGTATTCTCGACGTGAACTATCACATGCTGCTCGAACAATCCCAACAGTCCTATCACCTACGCTGGGAACCGCTGATCGTGATGGCGGGCGAAGAGGATCGTTTTCGGAAGCTCTACGCTGAAGCCAACGGCGAGAACGTTTTCGAGTTTCTGGCCTTCCGTCCTGACAATCCGAGTTCCATTGTGCAATGCATCTCGAAAGCCCGCGAAAACGCGCGCACTATCCGCGACCGCATCTCACGCGAAATGTGGGAGGACGTGAACGGCCTGTTTTATATGGCCAACAACTATGTTCCCCGCGATGAGATCGCGGCAGGGCCGCACCGCTTCTGCGACAAAATAAAGTTTGGCGCGCATCGCTTTCATGGGGTCACGGACGCGACGCTTCCGCACGACGAAGGCTGGGAGTTTTTGCGAGCCGGATGGGCTCTGGAGCGCGCGGAAATGACCGCGCGATTGGTTGATGTGCAATATCACAATCTTCTTGATGGACCGCCAGCCGAGAACGCGTTGGACAATCACCAATGGATGGCCGTGCTGAGATCGGTCGGGGCCTACGAGGCGTACCACCGGCAGTACCACCCTCCGATTGAACCCGAAAAAGTGGCTGAGATGCTGATTTTGCATCCGCAGCACCCGCACTCAATCCGCTTTAGCGCGGCGGAGGTGCAGGCCGCCTTGCGCGCCGTGAGCGGTTCAGGACGCGGCTCATACGCCAACGAGGCGGAACGGCTCGCGGGCCGCCTTGTGGAACGGCTGAGCTACGACCGAATTGCGGAGATTTTTCAGCAGGGATTGCACGGTTATCTGAACGACATGCTGCGCATGTGCAGCTCGATCGGCGGAGATATCGCGCGAACCTATTTCTACTATGCGGTGGTGGCATGAATCGATATCGCCTGATGCATACGACTGAGTTTGTGTATGACGGATCCGTTTCGGAAAGCTACAACGAAGTGCGGCTGCGGCCTTTGCATGACGAGCGGCAAAGCTGCATTTCGTTTCGACTGACAACCCTGCCTGTTTCCAAGGGCACGGCTTATCGCGACGCCTACGGAAATTGGGTGCACCAATTTAACGTGCTCGCCGAGCACCGTCACCTAAAGGTTGAGACGGAATCCGTGGTACTTGCGCACGAAACCCCCGCGATGCCCACTGAACCATTCACGCTCGCTGAATTCGATTCGCGCCATTACCACGTGGACGAGGAAAATTTTGACTTCCTGGCCCCCACTGGCTACGTGCCACACCTTGCAGGTTTGAAGGAGATTATTGGAGCTGCCGAAAAAAATAGCGATGGAACGGTGTTGGGATTCGCGCAGGCGGCTTCGGATTGCATTTACCAGCGCTTTCGTTACGTGAAAGGCGCGACGCACGTTCATTCGTCGATCGAGGACTCGCTTTCGATTGGGGCCGGAGTCTGCCAGGATTTTGCCCACCTGCTGCTTGGCGTGGTGCGAATGCGAGGTTTTCCCGGGCGCTACGTTTCCGGATACTTGGTTCCCGGCAGCGATGCTTCGCCGGATTTCAAGCAGGAAGACGTGATTGGCGGCCAGGCCACGCACGCCTGGGCGGAAACATTCCTGCCAAATAATGGCTGGACGCCGCTCGATCCCACACTCGGTAAGCCCGTGGGTTTGCGCCATGTTCGGATCGCCTATGGACGCGACTACGGCGACGTTGCTCCCGTGCGCGGCGTGTACAAGGGGCACGCTGGCCAAAGTCTCTCGGTGGACGTGCGCGTTCGGCCGGCGCTCGACGATTCCGGTTGTGAGAAACTCAGTGAGATTACGGCGGGAACTTCGGTGCCGGTTTCGGCACTCGAACGTCCCCAGCAGCCTGCGCAGCAGCAACAATAGAGTGAAACCCGCCACAGCGGCGACAGCTTCTCTTTACATCCCCGCCAGCATTGGCTACCGTAAACTAGGATTTTCCGGGGACGTCCGGCAGCATTATGCCAACACGCTTAGACTTGCAGGGTACGGACCTGTTCTTCATGCTGGTCCTGAAGGTCGGATGGGCGGCGGCGCTTGCCGCGCTGCTGGTTCGATTCAGATCTTTCCGAAACCTCGTTTTCACGGAGAACCGGGACTCGGATCAGAAAGTAATGCTGCTGCTTTTTTTGACTCCCCCGCTGGCGATCGGCATCATCCTGCGTATCTTCGGCTATCCGTTCCTGGACTTGACGCTCGAAGGATCGTTCCTCATGGGGCTAATTGGCGGACGGATCGTGGGGCTACTGGGCGGGTCGCTCATCAGCCTGCCGGCGTTTGGAAATCACGAGTGGCTGTCCAGTCCACTGGCAGCACTGGTGGGATTGTTGGCAGGCGCGATCCGGCAAGCGATGCCGGACAAGGAAGACGTGTGGCATTTCGGCCCATTCCAATTTTTGAGCATCCCGTCATGGCTGTGGAAACTGATCCGGCATGCGAAGGGCAACTGGGCGATGCTTCCATTGTTTGCATCGGCTGCCTTCGAAGCAGCTCAGATCGTGTTGGCGCGCTACGTTCCCGCGAGATGGCTCTTTTCGCTGCATCCTAGCAACTCGGGTTACGCAATTCTGGTGGTGCTGTCGTCGGTGATGTGCGTCGCGATGGCAGTAAAGATTTGGAACAACACGCGGATCGAGATGAACCTGGAGCAAAATCAGCAGCATTTGCTAAAGGCGCGGATGGATGCACTGACGAGTCAAATCAACCCGCACTTCCTTTTCAACACGCTGAATACCGTGTCTTCGCTGATCCGCTTTGACCCCGATATGGCTCGCGGCGTGGTGCTGAAGCTTTCGAACATCCTGCGCCGTCTGCTGCGACAGCACGATACGTTTGTAGCACTGCGCGACGAGCTCGAATTCATCGACAACTATCTGGACATCGAGGTGATCCGCTTCGGGCGCGACAACCTGCAGATCTTCAAGGAAATTGACGAGGATGCCATGGACGTTTTCGTCCCCAGCATGCTCCTTCAGCCCATCATTGAGAATGCGATCAAACATGGACTGGCGCCTCGGCTTGAAGGCGGAAAGATACATCTTCGAGCGCGCCGGCAAGATGGACGCCTGGGCATCGAAGTAGACGACAATGGCGTGGGAATGTCGCGCGAGCGCCTTTTGGAGGTCTATGGCGGCGGGATCGGCATCAGCAATGTTTACGAGCGCCTGCGCCTGCTGTACGGGGATCAATTCGAGATGGATATCCGCAGCGAGGAAGGAGAAGGAACGCACATTCGAATTGCCATACCCGAAGTAGCTACCGTGGAGTCGGCGATTTTCTAGCGCGGCTGGTCGTGCCAATAGAAGATTTCTCGAGCGCCGGGGCCTCTCTCCGAGGCGTCGTCCGGTCGAGAAATGGCATCCCATTTCGTGAGTTTCCGGCAGGTCGAAGGAGCCATTTTGGCGAAGGCGGCAATAAGTTGGTCAGAAAACTGGCATCTGGCAGTCGAGGCCCTGCGCGCCAACCGGTTGCGCGCGGCGCTTACCATGCTGGGGGTCATGATCGGGAGCGCCTGCATCGTTCTGGTGACAACGGTATCGCTGACCGGGAAAAGGTACATCGCGGCTCAGATCGAAGGCGTTGGTTCAAACATCGTCTACGCCGGTCTGGAACAGTCGAGCCCCTCTCAAACGGTTACGTTATCAGACCAAATATCCTTGGCTGATCTCGAGGCCGTTCGTGAAAGCGTCCCCCGGGTCAAGCGGGTCGCGGGCACGAACGACGTGCAGATGAGCGTGATGGCCAACGGAAAGGCATGGCCGGTCAGTGTGGTTGGGGTGACGCAAGAATTTCAGCAGATTCGCAAGCTACTCGTCCTCGAGGGCCGGTATTTTGATGACACCGACTTCTCGACCGTAAGCAAGGTTTGCTTGGTATCGGAACATTTGGCGCAAACCGCTTTACCTGGCGGCAACCCTGTGGGGGAGAGCATTCACGTTGGTGAGCTGACGTTTACGGTGATTGGGGTCTTTACGGAGCGAATCGGAACGTTTGGACAATCGGAGATCAGGACCGATACCGTTCTCGTTCCATTCCCATTGGTGAGGTACTACACGGGAGAATCTTTTGTGGTTACGCTTTACGCCCAGGCGGACCGCGCTGCGAATGTGCCGCAGGTGACCGGCGCGGTGGCACAGGTATTAAGAAGCCGGCACCGGCCCGAGGCGGAATACGACGTCGAAAACCTTTCCTCGATTCTGGAAACATCTCGCCGAATCTCATTCGCTTTAACCATCGTTTTTCTTTTGATTGCCATGCTGGCCCTGCTGGTAAGCGGAATCGGCATCATGAACATCATGCTGGTGAGTGTGACCGAGAGAACGCGCGAAATCGGTATTCGTAAAGCGGTCGGCGCGCAGCAGCGCGAAGTACTCTGCCAATTTCTGCTGGAGGCCATTCTGATCAGCGGCATTGGGGCGATTACGGGAATTGCGATCGCTGTGACGATTCCCTTTGTCATCGAAGCGCTGGTCCGGTTCCTGCCGATTCCGGGAGGACTGCAGATTCCGATATCGTGGATTTCCGCGGTGTTGGCGTTTGTAGTATCCTGCGCCACGGGCGTGCTCTTCGGGTACCTGCCGGCTAAAAACGCCGCTCAGCTTCAGCCTGTGGAATCTCTGCGCTACGAATAGGACGCAGGACAGGTGTACGAACTCTTGCTTTTGCCAAGGGGGCTTGTTAGGGGGTTTCGGAATTGTGCGGAATTGCCGGCTTTACGCATAAAAACTGGTCGCCCGAGTCCGATCGCATCGACCGGGTGGGCGCCACGATTCTCCATCGTGGTCCAGACGAGCAGGGCGTTTTCCGTTCAAACATCGCCTCGCTCGCCGCTACGCGGCTGAAAATCATCGATCTCGCGGCCGGCGACCAGCCGATTAAATCGGACGACGGTAACACGGTGATTGTATTTAATGGCGAGATTTACAATCACCTTGAATTGCGCGGTGAACTGGAACAACTGGGACATCGATTTCACTCACGCGCCGATACCGAGACGGTGCTTCACGCCTTCTTGGAATGGGATACCGATTGCTTCGGCAAGTTGCGCGGGATGTTCGCGATTGCCCTGTGGGACGAAACCAAACAGCGTCTGGTGCTGGCCCGTGATCGAATGGGAATCAAACCTCTTTACATCGCGCGCCAAGGGAAAGATCTTTTCTTCGGCTCCGAGCTGAAGGCCATCCTGATCCATCCGGAAATCGACCGCTGGCTGAGCATGGCCGGGCTCAATTGCTACTTATCGTTGAACTACGTTCCATGTCCATGGACGCTTGTGGATGGAATAGAAAAGCTTCCTCCGGGGTTCTGGCTCGAATGGTGTGGCGGTGAGATTCACTCGGAGGCTTACTGGGACCTGCCCTTCGTTCCGGCGCGGCAGTTTACGATGGATGCGGCAAAGGAAGAGCTGGATTGCCTTCTAGAGCAGGCCGTGCGCGAACATCTTTTGTCGGACGTGCCGCTTGGCGTATGGCTGAGCGGGGGAATCGACTCTTCGACGATCCTTCACTATGCCGCGAAGGCGTCCGGCTCTAAATTAAAGACGCTCTCCATTTCATTTTTGGGGCGGGCCTTCGACGAAACGCCTTACATCCGCGAAGTTGCCGCTCAATATGGAACGGATCATGAGCAATTTGACTTGAATCCAAACGAAAACCTGGCCGGCGCCATCGAGGAATTCGCGTATTACTCCGACGAGCCAACGGCCGACGCGGGGGCGCTGCCTGTTTGGTTCCTCTCGAAAATGAGCAAGAAGAAAGTTACCGTGACTCTGAGCGGAGAAGGCGCCGATGAAGTCTTCGGCGGCTACCTTACGTATCGCGCGAACCACTTGGCCGGAATCGCACGCCAATTCCCATCCGCCGCGATTCGAGTGGCGGTGGCCGCGGTGAGCCGCTGGCCGGTCTCCGATGAAAAGATCAGCCTGGAGTACAAGCTGAAGCGTTTTCTTGAAGGCTGCTTGCTCCCGCCCGATCAGGCACATGTCTATTGGAATGGCACCTTCTCGGATGCGCAAAAAAAGGCTCTGCTTCGCTCGCGACTTCCGGACTCGCTGGATGGCACGCTGCAAACACTGCGCGAGCGATTGGCCGGCGCAGGCAACCACTTGGCCCCCTATCTGTGGTTCGATCAGAAGTATTTTTTGCCCGACGACATTCTGAACAAAGTGGACCGCATGAGCATGGCTCATGCGCTGGAAGTGCGCCCCCCATTTCTCGATCATCGCGTCGTTGAATTCGCCGCGTCGCTGCCAGCAGGCTTCAAAATTCAGGGGGCGAGGCAGAAAGTTATCCTGAAAGAATTGATGAAAGACAAATTGCCTGCCTCCGTACTGGCAAAGAAAAAGACCGGGCTGGACATCCCATCGCATGAATGGCTGCGCGGCCCGCTGCGCATTCTGATGCTCAATGCCCTGAACGAAGGAATGGCGGACCACCCCGGACTCTTCGAGAAGAGCGCGATCGGTGCCACGGTGAGTGCGCACCTCGAAAGGCGCGCCAATCTCGGCTATCACCTTTGGGGTCTGATGATCTTGTTTTTGTGGATGAGGAAATGGCGGATTCAAACGGAACCACTTTCCGCACCGAGCCAAAGGTCGGCGGAAAGCGTTCTCACGTCTACCTAGCGGTCCTGCTCTTCGCCAGCGCTGTGTATCTCGGCTGCATTGTTTCTCCGCCGTCCTTGATGGACGATGTGGATGCCGTGCAGGCGCAGATCGCGCGCAACATGCTCGCTTCCGGTGACTGGGTGACGGCGCGTCTGGACGGCATCGCTTATCTCGAAAAGCCGCCTCTGGTTTACTGGGCGGTGGCGGGATCGTACAAGATCTTTGGTGTCCACGATTGGTCTGCGCGCTTGCCCATGGCTCTCTCGGCAATCGGCTTGTGCTTTCTTACGGCCGCTTTCGCCGCCTGGGCCTTTGGCAACCGCGCCGGCCTCTGGGCCGGACTGTGCATATCAATGTGCGTCGGCCTGTTTCTTTTCACCCGCATTTTGATTCCTGACGTGATGCTGACTCTTGCCGTTGCGCTCGCCATGTGGGGTTTCCTGCGCGCGCTCGATGGCGACGAGCCGCATCCTGGCCTGTGGGCGTTTTTGATGGCTGCAAGTCTAGGCGCGGGGCTGTTGCTGAAAAGCCTGATCGCGGTTGTATTCCCGGTGGGCGCCGCGGCGGTATATCTTTTGCTGACGCGCCAGTTATTTTCCGCTCGAACGTGGAAGCGATTGCATCCCTTTAGCGGTTTGGTGGTGGTGCTGCTGATTGCCGCGCCGTGGCATATCCTGGCAACGCTCCGCAATCCTCCGTATTTCGCTTTTACGTTTCACAGCGGGCCGGGGCAATACCACGGATTCTTGTGGTTCTTCTTCATCAACGAGCAGCTTCTGCGTTTCCTCAACCTGCGATACCCTCGCGACTACAACACCGTACCTCGCTTGTACTTCTGGCTTTTTCATCTGGTGTGGCTGTTCCCTTGGAGCGTCTACTTCCCCGCTGTCGCGAAGCTCTCCTTCAAGCCAGTTGATCGCGCGGGGCAGACTCGACTGCTGGCGCTTTGCTGGGTAGGCTTTATCCTTGTTTTTTTCACATTTTCAACCACGCAAGAATACTATTCCATGCCCTGCTACCCGGCGCTGGCTTTGCTGCTCGGCTCGGCTTTGGCAATGGGAGGAAAGTGGGTGATTTGGGGAACGCGGACCCTTTGCGTCATTTCCGCGTGCGCGGCCATCGCTGCTTTCGCAATTCTTGCCCATGTGCACGGGATTCCTACACCCGGAGACATCTCTTCTGCCCTCGGTCACCATCCCAAGGCCTATACGCTCTCGCTGGGACATATGGAAGATCTCACGCTCGATTCGTTCGCTTACCTTCGCGTGCCACTCGCCATGGCCGGAATCGCTTTTCTTGTGGGTGCGCTCGGAACCTTTGGCGCGAAGACGCAGCGTGCATTTTGGGCCGCCGCGATAATGATGGTCATTTTCTTGCACGCGGCGAGGGTGGCGATGGTCGTCTTCAATCCCTACCTTTCATCTCGGCCTCTCGCAAACGCGCTGATGCGGGTGCCCGAAGGCCAATTGATCGCGGAAGGCTTCTATTACCAGTTCTCATCCGTCTTCTTCTACACCAATCGCACAGGGCTGCTTCTCTCCACTCGCAAGGCGAACTTGGAATACGGAGCCGATGGACCGGGCGCACCGCAGGTTTTCATTGACGACTCGGGGCTCAAAAGGCTCTGGATGATGCCAGGGCGCGAGTACCTGCTCACTTTCGAATCAGCGATGCCCCACTACGAAGGATTGGTCGCACCGGCCAAACTCGTGACCGTGGCTGAAAGTGGCGGCAAGGTTCTGCTGACGAATCATCCTCTTGAGGAACGCGCTGCCTCAATGTCCCAGCGTTATCGCGGATCTCTCGACCATTCCAGAGTTGCCGGCTCGGGTTGCGAACTAGTATTGACTGGCAGAAATACCTGTCGCGCAGGCTTGCATCCGATTGATATACTTCCAAAATCAACGCTATGAACCTAGAAGAAAATTCGCCGGCCTATTCCATCGTTGTCCCCCTGTACAACGAGCAGGAAAGCGCTACGCCGCTGTACGTCAAAATCATCGATGTAATGGACACCGTGGGCGAACCTTACGAGATAGTCTTTGTGGATGACGGCAGCCGCGACAGCACCTTCCGCATACTTTCGGAAATCTCCAACGATGACGAGCGCGTGATCGTCGTGCGCCTTCGCCGCAATTTTGGCCAAACCGCCGCGCTGAAGGCCGGCTTCGATCACTCGCGGGGCGAAATTATCATTTCCATGGACGGCGATCTCCAGCACGACCCCGCAGAAATCCCGCGCTTTATTGAAAAAATGAAAGAGGGTTACGACATCGTGAGCGGCTGGCGCGTGGAGCGCACCGATCATTGGCTCACCCGGCAGCTTCCCAGCCGAATCGCCAATCGAATCATGGCGAAGCTCTCACGGGTGGATCTGCATGACTTTGGCACCACATTCAAAGCCTACCGGCGCGAAATCCTTTCCGAAATACACCTTTATGGCGAGCTCCACCGTTTCATCCCAGCGCTGGCAAGCTGGGCCGGCGCGTCCGTCGCCGAGGTGCCGATTACGAATATTCCGCGCAAGAGCGGGAAATCGAATTACGGCATTTCGCGGACGATTCGCGTGCTGCTCGATCTAGTGAGCGTGAAATTCCTACTTGATTATTCGACCAAGCCGCTTCAATTGTTCGGGCTTGCCGGACTTGCATGTCTGAGCGGCGGCTTCGGCATCGGCCTGTGGGTTTTTGCCCGCAAGGCCCTGATCGACGAGGGGCTACTCGCTAACCATGGCCCTCTTATGATTCTAGGCATGGCTCTGGTGATGGGTGGAATCCAGTTCATTGCCATCGGCCTGATTGGCGAACTGCTGGCGCGGACCTACTACGAATCGCAGAACAAGCCTGTCTATAATGTGCGGGAGTTACGCGGCCGCCGCAGCTTCAAAGCCGAGCGCACGAGCCTCCGCGAACTGCCGGGGCGGGGCGATAGAATACCCTAATGGATTTCGCAATGGGCTCACCGGATTCCGTGCCCTCTGATTTAGGTGGCTGCATCGAGGAGAGAACATGAAGATTGCTGTGCTGGGGGGCGACGGCTACTGCGGTTGGGCGACTGCCTTGTACCTGTCGCAGAAGGGCCACTCGGTGGCGATTGTCGATAGCTTTATCCGGCGCCAGTGGGATTTCGAGCTCGGTGTGCAAACGCTGACTCCCATCCGTGCGCTGCCCGATCGGCTTCGCGCGTGGCACGAACATACCGGCAAAACGATCGACCTCCGTATTGGCGACGTGACCGATTACGAATTTCTCGCTGAAACAATCAAGGAATTCGAGCCCGAAGCCGTGGTCCATTTTGCCGAACAACGCTCGGCACCCTATTCGATGATTGACCGCAGGCACGCTGCTTCGACGCAAGTGAATAACGTGATCGGGACTTTGAACTTGCTCTTCGCCCTGCGCGAGTTCGCGCCGGATTGCCACCTCGTCAAGCTCGGCACCATGGGCGAATACGGCACGCCGAACATCGATATCGAAGAGGGCTACATCGAGATCGAGCACAATGGCCGCAAGGATGTGTTGCCCTATCCCAAGCAGCCCGGCTCTTTCTATCATTTGTCCAAGGTGCACGATAGCCACAACATCATGTTTTGCTGCAAGGTGTGGAAGTTGCGCGCCACCGATTTGAACCAAGGCGTGGTGTACGGGACTGTGACCGATGAAACCGCTTTGGACGAGGCTCTGATCAATCGTTTCGATTACGACGAAGTGTTCGGCACGGTGCTGAACCGCTTTTGTGTGGAAGCGGCGGTCGGGCATCCGCTTACCGTGTACGGCAAGGGCGGTCAGACGAGAGGCTTTCTGGATATTCGAGATACTGTGCGCTGCGTGGAGATTGCCTGCACGCATCCGGCTGCGGCGGGCGAGTTCCGCGTGTTTAACCAGTTCACGGAACAGTTCTCAGTGCTGGATTTGGCCCGTCTGGTGCAAGCGGCAGGAAAGAAAATGGGATTGAAAGTTGAAATCGATCATATTCCCGATCCTCGCGTGGAAGCGGAAGCTCATTACTACAACGCGAAACATTCGAAACTAATCGACTTGGGCTTGCAGCCCCATCATCTTTCCGATTCCCTGCTTGATTCTCTGCTGAATATCGCCATGGAATACCGCGATAGGATCGATGCGTCGTTGTTTCTGCCCCAAGTCAACTGGCGCAATGCGCGCAACGATCGCCACCGCCAGTTGGGTGCGCCCGCTCCTTCGATCTCGGAATCGCGGCGCTAATACGAAGGATTTACGAAGGGCCTGGAGTTCGGTCCGCAGAGGCGGGCACCTGCGTTTCGCCGATTCTTTCACAGACAATCCGTGCGGCTTTTACTGCACCCACGACTTTGCCGGAAAAAATGTGCAGCTCACCGGGCGCGGTTTCCCGCACATAGAGAGTTCGCCGGTCCTGCGCGGGATTATCTTCCACCACACGGATTGTGAAGCGCGATCCGAGATACGCGGCGTCTTTCGAAGCGGGGACGGCGAGAGCGGAATCGTTCCTCATTGCGTCGAAGCGGCTGAAGTTGATAGGGGCAAAGTTCGGGCCGTTGAGAAGGCTTGCGTAAGGCTCGGGAATATCCTGCTTGGGATCGGTGGTCGTCCAGTGATTGGTGTTCTTGGCCGAACCGAAGAGCGAGCGTTTGGAATTCCCATAAGGATCGAATGCGGTAAACGGTCCGTCTACCACAACCAACGAAATTCCCCGCAGCTGTGGTGGCAGCTCGATTAGAATCTTTTCGGCCACTTGATATTTCGCGATCTTGAAGAGCCCTCGGCTCGGCCCCAGCCCGTAAGTGGCCCACACGACAAAATCGTAATCCGATCGCATTTCGGCGGTGAAGGCGCGCCGCTCAAAAGCGATACAGAGTTCCTTGACGCGGCGCTCGATTACATCCCGCAATACGTCCGGGTCGTAAATTTGTTCGTCTACTTCGTAGCATCTGTCGATAAAATCGAAATTCATCCACCCCGGGCGGCAGGGATTGCACGCGAGGCTATATTTTGCCATCACCTTCTCGAACAAATCCGGCGGCGTTTGGGAGCCTTGGTGCGGAATCGCATAGTAGTGCCGGCTGTTTCGCACGACTGCCAGTGCGAATGCCTTGCTGAAATCAGCGCGAGCTTCCAGCGTCTCAGTGATGGTTTCCGGACTTCGAGGATAGTGATACCCGGAGTGAATGCGAAACTGATTGATCGCGGACGCAGCGCACAGGATTCCGAGCGGATCGAAGAGCCGAACGTCGTGTCCGTCCTCGGCGAGGCGGATGGCGATGTTCGTTCCGTAAATCCCCGCGCCCGCCACCGCGATCTTTGCCCTCATGATTGTGCTGACGCTGCAGCTTGCCTGGTGGAGACCAGCTTTCCATCACGGAGGAAATAGTCCACCCCGCGCCAGCGGATGGTCCTGCGCCCGAAGCTGGCGAGCCACATTCCGAAGGCCATAGCATCCCACAGCGGAATCAGAGGCATTTTCTTCCAGAGGCCGTGCTGTTTCATGCAGCGCGCGCCAATCATCCAGGTGATTGCCACCCTGCAAATTGCGTAGCCTCCTAAATACGCAAGTGCGATCGCGGCAGTCGGATGTATGGCTACCGCCAGCAATGCCCAGGGCAATCCAAAGGTGAAGATTAGCCCCAAGTGACCCCAAGGCCGCATGAGGCGCTGAACCGTCATCCAGCGCGTGCGCTTGTGGAGGAGGTCGCTCATCGACTTGAAGTCCGCGACCGACTTCACTACGTACGGCAAAAGCTTCACGTCGTATCCCTGCTCCGCTACGAGGCGGCCCGCGTAAACATCGTCTGCGGGGCGGCTTTCGAGCACTTGATAGCCGCCGTAGGCCATCACCGCTTTGCGCGTGGTGACAATCGTTTGGCCAAACGTCACGTTCAAATCGTGTAATTGCCAGGCGACCATCACGGGCGCAAAGAAATCCGAAATCATTCCGATGGATTGCAGCTCCTGCACGAAGTTTGTTTCCTCCGTTGAAACATAGAGGCACGTCGCCGCTCCGACGTTTCGATCGCGGAACGGTGAGACCACGGTTCGCAGATAATCCGGACCTACCCGGACATCCCCGTCGGTAATTACAAAGATGTCGTAAGCGGCCTCGTTGGTTAGGCGGTAGAGGCGGCCGCACTTATCGTTGATCGCATTGCGGCCGGAGCCGAACAGCAGGCGTATTTTCCGCTCGGGAAATTCGCGGACGAGTTTTTCAAGAAGAGGGAGCGCCGGATCGTCGCGATCCACACAGAAAACGATCTCGTATTCCGGATAATCCTGGCGGCAGAAGCTCGCGTAATTCTCGTAGGCGTCTTCATCCAGACCCTTAATGGGTTTCAGGCAGCTTATGGGAGGCAGGAAATCGGTATTAGGCACAGCCTGCTTTGTAGCAGAAAATCTGGCGGTACTGTAAAGCGCCAGCAGATAGTAGATGAATGGAATCGCGGCAATGCCCAGCACGATGTAATTGATGTAATTAAGGACCACGAAAAACTTCAGCGCCTCCGACGATTCTTTGCGATATTTCCTTCTGAGCGACAGCTTTGTGGCTTGCTCTCAAAAGTTTAGCATGAAATATCTTGAAGATTGAGGCAGGAGAGCTCTGCGGCGGCATTATTTCAAAGATTTTGCAGTCTTCTCGATCGCCGCGCGCAGCGATACGTGGGGTGTCCAGCCAAGCTCCTTGCGGATCAGCCCCGTGTCGTACCATCGATCCTGCAGCGCACGTTGGGCCTGACGCCGCCAAATCCCTGCTGTTTCCCGGCCCACCGGCAAGATCCTTGCCAGCCCGTTCAACACGATCGGCCCCGCGAGAACCAGCCAGCCGGGCAAAAACATTGTTCGGGTCTTATCAATCGCGGCTCTCGTTGCGTGATACTGACCGAGCGTCAGATTGTCATCATCAATGACGATGTATTTTCGCAGGCCGCCATGCGTCTTCGCGGCGAGCGTCATCGCGTCAATTAGATTATTGATGTAGGTGATCGGGAAGCGGAGCCGCGGCCTTCCAAATACCACGTTAGTTCTCCCTGCCTGAAAGCCCAGCAGCGCAACGGGCAGGCGCCGTCCCGACCCGAACACGATTCCCGGGCGCAAAATCGTGACCGCCAGTCTCGTCTTGGAGCCGATGGCCGTCGCATATTGCTCCGCTTCAATCTTCGATTGCGCGTAAGAGTCGCGCTTTTCCGGTGACTCATCCCATGGCGTAAGCTCATCAACCCGCTCACCGCTAGGGATCAAGCCGTACACGGCGATCGAGCTCAGGTAGACCACGTGCCGCACGCCTTGGCGGATGCAAGCTTCAAAAACCTGTTGGGTGCCACCGACGTTTGTCTCTGTGAACTGTTTGCGGCTCCCACCGCCTTCGACCATTGCCGCGGCGTGAAAAACAACTTCAGCGCCGCGTACCGCTTCATCAAGAGCCCCCGAGTTCGAGAGATCGCCTGGAATGATTTCTGCCCCGCGTTTTGCCAATGCGTCGGCTCGCCCCGACGGCCTCGCGAGCACGCGCACGGAGGCACCGTCGCGCAGCAAGCGTTCGACTAGCGCGCCACCGATAAAGCCCGTTCCGCCGGTCACACAGACGCGCATTTCGGTCAATCCTCGTGAATTCCCTTTTGCGCGATGAAGCTGAAGCTGAGGCCGGGGAGTGTAGCAACTCCGCGCTTGAAAGTGATAGCCACGCTATCGGCGTGTGGGATCGGCGCGCGGCGCCAGCACTTGCCGCATAGTGAAGCCGGAGGAAAAATCGAGCACGACTTCGAATTTTACCCAAGCAATGGTATCCGGCACGCCCGCTCTGCCGGCCGTAATTTTGGAATGGATGATGCGCAGCTGGCCGCGGCCGAGATTGACGCTAGTTGCTTCGTCAGCCGCGCGGATTTTTTCCCGGTCCGAAGCGGTATCGGGATACAGCGTCACATTCACTACGTCCGCTGCGCGCTGCTGGTCCTCCACGGACCGCACAAAATAGAACTTTCGCAGCGCAACTTGAACCGCTTCCCTCGCCGAATACCCGAATGCCGCCGCAAGATATCGGTCGTTGTAAGCGTGGTAAGGAGGCGTGGCAATCTCAGCGAATTCGATAGTTTCATCGGTTGGTTCCGCAGCCGGCAGAATTTGGATAACCCAGCCGCCACCTTCGTCGGACGTGGCGGGCGTCAAGCGAAACACGAGGCCGTGACCGATTTCGTGCTCAAATATCTGGCCATGCAGGATTTCACCCTCGAAGCGAATTTGCGGCGCCCCAGGCGCCGTTGCGGACGAGGTTGCCTGGCCGCCAGCTTGCGACACAGCCCCAACGGGCAAGCTGAGGCTTGCTCCCAGAGCAAGAGCGCAAATCAAAGCCATGGAGATGGAACCCAGCAGCATGGGGGAGGATTTTACCTCGCGGCCTCGCAAATTGTCTCGATGACGACCTCGATCTCGCCACGATACCAGGTTGCTTGGCTCGTCCTTTGCGCCCACAAGTGTCCCGCGCGGCTTTGAAGCATTCCGGTGTAACCTGCTAATGCGCGAGCGAAATCGGCTCTTCGGAAGCCTGTGGGGCGCTTCGCTTTTGTCGCAAGCCGCGCAAATATTCCAGATGGAGGGTGGCGTCCTAATTTGATTTCGTGTCTCGGAAATGTATACTGGGCCGAGATAGGGGTTTTTTCGCCAACCCGGGTGCGACGATGACTATGTGGCTCTACCAAATGGACCAACAGCAGTGGCCGCCAAACAGTTATCGACTCGACATTTGGGAGAGAGAGCGCTGGACGTGGCCAGTGGGCAGGAAAGCATCAACCGGCAGTCCAAAACCTGGCGACAGAGTTGTCTTCTTCTATGCGCCGAGTGGCGGCATCGAGCCAGGATTCTACGGCTGGGCGCTCGTCCTCGACTGGCACGAGGATGAACGCGGCATGTACTTCCGACCGGTCGCTCCGAGCGACCACCTCAAGATGCATCCGTGGTGGGACGCTGCTGCGAAGGAAGTCGCCGATGAAGTACGCGGCAGGGTCAAACAAGGGACGCTATGGGAGGTCCCTGATAAGTTGGCCTCAGACATTTCTGTGCGTATCACTGCTTGGTTGAGCGCTTCTGCCGAGGATGTGAAGACACCCAGCCAACAGCGGAACACTTAATACGTGTTTCCTCCCCCGCTGAAGGTCCCTCCAGAAACGGCTATACCGACAATTAGCTGACCGAAAATAGGACACCACCAGATGGAGGAGTTATGAGCGACGTGGTCTATGTGTCGAAAACACGAATCGAACGAAAGCAGGGACCGATTCGCATTGCGCAGCTGCCCGGTGAAGCCCAGCCCGTTATTTTCAGCGTGCATGGCGCCATCGCCGAGCACTACAAGATGGATCCAGCCAAGTTGACGGAATCGCACTCATCGACAATTGACTATGCGATTGCCGCCACCGCCGGTTGAATGCTGGGAACCTTTGGAGGGGCGCTGGAAGCGCTTCGAGTCGATGCTAGCAATGGACGGCTGACCGCAGAAGTAACAGGGGAGGTCGAAACGGAGGAGCGCGTACTCGTGATCCGTCGCATTCACGTGGCAATGCGCTTGGCTGGTCCCGAAGGGATCAGGGCAACCGTGGAGCGCGCGCACGGAAGCTATGCCATGCGTTGCCCTCTCTACCGAACACTCCACAACGCGATCCAGCTCACGTCTTCTGTCGAGCTTGTGAGTTTGGCGGCCGCATCCTAAGCTGCGGAGATCGGAGCGACGCGGATCGGGTGGACACACTCCCAGGGTAACGAGAAAATCTTTACACGGGAGCTCGGATCGACGCAAGTACCTGTTGGTGTAAAGAAAAATCGTCTACGGTGAAGACGCTTCAGCGGCCAAATTGCGGTGTGAAACGTCCAGGGGCGCAGCGCCGCCACGCCCCCGGAAAAATGCGCGGCTTGGTTTACGTACCTTCGTCCCATGACGCCAGATAGTGCTCTTGCTCGGGCGTCAGCTTGTCGATGAGCACATTCATGGAATCCAGCTTCAGCTTGGCGATCTGCTTATCGAGGTGCTCCGGGACGGAATAAACCTGCGGCTTGAGATCCTTGGCATTCTTGACCATGTACTCGGCCGAGAGCGCCTGGTTCGCAAAGCTCATGTCCATCACAGAAGCGGGGTGACCTTCGGCAGCGGCGAGATTGATCAGGCGTCCCTCGCCGAGAAGATAGAGGCGGCGACCGTCCTTCATCAGGAATTCCTCGACGAATGGACGAGCTTCCTTCCTCGCGCTGGAGAGCTTTTCGAGCGCCGGAATATCGATTTCGACGTTGAAGTGGCCGGAATTGCAGACGACCGCTCCATCCTTCATTCTCTCGAAGTGTTCATGGGCCAGAACGGACTTATTGCCGGTGACGGTGACGAAGATATCGCCGATCTTGGCTGCTTCGTTCATGGGCATCACGCGGAAACCATCCATCACCGCTTCGATGGCCTTCGTGGGATCGATTTCGGTGACGATTACGTCGGCGCCGAGGCCCTTGGCACGCATGGCGACGCCGCGTCCGCACCAGCCGTAGCCGGCGATGACCAGCCTCAGCCCGGCGAGCAGCAGGTTGGTGGCACGGATGATGCCGTCGAGCGTGGATTGGCCGGTGCCATAACGGTTGTCAAAAAAATGCTTGGTAAGGGCGTCGTTAACGGCGATCACTGGAAATTTCAGCGTGCCGTCCTTGGACATTGCGCGCAAACGAATCACGCCGGTAGTGGTTTCTTCCGTGCCGCCGATAACGTCCTTGATCTGGTCGGTGCGCTTGGTGAGGAGCTGAGTGACGAGATCGGCGCCATCGTCCATGGTGATCTGCGGCTTGTGGTCGAGCGCGGAGCTAATGTGGGAGTAATAGGTGTCGTGATCTTCGCCCTTGATCGCGTACGTGGGAATGCCGTATTCCTTCACGAGGGCGGCAGCCGTTTCATCCTGCGTGGAAAGAGGATTCGAGCCGCAGACAACAAGGTCAGCGCCGCCATCACGCAGCGTGATGGCGAGGTTGGCCGTTTCCGTGGTGACGTGCAAGCACGCCGCCATGCGAATGCCCTTCAGTGGCTGCTCCTTGATGAATCTCTTGCGAATCAACTGCAGGACGGGCATGTGTTGATTGGCCCATTCGATCCTGCGCTTCCCCGCTTCGGCAAGGGAAAGGTCCTTTACGTGGCCGGCTACCTTCGTCGCTGTCTCCACTAGATACTCCTTTGGTTTAAGTGCTGGCTAGAAATTCGTTTAGATGCGGGTAAGCTGACGGCGAGAAAGCGCGCTGCCTGCCGCACCCACTCGCGCCACCCCGAGGCCGGCGCTCAACTACGCGCCGCAGCCACCGGAGTCTGCGACGCGGCCTCTTTGCGGATGGCGTCCGCTTTATCGGTGCGCTCCCAGGTGAAACCCGGGCCGGTGCGGCCGAAGTGGCCGTAGGCGGCGGTCGGACGGTAAATCGGTCTGCGGAGATCGAGCGTTTCGATGATCGCTTTGGGCGTCAGCTTGAAGAAAGCGCGAATCAGCTCGGTAATCTGCGAGTCCGGAATCGTTCCGGTGCCGAAGGTATCCGCCATGACCGATACCGGCTCCGCTACGCCAATCGCGTAGGCGAACTGGACTTCGATCTTACGGGCTAGCCCCGCTGCCACCAGATTTTTCGCCACGTAGCGAGCCATGTAGCAAGCGGAGCGGTCAACCTTCGAGGGATCCTTCCCGGAGAATGCGCCACCGCCGTGGCGTCCATAGCCACCGTAGGTATCCACGATAATTTTGCGGCCCGTGAGGCCTGCGTCGCCCATAGGACCGCCGGTAACGAAGCGTCCCGTCGGATTGACGTGGATTTTCGTAGTCTTATCGAACATTTCGGCGGGAATCACCGGCTTGATGACCTTCTCGATCACGGCTTCGCGCAGGTCGCTATTCGAAACTTTGTCGCTGTGCTGCGTCGAGATGACTACGGTATCGACCCTGACCGGGCGGCCGTTGGCGTACTCGATGGAGACTTGGGATTTGGCGTCAGGGCGGAAGAAATCGACTTCGTTTTGTTTGCGAACTTGAGCGATTTTATGAGTGAGCCGATGAGCAAGCTGAATGGGCATGGGCATCAGCTCGGGCGTTTCGTCGCACGCGTAGCCGAACATCATGCCCTGATCTCCAGCGCCACCGGTGTCAACGCCCATGGCAATGTCAGGCGACTGGCCTTTCACGGCCGACATGACGCCGCACGTTTCGGCGTCAAACCCATACTTGGCGCGGTTGTACCCAATTTCATCGATCACTTTGCGGACAATTGTCTGGTAATCGAGGACGCCGCTGAATTCCTTCTTGATAGTGATTTCGCCGGCCACGATCACCAGTCCGGTGGTGACCAGGGTTTCGCAGCCTACGCGGCCCATGGGATCGTGGGCCAGCACGGTATCCAACACCGCGTCGGAAACCGCGTCAGCTATTTTATCGGGGTGCCCTTCGGTAACGGACTCTGAGGTAAAGAGGAATTTCTCGTCGTGTGCCAAAGCAGTGCCCTCCAGCGGAATGACGCCAACCAGCGAGTTATATTGCGCTTTCCAGGTTAACTTTGAAACGCTAGCATGCGGTGAATCGCGCTGTCAATCTTCTGTGCCCAAAAGGCTTGAATCACGGCTAAACGGCGTATACGGTTGCCGAAAAGCGCGGCGCGAACCGGCAAGCTATTTCGGCGCCACTTGCTCAACGTCGCGCCGGTAGAGGAGATAAGCGCGAATAAACGGGTCAATATCGCCATCGAGCACCTTTTGGATATCGCCGCGCTCGAGCTTTGTGCGATGGTCCTTGATCATCTGATACGGCTGCATCACGTAGGAGCGAATCTGGCTGCCGAAGCTGATGTCAGATTTAGTGGCGTCGAGCTTGCGCATGTCTCCACGGCGCTTTTCGAGCTCCAGCTCGTACAGGCGCGAACGCAGAACCCTCATCGCGATCTCGCGGTTTTTGTGCTGGCTGCGCTCGTTCTGGCACTGGACGACGATCCCCGAGGGCAGATGCGTGAAGCGTACCGCCGATTCGACCTTGTTAACGTTCTGGCCACCGTGCCCGCCCGCGCGAAACGTATCAATGCGAAGATCCTCGGGCTTCACGACGATCTCGATGCGGTCGTCGATTTCGGGGATCACGAAAACCGACGCGAACGAAGTGTGCCGCCGCGCTTGCTGGTCGAACGGTGAAATGCGCACCAACCGGTGCACGCCGCTTTCACCTGCAAGCATTCCGTAGGCGTTTTCGCCTTCTATCTGCACCGTGGCCGACTTGATGCCCGCTTCTTCACCGGGAGACGAATCGATAACTGTGGCTTTCATGCCCTTTGACTCCGCCCAGCGAAGATACATCCGCAGCAGCATCTCGGCCCAGTCCTGCGATTCAACGCCTCCGGCGCCGGGCTTGATGGTTACGAGGGCATTCAGCGGATCGCTTTCGCCCGCGAGCAGCGTTTTGGTCTCGAGGCCGGAAACGTAGGTGTCGGCCGCAGCCAGCTCTTTCGCAATATCCTCGAGAAGCGCTTCGCGCTGGTCGCTATTCGATTCTTCATGTGCCAGGTGAAAATAGGTGTCGAGATCGCTGGCCTTGCTTTCGAGCGCACTCTCACCATTGGCGCGTTCTTCGAGCTGCTTGCGCTGCTGGAGAAGCGCCTGGGCCTTTTCCTGGTCCTGCCAAAAATCGGGAGCGTTGATTTTTACTTCCAGTTCAGCAATTTGCTTGCGGGCGGAATCGGCGTCAAAGATAGCTCCGCACGAGCCCGATGCGTTTCTGGAGCTCGGCGTAGCGTTGCTCGAGGTCTTCGATGTGCTCAGCCATGTTCAAATCCTACACAGGAACTTCGAAAATGGAAAATCAAAACTGCTGCGCATCCGCAACGCTGCATTTGAATACCGACGCTACAACACCTTACTTACTGCGGCCTTCGCCCACAGGGCCAGCGCTATTCCCAGCAGCACAGCCGAGCCGATTAGGCACAACCACGCGAACCAATCGCCGAATCGCGCGTAGGGCGTGAGGCCGCTGCGAAAATCGTAGGGAGCATCGAGCTCGCCGCGAATATCCGTGGGAAGCCTGGCCACAATCCGGCCGTAGGGGTCGACCGCGACGGTGAACCCGTTATTCGTGCAGCGCAGCAGCCAGCGCCGGTTTTCGACGGCCCGCACGCGTGCCATCATCAGGTGCTGCGCAGGCGCGGACGAGCGCCCAAACCAGCCATCATTCGACATATTGATCAGCAATTCCGCGCCGTTCACCGTAAATCGCCGCACTTCGTTGGGGAAAATTGCCTCAAAGCAGATGAACGCGCCGAAAGCTCCGCCCGGGAGCTTACCCACTCGATGAACAGCACCCGGCGTGAAATCCCCGATGTCGGCGGTCAGCTTGCCCGCGAAGGTGAGCCACCGCCGCAGAGGAACGTATTCGCCGAATGGGACCAGGTGAGTCTTGTCATAGGTAAAGATACGCTCGCCCGAGGGATTTAGAAGCACCGCGCTATTCGTCGCGATCCATTTCCCCGCAGCGTCCTTTTTCCAGTCTTCGGCGCCAACCAAAAAATCACTGCCAGCTTCGCGAGCAATCCTCTGAGCGCGGTTGCCAAACGCGGGGTCTTCCAAGCTGAAGGGCGCGGGAACCTCCGGCCACACGATCAATCCCGGCTCCTTCGTAGCCGCGTCGACGCTGATGCGCTCCAATTGGTCCAGATCGCGCGCATGCATTGGTATCCAATCCGGCGGATATTCGTACGATTGCGGAAAGTTCGTCTGGACCAAATGCGCGACGTAGCGCGACTTCGTCGAAGGTACAAGCAAGCTTCCCCCAACTCCCACCAGAATCAGGCCAGCGGTGGCGGAAATCGCCAACTTCCATACGCGCTGCCGCCCAGAGATGATCGTGTACGCGAGGAGCGCGCCATAGCTGGCCACGACGAAGCTCAGGCCATAGATTCCGGTTACGCTGGCGAATTGAAGTAAGCCGAGGCTCCCGCTTGCCGCGTAGCCCGCCAGGTTCCACGGAAATCCGATGATCGGCAAGTGCGCACGCGCGAATTCGAGCGTCACCCACAGGCAAGGCGCAAGAGCGCAGGCCAGCAAGGCGTTCTGGCGCGACGCCAGCGCAATCCCCAGCGAAAACACCGCCAGAATGATTCCACCGGCGATAGCGATCAGCGCGAGAAGACCCGCCGCGGTAAACGGAGGTACACCGCCATACTGGCGCACCACTACATCGATCCACGTAAGACAAACGGGATAAAAAACCAGCGCGTGAAGAAAGCCGTACAGTGGCGCAACCGCGGGCCTGGCCCGATAAGACGCGAGAACCAGCAGTCCAATCGAGATCCACGCCAGGAACGAGAAATTATAGTTGGGGAAGGAAAGCGCCAGTGCCAGGCCGCTCGCAAGCGCGAGCAACACCCGCGTGTGCCAGGGCCAATTCATTTCAGAGGAGTCATTCAGCGTTTGATAATAGACTTGAAACCGGCGCGCTCAAGCGCGTTTCTGGCGGATTCGGCATTTCGCTGGTCTCGATAGGGACCCACTTGCACGCGGTAGAAATTATCGCCAGATGGTGCGAGCACGAAGGCGGAAAATTTCTTTCGCTGTAATGCGTCGGCCATTGCGAGCGCGTCGCTTTGGTGCGTCACGGCCGCGACTTGGAGCACCACAGAGCCCTTCAGCAGTCTTGGAGGCTGGAAGCGCGAAGATACGGGAATGGCCTTGGCGCTTTCCACTGGTGCTGGAGGCGCTGAAGCTTCCTTATTGGCCGGCGCCGCGTTTGGAACCGCGGGAGATGAAGGCTTCTCGGCCGGCTCCAGATGATTGCTGGCGTTCTTTGAGTAGAAATCCCACTCGCTGTTGGCGGGCATCGGCGTTGCGGCGTGAGCGCCATCGGACGAAGTCGGCTTCGACGCCTTAGGGACGACCGGTGTGCTCGCCCCGGGCGCTTCCGCGGCGTGGACTGCTCCGTCGTATTGGTTGTGGCCGATCACGTACCCCAGCGTGAAGAAAACACCACACAGCAGCACGATGCCAAGAAACAAGACGATCAAGTGCCGGCTTTCGAGCACTCGGTCGCCCCTTCCGTGTTTTCCACCGCCCGACATGCGCTACTTATTCCCTCCTGAAGACTTGATCCACTGCGAAATCATATCGATTGGCAGCGGAAAGATCACCGTAGTGTTCTTTTCCACGCCAATTTCCGTGAGCGTCTGCAGATACCGCAACTGAATCGAAACGGGCTCCTTTTCCAGAACTGCCGCCGCTTCGGCTAGTTTCGTTGAGGCCTCGAATTCGCCCTCGGCATGAATAATTTTCGCCCGGCGTTCGCGTTCCGCCTCCGCCTGCCTGGCGATGGCACGCTGCATATTTTCCGGAATATCGACTTGCTTGACTTCAACCTTCGTTACCTTGATACCCCAAGGCTCGGTATCCTGGTCAAGGATTTGTTGCAACCTGGAGTTTACCTTTTCGCGCTCGGAGAGGATGGAGTCCAATTCGAACTGCCCCACCAGGCTGCGCAGCGTGGTCTGCGCTAGCTGCGACGTGGCGTACAGATAATTTTGCACCTGCGAGAGCGCCATGTTCGCGTCGATCACCCGGAAGTAGCAAACCGCGTTTACCTTCACCGACACGTTGTCGCGCGTGATCACATCTTGCGGTGGCACATCCAGCGTCTCGATTCGGAGGGAAATGCGCGTCAACTTGTCGATCGGATAGAGGACCAGCTGCAATCCCGCTCCTTTGGCCTCAGGCAGCATCCGTCCCAGGCGCAACACAACGCCGCGTTCCCATTCTTTGATCACGTAGATAGAATTGAAAATCCAAAACAGAAAAATGACCACAGCAGCCATGCCCAAGAGCGACACAAAATTCAGGTCCATCACTTCCTCCTCTGATCTATGCCGGGAAAAATCCGATCAGAAAGCTTCTGCGCAGAAATCCTACGCCTTCGTCTCTTCCACCGTTAGGGTTAGCCCGTTGACGGCTCGCACCCTTACCCGCGCGCCTTTCGGAATGTTTTGGCCCTCTGGCGCCGCCGCCCGCCACAATTCGCCGTGGACGCGCACCATTCCGGTGCCGGCTTCCAGGCCCAACGGTTCCGTAACCTCGCCTTCTTCGCCAAGAAGCTCTTCCCTGCCGGTGGCCGACTTCCAAGTACGCGAACGCAAAACTGCCTTCATCAGGATGATCACGATCACCGCGAACGGAATCGCCACGCCAAGCGCCGTGCCCAATCTGACCCCCATGCCCGTCATCGGAGACTTTACCAGCATCAGCGCGCCGAGAATCATAGAGACTACTCCGCCCACGCCGAGCACGCCATGCGTCGGGAACTTGGCCTCCAGCACAAACAACACCAATGCCAGCACGATCAGTAGAAGCCCCGTGAAGCTAACGGGAAGCATGTGCATCGCGAACAGCGCAAGCAAAATCGCAATTCCGCCGATCACGCCCGGCGCAAACATGCCGGGATGCGTGAACTCCGTGTAGAGTCCCAGCACGCCGATAATCAGCAGAATAAAGAAAGCGTCCGGCTCCACGATGCGCGAGAGAAACTTCTCGCGTCCCGTCATTTCGCGCGTGACGATTACCGGATGCGAAAGTGCGAGTTGCGTGGTCGACCCATCGAAACGCGTGATCGTCCGGCCATTGAGTTCCGCCAGCAACTGTTCCGGAGACGAAGCCTCGATATCGATCAGCTTGCCGTCCAGCGCTTCCTGCTCGCTGAACGCTTTGGCGTCGGTTACGGCCGTCGCCGCGAGCGCCACATTGCGTCCGCGCTTGCTTACATAGCTGCGCAGGTACGCGGTTGCTTCGTTGAGAATCTTTTTGCGCAACGTTTCGTCAATTTGAACTGTCTGCCCCGCAACTTCCATGATTGGTGATGCCGCGCCTGTGTCCGTCCCGGGCGACATGGCGGCGATATCGGCTGAAAGCAAGATGAAGAATCCCGCCGAAGCCGCGCGCGAACCCGTCGGATATACATACGTCACAACCGGCACGGGCGAACGTAGAATCGCCTGAATGATTTGCCGCATGGACGTGTCCAGACCGCCCGGCGTATTCATCGTGATTAAAATCAGGCTGGAACGGTCGCGAGCCGCTTGCTCGATTCCGTTCACGAGGTATTCGGCGAGCACTGGCTCGATTTCGCCGTCGATCTGGAGCCGGACAACGGTGTCTGTTGTCGAATCGGCCCTCGAAGCTGCCGGCTCTGGCGCGGCCGCCCGCACGGGAAAGGCCAGGAACAGACCGGCCAGAACGCTCACACAAACCAGCGGCCGCCGCACTGACTGGAAACCCATCTCGGGCCCGTAGTATAGCAAGCGCAGCGCCCGCACGCCGCGAAAGATGCCGCGCCGTTCCTTGCGTCGCTCATCCTCATAGCACGAACAGCCAAATTGGCAGCCATGATCGCGCACTCTACGCGCAGCACGTTCCCTCGGCGCTAAAATCCGTGTGCTATAATTTTGCCAGCTACTTATAAGACAGAGCGCGCTTATGTGTTCCGGAGACGCACGCGATGAGCTTCCCCAAGACCGAAAAGATTTGGTGTAACGGCAAATTCATTGCCTGGGACCAGGCCACCATTCACGTGCTCTCGCATGTCGTCAGCTACGGGTCCGCTGTCTTTGAGGGAGTTCGCTGTTACGACACCGCCCGGGGACCCGCGATTTTCCGTCTCCGGGAGCACATGCAGCGTCTGCTGAATTCCGCGCATATCTATCGGATGGATGTCCCCTTTTCGCTGGATGCTCTCTGCCAGGCTGGTCTCGATCTGGTTCGCGAGAATAAAGTCAGCGCTTGCTACGTGCGGCCCATCGTGCTCCGTGGCTACGGCGATGCCGGCGTGGATCCGCAGAACTGCCCCATCGATGTCTACTTGGCCTGCTGGGAGTGGGGTGAATATCTCGGCGAGGAAGCGTTGCGCAGCGGCGTGGACGTCTGCGTCAGTTCCTGGAACCGCCCCGCTCCCAATACCCTGCCGCAAATGGCTAAGGCTGCGGCGAACTACATGAATTCGCAGCTCATCCGCATGGAAGCCAGAGCGAACGGCTACTCGGAAGGCATCGCGCTCGATGTAAACGGATATATCAGCGAAGGGTCGGGCGAAAATATCTTTGTGGTGATGAACGGTGCCATTCATACCCCGCCGCTCGCCAACTCCGCCCTGCCCGGCATCACCCGGGATTCTGTGCTCACACTCTGCCGCGAGGCGGGAATTTCGGTTACCGAGCAGATGCTTCCCCGCGAGATGCTCTATATTGCCGACGAAGTTTTCTTTTCCGGCACCGCCGCTGAAATCACGCCGATCCGTTCGATTGACCGCATCACGGTCGGCGCCGGCTCGCGCGGCCCCATCACCAAGCGCATCCAGGATGCGTTCTTCTCAATCACCAGCGGCAAAGTGCCCGACCGCCATGGCTGGCTTTCGCCCGTAGGTGTTACCAACGGCGTGGCCGTCCGCTAGCCTCCTATTTAGAGGTGAAGTGGTATGAGCGCGCGGCGCGCGCCTTATCCTCCGGTGAGCTTTTGACGACACTTCTGTAATCGAGTAGAATCCGCGCGTCTGAAGGCAATTCCCTTGTACCGGCAGTCGTGCCGTTTCTTCGCAAAGGAACCTCGTGTATAGCCTTCCCCAGAAACTCGCCGGCGAGTTTATTGGTACCTTCATCATCATCTTCATCGCCGTCGGTTCAATTTGCGCGGATCAATATCTTGGCGCTGCAACGCAAACGAAAATCGGCTGGATGGGCATCGCCGCTGCATATGGGCTGGCTTATGCCGCCATGGTTATGGCCCTGGGCCACGTTTCCGGAGGCCACTTCAATCCGGCCGTGACGATCGGGTTCTGGGTTGTCAAGCGATTGGGCACGCTTCAAGCCATCGCCTATTCCATCGTCCAGCTATCGGCTGCGAGCGCGGCCGCCTATCTGATCAAAATCATCATCCCGGATACAAACTGGCGACCCGTTGCGCTCGGCGCTCCCGTTCTCGCGCAGGATTTTACTCGCCTGCACGCCATGGCGCTCGAGGCTGTTTTGACGTTTTTCGTTGTATTCGTTGTGTTCGCCACTGCCGGCAGCGATGTGGACGGCGAGCCGCGCCCCGTCGCGGGCCTCGCAGTTGGCCTAACGATTGTAGTAGGCGCGCTTTTCGGCGGTCCGTTCACCGGAGCCGCAATGAATCCTGCACGGGCCTTCGGTCCGGCGCTAGCCACCCCTCACTGGCAGAACCAAGGCGTCTATTGGGTTGGCACCCTTTTTGGCGGCATCATCGCGGCGTTCCTCTGTGAGCGTCTTTTCCCAGCGGACCGCCGGCTCTCCTAGCCACCCAGCCCGCCCTCTCGACGCTTTTTCGGGGCATTGCACACCTAGAAATCCTGTCCTTTACGCGCATTGCTCGAGTACTAGAACGCATGCTAGCTTGGCTTCAGCAGCCATTCAAACGGGGTTTATCGCTATGGCCATCAATATTGACGATCTCTTACGTCGCGCAGTCGATAGTAGGGCCTCCGACCTGCACCTGAAGGTCGGCAATCACCCATATCTCCGCATTGATGGGCTTCTCAACGGCCTTAGCGACGTTCCCCGAATCACGCCCGAAGAAATGCTTTCCATGGCCTTCAGCATGATGACCAATCGCCAAAAGCAAAAGTTCAAGGAGACTGCGGAACTGGATATGGCCTACGGCGTGGCGGGCCTCGGGCGCTTCCGCGTCAACGTCTTCCAACAGCGCGGCAACGTCGGCATGGTTTTGCGCGTGATCCCTACGAAAATTCGCACCATCGAAGAGCTCGAGCTACCGCATATTCTCGGCCAGATCTGCGAGGAGCAGCGCGGCCTCATCCTCACCACCGGCACCACCGGTTCGGGAAAATCCACCACCCTCGCCGCGCTAATCGACCGCATCAATTCCCTGCGCGCCGAGCACATCATCACCATCGAAGATCCGATCGAATATCTGCACCGCGACAAGAAGGGCTTTATCAACCAGCGCGAAGTCGAGGTTGACACTGCCTCGTTTTCCACCGCGCTGCGCGCCGCGCTCCGCCAGGACCCGGACGTCGTCCTCGTCGGCGAAATGCGCGACCTTGAAACCATTTCGACCGCCTTGCTCGCGGCGGAAACCGGCCACCTTGTTCTTTCGACCTTGCACACGCTCGACGCCACGGAAACGATTCAGCGCATCATCGCCGTGTTTCCGCCGCCCGAGCAAAAGCAAATCCGGCTGCAACTCGCATCCACACTCAAGGCCGTCATCAGCCAGCGCCTCGTCCGTCGAAGCGATGGCCAAGGACGCGTCCCGGCCGTCGAGGTCATGGTCACCACCGGCTATATCCGCGATTGCATCATCAATCCGGATAAAACGCGCATGATTCGCGACGCTATCGCTGCCGGCACCAGCCAATACGGCATGCAAACCTTCGATCAATCGCTCTTCGATCTCTATTCGCGCAGCCTTATTACCCTCGAGGAAGCCCTCCTGCGCGCCTCGAATCCGGACGACTTCCACCTCCGCGTCCAGGGCATCCGCTCCTCCGCCGATTCCGCCCGTGAGGAGATGGAACGCTCCATGGCCGAATTCGACCGCCTCGGCAAACGCTAGCGAGGTAGCACCGCCAACGTCCGCCGGCCCCTCAGCTACTACCGCAACGGAAGTTCCGCCGCTGTCTGTGTATTTGTAGCGCCGGCGTCTCGCCGGGTCTTTGGTTGCAAAAGCCTCGCGTGCTGACTGGCCTCGCTTCGAAAGAGGCGATCGCGTCGCAGTCTTACTGCGCGGCTCCCCTTTCCTGTTATGCTTTCACACATGCGCTCTCACTCCTCTCCGCGCAAACTCTCTAGCGAACAGGAACTTCACACCTCCGCCCTTCGTGCTCTGATGCGCCGCGCGCACTCCATCCACGAAATGCGCGAATACCTCGGACGCCGCTCCGAAACCAAGGATCACATCGATCCCGTGATCGCCCGGCTGCGTGAACAGAACTATCTCGACGATGCCCGCTACGCCCTCGATTACGCGCGCCAGCACGCCAACTCACGCCGCCAGGGGCGTTTTCGCATCGCCCGCGAACTTCGCGCCCGCGGCGTTCCAGACCGCCACATCGAGGCCGCCCTCGAAGCCGCCTTCGCGGAGACCGACGAAGCCTCATCTGTTCGTGCGCGCCTCCAGCGCCATGTTTCGCACTTCCGCGGCGGACTCGATCGGCGCAAGCTAGCCTCACTACATCGCAGTCTTCTCCGCGCTGGCTTTTCGTCGGACATCATTCGCGCCGAACTTCGCCTCGCCGCACGCGAATACGAAGGCAATCTACCGGCCTTCGCTTTTCCCGATCCTCCCGCCGACGAATAGTTCCTGAGTTGATTTTCCGGCAGCGAATCAGAGAGGCTTGCCTTTTGCGGCCTGACCACGCAAATAGGAACGTCTTCGGAAAGCGCCCTTCGCCGCAAATCTTGAAAGATCCAAAATCCTTGAACCAAGGACCTTCAGGGGCATCGGGTTCCGTATCACGCCACAACTTGAGTTGATAAAGGTCTTCTGCGGTAATCTTGCGTTCTGCCAATCGATCGAATAAATGATCTCTAAGAGCTGGTGGGAGTTTCGTCCACTCGATTTTCGGCATTACTCACCGAAGGTCATGCGGGCGAGTTCCTGCTTGAGACGCTGCCTCTCTCCAGGTTCGGTGGTTTCAGTAAGCCTGTTGGCGATGGCGAAAAAATGCTCTCGCTGCGAATCCTTGGACTCAAGCCCCGCCTCGATCAGGTCGACCAGCACGCGGTTTGCGCTCTTCTTCTGCGTCTTGGCCAGCGATCGCACGCGTTTCGCGATTCGCCTGGGAATCGACACGCTCTGCCGGACAACTTTCTTTGCGTCAGCCATGGACACCATCATACACCACTTTGCACCACCTCGCACCGCGTTCTCAAATCTATCCCTGTCTCGATACGACGCCGCATGGCAAACAAGAGTCTCTGGCCACACTTTGGTTTCGCTCTATATTCGCCTATCCCTATGGGCGCACGACCATTTCTTTGGTTGTTCCGCCGCAAATGCCGTCGTACCATTCACTTCTCGCTCTGGCGAAGGGAGAGCAAATGCCCGCTACCTGGAAGGGTTCACTTTCATTCGGCCTGGTCGCCATACCCATACAGTTGTCCCCTGCTGCTCGCACGGAGCGCATCAGCTTCAATCAGCTCCACAAGGTCTGCCATTCGCGCCTGAAGCAGCCACTCTTTTGCCCCACTTGCAATCGCAACGTAGAGCGCAATGAAATCGAGAAAGGCTACGAGTACGAAAAGGACCAATATCTCCTCTTCACCGAAGAGGAAATCGACAAAATCGAGCCTGAATCCGCCCGCGTGATGGAAATTCTGGAATTCGTGAAGCTCGACGAAATCGATCCACTGTATTTCGACGCATCGTATTACGCCACGCCCGAGCCGGCTGGCGCGAAAGGTTACAAGCTGCTGCTCGAAGCGATGCAGAAGTCCGGCTACGCGGGAATCGCCAAAGTAACTATGCACAACCGCGAATACATCGTCATCATCCGCGCGCGCAAAAACGGATTGACTCTTCACACCATGTTTTACACTAATGAAATTCGGCAGCCCGCCGAGGCTGGCTCGGATAAATTCGAGATCAAGGACCTCGAGCGCTCTCTCGCTTCCCAACTAATCGAAAGCCTGGCAGCGCCATTCCAGCCGGAGAAATATCACGATGCCTATCAGGAGGGGTTACGAACGCTGATTGAAGCCAAGGCCCAGGGGCAGGACGTTGTCGTGACTGCGCCAATCGTGCAGACAGCTCCCGCCGACCTGATGGCCGCGCTAAAGCAAAGCCTGGCGCAAAAGCCTTCGCAAGGCGAGAAGAAAACCCTGCTGCGCGTGGTCCCCAGAACCGGCAAGGCCGAACAGCCCGTGGCGGCAGCCGAGCCCCCAAAGAAATCCCGTCGCAAAGTGGGCTAAATCGAGAGTTAGCCTCGCTCGCCGCAAAGATGGGCGGTACTCCGTCCAATGTGTGTGCGAGCTACCTGCCTGCTAGAACCGGTTTCAGCTCGGCTGGCTTGGCGGCGAGGTCGCGACGATCAAGACCGACATTAAACACAACCTTCTGGGTTCGGATATCCGCTGAGCCGTCGTTCTTATGAGAGTTCAACTCCCTGGCAGGGAAACGGATGCCTTGAACATCCATCCACTCGAGCGTTTGCGCTGGTAGCCACGTGACGGGATTCAAGGTTATCTCGGTAGTATTCCCCGTAGAGGAAAGGCGGATCACGTTGGCGGCCGGTGAAGTGATCGTGAAACCTCCCGCGCGATCCGCCAGCCACACATTCAGCATGAAACCGGAAAAGTAGGCCTTCGCAAAATCCAATTCGCTTCCCGCAAGTTCCAATTCCCGCTTGTCCGGAAGAATTTCCCAACCCTTTGCCCCATCGAAATACAGAACGTACGTGTCACCGGGACCTATCTGATCCAGCCGCAGATAGTTGGGCCGAATCCACCGAGTCCTCTTTGTGACTTGTCCGACAGGTTTGCCCTCGTGATCGAAGGTATCCGCTCTTACGGTCCAGTCTACATCATGGATCGCTGCGATCTTGTCTGCGCCTCCTAGGGCCTGCTGCATCCTGTGAAGGAGATCCAGACCAGAGTCTTGCCCCACCGCCAGCGTGCACAATAGGGCGCCCGCTGTCATCGGTCCGACCAGCAATGAAAGGGCGCGTCGCATGCTCAGTCTTTTTTGACACCGATTACTGAATTCCGTTTCCCGCGGCAAAAATCACAGATTTTCCGCCGTGGCTGACTTTCACCGTAGACGATTTTCCTTTACACCAACAGGTACTTGCGGCCGTGTGGACTCTTGCGTCAAAATATTCTTGTTATCCTCGTAGTGTGTCCACCCGCGACGGACTCCGCTCTCGCCTCACAGAAATCGGCCGTAGGCAGCATCCAAAGTCACTCAGCGCGCCACGCTGTCCTGGATAACTGCGTCGGCTGGCGGCAATATTCCCAGATCAGCGTAGATGGGCCGGATAAGCCTGCGAATCATTTTCAAGTGTGCGGCGAACCAGATCGCTCCAATCACACAGCACGTTCCGGTTAGCATCACCGTCTTTGGCGCGCCGATCACGTGGGCCATGCTGCCCGCCAGCAAGCTGCCAAACGGAGCCATCCCCACGAACGCCATGGTATAAAAACTCATCACCCGCCCCCGTTTGCTCTCTTCGACGATCGTTTGAATGATCGTGTTGCTGGCGGCCATCTGCTGCATCAGCCCGAAGCCGCACACCAGCATCAGCGCGAGCGAGATCCACAGATTTCGTGACATCCCAAAAAAGATCAGCCCAATTCCGAAGGCTCCAGCGGAAAGCGGAATCATCCTGCCCAGCCCCAAAACCGTTCTTCGCACCGCGAGCGATACAGCCGAAACCAGTGCGCCCACTCCCATCGCTCCCATCAGGAACCCCAGGGTGTGCGGCCCTCCCTTCAAAACCTTCGCTGCAAAAATCGGCATCAGCACCGTGAACGGCCATCCCATCAAACTCACGATTGCAAACAAAAGTAGGATGGTGCGAATTGGCGCGAAACCGGATACGTATGTCCAGCCCTCCTTCAATTGCCCGAGCACCGATCTCGCGCTCCGCTCAATAGTCTTCACCTCCAACCTCATCGCCACCAGCGAAGCGATCACCGCAAGGTAGCTGATTCCATCAATCAGGAAGCAATAGCCTTCTCCGGAAATCGCAATCACTGCGCCTGCGAGCGACGGCCCCACCAGCCGCGCCATGTTCACCATCGACGAATTCAGCGCGATCGCATTGCCGAGGTCTGCCTTGTCCGCCACCATTTGCACCAGGAACGCTTGCCGTCCCGGCATGTCAAACGCATTGATCGCGCCCTGGAATGCGCCGAGCCAGATGATTTCTGCCACGGTGATGTGTTTCGTAAGCGTTAGAGCCGCCAGCGCGAGCGATTGCAGCATAGCCAAAATCTGCGTAATCACCAGAACCTTGCGCCTGTTCAGCCGGTCGATCCACACGCCAGCAAACGGCGCCAGCAGAAACGTCGGTATCTGCCCAGCGAATCCCACCACTCCGAGCAGCAGCGCGGAACCAGTCAACCGGTAAACCAGCCAGCTCGTCGCCAGCCGTGTCATCCACGTCCCGATCAGCGAAATGGTCTGGCCGCCAAAGTACAGCCGGAAATTCCGATGCCGAAGCGCCCGCCAAGCATACGAAAACCCCCCGCTTTTCGCCGCGCCACCAGCGGGCAGGCTGCCTTTCTCCGAGGTGTTCTGAACGCTCACAACAGTCCATTTTGCCATCCGGCGACTCGCAATTCGACGCCGAATCGTTACCCCGTGTGCGACCACACTGTCACCGTCATTCTGAGCGGAGTGTCCCGCGTTTCTGCTTTTGCGCGAAGCGCCGGGACGCGCAGTCGAAGAATCTCTCTTCGATGTCAACTCGCCCGCGCTCGCTCATTGCCCTCCACGAACCCGCGCCCGTTGCAAAATGCTAAACTGGCGCAACTCGACCATGGAAGAAACCGACATTTACCCAATCATCGGAGAGGAAGGCTTCACGCGCCTGGTGGCCGCATTCTACCGCCAGGTCCCGCTCGACGACATTCTCGGCGCCATGTATCCGCGCCACGAACTTCAGGAAGCCGAGCAACGCCTTCGCGACTTCCTGATCTACAGATTCGGAGGCCCTCAGAGATACATCGAGGAACGGGGACATCCCCGTCTGCGCGCCCGCCACCTTCCCTTTCGAATCGATCAGGCCGCCCGCGACCGCTGGATGCATCTGATGCGCAAGGCCCTAGTCGATGCGGCGCTGCCCACTGACGTAGAACAACTCCTTCGGGCATTCTTCGAGCACATGTCCGCGTTCATGATCAATCACCCGCAGCAATAACCTCGCCGCTATCTGACCGAATTGGCTTTTAACGCTGCTGTAACAAATCCGCTATATCGTGGCCGCTCCTGCCGGGCTTGCGCCTGCGGGAGGAGCGCACATGCCAACCGCCACGAAACGCGCAAAAACAAGAGGAGTCGCCGGCAAATCCGCCAGTCGCGCCAGGAAGCCGGCCAAAACCGCCAAGTTCTTTGAATTCGCTACCTGCGCCACCTGCCGCAAAGCGCGCGCCTTCATGAAGAAACGGGGATTCAAGCTCGACGTTCGCGATCTGCAGAAAAATCGGCTAAGCGCAGCGGAATTGGAAAAATTGATTGGCAGGCGCGATCACGAGGATTTTCTGAATCCTCGCTCCAAGACTTTTCAAGACCAAGGCATGGACGATAACCCGCCCTCCCGCCGCCAGGCCGTCTCCTGGATGTCCAAAGATCCGGGCCTCATCCGCCGGCCCGTCGTCGTGGCTGGCGGCCGCGTCGTCGTCGGCTTTGACAAAAACGGCATGGCTCGCCTCTAGCCGATTAAGCCTTTGCCGTCTATTCCCAGCCTGTCTTTGAATCGTAAGGCATCGCGAATCCCATGGCTTCGATCTCGTGGATTTTTCCGTCTCGAATCTTGAAAATGTGCGCATTCACCGTGTCGAACGGATCGCGGTTCATCGGCACAGATTCCACGCCCGGCACGCCCACGATTTTCACGGATTTCTCCTTCATCGGATGGCGAAATTGCGAACGGCCGAACACCAGACCGGTCTCCGAATCCACGATTTCCACGCGCCGCGGCTCGATCCGTGTGATGTAGCTCATCACTCCCGTATCCAATTGCGCTGAGCAGCCCATGGCGCCCATGGTTGCAAGACCACCCGGCTTCGCGGGCGGCGGATTGCCTGTCGTCTGCATTCCGTTCTCGCGCCGGACGCAGTCGTCCGCAAACGGCGCCGCTTTGCCATTGCTCGTAACGATCGCCGTGTAATACGAGAGCGCGTCCCTGATCATCTGCGCTCGGGGCGTGCGCTCCGAAGGCGGCACCGTAGCCAGCAATCCGGGCCGCGGCGTCTGCAGATTCGCCAAGCTGCTAGGTCGGAGATTACGAGCGATCACGTGCTCCGCCTCCGTGATTTCCCCGTCGCGGATTTTCAGCCGCAGCGCCAATTCGATGGGCTTGTCGTTTTCCTCCATCACGCCAATGAATCCAACTTCTTCCGAGACAGGATCGGGAACATAAATTTTGAAAGTAGTCGGCAGCGCGGATGCCGTCTTCCAAAGCCCCTCCCCCGGTTTCATAGGCACGGTGTTTTCCACAAATTTCAAGTCCGAAGAAAACTTCACCCGCGAAGGATCGTGCGCGACAACAGCCGCAAGATAGCTATTCATCTCGCCGATCAAGCACGCACGATCGCATTTTACCGAAGCCGCCTGCGTCGGCAGTGCGATCGCTAGCACGCCAACCAAAGTGATCACAATCGCAATTGCTTTACTCAAATTTTTCAATGTGATTCCCCCCCCGTCTATTCTTGTTCGGTGCGGACCGGACAACGCGATGTCGATCGCGCGCGCCCAAAATAAACGCGACAAGCATAACGCCAATACTGCAGCCGGCAAACATACTTGGCTACCTGCCCGCCATCCACCTCGATCACCCGGCGCCGTCATTCCGCCTGCCGTAACGGAGGAAGGGAGCGGAGTGTCCCGGGCCTTCACCGCTGTCTCTGTAGCGGCCGCCTCGCTTTTCAGGCGGGCCCTTTGGTTTTGCGCTTATTACTTCGGGTTTTTTCCTATTGTGTCAAGTAAAGCAGGCTTCCACGACCGTCGGGCGCACCCTCTTCGACGGCGATGAAATCTCCCCTCCAACAGAATTGCAGGTCGCGCAGTTGAAGCGGATCTACGGAAGTTTGATCGAAGAAGTTGATTTGCACTAAGCCGATATCATCGGAATTCTTGGAAGCGACCGTCCACGGAAGCTCCAGACCGTTCCCTTGCGTGTCAAATAACACAAGACGGCCGGCGTTGGAGACGAGGACGCCACCTCCAGCAGTTGCAAAGCTAAGTTTGACGTCGCCGCTGGGAGGATGCCGCACCCAATTCAGCTCGCCCGCCTGCGTATCGAACCTCAGAAGAAGTGGTCCGTTTGTCGCATAGAGTATGTTTCCATCCCCGAGAACCATGTTTTCAGCGAAAAAGGAATCGATACCTTTGGTCCAAAAGGGCATAGGAAGCGTGAAATCCTGCTGGCTTGAAGGGCCGAGCCGGCTGAGGCGCGCTTCAGAATGAGGCTTTTCGCCACCCTTTGCGCCCGGAGAATAGTACGTCCACGCCGCCAGGACGCCGCCAAATCCATCCGGAATCGATTCTCCAGCAAACAGGCGCGGCTGGACCACAAAGCTGCCGTCACTGTCGGCGTGAATATGCTGAAACGTTTTCCATTCGGTCTCACCCTCTGGAGTCACGCGGAGGAGCGCGAGGGAGTCGTCAAAGGAATACTGTTTGGCCTTGCAAGCTTCTAGCTGTTCATATTCGACGTGTGTCTCCACCTGAACATAGATATTGGCGTCATTGGACGTAAAAACAGAGCCGGAAACCGATGGCCTGAGACTCTTTAGCACGTTGTGCTGGGGGTCTTGACAGCGGTACCCATCGACCGTGCTGGAGGAAACAGGAAACGGGATGCGGAATCGAACTTGTCCCGTTTTCGCATTGAGGATTACAAGAGCGGAAGAAGGCGGTTTCGCTAAGGTTTCAATGATTCCAATGTCGCCGTCGCCGTTGTAATTGGCGGTCAGGTTTTTGGAGAGACGCCCCTCGGAGCGAAAGCGCCACAATTCGCTGCCATCAGTGGGACTCAGGTCCGCGATAGAGTCGCGAAATCGGCCTCGTTCTACAAGCAACAAGCCTCCCGAGAATTCACCGACTGCGCGAATCAGAATGCTGCTCCCATCTGCGGGAAGCCCATAGAAACTTGGATCGGTCGCATTGTTTAAGGCAAACCCACTCTTGTCACCGATGATGAACATCGAGTGGTCGCTGAGAACTGTCTGGTTCTGAAAAACTTCGCCGGGTGGAGGAAGCGTGTTCTTCAGGCTGGCGGGACTCGCAGATGACGAAAGACGAGTCATCCAAAGCTGCTGGCCGGATTCGCTCAGCGCTCGGACAATGGCGTTCGATGATTTGTTCCACTCGAGCGAATAGAAAACCGCGCTGGGGCCTGGAACAGCCTGCATAACCGCAAGAGTCTCAAAGCCGGCCATTGGCTGCAGCGACCAGTGAACCGTCCCTGACGGAAGCTTCCCGCCCGTAACCACGGAAATCTTCGCAGTGGCTGTCATATTGTTGGCTGAGGCAGTCAAAACGGCGCGACCGGCATCCTTGCCCTCAACAACAACTTCGCCATTTTCGGCTCGCAGGTTGGCGGCCGACAAAGGATCGATCGACCATTGCACGTCTGAAATTGGATGCCCAGTCTCGTCAACGACGGAAAAGCTAGCGCTCTCGCCCACAAGAATTACTGCCGCGCTGGGCGTTACGATAAGGCTCTTCGTGTATCCTGACTGAGACCCCGCAAACAGAGGATTCCCGAGCAGAACTGCCAGCACCGTCGAAAACGCAATCGCTGCGATTCTGCGCCCAGCCGGCGAAGGCTGCTGCTTTCCTTTTGTAGGCTCACCCACCGTAAAGTGACCTCGACAAGACTAATCGGGCCTGCTCTATCAGCGTACCCGCTTAGCGCGAACCGTCCACATTGCCGAAGTACAGGTACAAGCAAAGCGTTACCTCTTTGAAATGGTTAACCACTTGAGCCAAGCAGCTAGTCCTTGCCCGGTCTACCGGACGAATCTCAATCGTGTGGAGTGCGGGAGCTTGCTCCCGCTGTTTGCCGTCCGGGCTTGCCCGGACGTGCTGCAACCAGGCCACTACCGGCTCCAGTGCTTCCAGTTTCCAGCCTCTAGCCTCCAGCCTCCAGATAGTCCACAGACGCGGGTCCTTGCGCTGCGTCGCTTCTCTCCCTAATATGGCTGGCGTGAACCATCGCGCACAATTCGGCGAAGAGGCAACAAGACGTTCGCGTGAGACGCCCACCGCGAGACTGGGCCTCTGGCTCGCCACCCCGCGCCCTGAAGCGCCCGAGTCGCGCATTCCTCGCTCTTATCGACACTATGGGCGAGTAGAACATGACGCAAGTCACAGAAAACAAAGGCTCGCAGCACACTCTACCCGTCACAAAATCGGAAGGTCGAATTCCCATGGTGAATTGCCATGGTAATGACCGGTAACGAAATCCGCGCCACTTTCCTCCGCTTCTTCGAGGAACGCGGCCACCGCGTCGTGCGCAGCTCCTCGCTCGTCCCCACGAACGACCCCACGCTGCTCTTCACCAACGCCGGAATGAACCAGTTCAAGGACGTTTTCCTCGGCATCGAACAGCGCGATTACAACCGCGCCACTTCCTGCCAGAAATGCGTCCGCGCCGGCGGCAAGCACAACGACCTTGAAAACGTCGGCTTCACCAACCGCCACCACACTTTCTTCGAAATGCTCGGCAATTTTTCCTTCGGCGATTATTTCAAAAAGGACGCCATCGCCTACGCATGGGAACTGATCACATCGGAAAAATGGTTCGGCCTCCCGCTCGACAAACTTTACTTCACCGTTTTCGGCGGCGCGGAAATCGCTCCCGGCAAGAAGCTCGATCCGGACCACGAAGCCGCTAAGCTCTGGTTGAATGTCGGCGCGCCGAAAGATCGCGTCGCCGAAGTTCCCGGCCTCAAAGAAAATTTCTGGGCCATGGGTGATACCGGCCCCTGCGGGCCGTGCAGCGAAATCTTCTACGACATGGGTCCCGCCGCCTCCGATCAAGGCCACGCCGATTGCAAATTTGGCTGCGACTGCGGCCGCTACGTCGAAATCTGGAACTTAGTTTTCATGCAGTTCAACCGCGATTCAAACGGCAATCTCATCCCCCTCCCCAAGCCTTCCGTCGATACCGGCGCCGGCCTAGAACGCCTCGCCGCCGTCCTCCAAAACAAAATCAGCAACTTCGACACAGATCTATTTCAGCCTTTGATCGAGTGCGCTGCGAGACTGACCGGAGCTGAGTACAGCGTCGTAACGAAGAAATTCGGTGCCGTCGCGAAAACGCAAGACAATCGCGCCGCATTTCGCATCATTGCCGATCATTCTCGCGCTGCCACGTTCCTTATCTCAGACGGCGTAATCCCCTCGAACGAAGGCCGTGGCTACGTATTGCGCAAAATCATCCGCCGCGCTCTGGTCAACGCGAATGACTTGGCCGCGCCAACACACTTCTTATCGAGTATGGCGGCGGCGGTGCGCGCTGAGATGAAGGACGCGTACCCCGAACTCGCAGACCACGCTAGCCGCGTCACCCGCGTTCTCGACGAAGAAGAAGGCCAGTTCACCCGTACCGTGGAAGTGGGACTGCGAAAGCTCGAAGACGACCTCGCGCCGCTGCAGCAGTACAAGACGAGATACGAAGAACTCGAAATTGCAAAACTTAAAGGCGTCGAAATCGAGAATTATGACGTCGAACACCGAAAAGCCTTCGAGCGAATGACATATCCGGGAGCTAAGGCCTTTCGGCTCTACGACACGTACGGCTTGCCGCGCGATTTCATTGAGGATGTTACTCGCGACGCTGGGATTCACGTTGACTGGCCCGGTTTCGATAGCGCGATGGAAGAGCAACGCACGCGGGCTCGCGCATCCTGGAAAGGCGCACACAAGGAAGTTGCCAATCCCGCGTACGCCAAGCTCGCGGAAACTTTCAAGACCGAGCCTGACTTCTACTTTGGCACCGACACGCGCGATTGCCGCATCGAGGCCATCATCACCAAGGGTGGCCCGGTAAACGAAATCAAGAAAGGGAGTGAAGCCGAAATCGTCCTCGACCGCACTTCAATCTACTCCGAATCTGGCGGCCAGGTCGCCGACACCGGCGGCTTCTTCGACGATTCCGAAACGCTTGAAGTCGCCGAAGTCAAAGGTGCCTACTATCCAGTAACCGGACTCATTGCGCACCGCATCGTCGCCAAAGAAGATCTTCACGTCGGTGATCGCGTGGCCACGGTTGCCGACGCGGAGCGCCGCGCGCGCAACATGCGCAACCACACCGCCACGCACCTGATGAACGCTGCGCTGCGCAATATTCTCGGCACGCATGTGAAGCAAGCCGGCTCGCTCGTCGCTCCCGACCATCTACGCTTCGACTTTTCGCATTTCGCCGCCGTCGATCCCAGCGAGCTTGCCGACATCGAACAGCAAGTAAACGAAGAAATCCGCAAAAATCTCAAAGTCACCACCGACATCATGAATATCGACGACGCCCTCGCCTCCGGCGCCCTCGCTTTCTTCGGCGACAAATATCCCGAAGCCAACGTCCGCGTCGTCACCATGCCGGACGCGTCCTCGCCCCGCGGCTTCTATAGCAAGGAGCTTTGCGGAGGCACCCACGTCGCGCGCACCGGTGCGATCGGCGTCTTCAAGATCGTGGGCGAGCAATCCACCGCCGCAGGCGTCCGCCGAATCGAAGCCATCTCCGGCGATCGCGCCCTCGCCGAATACCAGCGCGCCCTGGCCACTCTGCGCACCGCCGCTGGTCTTTTGAACGCTTCGGAGGACCAGATTATTCCAGTGCTGGAGCGTCAGATCGATCAAGTTAGAAGCTTGGAGAAGCAGTTAGAAGCCCTGAAACGCAAGGCTGCCGGCTCCCAAGCGCAGGGATTGCTCGACGAAATCCGCGAGGTGAAGGGTGTTCGCGTCCTGGCCAAACAGGTCACCGGCTTCGACCGCGAAACCCTTCGCCAACTGGTGGATTCCCTGCGCCAGAAACTTGGCTCCGGGGTCATCGTCCTCGCTGCTGCCGAAGATGGCAAAGTCGCTCTAATCACGGCAGTTACAAAGGACCTGATACCCAAGCTCCACGCCGGAAAAATCGTCCAGGAGTTAGCCAAATTGGTGGGCGGCTCAGGCGGCGGCAGACCCGATTTAGCCGAGGCTGGCGGAAAAGACACATCCGGCATAGAAAACGCTATCGACCAGGTTTATCCCCTCCTAGACCGGTTGCTATAATTCCCCTAGCGCCAGAAGCTTACACCGGTCGATCCCTGTCTTCGGGCATCTTCCGGTGTCTTCACAACACTCGAGATTTCGTCGCGAGCGAGCCCCTCGCCTTCCCCACAGGGCCGGGAGTGAGCGTCTACGATGGCCAGCGTCCGGATCACCGTTGCAATTCTGGCGGCGGGATTCTGGTTCTCGCATCCTGCTCTATCCCAAGCCCAAATTGCATCCTACGTTGATGAGAATGGCAAAGTTGTTTACGTAAACAAGGATTCGCCTAAAAGGCGAAGCGGGAGTACTATCAGTTCTCCCTCTGAGGTGCCGGTGGGCGGATCTGTTGCCGTTTCGCGGGGATTGTTGTCCTCGAGGACGTCGGCCGACTGGAAGGAAGACCGGCTGGATCGGATCGTGCGCGAAGCGGCTGAACGCCACAAAGTCGATCCAGCGTTGGTAAAAGCGGTGATCGCCACGGAATCGGGGTGGAATCCGCAGGCGGTTTCGCGCAAGGGTGCGGTGGGATTGATGCAGCTGGTTCCACAAACGGCGCAGCGATTCGGGGTCAATAATTCGTTCGATCCGGCCCAGAACGTCGAGGGCGGAACGACGTATCTGAGATCGTTGCTCGACCGGTACAACGGCGATTTGTCGAAGTCGCTGGCCGCTTACAATGCCGGCGAGCGCGCCGTGGATCTGAGCAGAGGCATCCCCGATTATCGTGAGACGCGAATGTACGTCCAAAAGGTGAGGGACAACTATTTCCGGCCCGGTTCAGGACGCGATCCGCAACTATGGAGCCCGCCGCGCAAACCGGTGCGGCAGGAAACGGAAGCGAGTGGCCGCGTAGTTTTCACGAACCAGTGAGGCGAAGGGTGCCCATCGGATTCAAATCGGCAGTCGCGCGAAGGCTCTCCGCCGCTGGAATGGCCCTCGCGGCATCGCTGGCGCTATGCCTCGCGCTACCCGCCCGCGCCGACGATCGGTCCCAGGCCCGCGAACAATTCGCGCGCTCCGTCAAGATGCGGACCATGCTCGAGGGTTATCTCGAAAAGGATCGCTCGCTTTCCGCATACCAGCAAACCGTCGCGGCTTACCACAAGGTTTACCTGATTTCCTTTCGCGCCGCTGAAGCCACTCCCGCGCTGGTCGCTGAAGCCGAGCTCTACGAGGAAATGGGCCGCCTCTACGATCCCAAGTATTTTCAGTCCGCAATTGACGCCTGCAACTTCCTGGTGAAGCAATATCCCGGCAGCAGCTATCGCGGCGAGGCCCTGCTATCCATCGCGCGCATTCAAAAAGACGATCTGGACGAGCCCGGTGACGCGGAAGCGACCTATCAGGACTACCTGAAGCGCTTCCCACGTTCGCAAAAGGCCAGGCAAGTTCGCGAGGCGCTCAAGGATCTCCAGAACGCCGAACTGAAAAACGCGGACGCTACTGCCAAAGATGCTGGCGTCACAGGTGCAGACGCCAAGGCCCAGGTAAAAGAAGCCGCCGCCAAGGATGTTCGCGTCAATCCTGCCGACGGGCCGCCCGATGAGAACGGTCCGCACGCCGATCCCCGCGTAGCCGATAACGGCCCGGCAACGGTCACTGCGGTCCGCACGTGGAACTCGCAAGATTCCACACGCGTGGTGGTAATGCTCGGTGACACCGTCGCCTATAAGTCCGCCCACATCGCCTCGCCCGATCGCATTTATTTTGACCTTTCCAAGGCCAGACTGGGCCAAAAGCCTAAGATATCCCTCGATGAAAAGGCGGGCTTGCTGAAATCGGTGCGCATTGCGTCGAATAGGCCGGGCGTCGTCCGGCTGGTGCTGGACGTGGATGGCGCAAAGGATTATTCCGCTTTCCTGCTGGCGAAACCTTATCGGCTAGTCATCGATGTTCGCGCGCAGAGCACGGAAACCGCAAAAGAAGCCGCGGTCCCCGCGGCGAATACGCCCGCACCGGCGAAAGTCCTCGACGCCAGCAACGAACCTGCGTCAAGCGCGCCGGTAGCGGCGGCCGAAAAAGTTTCCGTGGTCTCCGAACCGGCGCCGAAAGCCATCGCATCGGACGCCGAGCTGCCCTCGGCAAAACCGACCGCGAAACTCGTAGCCAAACCCAGCGCCCGGGCAAAGAAAGTTGCGGGCAAAGAGGTTGAGCTCCTGCCGCCGACTGAGCCGAAACCGACGCGTGATGGGCAGCGCTCCTTAACCCGCGCGCTCGGATTGAAAATTAGCCGGATCGTCGTCGACCCAGGCCACGGCGGACGCGATACGGGAACAATCGGTCCGCACGGCCTGATGGAAAAAGACGTGTGCCTGGATGTGGCCCTGCGCCTAGGAACGCTGATCGAGGAAAAGCTGCCGGGCGCGGAAGTGGTCTACACGCGCAAGGATGACTCGTACGTTTCGCTCGAAGAGCGCACGGCCATTGCGAACCAGGCGCATGCCGATCTCTTCATCTCGATCCACGCAAATTCGAGCCACGATCCGGAGGCTCGCGGCATCGAGACGTATTATCTGAACTTCGCCACCTCGGCCGAGTCAATGGATGTAGCCGCTCGCGAAAACGCCACCTCCGAGGAGTCGCTTCACAATCTCCAAGACCTGATCCAGAAGATCGCGCGAAACGAGAAAATCGAAGAATCCAAGGAGCTTGCAGGGGATATACAGGATACGCTGAGCCAAAGGATGCAGATCGTTAGCCACCGGGAAAGAAATCGCGGCGTGAAGAAAGCCCCATTTGTGGTGCTTATCGGCGCGAACATGCCGTCTGTGCTTTCGGAAATCTCCTTCGTGAGCAATCCCAATGACGAGCGCCTGCTTCGCAAGCCGGATCAGCGCCAGCGGATCGCCGACGGCTTATACCGCGGAATCTCTTCCTATCTGCAGAATATGAACAGCCTCGCTTCGAATAAACAAAAGTTGGTTTCCGATATCCATTCCTCAGATGCCGGCTCGAAGCAGGACCAGTGACATCGGCCGGGAATCCCAAGTAAAATCTCCGGCGTCTAATGGGGTAGCGTTCCCGAGGATAATTATGCGCCGTCTAATCTGGTTGCCGCTTGCTGCGTTGGCGCTGTTCGCCTTCCCCACCCTCGCGCAAGGGATACTGCCGCCATCCGTTTCAGGATGGACGTCTCAAGGCTCTCCGGCGAAGCAAGCGCCTATGGATAGTGCTCAGTCCAACGCTTTCCGGGAATACGGATACGTCTCGGGTCAGGTCCAATCCTATGTTCATGGAAGCGATCGAATCGATGTGGCCCTCTATAAATTCAAGGACCCGAGCGGCGCTTACGGGGCATATTCCTTCCTTCGCCAGCCAGACATGGCCAAGGCAGACTTGACGGAACACTCCTCCATTTCTGCCGATCGCGCCCTCGCGCTTACCGGCGATCTGATTTTGGACATTCACGCGGCCCATATCGCGGATCGCGAAGGAGAACTGAAGTCGCTGGTTTCGGCAGTCGCACCGCACGCGCAGGATGGACTTCTGCCATCCCTCTGGGAACATCTTCCTCAAAGCGATATCGTCCCACGATCCGATCGGTACATTCTCGGCCCGCAGACGCTGAACCAGCTCTTCCCCGGCAATCTCGGCGACTCGCTGGGATTTCAGGTCGGCGCGGAGGCCGAAATAGCGCACTATCGCCTGAATGGACAAGACGCCGAACTCCTAATCGCGGATTTTCCCACTCCTCAACTCGCTCAACAGCAATTGGCCACGTTGCAAAAGAAGTTCAACGTGAACGGCTCGAATCCGAAAGCAGGCTCGCCGCCGCTGTATGCCAAGCGCACGATCACGCTCCTGGCCGTCGTGGCGGGCGCACCCAACCCAGCGGATGCCGGGAGTTTGCTGAGCGCAGTTCATTCCGGAACGGAGCTCACATGGAATGAGCCGACCTTCCAGTTCAAGGAGCCTCGAATTGAAGTGATGATCGTCGGATCAATCATCGGATCCGGGGTCATTTGTCTTTTTGCATTGATCGCCGGGATATCGTTCGGCGGATTGCGGCTCATCGTGAAGCGGGTGATGCCCGGAAAAGTGTTCGATCGCAGCGAGTACGTGCAGATTTTGCAACTCGGGTTGGGCAGCAAACCGATCAATTCAGAGGACTTTTACGGTTACAGCGCCGGGCCTACAGAGAAGATTCGAGTGGATAAGAGTCTTCCCGATAGGGTCGCACTACGCATATTTCGCTGATAATATTGCACTTAACCGGCGGGATCTACGCTTGGGTTTCGCCTTGACTTCGCAAAACCTCCACACTAGACTGCGTTTTAGGAACGAGTTCCGTGGCCTACCGCGCATTGGCCTAGGAGCTTTCTCCCTTGAAGGCCCGCCTCAACGGCGGGCCTTCTGTTTTTCTAACCATGATCTCGGCTCAATCAGACCAGGCAAGATAGCCCGGCACGATAATGTTCACAACCGGCACGATAATCAGAATGCCCCACCAATTCGGCTTGCCGCGCGCCTCCGCCACACCCATCCAAACCAGTATCGTCATGACGAGGTTTACGAGCGGGATTAGAAACAGGATGATCCACCAAATCGGCTTCTTGGCGATCTCCAGCATTAGGATGATGTTGGCGATAGGAATCCATGCCAGCCATCCGTTTGCCGTGTTGGTTTTTTGAGCGATCGTTTGCAGCGCCAGTGCAACGTAAACGTACCCCACCGCAAAGCACGTGAGAAAGAACACGAAAAACATTCCACCTGCAAACAGCCCTATTCCTCGGTGGTCCATGCCGGTGCCTCCTCTCGCAGTCGATCAGGATTGGCGGAGCGGCTTCGCTCCTTCTTTTCGAATCATCACACGTGCAGGGGCCCATTTCACAAATCCCCCCCTTGAATGGTTCACATCGGTAAACATCAGGCGGGAACGGCATCAGCCTGCATCAAGCAGTAAGGAAGTGTCCAGCCAAAACTACGGGCGACCGCCAGCGTGACCGCCCGGCACCCAGTTAACGGGGTAAGTTGGAGATGTGGGAGTACTAGACTAGCATTTGTCGCTTAGCCGACTAATCGTTCCAGGTAGGATTATTTTCGGTGAAGCTGGTTTTCGCCGGTTTGTGCCACGCGCGGCGGCTAGCGGCCAATTGGTTTAGTTGGCGTCGTAGGAGCGGGCTTTGGGATGGTCGTGTATCTGCCATTGACGATCGGATTCCGGTCGCTTGCCGCGCTATCGCAGTCATCCGCGTTTTGTTCCATGCGATTGATGTCTTTGACGCGATGCCAATTGAACGTCACGTGAACGGGCTTGGCCAGCGCGATCGAATCTTCCACCGTGAACTGAATCTGCATCTGATCATGGTTCACCATGCGAATCCGCTCGACGCTATGCAGTTCATTGCTCATCGGAATGAACGGGACACCTACCCCTCTCGCAATCCCCGGAAAATATACCGGCGACCTTATCGAGACCGTGTCCACCACCAGCGTGTCGCCCTCCCAGTGTCCGATGGAATCGCCCTGGCTCATCGGCCACAGCTCATCCTTCGGCGGATGGGGCCGCCCGTCCGTGTAGATGTGTCGCACCGAACCAAGGAGGCTAATGAGCGTGGCTTCTTCAGGGGTCACGCGCCACTCATATGTCCCGGGTAGCATGGTGGCCGGAAACCCGGGCGTCCAGCCGCATCCTCCGAATTGTCCGAACTCCTCGAATGCGGGTGGGTCGCTCGCGTCGGTGGCCTTGGCCGCATCCGCCGTCTTCTTCAGCTGCTCGAGCTTGGCCTTCCATGCAGGAGTAAATGTCGCCTGCATCTCGGCGGCATAAACTTTCGCCCTGCCCATTCCTTCCGGACCCATTTGCTGCCCGTCCAGTTCGTCAGTCCAGATATCAAATTCCCACAGTCCAGACCAATCCGGCAGCTTGGCGAAAGCCTCGACACGTGCCTTGGAATTGGAAGGTGATTGTGCTTGCGAAAAGTAGAGGCACCCTGCCAGTAGCAGTGCCGCCATAGCAATTGTTCGGCGAATCATCACAGATCCTCGCGTCCCGACTCAGAAAATTCGTTGCATGGGTTTTTTAGGGCGCCGGAGTTTCCGGGGTCGCGCCGATCGGCTTGCCGTCTGGGCCGATTGCGGAAACGATTTGACCCGCAGGCCTGCCATCTCGCAATGGATTGATGACCACTGTGATTTTGTCTCCCGGCTTCAAACTGCTAGGCTTCCAACCGTGACGAATCAGCTGCATTGGCGCTCCCAGCTCAACACCCCACTCGACCGGAGCGGCTTTCGGGTCTTTCGGATCCGGCACGAGCACTTGAATCCAGCAATGCGGATTGTTCCACTCGAATTCCTTCACAGTGCCGACCAGCGTCACTTGCTTGTCGGTATCGAACATCGCGTGCGAGTGATGAGCAGACGCGGAGCTTGCCATCAGCATAGCGGCGACGGCCATGAGGCTATAATTCAACATTCTGCTCATTTGTTTCTCAGCAGACCCGGAATTCCGTGTCGTTCCCTCTCGGAAAGCTCAGCATACAGCGCGAGGATTCTACACCAGAAACGCAGCCGTCGATGCAAGCGCCCGACTAACGCACAAACGGTGCATATGGATTCCTAGACGGGCACATGCCCGGTAGTTCAACGTGGGTTCCGGCGACGGCTAACCGGGTGTGACCGGGGCCAGCGGTTCTGGCCAGAGCAGCGATGCCAGCGGCGCGTATCGCGGGGCGAAAAAATAAATGGAATACGCCGGAAAAAACACGATCACGGGCACAGCAATCAGCGCCGCCACAAAGACAAGAATTGCTAGCGCAACGCACCCCAGGACGACTGCCACCGCAATAGTGTAGGGATTCCAGGTCCATCCAGCCGCTTTTCCGCCAAAGAACGCCGCGACCCCAATTCCGCCGATGATGACGACCAAAACGAACATCGCAATTACCGTGACGATCAGGAGAGCAATCGCGGCTCCGATTGCCAGCACGATTTTGATCCCGATGTATCCGGCATAGCCGCCTTTCTCAGATTTGACCCACAGCCATAGCCTGCGCCAACCCTCCATGACGGCAATGTTTTCCAAGGCCATTTGTGGGACGACAAAGTCTTTGGTCATGACATTGATCACGCTCACGACTATTAGAAGGGCAAGCAAAACGAAGAACAAGACGATTCCGCCCAGCACGAATCCCAGCACATGATCGCGAGCGTGCGTGAACCAGCCAATAGCCCAGGCGCGCCACAGCGGAATGCCAACGACGAGCAACAAGGCCACGAGAGTGGCCAGCATAAACCAAAGCCGCCACACAAAGAGACGGAAGCCGGGCTCTTTGCGCCGGGTCCATCCCGCGCGGATGTGACATTCCCGGGCAACGATGCTATCGAATAGGATGAATCGCATCACGCTGCTGATGTACGTGAACAGCACCAGCAGCCCAATCCCGACTACAACTAGAGTTACGATCAGCCCGGCAAATAACGCGGTATGCTCCGCCAGTTGCGCAGGAAAAGTTCCGCCGAGAAACGCATGCGACCCCCGGTACGGAGTATTCGGAGTTCTCGGAGTATTCAAGGGGTAATTGAAGTTGCATCCTCCGGAGGAACCCAACTCACCCGCGAGAAGTCCGACGAAGGCTAAACGCGTCCATTGGCCAAAGCGGAAGGGCCGCAGGAGCTGTTCCTTGGCATGACGAAAAGCGGGCTCTATGACATCAGGAGCAGAGATCGGCAAACGCACACCTCTGTATGATGGATTGCTCGATGGACAGAAAGTACTGCGAAGATGGTAAGAGATCAACCAACATTGTCGCGGCGAGTGTGTATCGCTATCGGGTGAGGACCGCCGCTAGACGGCTACTTTCCCGGCCGTGTGATTCTTGGAAGCGACTGCGTTTAGGATTCTCTCGTAGTAGGCTTCGTAGAGAGGGATGATGTCGTTCGAGCAGTACTGGCGGCGAGCGTCGGCACGGGCCATCTGGCCCATCGCGCGACCGCGATCGGGGCGGGTGAGAATTTCGAGCGCGTACTTGGCGGCCGTGGCCACGTCGCGCGGCTCGAATAAGTAACCGTCCCTCCCGTGCGTGACAACTTCGGAGATGCCGCCGACGTTGGTGGCGAGCACCGGAACCTCGCAGGCCATCGCTTCGAGCGCGGCCAGGCCGAAAGACTCTTCGTCGCTCGGCAAGAGGAACAGGTCGGCCAGCCCCAGTTTTTCGTAGACGTGCTGCTGTTTGCCGAGAAAGAAAACATCTTTTGAAAGGCGCTTCTTGCGCGTCACGTACTCGGCAGCGCCGCGATCCGGGCCGTCGCCAATCATCACCAGCTTGGCGGGAATTTGCTCGCGAACCAGCGCGAAAATTTCGATCACGTCGGTGATGCGCTTCACGGGACGAAAATTCGAGAGGTGCATCAAGATGGGCTCGCCCCCCGGCGCCCATTTCGCGCGCCCTACCAGATCGTCCGAGCGCCTGTAGAGGTCGCAGTTGACGAAATTCGGTATCACTTCGATGGGCCGCTTGATCTCAAATTCCCTCAGAGTGCGGTCGCGCAGGTAATTCGATATGGCGGTGACGCCGTCGCTCTGCTCGATGGAAAAGCGCGTGATCGGGAGATAGCTGCGGTCGCTGCCCACCAGCGTGATGTCCGTCCCATGCAAGGTGGTGATGAAGGGCAGGCGCCTCGGTGCGGTCATCATGCGGGCGAGCAGGGCGCTCACCGAATGGGGAATCGCGTAGTGGACGTGCAGTAGATCGAGCGAAGCTGCCTCTGCCACTTCGGCCATCTTGGTGGCAAGCGCGAGCGTGTAAGGAGGATGGTCAAACAGCGGATAGGTGGTGACTTCTACCTCATGAAAAGCGATTCGCTCGCTCGCCCCGCTCAGTCGGATGGGCATCGCATAGCTGATGAAATGCACATCGTGGCCGCGAGCGGCCAGTTCGATTCCTAGTTCGGTGGCCACCACGCCGGAACCGCCGTACGAGGGATAGCAGGTGATTCCGATTTTCATGTGAGTGGTGGCCGGTGGAACGATCCAAACCGGCGGGGAGAAGGCACCTTACTGCCCGTTGGTACCGCCCTGGGCAGCCTCGTCGCCGTCCTTATACATGTATCGGATGCTGTGCTTATAAATCATCAGATTGGGGCTGCCGTAGCGAGTGAGCTTGATGCAATCGCGGTCGTACCACTCCACGGTGCCGCGAAGCACTTCTCCATCTGTTAGAACCACGGCTACCGGAGTTCGCGATTGCATCTGTTTCACGAAGTAAAAATTTTCGGCGAAGGTCTGCTCTGGCGGCGCGGGTTTTTTGCGGGAGGGCGGCGCAGATTGCGGCGCGGGCTGGGAGGGGCGCGGTACGTACTGCTCCTTTACCTCCGTGAGGACAGGACGAAACAGCTTGCGATTCACCATGATGATGGCTCCTGTAATTGTGCTTCGGGCCTTGCAAACAACTTATGACTGGATTGCTACTACTTATGACTGCGGCAAAAAGCATTCGGTTGCAAGAAACTTGAAAGAAATCTGGGATAGCAGCCCGATTTTCAAATACTCAGAGAAGCCAAGAGGGCATCGAGGCTCAACTGGCGGCCGATATTGCGGCGCAAGCGGTCTTGGATCGTGTCCAAACCGCGACCCGCTCGCACCAGCCAGTTCCAATCGATCTTCCTGCCGAGGGCTTCGATTTCCTTTCGAAGGTCGGGGTTGCGAAGAACACTGCTCGCTGGGCTTTGAGAGGATTCCAGCAAGTCCGTAAGGAGACTATAGAACAGCGCAAGGATATTTTCAAACGATTCGCGTTCCCGCTTGGCAAGCTGGGCGGTAGCCGCGAAGATCTCTGCGTATTTCTCGCCGGCGACGGCCTGTTCTAGGAGGCGCAAGATGCTCCTCCGGAGACGCGACGATTCTTCCAGATCGATCGAGAGGGCTGCGCCGGGGCTGCCGCCGGAAAGTTGGGCCGCGAGTTTGCGTTCCGCTGGTTTCGCGCGCGTACGCTCGGCCAGAAAACTCTCGATCCGCTCGGCGGGCACGGGCGCGAAATGAAACTGCAGGCACCGCGACCGGATCGTGGGCAACAGCAAATCCGGAGCGGCCGCGAGCAAAATGAGCGTGGCGTATTCGGGAGGCTCCTCGAGGATTTTCAGGAACAGGTCGGCGTCGTTGGGTCGCATCGTGTCCGCGCCGTCGAGGATGAAGACGCGCCGGCGGCTCTGAGGCTTGAAATATGCGGCGCGCTGGATGGCGCGCAATTGGCTCACGCGAATCATCGGCCGCGCCACCGGGGTGCGCAGACGTACCGGGTCGGGAACGATCAGCCAAACGTCGGGATGCGTTTCGAGGATTAAAGGCATGCGCTCCACCGTCGCCGCGTCGGCGCTTTCGCCGCGCTCGGTCAGGCCCGCTTCGATGAGCGGCCCGGGATCCGCCAGCGCGGCGATGCGAAGGCATGTGGCGCACTCGCCGCAAAAGTCATCGGTGAGGCGTTCGCAATTGGCGGCTTGCGCGAACATCCGCGCCAATGTGTATTTGCCGATGCCCCGCGGGCCGGTGAAAAGCAACGCGCTCGGAGCGCGCTCCTTGCGAAGCATTCCGCGCAGCGCGTTTACGATGCGCTCATTGCCGAGAAATTCACCGAAGCCCATGTGGTTAGCCTCTCGCTCCCAGCGCGGCGGGGACGCGCACCTCGATTGCCGCGAGAATTTCCCGGTGAATGGCTTCCGCGGCGCGAAGGCGGTCCGACGAAGCGTCGAGGCATTCAACGGTGAGCCAGTTTGGCTGCGCGGACAGATCGTCGTAGACCTGCGCGGCCGCTTCGAGGTGTGCGATGTCCGCTTCCTGCAAATCGCGGCGCAATTCGGTGTAGTCGCGCGTGGCTTTCTTCCCAACCAGGTGATGAGCGTGAGCAACCGGCAGGCGCAGATAAATCACGAAATCCTCGGCGGGCAGCGCGTTCACTTCGTATTCGAGAGTTTTGAGCCAGGCCAGAAATTCGCCGCGCTTCTCGGCCGGAACGCGCGCGCCTTGATGCGCCAGATTCGAGGCCACGTAGCGGTCGGCCAGCAGCGTTTTGCCCGAGGCGAGCGCCGCCTCGATGGCCGGCTTCGATTCCAGGCGGTCGGTGGCGTAGAGCACCGCGGAAAAGCGCGGGTCAACCGAAGCGAGCGGGCCAAACTCGCCATTGAGGAATCGCGCCACCATCTTGCCCAGGAGTCCATCGTAGTTCGGGAAGCTGATCTGCGAGAACGCGATCCCCCGCCGCGTGAATGCGCGTGCCAGAGATTCGAGTTGCGTGCGCTTGCCGGAACCGTCGATTCCTTCAAAGACGATAAACTTTCCGCGGGGAGGCATCGAAGTGACCGTCAGTTTAGCATACGAAGAATGCCGGCAGGCGCACGCGGCAAGTTGGGACGGAACTTCTCCTGCTCATTTCAAGCGCGGAACGCTAGAATCGCTGTAATGGCTCCCGACGCAAATTCTTTGGCTGCGAACCTGGAGCGCGTGCGCGAACGAATCGCGCGCGCAGCGGAGCGTGCGGCGCGGCACGCGGAGGAAATCACGCTCGTCGCCGTGTCGAAAACATTTGCAGCGGATGCGATTCGCGCCGCATATGACGCTGGGCTGCGGGTGTTCGGCGAAAATCGCGTGCAGGAGTTCGAGGAAAAGCAGCCGCAACTTGCAGACCTCACGGATGCGACATGGCATTTAATTGGTCATTTGCAAAGCAATAAAGCGCGGCGCGCCGTGCATCTGTTTCAACAGGTGGACTCGATCGATAGCTTGGCGTTGGCACAAAAGCTCGATTCGGCTGCGGCGCTGGAGGCGAGGCGGCTCCAGGTCCTCATCGAAGTGCATCTGGGCGGCGAAGCGACGAAGAGCGGTGTAACGGAGGGCGATTTGCCTGCGCTCGCGGATTGCATCGAAAAACTGCCGCACCTGGAATTGCGCGGCTTGATGACGATTCCGCCGTATTGCGATGACGCCGAAGGCACGCGCCCTTATTTTCAAAAGCTCCGCGAGCTGCGCGATGATATCGGCCGACGCCTCGGACGCGCTTTGCCCGCACTCTCCATGGGCATGAGTCACGATTTCGAAGTAGCCATCGAGGAAGGCGCCACGGAAATTCGCATCGGCACCGCGCTATTCGGCCAGCGTAAGCAGCGCGGCTAGGAATAGCGGAGCCAGCGGACCAGCTCGGGGAGGGTCGGGCGTTTGCCATACATGAGGACGCCGATGCGGTAGATCTTCGCCGAAAAATAAATCACGCCCACGATAGCAAGCAGCAACAAGACCACCGAGAGAACCAACTCCCATATAGGCGGCGGCTGAATCGAGATGCGCAGCGGCATCAGGACCGGCGAAAACCACGGTATTTCGGAAAGCACCACAGATGCCTTGGACGAGGGGTCCATGAGAACCGTCCAATAAATCATTACGGTGAAAACCAGCGGACCCATGGCCAGCCATTGCAATTGGGCCGCGTCCTGCTCGCTCGAACATGCCGCGCCAATCGCGGCGAACATCGCGGAATAAAGAAAGTATCCGCCAAAGAAAAAGAACACGGCCCAGATTAGGAGCGAGACAGGAATATGTACCGCCTGAAATGACGAGCCCGGGTTAAACATCGCCGCCATCGCGGCGCCGTAGGACAAAAGCAAGCCGAGCGACGCAATCCAAATCAGGAATTGAGTGAACGCCACTCCCGCAACGCCCAGAATTTTCCCGGTCAAAAGCTGGAACGGCTGCACGGAGGAAATGAGCACCTCCATTGTGCGCGTCGTTTTTTCCTCCAGAACCGAGCGCATGGTGATAATGCCGTACATCAACAAAGACAGGTAGAGCAGAAAAACCAGCCCGATGGCGACGCCGATCGTCTGGCCCTTTTCGATGGACTCTCCGCCGGCGCTGACCTTAATCACCTGCAACTCCTCGCCGCGGGCCAAGTCGCCCAGATCTTTCATATGAATGCCGCGCGCGTTTAGACGCGCTTCGATCAACGCTTCGTTCACTGCGGCGGTGAGCGGCGCAATCACACGGAAGTTTCCGGGATTCTTCGTATGAAGCTCGGCGGGTTTGCCCGGGTCCGCGGGAATCACCAGGTAGGCATCGATCTCGCGGGAATTTACCTCGGCCCGCAAGTCATCCTCCGCCGCAGCGGACGAACTGGGCTGTTCGATGGATTGCGTAACCGTGAATTGGGGTCTGCCGGCCTTGGCGGGAATATCGAGCGCCTGCGCGACGGACTCGGCGATTCCGCCGATATTGTCCACAATCGCGATGCGGAACTTGTCCTTCGAGCCCTGGCTGGCAAGGAATGCAAACAGCGCAACCGACACGATGCCCAGAAACGGTATCAGCAACGTGCCGATGACGAAGCCCTTGGTTTTCACGCGGGTCAAATACTCGCGCTTGAAGATGAGCCGGATCTTACGCATGGTGCGTTTTCTCGATGAAGATATCGTTGAGCGAGGGCTCGAGCAACTCGAACCGCGTGATTTGCGCCCCGGATTCTATGGCCGCTTTCAGAACTTGCTGCGGGTCGGCCCCTTGCTGGAGCTTGGCCTCCACCCCGGAGGCAAAGCGGTTGATCGTGGCAATCGAAGGATGATCCAGAAAACCATCGGGTCCGCTGAACTCGAAATGCACGGTATTCTTGCCGTAAGACTGCTTGATCGCTCGGAGCTCGCCATCGAGAACGTTGTGGCCGTGATCGATCAGACAGATGGAATCGCAGAGCTTTTCCACCTGTTCCATCCGGTGAGTCGAGAGAACGATGGTCGCCCCGCGGTCGCGCATCTCGAGCATGATGTCTTTCACCACGCCGGCATTCACGGGATCAAGGCCCGAGAACGGCTCGTCCAAAATGATCAGCGGTGGCTGATGGATCACGGCGGTGATGAATTGCACTTTCTGCTGCATGCCCTTGGAAAGGTCGGCCACTTTCTTGTCGGACCAGTCCCCCAGCTCGAACCGCTCGAGCCACTCGCCGGCGCGGCGCCCCGCTTCAGCCTCCGAAAGGCCGCGCAAAGCCCCGAGGAACACGATCAAATCCCACACGTGCATGCGCTGATAAAGCCCGCGCTCTTCCGGAAGGTAACCAATGGACTCGCGGGTTTTGTCGGTTACAGGCTGGCCCAGGACGTGAATCGAGCCTTCATCGGGCACGAGGATGTTCATCACCATACGGATGGTAGTGGTCTTGCCGGCGCCGTTGGGGCCAAGCAGGCCCAAAATGGCGCCCTCGCGTACCTGCAAGTTCACGCCGCTCACGGCGGTGACGGAGTCGTATGCCTTGGTGACGTTTTCCAGGGCGATGGCGTCCACGGATTTAGCCTTATTCCCTCGATACGAAACTTTAACTGAATGCTACGTGCCAGACGAAGACAATGTTACGTGCCTATGGTGAGAAAACTTCAAAATGCAATCGCAGCTAATCCGGAAGCGGCTGACCGGTCGTCTCGAAGCCGAATGGGATCAGGAATAGCCCGAGGACGAAGGGAATCGCTGTGAGCGCGACGGGAATGCCGATGGTGTGGAAGTGCGACACCCCAGCGCCGACTAGAAATGTAAATCCCGCGCCAATGAACCGGCCGACCGACGTGGCGAATGCAAAAGCGCTGCCGCGGCACTCCGTCGGATACTGTTCGGGGAGCCAGAGTGTGTACACCGCGAAATTCGCGCCTCCGATGCCCAGGAAAAATAATCCCACGAAGAACCATTTCATTGCGTCATGCGGCAGATAAAAAGCGAAGCCGAAGCTGCCGGCAACGGATATCGCCATAAGGGCAAAATAAACGGCGAGAGTGGCGCGGCGTCCGATTCTTTCTGCAATCCAGGGCAAAGGAAGGCATCCAAGAATTGTGCCGAAGGATAGGACCATGGTGGCGTAGGTGGCCAAGTGGGCGCCGACAATGCCCGACATGTGCTGGCGGGCGGCGATTTCCGTCACCGACGCCGGAACGTAAACGGTGCCAGCCCAAAGACCGATGATTGAAATCAGCACGTACGCGGAGTTCATCAGCGTGCGGCGTCGAAATTCAGGCTTGAACAATTCGGCGAACGGCTTCGATACGCGGCGCACCTGCGATTTCCAGCGGTCCGATTCCTTCACTCCGTAAAGGATGAAACCGACGAGCAGCGCGGGAGCGCCGCCGAGGGCGAACATCGGGCGCCAGCCATGGGTTTCGCCAATGAAATGGTTGGCGATCGCGGCGAGAAAGAAGCCGAAGTAGTAGCCGGTATGCATCAGCGCGGCGCCCATCTTGCGGCGCGATTCGGGCCATTCCTCCGCCACGAACGTGCCGCCCATGGCCCATTCCCCGCCGATGCCGACTCCGGCGAGCAGGCGGCAAATCGCCACCTGCCAGACGTTTTGCCCGAAGGCCGCAAGAAAAGTGAAAACCGAGTAGCAGAGGATGGTGAGCATCAGGGTGCGCACCCGGCCGAACTTGTCGGCGACAGGCCCCCAGAGGAGCGCCATTCCCCAGCCGACGAGAAACAGCGCGAAAAGAAGGCCCCCATAAAAGCCCACGTTCCCCGCAGTGGCGGGAATTCCGGATTTAGGCAGAAGTTCGCGAAGCGCGGGCACCAGGACGAGCGCGTAGATGAACGAGTCCATGCCGTCCAGCGCCCACCCTCCCCAGGAGGCCCAGAATCCGCGCACCTGATTGGGAGTGAGGCGTACGCTTTCGACGATTGGTGTGGTATCGGAAGGCAAGGCCACGCATTTTACGAACAGCGCGAGGCGGTTGCAAGGCGTTTCCGCGCAGCGGGACGGCGATGAGATGGTGCGGATTTTGAAGGATCATGCGAAAGTGTGAATTCGGGAATTTGAACATGCCTGTATCGACTGTTAGAATCGTGGCCGGCGAAAATATTTTCATGCCTGATATCAAAGCGATCCAGGCCGAGATGAGAGCCAGCAAGATCGACGGCTGGCTTTTCTGCGACCACCACCATCGCGATCCGATCGCGGCTCGAATCCTTGCCCTTGACGGGCACGCAATGGCGACGCGGCGGTGGTTTTATTTCATTCCGTCGCGCGGAGAGCCGCGCAAATTGGTGCACCGGATCGAGAACGGTATGCTTGATTCCCTCCCAGGCCGCAAAGAGGTTTATTCCGGATGGGAAGATCTCCACAAAGGCGTAGCCAAATTGCTCGGCGCTGGCCGCACGATTGCCATGCAGTATTCGCCTGAAAACAACATCCCGTATATCGGCTTGGTGGATGCAGGCACGATCGAGCTGGTGCGGAAGCTGAAGAAAAAAGTGGTGACTTCGGCAGATTTGGTGCAGAAATTCGAAGCGGCGTGGACAGCGGAACAATTGGCTTCGCATCTGGAGGCCGGCGCCATCCTGGACCGTATTGCGCAGGCGGCGTTCGAGCGCGCGGCGGCCTTTGTACGCGAGGGACGCCCAATCACCGAATACGAGCTGCAACAGTGGATGCTCGAGCGCTTTCATGCGAACGAACTCACCACAGCCGAGCCGCCCATCGCCGCCGTCCAGCCAAATAACGGGAATCCTCACTACGAGCCGACGGCCAGCGCATCGCGGCCGATTCGCGCGGGCGACCTGCTCCTCCTAGATATCTGGGCCAAGTGCGACCGGCCCGGCAGCGTCTATTACGACATCACCTGGACGGGTTATCTGGGCGAGCGCGTGCCGGACGCCTATGCGAGAATTTTTCGCATCGTGCGGGACGCGAGAAACCGCGCCATCGAGTTCGTAAGCGAAGCGGTGGCGCACGGGCGCGCGATTCACGGCTGGGAAGTGGATCGCGTGGCGCGAGGGAGCATTCGCAAGGCCGGCTACGGAAAATATTTCGTGCATCGCACCGGCCACAGCATCGGGCAAGACGTTCACGGCAACGGCGCGAATATGGACGCCCTCGAGACGCGCGACGACCGGGAAATCGTGCCGCGAACGTGCTTTTCCATCGAGCCCGGAATCTATCTTCCGGAATTCGGGATCCGCAGTGAAGTGGACGTCTTCGTAAGCGAAAGCGACGCACGCGTGACGGGCGCCATTCAGAATGAAATCCTCGCACTGCTCGCCTGAGCGATGACCGGGCAATTTTCCGAAACCAGACTGAAGACAAAACTCAACGCGGCGCTTCCCTTCCCGATCGCCATGGCCGCCTGGATCATGCCGGGGTTGGGACACGCGCTGCTGCGCCGCTGGCCGAGGGCGCTGGGATTTTTTCTGGCGGCCGCTGGGCTGGCGATAGCCGGGTGCGGATTGCGGGGCGAAATTTTTTCGTGGCATTCGGGCGGTACGTTTGGGTCGCTCGGATTTATCGCCGATGCGGGCTCGGGCGTTTTCTATTTCGCGGCTCGAATGCTCGAAGCCGGAGGGCCGGACATATCGCGGGCCGGCGGCGACTACGGGACTAGGTTTATCGCCGCGGCGGGAATCGTGAATTTACTCGGAGTGCTAGATGCTTATGGAGTGGCAAGCGGCAAGAGAGGTTAGGAATCCGGGAACGGGATGCAGCTGAACCACCTCTTCTCGATGATGCTTTTCGCGATTCTTGTTTCGCTGGCGCTAGCGTGCGTGGGACGGAGAACAATCGCCGAGCGAGTGAAATACGCGCTGTGGCTGCTGGCGCTATTTGTCGTTGTCGGCGTGGGGATTGCGTGGCTGATCTATCCGTTCTCGCGGTAGAGAACCCGCCGCTGAGAACACAAGAGGCCGGTTCGCGACAAGCAAGAAAGGGGCGGAGCCGAAGCTCCGCCCTTTCGCTTTTCAGCAAGGCGTTAGGTCAAATCCTCGGGCCGGACGGGCATCTTGCGAATGCGCTTGCCGGTGGCGGCGAAGATGGCGTTGCAGACAGCGGGCGCGACGGGCGGCACGGCCGGCTCTCCCATGCCTCTGGGAACCTCCGTGCTCGGCACGATGTAAACTTCCACCTTGGGCATTTCATTCATGCGCAGCATGTCGTAGCTATCGAAGTTCGCTTGAACCACGCGGCCCTTGTCTATTGTGATTTCGTCTTTAAGAGTCTGTGTGAGCCCAAAAACGACGCCGCCAATGGCCTGCTGCTCGACAATGTGCGGATTGACGACCTGCCCGCAATCGACGGCACAAACCACGCGGTGAACCTTCACGGTGCCGTCTTTGCCAACCGAAACCTCGGCGACTTCAGCCACATAGGTATCAAAGGCTTCGACCACCGCGATGCCTCGAAATACGCCCTTCGGCAGCGGTTTGCCCCATCCCGCCTTTTCGGCGGCGAGGTTCAGGACACCCAGATGGCGCGGCTGCTTCGAGAGCAAGGCTTTGCGATATTCGTAAGGATCTTTCTTCGCTGCTGCGGCGAGTTCATCGATGAAACTTTCCTCGAAGAACCCGTTCTGCGAAGCGCCCACCGAACGCCAGAATCCTGTGGGGATTCCGGGAGTGGTCATTTTGTAGTCGACGAGGATATTGGCCACATCGTACGGCATGTCGGAAAGTCCCTCGACGCTGCTCTCGTCCATGCCGTTCTTCACGGAACCGGGGAAAAACCAATTGTTGATGGAGTCGCACGCGACGCGAGCGGTGAAAGCCACGGGGTTGCCGTCGGCACCAAGCCCCGCTGCAAGCTTCACGTAAGAAGCGGGACGATAATAATCGTGCTGTATATCGTCTTCGCGCGACCATGTCACCTGGACCGGCGCTTTCATCGCTTTGGAAGTTTCGCAAGCGTCGGTGACGAAGTCGGACCATCCGCGCCGGCCGAATCCGCCGCCGAGGTACGTGGTGTGAACGAAGGATTGCTCCGGCTTCACTCCGGCAATGTGAGCGGCGATTCCCTGCGCCGGCGTTTGAAATTGCGTGGGCGCCCAAATATCGACGCGATCTTCCCGGACGTCCGCGGTGCAGTTCATCGGCTCCATCGTGCAGTGGGCCGCGAAAGGCGCTTGGTAAATAGCTTCCACTTTTTGGGCTGCGCTGGACATGGCGGAATCCGTATCGCCCATTTTCTTGGCCACAACGCCAGGAGTTTCTGTCGCTGCAGCGTACATTTTCCAGATGCTGTCGGTCGACATGGCCGCGGTGGGACCCTCATCCCAAGTCGCTACCACAGCATTGCGGGCTTGCATTGCGTTCCAGGTGTTATCGGCGACGACTGCTATGCCAGTGGAAATCTGGATCACGTCCTTTACGCCCGGCATGGTTTTGGCTTTCGTCGCGTCGAAAGTGGCGACTTTGCCGCCAAAAACGGGGCAGCGCAGCACGGCAGCGTGTAGCATTCCCGGACGGCGCGCGTCGATTCCAAATCCTGCTTTGCCGTTGACCTTGTCCGCGGTGTCGAGGCGCTTGATTGGTTTCCCGATCACCTTGAATTGGCTGGGATCTTTCAGTTTCACATTCGTCGGCGGCTGAATCTTGGCTGCGGCTTCGGCGAGGCTTCCGTAGGTCAGCCGCCGCTTGGAGCCGGTGTGAACTACGTCGCCATTTTCCGCGTGGCATTCCGACGCGTCCACGCCCCACTTCTGAGCGGCGGCCGCAATCAGCATCTCGCGCGCGGCGGCGCCAGCTTGCCGCATGGGTATCCAAGCCGAATGAACCGTTTGGCTGCCGCCCGTTCCTTGCATGTGGAACGCGGGATCGAAATAAACGGTGGCCGCGGGCGCAAATTCGAATTGAATCTTCTTCCAATCGCATTCGAGCTCTTCAGCAGCCAGCATCGAAAGCGATGTGATTACGCCCTGGCCCATTTCGGACTTGCCAATGAGAATGGTGACCACGTTTTCGGGACTGACGTGAACAAATGCGTTGAGAACTGCCGGGGCGGTTTCGGCCGCGAGCACTTCGCGTCTGCCGGGGAGATAGAAACCGACGATCAGGCCGGTGGCTCCGGCGAGGCTGGTCTTAAGGAAATTGCGGCGATCGAGTGCAGTGGTGATGGCGCTCATTCCGCACCTCCGGTCATCACCGCTTCCGTAGGTTCGGGTTCAAGCAGAGCAGCACCGCCCGATTGGGCAGGAGCGCCGCCGAGTCGCGCCGCACGGTGAATGGCTTCGCGAATTTGTTGGTACGTGCCGCAGCGGCAAATGTTGCCGCTCATGGAGTCGTCAATTTGCGCATTCGTCGGATTCGGAGTTTTCGCAAGGAGCGAAGCGGCCTGCATGATCTGTCCGGACTGGCAGTAGCCGCACTGAGGAACGTCAAATTCCATCCACGCGCGCTGGACGGGATGGCTGCGATCGGGAGAAAGTCCCTCGATGGTCGTCACTTGCTTTCCGGCGACGCTGGAAATCGGAGTGATGCAGGAACGCGTCGCCTCGCCATTGATGTGGACCGTACAGGCGCCGCAGAGCGCCCTCCCGCAGCCAAACTTGGTGCCCGCCATGTTGAGCGTATCGCGTAAAACCCAAAGTAGCGGCATGGCGGGAACCACATCCACCGTTTTCGGCTTGCCGTTCAGAGTGAAATGAGTTGCCACGAGAACCCTCCCTCAGATTTCCAAGTCCGTGATTGGAATCGACGGTTGCATTCTAACTCTTTCCGGCTTCGGAAACCACGCGAAGTGCCTTGTGCCGATGAGCTTCGCAAGCGGAGATTGCGGCGGGTGCGAGAAAAGGCTCTTCGGTTTTGTGACGGGTAGAGTGTGTCGCGATCGTTTGTTTTCAGCACGTTACGGATGATTCTACTCGGCAGTAGTGTCGAATAGATTTTGGAGGCGGCGCGGGGCGAATCTTGCGCGAACGGGTGCGGAGGCGGAAGACTCCGCGAGCGCGGCGCGTGAACGGCCGAGGCGTTTTGCCGACGCATTATGCCGAGTGCCGTTGCTCCACACTGTCGCATCCGCTTCACCTTGTCCTTTCTCAAGTTTTTCTGACCGCACATACTTCCACTTCTAGCCTGACACCCGGCGGGACGCGATGCAAGTAGGTTGTGGTGTAAAGATTCAGGCAAGCTGTTTGACAGCGCTTTCCGGGAGTACAATCGGATTTCGCGCGAGCCCGAGCCGCGAGGGAGATGGGAATGCCCTGTGTGTCCAGAGTATGTCTCTCCCTGCTGCTCATCTTTTCCCCCTCGTTGGTAGCGCAAGAAACACACAGCCACGGCGTGCCTGAGAAACTCGGGAAGGTATCGTTTCCAATTTCCTGCCTACCGGCCGTTCAACAGGAGTTTAACCGAGGCGTTGCGCTCCTTCACTCGTTCGCTTACGTGCCGGCCGCAAATGCCTTCCAGGAAACGGCGGAACTGGATCCTCACTGCGCGATGGCACATTGGGGCATGGCCATGACTTACTTTCACCAGCTTTGGGACCCGCCCCTATCGTCCGCCACGATTTCGATGGGCCGGCGAGAAACGGAGCAGGCGCGACAAATTGGGACGGACTCAGAACGCGAGCGCAAGTTCGTCAACGCGCTCGGCTTGATCTATCAGGACGCGGACACCGTTCCATACGGCACCCGCGTATTGAACTACACGCACGCAATGGGTGATCTAGCGGCCGAGAACCCGAAAGACACGGAAGCTCAGGTGTTTTACGCCCTGGCGCTCCTCGCCAGCGCATCTCCGATCGATAAAGCGCACGTGAATCAGAAGCAGGCCGCCGATTTGCTCGAGCCGCTTTATCGCGCTTACCCTGAACATCCGGGCATCCCCCACTATCTTATCCACGCTTACGACAATGCGGAACTCGCGCCAAGAGGGCTGCCTGCAGCCAGAGCTTACTCTAAGATTGCACCTTCAGCGCCGCACGCATTGCACATGCCGTCGCATATATTCACGCGACTTGGCTTGTGGGAGGACTCGATCGCTTCCAACCTTGCGGCAAGGGCCGCAGCAAAGCAACAGGGCGACATTGGAGAAGAGCTGCACGCGATGGATTATCTAGTGTACGCGTACCTTCAGAGTGGACACGACGCAGAAGCAGCTGAGGTGATCGAGCAGCTTGGAGTCATGTCCAAGCTGGATACGAGCGACTTCAAGATAGGGTATGCCGCTACCGCGATGCCGATTCGCTACGCGATTGAGCGGAGCAAATGGGCCGACGCTGCGAGCATCGTTCCTCCCACGGGAGCCCCGCCCCATGTTGTTGCGATTGCAGTCTGGGCTCGCGGGCTGGGGCTCGCTCGGAGCGGACGCCCCGCGGAGGCTCAAGCAGAAACGGATCGATTGCGCCGGGTCGCAGCGGAGCTTCGCGCTTCGGGCAACAATTACTGGGCCACTCAGGTAGGAATTTTACAGCGTGAGGTTGTAGCATGGTCGGCTCAAGCGAACGGTAGCCCCGAGGAGGCCGTGGCGATGATGCGGGAGGCAGCTGATGAGGAGGACGCGGTGGAAAAGCTTCCGGTGACGCCCGGGCCAATTGTTCCAGCCCGCGAACAACTCGGCTATCTGCTACTTGCGCAGAATCACCCGGGTCCAGCGTCGCACGAATTTGCGACGGCGCTCGCAAATGCTCCAGGGCGCCGGGGGGCGTTACACGGCGCCGCGCTCGCCGCCGCAGAACTATCCCGCCAGAAGTAGGCGACGATCTCACTATCGCAATCGACCAAGCTTTTCGGGCGGCGTCATTCTCTGCTTCGAGCTTCGGCTTCCGCAAGCCAGCCTCTTCGCAATTTTTCCGGCGGGACGCTTGACAGGTAGGGCTTGATATCGAGGATGGGAGTGCCGTCGAGCATGTCAACGCCTCGAACGTGCAGGATTCGACCGTCACGGCGAAGGAGTTCGACGACGGTGAGGCCGATTGGGTTCGGGCGCCGCGGGGAGCGTGTGGCGAAGACTCCATGCGGACGATTATCCGAAGGCGGCGTGCCGACCAACTCGACTCCTTGGGACCGGTCGAACACCCAGATGATGAAGAGGTGCGAGAAGCCTTCGATGTCAGACAGACCGCGCTCAAATTCCGGCTGGATTTCCAGCACGCCTTCGGCCTCATGCTGCGTACCGAGGCCTTTCGGAATCTGCTTCGTGCCCGTGTAAGGGCTTCTCACAAATCCAATCGGCTGTGGCGTGAACATTTAGCTACCTCTTGCTCGGGAACTTTCGCAGCCGAGCGCACGAACGTAGCCTATTTTGGGCTACTGACTTTCAGCGCCGCAATCACATCCGCTGTGCTGACGATACGCGCGAACTCATCGTTGAGATTTGACAACGTCATGGCATGAATCTCTTCAGCCGGATGCTTGTCCCCGTCGGGCCCAACTCGGTCGAATGTCCAGGTGGCGTCGCGCACCAGCCACGTGTCAAAACCGAGGTTTCCAGCCATGCGGGCGGTGGTCTCGACACAGTGATTCGTCGTCGCTCCGCAGAGCACTACGGTTCGGACGCCGGCCGAATGGAGTCGTCCTTCAAGATCCGTACCTATGAAGGAGCTGTTGACCCGCTTGGTGATGACCGGCTCGCCTTCCCGCTCCCGAGCCTCATCCTTCACTAAATACCCGGGGCGACCCGGCAAAAAGGAGGAGCCGGGCTGAGTACCTTGGTGCCGGACATGGAATATCGGGGCGCAAGCCGCTCTGAACTCCGCGAGCAGTTCCGCGATACGCCGAATGGCGTCTGGATTGTTACGCCGTTGGCCTGCCGCCTCCCATTCGTCGAAGGCACGCTGCACATCAATCACGATCAACGCCGCGCCCGGGCGTGGAATTTCATTCATGCAAGAATCATAACAAAAGGATAGCGGCGAGGCAGCCAACGAGCACAATATCCGCGGAGAAACGGGGGCCGACATTCAAACTGCGACACAACGCGCGGGGGTGTTTGTTTGACAGGTTTTTCGCGCGGATGCTACAGTCGATTGCACCGCCGAGGTAGCTCAGTTGGTAGAGCAGCCGATTCGTAATCGGCAGGTCCCCAGTTCAAGTCTGGGCCTCGGCTCCAGCTTTTCTAAAAGCTGTTTCGCCTCAGTTTGTTCCCTTGCCGGTCTTCTGGCGCCAGTCAACTATGGAACATTACGGGGGCCAATAGCCCGGCAACCTTCCGCGCGGCATGCTTTGCACGATTCGGAAATCTCCTGCATACGGGCGTTGAGTGTTGTCTTGGGGTTCCCGAACCACATGGTATTTCCAAAGCAATCTGGCTATTACGGCTCAGTGGTCTTTTTCTTGGACTTCAGCGTCGCTCGTTTTCCATGCTTGCGCCCGTCGGCGCTCAGCAATGTCAGGGAGTCTCTGGCGTTGAAGGGGTATTGACGCACGGACTGTTGACCTGTGGTGTTGAGGGAAACGTCCACGCGCCGGTTATTGGCCATAACAATCACGTGGAGGTTGTTCTCTATTCGCTGGCGCTCGTCACTGCTCAAGTCAGGATTCTGTTCAACCAGTTTTTTCACTTGTTCGGCGTCCAGATTGTCTTGGTCGCCGAGAGCGTGAGTTTCGATGTCTGCCTCGGGAACTCCGTGTTCGACTAGAAAGCTCTTGGCACGTGCTACACGCCGCTCCGTCAGCTGCTTGTTGTATTCAATCGAGCCGCGATGATCTGCGTGACCCTCGAGGATCAAATGGGCCTGCGGCTTGAACGCAAGGTATCGGTTCAAATCATTCGCGAGCGACGCCAAAACCTCCTGCTGACTCTCCACCAAGCCGCCGGCAGGATTTTCAACCGTGGGCCGGGCAGTCGCGAAGTATATGCTGCGAAGTGCAAGCCTCATCTCAAGTTCCTTTACTTCTGGCGGAGGCTGGGCTGCCTGCACATCAAGAACTACCGCGCAATCGGCCGTGCCGGTGCGGCCATCGTCGACGTGTCCAATGACCGTATACGACCCGGGCGTCAAATCGGCCGTCTCAAGTCTCGCGGAAGAACCGGAGCCTTCCACCGTTCCACCACTGGCGTTCCAGGAGAAAGACAAAGGGTCGTTGTCGAGGTCGATGGCTGTGGCAGTGATCTCCACGGGCTGGCCGACCGTCACTGTTGCATGATCCGCGGAGCAAGTTATCGTCGGCGGACGATTGGGGCGCGTTTCAACGCGAACGTTTACCGAGCAACCCGCAGAACCACCCCGGAGGTTGTCCACGCGTACTTTGATCGTGTACGTGCCCGGGTGCACGTCCGAAGATCTCCAGCGGACTTCGGGGCCGGTGCCGTCGACGGCTCCCTCGCTTGCCGACCACGTGTAGTTCAAGGAATTTTGGCCCGAATTGCCGGCCTGCGCGTCTACGACCACAATATCACCGGACCCCGCGTATACCATCTCCTTATCCGCCGAGCAAGTGGCGGTGAGGGTTGCCGGAGGCGGTGGAGGAGGTGCTCCGCCGAAACGGAAAACGACGCCCGTGGAAAGCCGGACGTTCTTCTGCCAACCCCGGTCTGTCCCGCTGGCTGAGAGAGGATTTCTAAAGCGGGTGAGCAAGAAATCACCTTGAATCAGGCGCAGAGCGACGTGACGCGTAATTCTGATGTCGAACCCGGCTCCTATCGCCGTGGCGAAAGCGTTCTCGGAACCGAGAGGCGTGCAAGCTGGAGTTCCGGTGCATCCGGAAATTTTCACCGAACTCGCATGCGTTACCCCGAAGAGCGCCTGGGCAAATGGAGTAACCCTTCCATGCCGGTAAGAGAAGCGCGGACCGAAGAGGTAGGTGTAGGCACTCCCATCTGAATCGAACGTTCGGCTTGTTGCCGGCGTGAACAGCGTCACCCTGCTGTCGTCGTAGCCGCCAAAATCCGCCACCAGTCCCACATAGCTGTTTAAGTTGTATGCGATGGACGTGCTTCCGCCATGCAGGTAGCCCATGCGGTTGCTGAGCGACGTGGGCATGGCACGCCAGAAGGAATACCCCAGAAACCACTCGATCTTGGGATAGTAGTCTTCCGAGTCATCCCACCGATGCGTCGCGGCGACGGGCTGTGCGTCACTTCCGGATCGCGATTGCGGGCTGGTTGAGGAGGATGGCACGGGCAAAGGTTCAGCCGTCTCTGGCTGGACCTCGGCGGAAGCAGCCGGAGCGATGATGGAAGCAGCCTCATCCTTCTTTACCCTTGTTTTCGGTTGGGCTCCGTCGTCGGCGTACAGTGCAGGCAGCATTACAAAAGCAACCGCCACTGCGGCGATAAGTCGGTCTGCTAAGCTCATTGTTGTCCCCTCAATCGTGCCGAACCACCTGCGATACGGTCCAAAGATTCCCGCCATCCATTCCTCAAGCGGGTCTGTAATTTCCGGCTCAAGTAAGCTCTCTCTTATGGAGCGGGGACGTTAATCACAGTGTTCACCATGGTCACCGATGCATTGAGTCCCCAGGCCCTGCCGTTGAGCGTCGTTATCGCAGCGTTGCCGGCAGTGGAGAATGTGACTCCTGCGGGCGCGATGATGGTGCCCACCATGGTGCCGCCGCCCGCGCCATTGATCGTTGCCGCGCTCCCCACCTGCCAGAACACGTTCTTGGCCTGTGCTCCGTTGATCAGAATGACGCTGCGAGGCGCTCCGGCAGCGCCCACAGTAAGCGTGCTCGCCATCTGGAACACCCACACGGCGTTCGCATTACCTTGGGCATCCAAAGTCAGATCTGATCCCGTGATCACGAACGAGCCGAGCGAGGCCGTGTACGTGCCCGGAGCGAGGACGAGTCCGCCGAGTTGGCCGGCACCTGGATCCGGGCCTCCGGGCCGTGCTGCAAGGTTGAGGTACGCGGCCTGCGCGGCGCTTGCGGCCTGCGTTGCGATTGTGGCTGTCGCCGCGGTGCCTTCGGTAGGACACCCGACTGTGGGAGGCGGAGCAGCCGTATATATGTGCCCATTCACCCTCCCTATGTTGAGCGGCGTTTCTGTGTAGGTGCATCCCGGCCCCGCATCGTGGAAACCCGTCACCAACGTAGAAGCCGCAGTGGTCCCGATATCTCCATTGATGACGGTGTCGATTCCCTGGTTTGTGATGCCGGCGTTGCCTCCAAAACTCCCAAAAGTCGCAGCGATTCCGAGAGGAGGGGGCGCCAGCCCGACCGTGGTGCCGGTGGTAAAGCTCCACGGATTCGGCGTGGTTCCCGCTGCGAGGGGATTGTTGGCCAAGTCCGTCGCCGCATTTGTAATCGTGGCTGTATATTGCGTGCTGGCTGCAAGGTTTGCCGTGGGCGTAAAGGTTGCGGTTTGACTCACGGGATCATAGCTGACGTTTCCGGCAACGGCGGCGCCGCCGACTCCGGCCACCGCCAGAGTAAACGTGCCTGGAGCGGTGATTGTTGTCGGATCCATGGCTTCGCTGAAGGTTGCGTTCACCGCACTGTTTAGCAGAACGTTGATGTGGCCATCCGCCGGACTGGTAAGAGTTATCGTAGGCGGCGTGGTATCGGGGCCTGCACCTGTTGTAAAGCTCCAGGGATTGGGCACCGCGCCCGCTGCCAATACGTTGCCACTCAGGTCTTCGGCGGCATGTGTGATCGTGGCGGTGAACTCGGTGCTGGCCGCCAGAGCCGCAGTGGGGGTAAAGGTCGCTGTCGATCCAGCATAGGTCACAGTTCCCGGCACGGCAGCGCCGCCTGCCCCCGCCACAGCCACCGTAAATGTTCCCGACGCCGCGATCGTTGCAGGGTCCATTACCTTACTGAAAGTGGCGGTGATTGCCTGGTTCGTGGGAACGCCTATTGCCCCTGAGGCGGGGACGGTGATCTTCACCGTGGGGACCGTCGCGTCGGTGGCAACGCCCGTCGCAAAACTCCAAGCGTAGTTGCCCGCGAGGGCGTTTCCTCCTGTGCTTTGCGCCGCTGTGTCAATCGTGGCCCTGTAGGCTGTGCTGGGCAGTAAATTCGTCATGGGTGCGAACGTCACCGTGTTGGCTGCCGCCACGTACGTCACCGTTCCCTGGACCATCGCTCCGCCAACCACCGCCAGCGTAAACGTCCCCGGTGAAATTACCGTGGTAGAGTTCATGGCCTGACTGAAGGTCGCGATAACTTTTTGGTTCAACGGTACGTCGGTCGCACCGTTGAGAGGACTCGTAGAGATTACGGCGGGGATCGTTCCCGTCGTGAAGGTCCACACAAAGTTGGCGGCCAGCGCATCCCCTGCCGGGCTCTGAGCTCCCGTCGTAATCGTCGCCGTGTACAGCGTGGAGGCGGCCAGAGCTGCGTTTGGTGTAAACGTCGCTGTGATTCCAGCGTACGTCACCGTGCCAGTCACCGGGGCGCCACCCGGTCCAGTCACCAGGAAGGTCGACATGTTTACCGTGGTGGCATTCATCGCCACATTGAAAGTTGCGGTGACGGCCTGTGCGACCGGGACACCGGTAACGCCGTTGGCGGGCACCGTCGCAACGACGGCGGGAACCGCAACGGGCGTTTGCTCTCGCCCGCATCCGACTGCGACGCCAGTCAGCAAAAGTGCGAGGACCCAGATCATTCGAACCGTAACGTTACGCATCAGAATCTCCTATTCCGTCGCTAACGGCATTACGCTCTGGCTTTGTCGGCGCCTCGGGATCGCGGTTTGAACGAAGCGCGTGGATTGTTGACAGGAGCTCTCGCTTTCACACAGGACTCGAATGCTGAAAGGCTCAGGAGTGTTTTGCGGTTCAGCCATCTGCACGGTTGTTTCAATTGAGCGCATTTCACGCCTTGGACGAAGACTGGGCTTCGCACTCTCGCTTCATGGTTACTCATCAGGAATCAGCTCATTGCAAAATTTGTGCCAACCGTGATGGGGGAAGTTTCAGGCGGGGGAAAATTCAACGAGCGCTAGGCCCTTGATTCTAAAAGGCAGGGAGAATTCCACTCGGCTTCGGCACCGAAGGCGATCTCTCCCGGCAATTCAATTTCGTTCCAAATGGGGAAGAACTGAACCGTTCGCGGACGCGCTTCTGGTCCCCAGTTCAAGTCTGGGCCTCGGCTCCAGCTTTTTCTAAACTGCTTGGTCTCATTTCAACAACAACGCCGCTTTTGTGTAGACTCCGGGGTGATCGAAGAAACAGCGCGACTTGACGAGCCGTACGCTCCGGTTCCGCTAAAGCATTAGCTCCGTGTCAAATTGGAGGCTTAGGGTGGACGATCAACAAAAGAAGGAGCAGTATTCGGGAGTGCGAGATCAAGAGATCCGTGCGGCGCTGGATCAGCATTGGGCTGCGTCCGATGCCGACGATTTTGAAACGGAGCACCGCATCTATCACGAGGACGCGGTGCTGGAATACCCGCAGTCAGGCGAGCGAACCCGCGGCCGGCGCAACATACAGAACCAGCGCGCCAGTCAGCCGAGCAAAAAGCGGTTTGCTGTCCGAAGAATGATCGGCGGCGGTGATCTTTGGATTACTGAATTCATCCTGACATATGACGGCAAGCCGTCCTACACGGTGAGCATCATGGAGTTCAGGGACGACAAGGTTGCGCGGGAAACACAGTACTTTGCGGATCCGTTCCCGGCTCCCGCATGGCGCGCTCAATGGGTCGAACGGATGGACACATAATCTCGAGGCGCGAGAATTCGCTAACGACACGGCCATTTGCGGTTTGCAGCACAATTATCGAGAACAGAGATTAACGCCAGAGACCCGCTAAGTCTTGACTAACGCGGTTGCCGGAGAAGTCGAACTCTGTGATATAGGGTATCGTCACAGCACACTCTCCGATGGAGGGACAGGAGATGGATTGGAAACGGTTGGTCCAGTTTGGGCTGCTGGGTAGCAGTGATTTCGAACAATACGCCATCCTGCTCGTACGCGTTTCGATCGGGCTGTTCTTCGCCATCTCCGGGGGAAACAAATTGTTTGTCGCCGGCGGCACGAAACCTGTTTACGAAACGCTCGTTAAGGCCAAAGTCCCGTTTCCCCACCTGACGGCTTATTTCGTGTCAAGTGTCGAGTTCCTTGGCGGATCCTTGGTGACCGTGGGGTTTCTTTCGAGCCCGGCCTGCGTGGCTTTATTGATCGATATGATTGTCGCCACCCTGACCAACGCGCTTTCCGCCATGCCTAAAGGACTTTCGCCTGTTAACTGGCTCGACGATTTCCTCTACCTTCCGGAAGTCCTGTATGTGCTCTTCTTTATCTGGCTGATCTGCTCTGGTCCCGGAAAGTTCAGTGTCGATTACTGGCTCGCCGGCAAGTTGCTGAGGTGATCGATCGACGAAAGATGTCCGGATATCTAGCAAGTCTTCGGGAACCTAGTAAGAGCGCCTAAAAGAATGTGGCATCTGACGGCACACGCGTTGGTCAAGAGGAAAGCGATTTCGCGACGGCATCGATGACTCGATCGACTTGGTCGGTCGTCATGTCCGGCCAGATAGGAAGCGAGACGCAGCGACGATGGGCGTCCTCGGCATTGGGGAAGTCCCCTTCCCGGTATCCCATAGATCTGTAAAAGGGATGCAAATGCAGAGGCTTGTAATGAACACCCGTCTCCACTCCATACTCAAGCATTTTGGCCATAAACCGCCGGCGATCAATTCCAGCGCGCAAACGTATGATGAACAGGTGCCAGGAAGGTTTCCCTCTGAAGGGGGGGAGGTCGATATCAACGACGGAACCTAGTCCGGCGAAGTAGCGAGCGGCGATGGCCGACCGCTGAGAATGGAGACGATCTGCTTTGTTCAGTTGAGCAAGACCGACGGCACCAAGAAGCTCGGGTAGGTTCATCTTAAAGCCTATCTCCCGCACCTCATAGTCCCACGGACACGCACCTCTATCGGAAGCAGTTCCAATCCCATGATTGATAAGTAGGCGCGCTTTCTCGGCCACTTCCGGCGATTTCAACGTCAACATGCCGCCTTCGCCGACAGCAAGCGTCTTGGTAGAATAAAAGCTGAAGGCAGTCATTTCCGAAACCGACCCGATCATTCCGTACTCAGAGCGGGTCGGTAAAGCGTGCGCCGCATCTTCGATCACGTGGAAGCCGCGACGCTTGGCGATTGCGTGAATGACCCCAAGGTCACAGGCTACCCCCCCGACGTGCACAGGGATAACGGCCTCTGTCCGGTCCGTGCACAGCGCTTCGACTTGTTCGGGGTCAATGTTGAACGCGTCGAACTCGGAGTCGCATAGAACCAGTTTCGCCGCGGATGCCAGTACCACCTCGGCGGTCGCGGTGAAGGTATAGGTGGGTACGATTACTTCAGCGCCAGGTTTAAGCCCTGCGAGAGCAAGCGCCAAGCGAAGCGCCGAAGTGCACGAGTTGACAGCGATCGCGTAGGGCGCGCCGACGTATTCCGCGAATTTTCGCTCGAGCCCGGCTACCGACGGTCCTGTCGTAAGCTGTTTATTTCTTAGGGATTCCGACACTGCGAGGATCTCTTCCTCGCCCACATGTGGAACATGAAAGGGAATCAACCTGTTCCCCCCAGACGAGACGACGTCGCGTGCCAGTTCGCCGTCAATCCGGGCAGGAATGTCGATTTGATGTGCTGCCGAAGTATCACTAATGTGCAAATTTTGGTCCCGACGATGTCAACGCGGTTCATAAATCCCGCGAAGACTCTGTCGACGCGCCCTCAGTCCGTGCCCTTGAGCCGATGTTCTCGCAATTTCTTGGCCAACAGGACAGGAAAAGATGCCCGATGATGAACCGGCATATCGATATACCGAATCGCCCGGCACGCGGCCACGCACAGACGTCAGGCCAGCTAGAATGGAAGGTGGAGAGAGTAGTTAGAAGAGATAGTGCGGATGGAGTAATCGGCAGGTCCCCGGTTCAAGTCCGGGCCTCGCTTCATCTCCTTGAAAGCAAAGAGTCGAGTTAGTTGACCGGAGCCGATTTGCGTTCTTCTATTTGAGGAGGTCGAGCACATCGCTCGGCACGTTGTTGTCAGCGGGCTTTTTCCAGCCTTTCTCGAACCATTCCTCCCAGTCCTGCGCCCAGGGGCGTCCGTAAAAGTCGATGTAATTCGGATCGCCTTTCGTAAGCTGAACCGGCCGGCCGTTGACGTTCTTGATGTTCGACAGGCACTCGATGAACGAAAATCGGGCATTGGGATCGCCGGCGACGGCGCGACGAAGGAAGCGGTCGCGGACGCGCACGGGCTGAACCAGTGAATCCGGGTCATACCAGACCGCCTCGTGGTCCAGACCGATGAAGCGGTGCTGCGCGTCATACATGGGCTTGAAGGTTTCCACCGTCTCCATCTTGTCCGAGAACTCGAAGAGGGTGTGCTGCGACCAGCCCTGAACGTTGGCGGTCCATCCGACGAGGGTGTCGCCATCCCAGAAAGCGATGGTCTCGCCATACCACTGCGGAACCTTCTGCACGTGCTGCTGCTGGCCGACCAGGAATTCGCGAATGAAATTATCGGCGATGCCGGAAAGGAACTCGACGCGGGTCTGAGTAATGGTCAGCTCGAAGTTGGAGGCCTGGGAGGGAGCAGCCCACCAGCGGATGAACCCCTCGGGCAGGCAGAAAGAGGCATTCCACTGCTTCGAGTTGTCCACCACCTCGTGGTAGATCTCTTGGACGTAGCGTTTCTGATACTCGGGGGTGAGAAGCGAGAGCAGCGTCGGAACCTGGTTGATGCCGCCCCAGTGCCAGCGTTCGCCGCGTCCGCCGAATGCGAATCCGCGAGCACGGCGGTCGGGGCCGATGAAGCCGGGCGAATCCGTGCCATTGGGATCGCGGACATAGAAGCCATCCCAATCGGGCGTCGTGGCCTTGGTATAGGTGGTTGGGCCGCCGTGGGCTTTGGCCTGGGCCAGGAGGGCTTCATAGTGCTCTTTGGCAGTCTTGTAAGGATACGGGCTGACGATACGGTCACGAGGGAAGTCGATGCGGCAATCACCCCAGGAGGCGGAGGTCGGTGGATTCGGGCCGATACGTCCGCTCTCCCACATAGCGTCGATCATCTGGCGCGGGGTGTTGCAGCGGTAGTAGCGGGGATCCATCCACTCGGTCTTGTCCTCGTAGAAGTTTTTGGAAGTGAAGAGATCGATCGGAAGAGGAGTAACGCCCGGCTCCGGCGGCTCTGAGACCGGCTTGGGGCGGGGTCTCGTGAATCCCCCGGGTTGCGAAGCCTGTGGATTGCCGAAGCGGGCCGGGTCGAGAACGGCGGGCGGCGGCTCTGGCTGGCCCGTCAGGACCGGATTGCCGCCCGGCGGGGGAGTGAACGCGCCCGGTGCCTGCTGGGCGCGCGCCAAGCGGGTTGGGCCGGACGAGACACAGGCAATGATTGCGGCGGCGACGAAACATCCTAATCCCGGCTTATTCATGAGTCCTGTTACCTCTCTTCACGGTTTGATTTCGTCCGAAGCACACAGTACTGCACGCACGAGCTGCATCGTCCAGCGGCGTTCCCAAGTGAAATGCATCTCATGCAGCATACGCTTTTCGCACTGCGTAGGGATCGCCAAGGTATTTCGCATGAAGGACTCGAGTTTTGCGAGGCCGAGCTCCTCGCCTGATCTGGCAGCGGCCGGATGGTTTCGAAAGCCAGACACGTTTGTCGGGCTTAAAAAATGGGTCCCGATCACATAGGGAGATCGAGACCGGACCGATGAGGGATTAGGTATCGAGAGGCTCGAACCGCGGGTGCCGCACGGCCAGAATCGCCCACGCCTCGCGCTCGCTGCGAACCACCTGAAGGCCCGGGCGCGTCGCTTCTCCCTCCATCTCAAACATGCGCATCATTCCGTAGATTCCAGGGGAGGGTGCAATGACGACTCGGCGCAGGTCTGGATCGTGCAGTACCGGCGCCGACCTGGCTAACGCCTTAATCGCCGGGGTGGACACCTCGAACGAAGTGACCGCCGACAGATCGACAACTCCCGCTGCGGGGTGTGTGCGGACGGCCTGCTGGGACCCGGTTCGAAAGAAATCTTTCAGGACTTCGTCGTTAACCCGGCCATTGAGGCGACAACGAAGAATACGGTTCGCCGAATCGAAGTCGAAGGTATAGGGAATACCGCGCCCCCGAGGAAACCAAGACTCTCTTGGCCGATGCTCTCACTAATTCCGACCAATTGCAAAGTTGCCTCGGCGGCATGGCATGGCTTGTGTGGCGCGGGTTGACCGCACCATAAAACCGACCCGCGCGGAACCTGATGTAACGCGCCGGGTGCGCCAAGCATCTTTGAACATAGAGGATTGTCTCCAGCACCCCGGAGACCTTCTGCCGAGAAAATCGCTCGTTTAAGTGAAGGAGAAAATGGCGATGAAGAGGAATTTCATTTTGGTTGCGGGACTTTGTTTTCTGGTCCTTTCGCTGGCGCACGTTGCGTCGGCGCAAGATGCTAAGGTGGCTGGCGCGTGGGACCTAAGCGCGCCCGGTCGCGACGGCGCCGTAATGACCCAGACGCTCACGCTGCAGCAAGATGGCTCCAAACTTACCGGCACACTAAAGGGCCAGCGAGGCGAGGCTCCGGTGACCGGCACCGTCAGCGGGAACAACATCAACTTCTCCGTAACTCGAAGCACTCCCAACGGCGACATGAAACTTGACTACACGGGCATGGTGAGCGGAGACACGATGAAGGGGACGCTCGCTGTGATGGGCAACAGCGTTGACTGGACGGCAAAACGGTCCGGCGGTGGCGCTGGCAACTAGCTGGCCGTAGTTCTTTCAGGGGAGTCGAGCCGAAAGGCAGGGCCTAGTCCCCGGCGCAGTCCCTGCCCAAAATCTTGGCGTGCGCTACCCCGCAGCCGCCGAGCGCTATCGCTGCTGGAAAACCGCCGCGTCCTTGGGAGTGATGAAGACCGCCTCGCCCTTGGCCAGCGCCAGACTGTGGAACTGCTCCTGGGACATCTCCACATGAACGGCTGCGCCCCAGTCGGTGACGGCTTCGATCTTCACAAGAGGACCGGCGGCGTTGATGTGCCTCGTTGTGGCGCGGAAGTGATTTGCGCCGTTCGGCTGCCGCGTAATCTCGAGCATGTGCGGCCGGACGAACACAAGATTCCCGGTCGCTCTGTCATCGATGTAAGCCCTGCCGTTATCGACGCGGCCATGAAATAAGTTCACGTTGCCTAGGAAATTGTAAACGAACGAGCTGGCCGGCCTGTGGTAAACCTCCTCGGGGCTGCCTACCTGCTCGATCCGTCCGTCATTAACCACGGCAACCAGGTCGGCCAATTCGAGAGCTTCTTCTTGGTCGTGAGTGACGAATACGCTCGTGATATGAATCTCCTCGTGGAGTTGCCGCAGCCAGCGGCGTAATTCTTGCCGGACTCTTGCGTCAAGCGCGCCGAAGGGTTCATCCAGCAACAAGATGCTCGGTTCTACTGCTAGCGCCCGCGCAAGTGCAACCCGTTGGCGCTGGCCGCCGGAAAGATGGGATGGATAGCGCCGCGCTTGGTTTTGCAGCTGGATGAGATCGAGCAGCGCAACAACTTTATTGCGAATCTGATTTTCAGAAGGCCGCAGGCGCCGAGGACGCACTCGGAGCCCGAAGGCGATGTTCTCGTATACCGTCAAGTGACGAAATAGTGCGTAATGCTGGAATACAAAACCTACGTGCCGGTTCCGGGCTGTCTGGTCCGTGATGTCCTTGCCATCGAATTGCACCGTTCCGGAATCCGAAAATTCAAGACCAGCAATAATCCTGAGAAGCGTAGTCTTTCCCGAACCGGAGGGACCCAGCAAGGCGACCAATTTGCCCGCCGGTATTTCCAGGCTGATATCGTCCAATGCTTTGAAGGACGGCCCGAAACTCTTTGTCACGTTGCAAACGCTGATGCTCATAGGTCCTCTCGCCTGTCGTTTGCAATTTGGCGGGAAAAATCGAGTCTTGATTTCCATTCAACGATGCTCTTAAGGACAAGCGTCATCAGAGCCAGAAGTGCTAGTAGCGAAGACACCGCAAAAGCAGCCACAAATTGGTAATCATCGTAGAGAACTTCAATGTGTAACGGCATCGTGTTCGTGAGTCCGCGGATGTGACCGGAGACAACGGAGACGGCTCCAAATTCACCCATTGCGCGCGCATTGCACAAAACGACGCCGTACAGCAGGGCCCATTTAACGTTCGGCAGCGTCACTCGGAAGAAAGTCTGCCAGCCGCTGGCGCCGAGGGTTAAGGCAGCTTCTTCCTCGTCGTTTCCCTGGGCTTGAATCATCGGAATCAGCTCACGCGCCACAAATGGAAACGTCACGAAGATCGTCGCCAGGATAATGCCGGGCACAGCAAAGATGATTCGCATGCCATGCACGATGAGCCAAGGTCCGAGAAGGCCTTGCAACCCAAATAGCAATACGTAAATCAATCCCGAAACCACAGGCGACACGGAGAATGGCAGGTCGATCAAAGTAATCAGGAAGCTTCTCCCGACAAACTCAAACTTCCCGATCGCCCAGGCTGCGGCAACGCCGAAAACTAAGTTCAAAGGAACGGCAATGGCGGCGGCCAACAAAGTCAGCCGAATAGCCGCCCATGTATCGGGATCGTGGAATGTCTGAAGGTAGGCGGTGATTCCCTTCTCCAAAGCCGTGGAGAAAACTATACCAAGCGGCAAAAGGAGAAAGACGGCGAGGAACAATGCCGTAACGAATATCAGAAGATAGCGGACAGCCGCCGGCTCCGAGGTTGCTTCCTTTACCGCCCTGCGCGAAACCGGCACGCTTGGCGCACGAAATGTGACGGACGACCCGGCCATCTTCGTTCCCAGCGGCAGAACGGCCGCTACCTGTTCTCTCCCGAACCGTACATCAGGCCCACAGATCCCATAGGAACCAAGTTCTCAACGTTCACCGATGGGCCCTTCTCACCTCGATCGCTGCTCCACTTTTGCAACAAATTCATCGCCAACAACAGCACAAACGAAACAATCAGCATTGCAACCGCAATGGCCGTCGCGCCGGCGTAATCAAACTCCTGCAATTTGGTGACGATCAGGAGAGGAGTGATTTCCGTTCTCATCGGCATATTACCCGCGATGAAAATCACGGAGCCATACTCGCCAACGGCCCGCGCGAAAGCGAGTGCGGAGCCCGTAAGCGCAGCGGGAAGGACTGTCGGAAGGAGGACTCGAGTGAGCGTCTGCCAACGGCCGGCACCGAGACTCGCCGCCGCCTCTTCGAGTTCCTTGTCGAGATCCTCGAGGACCGGCTGCACTGTCCGGACCACAAATGGCAATCCGATGAACGTGAGTGCAATCACTACTCCCAGCCGCGAGTATGCCGCGTGAATGCCCGCAGCCGTCAGCGGCCGTCCAAGCCAACCGTTGGAGGAATAAACCGTCGTGAGCGCGATGCCGGCAACCGCTGTTGGCAGGGCAAACGGAAGATCGACGAGGGAATCCAGCAGACGTCTGCCAGGAAAATCATAGCGCACCAGCACCCAGGCGACGAGCATGCCGAAAATCAGGTTGACCGAAGCCGCGATCAGCGACCCGCCGAAACTGAGACGATACGATGCCATCGCCCGCGCGGACGTTACGATGTGCCAGAATTCGTGCCAGCTTAGCGCAGACGTCTTCAGAAACATTGCCGAGAGCGGAAGCAGAACAACCAAGCACAGGTAAAACAGCGTGAAGCCTAGGGTCAGGCCGAATCCCGGCAAGACGCTGCGTTTTCTAAGGATGATAGACATTGAGTCTCAGCGGCTAGCCTATTGGCCTGGCTTGTAGATTCGGTCGAACACGCCGCCATCGGCGAAAAAAGTCTTCTGTGCACTCCGCCAGCCGCCGAATACTTGATCCACCGTGACGAGCTTCACCTCGGGAAACCGGGCGGCATACTTCCTTGCAACCGATTCCAGTCGTGGCCGGTAGTAGTGCCTGGCGGCGATCTCTTGCCCCTCCGGTGAGTACAGATACTTGAGATAAGCCTCGGCAATGGTCCGCGTCCCTTTTCGATCCGCATTTTCGTCCACCACCGCCACGGGAGGTTCGGCCAGAATACTTTGCGACGGCACGACCACCTGAAACTTCCCTGGCCCGAGGTCGTTGATGGCCAGGAAAGCTTCGTTTTCCCAAGCCAGCAGGACGTCGCCGATACCCCGCTCGACAAAGGTGTTGGTGGAACCTCGTGCTCCGGAATCGAGCACGGGAACGTTCTTGTAAAGCCGTGTGACGAACTCCGTGGCCTTCGCCTCGTTGCCACCCGGCTGCTTCAGCGCATATGCCCAAGCTGCCAGGAAGTTCCACCGCGCGCCGCCAGACGTCTTCGGGTTGGGCGTAATCACGGAGATTCCCGGCTTGACGAGATCACCCCAATCCTTGATGTGCTTAGGATTTCCGCTCCGCACCAGGAACACGATCGTCGAAGTGTACGGCGTGCTGTTGTCGGGCAACCGCGACTGCCAATTCTCCGGCAGGAGTTTTGCCTTTTGGGCTATGGCGTCAATGTCGTAGGCCAAAGCCAGCGTGACGACATCAGCGGGCAATCCATCGATCACGGCGCGGGCCTCGCTTCCCGACCCTCCGTGCGACTGCTGGATCGTGACGGTCTGGCCGGTCTTGGCTTTCCAGTATTGGACAAAGGCCTTGTTGTAGTCCTGATATAGCTCGCGCGTCGGATCGTAGGAAACATTCAAGATCGTCACTCCGCCTTGGGCGCGCACTCTCACGAACATCCCAAAAGCTACAATCAAACCGAGCGTGACAACCAAAGTCCTCGACCTAGAAAGCAATCTCATCTCGTTTCTCCTTTGAACTTCTGCAGTTCATGCCGGCTTTTCAAAATGAGTAGATCAGGTCCATTTGCAACCGCTTGAGCCAGTCTTCCGGCGGCTTCGTACTGTCGAAATTGAGCGGTCGGCCGATCAGCGCGGTGAACGAGAGTTGAACGTTGCGATGCGCCTGGTAGATGACCATGGCGCGATGCTGGGTCACGTTGCTGCCCTGGCGAATGTCGCTGTAATCGAAATTGGAGAGAACCGCCTCGCGCTCGATGAACATCCGCGCGTAATCGAATTGCCAGTCCCCTCGTTTCTGCGCCCGTCCCACCTGCGCTTCCGCCCAATAGCCACGGCGCTGGTGCGAATTGCATGCGAAGTTGACCGACTGCGAGTACTCGATTCCGGGGCCCTTCGATGACGGGGCCGTGTTTGCCGGAGGAAGCGCGATATTAGGCAAGTTTGCGCAGGCCTCGGTGTTCTGCACGTAGTCGCCGATGAGGGCGATGGGCCACTTCGCGGACGGTGTGGTGATATCGAAGCGCGCCAGCGAATCGAGCAAACCGAATTTCGACGCGAACTGGGCGTTGGTAATCGTGGTGACGCCCGTTGGCACATTTGTCGTGCCGCTGGTGATAAAGCTCGTCGCGGTGGTGGTATAGATCGAATTTTGGACGGTGTTGCCCGTCCCGAGTGGGAGCAGCCCCGTAAAAGGAGTCTGTGGGTTTTTCGAATTCGCCTTTGCCAAAGCCAACGCAATCGGGTCGGCGTTGTGGAAATTATAGAAGCCGGAAAACGCACCGAACTTCAACCAGGGAGCGAGCTGCCACGTCGTCTGGATCTGGCCGCCATAAGTAACGCTCTGGACAATGCTCTGGTTATTCAGCGATACGCCGGCGACTTCGGCAAACGGCAACTCGAAGCCGACGAATGCGATCTTCTTCAGGACTGGAGTGCGCAGGTTGAATACGAGGGTCTGCGCCAGGCCTTCCGGATTGAGGTCCTTATCCCAGGTGAGTTCCGTGTTGTACCACGGGTATCCGAATTTCCCACCAATCAGAGTGAGCGCCTTGAATTGATGGGGCGTATAGTCGATGAAGGCCTTGTCGATGGCGATGGGCTTACGCGCGTAGAAGCCGGTCACCGTCTGATTCGTAGTGGTGGGATCGTTCACATCGCCTGAGGCCAGGGAGAAGCCGCCGCTAAAGTCGTCGTTCAGTTTGGCCTCCACATTGAACCGCAGGCGAAAGCGCTCTCTGTTCCGGTCCTGCGACTCATTAGCGGGCCCCCCGAAGAAGGGCTCGTCCCGCAATCGAAAATCGCCGCTGAACGAAAACGGGCCAAAAGTTTTGAGCCTATCCTCTAAATTGCCGATCCGGTTGGAGAGGTCTTGCGGCGTCTGTGTCTGACTCTCGAGCTGCTCCTTCGGCGTCGAGATGGGCTCCGCTGAAGTCTCGCGTGCCGCGCTACCGGAGGCATCCGGCGTGCCGCCCAGCTTCGCCTCCAGGGCCGCTATCCGGTTCATCTCTTCGCGAAGGGCGGCTTGTTCGCCTTCAAGTTCCCTGCTGTGCTCGTCGATCGCTGCCGACTGAGCTTGAACGCTCGCCTTCAATTGCTCCAGCTCCAGCTGCAGCGATGAAGGAGCCGCATCTCCGGGTGGCCCACCCCACGACAAGGGGGCCATGCCGAGCACGAGAATTAGCGCCGTGAAGCTTCGCTTCAATTTATGTTCCGAGCGCATCACCATGAAAACCTCCCATTTCTTAGAGTCTGAGTCTTGCGCCTCTAAAGCCGGCGCTCGTCGCAACAATAGGGTGAAAATATTCCGATAATCGCAGGTGGCAAACTGCGGGGAACTTAGCTGTGGCTACGACAACAGAGGTCTGAAAGGAAGGTGTAATCCAGAATATTGGCGGTAGCGTTTCGAACGTCCAGAAGAATTCGGAACAGAGCGCGGTGTTTCCGATCGGTGTTTACGCGCCGGCGCAAGGACTCGAAATCCTCGAACGGCGCGAGTGGCCCATCGATCCTGCGGATCACTTCGCCCAGGGAAATTCGCCGCGGCGCGCGCTTCAACTGATAGCCACCGTTAACGCCGCGGAGGCTGACCACAATCCGCGCCCGCTTCAGTTCCAAGAGAATCGCCTCCAAAAACTTTTCCGGCAGGTGCTCCTCGGCAGCGATGGCTTTGATCTTGACGATTTCGTCCGGACGCCGTGCCAGCACGGTCAGAGCCTGCAGCGCGTAAAGCCCTCGTTGAGAAATACGCATCGCTTGATTTCCTCTTATAGAACTAAGTCTACCTATTTAATAGACTTTGTCAACCTGAATTACCCGCACGATGCCCTAGTCATTTGGGAGGTAGCGATTCTTGGTGCAAAGGCCAGCTGGCGGGTGGCAAAACTGAAACAAATTAAAACGGCCGAGCGCTAGGCTGAGGGACCCGAGCGCCCGGCCTCTTCTCACCCCTCCGCAGGGTCAGGGTAAGAACCTTTATGCGGCATGCTCTCCGTTCCGCATGAATTCGTAGCGTTCGATGGCCGCAGCCACGCCCACTTCTCCTGAATTTTCGGGGCTACTCCGCAACACGCGGCCTAGACAGCGAACCCGTACCGGCCCCGCCTGAGTCAACTCATGGGGAAGGGTCATAACGATTTCAACGGGCGATCCGCTCTTGAGGCTCTTGGGCAGATGAAAATATAAGCCCCGGGAGCTAACCTCGCGCGATTCCGTAGCGGCCTCTCCGACCACGTTCTCATCCGTCCAGCGGACAGTCAGCGGCAATCGCATCAGGAACCGCCGGGAAATACGTCTCTCTTTCAATGACACAAGGCACTCCTTCACATCTTCCAATTGCCCATCCAGGATAGAGTTGCGCCCAACTTCAGCCAATAGAGCAAGAGGGCCAATTCGCCATAGCCCCGCTGGTACAGAAGTACTGTGTCGGAGTCGGTGCGATAGGTAGTACCAGGCTAGGTAAGTCCAAGAGAAAGAGTCAGATGTCCATGGCCGGAGGGTTACGCCCGATTACGCCTGGTCAATCAGACGATGATGGATGGCGTACAGAGCCAGTTCGAGGCGATCGGAAACGCCCAGCTTGTCGAAGATATTGTGAAGATGATTTTTTACAGTCTGCTCGCTGATAAAGAGCTTTTCGCCGATTTCCCTGTTGCGGAACCCTTGGGCCACCAACTGCACGATTTCCTTTTCGCGGTCGCTCAATAGGGGCTTTTCACGCCGCTGTCCCGATTCGGAGGATTTCTTGAAAGCGTCGATCACCTCGGCGGTCATGCGATTATCGAGCCAGATTTCCCCGTCGTAGACCTTGCGAATGCTCTTCAGCAGCAGGTCGCTCGCGGACTGCTTCAAAACCACTCCGCGCGCACCCAGGCGCATGGCTCGCACCACGTCGCGGTCGTCCTCCGCTGCGGTGAGAACGATCACTCGAGTGGGAAGCGTATCGAAATTGATCTCTTCCAGAACCCCCAAGCCGTCCTTCTCGGGCATCCGCAAATCGAGCAGGAGAATGTCCGGCTTCAATTTAGCCAGCATTTTCGTGCATTCGACGCCGTTCGACGCCTCGCCGACGATCTCCACCTCGTCGGTCACCTCGAGAAGCTTGCGCAGCCCATCGCGGAAGATCGCATGGTCGTCCGCAACCAGGATTCGGATGGCCTGTTTTGTTTTCGGCATGTTAATTCAATGGAATTTCGACTGTCAGACGGGCTCCGTGCCCAGGGTTTGATTCTACCGTCAGAGTGCCACCCATTCCTCGGGTCCGTTCCTTGATCGAAATTGGCCCGAGACGCAACCGGTCCAATTCCTCGCTGCTATACAGCCCCGAGAAACTAAATCCACGGCCGTTGTCGTCCACGACGAGACAGACTTTCACCTCGTCTTGCTCTAGTTTTACCACGACGTGGCTGGCGCTCGCATGCTTTTTTATGTTATGCAGTGCCTCACGGTAAATCTGAAATAACTCGCGGCAAACGCGATCCGGAAGCCGCAGATCGCGGTTTTCGATGAACAGATCCACTGCCAGGCCATGCTCGCTGCGGAAGCGTTCGGCAAACCCATGCATCAACTCCCGCATGTCCGCGCTTTCCACACGCAGGGGGCGAAGGTCCGTCACCATCCGGCGCAACTCCTCGCTTTCCTGCTGGATGGTTTTCTGCAGGCCGGCTAATTCCTGGCACGCTTGTTCAGGCCTTTCCGGAAGCTTCCGCCGCAGCACGTCGAGCTGAATCTTCAAGCTGAGCAGCGTTTGCAAGATCCCGTCATGCAGGTCGCGCGAGATGCGGCTCCGCTCGGCCTCGATCGCTCGCGCCCGCAAGCTTCTCAGCAGAAAGATATTCTCCAGCGGCGGTGCAATGTGCCGGATGATTTGTTCAAGCCAGCGCAAGTCTGCCGCTGTAAAGCGCCGCCGCGATTCGATGGGGTTCGCCAGCAACACGCGGCCCGCCGGACGCCCGTTTGCTTCGATCGTCACGGCCATCAATGAGTGTGCTCCGAATTCATTGCGCGTCGATTCCAGAGGCGCTACGACGTTCCGAAAGCGCGCGCCACTTCGGCGGTCCCATCCGAAACCTCGGCCTCTGCCGCCGTTTCCACTGTTCCAGCCCATCGAGACTTCCAGCGAGTCGAGCAAAAAAATGTCGGAACGCGATAGCGAAAGCGCCTCGGGCCCGCCCGGCTCGGAGTTGTCCGAACGAACCTTCCAGATAAAGAGCCGCTCCAATTCATCATCGCGGATCGCCAGGCATGCTCGTTCGCATTGGAAAGCCAACACCAGCTCGCCCAACATTTTGCGAATTGACCCATTCAAGCCGCGCTCGAATTGCAGCAGACCCGTAATTCTCTCCAGGAACTGCTGCCGCGCGATGTGCTGCTGCTCGCGCGCGCCCAGAAATCCCATTCCCAGCCCGGAAACCAGCGTTCCTATGCCGATAACTACCCAATGCCCGATGCTCTGCCAACGAAAGGGCTCCTCCACAGCCACGCGCACGATGATTGCAACGGTCGCAACGCCCACCAGCACCAGCAACGCCCTCATGTTCCCTCGAGTCGCCAGCGCGAATACCGTGAACAGGAAGAGAAACCAGAATGCCGAAACCGAGGGAGTCAAATACAGGAAAGCGGCCAGCACCACGAAGTCCGCGGCCAGCGGAATCCGCAGCCGCGTCTCGCTCAGGAAACGCTCGGCGAGCGCGGCTACCAGCGCCATGGTCAAGTAGGACGCTAGAACCACGATCGATAGCCGACTCACAGGAGCGGCGGAAGTTTCCAGCAGCGCAACGAGTGACAGCGCGGCGATCACCGCGCGCGCCAGCGTCACTTGGCGCTCCAGGTACAGCCGTTCCGTGTTTTCGAGAGCCATCGTGGAGGGCAGGTATCCTTCAAAGTCTAGCAAGCGGCGAAGGCTGTTCAATCCGCATGAGTTCCCGTGTGGTCTGTTAGTAATCGTCCCGGATGATTTCCACAGTCTTTACACCAACCTCCACGCCATGCCCGTTGACAATGGGTGCATAATCATTCGCGAAAGCACCACCACGGGGGAATCTGGGTTGTCGCAGAGATATACGCGAGGAGAAGTGGGACGCATGCTTGGCCTTGATGCGAGCCGCCTGCGCTATTGGGAACGGCTACGGCTGGTGCGTCCTCGGACGCGCTGGGGAGAGCGCTTCTATAGCTTCGGCGATCTGGTGGCTTTACGCACCCTCCAGCGATTGACGGAAAGGCGCGTTCCGGCGCTGCGTGTCCGGCGCGCCCTGAAGCTCATCGAGGAACAGTTCGGCACCTCCAAGCAGCCGTTGCAGGAATTTCAGTTTCTCGATCAAGGCGGCGACGTCCTGGTAATTCCTCCAGGCGCCGCGCGGCCGTTCAGTCCGATCAAGCAGCAGTGGGCTTTTCCGTTCAACGCCGCTCCATCCTCGAAGCTTCATTCCATGGCCAGTCCAAGCCCGGAACAGTTTTTTCAAGCCGCCCTCGATTGCGAGATGCAGTCCGAACTTCTGCCGCAGGCCGTCGAGAACTATCGCCACGTCCTCGAACTTTCGCCCGGATGGGTGGATGCACACATCAATCTCGGTGTGGCGCTCTATCAAATGGGACGCTCCGATGAGGCGCTCTCTGAATTTGCTTGCGCCGTGCGGCTCGATCCCCTAAATGGAATTTCCCGCTACAACTTGGGATGTGTCCTCGAAGAGCGAGGCGACATGGACCAGGCTATCGAGCATTTGGTCCGCGCGGCCCATTCGATGCCGGCCCACGCGGACGTTCACTTCAACCTGGCGCTCGCCTACGAAAAACGAGGAGAGCGCGATTTGGCTCGCGCGGAGTGGCTGCTCTACCTCCGCCTCGCTCCCAACGGCCTGTGGGCCGGCGAAGCTCGCACCCACCTCAAGCTGTGCTCTGAGCCGCAGAAACGTTCCGCCCCAATTCCCTTCCGCCGCAAAACCTAATCTAAAAAGGCCCTCGCCTTCGCGCACGCCTCAAAAACAGGCCCCGGATCGACTTCACCGTAGACGATTTTTCTTTACACCAACAGGTACTTGCGCGAATTCGACCCCTCGTGTAAAGATTTTCTTTGTATCCTCGTATTGTGCCCATTCGACCGCATTGGCACTCACCACAGCGCCCTCAAATTGGTGAATTCAATTCAGGAATCGCCTCCTCTCGACCAAGCCGTCAAACCATCTCATTCGTGCGCCAATTCCCCGAGGCGTAGTCCCGCGTTCGCCGACGTGCTATCATTTTCCCGGGCGGTGAGCGTAGCTCAGCTGGTAGAGCATCGGTCTGTGGCACCGAGGGTCGTGGGTTCAAATCCCATCGCTCACCCCAACTCTCTCAACTGTAGCTCCATCGGATTTCTCGAAAAACAGAATGTAACTACCCGGTTTCTCTCCCACCTGGAAAAACGCACTTATGAAGCCGCCATGTGACGAAGCCGTACTTGAATCGGGGCGCGCCGCGATTCCCTGCCCGCCAGGAGCAGCACCGTGGATTCTCGCCGTGGCGATCCTTGGGTCCAGCATGGCATTCATTGACAGTACGGTTGTGAACGTGGCCTTACCGGCCCTTCAAACGAGCCTTGGTGGCACTGTTACGGACATTCAATGGGTCGTCGAGGCTTACGGACTGCTTCTCGGCGCGCTGATTCTAGTGGGCGGTTCGCTGGGCGATTTGTATGGCCGTAGACGAATGTTCCTAATCGGCGTGGCGGTTTTCGCAGTTGCGTCTGTCGGCTGCGGCCTCGCGCCAAACATCCACGAGTTGGTGCTGGCGAGGGCTGTCCAAGGACTGGGTGCTGCGTTTCTTGTGCCTGGCAGCTTGTCAATCATTAGCGCCTCCTTCCAGGAAAAAGAACGCGGTCGCGCCATCGGGACATGGTCCGGTTTCACAGCGATCACAACCGCCGCCGGGCCAGTTCTAGGCGGCTGGTTAATTGAGCACGCTTCCTGGCGCTGGGCATTCTTCATCAATGTACCCGTTGCGGCGGCGGTGATTGTGCTTTCACTATGGCGGGTTCCCGAAAGTAGGAACTATGCATCAGGAAGTGTCGATTGGGCGGGGGCCTTCGCCGCCACGATTAGTTTAGCCGGCTTAGCGTATGGGTTCATCGAATCCGCGAGCCTGGGCTGGAGTGATCCATACGTCTGGGGAGCTTTGATTATCGGAGGCATGTCCCTGATCGCCTTCTTCTTCATCGAATCTCGCGCCAGTTTTCCCATGGTACCGCTGGGACTATTCCATTCTCGAGACTTCAGCGGCGCCAACTTGCTTACCTTGTTCTTGTATGCCGCCCTCGGAATTTTCTTCTTTCTGTTTCCATTGGACCTAATCCAGATACAACACTATTCGGCGACGGCCACGGGCGCCGCCGCACTTCCCTTCATTTTGCTAATGTTCCTGCTGTCGCGCTGGTCCGGCGGACTTGTTGCTCATTATGGGCCGAGGCGTCCGCTGATTATCGGTCCAGTCATCGCGGCGGCGGGATTTCTTCTCTTCGCAGCACCATCGGCGGGTGGAAGTTACTGGCGGACTTTTTTCCCCGCTTTTGTGGTGCTCGGTATCGGATTGGCCGTCAGCGTCGCTCCTTTGACCACCGTTGTCATGAATGCAATCGACCAGAATCGCGCCGGGACGGCCTCCGGCATCAACAACGCTGTCGCCCGAGTCGCGGGACTCCTTGCCATTGCCGTTCTGGGTGTCGCGATGACCGGTGCCTTCGCCTTTCGTCTGAATCGCAGCCTGTCAGATTTAGCCGTCCCGGCGCCAGCGATGCACTATCTTCAGGCTAACGAAATCAGGCTCGCTGCACTAACGGTTCCGGCTGGAATCGATTCGCAGATGGCTGCCGCGATCAGCGTCTCCATCGAGCGAGCATTTGTCTTCGGCTTCCGCTTCATCATGCTGATCTGCGCGGGTTTGTCCCTTGTGAGTGCGGGCTTCGCGTGGAAAATGATATCCCGTAGAAAGCCGAGTGATCGTTGAACCCGACTTCTTGGTGTGAATGGGCCTCTGAAAATAGGGAATACAAAACGAACTTCTATATCTTCCGCGGATTCTTTGTGATAAAGAAACTCGACGAGACTTTATCGCGGAGTTGACGATTCATGCGCAGAGTGCTGATTCAGGACGCCGCCGTCATCACCATGGATTCCCAAACGGGAGATCTGCGGCCCGGCAGCATTCTGATAGAAGACCAGCGCATCGCGGCCGTCGGCGCCCGCATACACGCGCCTGACGCGGAAATCGTCGACGGTCGCTCGTTCATTGTGATCCCTGGCCTGGTGAACGCCCACATGCACACCTGGCAGACGGGGCTGCGCGCGATCTCCTCGAATTGGACGCTGCTCGAATACTTTCGCTGGGTTCACGCGGGTCTGGCGACACGGTTCCTTCCCAAAGATATCCGCATCGCCACGCTCGCGGGCGCTTTGAACCAGGTGAACTGCGGCACAACCACGCTGGTCGATTGGTGCCACAATAATCCGACTCCGGCGCACACTGATGCAGCAATTGAAGGCCTTCGTGAATCCGGAATCCGCGCCGCCTTCTTCCACGGTTCACCGAAACCCGATCCGAAGCCGGGCCAGCCGCACTATTCCGAGGTTCCGCACCCACGGAGCGAAGTCGAGCGCCTACTGCGCGGCCCGTTCGCTTCGCGAGACCAACTGCTCACACTCGGCCTCGCAATCCTGGGCCCACATTTTTCGACGTTGGATGTCGCGCTGCACGATTTTCGACTGGCGCGCGAACTCCGCCTGATCGCTTCGATGCACCAAGGCGGCAGCCCCCCGAAAACTCCGAATGGCTGGGATGTGCTCGAGCAGGAAGATCTCGTTCAGGATTTCGTCAACATCGTCCATGGAAATGACCTCTCCGACGAGAGATTGGCCCGGTTTGTCGATCGTGGCGTGACGTTCTCAGTCGCGCCCGAAGACGAGATGGCTCAGGGGCACGGGCACCCGATCACGGGCCGGTTGCGCAAGCTGGGCGCCGCGCCATCGCTGGGCGTGGATCTCGAGAGCGTGATTTCCGGAGATATGCTGACTGTTGCGCGGATCGCGCTTTCGCATCAGCGCTCTCTCGATAACGCAGAGCACCGCGCCGCCACCGGCGGTATTCCGCACACTTCCACGATTCCGGTCCGCGAAGCTCTGTCGTGGATCACGGTCGAAGGCGCACGGATGCTCGGCCTTCAAGATCGGATCGGCACGATTGCTCCAGGCAAACAGGCCGATCTTGTGCTCATCCGTGCCGACGCGCTGAATCTTTGGCCGGTCCACGATCCCGTTGCAACGGTAATCATGCAAGCGAATCTGGCAAACATCGATTCGGTGATGATTGCGGGCGAGTGGCGCAAACGCGACGGCAAGCTGTTGTTTCATGATCTCGATCGCGTGAAGAGGGAACTCTTGCGGTCCGGTAGCCGGATACTTGCTGAACTCGGCTGGCGACCGGATTTTCAAAAAGCGGAGAGCGGCGAACGAGCGGTTACACGCTGAAGAAAGCCGCCGAAGATGCCTTCGTACCCACGCCGATGGCCAGTCTGCCTCGCGACCGCGTGTCGGCCGCCGCAGCTCAAGGGACGGGCGAAGCCGACTGGACCGCGATTGCGCGCATTTCGTTTCGCGAAGCCGACCTCCGGAAACCGTCGAACACGCAATTCTCTTATCGACACATGGTCCGAGTAGGAGCCGCTCTAAGTCATTGAAAACAAGGAGTGGCAGCAGTTCTAACCGTCACTTTTTGGGGAAGGAAGCGCTATCTTTCCTTTTTCGTCAACTCATCTTGCAGAAGGCTTTCCACCAAGGGCTTGAGAACGCCCTGTGCAAGCAGCTCCTGGAGCTGCGGTCCGAGTTTTTCGAGGACCTTTTGCACCACCGCGTCCACCGTGTCAGAGTCCGCAGCAGACTCTTGCGGGGCGTCCGGGCGGAAGCCCGGCGGAGGAACGAGGAATGGAATATCAGCGAGGGCTTCGCGATTCGGCGGATGGCCAGTTGGGATGCGCTCGCTGACATCGGCACCGGCGGAAAGCAGCGGTACGGGGGCGCTATCAGGCGCCTGTGCATCCTGCGCCGCTTGTTCGTCTATCCTCGCTTGATCAGCTTCGGGCACGAAAAACGAATGGGTGGGCGGAAGCGCCTCCGCATGCGAACCATACTCCGCGGATCGGTGCGGCTCCTCATCCACCAACAACGGCTCGGGCGTTACGTGGACCGCCGGAGGTTCCTCCAGGGCTGGATCCTTGAACGAAATCTGATTCGTGCTTGCCCGATCATCTTCTTCGGACGGGAAGAATTGCTCCGCGGGGAAGCCTGCGCTTGCAAAGGGCTGGGCTTCAAACTCCTCGCTCACTTTGGGGGCCGGCGGTTCGGGAAGGAAAAAATCTTGCGCTGGTTCGGCCGGCTCGGATTGCTCAGCGAAGAATGCCTCTTCGCCGGCGGGACGCACAGCGGGATCGAGGCGATCAGCGGATTCCGCCGGCGCTTCCACTAAAGCGGAATTGGCCTCACTGACGGTCAGTTGCCCAGGCACGTCAGCCAAGGCTCGCTCCGCCTGCTGCTCGCCCAGCGCAGTCATCCAATCGCTTTGCGGAAGCTGCGATGCAGAGGCCGCAACAGCGTCCATCCAATGGGGCTCTTGTGCCGGCAGGTCCGGTGTGTGCTCAGTGTTGGACTGTGGGGCGGGCGATTCGTCCAATCTGGACTCCGCGAAAAGCCGCTCAAAGCCGGGTTCGGCTGTCTCTTCGGGCAGAGCGGCCGCCGCGGATGGGGCCTCTGGTTCAAAAAAATCGTCCGCGGAATTTTCGAGCTCGCTCAACGCTTGCGGCCTGAAGGGCACGGCAGCCGGCGGGTCCGCTTCTCGCGGGGCAACCGCGCCTGACGCAACTTCAGTTAGCGACGAAGACGCAGCCGATTCCCAGTCTTCATCGGACGAAAATGCCGGCAAGTTCGCCGCCTCGGCGGGAATTTCGAAATCCCTGGCGCCGCGCCGCCAGTCAGCTGCGTCATCGAATCCGGTGTCAATATCGGCCGGTTCGGCAGCGAGGGAGGCCGGATCGCTCGGGGCCGGTTTCTTTTCACCGCTCACAGCGCGGCCGCTGAACCCGTACGCCAACGGTGCTTCGTCGGGGCTCGGCTCACGGAAGTACGGCAGCGGCTTGGGTTCCTTCCTTGCGGGAACCTCGAGTTGCGGCATCGGATGCGGCTCGGGCGCTTCTTTGGCTTCCTTCGCCTTAGCAAGCTCGGCCGCGGCTCGAGGACTCTTTTCGAGTGCGGACATTACCATCGCTATCAGAGCATCGGGCGGGACAAAGGGTTTCTTGAGGATGCCATCCGCGCCAACGCGCCGGGCTTCCTTTTCGTCAAGCGGGTCAAATGCGCCGACGAGCAAAATCACCGGCACGTGCGAAAAGCGTTGATCCTTCTTAACGAACTCGCAGACCTCATACCCATTGCGAACAGGCATGAAAATATCGGCCAAGACCAGGTCTGGATCGAGATCGGGGATGCGGCGCACCGCCGCTTCTCCATTGCCCACGGAGACGACTTGGACACCTTTCTCCTGGAAGACCAACGTAACCGTTTTCTGGACGTTGGAATTATCGTCGGCGATCAGGATCTTGGGCACCGTACTCCCCATGCGTTTGCGCGGATGAACTGCGTCTGTATCTCACCCTATTGCACCATCACAGATCGGGGGCGTCAACGAACTCGGTGGCTTAGAGTGCTACAGTTGTTAGCAGGGGGTAAATACGTGCCTACCAGGGCACAATCTTGTGGAAGCCCTTCTTTTTCTTGCTGGTGGATTCGGATTGGGGGTCGCTTGGTGCAGTGGTCGCCTTGGTGTCGGATTTAGAGGCATCTGTAGCGGGGGTTTGAGACGTCGCTGCATTTGAACTCGTGCTATCCGACTGCGGATCGGAGGCTGTCGCGGATGGCGTAGTCGTGGCCGCGTTAGGCGCGGGCTGCGGATCGGCGGCAGTCGAATCGCCGGACGACGTGACCGTCTCAGTCTCAACGGAGTTCGAACCACCGCCAGAATCGCTCCCGCTTGACGCATCGACCGTCGAGCCAACCACGCTGAACGTCGGCCCTGCCGCGCCCTGGTTCAAAACCTCCGTTGCGGAGATCAGATCATCGGGCGGATTGAGGTCCGGCTGGCCGGAGTGCGCCGCCGCGGAAACATCAGGGCTGGATTTGATGACCGCGAGCGGCAGCTTCAACACTCGGTTAGGATGGTGCTCCTTGGCATACAGCTGCTCCTTGCGCATTCGCGCCGCGGCGGCCGGGTCAGCGGCGGGAACGGCCATACCCATTAATTTAAGGCGGGCTTTCGCTTCGGGCGCGGAATCCGAAAGCGGATAGTCGCGAACGATTCTCTCGTAGCACTTGGCGGCGAGGTCGGCCCAATGATTTTTGTCATCTTCGTTCTTGGAGACTTGCTTCGCGCGCGAATAGATGCTGCCCAGCATGAAGAGGGCGTCGTCGCTCTGGCTATAGAGTGGATAGCGGTCTGAAACCTCCACCAGACGTGCGGCGGAAGCCCGATAATCCTGCTTCACGTAGTAAAAGCGGGCTATCCTGAAGTCTCCGTCGGCCAGGACTTCCTGAACATCGCGTAAGTACTGCTTGGCCTTCGGAACAAGCGGGCTCTGCGGATATTTCAGCAGAAAGGTGCGAAATTCCTGGTCGGCGGCTTCCGCCTGGCTGTTGTCACGATCCGCTTTCTCCGCCATGCGGTAGTGCGCCATGCCAACCTGCATCTGCGCGTAGGCTGCTTCGTCCAGAAACGGGAAGAAAACGATAAAGTTCTTATACTCGTCCACGGCCTGAGTGAGATTCGAGGTGCCGCCTTCCTTATAGAAGGAATCGGCTACGCCGAGCTTCGCTTTGGCCAAGTATTCGCTGTCGGGGTAGGTGTTGATCAGCGTTTGAAAATCCAGGCGAGCTTCCGTGAACTTTTTGTGCTGCACGTCCTCCATTGCCCGCATGTACAGCACCTTGTCAGGTTCGGCGGAATCGGCGGGGGCGGCTTTCTTCTGGGCTGCGGGCGTCTTTACCTTCGTGATTTTAACTTTCTTGTGCCCCAGCAGTCCGGCCGATAACGAACCGGCGAAGGAGAGGACCACGGCCATCGCCACAAAATATCTCTTCATCAGCACTAATACTCCGATCGCTATTTTAGGCCCTCTGACTCAGGGCTTGCGTTGCCAGTTTGCGCATTTGGCGCGTTGCCGCCGCCGGGTCGGGCGTGTGGAAGATCGAAGTTCCCGCAACGAGAGTGTTCGCCCCGGCCTGAGCCAACTCGGCGGCATTTTCCGCGTCCACACCGCCATCCACTTCAATCCGAAAACCGAGATTATAGCGTGCGCGCCATTGGTTAAGCTGCCTAATTTTTTCGTAAGCTCCGGGAATGAATCGCTGCCCTCCGAAACCGGGGTTTACGGACATTACGAGAACCGTATCCACTTTATCGAGAACTTCCGCGAGCATTGCGATCGGCGTGGCGGGGTTGATGGCCGCGCCGGCTTCCGCGCCAAGCTCGCGAATCATGGCCAGGGCCCGGTCCAGATGGACAGTCGCTTCCTCGTGCACCAGCACTCGATTGGCTCCCGCTTTCACGAAATCCTCGATGTATTCCTCGGGCCGTTCAATCATCAGATGCACGTCTAGAGGAAGCTGGGTTGCCTTGCGGAGCGACGCGACGACCGGAATCCCGATGGAAATATTGGGCACAAAATGCCCGTCCATCACATCAACGTGTATCACGTCCGCGCCGCCGTCTTCAACTGCGCGAATTTCATCGCCCAATTTGGTGAAATTCGACGCCAAAATAGACGGCGCGATCTCGATTCTCGCGTAGCTCATGCTGTCTGGTGAATCTTAACACAGCGACAAGCGGCTAGTCGCAGTGACCAGACCCCGATCTACCGGCGATTGCTCGCGTGCGTGGTTGCCAGAGGAGGTTGGCTCAGTTCCCCTTTTCTGTGGATGCCGTGCTTATCGAGGTGCCGGCGAGAGGATACTTCAACTGTTCCCAACGAGTCAGGCCGCCTTGCAGCGCCTTCACCTTGTCGTGGTCGTAATTCAATTGCCACATTTCCAGCACCAGGGGAGCGCTATCTTCTTCGTGGGGGCAATTGCAGTAGAAGACGATCAACTTGTTTCCGGGAAGCGCTGAGAGCGTCTCGTCCTGCGCGCGGGGATCGGCTGTGGGATCGTAAGCAATGTTGACGGCGCCCTTGATGTGCTCGTCGCCGTAACTCTCGGAATCGTCCGTATCCACAACGACCACATTCCCTTTGTCCTTCATCAGGCGCTGCACTTCCTCGGCGGTGATGCGCGGCACCTGCGGGAGAGGTACTTTCTCTTTTGCGGGCGCTGAAGCGTCTTGGTCCTTCTTGGCCGCGGAAGATGCCTGCGGCGAGTTGTTTGGCAAAGCGCGGGTGGAAACCGCCGCTAGCATGAGGATCAAGAATCCCAAGAAGAAGCCCGCCCAGAGTTGAGGCTTCATAATCCACTCCCTTCCGAGGCACGAGCGCGGGTTTGCGACCCGCGCCCGCCGCTGGTCAACTTAATTTTAACTCTACGCCCAATCGTCAATCAACACGCCGCGGCGTATGCCAAAATCAGTGACGAACCACATGGTCTGGACTTTTCCGCCTGCCACCACCACATGGATGGCCTTGGGGTTGGTGAATGGTTTGATGAGAGCTTCATCCGGCAGCTTTCTCCAGCTCGCGTAAGGCTCAAGACCCTGAAGAGCGAACGGAACAGCGGTGCTTTGAATGACGCCGTTGCCCCAATACGAGCCCGCAGTCTTCTGAATGTTTTGCGAAAACCACTCGCTCAATTGGGCCTTGGTCTTGAATCCATGCACGTCTTTCAGTAGGCCTGCGACGGTTGGATCTATCACGATGGTGGCGGCTGAACCCGACGCGCAAAACGAGCTCATGTAGTCGCGCATCAGGTAATGGGTCGGATAGATGCTCTGGCTGGCTCCCACGCTGGCAATGCTGCTCCAGCCCGTTCCCACGGTGACGACATTATCCGTGGGCTTGAAGCCCATTTGAACGTGTAGAGGATCCCAGCCTTCGGGTAAAGCCTCCTCGTTTTCGCCATAGCACATATTGTTGTACTGCATCGTGTTGCCCAGAGTTTCCCAGGCATTCACATCGTTCCGTAGATCGCCCGCCGTCTTGGACATTATTGTGAAGGCGCGGCCGACGACAGCGTTCGACCTGTTGTACGGTCCCATCGCATTGGTCCCGCAATTGAACTTGAGCTTGTTGCGGATTGGGCCGCTGATCACCACCATGTTCGCCATCGAGCTGGTGGAGTTGCCGAAAGGCGCTTGCGTTGCCAGAGCCAAAATCACCGGAAAATGTTCCGGCGATGCGCCGGCCATTACGGCGCTGATGGCGACTTTCTCCACGGTGAGTGGCCGCGCGCCGCCGGTGATATTGATCGTTTTGATCACTTCGTCGGGCTTGTGGCTGGTGCCCTTGAGCATCTCCGTCACGCGCCGTTCGGTGGGAAGGATGATCGAGTTGAAATCGGTCCATTCCTTGTCATCGAACAACTGCCGCAGATTCTCTTCCGAGTCGGGTGGCAGCAACCTCGGCTCGAGAGCTTCCTCCGATGGCGCGCCAGAGATTTTTTCCTCGGCCGTCAGCGGACCGGTGAGCGCATTAACGACGGCGCTCATCAACGGCTGGCCGGTCAGCATGTCCTTGCCCGACACGTAACCTACGTCGACGAGTCGCGGTTGGCCGGTGAATGGAAACGGGACGGAAACGTATCGGATCGGCATGCCCGTCTGATATTTGGAAACGTAGCCGGTTGCGTAATGCACGATGTTTGAAGAGGCGACGCCAATGGCGGGAATCTTGCACTGCATCTGGATTTGCTTTGCCCAGCGGCTCACGGCCGCGCAGCAGCCGTTTCAACCAGCTACGCCGACAATGGCGGCGTCCGCCTTGCTGGCGACGATGTCCTTCAGGATCGAGGGGTCGCTGCCAAACATGCCGTCGGCCGTGACTTTCACGATCGTCTTGACGCCGGAATAATGTTTGTCAAGCCACTCCGTCATCGCTCCATAGAAGTAGTTCGCGGCATCCGGGCCTTCCCAGGAAAGATTGACCATGTAGATTTTTTTGTTTTGAAGGCTATCAAGGGGTGGCGCGAGAGGAACGCGGGCCGCTAGCTTGCCTGCTATCGCGGGATTCATGACTGTAATCATGCCTTCCCCGTGACCCCCGCCGTTTGCCGAGGAGACCCGCGCCGGAATCGTCTCAGCACCAGCAGGAAACCCGGTAAGAAACGCCGGGCTGATTCCCAAGAACGTCAACATCTTTCGCCTATCCATGATTCTTTACCTCCTCAAATTTTGGTGATGCAGCAACCTCCCTCAGAGGGATGAATTTCGAATCGGCGACATCATACGTCGGCAGAGATCGCCAGACCACTTAATATTTCATTGCCAAACGGGGTAGCCTTACGCAGATGGTCGCAGCCGCCGCCTCCCGTACCATTACTCCTGCAACTCCCATTGCACTCGTAGAAGGTGGCTTGGGCCGTGCAACCAGAGATGTACAGAACGGCGACACGCCAGCGTAAGAAACGAAGAAGCTATTGCGATTGCGCGATTTGCAATTCGATTTCCGTGCTTGAGTCGACTCGCTGGCCGCGCGCAGGCGACTGGCCCACCACGGTGCCGGAAGGCGCCTGGGGCGCCGCGACCGGGGTGAGTTTCGAAACTCTCAACCCGGACGCATTCAATTTCGATTCGGCCTCGGCAAATGGTAGTCCCGCGAGTTCCGGCATCACGAACGCCGACGCCCGCGGCCCAAGCGAGACGAGCAGATCCACATGAGGACTTGTGACGTCCGTGGTGCCGGGAGCCGGGTCCTGCTGCAGGACGGAATCTTCCTCGCCGCCCGGGAGGTAGATGCTGGACGCTTCGCCCAGCTGCATTCCGGCGCGAAGCAGCTCTACCTGCGCCGCGCGGAGGCTTTGGTCCTGGAGCGACGGAATCGTCACCTTCTGCGGTCCCAAACTGAGCACCACATGCGCATCCTGTCCGGCTTTCACGCTCATGTTTGGCGGCGGACTTTGCCGGACCACGGCGTCAACGGGAAGATTGCTGTATACCCGGTCCTCGATTTTCAAACTCAGCCGGCGTCCGCGCAGAATCTGCCTCGCCTGGCTGGCTGATTTACCCACGAGATCGGGCACGGCTACTTCCCTGCCCTGAATCTCGAACCGCATGGCCGTAAGCGCGCTGAGGAATCCCACGGACGAGAGCACAAACAGCAGCAGCGCCATCCGTAAAATCCATTGCAAGCGCTCCCGGAAATTCACTCGTCCGCTCCTCCGTCAATGAGCCTAGCACGACTGGGCGCGGATGCACGATCCGCGGAACGGAGAACGGCGGCGAAAAAACCATCGGTGTGATGCAGAGGCGGTGACGTCCGAAAATATCCGTCGCCGCCAAATAGCGTGGTTGGATCAACTCGGGTCGCGAGATGCGGCGTGAGTGTTTGCGCCGCTTCGGCTCGCGGGATTCGCCCCACCCAGGGCATGTCGCGCAGCACTTCCTCCACCACGTCCTCATTTTCCTCAGGCTCCATGGAGCACGTCGAATAAACCAGCCTTCCACCGGGAGCGAGTTGCAATAGCGCCGCGCGAAGCATTCTTACTTGGCACTTATGGGATTCCGCGAGCTGATCTGGTTCCAGCCGCCAGCGAATTTCCGGATGCCGTGCGAGCGTACCTGTCCCAGAGCATGGGGCGTCGAGAAGAATGCGGTCGAATTTCTCGTGGAAAGGGAGTGGTTCTTCGGCGTCGAGTTCCACTAGATGCGCCTTGCCGGAAGCGAGCCGGTCCAATTGCATACGCATGGCGGCGAGCCTGTGGGCGTGGCGGTCCGCTGCAATCACAACGCCTGTACTTCCGGCGGCGCGTATCAGTGCGCCAGTCTTTCCGCCCGGCGCGGCGCATAGATCGAGCACGCGATTTCCCGCTTGAACTGCAAGCAGCAACGGTACCGCCTGAGAAGCCTCATCTTGAATGGAAATTTGGCCCGCCCGAAACGCCTCTGTTCGAACCGGGCTTCCGCCGCTTACCGAGAAGGCGTTCCTGAGGAGCACTCCAGTCTGTATTCGCAAGCCCGCTTGCGCCAGCGCGCCGAGCACTTCCTCGCATCGGCTGAAATCCTGCACTGCGCAGCTCAGCTTCGGCGTCTGATTGTCGGCTCGCAACAATGCAACTGTTCGTTGTTCACCCAGCCGCAAAAGCCAGCGTTCGACGAGCCACGCGGGATGCGAATGCAAAATTCCGAGCCGCTCGGAAAGCGGAAGATCAGGGGACAAAAATGCTTCACCGGCAGACTGCGCTTCGTTCTCCGCTTTGCGCAACACGGCGTTTACCAGCGCCGCCGCGGAACTTTTCCGGGCACTCTTGACTAGTTCGACAGATTCGTTGATCGCTGCGCGCGCCGGAATCTTGTTCAGGAAGCGTAGCTGATAAAGCCCCATCCGCAGCGCGAGTATCACGGGCAAATCAAGGCGGCTGACGGGTTTCTTGAGATGCCGTTCGAGCAGAAAATCCAAAAACCTTCGCCAGCGCAGAACACCCAAAGTAATTTCAGTGGCGAGCGCCGCGTCGGCCGGTTTCACATGCGAAGCCAGTGCCGCATGCAGCAGGTCGCTTGCGTACGCGCCCTCTCCTTCCACGCGACGCAGCACCTCAAATGCGATTTTTCTGGATGGGGAGACACCCATGGTGAGGCTCTACGCGCCGAAGCGCTCACCCGGTTCGATGCGCGCCCCGCGCACGAACTCGAAGTCCGTGACGCGGTTGCGGCCTTCCACCTGGATGTGCTCGACTCGCAAGACTGAGGGTGACGGCCCGCCGCAGATCACCAGCAATCCATCTTCCTGCGTCGGCAAGATAATCCCGGGCTCGCCACCCGCCGCGACTGGTTTGAGCGGTTTGCCCCAAATCTGGCACTTCCTTCCGCGAAAGCTGGTAAACGCGCCGGGCCAAGGCTGCAAGCCGCGGATACGGTTGTATATTTTCCGCGCGCTGAGATGCCAATCGATCTTCCCGTCCTCCTTTTTGAGGATTGGCGCAAGCGTCGCCTGCGAATTGTCCTGCAGCGTGGGTGTAATCTCGGCGCGATCGAGTTTCCGCAGCGTTTCCACGACCAGCGGCGCTCCCGCTTCGGCCAAGCGCATCGCGAGTTCAGGAGCCGTCTCGTCCTTTCCGATATCGATTTCGCGCCGCAACAACATCGGCCCGGTATCGAGACCCGCGTCAATCTGCATGGTGGTTACGCCGGTGCGCGTCTCGCCATTCATGATCGCCCAATTGATCGGCGCCGCGCCGCGATATTTCGGCAGCAGCGACGCGTGTACATTGATCCAGCCCAGCCGCGGCATCTCGATCAGACGCGCAGGAACAATCTGCCCGTACGCGATGATGACTACTACATCCGGCGCGACGCGCCGAAAATATTCGTAAGCCTCGTCCGATCGAATCTTTTCCGGCTGATAAACGGGGATTCCAGCGGCGACGGCCGCATCCTTCACCGGCGAGCCGTGAACTTCGTGGCCGCGCCCGCGCGGGCGATCGGGTTGCGTGACGGCCCCGGCAATCTCGAATTCAGGCTGCGCGATTAGGCGATGCAGCGACGGCACCGCAAAAGCTGGCGTGCCGCAAAATACGATTCGCAGCGGCACGGCCGCCTACCACTCGCCGGCTTTTTTCAGCTTGCGGATTTTGCGCTTGACCATGTCCCGCTTCAGCATGCTGAGGTGCGTGATGAAGAGTACTCCGTTGAGGTGGTCGATCTCGTGGCAAAATGCGCGCGCCAGCAGCCCTTCGCCGCGCATTTCAAATTCTTTTCCCGTTGCGTCTTGCGCGCGGATAGTCACGTACAACGGCCGCGGGACATATCCGCGAAATCCGGGCACCGAGAGGCAGCCTTCCTCCTCGCGCTGCTCGCCTTCGGCGTGAACGATTTCCGGATTCGCGCAGACGATCTTCGCTTCCGGATTTTTCCCGTTGCTGACGTCAATCACGTTCAGCCGCTTGCCGATTCCGATTTGCGGAGCGGCCAGTCCCACGCCATTCGCCGCATACATGGACTCGAACATGTCCGCGACCAGAGTTTGCAACTCCTCATCGAAATTTTCCACCGCCTTCGCGGGCGCTTCGAGCATCGGATCGCCATACCTCACAATGGGATGAATCATGGCGCCTTTTCCGTTCCCTTCTAGAAGTTATCCAATTGCCGCTGATAGCCCTCGAAATTCCGGCGCATTTCCTCGAGGGAGTCTCCGCCGAATTTCTCGATCAGCGCCCCAGCCAGCGTCAGCGCCACCATCGCTTCGCCCGCCACGCCGCCGGCCGGCACCACACAAACGTCGGAGCGCTCGTAGGCCGCTTTCACGGCTTCCTTCGTGTTCATATCTGCGGTCAAAAGCGCTCGGCGCAGAGTCGAAATCGGCTTCAGATACCCGCGTAACACCACATCTTGGCCGTTCGTAATTCCACCTTCCAGTCCGCCTGCACGATTCGACATGCGATTAAAACGCTTCCGCTCCGCGTCGTACGCAATCTCATCCTGTACTTCGGAGCCGTAGCTGCCCGCGTTCGTGACGCCGGTGCCGATTTCGACCGCCTTCACAGCTTGAATAGACATGACCGCCCGCGCCAGCTTCGCATCGAGCTTTTCATCCCATTGGGCATGGCTTCCCAGCCCCGGCGGAACGCCTCGCGCCACCACTTCAAAGATTCCGCCCACCGAATCGCCGGCGCGCAGCACATGGTCCACTTCAGCCTTCATTTTCGCTTCCACATCTGAATCGACGCAGCGCAGCGGCGATTCGAGATTCTCGCAGACCGCAACAATTTCCTCCCAGGAAGCCGCGCGTTCCAGCCGCGCATGGCCCACCGCGATCGTGTGACTCAAAACGTTGATCCCAAACTCGCGCAGCAGCAGCTTGGCAAGCGATCCCGCGGCCACTCTCGCGGCCGTTTCACGCGCGGACGCTCGTTCCAGTACATACCGCGCATCGTGAAAATTAAATTTTTGCGCACCAGCTAAGTCCGCGTGACCGGGCCGCGGAGCGGTGAGCCGGCGCTGCAAATCATCGGCGCCGTCACTATCTTCCACAGGCAATGCCTTTTCCCAATTTTTCCAATCGCGATTTTCGATGCGCACAGCGATGGGCGCGCCGATCGTCTTGCCGTGCCGGACCCCGGCAAGAATATCCGCTTGATCTTTTTCGATTCGTTGCCGGCCGCCGCGTCCAAATCCGAGTTGCCGCCGGTGGAGTTCCCGCCCAATAAAATCGAGGTCCACGGGGACCCCTGCGGGCAGCCCCGAAATCCAGGCCACCAGCGCCTGCCCGTGAGACTCCCCGGCAGTTACGAATCGCAACATGTTCTAAAGCTTGCCTTTCGAGACAGCCGAAGGATTCTACCGGACGCTCACCTAGGCGTAAAGGCCGCGCGCGAACTAGCGGCTGCGCGATCGCACCCGGTTGCATCAGTGACCGATGTTTGCTTGACGGCATCTGCGGCGGACGTTAGGCTTCCCTAGATTCGGCTGCACCCGAGGGCCGCCTCGCACACGATGCCCCAAACAGGCGAAACGCTTCCCTCCCTGGCGGTAATAGGAGATGCGGCCAAGCGCCAGCTTTTTTCCTTACAGGACTATTCCCTGCTGTCAATGAGTTCCATAGCCGACATTTTCACACCCCCTTACTACTGGTCAGACGTGCTCGAGCAGATGGATTTCATCGGCATCGGCTCGCTTCCCATCGTGCTTATCATCGGTTTTTTCATTGGGGCTGTCCTGTTGCTGCAAACGGCGTCTCAATTTGAGCGCTTCGGCGGAACGGCGCTCACAGGCGACGCCGTAGCGCTTGCCCTGGTGCGCGAGCTGGGACCAACGATCACGGCGATCGTCATCGCGGGCCGCAATGCGTCGGGAATGGCGTCCGAACTCGGTTCCATGGTCGTCACCGAGCAAGTGGACGCGATGCGAGCGCTGGGTACGGATCCGATCCGCAAGTTAGTCACGCCCCGCGTTGTCGCAACAATATTCGTGCTGCCGCTTCTGGTAGCTGTTGCGGATTTTGTCGGACTAATTGGCGGATTCGTGGTCGCGCATTTCACGCTTCGGCTCGGCGCGGTTCAGTTCTGGACGCGAGCGATTGACGCGCTGGCCCCGGGAGATATCGTTCAGGGCATGGTGAAGCCGCTGATATTCGGCTTCGTCATCGCCACGATTGGCTGCTACCAGGGATTGCGTGTAAAGGGCGGGACGCAGGGCGTGGGGCGCGCGACTACTTCGGCCGTCGTGCTTTCTTCCGTCACCGTCATTGTCATGGATGCGTTTCTCTCCCGCATCTTGCTGTACGCATTCCACCCCTAAGTTTCGGTGGCCGGTAATCGCCACAATGCTTCCCTCGCGCCTCGCGAGGAAAACCGGGCTGTGGAGCGTTCCGCTTTCCATCTATAATTGCTTATGCAGCTCCCACCGCGCCCCGCGCCGGTAAGCGACGTCAGTACGATGGTGCCGGGCGAACCGCTTATTGTGTTCGACGATGTCCACATTGGCTTCGATGAACAAGAAGTGCTCAGCGGCGTCTCATTCGAGGTTTGGCCGGGAGAAACGAAGGTTCTGCTTGGCGAAAGCGGCTCCGGAAAAACCCTGCTGATGAAGATCGCGGCCGGCCTGCTCGACGCCGATGCGGGGCGCGTTTTTGTCATGGGCCACGATATTGGCGGGATGTCCGAAGAGGAATTGCTCGACTTCCGCCGGCATTTGGGCTTCGTCTTCCAGGAAGGCGCTCTGTTTGATTCTATGACCGTGGCTGAGAATGTGGCGTTCCGGCTGCGCGAGGAAAACGTCCCGGAAACGGAAATCGACGGGCATGTGCGCGAGGCTCTGCGGTTCGTCGAAATGGAGGATACGCTCGAAAAATATCCGGCGGAGCTTTCCGGCGGAATGCGGCGGCGCGTTTCGATTGCCCGCGCGTTGGTCGACCATCCTCCGCTCGTGTTTTACGATTCTCCCACGGCCGGCCTCGACCCAGTGACTTCGCAAACCATCATTACGCTGATCCTGCGCGGCCGCGATCTGCAGGGCGTGACGTCGCTGCTGGCAACGCACCGCGTGCAGGACGCGTTCGGGCTCTCTCGCTTCCTTTTTGACCGTGCGAGCGGCCGCGTGATTCGTTCCGATCACAATGGCAAAGAGTCCCGCGGAACGGAAGGCCAACATAAGGGCGACCCCGTTACCAATGTTCTTGTTCTGCGACACGGTAAAATCTACTTTGAGGGCCCGGCCGAAGACTTGCTTCACTCATCCGACGATTACCTGAAGATGTTTATGGCTTCCGCTGAATAGCACGGCACCGCCGAGGAGGGATGGCAATGGCGCAACGCAAGCAACTGACGTGGACCGAACTTCGAGTAGGCGTATTCGTTTTAGTAGGACTGCTGATCGTGGTTGCCGCGATTTTCTACGTCACGGGCGGCGGGTTTCTGGGGCCGAAATATCGCCTGGTCACCTATCTGCCTGAGGTGGACGAACTGCAAGCCGGCGCGCCCGTCACCCTCGATGGAATCGAAGTCGGTAACGTCGAATCTATCCGGCTGACTCCGCACCCTACAGATCACCAGCACAACATCACGCTGGTGCTGCGCGTCGACAAGAAATTCCAGGATCAGATACGCACGGATTCGACGGCCTCGTTGGTCACCCAGGGCCTGTTCGGAAACCGTTACGTGAGCGTCACTCGCGGCTTGACCGGATCCGTGCTGCCGACGAAGGGCGTGATTCCAGGATCGGAGCAGGCGGATATGAAACAGATCGTCCAACGCGGCTCGGATGTCGTTGAAAATCTAGGCACTCTTTCCGACCAGCTCAATCAAATCATCACCAAAGTAAATCGAGGCCAGGGAACCATCGGCAAGTTCCTCAACGATCCTCGTCTCTACAATCATCTCGACGACACAATCGTTCATGTAAATGCGATCACCACTTCGATTCAGCAGGGGCAAGGCAGCCTCGGCAAATTCGTTGCCTCCGATGAGCTCTACAACAAAGCGGATTCGGCGGTTGGCAAGCTCGATGATGTCCTTGCCGCTGTGCACGATCAGAAAGGCACGGTCGGCAAGCTGGTCTACGATCCCACTGCATACGACGAGATCAAGGGCGTGGCCCAGAAGAGCAACGCTCTGCTCGGCGACGTGCGCGCGGGCAAAGGCACGCTGGGCAAGCTGGCCACGGACGACGCCGTTTTCAATAATTTGCGCGACGCTTCCGCCAATGTCCGCGACGCTTCTGCCAAGCTGAACTCCAGCCAAGGCACGCTCGGGAAATTTTTCACCGATCCAGCCTTCTACGACAATATGACGGGTCTCACAGGAGATATGCGGCTGCTGATCGCCGATTTCCGCAAAGATCCCAAGAAATTCCTGCACATCAAACTCGGAGTCTTTTAGCATTCGCCATTGGGGGAACGAGAATCGAGGGCGCCTTGGCAATCAAGACGTCACTCTCGCTCAGATTGAGCAACTGAAAACATCTGAATGCGCACCTCTTCCCGAGCGTCGGGCCGAGGCAGGACTGCCGCGCGTGACTGGCTAGCACCTACTGCGACACGCGTCATCAGTCCTTGCCCCAAAAGGCGCGCCTCGGCCGCGTCGTTCGAGAACTGGAAAACAATGTGGATGCCAGGTTGCCGCTAGTTGCTTGTTGAACGATTTAGCTGCAAGGAAACGGCTATTTCGCGGGACCGGAGCTTATTCGGCGACAATCCCGGCGCAGCGTCACAGCCGCTCGCCCTGGCAACGAATTGTGTTTGTCGCTTTTCGTCATTCCGAATGTTCTCCAGCGTCATACATTTTCGGCGAAACCGTTGGCTTTGCGCAACCGCAAACGTGCGAACGGCAAAAAAGCGGCCCTGGATGGTTTTGTGCCCGGGTCGAACTGCGATCCGGGATACCATGGTTGGTCAAGGCAGCGCCTTTCCGCTAGTTCTGTTCCGGGGGCGAGTATTGGAGGGCCAATTCGCGGACCCGGCGCAAGTCGAGCTTGCCGGTGCCAAGGTGCGGAAACTCCTCGACCACGAAAAATTGGTTTGGGCGCGGCGTCCACAGGTTGGGCAACCCGGACTGCGGCAAGTTCTCCAGCACGGATTTCAATTCTTCGGATTTGAGCGTGTGCAACACCACCAGCCGCTCTCCCTTTTTTCCGTCGGGCACGGCCGTGACCACGAATTTCTGCTCCGTGGCGCCCGCCAATTCGTGCAGCTGTTCTTCGACCTTTATATGCGGCACCATCTCTCCGCCGATCTTGCTGAACCGGCTGAGGCGGTCGGTGATTGTCAGAAAACCGTCTTCGTCTTCAGCCGCAATGTCCCCGGTAACATACCAGCCGTCTTGCAATACCTCGGACGTCTTTTCCGGCTTACCCAGATAACCCTGCATCACGTTGGGCCCGCGCACAAGCAATAGCCCCGGCGCGCCTGCTGGAAGGGGTTCGCGCGTTTCGGGATCCACGATGCGGACGCTGATTCCCGGAAGCGGATGCCCGATGTGGCCGCGCTTGGCGCCCACTTGGCGAAATCCGGGCGCCTGAAAATCTCGCGTGTTCACGGCTACCACCGGCGAACATTCCGTTGCGCCATATCCTTCGAGCGGTCTCACTCCGAAACGGTCTTCGAATGCCAACGCGAGCCGCTCGGGAAGTTTTTCTGCGCCTACAACAACAAACTCCAGGCTGCCGAAATCCTCGGGCGAGCAGCGCCGCGTGTAGGCTTGCAGAAAAGTCGGCGTGGCCAGCAAAAAAGTGATCCGGTAATCGCGAACCATCTCGCTGATGGCGGTGAGATCGAGAGGGCTAGGATGGTACGCAACGCCGACGCCAAGCACCGCCGGCAGCCATAGGGTGATCGTGAATCCAAACGAGTGAAAGAATGGCAACACGCCCAGGAGCCTATCGTTGCTGTCGAACATGAATATCTGGCCGCTCTGCTCGATATTGGACGCGATGTTGTAATGAGTCAGCATCACCCCCTTTGGCTCGCCCGTGCTGCCGCTCGAAAAAATTATGGTTGCCAGGTCGTCGGGAGTTTTGTTCTTACCCCCACTCACGGCGCGTTCGAGCATCCCGCCCGGCAGAAACCAGAGAAGCAGCGCCACCAATCGTTCGCCGAACCCGGGACGCGCCGCCGCTTCTTCGAGGAGAATCGTTTTCCCCGGAACCTTCAGCGGAATCCTATCCAGCAGCGGCTTCGTCGTGATCACGGTTTCCAGTTTGCATTGCGCCGCGCTGGAAGCCAGCGATTCGCCCGACGCGGTGTAATTCAAATTCACCGGTATTTTCCCCGCCAATGTGGCGGCGAAGTTGACGAGCGCGCCCGGCACCGAGGGCGGCAGCAGAATGCCAACCATCTCCTGCCCTTTCCAGACGCTCCGCAGCCTCCGCGCCAGAAAAATCGCGCTCAGCAATGCCTCTCCCCATTTCATTCGCGGGCGTCGCTTGTCTCCCATCGCAAAACGAAACGGATGGCGATGCGCCGCTCGGATCAGCGAACGATGCAGCGTGCGGGTGTGCTCTTTGCGGTGGCAATAAGCCTCGGTCTGCAACTCCTGCACCGCGCGCCGCACTTCGAAGGGCGCCGACGTGGCGGGCATCGGCTTGCCAAAACTCACCGTCACCGGATAGGGAATGGATCGCGGCAGTTTCCACATGAAACGTCCGCGCTCAAAGCTGAAGATGCTACCCCACACCCCGTCGAGGCTCACCGGAATGATCGGAGCATCAACTCCCTTCATGATGCGTTCCATCCCGCGCCGAAACGGCAGCAGTTGCCCGATGCGCGTAATCTGCCCCTCCGCGAAGATGCAAACCACTTCGCCGTTCTTGATTGCGCTGGTGGCTTCGCGCAAGGACTGAAGCATTTCGCGCGGCCGCAGTTCCGAGGAAATGGGAATCGCGCGAATCATTTTGGCAAACGGTTTCACGTAGGGCAGGTCGTAAATACCCTTGAACATCAGGAAGCGGATGGAGCGATCTGTCGAAGCGATCAGCAAGCACGCATCAACGAACGACATGTGATTGGAGACAAATAGCGCGCCTCCTCTCTCCGGAATATTTTTGCGACCCTCCACGCGGATGCGATAGATCGAGTGCGTCGCCGCCCAGAGCAGAAAGCGCAGCAGCGAATCCGGCAGCAGATAGATGGAATAAGCCGTTGTGACCAGAGTGAGGATCGCACCATCGAGAAAGATTCCCGCCGGCGTCTGATGAAAAATATCTGTGAACACATAGTAGGCACCAGAGGCGATCGCGATGCCAACGAACGAAACGAGATTCGCCGCGGCAATTACGCCGCCCTTCTCCTCGGGCTTCGGGCGATGCTGAATAAGGGCGCCCAGAGGCACCGCAAACAGCCCGCCGAAGAAACCCAGCAATCCGAGGTCAAATATCCGAAGGCGAGCCCACGCCACACCTATCGATATGATCTTTCCAGCAAGCTCCACCGGAATTCGAGGAATCAGGCTCTGGAACAGACTCGCCAGGAATTCCGCCGGAGCGCGAAAGTAGAGCAGCGCGCCGAATATCGTCATCCCCACGGCGCCGAGCGGGATCAGTCCGTATTCAATTTTGCCGCCGGAAAGATACCCCGCCGCAATGCTGCCGAGTCCAATGCCGATAGCCACCGCTGCTTGCAAATAAGTGATGTGGGCGTCGTCAATCCGCAGCACATCGTGCCCGTAAATGATGATGGTTAGTTGCAGCAGCGCCGCAAGAAAAAAGAGATACGTGTTGCCGAGGACTGCCCAGCCGAGCACCCGATCCGCCACGATCGTCCTCATCTGGGTGGCAAATTCGCCAATCTGATTCCAGCGAAATCTCTTTGTGGGATCGGCGGCCGGAATTCTCGATATTCCCAGGCTGGCGATTAATCCGAAGAAGGTACAACCCAGCAGTAGAAAGCCGGCGACCGCCTCGCGACCTTGGTAGCGTTCGGCGAGCTCGCCAGCGGCGATTGTGCCACCGATTCCGGCGAGGAAAGTCCCGAATTCGATGATGCCGTTGCCCCAGGAAAGACGCTGCTCGGGGAGCAATTCGGGCAGCAATCCATATTTCGACGGGCCGAACAACGCGCCCTCCGTGCTGATCAAAAACACACCCACGAATTCCATCGGTAAATTCCGCGCGGCCAGGCTCGCGATGAAAAACGCCATGACTCCCAGTTCAAGGAATTTCGTACCGATGGTCACGCTCCGCTTGCTATAGCGATCGGCCAGGTAGCCGCCGACCATCGAAAAAAGGATGAAAGGGGCCGCGAAGAGCACTCCGACGATCGGCACCAAACGGTCGCGTTGCGCGTGCGGGAGATTCATCGCAACCACGATGTAGGTGACCAGGAATTTCAGCCCGTTGTCGTTGAAGCCCGTCTGGAACTGCGTGAGGATGAGGCTCCAGAAGCCGCGCTCCCAATGAGCGGGCGGCTGCGGGTGGGAGCTAGCCGAGTTTGCCGAGCTTTCCGTCATGAGCGGTTGGCCTTTGGCGAAAACTGGACACCGTTAGAAAAGTGTCGAGTAGCTTGTGTCCCCGTCCTTTCTTTTCAGTAAGTTACTTCATGTTCTACTCGGCTCTTGTGTCGAATAGAGGCGCCGTTCTCGTTTCGGCAACTGCCGAACCCGATCTGCTGTTCGTGCCCAGTTGCGCGCTTCAACCAAGAAGACCGCGACGGTATCTTAGCCCGCGCGAGAATCCGCGCAAGGACCCATTCCTGTGGACTTTGGTTTTGGGCGAGCCGAATTAGGCAAGGACGCGGAGAGACGGCTTTGCAGATGCCACACTCGCGGGAGACGCGGAGACTGCCGACGCAGGCAGCGGCGTCTCGCGCTTGTGATATTTCGTGGCGACGTAATCGTTGACGAGCTTTTGAAACGCAGCGGACAACTCATCGTACGTGCCTTCGAGCGTGGTGAATTTCTGGCCGTCGATGTAGACGGGGCAGCGCGGCGCCTCTCCCGTACCCGGCAGGCTGATGCCGATGTTAGAGGCTTTCGATTCGCCGGGCCCGTTGACAATGCAACCCATCACCGCGAGTTTGAGTTCCTCGACGCCTTCGTACTCACGCTTCCATTCCGGCATTTTGTCGCGGATGTAGGCTTGGATGCTTTCCGCAAGTTCCTGAAAGGTGGAGCTTGTGGTACGTCCGCAACCGGGACAAGCGGTGACGCTGGGCGCGAAGGAGCGCAGCCCCAGGGACTGTAGCAACTCGCAAGCAGCGTACACTTCGTCGCGCCGATCGCCGCCCGGACGCGGCGTAAGTGAAACACGAATCGTGTCGCCAATACCGTCCTCGAGCAGAATCCCCATGGAGGCCGCAGACCAAACGAGACCTTTGGCGCCCATTCCGGCTTCGGTTAGACCAAGATGCAGCGGCTGATCGGTTTTCGCGGAAAGGTCCCGGTAAATCGCGATGAGATCGCCGGGCCGCGAAACTTTGCAGGAAATGATGATCTGATCTTTTCGCAGGCCGGACTCGATTGCCAGCTCCGTGGATTCGATCGCAGAAAGGACCATGCACTCGTTGATGATGTCCTCCGACGTCTTGCCGAGATCACGATCCGTGTTCTCTTGCATTTTGCGCATCACCAGCTCTTGATTGAGCGAGCCGCCATTCACGCCGATGCGCACCGGCTTGCCATTGTCGCGCGCTACTTTGCAGATGGTGGCGAATTGCTCGTCGCGGCGCTGCCCGTGGCCGACGTTGCCGGGATTAATCCGGTATTTATCGAGATCGCGCGCGCAATCGGGATATTTCGTCAGCAGGACGTGCCCGTTGTAATGGAAATCGCCGATAACCGGAACGTCGCACCCGGCATCGAGCAGGCGCTTCTTGATCTCCGGAACGGCCGCCGCCGCTTCCGGCACGTTTACCGTGATGCGAACAAGCTCCGAACCCGCTTGAGCGAGTTCCAAGCACTGTTGCGCGGTGGCAGCGACATCGGCAGTGTCCGTGTTTGTCATGGACTGAACCACGACGGGCGCACCTCCGCCCACGTGGACGTTGCCCACCTTCACTGCGATTGTTTGGCGGCGTTGGCGAGACACTGCGTCTATTCTAACGAATTGGCTGGTATTGATGCTAGTGAAGCCACACGGGGGTTGTCATATGCCGACGACGCTCTCCGCTCTCGGGGCAAAAACCGCTTGATGTTAGGCGTTGGTGCGGTGGCTGGCGCCCGCGGATTTGCCGTTGCGCGGCGGCGGCGGAATGACGATGGACATCTTGCGGATCATGGCCAGCACGAGCCGCTTGTCGTCATTCGATAGACTGGTTGAATATTTCTTGATTTCCGCAAGGAAGCGAATCTCCTCATCGGAAAGTTCGCCGAGAACCTTGCGGGTTTCGCGGTCCTGCGGAGTGTCGGTGCCCGGGAAAAAGTCGGCCAAGCTGATTTCCATGGCCTCGGCAATCTTCGCGAGCGTCTCGAGCGATGGAACCGTGTGGCCGTTCTCCACGCGCGAAAGGTAGCAGCGCAGCAGGCCGGTCCGGCGCTCGATATCACCCTGCGAGAGGCCGCGGTCATTGCGGTAGGACCGAATGACCTCGCCGATATTCACCTTCGGTTTTTCCTTGGGCATCGTATCGCTTCCTATACGGGGAGTATCTTACATGCAACTAGGACATCCTACGGGCGTGGCCGCGGAACGCGCAAGGCCAACATCAGTACCGGTTGCTTAGGAGGAAACAGCCAGAAATCGGGTTCGCCGGCTTGCCCACGCCGTTGACATGGGGCCGAAACGCTGCCCCATTGCGCCTGTCGGAGGACACTAAAGCACAACCTGCGCCGCCTGCGATGGCTGCGAAAGGTTGCTCTTGCCGGCGCGCTTATCGACGTAAAGGGCCTCATCCGCGCGCTTCAGCAGCTCTTCGGAGGTTTCCCCCGGTTTGTAGTCCGTCCAGCCGCGCGAGAATCGGATCGGAATCCGCGTGCCGTCATATTCGACTTCATGGCCCTGGATCCGTCCCATGACGTGCCGCACCTCTTCCGCGCGACACTCGGGCAAAAGCACCATGAACTCGTCTCCGCCCAATCGCACCGCCAGGTCGGAGCCGCGAATGGCCCTTTGAAGGCGCTCGGAAAAAGCCTTCAAGACCAAGTCGCCGGCGGCATGGCCAAGCTTGTCGTTGGTTTGTTTCAGCCCATCAATATCGATCAAAAGAACAGTAAGCGGGCGCTGATGCCGCACGGCGCGGCTGATTTCCTCAGCGAGGCGTTGTTCGCCCGAGCGGCGATTATAGAGACCGGTGAGTTGATCGAGAGCGGCTAGCTTGTAGACCTCGTCGGTAAGGATCTGGACCTTTGCCAGGGATTCGATTTGGCCGGCCAATTGGTTGCGCATGCGAACGATCATCGTTTGCTGATAGACGAGGTAAACGGCAAAGACCAGCACAAGTCCGATGAGAGAGCGCACGGCCTGATTGAGATAAAACGAGTACGAGCCTTGGTCGCGATTCAAAAGAGTCGGAAAAGAAAAGGAGGCAATGGCAATGCTGAGAAGAATCAGTACGAGCAAAGTGGTCGACCATAGCCACCACTGGCGTCGGTCCAGTTTCCGCAAATGTTCGCGGACCGTTTCCGGGCGCACGGTTGCGCCGTCGGAGGAAGGCTGATTTTCAGTCATTTTTTGTAACCGCGCCCTACCGCTAATACCTTAAGTACCCCACTCCGCGGTGAAACTCCATAGTCATGTCCCGCTGAGTTTCCAATCTCGTTAGCTCCTCATTAGTGACGCTGGAGAGGGTCTCCGAGCGCTCCGAAAGGGGTGTGCCAGCACTACGCAAATGTCCCGAAGCGTTGGCAATAGCGTGAATGCCACGCATTGCTCGGCTATCCAAGAGGTATCCACTCCACTGGGCAGAAACTGGCCCGGAAGCTACGCTCTCGGCGATTGGGGTCATTCCAACGGCAGAGGAGAAATAGATATGAAGAAGACTAATTGCGTTTGGTTTATTGCAGTGGCATTTGGTGCGCTTGGGCTTGCCGCGAACGCGTCAAGCTTCAGGCACGGACCTCTAACTGGACTGAACCTCGTCGCGGCATCGAGTTCATCGAGCCTGGACGGACCCGTGCCCGAACCCAAGCTCGTCGCCGCGTCAAACCTCGACGGACCCGTGCCCGAACCCAAACTCATCGCCGCGTCAAACCTCGACGGACCCGTGCCCGAACCCAAACTCATCGCCGCGTCAAACCTCGACGGACCCGTGCCCGAACCCAAACTCATCGCCGCGTCAAACCTCGACGGACCCGTGCCCGAACCCAAACTCATCGCCGCGTCAAACCTCGACGGACCCGTGCCCGAACCGAAGGCAGTCTCAGTTTTAAGCTGATGCGGAGTTGACAAGCTGATCCAAAAAGAGAAGCACCACGAAGAGGAGAACTGGGGTTCTCCTCTTCCATGTGTTAGATTCACTTCCGCTGTCCCCACTCATCCCAATGTTTCCCTCGATGATCTGGCTCGCAGGCATTGTGCTGGAATCTCTTCTTCTGGTCCGAAGCTTTCGAACTCGCCTCGTCGCTAAGTATCCGTTCTTTTACGCCTATAGCGGCGCCGTCCTACTCATGGCGATCCTGCTCTTGCTCCCTAGTCTGTATGATCGCTGGTATTGGAGCACCCAGCTCTTCACGTTGATTCTCGGCTACGGCATACTCCTGGAGATTCTAAATCATGCCTTGGCACCGTACCCGGGTGCGGAGAGGTTCGCGAGGATGGCCGGCTTAGCAGCTTTTGGGCTCATTACGTGCTTTGCCGTGCTCTTCCCGCTCATCCGGTCACGCTGGTCCGTGGCGAGCACCATGCACGAACTTGAACGCGATTTGAGAACGGTTCAGGCAGTGTTCATTTTCGGATTGTTAGCGGTCATCTCCTATTACAGAATCGCGCTTGGCAAAAACATGAAAGGCATGATAGGTGGATATGGACTATACGTGGGAACGAGCCTCATGAGCCTCGCACTGGGGTCGTACTCGGCAAAACTGTATGGCGAAGCGTCTAGGATCTTTCGGCCGTTGACTTTCGACATTTCTCTAATTATCTGGGTGGTTGCCCTGTGGACATACAGCCCAGATCCGGCACCCGAGTCCGGCATTCGCCTAGAGGGGGATTACGAGGCGCTCGTTGCCAGAACAAGGAGCGCAATGCGTTCTTATTTGAGAAAAACGGTCCGCTGACGATCCGAACTCGATCGCCGGCGCCGCGCGAGGACGAGCAGATTAATGATATCGGCGATCATTTGGTGGTCGGGCCTCGCGCTGTTGGCGGTAATTCTTCTTCGGGGCTTTCAGGAAGAGATCCTTGGAAAATACTGGCTCTTTTATACCCAAATCGCTTTTGTGCTGGTGAGTTTTACACTTCTCTACATCCGCTATGAGCACCCCCCAGGGTATGCGCAGGCATATTGGCTCACACAGTTTCTCACGATGCTCATCGCCTCGGGCGTCATTGTTGAAATTCTTAGACACGCTCTGGTTCCTCTTGGGCGCGCCCGCCGTTTTGCGAAGGTTATCGGAGGCGTTCTTTTCTTGGCAATGATCGGCTTCGCGGTCATCTGCGCTGCATTAGACTTGAGAGGTTACGCGACAGAGAATATGCTGATCGGTCTTGAGCGGGGCTTTCGAACCTTCCAGGCTCTTTTGTTACTCGGTATGGGTGGAGTTATCGCGTATCTCCGGATCCCGCTGAGCAGGAACGTGAAAGCTATGTTCATCGGCTACAGCTTATATATTGGTACGAGCCTGATAATTCTGGCGCTACGACTCGATGTCGGCCCACGCCTAGACAACACGTGGGATATCGTTCAGCCACTTTCGTACGACTTGTCGCTGGTGGTTTGGGTGGCGGGACTATGGTCTTATTCCCCACCCCGGATTCCGGATGGCAACATGGAGATGGAGACAAAGTCGAATAAGGCAGGCATAATAGCTCTGCCGTCCCCAAGGTATTTGTCTCGCTAAGGCAGGATTCGTGATCCAACTCATCTTATTCCTGTTGATTGGGGCGCTGCTGTTTCTATCCCTGATTTTCCTCGTTTGGCGGAGCCCGCGCGCGGAAGACGGGTCGGCGGCCCTGGTTGAAGCCCGGCAAGCGTTAGTGGCGTTGCAGACGGGCTTGCTGCCGATGGAGCTGATCTCCAGGATTTTCGCCCGGGAGGATCTCGAATACGTCCGATCGTACGCTCCCGCGCACGTGTGTACGATGTTTCTCAGCGAGCGCAAAAGCGTCGCCCTCGCGTGGGCCGCGCAGGTTAGAGAACAAGTGCTCAACCTGATGCGCTTCCATCTGGGCTCGGCTCGGTTCTATGCCCGGCTGAGCTTCCGGACGGAAATGGCGCTCGCAGTTCAGTTTGGCGGCTTGCTGCTCGCCTGCCGCGCACTTCAAATGGTTTTGTATGTCGGGGGCCCGTACGCAGCGCCTCGCATCGTGGACGCAACGGCTGCGACCGCCGTTCAAGTTTGCACGATCTCGGAGCGGTCCCTGGCATTTTTGAATTCGGCTCGTCTAGGAGCGCTGCCTAGCCGCCCATCCGGCGCTTCACTCTAGGAATTAGCTCGTGAGTTCCCTACCCCGACGACTCGACGTTCAGGAGGCCGCTGATGAGGTGCGCCAGCGCACCCTTTCAGGAGTTCCACAAGCGCTGGACCGGCTTATCTATCTCGCATCGATGCGGGACTACAACACCGGTCTTTACTATCACGATGGACTGGCGGCCCGCTTTAGCCAAGAAGTAGCCTGCGAGGCGCTGGCAGATTGTCACCGGGATGTTTTTCGGCAGCTCGTGGCCTGCTCGCTGGAGAACGTCGTGTGCCAGATGGAAGCCTACATGAAATCCACGCATACCAGCCCTAGTGAATTCCTGACGGCGTGGCGAAAGCTGGAACCCTATCGAGTGGCCGTGCCGGTGGAAGCTGATCCGCTCTCGGCGCAGCTTCTTTTCTCGACCTTCAAGATCGCCTTGGCAATTTTAGAAGCTCGTCTGAATCCCCGTTCGCGGAAATCAGGCGCATCGCCACGCCGGTGACCTGCCCGATAATTTCTGCTTCCGAAGGATACACGAATTGGCGGATCGTGCAGCCTGATAACGGATGCGGAATCAGCGTTAGTTGAGAACCGCGCACTTCGCACCAGGAACACGCATAGCCATCCCGCAGTTCGACGAAATAAATGGGCCGGTCAAATTCCGTGCGCCATTCCGCGGCTTGCACGCGGGACGGCTGATTATCGATTTGCACGAACGATCCGGGACGCAGCAGCGGGTACATCGTGTAGTCCTGCATCCCGATGTAGCCATACTGGGAGTGGCGCACATCCAGCTTTTGGAGCAGCGCAATCGGGATTTCTCCCCACGCTTCGACCATGCGCGCTATCAGGCTGGTGGTTTCCAAATTGAAGCCTTTATCGAATCGCACCGGGAACGTAATCGCCTTTTCTGGATTCGGCGGTTCGAACGAGGTGAGATGAGTGTTCTGCAGCGGAAGTGCGAGCTGGTATCTTGAGGTGGCGCTCAGGTCAATGCCAAACACGACCAGAAGATCGTTGAACGTCGTACGGTAGATCACACTGAGGCTATAGAGCTTGTAAATGCTCGGAACTGAATTCTTGTTCTCCAATTGGGTTAACCAGGCATTGGAGATGTAAAACTCTTCGTTCTGGCGATCCTCGGCGATGCTACGGCTGAATTCCTCCACTTCGCGCGTGGTCACGCCAAGTCGATTACGAAGTTCCCTGAGCTGCTCCCCTGGGCGCATACGTGTCACTGCAATGAAAAACGTCGAGCTAGATGGCCGGAACGCTATGAAGAATAAAGCTTTCCCGTCCGTGAATCAACTGGATTGAGAACGCACGCCCTATTCCCGGCCTTATACCCGGTAAATCTCGTCGTTGAGCGCTCCCAACCGGCCGCCGATCAGTGTGCGGCAGCCTAACACGCCGCCTCCTCGACAAGTCGAATCGAGGTTGCTGGACTGCTTGGGATATAGCAATTCTGGTTCTAGTACTTCTATGCTCGCAATTGAAAGCAACTCTCGTATCCTCGCTGCAACTCTCTGTCCCCCAAACACAATGGCCAGTTTTTTTTGCCCTGTCAAAAAAGAATCCCAAAAAGGACGATCCCGTTCCTACAGCGCCACGAATGTCAGCTGAAATCCGCCCCGCCGTACACTGCCAGGTTGGCGCTAAATCGGAGGATGTTTGCGCTTTGGTGTCCTCTCGTATCATTGATTCTCGGCCCGATCCGCATTTGTGCCAATCTAACCAGAAAGCAGCATGGAAGGTGCCACAATGAGCACCGACTCAGCCGGGCCGCCCACTGAATCCAAGGTGCCGTGGAGCGAACGGCGCTCGGTACCGCGTTATTCGCTTATCGCAACGGCTGAAGTAATCGAGCCGGTTAGCGACGTGCGGATTTCCGGCCGCATCTCGGAAATCAGCCGCAAGGGATGTTACGTGGACATCCTCAACCCGCTTCCACTAGAGACTCGCATCAAGATCCGCATCTCACGCGATAAAGGGACTTTCCTCGCTACCGGAAAGATTATTTACGTGCACGAAGGAATGGGGATGGGCGTCGCCTTTCTCGAAATCACCGAAGAACAGTTGAAGCTCCTCGATTCGTGGCTCGCCGAGTTCAGCACTTAGTCGAGCAATTTGGCCCCTACGCAACCATCCAGTCCAGAGGCGGTTGCTGAACGGGCCAGAATTCCGGCGACGGCTGGTCGAGTTCGATCCCGACCTGCGTCAAACCAGCATAAGGCATTCCCGTGTAGGCGATCTTCCCGCGGATTTCCATCGTGTCCGTGAGCTTTCGAAGGACGACCCTTTGCCCTACGCATACTCTGGCGGCAAGCATTACCAATGCGCCGTGAGCACTCACGGTTACGGTGAATGTTTCCTCGCGAAAGGCTTGCTCGTCGGGCGATTCGCCCCAAATCACCACAGGAACGTCCAGTAGCACACGCGCGCTTCGTCGATGTCCCGCTTCGGTCATGAATGGATTCGCCCGCGTCCATATTGCCTCACGTAAGCCTTGCTGGCCGGGAGCAATGACGCCCTCTATGCCGCCGAAGTAACGGCCCTTGCGAATCTCGCTGCGTCGCAGCGACGAAATCCCCCGGCCGACTGGCGCTCTCCGCCTCGAGCATCGTCTCGCCCAGGTGTTCGCTCCTATGCGAAGCCTTCGCTATTGTGCTAGGCTTGACACTGGTCAAGATATCTGACAAGACACCAAAGGCATGAAGGTTAATCGCAAATCATCGAAGAGTGCGAAGGGGCGGACGGATACCACGGCTGAGCGCCGGCGGCGAATTGTCGCCTGGATGCGCGCGCATGGCGCTCCAGTCCGCGGCGGGGAGCTGGCCAACCGTCTCCGTGTAAGCCGTCAGTGCCTGGTGCAGGATGTGGCAATCCTGCGGGCAAGCGGTGAGGAAATTCTAGCCACGCCACAAGGTTACCGCCTCCCGAAAGCGCCAAGCCGGTCGCACGGGGCCCTGCTTGCTTGCAGGCATGCCCCCGAGCGAACTGAAGAAGAGCTGCAGATCCTGGTCGACAATGGAGTCAAGGTGCTCGATGTCATCGTGGAGCATCCGCTTTATGGCGAGTTGCGTGGCGCTCTGATGATCGAATCGCGCGCGGACGTACAGGATTTCCTGGACCGGATGCGCTCCTCGCACGCGTCTCTGCTTTCTTCGCTGACGCGCGGCGTGCATTTGCACACGGTCGAGGCATCGCGCCCCGAGATGATTGTGCGCGCCAAGACGGCGTTGCGGAGGCGCGGTTTTCTGCTGAAGTAGCGTGGCGGACGTTCGAATGAGCGACACTCGACAGCAACGAATCGAAAACGCCCTTTGTCGCGGCGCTGGTCTGGTAATGGATAATCCGCAGTATTGCCAAGCCGTCCGCGCCCTCACCGATTTTCTGTTTCAGGCTGATCTCGGCACTCGAGACCTGACCGCGGAAGCCGTAGGAACAAGAAGCCGCAGCGCCACGGCGACAGTGTTAGCACGCGAAGGCGGAGTGGCTGCCGGTGTGGAAGAATTCGCTCTGCTGCTGCGCTCGCATGGCCTGCATGTAGAGATCGAGAAGAAAGATGGCAACATCATCCGGCCGGGCGAGGCATTGCTGCACGCCGAAGGGGATGAAATAGAACTCCTTTCGCTGGAACGAGTCGGCCTGAATCTTCTTCAACGAATGAGCGGAATCGCCACCGCGGCGCGCTGCCTCCAACAGCGCGTGAAGCAGCGCGGCTTCCCAGCGCTGATCGTGGGCACCCGCAAAACTCATTGGGGCTTGCTCGATAAACGCGCTCTGCATCTGGGCAATGGCGGGACCCACCGTCTGAGCCTGGGGGACGCGATCCTAATTAAGAACAATCATTTGGCACTTTTAGCCGGCACGGAAGCAGAGGCAGCGCCTCTCGCAATTGAAAAGGCCTGGAAGTTCCGCGGCGAATCGGCCTTTATCGAAGTAGAAGTCGGCACGGAAGATGGCGCGCGCGCCGCGGCGCAAACGTTTCGCCGCCTGCGGGCCGATGCCTCGCAGGATTACCCATGCCTGCTGATGTTGGACAACGTCGCTCCGGACGGGATCGCAACGATTCTCGATGCGCTCCGCCGCGAGAATTTGTGGGACGACACACTGGTTGAGGCGAGCGGAGGAATCTCGGAAACAAACGTTGAGGCTTATGCCGCGTCCGGCGTGGATGCAATATCGGTGGGCGCCTTGACGCACTCGGCCCGGGCGCTCGATGTGTGCCAGCGAATTTCGTAATAATTCTAATCCGCGGAGAGCAAAAATATGGCCAGCGCAGCTACGCAGGAGATTTTTGAAGGGCGCTACACTCTTCCCATAATTGAACAGATCGACGATACGGCTGACGCAATTCGCGCGAAACAGGAGCGCGTCCGCGCTCTTTGCGCCGAACGCAATGCTGTTCTGCTGGCCCACCATTACCAGCGTCCCGAAGTGCAGGAAGTCGCCGACGCCGTTGCCGATTCGCTGAAGCTTTCGCAAGCCGCGGCGAAGACCAATGCGGACGTGATCGTCTTCTGCGGTGTGCACTTCATGGCCGAGACGGCCGCGATCCTGTTGCCCGATAAAACCGTCCTGCTGCCCGATCTGCGCGCCGGATGCTCGCTCGCCGCCTCGATCACGCCCGAAGAACTTCTGAAATGGAAAGCGAAACTGCCGGACGCTGTCGTCGTTTCCTACATCAACACTTCGGCGGCCGTGAAAGCCGAAAGCGACTATTGCTGCACGTCCGCAAATGCGGCCAAGGTCGTGCGCTCGATTCCATCCGACAAAACAATCCTGTTTCTCCCCGATAAATTTCTGGCGGAAGTCGTGGCGCGGCAAACGGGACGCCGCAACATCGTTGCATATCCTGGCTATTGCCACGTGCACAAGACCATTCGCCCCGAGCAGGTGGTGGAAATCCTCGAGGAACATCCCGATATCGAGCTGCTTCTGCATCCCGAGTGCGGCTGTGTCAGTTCCTGCATGGCCAAGGCAGTCGATGGCACGCTCCCGCAGGACCGCACTTTTTTCCTTTCAACGGAAGGCATGCTCAGACATATCGGCGAATCGGCGGCCACCGAGTTTGCGGTGGGCACCGAGCTGGGAATTTTTCATCAGCTCAACAAGAAATTCCCGGAAAAAAAGTTTTACGCCGTGAATCCCAACGCGGTTTGCGCCTTCATGAAAACGATCACGCTCGACAAGGTAATTCAATCGCTCGAAACCATGACCCCTCAAATCCGCGTGCCGGAAGATATCGCGCGCAAGGCGAAGCGTGCCATCGATCGCATGCTCGCGCTGGCCTAGGCCGCGATATGCTGAAAATCGGACTTCTCGGCGTTGGAGCCATCGGCAGAACCATAGCCACCGCTCTCGATCAAAAGCAAATTGACGCTGAGCTTGTCGCATTGTCGGACCAGGACTGCGCGCGCGCCAAGCAACTTTCATCGGAACTTTCGAGTCACCCGCCGGTGTCGTCCGTCGAAGAAATGATTGACCGCTGCCAACTGGCCGTCGAAGCAGCGAGCCAGGCGGCACTTTCCGAGTTCGTGCCCAAGGCGCTCGCACGCGGACGCGACATGCTGATCATGAGCGTCGGCGGGCTGCTGGGCCGTGAAGAATGGTTTCGCGAGGCAGATGCGAAGGTTTGCCGAATTTACGTTCCCTCGGGTGCCATCGCAGGCCTCGATGGAATTAAGTCTGCCTCGATTGGACGAATCGACTCCGCGGAATTGACCAGCCGCAAGCCGGTGAAGGCCCTGGCCGGCTCGAAATACGTGCTCGATCGCGGGATTCAACTCGATGGCATGAAAGAAGACACGGTCATCTTCGAGGGCTCGGCCGAAGACGCCGCTCGGGCGTTTCCGGCGACTTCGAATGTAGCGGCGTCGCTACGCTTGGCTGTCGATCCCTCGGCCGCGGTGCGTGTGCGCGTGGTCGCGGTGCCCGGAGGCAGCGAGAACGTGCACGAGATTCGCGTCCAAGGGGAGTTCGGCCGCCTCTCGATGCGCGTGGAAAACGTGCCCTCGAAAACAAACCCGCGCACGTCTCAACTGGCCGCGTTCTCGGCCATCGCCACGCTGAAAAATCTCACCCGATCGTTATGCGTCGGTACCTAGTATCTCGCGCCACGCAGCCAACTCACAATCGAGTATCCTATACCTCATACCTCACTCGTGCCCAAGCTCAAGTCAGCCTCGGTTCTTCATGAAAGCTTTCTTGTAGGCATTGCCTTGAAAGGCCTCGGCGCGCTCACCGAGGTCATCGCCGGACTCGCCTTCCTGAAGATTTCGCCGGACGCACTCAATCGAATAGTCATGGCTTTCATCGCCACGGAGCTCCCGGAAGATCGCCATGACTTTATTGCCAGGCACCTGCGGGATTACCTCATAAGATTTGGGGCCGGCGGAAAACACTTTGCTACTTGGTATCTTCTGTCGCACGGCGCAGTGAAACTCGTCCTGGTGATTGCGCTTTGGATGAACGAGTTGTGGGCCTACCCGGCGATGATCGTGGTTCTGACGGGGTTTATCGGGTATCAAATCTACCGTTTCGCTCTCACGCACTCCATGGCCATGATTTTTCTGTCGGTATTCGACCTGCTCGTGATCGCACTCACCTGGAGCGAGTATCATAGGCAAAGAGCATCCCGACCCGGTGCGTGACGACCGCAAACGTACTCCCTAAAAACGTGTCGGGTAGGCTGTCTCGCCGTCGTTTGTTTCCTGTGGCTTACGAGCGTTTCTACTCGGCAGCTGTGTCGATTAGTAGCGGGAATTTCGACACCAGCAAGGCGGGGGCTGCTGACACTCGAAGATGCGGGGACGGAGCATAAAGCGACCGGAAGAAGGTCCTTCGTGGCCCGTCCTCGCTATTCCATGTTCGGTTGTCAAAGAGCAATCTTTCCGGCCCTCGTCTAGAGGGCGGATGGCGCATTCAGCCGTCCTGACCAAGTTGGCAGACGCCGCAAGCGGACGCAAGTAGCTGCTCCTGTGGACTTCGGGAAATGGCGATGGCTAGAATCACAACCATCATCATGTTCGTCAAAACGAAAGAACGCGCCGGGCGCACGCATTTCTTCCTCTGCATTCCCGAGCGGGGCGGGAGTAGCGGAAACAGTTGGAAGACTGTGGAGTATTCGGTGTCTCTAGGCGAGGCGCTCGAACTCAGCAGCACGCAGTGGGAGGAAATTCTTCGAAAGTCGCCCGACTTCCGCTCCGTTCCACTCGAAAGCGTGTTGGACGTGATAGAGCAGTACGTCGCCGAGCACGGGCTTGCTTCCGAAATCTTAGATGGCCTTCGTGAAGCGGTGCGTGAGCCGAGAGGAGAGCCCCGCGGGCGCTCGCGCAGCGAGAGGCGCTCGCAGGAGGACGAGTACACAAAAGCGTTGCGCCTACTTGGCCTTGCACCTGGTTCCTCAGATGATCAGATCGAGTCGGCATTCCGGAAGGCGGCTCGCCGCCATCACCCTGACGTGGGAGGAGACCCGGCGAAGTTTCGGGAACTCGTGGACGCGCGAAACCTGTTGTCCACTCGCCATTTGGAGCCGGATGTGCAGCCAGCCAAGCCACGAAGTCCGTAGCTACCCGCAAAGCCGTCATTGACGCTTCACCGAAGACCGAACAGCAGATTCCTCGAACTACGCCGCGCGCCCGCGAAGTGTGCGGGGAACGACAAAGACGCGGCTTCGCTCGGAATGACAACCTGCTTCAGAACGACGCTGCGGGCAACTTCGCCGCGCTGGCAAGCAGACTGGGAAGATTCTTCTTGGTGTCTCTAACTTTTTTGCCCAGGCGAGCTTGTACCTGTTCCCGGGCCGTTTCGACCGTGGCTAATTCCGGCGCGGCCGACTTCTGCAGCAGATCTTGCGCGCGCAAGAAGCACGCATAGGAGAGTTCGTCGGGCACTCCATGCCGGCGCAGGAACTGCCCATAGTTGAACCAATCAATGGCTTCCGCGCGTGGATCACCGGCGGTGGCATCGAGGGCCAGTCCGCGCTGATAGGACTGAGCGGCAGACTTGGCATCGCCGCTTTTCTCCTGCAAATCTCCCAAGTGCGCAAGGGCGAGGCTCTGGAGCCGCGCGGCGCCGGCGAGCTGAGCCAAAGCAATCGCGGACTGGTATTCGGCGAGCGCTCGATCGGCATGATTGATGCGCGCCTCGTCGTCCGCAACTTGAATTGTGACGGAAATCCGCTTTCCGATTACCGCCGTGGAATTGTCTCCGCCTGCGGACGCGAGCTGCAGATATCTCCCCCAGTGCCGCGTGGCGGCCGCAGGTTCACCCTTCCGATCGAACGCTTCGGCGAGATACAGGTGAGCGTTCGCCTGATTCGGATCGATCTCCACGGCTTTTTGCCACGAATCCGTGGCCTCTTCCGGATAGCCGAGACGCGCGGCCAGGAGGCCGTAATTCACCAGCGCGTCCACATCGCGAGGAAACAATTGGAGCATTTTGTCGTAGTGATCGTAGGCTTCCTGATAACGTCCGTCGGCAATCATTGCTCGCGCGCAAGCTTGCTGCAGCGCAGCGTTGTGCGGATTGATCGCCACGGCGCGCGACAGCGCCGCAATCTCTTCGTCATGGCGGCCAACTTGTTTTTCGGCCGACGCGATGCGCTCGGCGACCATGCTGTCGTACGGATTCATCCTGGACGCATGAAGCAACGCGGAGATATTCGTCTCATCGGTGGCGAGCGTGAAGCGAATCAGGTCCGTGGCGCCCCACACCAGAAGCAGGGCTACGAAAGCCACGCGCAGGATAGCCGCGGCGGTCCATCGAGGCGCCGGAGGCGCTGCTGCCGCGTTCTTGCGGCTCTTCGCCAAGGTTGCATCGCGTTCACTCGCCGAACCATTAGCGGCCGGATCAATCAGCAACGAAGCCACGCGCGAGTCCCTCAGCTTCCACACCACGCCATCGAGAATGAAATGATGAATATTGACCAGCGCCGTGAAGATCAAAAAGCTCGTCGTGAAATCAAAGCGGAAAATATAGCTCACCAGCCACGGCCCGGGAATGAACAGGGCGATGCCTCCGGCGATGAGTGTGAGAAAGTAGCCGACCATGCTCCACTTCGTCTGGCCAGACGCCTGCGCTTCGCGCCGCTGGTAATAGCTGGTGATCCAGAGATATTGCGTCGAGTGCAGCACCGCGAGGATTCCGCTGCTGTAGCGCGTTTGCGGCACCTGATAGGCGGCGTGCAATTCCAGCAGTGTGGGCAGCACGAACCACAGAAACTGCGTGAGGGCCAGCGTGAGCGGCGCAGCCATTGCGCGCACGCCGCTTCGGCGAACTAATCCCTTGAATCCGAGAAAAGTAAAGATTGCGAATGCCGCCCCCAGTATCAGGCGGGCCGGCAAACTGAATTTCGCGGGCAGGCCAAGCGACAGAATCAGCGGGTCGGTGGAACCTCCGGTCTCAAAACTGGCCAAAAGCATCAGGTAAGAAGTTACGAAGGCTGCGCGTATCCAGCGGCGTTCGGCCCGCGCCACTGTGGCGCCGCTTCGCCGCGCGAACATCATCAGCAGCCCGTAGTTTTGCCCGGAGTAATGCCATGGGCTCCAGCAGATGTACAAGGTGAAGACCCAGGGCAGCAATCGGTAGGAAGCGTGCAGCATGATGCCGGTGAGCACCACCAGCAGCGTGACGTGCAGAGTCACGATTTTGTATCTCTCGAAATTTTGGCGAGTGTGATAGGCGCGATAGATTGTCGCCATGAAATGCGGATAGTTGAAAATCATGGCGAGGGAATAGAACGCTACGGCCCAGGCGTGCGTGTGCGAAGGCGTCAGCAATGTCGCGACGATCAGCAGGGGAGCGGACCACGCGCCGCATCCGGCCATCAAATCGAGCCAGGGGCGGTAAAGCCACGGTCCAGCGGGGCGCGACGCAGCGAGGGTTTCGGCCTGGGCGCTCAAAATGGAAGCCTCGGCCTGCTAGTCTACTTTGGCTGACAATCTTCCAGCCGCGTCACGCTGCGCCTATGTTGAAAGCGTAACCTCTCGTCAGCTTCTAGCACCTAGCTTCGAACCTCAAGAGGAACGGACGCCCACAAGAGAGACGCCAATGAGTGCGACACCGCCGAAGTGACCCGCTCGCACCTTCGCACATCGAAAGAGTGGGGACGTTTAGATGGTATGATCTCCGAGTGGAACACGCGACGTCGTGTCCCGGCTTGGCTGTGGTCAAGCCAGGGGAAAAAAGCGTCGTGGGAGGTCGGGCACTCGCCCGGGACAAAAAGGTGAGCACATGAAGCTTCGGCATGGGATCCGCGCTCTCGTTTGTCTTTCGCTGGCGTGCATTTTCATGGCGATGGCGCCCTCCGCAGCGCGCGCTCAGGTGCCCCCCTATGCGTCAAGACAAGAGACCAGATTTACGTTTACGCCCTTCGTCGGCGTTCGTTTCGGCGGGCGCATCTCCCTCAGCACGCCGGACGTGGACCGCCTGAACATCGATAGCTCGCTGAACTGGGGATTCAACGCCGGCGTGGGCATTGCTCCGAACTTGTTTGGCGAATTCATGTGGAATCGGCAAACCACCACCTTAAGCGCGCACCACGTGTCCACCAACGACACGGTTACGCTCACCAACCGCGCCCATCTGGATCTGTACCACGTGAGCCTGCTCTACGAATTCTGGGGGCACTCGCCGATCCGCCCGTTTGTGGTCGCCGGCATCGGAGTCACCCACTTCGATTCTTTTGGAATTTTGGACTTCAGCAACCGCTTCTCCTATAACGTGGGCGGCGGAGTGAAGTATCTGTTCACTCCGCAGGTCGCGTTGCGCGCGGAATTGCGCTATTCGCCCTCTCGCACCACGTCCTCAAATACCGTTTTCTGCGACCCATCTTTCGGGTGCTTCACAACCCCCATTAGTAACTATGCGCAACAGGGGCAGGCCAATATCGGCTTGGAATTTCGTTTTTGACGGCGGGTGCGCGCTTTCGAGAACGCGGTTTCGAATTTGAGGCTGCCCATCCTCGCCGACTTTGCGAAGATGGACTCCTGCTTCTGCAGCGTGAAGATCGTCGAACTCAGTTTACGGCAAAGCGAAGGCGACGAAGCAGTTTCCGGATGCTCCGATCACGTATTGTTTGCCGTCTACTTCATAGGTGATGAGATTCGATTCAGAGTCCGATCCGCCGACTGTAAATTCCCACAACAGCCTGCCGGTGGCGGCGTCAAGCGCGAAGAAATTGCCTTCGTTGCTTCCGGCGAAGACCAAGCCGCCAGCCGTCGCAAGCGTGCTGGCCTCGGCGGGAGCAAGCATGCGGTACTCCCACTTCAATTTGCCGGTGGTTGCTTCCAGTGCGCGAATCGCACCGTAAACCTGGTCTGCCGGAAGATTGATTCTTCCGCCTCCACCGAAGCTTGGAAAATCTACCTTGGGTTCGCCCGCAACGGTATATGCGCCCGTTTCGCGTGATGCGACGTAAAACAGCTTCGTCTCCGGGCTGTAGGACGGGCTATTCCAATTCGTGCCTCCGTGGCCGTCGGGATAGACCAATCGCCCTTTAGGAGTCGGCTCTATATCGGGCAAGTCAATGGGTCGCCCCTTGGCGTCGAGCCCTTTCGCCCAAGTCTCTTTTACAAAGGGGACGCCGGTGATGAACTGGCCCGTTACGCGATCCAGCACGTAATAAAATGCGTTGCGGTTGGCCTGCGCCAGAAGCTTTCTGGATTTTCCGTCGATCGTGGCGTCGAATAACACGGGAACTTGAATCGAATCCCAGTCATGAGTGTCGTGGGGCGTGTACTGGAAATACCACTTCATTTTTCCTGCGTCGGGATCGATAGCCAGGATCGAATTGGTGTAAAGATTGTCGCCTTCCCTGTTGTGGCCATTGTAATCGGGCGCGGGATTTCCGGTGGTCCAATACAGCGTGTTCAGCTCCGGGTCATAGGATCCAGTGCCCCACGTGGCTGCGCCGCCGGTGCCGGACATATCTTTTCCCCATGTTTCCGAACCAGGCTCGCCCGGCGCGGGAATGGTCCACAAGCGCCAAAGCCGCTTGCCCGTCTTCGCGTCGTAAGCGTCTAGAAAACCGCGAATCCCAACGTCGCCTCCGGAAACGCCGATAATGACTTTTCCATCGAGCACTCGGGGTGCGCCCGTCATCGCGTATCCCTGGTTGTTATCGTCAACGTGGACATTCCACTTCACCGCGCCGGTTATGGCATCCAGCGCAACCAGATGAGCATCGAGCGTTTCCATATAAAGCGTATTGCCGAGAATTGCGATTCCGCGATTCGAGCGATGCACTCCAATGGTATAAATTCTTTCCGGAAGTTTGGCGCTCCAGCTCCAGATCTCCGTGCCGAGCCGCGCATCCAGCGCGATCACCGTGCTCAGCGGTTCGGTGACGTACATGATCCCGTTCACCACAATCGGAGACGTTTCCACTGGCCGAAGAGGACGGTCGGGCTGGTAAATCCACGCTGGCTTCAGGCTATGAACGTTTTCGCGATTGATCTGCGTAAGCCGGGAAAAACGCTGCGAAGAATAATCGCCGCCATACATCAGCCAGTTTTGCGGCGTGTCGTCGGCGTGCAGCAGCTGCTTATAAGTCACATCCTGCGCGAACAACCGCGCCGGGGCCGGAAACAGCAAAACCACAAACACCAGCGCATAGAGAGAGGTTTTCATTGTGCACTCTTCAGACTCATGAGATAGGCCACCACATCGTCCATCTGCGCGTCGGACAAGGTGTCCTTGAAGCTCGGCATGAAACTTTTCCCCGGCTCTTTTTCCAAGGAGCGCAAACCGGGCTTCCACAGTCCGTGAAATTTTCCGCCGGCATCCTTCAGGACAATCGTGAACGAATCTTCACCAACGCGCATGCCTTCAACGACGTGCCCGTTGTTTTCAACGGCGCGAAATATCAGATATTGGGTCAAGCTATTGCCGAACATGCTGGCTCCGACCTGCGGCAAATTCGCGCCGGGATCTTGCAATCTCGCTTTCAAGTTCGTGGGGCCGCGACTCGCGCCGATTCGGCTCAGATCGGGTCCAATGCTGCCGCCTTGGCCGTCAATCATATGGCACGTGGAGCAGCCGCTCGAATTGTAGAGAGCCTCGCCCTTCTGCGGGTCGCCGATTGTTTTCTCGGACGCGCCCGTGCCGCTCAGTGTTCGCAGATAAGCCACGATGTCCGCTGCTTGTTTATCGGTAACCGTGGAAAACCCCGGCATTGCGGTGCCTGGAATTCCTCTGCGGATGATGCCTTGCACAGTAGCATCGCCTAAGCTGGCCGGAACACCATGCAGATCGGGGCCCTCTTGCCCTCCGGCATCGATTCCGTGGCATGTCGAGCAGTTCTGCGCAAATTGCTGTTTGCCGTCTTCGATGTCGGGCGGCGCCTTTGCGGATCGAGAAGCGGGCGCGGCCTGCTCACCCGGAGCTTCCTGGCCTGCGGCCTGGGCCACACGAGACGGATTTAGCGCCAGAGTCCATGCCAGGAGAACGAAGGCGGAAAGCCAGAAGCATCTAATCAGATTCATTCAACACTCCAGTACTCACGAGTCGCCTCCCCGCACGCTCCGAGTTGCAGACGGAAACTAGCACCACCCTCCGCCGCGCGTCAACGATCTTGAGAACCAGCCTCGCGGAATTAGCCATCCAAGCGCAATGCGAATATCTTCGCGGGGCCAAGACCAAGGAGCGCATTCCGCGCCGGCCCTGAACAACATTTAGAATTTGGATGTTTAGGCGGTTGGTTGTACCCTTCTTCGGCATGGCCTAAAGATGGTTCGGAGTCACTTTCCCCTATGACGTCACTGAGAAACTTGCCGGGCCAGGTTATGTGGCATCTGCCCCTGCGCTTCGAGATTGCGAAATCCTTGGGCCCGGGCTATTCGTTTCGTTGTGTGCTTTTCCACGATGTTTCGAATCACACTTCCCCATTGAGCGACGGACTCGGTGTTACGATCTCCGTTCGGCGCTTTGAAGAATGTATTCGGTTTCTGTCGAAGCACTACACTCCCGTCACTCTCGGCGAGATCTTGACTGGAGCAGAAAGAACGAAAGATTCGGCTCGGGCCGTGCTAGTAACCTTTGACGATTCCTACGCCTCTCTGGCAGTTCGCGCCGCTCCTATTTTGAAATATTACGGCGTTCCCGCCGTCATGTTCATTAATGGATTCGCAGTGGGCAATCAGGGATTGACGTTGGATAACTTAGTTTGCTATGCGGTGAATACTTCAGGCATGAAGACGGTACTGTCGGTCGTACAGGCGATCAAGAATGACCGGAACGCACAGCAATACTCGCTGGAGCATGTGCTGACTGACTTGCTGCCGTCACTATCACAGGACGCGCTCAACGAATTCCGAACTCGACTGATCTCTGCCTGCGGAATCAACGTAAGCGATGTGTTGCATCGAGAGGAGCCATACCTGAGTGAGAATCAATTGCGCTCGCTTGCGTCCGCTGGTTTCGAAATCGGCAACCACACCTATTCGCATGCGGCTTGCAGGTCCCTTGGCTCCAGTGACTTCGAGAGGGAAATCTACTACAACAAGGCCAAACTGGAGGCCATAACGGGGACCCGAGTGAGGGCCTTTAGCGTGCCCTACGGATACGCACGTGATCTTACAGACGAACTCTGCACGCACTTACACCTTTCCGGCCACGAGGCTGCCTTCTTGGTGGAGAGTCGATCCAATACTACGAGGACGGACCTGTATCATATCAACCGCGTGAGCGTTCATGCGAATTCGGATGCAGGCCTTTTTGGAGAAATCGAGATTCTTCCGCGTCTCCGTACGCTTCGGGACCGACTTGCCAGCTAACGAACCACAATCTCAAACGCTCTGACGGAACGCCGAATCCACGCCAGGGCCCTGACGTACCTTTTCTTTTCGAGATGGAACCTCCGATAGGAAGGGCGCCGCAGTGAATGAAAAGAATCGTCTTGATCACGGGTGAAGACCTGCAACACCGGTATGTCGCCAATCGCTTGGCGGCAGAGATCGCGTTGGCTGCGATTGTCGTGGATCACGGCAAGCCGTCCAGCGCGCTGGCGAAGGTCCGCCGTCTGTTGCGGAGATACACTTACGGGCAACTGGTCTCCCGTTTGGCACTGTTTCTATTAAGGAAGATTTGGAGATATCACTCAACCTCCCGAAGAGCCCTCGTCCGCGTATTCGGCTCTGAAAATTGCTCGAATTTCCTACATGTTGACCTCGTCCGCCACGTTCACGGGGTCAACACGGCGGAAAGCCAGCGTCTAATTGCATCGCTCGAGCCGGACGTGATCTTAGTCTTCGGAACAGGAATCGTCGGGTTGAAGGTTCTTTCGTTGGCGCGCACTATTGCCCTGAATCTGCACACGGGAATCTCACCACATTACCGCGGGTGCGACTGCGCGTTTTGGCCGTTACACAACGACGAACTCGACATGCTGGGCGCTACAGTTCACGAGTGCACCATGGCAACAGACGGGGGGCAGATTTTTGGGACGACCAGAATACAATTGCACGCGGATGATGATTTGTTCGCTGTATTTGCCAGGTGCGTCGTGGCTGGAACCGATCTTTATGCGCGGAAAGTTCTTGAACTCATCGATCATGGAATCGAGGGAACCCCGCAGGACCTTACGATCGGCAAGGAGTACATGGCTTACATGAGAGGCGTGCGAGCCGAGTGGAAAGTACGCCGCAGCATCCAATCAGGCCTAATCCGTCGATTCAGTGAGTCTCAAAGGGTACCCCTATCCATTTGCCTTTGAGCGGGTTAGTGAATCCCCTTTATAATCCTCCGTGCTTAGGTTGCTTCGCGAGGGATGCGGGTCGCCTGGCTTGGCGTTATAGATTTCACGCTAAGGCTCACGCTCAGCCCTGCGGCCGAAATGTTGCTGTAACAAATCCGCAATCCTTCCAGTCCAAGGCATTGAGTGAGCCATCACGGCGAATCGGGATGGCTGTTAGCGCTCCTTTGGCGGGCCCGCTGTCGACAAATGACGCTCAGTCGTCCGTGAGGCCCATGCGCTGGAAGAAGGACACTGCATCCGGGAAAAAGATCGCCCTGAAATTTTGAACCCAGCAGGCCTGCAGCCTCATCGAATTTCGATCAGGATCTCGATGAGGTCGGCGGGACTAGCCGAGTCCTCCCAGATGGCCGTGCGCCTCGAAAACGGTACGGCTGATTTCACTGAGTTTGCGAGCCAATGGCAGACACTCCGGAAAACATCGGTAGCGCTCCAACCGGCGACGCCGCGGAAACTGCGGCACCCGCGTTTTCCCCCACGACGTGGCGGCCCAGTTTCAATCCTTGGCTGATCGCAGTTGTGGTTGCTCTGGCCGCGTTCATGGAAGTGCTCGATACGAGCATTGCCAACGTCGCGCTCCCCTACATGGCAGGCAGCCTCGGCGTCAGCAACGACGAAAGCACCTGGGTGCTCACGTCCTATCTCGTCTCGAACGCGATCGTCTTGCCGATCAGTGGCTGGCTTGTCACCGTAGTCGGACGCAAGCGGCTGTTCTTGATATGTCTCTTCATTTTCACCGTGAGCTCGCTTTTGTGCGGAATCGCGCCCAGCCTCGGTGCGCTAATTTTTTTTCGCATCCTTCAAGGTGCAGGGGGCGGCGGACTCCAGCCTTTGGCGCAATCCATTTTGGCGGATTCGTTTCCACCAGAAAAGCGGGGCCTTGCCTTCGCCGTGTATGGCATCACCGTAATCGTCGCGCCCACCATCGGTCCGACTCTTGGCGGATGGATCACGGACAGCTACTCCTGGCGCTGGATTTTTTTCATCAACCTGCCCGTCGGCATTCTGGCCCTGCTACTTGTCTTTCGATTTGTAGAGGACCCCCCGTGGGCCAACCGCGTCAAGGACGCTCTTGCGCGTGTCGACTACATTGGTATCTCGCTACTCGCCCTCGGCGTGGGCGCGCTGCAGGTTATGCTGGATAAAGGACAGGAAGACGACTGGTTCAGCTCGCACTTCATCCTTACGTTTTCCATCCTCGCCGCTGCCGGTCTGGTATCGCTTTTTATTTGGGAGTGGTGGTTCGCGAAAAATAGCGTTGTGGATGTGCGCCTTTTCAAGAATCTGAACTTCCTCGGTGCCAACGTAATGATGTTCACCCTCGGTGTCATTTACTTTTCGAGTCTGGTTCTAATGCCGCAGTACCTGCAAACTCTGATGGGTTACACCGCCGAAAGTTCCGGGTTCGTGCTTACCGCCGGTTCCGCCGTGTTGCTCTTCACCATGCCTTTGATCGGGGTTCTTTCCGGGAAGTTTCAGGCGCGCTACCTCATCGCCTTTGGCTGGCTCAGTCTTGTATTGGGCTTCTATTATTCCGCCGTCCGTCTCGACTTGGACATCAGCTTCGGCGTCGCCAGTGCCATTCGAGTCGTGCAAGTCATCGGCCTGCCCTTCTTGTTCGTTCCCATCAACCTCGCTTCGTATGTTGGCATGCCGCCGGAAAAAAGCAGCAGCGTCTCAGGCTTGATCAACTTCATGCGCAATATCGGCAGCAGCGTCGGAACGTCGATGGTTACCACCTTGATTGCCCGCCGTTCTCAATTCCATCAGGTGCACCTGGTGGCGAATGTCGCCCCTGGGCAGCCCACGTTCGCTCAAGCGGTAGCCGCCCTGGCAGCGCACCTCACGGCATCCGGCATGAACGCCGAGCGCGCCATGACGCAAGCGTATGCCCTGATCTACCGCACCCTGCTCGCCCAAGCCAGCACGCTCGCTTATATCGATACATTTTTCATTCTGGCGGCCGGAGCGGGAATCATGTTTCTACTCTCCTTCACTCTGAGAAAGAATGATCCCAGCGGGCGCCGAGTCGTGATGGAATAGCCGTGATATGGTAAGCTTCCGTCGGTTGCGGTTTGCCTGGCCGGCGGGACGAAAAGCGGCTCACGGCAAGCCCCCCAACGTCGATGATTCGAATTATCACCATCGAGCGCGAATACGGCAGCGGCGGTGCCGAAATTGCCAAGAGAGTCGCGGCACGGCTGGGCTGGAAGTTGTGGGACCAGTTGTTGACCAACGAAATCGCCCGCCTGATGGACTGCGATTGCCGCGTGGTGGAAGAACATGAAGAAAAGCGCGATCCTCTCTACTACCGCCTCTTCAAATCTTTCATGCGAGGCAGCTACGAAGGAAGCCTGAATGCTCCGCGGCTGAAGATGGCGGACACGGATTGCATCCGGGAAGTCGCCGAGCGCGTGGTGAAGGACGTTGCCGAACGCGGCCAGTCCGTCATCGTCGGACGCGGCTCCGCCTACTATCTCCAAGGGCGCCCCGATGCTTTTCACGCGTTTGTTTACGCCCCGCTGGGTGAAAAAGTCCAGCGCTTGCGCACGACCGGCAAAAGTGAACGCGAGGCGCTCCAGCTCGCCGAAACGATCGATCTCGATCGCGCCGCTTTCATCAAGCAATACTTCGGCGTCGAATGGCCGGATCGGCACCGCTTCCACCTGATGATTAACTCAACCATTGGCACTGACGCCGCGGTGGATCTGATCCTCGAGGGAATCGCCCTGCAGAACAAGCCTCAAACCGCAAGCGCCCCTCCGCCCCTAAAAGTCGAAAAGGCATGACAGGCGAAGCGGCCGGGCACACCCGGCTCAATCAGCCAAGAGACAAATCCTGCAAGACCCGTCGCCACAGATAGCACGTCAATCGGAAGTCTCGCCTGCGCATGATTGCTTGGATTGTGCGACGGACCCCGCCGTTCGAGGGGTTAACGATTCGCACAACTGAGCTGCCCAAGCACTCCAAACCGAATCAATAAGACTATACTCAGCCCGCGATCGGAAACCCAAGCATTGAGGTAGGCGAAGTTCGGCGCGAGCCGTCGAATACTCCTGCCTCCCTCATCTGGCAAGGTTTCGATGGAAAAGCCGAACAAAACCGCGGATTTGACATGCCCCTTTTGCGGGAGCAGAAGAATTCGCAGATCTCATCGCCGTGCGTCTCTTGAACGCATCTTCTTACCATTTCTCCGGCGGCGTCCCTTCCGCTGTATGGATTGTTATGAACGGTTTTATAGCCCCGAGCCAACCGATGCTCAGCCGCCGCCGCGGCCTCCCGTGACGGCCAATCCCTCACACCTGAAGCCGCTGCACACTCAGCCCAGCCCACAGACAACGACTTCGGCGAGCTCCAGCCAAGTGGAAAGGCGAAGCTTCAGCCGTCTGCCCTGCAAGATACCAGCGCGAGTTGTGGCCGGCTCGGGATCGTCTATCACCGGAGTGCTAAGTGACATCAGCCTGAATGGCTGCTTCATTGAGACGCGTAATACAGTTCCGGTGGGAAGCGAAATTGAGCTATCTCTAGAAGTCGAAGAGGGACCGCAAAGTCGAGCACTGGTCCGAAGGTCGCTTCGGACTGTGGGTATGGGAATCGAATTTACGTCAATGACTGTGCCAAACTTTCGAAGGCTTCAGAACCTTGCGAAGAATTCGGTTCGGCTCCATGCAAGTCCTTGACCGCTATCTCCTTGTTACATCCACTGGTCGATCGACGCGCTCCGGCCGTGACTCATGTTGGCGATTTGAAAGAAGGCGTTGGCCTGCCCGCCACAAGCTACAAAATTAATCTGTTTCACCGAGGTGAAGAACGGGATCATGGCGTCGTCTGGAAGCTTGTACCAACTGGCATAGGGCTCTCTCCCCTCCAGCGCGAGCGGATACAAGTGGAAGGAAGCCAAGAAGGATTCCTTAAAATCCTTCACCGTGCGCTGCGTGTTCTTGAACACCCATTCGGATAGCTTTTCCTTGCTGTCGTATCCCTGATCCACCAGACGCTTCGCCACCAGTGGGTCGCAAATCACCAGCGCGCCCGATCCGCCCACCATAGATTGACACATGAAGCTGATCTGTTGGTCGAACATCGCAATTTCAGCTCCCGCGCCCCTCGCTCCATGGCCCTGGCGGATGTCCGGCCCACCGAATATACTCACCACGTTTTCCTCGGGCTTGAATCCGAACTGCACGTGAAGAGGCTTCCACGGGCTGTTCTTTTCGTCCTCCGCGATAACACAGTTGTTGTAGTCCAGTTGGTTGCCCTGCCCGCCCTGGTAGGTATCCCCGGGGATACCTCCATTGGTGAGGTTCTTGCCCATCAACGTCCACGAGCGCCCGATGGCTGCGTTGGACTGCGCGAACGGGCCCAGCGCGCCGAGACCGTAATTCATGTTGAGCTTGTCGCGGATGGGACCGTTGATTACGATCGCGGTACCCGACGATGTCGTGGAGCCGAAAAGCCCCAGTGGCCCCAAAGACGCCATGGCCAGCACCACCGGGAAATATTCCGGCCTGCATCCCGCCATCACTGCGTTCACGGCCACCTGCCTTACCGTGTACCCCCATCGCGCGGACGTATAGCCCACGCCTTGGATCGGAGTCCTAAGAACTTCGTCCGGCTTGTGGCTCGTGGCCTTCAGCATCGCTTCTACTTTTTCTTCCGTGGGAATGATGATCGGCATGTAATCCGTCATTCCGTTGTTCATGAAAATTTCTTGCAGGTTATCCACGGTATCCGGACCGAAGGTAGCCGGTCCTGCCGCCATGGCTTGCAGACCGGTCTTCGTCTCGTCAGCGGTAAGCGGCCTGGTCAGGTCGTCGACAATTTCCTTCATGATCTGTTTTCCAGATACCGGATCGGGATTCACCAGATATGCTGCGAGTTCCGCGTCTGTTTTTCCACCCACAGGGTGAGGAGTGAACACTTGGCGCAAGTGCGGCATGCCATCCCTCGCCGCAGTGAGGTTCGCCAACTCCGTGTAGGCCTGAGTGCACATCGGAATTGCAGGGACGCCCATCTTTTCCACCGTTACGCAGTGACTCACGGTCGCTGGTGAGCAGCCTCCTCAATGCCCAATGGCCATCACAGTCGCGTAAGCGTTTGCCTTGATTTCCGCCCAGAGCTTCGGGTCATCCGCGGCATACTGCCCGGCCTTCGTCCGGAAGACGGTCTTCACGGTGGGCATGTTCTGTTGAAACCAAGCCTGCATATTTTTCAGGAGCGTCGCGCTGCCGAGGAAACTTGTGGCGTCAACCACGTAGATGGTCTTCCCGTCGAGGGAACTCGCGCGAGGAGCCATGGAATAGAGTTGTATTGGTGGCGGAGTGCCCTTGGGACTCACCGCCGTCAGCTTGGCTTCGCCTCCCGCGCTGCGGGGCGCGTCCTTTTTCTTTCGGTCCGCCTCGGCCGGTGGCGTAGCCAGAAGTGCCGGAGAAATGCCAAGCAGCGACAGCAATTGGCGCCTATTCATGATTCCGTTCCCCCTTTTTCAACACGAGACGAATATTATCGGTCATCTTCTGCCATTCTCTCAGATAGACGTACCGGCCGGGATTTCGTTTCTGATCGTGTGCCGCCCGCAAACGTACAACTGAGCCGCTCAAAACGCAATACTTCCCCGGGGACAGCGCTCATCGTTTCGTCGCATGTTCCACGCATTGCCGATACGCCGCGTCCCGCGTGATAATGACAGCCATGACCTCTACCACAGCATTCGCCAAGGGACAGTTTACCGATACTCCCGAATTCGGAAAAAATCTGGACCGTCTCGCCGAAGTTGCCGTTCGCGTCGGACTCGGCCTCGGCCCCGGGCAAGAACTGGTGATGACGGCCACGCTCGATTCCGTCCCGCTCGCGCGCCTCATCATCGAGCACGCTTACAAAGCGGGCGCGTCTCTCGTCACCACTCTGTTTTCTGACGAGCAGTCGGCGCTGCTTCGTTTTCGCTACGCCCCAGACGCCAGCTTTGACGCTGCTCCATCGTGGCTCTACGAAGGCATGGCCCAGGCATATCGCAACGGCGCCGCGCGTCTGGCAATCACCGGAAACGATCCTTCGCTGCTCTCGAAAGAGGATCCGGAAAAAGTTAGCCGCGTGAATCGCGCAGTCTCGAAAGCATACCGCCCGGCGCTGGAACTGATCACGCGCCACGAAATCAACTGGACCATCGTAGCCTGCGCCACTCCCGCGTGGGCTGCGGCCGTGTTCCCCGATCTTCCGCAGGATGAAGCGCTGGCCCGCCTTTGGAACGCCATCTTCGCCGCCTCGCGTGCCGACCAGCCCGATCCAGTCGCCGCATGGAAAGCGCACGACGCGCACTTGCACGCTCGCGCCAATCGGCTGAATGAGAAACGCTATTCCGCCTTGCACTTTCGAGGACCCGGCACCGATCTTCGCGTAGGCCTTGCCGACGATCATCTGTGGCTCGGCGGAGGCACAACCGCGGGCAATGGCCACTACTGCATTCCCAATATGCCCACCGAGGAAGTTTTCACCACGCCACACAAAGATCGGGTCGATGGACGCGTCACCAGCACCAAGCCTCTCTCGCACCAAGGAACAATGATCGAAGAAATTTCCGTGCGATTTGAGGCCGGTAAGATTGTCGAGGCCCATGCCGCGCGTGGCGAACAAGTCCTGCAGCGCATGATTGAAACGGACGAAGGCGCGCGCCGCCTCGGCGAGGTATCTTTGGTTCCGCACTCGTCGCCCATTGCTGCCAGCGGCTTGCTTTTCCTGAACACCCTGTTCGACGAAAACGCCGCGTGCCACATCGCCTTAGGACAGGCCTACAGCACTTGCCTGAAAAATGGCGACAGCCTCACTCCGGAACAACTCGCGTCGCGAGGCGCAAATGAAAGCCTGATTCACGTGGACTGGATGATCGGCTCGAATCACATAGATGTGGACGGCGTCAGCGTAGCAGGTAGTCCGGAACCTGTGATGCGCGCCGGCGAATGGGTTTAGAGTCCGCTCAGGCGTCCGCGAATTTCACCAGCATCTTCCCGGTGTTCTCGCCCTGCAGCACGCCGATCAGCGCGCGCGGCGCATTCTCAAATCCCGTCACGACGTGCTCGCGATATTTCAACTTACCCTCTTTGATCCACTGGGCCATCTGCGCGATGCCCTCCGGGAAACGGTCCATGAATTGCGTGACGATGAAGCCCTCGGCCCGGCTCTGTTTGCTCAGCAAATAAACGTAAGGACGCACGCCCAACTCGGGCTTCGCCGCGTTGTACTGCGAAATCTGCCCACACACCGAAATCCGCGCCCGGACGTTCAACACCGGAAGCACAGCGTCGGTGACGCTCCCGCCCACGTTGTCGAAATAGCAGTCGATGCCCTTGGGACAAAGCTCTTTCAGCTTGGCCACGTAGTCTTGCGTGGTCTTGTAATTGAAAGCGCCGTCGAATCCCAATTCGCCGGTCAGCCACGCGATCTTCTCGTCGCTCCCGGCCACTCCCACCGCGCGGCAACCTTTGATCTTCGCGATCTGCCCGACAAGTGATCCCACCGCCCCTGCCGCCCCCGAGACGACCACCGTCTCGCCCGCTTTCGGCTGGCAGAACTCGAGAAAACCAAAATACGCCGTCATTCCCGGCCCTCCCAACACGCCCAGGGCCGTTGTGATCGGCGCGCCGCTCGCGTCCAGCTTCCGCAAGCCGCGGCCATCGGAGATCGCATACTCCTGCCAGCCCCAATAGCCCACCACAATGTCGCCCGCTTGAAATTGCGGATTCTGCGATTGCAGCACTTTGCCGACAGTTCCTCCGACCATCAGCTGCCCAATATCCACAGGATCGGCGTATGTGCGCACGCCGGTCATCCGCCCGCGCATGTAGGGATCGACGGAAAGAAAAAGCGTGCGGATGAGCACCTGCATGTTCGCGAGCGCGGCGATCGGCACCTCGACTAACCGAAAGTCGGATTCCTTCGGCATCCCCACGGGACGCGCCGCCAAAACAAACTGGCGATTCACACGAGGTAGCGGAGTAGCAGTGGTGGCGGACATGGCAGCCGTATTATGCCAGACTCCTCATCTGAATCTCATCCGAGTTGCGCCCACGCGAGCTCAGGCGCTCGCCCCGCCCACTTCCGTCTGGACGCGCATCAGAGGTACAAGATATTATCGGAATCGCCGCCTGTGCGCTCTGCGAGCGCATCGGCAAATAATCCCGGAGTGGCGGAACTGGCAGACGCGCACGACTCAAAATCGTGTGGCCGTAAGGCCGTGATGGTTCGACCCCATTCTCCGGGACCAAAAGTCCACACCCACCGTAGACGACTTTTCTTTACACCAACAGGTACTTGCGCGTTCCCGCCCCTCAAATCTAAAATTCATTCTGCATCCTCGGACTACGCCCTCCTGAGTTAGCATCCAGGGAATGGCCTCTCGCGTTCGCTGCCTCTTACGCAATCCTCTATTCCTGGTCTGCGCGGCGGCTTTTCTCACCGCCCTCCTCGTGCAATCCGGCGAACTTGGCACCAGTGACACCACTCATCGCCTCCAGGCCACGCACTCCTTCTGGACTTCCGAGCCACCGGTCGACCCCAACGATTACCCCGAGTTCGGAATTCACGGTCGCAACGGGAAGCTCTACGGCTGGTACGGAATCGGCCAATCGCTGCTGATGCTACCCGCTGACGTCGCCGGCACCTATGCCGAGCAATTGCAAATCTTTTCCGCCTACGACGCGGACCCCGCCGTCCGCAGCATCGTGGTGAGCTACTCCACCAATATTCTCGTCTGCGTGCTCACCGTTCTGGTCTGTTGGCGGCTTTTGGGCCTCTTCGATTTCACCACCAACCAAAAAATCGCGGGCGCCTTTGCGCTGCTTTTCTGCACCACGTTTCTCCATTACACGCAAAACATGATGGAGAACAATTACATTCTGCTTCTCACGCTCACCGGCCTCGCCTTCCAGTACGAATGGGTGAAAACCGGCAGCGCACGCGCTCTGCTGATTGGTTCCATCGCCCTCGGCGCAAACCTGCTCACGCGCCTAACCACCGCGATGGACCTGTGCGCCGTGCTCCTGTTTCTCCTGATTACAGCATGGCTCACGGGAATCAGAGGGACCGCGCTGCGGGCGCGCTTTTCACACTACGCAAAAATCGCGCTGCCCGCTTACGCCGCTTTTTTCCTGATGGATCGCGCTTATCAGTATTACCGCTTCGGATCTTTCACCACCACGTACATCCAGATCTTCGGCCGCGAGCAAAAATTACTGAATCCCGCGCTCCCCGCCGCGTATCCGTTCGAAACGCCATTCCACGTGGGATTCTTCGGCCCGCTCATCACGCCGGAAAAATCCATTTTCCTCTTTGACCCTTTGCTCATCCTCACGGCAATCCTTGCAATCGCGGCGTGGAGGCGTTTTCATCCCGATATTCGCGCCTACCTGATCGCTTCGACCGCGCTGATCGTAGGATACATCTGCTTCTACGCCACTTTCACGGATTGGAGCGGCGATTTCGCCTGGGGCGACCGCTACGTCTCCACCGCCGCGCAAATGGCCGCATTCATTTCTGTCCCGCTGCTGATGCGCCATCGCGCGGACGTGAGCCGGTTCGTGTGGCGAATCGGGATCGCGCTCGTGGCGGCCAGCGCCATCGTGCAGGTTTCCTCGGTAATGTTCTGGTGTCCGCTTGAAATCTATCAGATGGAAACGATCGACAATCCCACCTTCGTGATCGCGCTTCGGATCAAAAATATCCTGGCCTTCAGCCTGGGAAAAATGAATCAGTGGGGCCTCACCAACGACGCAATGAAGCAAGACCCATGGGATTACGTCCACATCACCACCTTCAATTTCCTCCCATTTTTGCTGGCGCGAGTCGGAAAGGCCGCCGGTTGGGTCGTTGAAATGCTCACCGTGATGTGGTTCGCGGCGCTCGCCGCACTGATCGCCTTGCTCGCATTCGTCTGGAGACAAGTTGCGACGAGAAGCCTGGTTGCTCCCACAACCCAACGGGGTGACACGGATGCCCGCCCGCTGTAAGATGCGGCCCACGACATTTCACCGGAGGACGCAAAATGAAAACCAAGCTTCTGATTGCGGCGCTCATCCTTTTCGCTGCGAGCGCCAAACAGGTTTCGGCCTCCCAGCTTCACCTGCAGGTGATTACCTCTCCTCCGGATGGAATCTCCGTCAATTCCACGCTGATCTACGGCGACAAGGACGCAATTTTGATCGACGCGCAATTCCGGCTGAGCGACGCGCACCGCCTGGTGGCCACGATCCTCGAGAGCAAGAAGAATTTGACCACTGTGTACGTCACCCACCCGCATCCCGACCACTACTTCGGCCTGGTTGTAATCCGGCAGGCGTTTCCGAACGCCAGGTTTGTGGCCTTGCCCAAAGTGGTGGACGGCATCAAGGCAAGCTGGGAAGGAAGAGTGAAGGCGTGGAAGCCGCAGTATGGCGACAACATCCCGTCCGATCCGATTATTCCGGACGCGCTCGAGGGAAACACTCTGATGCTCGAAGGCGAAGCGCTGCAAGTCTTCGGTCCTGTGCAGGGCGATAGCGCGGGGGACAACTCGTTTGTGTGGATACCGTCTCTCAAGGCGATCGTCGGCGGTGACACCCTTTTCAGCGGCGCGCATTTTGTGTACGCACCGATGTCCGCCGCTCAGAAGAAAGATTGGATGGCCACGATCGATCAAATGGAGGCGCTCAAGCCCGAAATCGTAATTCCCGGACATCAGATTGCCGGCGCGCCGAACGACGCGTCCGTGCTCAATTTCATGAAGAAGTACATGCACGATTCCGACGCGGCGCAGGCCTCCTCTAAAACAGCCGACGAGTTCAAATCCAAAATGAAGGCGCTGTACCCGAATCTCGGGATCGACGGGCTTCTGGACATCAGCGCTCGAGTCGCGTTCCCAGCCAAATCACCTGCTCCTGCCCCCACCGGGCAGTAGCGCGGCGCCGAACAGTCGAATCGAATCGCTTCCGGCGCGCGTCTAACCTTGCGAACGAGTCACACTGAGGAGAAACCATGCGAGCTAACCTCGTTGCGGTCTGCACAGCGATATTTCTGCTCACCTTCCTCGCTCCCGCGAGCCGCGCGCAGGCAAGTCCGCCCGCGAAAGCGGAGTGCAAATTTCCAGACGGCAAAACTGTTCACGTCGATTATTCGAGCCCGCGCATGCGCGGCCGTAAAATCTTCGGCGATTTGGTCGCCTACGGCGAGCCCTGGCGCGCAGGCGCAAACGACGCAACCACATTTGTAATCGACGCCGGCATGAACGTCGGCGGAAAAACTGTCCCGGCCGGAAGCTACACTCTTTTCGCGATTCCCAAGTCCGACTCCTGGACGCTCATCATCAGCAAGGAAACCGGCGAGTGGGGCATTCCCTACCCAGGCCAGGAATCCGACCTCGCCCGCATCCCGATGAGAGTTTCAAAGCTCCCATCGCCGGTTGAAGATTTCACCATCGCATTCGATCACTCCGTCAACGCTTGCACGATGAATTTGGATTGGGAAACCACGCGAGCCGCAGTGGAAATTTCGGAGAAGAAATAGTTTTCGGAGAAGAAGTAGCTACCGCTGCACGCGCGCCTGCGCCTTGTCGTGGTGCTGCCGCGGTTCGACGATCGCGCGAAACACGCGGCCGCGGCCGATCAAAAGCTCGCCGGAGCGCGCCTCCACATCGAACACCAGAAATCGCCCGTGATACTTCACAAATCGCGCCCATGCCTGAACCATCGCGCCCGGTCCCACAGCCTTCAGGTGATCCACTTCAATTCGTGTGCCCACCGAAATCGTTCCGGGCGGCAATTCCGACCGCACCGCCACCACGCTGGCGTGCTCCATCAGTCCGATCATCGAGGGCGTCGAAAATACCGCCGGCAGACTCGGATCAATCGTTTGCAGCGTGTGCTCCGGCCGCACCACTCGTTCGATCGTAGCTTCCAGCCCAAGCCGCGGTCCGTCGCGACGCAACGGCGCTGCCGCAGCATCCTTTCGCCGTTTCGTCTCCCCGCTCGCTCGACGCTTGCCGCGCTTGCTCTTTGGTTTCGTCATGGCAGATACTCGCGGCCGACATGATCCGTGGCGCCGGCAAGCCCCCGAAAACTGAACCAGCTGCGAATAAATTCAACGAGTGTGATTCCAAACTGGTCCCACAACCGTTGCTTCAGCGTTCGATAATCCTGCGAGCCGCTAAAGACATCTCGGATCAAATCGCGAAACGCCGGTGAATAGTTCAGCAGTTGAACCATCCGCGTGGTGATCGCGCCGCCCAGAAAATTCCCCCGAAAAATCTTCCGCGCAATTTGCGCCGCCAATTCCAGATCGGCGGAAAAAGCCCCGCGCAGACGCTCCGGATACGCCTGCGGCTGCCCGTCCACCAGCGCCTGCGCCAGCAAGTCCCCAGAGCGCAGCGCGTAGTAAAGCCCCTCGCCCGTCACCGGATCCACGCAAGCTGCCGCATCGCCCGCCATCGCCCAGTTCCTTCCCACGATTCGGCGATTGCGAATCGTTTGCGCCTGCGGCGACGGCAGCATGTGGCTGTAAAATCGCGCGCCCGACATGGGAATTTTTTCTTCGTCCACAAATTGATCCAGATGTCGCCGCAACTGCTGCGCCGGACTTTGTCCCATCTTCGCGCAAATTCCCACGGAAAGGTGGTCGGCGCGCGGAAACGACCACATGTATCCCTCGAACTCCTTCAGAAATTTCACCTTCAGAATATCTTCTTCGGTGGGCACAAAGTAACCAAGGGTCACTTCAAGATCCTTAGTACCCAGCGCCGTCGTTTCCGGCAGCAGTTGATTTCGCGCGCCGGCAGCCAGCACCACGAAGTCCGAGTGCCGCGCCTCGCCGCCCACCGTCAAATGTACCTGCGCCCCATCCGTATCCACACTCGTCACTCGCGAGCACACCGCCGTGCAGCCGGCGGCAATGGCGCGATCTAGCAGCAGCCCGTTCAGAACTTTCCTGGCGTAGATCACAATCGGATGGCTCATCTCGAATCGCGCGCGATGGCCGCCGCCCGAAATCAGCTCCGCCGTCCGCACAATTTTTTTGGGTTGTGAACCTTCCAGCAGGAATGGGTACGCTTGAATGGCTTTGTGAGTCAGGCCGCCGCCGCACGGTTTTTCCCACGCGAGGCGCTCGTCGAAAATCGTAACGTGAAATCCGTGGCTTGCCAGGCGCTCGCCGCACAGCGCACCGGCCGGCCCTCCTCCGACAATCGCAATGTCCTTCATGGCCGGCGCGTTTGGCCCTTTTCCCGGTCCCGTTGTGTCTGGAATCGCGTAAGTGGAACGACCACCCCGATCAACTAGGCGCCGAGTATAGCACCAAAAATAGCGGCGGAGCCGCCGCGCCGTCGCACGCAGTAACGCATTCGCACCAAGCATGCCTGGCGACCCACATCCCCAGTATCCGCCTTCGCCCCCTGGACCCATTCGCTTCAACCGAGCGTGGTAGAATTATTTCTTCGGCCGTTCCTCTCGGATCGGACCGACAGGCAAGCGATTGGGACAGGCAGTCTCGCAAAGTGAATTGCTTCTCCACCGGGGCGCCTCGAAACGCAACGGCAACGGAGTAGTGTGCCTGTGCGGGTCGTTTGATCGCCCGCGTCCGCATTCGCATCATCATTTCACCCTCGTCAGCCTCCTCTCCATCGGAATCCGCGCATGATTCTCCCGCTCGTTTCCGAACTTGTGGCGCGAATCGCGCGCCTCCCGGCCATCCAGCAAGGCTGCGAAAAACTTCGCCGCAAGGAAGCCGAAGTCACCTTCGCCGGTTTCACGGACTCCGCGAAATCAATCCTGGTTCCGCTGATTTTTCGCGAACTTGGCCGCCCCATCGTCCTGCTCGTGGAGTCGAATCAACGCGCCGAAGAATTGCTCGAGCCGTTGCGCTGGTTCTACCGCGCCGCCACCGCGAAACCCGGCGCTCGCGTCGTGCGTTTTCCCGCCTACGAAGTTCTGCCCTACGAAAATCGTTCGCCCCACGCGGAAATTTCCGAAGCGCGCGCCGTCGCTCTCTGGCGCCTGGCATCGGGCGAAGCCGATCTCGTCATCGCCCCCATCCAGGCGGCTTTGTGGCGCATGCGCGACCGCGACTTCTATCGCGATTTGGCTCGCGTAATTGAGCGCGACGATTCCATCCCTCACGAGGATCTCATCGGCTTTCTCAATCGCGCCGGTTACGAAAAGCATGCCACCTGCGAGATGCCGGGCCAATATGCCGTTCGCGGCGGCATCATCGATATTTTTTCTCCCGAGGCGCCTCAGCCCGTTCGCGTCGAGCTTCTCGGAGACACCATCGAATCCATCCGCGCATTCGATCCCAATACGCAGCGTTCCACGAATCCTGTCGAGCGCGCCGCGCTTTTGCCGCTCACTGAACTTCTTCGCGGCTCGGAAGTTCTCGCGCACCAGGGCGTCGCCTCCGCATCGGGGCGCGCGGACGATGCCGCCCCGCCGGGTTTTTATCCCGGCTGGGAATTTGGTGAAATTCCGCTCGAGCATCGTCCCGGCATCCTCTTCGATCTCGCTGCCGAGCCGCTTTTGGTCATGGACGAGCGGTCTCTCCTCCAAGCCGCGATCGCGAAATATCGCGCGCGGATCGCAGGAGCCTTCGACCAAGCCGAAAGCCCTCTCGCCGAGCCACCCGACCGTTACATCTTCAAGGAGGATGAATGGTCGCTCGCGCTACAACTTTTCCCGCAGCTCTCCCTCGAGCATTTGGCGCTCGCTGGCGACGGCCGTGAGACGTTCGCGCTGCAAACTCAGCCGACCACACGCCATCACGGCAACGTCCCGGCGTTCATGGACGAGGTTCGCTCTCGTTTGCAGGCAGGCGAACGCGTCCTCGTCTCCGCGGCCAGCACCGGCGAGCTCGAGCGCTTCGCCGATATCTGCCACGAGTACGATCTGCCGTACAGCGTGGGCGAGCTTGAGGAAAATGTCACCGTCACACGCCTCGCACAGGAATCCAGCAGCAGCAACGCTCCGGCCATGGTCCTCGTGAAGGCGCCGCTCGCCGAAGGCGTCATTTTCCCGGAAGCCCGCATTGCCTTCTATGGCAACGCCGATTTATTTGAGACGCCTCCGCAGTTGCAGCGTTCCAGGCCCAAGACCGCCAGCTTTTTCAGCGACTTTTCCGACCTCAAACCCGGCGATTTCGTCGTGCACGTGGATCACGGCATCGGCCAATTCGAAGGCTTGCGCCAAGTGGTTGTCGAAGGCGCGGCCGGCGAGTTCATGCTGCTGAAATACGCGGGTGACGCAAAACTGTATGTCCCGCTCGCCCGCCTCGACCTCATTCAGAAATATCAGTCGCTAGGCGGTGTGGAACCGGCGCTCGATCGCCTGGGCGCAAACATCTGGGAAGCTCGCAAAACCCGCGTCCGCAAATCTGTAAACGATATGGCCGAGCAACTCCTCGCGCTCTACGCCGAACGCAAAACCGCCCCGGGCCACGCGTTTCCCAAGGATTCCACCTGGCAGCGCGAATTCGAGGATGCCTTCGAATTCCAGGAAACCGCCGACCAGTCGCGCGCCATTGACGACGTGAAACGCGACATGGAATCGCCCCTGCCAATGGACCGCCTGCTTTGTGGCGACGTCGGCTACGGCAAGACCGAAGTCGCCATGCGCTCCGCCTTCAAAGCCCTGGCCGATTCCAAGCAGGTTGCCGTCCTCGCGCCCACCACCGTCTTGGCCTTTCAGCATCTGGAAACGTTTCGTCGGCGCTTCGCGGCCTTTCCCGTGCGCATCGAAATGCTCAGCCGGTTTCGCACCGCCTCGGAACAGAAGAAAGCCCTCGAGGAATTGGAAGCCGGCAAAGTGGACGTGGTCATCGGAACGCACCGCCTGCTTTCCAAGGACGTGAAGTTTCACGATCTGGGTTTGCTCGTCGTGGATGAGGAGCAGCGCTTCGGCGTGGCGCACAAAGAGCGCCTCAAGGAGATTCGCAAGAATGTGGACGTGCTCACCATGTCCGCTACTCCCATACCTCGCACGCTGCATATGTCGCTCGTCGGGCTGCGCGATATGAGCGTGATCGAAACGCCGCCGCGCGATCGGCTTGCGATTCAAACCAGCGTCTCGCCTTTCAGCGAAACGCTGGTTCAACGCGTGATCGAGGAAGAGCTTTCCCGCGGAGGCCAGGTTTTCTTCGTCCACAATCGCGTCGAATCGATCGCCTCCATTGCCTCGATGGTGCAGCGCCTGGTTCCTCGCGCGCGGATCGTGGTCGGCCACGGCCAGATGCGCGAATCGGCGCTCGAAAAAGTGATGCTGAAGTTCATCCGGAACGAAGCGGACGTGCTCGTTTCCACCACCATCGTCGAAAACGGCCTCGATATTCCGCGCGCCAATACCATCCTCATCAATCGCGCGGACCGCATGGGCCTCTCCGAGCTGTATCAGCTTCGCGGCCGCGTCGGCCGCTCCAACCAGCGCGCCTACGCCTACCTTTTGATTCCGCCGGAGGGCTCGGTTACCCCCATCGCGCGCCAGCGCTTGGCTGCCCTCCAGGAATTCAGCGATCTCGGCGCGGGCTTTCGCATCGCCGCCCTCGATCTCGAATTGCGCGGCGCCGGCAACCTTCTTGGCGGTGAACAGCACGGCCACATCGAAGCCGTGGGTTTCGATATGTATTGCCAGATGATGGAGCGCGCTGTCTCCGAGAGAAAGGGCGAGCCGGTCGCGCCGGAGCGCCGTGCCACTTTAAATCTCGGGCAAGACGTCCGTATCCCCGCCGAATACATCGAGAACGAAAACCTCCGCTTGCGCATTTACAAGCGCATCGCCGGTGTCACATCGGAGGCCACGCGCGATGAAGTTCGCAAGGAACTCGACGACCGCTTTGGTCCCCCGCCCCCTGCCGTGGTGAATCTGCTCGACTATGCCGTGTTGAAAGCCCTCGCGGAAAAACTGCTGGTGGCCACCATTGACCGCCGTGGCGATCAGTTGGCCATCAGGTTTTACGCAGACACGCCGCTGGGCCCGGAACGCCTGGTAAAACTGATCGGCAAGCGCCGGGATATGCGCCTCGATCCTGTTGGCATGCTCTGGCTGGACTGGAGAAGGAGCAAGGAAACAGGCCCAATGGAAGCCGCGAAGAAAGTGTTGCTGCAACTACAATCGTAGCGATAAAATCTCCCCAGTGATTACCATGAAAACTAAAAATATCGACTGGCTTCCACGCATTGCTATTTCCGCGGCCCTGATCTTGGCTCCGTCCATGTGCCTCGCTCAGGCCCAGGGCACAATCGTCGAACAAATCGTCGCCCGAGTGAACAACCAAATCATCACCATGTCCGACTACGAGAAGGCTTCCACCGGACTCGCCCAGGAAGTCCGCCAGGAATGCCAGAATTGCACGCCGGACCAGATTCAATCCGAACTGAAAGGTCGCCAGAAGAATTTGCTGCGGGACATGATCGACCAACAGCTCCTGATCGAGCACGCCAAGGACATGGATATCAACGTCGAGGCAGACCTGATCAAGCGGCTCGACGAAGTTCGCAAGCAGAACAATCTCGCCACCCTCGACGATCTCGAGAAGGCCGTCGAAATGCAGGGTATCGTCTGGGAAGATTACAAGAACCAGTTGCGAAACAGCATCTTGACCCAGCAAGTGATCCAGCGCGAAGTGGGCGGCCACATGGATATCGGCTCGGACGAAGTGAAAAAGTATTACGACGCGCACAAACAGGATTTCAACCGGCCCGAAGAAGTGTCTCTTGCTGAAATCATGCTGACCACGGAAGGCAAAAGCCCGGAGGAAATCGCTGCTGTTCGCACCCGCGCCGAGGACCTGCACAACCGCCTGGTGAAGGGCGAAGATTTCAGCGTGCTCGCGAAACGCTATTCGGAAGGCTCCACGGCCCAGGATAGCGGCTCCCTTGGCGAATTCCAGCGGGGCCAGCTCGCCAAGCAGTTCGAGGATGCCGTCTTTCCCTTGGAAAAGGGCCAGTTCACCGACGTGATTCAAACCAAAACCGGTTTTGAAATCCTGAAAGTGCTCGACCACTATCAGGCGGGCTTGCAGCCGCTCAGCAAAGTCGAAAACGAAATCACCAACGTTCTCTACCGGCAGAAAATGGATCCCGCCATGCGCACTTACCTGGCGCAATTGCGCGAGGAAAGTTACGTTCAGGTGAAACCCGGCTATACGGACACGGCCGCGGTCGCCGGAGCGACCGTGATCCAGGAAGTGGCGCCAACGCCGGACGCGCCATCCAAGAAAAAAGAAAAAAAGAAGGTTCCTTTGCCGAAAGTCAACGGTTGATGAAGTCTAACTTCATCGTTGATCTTGCCGATGGACAAATGGTCGCGTCGCTCTTTCTCGTTCGCGAGAAGGAGATACGCACTTCCGTCCGCAGCGGAAAGTCCTGGCTCGAGCTGAGGCTCGCCGACCGCACCGGCACCATTCCCGCGAAGATGTGGGATAACTTCACGCTGCTCGCGCCCACCTTCGAATGTCACGACGTCATTCAGATTCGCGGACGCGTCAAGCTTTACAATGGCCAGAAAGAACTCACCATCGAGCAGATCATTCCCGCCGCCGAGCGCGATTACGACCTCGGCGATTTTCTGCCTCACACCAAATATGACGTGGAAAAGCTCTATGCCTGCGTGCAAGACGCCATCGCCGGAATGAAAAATCCCTGGCTCGAGCAATTGCTCTCGAGCGTTGTTGACGATCCCGCCATCGCCCCGCAGTTCAAGCGCGCGCCCGCTGCGATGGTGATGCATCACGCGTATATCGGCGGTCTGCTGGAACACGTGGTGAGTTTGATTGGCCTCGCGGCTGCCGTGTCAACGCACTACCCCGATCTCGATGCGGATTTGCTGCTCACCGGAGTGGTGTTGCACGATATTGGCAAGATCGAGGAATTTCGCTACGCGCGCGGCATCGAATATTCCGAGAAGGGACGCTTGCTCGGCCACATCATGATCGGCACGGCGATTGCGCGCGAAAAAATCAATGCCATTCAGGGATTTCCCGCGCCCCTGGCCACTTTAGTGGAGCATCTTGTTTTGAGCCATCACGGTTCGCATGAGTTCGGCTCGCCTTCGCTTCCGCAGATTCCCGAGGCCGTGGCGCTCAACTTTATCGACGATATCGATTCTAAAATGGCCGGGATGCGCGTGAGCCTCGATTGTCCAGCAGACGCGACGCAACCTTCGCTCTGGACGGATCGCAATCCCGCCCTTCGCAGAGCTTTGCTTCGCGTGAAGCAGTTCTTGGCGGATGGCGAGCCACCAAAGTGAGCATTCGCATGAATCACGAGATGAAATCCTGTGACTGATACTGTCGCCAAGACGCGCTCGCCCAAGCACTCGCTGCTCGATCTTGCACCGCTCGAGCTCGATTGCATGAAAACGCTCTGGCCCGTGGGCGAAGCCACGGTTCGCGAGATTCGCGAGCGCCTCGCTCCGCGCCTCCCGCGCGCCTACACCACCATCATGACCATCATGGACCGGCTTGCGCGCAAAGGCGTTGTCGAGCGCCGCAAAACTGGCCGCGCTTACGTATATCGCCCGGTGCTGGGCGCCGAAGACGCGCGGGCACAGGCGTTGCGCCAGGTAATTGAGAATTTTTTCGAGGGCTCGAAGGAAGCGTTGCTCGCGCAGCTTCGCAATCCCTCCGATAGCCGCGCGCCGGTTGTGGCGGCCGCGCCTATTGCTGGCGAAGGCGAAGTGCGCGCGGACACCGCGCCTCTTCCGCCAGTGAGGTTTGACTGAATGTTTCCTTCGGAACTCAAAATTCGAAACTCGCTGATTCGGCCGGCGACCATCCTCGCGCCCATGGCTGGCGTGACGGATACCGTGTTTCGTCGCGTGATTCGCTCGCTCGGCGCATGCGGCCTGATCATGACCGAGTTCACCAGCGCCGAAGGACTCACGCGCCAGGCCGCGCGCACTCTTCGCTATCTTTATTTTGATGAGGACGAGCATCCCATCGCCGGCCAGATTTTCGGCTCCGATCCGAATGTGATGGCTTCCGCCGCCGCTCTGATCGAAGATCTCGGTTTCGATCACGCGGATATCAATCTCGGTTGCCCGGTAAAAAAAGTCGTGAAGTGCGGCGGCTCGGGATTGCTCCGCGATTTAGTGCATCTCGAAACACTGTTGCGCGCCGTTCGCGCAGCGGTGAAAATTCCGCTGACCATCAAAATTCGCTCCGGATGGGATGAAAACAGTGTTGTTGCAATGGATGTTTCAAAAATGGCGGAGCAAAGTGGGATCGAAGCCATCGCCGTTCACCCGCGCACGCGCATGCAGGGCTACGCCGGATTTGCGGACTGGAAGATTATTCGCGCGGTGAAGGAATGCGTCCGCATCCCGGTGATTGGCAATGGCGATATCCGCAAGCCCGAGGATGCCGTTCGCATGGTCGACGAAACCGGCTGCGACGCGATTATGATCGGCCGGACCGCGTCATCTAACCCATGGATTTTCAGCCAGATCGCCGACTACATTGCCACGGGGCGGTACAACGAGCCGAACGAGCTCGATCGCTACCATCTCTTGTCGGATTATTTTCGCAGCCTAATCGCCGCCGAGATGCCGGACGCCATCGGCAAGATGAAGCAGTTCGCCACGCTATTCACGCACGGCGTGCGCAATGGCGGCGAGCTTCGCCAGCAGGTACACCACTCGCAAACCGCCGCCGAAATCCTCGACAAAGTCGACACTTTTTTCTTACAGACTGCAGCATCTTTTCCTTCTAACTAGAAACATTTAGCGGGCCAAAACGGTCGAAAAGTGCCTGCCAAATGGCCCTCCAGGCGCCGATCCATTCCACTGGCTGAGGCGGGCACTAATTCTCGGGGCAGACTCCAAAAACTGAGATGGTGAGGTCAGAACCTCTTTGGAGGTAGGCGTTCTTTGTGAATGCAGCCGAAATTTGCGGGGTGTACACTCGGGACCGAAAAACGGTCCGATATTTTGTGGCGGAGACTCCAGGCGGAGGCCGGCATGGCCATGGAAACGCGGGCGCTGACAATTGGGGATCTGATCGACCAGCATCCGCTGGGCCGTTTTCAAATCTGGACCATAGCTCTCTGCGGAATTGTCCTGACATTGGACGGATTCGATTCGCTTACCGTCAATTTTCTGGCGACGTCGATTGCGAGAAGCACGGGGATTCCCGTTCATAGCTTTGGACCGATTTTCTCGGCGAGCCTGTTCGGATTGATGATCGCAGCGCTGACCACGGGACCGATCGCGGACAGAGTGGGGCGCAAGTGGCCGGTGATCTTCGCGACGCTCAGCTTCGCAGTGTTTTCCTTGCTGACGCCGCGAGCGACTACCTATCGCGAGTTCCTAATTTTGAGATTCCTCACGGGGCTAGGGCTGGGCGGCGCGATGCCAAACGTGGTCGCGCTGGCCTCGGAGTATTCGCCGAGACGGCTGATCTCCGTGGTGGTGACGATATTATTCGTCGGAATGCCGCTTGGCGGAGCGATCTGCGGATTGCTCAGCGCCGCCATGATTCGGACGTGGGGATGGCACTGGGTGTTTTATATTGGCGGGATCATTCCGTTGGCAATCGCGATTTTGCTGATTTTGATGCTGCCGGAATCGGTGCAATTTTTGGCGGTGCGCGACAAGAACCCGGCGAAATTACGGAGGACACTGGCGAAAGTGGCGCCCGAATTTGCATCCTCGGGCGGCGAGATTTACGTTCCCGCGGACGAGCAGGGCCGCAAGGGCGTGCCAGTAAAATATCTTTTCACCGAAGGGCGCGCGCTTGGAACGATTCTGCTGTGGTTTCCCTACTTCGTAAATCTGCTGCTAATTTATTTCATTAGCGGTTGGCTGCCCGCACTGCTGAATGAGGCGGGGATGACGGCATCGGCCGCGGTGATCGCCACCGCGTTCTTCGATTTGGGAGGCGTGCTCGCTTGTTTGTCGCAGGGCTTTCTGATGAACCGATTCGGCGCCGCCCGAATACTGATACTCGAATACGCGCTGGCAGCCGTGTTCGTAGGAGCTCTGGGTGTGCTTCCCAGGCACGTTATGCTTGTGGCATTCCTGGCGTTTGCTTCGGGGCTCGTGGTGATCGGGGCTCAGGGGGGGCTGAATGCGCTTGCGGCGCGATTCTATCCTACGTCCGTGCGGTCCACGGGCGTGGGTTGGGCGCTGGGAGTGGGGCGCTTGGGGTCGATCGTGGGACCGCTGGTGGGGGGAATGCTGCTGGGGATTGGATGGAGTTCGCGAGGACTGCTGCTCTCGGCGGCAGGTTTTGCGGCGTCGGCGTGGTTGGCGATCGTGCTGAGCAATACAGTGCGCGGACACGTGACGCCGTACAGCCGTTCGCTGGAGCCGGACGGATCTTGATTGCGAGACGGATTTTGGCCGGAGCGCGGACTGGCGTGGCAAGACGGGGGCAAATTGCGGGAGGCGACCATGCGTCTTCTTCTGGTGGAAGACGAAAGAAAAGTGTCTAGTTTTATCGCGCGTTCGCTGCGCGAAAATCATTACACCGTGGACGTAGCGGACACGGGCGAAAAGGCGCTCGATATGGTGAGCCGCGCGACCTACGATTTGATCCTGCTCGATTTGCGCTTGCCGAAGCTCAGCGGCGTGGAAGTGTGCCGCGAGATCCGGGATTCCGGCATCGAGACGCCGGTGCTGATGCTGACCGCCCGCAGCCTGGTGGAACAGCGAGTGGAAGGCTTGGACTCCGGCGCCGACGATTATCTGACCAAGCCTTTCGCGCTGGCCGAGCTGCACGCCCGCGTGCGCGCGCTGACGCGGCGCGGATTTCACAAAGGCGGCGCGAAACTTCACGCGGCGGACCTCGAACTCGACCGCCCTCGCAGGACAGTGAAGCGCGGCGACGACGCCGTGCAGCTTACGTTCAAGGAATTTGCGCTACTGGAGCTGCTGATGATGCGGTCTCCCGAGGCCGTGCTGCGATCGGAGATTATCGAGCACGTGTGGTCCCACGGGTTCGACACCGAGACCAATATCGTGGAGGTGTACATCAACCGGCTGCGCCAGAAAATCGATCAGCAGCATTCGGTGAAGCTGATCCACACGGTGCGCGGGTCGGGATACCGGCTGGCGCCGCCGGAACGGTGAGCGATGAAGAGACGATCGCTTCGCTTTCGGATGATGCTGCTCTTCTGCCTGGTGGTGGGCGGATTTCTCCTGAGCACCTGCGCGATTATCTATTCGATTTTCGCGCGAGAGCTTCGGCTGCAGGTGGATCGCAGGCTGAGCGAGGCGGGCATCCCCATGGTGGCCGACCTTGCGGCGAACCCGCCGGATGAAGATGTTTTCCGCCTGGATCTTCCCGATGAATACCTGGAATTGCTGGATGCATCGTCGGGGAGGCCGCTGAACATGTCGCAAAACTGGCGGGCGCATCCGATCGATGTGGGAGAGCTCAGTTTTCCGGATGGAAAGCCGGTGTTTCGCACGGTGGAAGGCGCGACCGGCCCATTGCGAATGGAATTGATTCCGTTTCAACTGGTCCGCAAGCCAGTGGTGCTGGCGATCGCAGGGCCGACACGCGACATCGATATCGTGCTGAGCAATTTTCGGCGAGTGTTGATGGTGCTTTTGCCGGTGAGCTTGCTTTTGATGGGGCTGATCTCAGGATGGTTCGTGGGCCGGAGCTTGTCGCCGATCGCGGACCTGACGCAGCACGCCGCGAGGCTGGCGCAACTGATTTCCGAGCCGGACTTCGTGGACATGAAAGCGCCGAGGCTGGTATCGCACTCGCACGACGAGTTGGGAGTGCTGGCCGCGACGTTCAACGAACTATTCGCGCGGGTGATCGCGGTGCTGCGGCAATTGAGGCAATTCGTATCGGATGCGTCGCACGAGCTGCGGACGCCGCTGTCCGTGCTGCAAGGCGAAACCGAGCTGGTGCTTTCCGAGCGGCGCGAACCCGAGGAATACCAGCGGGCCCTGGAGGTGATTCATGGCGAGCTGCGCCATCTGAGCCGGATCGTGGAAGGACTCTTCACGCTCTCCATGGCGGACGCCGGGCAGCTTCGAATCGCGCACAGCGAACTGTATATCAACGAAGTTTTGGAAGAAGCGTGCGAGATTGCGATTCCGCTGGGCCGCTCGAAGGGCATCCGAATCGAGCAGCATCTGGAGCCGGAGATTGTTTCGAGGGGCGACGAAGCGTTTCTGCGCGATCTGTTTCTGGTTTTTCTAGAGAATGCCGTGAAATATTCACCGGCGAATAGCGTGATTCGGGTGAGCCTCGCGCGAGTGAACGACTTAGTCCAAGTGCGGTTTGAAGATCAGGGCATCGGAATCTCGCCGGAGCACCTGCCGCACATATTTGAACGTTTTTACCGCGCTACGGAAACGGCGGAAGTGGAAGCGCGCAGTGGCGGCCTGGGGCTGGCCATCGCGCAAGCGATCGTCCATGCGCACGGCGGACGGATTGAATGCCAAACGGTTCAGGGCCAGGGCTCAACCTTCACGGTGTTTCTGCCGCCGGCGGGCACGCTGGTTGCCACGCCCGCATCGTAGCCGACTTGCGGATTCGCGGGAGCCGTCTTTGACCAGCAGGGCCGCGCTTACGGGCGCAGAGTCTTCCTAGAGCGCGCTGTCGCCGCGTTCCTCATTGCGAATGCGGATGGCATCGTCGACCTTGGTAAGGAAGATTTTGCCATCGCCGATTTTCCCGGTGCGCGCGGCAGCGACGATGGTCTGCACCGCCTTTTCGACTAGATCGTCCGCCAGGACCAGCTCCAGCTTTATTTTGGGAATCAAATCGACGGTATATTCCCTGCCGCGGTAGACCTCCGTGTGTCCCTTCTGACGGCCGTGCCCGCGGGCTTCGAGGACCGTCATGCCCTCGATGCCAATCTCGTGAAGGGCGTCTTTCACGGCATCGAGCTTGGATGTTTGGATCACTGCTTCCAGCTTGGTCATTCTTCCCTCGCCTCTGCGCTCGTTGCGATTGTGCTGGCGGTCGTCGGCAGGCAAAGCCGCCGCGCATTATACACGCGCCGCGCGGCGCGGGCGGAGGAATAGCGAGAAGATGCCGGGCTGAAGCCGCGGGCGCTATATATGCGGCCGAAGGAGCCTGTTTACTTGTAGGACGTTAGTCCTATTGCGGCGCACGTACCCGGGTTCTAGGCTAGGAACGTTATGGGCAGCCGCACATCAGCCACGGCAGACAAGCAGCAGTTGGTGCTCGATACGGGCCGACGGCGAAGCATGCGGGTGCTCCTTAGCGTGCCCATCCACGTGAGCGGCAAGACGACTGCGAATCAGGACTTTGACGAGGAGACTCGCACACTGGTGGTGAATGCTCACGGAGCTTTGATTTCGCTGGCCGCAAAGGTTGTTGCCGGCCAAGACGTGACTCTTTCGAACAAATCGACGCAAAGCACGATCGGGTGCCGCGTCGTCTATCTCGGAAACCCCACATCCGGGAAAGTGCAAATGGGGATTGAATTTTTACAGCCGTGTCCCGGATTCTGGCAAATCGATTTTCCACCGGATGATTGGGTCGTTCCAGAGAACTAGCTCTTTCCCAGGCCCGCACAACTCCGCATTTATTTTGGCGCCGAGAGTAGTTCCGCGCGAATGTTCCCAAAAGGCAGACTGGCCTCGATCACAAGTGGCGTGCCAGCCGGATCGTTGGCAATCCAAATTTCGAAACGGATCGAGGAGAGCTCCTTCTCGTATTGAAAAACGCGAATGGCGATGCGCGCAGCCGAGAAATTGCCGGCCGCCACTTTCACGGATTCGCTGAGAGTCTCGCAGTGGGCGCGCATGTCAAAGAGGTCGCGCCCATCGTAAACGGGGGCGCGGAAATCCGGCGCGCGCCGCCAGTCCTGCGAACGCAGTGCGTAGAGCGCTCCCAACGGATCGCGGGTTCCCGGGGAAACGATCACCACCGGGGCCGGCGAGTGCGAGGGCTGCCCGCTCGGCGAAAAATGCAGCACCTGGTCGCTTATTTTCCCCAACTCATTCAGATGCGTTTCGAATTGACGGCTTTCGAGCGTGGCCACGTCGGTGTAGGAATCAAACTGGTCGTCCAATGCAAAAAGGGTGCGCACGGGGCTGAGAGTGTGGGACACGGCGCGGAAATGCCAGGTCTGGAAGCCGTAGAGATCGCGACGTTCCGGAACGCTGAGTGCGAGGGACGCCGCGTTTGAGAACGCGGCCCATGCCACACGGTAATTTAGAGTCTCGCCGGCGCTGAACGGCATGGTCTGCTCTTTCGTTTTTTCCGGAGCGTGCGTTGGCTTGGCGGCCCGGCGGCGGGCGGATTGCGCGATGCCGGCCGAGGCGAATGCCAGACGGCTTGGTCGCAAAAGCCCGAGACAAAGCCAAAGGTCAGCGGCGACGATCGCGACGGAAATGATTCCAAACCCAGTTTTGAATGGCGCTCGCAAAGATCTCATCACCCACAATCCGAAAAATTCCGCCCCATAACGTTTTCACTTCGCGCTTGATCTTGGATTCTTGCTCACCATAACACGCCGGTTATACTATGACGCATCCGTTATATGCAGATTGCGGATTCCTATGACTGAAATCGCCAACCTGGAGTGTTCCCGATGCGCTATCTGGTAACAGGCGGCGCGGGGTTCATCGGTTCTCATGTGGTTGATGAACTGCTCCGCCGCGGTCACGACGTGGTTGTTCTTGACGATCTTTCGACCGGCCAGGAGGCGAACATCGAGGCGGTCCGGCGGAAAATCGATTTTCGCGTGGGCACGATCACGGACTTGAAGGATGTCCAAGCCGCATGCCGGGGAGCGGATTACGTGATCCATCTGGCAGCGCGCGTCTCCGTTCCCAAATCCGTGAAAGATCCCATCGATACGAATCACACGAATATCGATGGCACCCTGAATGTGCTGGTAGCTGCGCGCGATGCTGGAGCGCGCCGCTTCGTGTTCGCGGCATCGTCCGCCGCCTACGGCGAACCCCCCGAGCAGCCGAAAATCGAGACCATGGCTCCGGCGCCCATCTCTCCATACGGCGTGAGCAAATATGTGGGCGAACTCTACGCGCAAGTTTTTGGCCGGGTCTACGGGCTTGAAAACGCGTCGATACGGTATTTCAATGTTTTTGGGCCGCGCCAGGACCCAACCTCACAGTATTCCGGAGTGCTTTCGCGCTTCATGCTCGCGATTCTTCGAAATGAACGGCCGGTGATTTACGGCGACGGCGAGCAATCGCGCGATTTTACGTACGTCGCAAACGTGGTGGACGAAACTTTGCGCGCTTGCGAGGCAGCGGGCGCTTCCGGAGGGGTTTTTAACGGCGGCACCGGCGCCCGCATCACCCTGAACCAAGTGATAAAGCTTCTCTCCAAAATCACCGCCAGGGAGATTCACGCAGCGTACGAGCCGCCGCGCGTGGGCGATATTCGCGATTCACAAGCCGATATTTCGTTGGCGAGGAAAGTGCTCGGCTACGAACCTGGAGTGCTCTTTGAAGAGGGATTGAAGCGCACCTGGGAGTGGTACAGCCGCGCGTACGGCGGGAAGCAGTAAGCGCGGCGGAAAATTTACGGCGCCTGGAAACCTCAGCGCTTCTGCCTCGGCGCAGCCAGCGTTCGGTGGGAATGCGCCGGTCGCATCGGCTGCCGCAACCACTGAATTGAACTGCCCGCGAGGCGCTGCAGCCGCTCGACCGCCTTTAGTTCGTCGAGCTTGTGCACGATTCGCGTGACGGAAGCTTCCAGCCGCTCGACCGCCTTTAGCTCGTCGAGCTTATGCACGATTCGCGTGACGGAAGTTTCCAGCCGCGCACTCGTTGCCTGGAGTCGCTGCTTAATCGGCTTCGCGGGCGCCCTTCTGCTCCAGGACATATTGGCAACCGGCCTAGGCATGTTCCACGCCGGTGAAGGTGCCGAGCTCGCGGCGACAGGTGACCGTACCGGTGGCGCCTGTGAAGCTGCGGGGCTCGCGGTGGCACGCGATTGCACCGGCGGCGCCGGTGGTGAAGGCGCGGGGCTCGCGGCGACAGGTGACCGTAGCGGTGGCGCTGGTGAAGGTGCGGCGCTGGCGATGGCGGGCGATTGCACCGGCGGCGCCGATATACTTGGCCCCACCGTAACTCTTGGCAGCGAAGCGTTGGCGGCCACCGCGATTCGGTGCAGCGTCGGATCAGGCGAGACCGGCGGAATCGACATATCGGGAGAGGAACTCGGTCTCGTCAATTCGGTGAGAAGCCCCGCGTCAACCGCAGGTTCCTCCGGCGGAACCGATTCGCGCGTCTTCAGCGCGGACATGCGCATGCGGGAGGCGGTCGAGTCCATGGGGATCACTTCGCTCACGGGCCGGTCGCTAGGGCGCGCGGGAAGCGGTCTGAAATCGTCAAAGCGAAATTCCCAGGCGACGCTCTCCACAATCTGCGGCTGCACCGGACGGACGCCGTCCGAGTAGGCATTAATCAGAGAGTGCTCGCAGATAAGATTCATCACGCGTGGAACTCCGCCTGAATAGAAATAAACCGCATCCATGGCTTCCCGGCTAAAGGCAGCGCCGTCCGGGCTTCCCGCAACTCGAAGGCGATGCTGGATGTACCCATAGGTCTCTTCGAGCGACTGGGGCGCCGTTCTGCAGCGGACCATGATTCGCTGGCGCAATTGACGAAGCTCGGGCCGATGGAGTTTCACGTCCAGATCCGGCTGCCCGGAGAGGACAATCCGCACCAGACTCTCCCCACCGATTTCCTGGTTCAAGAGCATCCGAACTTCTTCCAGTACAGCCGTGGATAAACCTTGAGCTTCGTCCAAAATGATTACAGGCGCCCTGCCCAACTGGAAATGCTTGATTAACCACTGGTTCAGCAGGACGCGCAAATTGGGATTCTGTTTGGGGTCGAACTTGACGCCGAAATCCGACAGGATAAACTCAAAGAGATTGTTGATGTCCAGATGGGAGTTAAAAACAAATGAGACGGGTATCGCTTGCTTCCGCAGCGAGGCCAGTAAATGATTGATCAGGCTGGTCTTGCCCGTACCCGCTTCACCCGTTAATACAATCAGGCTCTTGCCACTCTGCGATCCGAGGGTCAGCTCGTTCAGCGCGCGGCCCATACCTGAGGTGAGAAATAGATAGCGGGGATCCGGATTGGCTCTGAAGGGATTCTCCCGTAGTCCGAAAAAGCTGAAAAAGGTCTGATAAGCTGCCTGATGCTGACTTCGTTGGGTCCCCCCTGCGCTCTCCATTCTGGCCCTCCCCCGTTACTATGATGCACCGCAGACACCCGCAGACACCCACCCCCCAAAAAGATTCGAGCACTCCTACAACCACAGTTTAAATGAATGCAACTACTAGATCGCAGAAGCCTTACGTTGAGAGGCAAAAAGGGAGGGTGAAGAATGCCGCATATTTGTTCCAAATAGGGGAAATTTTGGCTCCGAACGTCCTAGTACCTCTGTGGTTTGGCTACATCTTAAGGCTTGCTCCAAAACCTATACCGAAAAGCTCTTTTTGGGGCCAGAGGCGCCTGCTCGCCTGGGCCGCGCCAGCGGACAATGCGTGCAGCTTCGCCCAGGCCAACTGCGGATGGATACGGCCACCCATGCCGCAGTCGGTGCTGGCGATCACGTTCTCCCGACCCACGGCCTCGGCGTAACGCGTGATTCGGTCGGCGATCACCTCGGGGTGCTCCAGCACGTTTGTTTTGTGACTTACGACTCCCGGGATTACTGCCTTACCCGGAGGGAGCTTCACATCCCTCCAATCCTTCCATTCGTGCTCATGCTGCGGATTAGCCGCCTCGACGGAATACTGGCTGGCCTTCACCTTCAGAATCAGATCGAGAACATTTCGCAGCGGCAAGTCCGTGCTGTGCGGACCTTTCCAACTGCCCCAGCAGATGTGATAGCGGACCTTTTCCTCCGGTATGCCCGCAAGGGCGTGATTGACCAATTCCACGTGGGACTCGGCCCACTTTCGGAAAGCGGCCATATCTCCATTCATCGAATACTGCCATTCGTAGACGTTGACGATGATGGGATCGTCGAGCTGCAGGTTAATTCCGGCATCGGTGATCGCTTTATACTCCTCGCGCATGGCTTCGACCACGGCGGTCGCCTGTTCTTCCGCGGTCTTGTAGTATTCGCCAGGCAGAATATTCACGCCGGTTGCGACCGCCGTCATGAATGCGTCTTCCGGATTCTTGCCGACAAGAGCTGCCTTCAGATTCCTGATATCGCGCTGAATGACTTCGTGTCCCGTGTATCGGATCGGTCCAACATTGATCGGGAAACGAAGAGGGCGCGACGAGGGGCCGGCGAAGGCTTCCGGCGTACTGTAATAGTCCGCGAAATCCCTGCGGTCCTTGCTGCCGCCCATGAACGAATTCAAGATGCTGAAGTCCTTGGGCAGATCGCGCATTTCGAAGCCGCTCACCCGGTGGTAAACGTAGGTGGCCCACGCGCCGTAATCGACTTCATCCGACATCGGTTTGCCAAATTCTCCGTCGTTGACGATATCAATGCCGGCGTCGATCTGCTGCTGGACTACGTTTGCAACGGCACTCTTCAGACTCGATTCGAGTTTCTCGGGCGGCGCTTGGTCGCGGTACATCTCAATGAGATCCGCGGGCCGCGGCAGGCTGCCTACGTGGGTGGTGAGTATGCGATTCGTGCTCTGCTTCATTTCGCAGGATCCTCCAGGACTGGCTGTCCCGCCTTATATCGCACTTCCGGTGAATGATGAAAGCGGATTATGCGGCGGTCCACGATACAGATGCCATTGCCTAAGGCTCACCTTCCTAGGTACTATGCGCGCGGCTTATTTCAAGGAGACAACCATGAAGCGGGCTGCGTTTGTGCCGGCCGGGGTGATTTCAACAATCGGACTGGCGACGCTTCTGTGCGCTACGCCGGCGAGCGCGCAGCAGGCCAAGGCAAGCGATTTCCCTCCGCCCAAGCCGGCGTTTGCCGGGCAAACGAATGCCCCGGCTCCGGACACGAAATCGCCGGCGCTGACAGTTGAGACCGTGGTGCAGGCGCTCAGCAGGCCGTGGACATTCGTGTTCCTGCCTGACGGCAAAATGCTGATTACCGAGCGCTATGGGACCATGCGAACGGCCGAGAAGGACGGCGTGTTTTCGATGCCCATCGCAGGCGTTCCCGACGTGAAAGTAGTGGCCGCGCAAAGCTTGCATGACGTGGAGCTCGATCCAAATTTCGCGCAGAATCGCCTGATCTATTTCAGCTATTTCGCGCCGCCGCCCGGAGAAGATCCCGCCGTCTGGCCGAATGATTATTTTTATGGCCGCGTGACCAATTTGCCGCTCGCCGAACGCAGGATGAAATCCGTCGGCACCGAGCGCGTGGCCCGCGCGCGCCTAAGCGAGGACGATAGGCGGCTTGAGCACGTGCAAGTGCTGGTTGATGGCGTCGATCGCCGCATCGTATTTGCGCCGGACGGCACGCTCTACATCAGCGGCGCCGACCGTTTCCGCTTTTACGCTTCGGATATGGATGGCGTGGAGCACGAATTTACCGACCCGGATATTCTGCGCAACTTTACGGGGCGCGTGGCGCGCCTCAATCCGGACGGCACGATTCCCAAGGACAATCCGTTCATGAGCGAGGCCACGGTGCTGCCAGAAACGTTTGCGTATGGATTCCGCGATCCCGACGGCGCTGCGATCAACCCGGCGAGCGGAGAGCTTTGGATCGTCGAGCACGGGCCGCTCGGTGGCGATAGAATTTTGATCGTGCGCTCGGGCCATTTCTATGGCTGGCCCAACGTGAGCTACGGGCGGCAGTATTCGGGCGTGCCAGTGGGGAAAGGATTAACCGGGGAAGAAGGCGTCGATCAGCCGATTTACTTTTGGTATCCCGATATCGCGCCTTCGAGCGCCATGTTTTATACGGGAGACATGTTTCCTGAATGGAAAGGGAATTTGTTTGTGGGCTCGCTGGTGGGAAAATGCTTGATTCGTCTGGTGCTGAACGGGGATCGCGTGGTATCCGAGGAACATTTGCTGGTTGATCTGGGCCAGCGTATCCGCGACGTCCGGCAGGGGCCGGACGGTGCGGTCTACGTGCTTACCGATGCGGGGAGTCTGCTGCGCCTTACGCCGAAAAAGTAAACTGCCGTGGTGCGCGACGACACCCTCCCTTAAGGTGATGGGAGTGGGAGCTAGGGGTTTAGTTCGCGGAGGCCTTCAGGGAGAATAACTTCGATGAGGCGGGCCGCGGTATTCACGCGGACGCAAATTGCCTGCGCGAGAGGGATCAGCAATTCTCCGTTGGATGAATCGACAACTAGGAGAGGCGTCCCGGCGATATTATCGCCGGGGACTTGCACGTCGCGCACGTTTCCAATGGCGTTGCCGTCTTTCTCGCGAACTTCGCAGCCAATCAGATCCGTGATGTAGTAACTGTCTTCAGGAAGCTTGGTACGCTCGGCGAGTGGAATGCGCAGTTCGAGTCCGACAAGTTTTTCGGCGTCGGAAATGGAATCCGAGCCTTGGAAATGAAAGATGGCCTGGCCGCCGCGGCTCTGGCTCAGCCAGCAGGAACGAATGACGACGGGACGGTCCGGCGCGCTTCGGCCGCACAACCACGCGGCGGTGAGAGCCTTCAGACGCTGGGGAAAATCGGTGAGGATTTCGGCCGCTACTTCACCGCGGCGTCCATGCGGGCGCAGGACGCGCGCTAACGTCACACTAGACTGCGGCGATTCACCGGCGGTCACTATTCGAGAATTTCCAGGGTGAAGCGCTTCTTCAATTTCATCCCAGCGGCGCCCAACAGCGTGCGAATCGACTTTGCGGTGCGCCCTTGCCTTCCAATCACCTTGCCCAAGTCCTCAGGATGGACCCTCAGTTCGAGTACGGTAACTTGTTCGCCTTCCACTGCCTTCACGTGCACATCTTCTGGGCGATCCACAAGTGCTTTCGCAATGGATTCGACTAGCTCCCTCATCGCGTTTCCTCCACAGCTTGCCTGGCCCAGCGGAGAAACTCGCTCGAGCGTGTACAAGAGTTATGAACATGGCATCTATGAAGTTGGACGCTTCAGGCAGGCTTGGGGTTGCGTATCAAGCTGCGGACCGTATCGCTCGGCTGCGCGCCTTTACCAAGCCAGTACTGCACGCGTTCGCTATCGAGTTGAACGGCGGCGGGCTTTTTCAGCGGGTCGTAGGTGCCGACAATCTCCACAAAACGGCCGTTTCGAGGGCGCGTCTTCTCGGTTACGATCACGCGATAAAACGGATGCTTCTTCTTGCCAAACCTGGCAAGGCGTATGGTTAGCACTAGCAATTCCTCCTAATCTGAAACCTATCAAGTATAGCGGAGCCCGTCCCATCCACCAATTGCAATCTCTCAACCCGATCAGCCTGAAAAACCCAATCGGGGCCTGCAGGCAGGCGGAAGCGCGCCAGACAGGGTTCGGAATGAGCCCAATCATTCCGGAATCGACGTCTTGGCCGGGTGATCTTTGTCCGGCGGAGGCGGCAATGGGGCGAGCTTCTCATACCCGCGCTGGCCGTCGGGACCGATCGGGCCAGGCCCCGGTTGCAGGTGGGGCGCATCAACATTTTCTTCGGCGCACGAATACTCCTGCACCTGCTTGCCGGGTTCGCCCAGCAGCCAGGTACGCTGGTAGTGAATCGGTTCGGTGTAAAACTTCGGATCGATCACCGTCAGTTCGAGGTGCAAATGGCCGAGATCGGGGCGCGTCCACCGCTCGATCGTGTGGAGTTGGTCGCTGTGAGGATTCGCATTCTCATCTGCCCAGGTGCGCGCGTCCTTGAATGCGATGGAATCAATCACCAACGTGTCGCCATCCCAGTTGCCAACTTCTTCGCCAAAGAACGACGGGTCCGGATCCTCACTGTGTTTTCGTCCATCGGTCGGGATCAGCCGATACGTTGTGTACCAGTAGAGAAACGCAACATGATCGGTGCCTTCGAGCAGTTGGAATGGCAAAGCGCTGGCATCGTGACGAGGAATCCCGCCCACGATGCAAAGGCTCTCGGGGTCAATCGTATTTTCGACGTTGTACTTCAGCGCTGCCCGGCCCGCCTCCGTAAATGGCAGTTTGTAAGCAGGCAAGTCCTTGCCAATGTTTCCAACCGGCTTGTCCTTGCCTGACGGGATCCAATAGCCTGAGAGGTCGGGTCGGCCTTGTCCTGTACGCGGCGTGAGGCCTTTGGGCAAATCTTCTTCCCGTCGCGAAAACGGCAAGCCGTCGGACTCTGATTCGGAATTCGTTGGGTTTGCTCCGGCGGCAGCAGGACTAGCCCGCTTGGGCGATTCGTTTTGTGCAGCGGCCCCAGAGGGAATCATGAGGTAGGCGATACTAGACAGGACGGCCAGACCGATCAGCTGCCAGGAAAATCGAAGTCGCGACGCAGAATTCCAATTCATTGGCGACCCCTTGTGTGCGGTCGTACTTAGAGCAGAGTATAAGCTAATGGCCACTTTCGGAGTGATGCGCATTTCGGCGAATGTACCTCATGAATTTGTCCATTTATGAGATCATCTACGCTCCCCGGAGATTTGCATGAAAATCAAAGCTCCAGTGCTGGCGGTCACGATACTTCTCGCCTTAGTTAAGCCGGTTGTCGCTCACCACTCGTTTGCGGCTGAATTTGACGGGGCCAAGCCAGTACGGCTGGTGGGAAAGATCACGCGAGTAGAATGGACCAATCCGCATTCCTACTTTTATCTCGATGTAGCCGATGACAAAGGCAATATGACGAACTGGGCGTGCGAGGGAGCGAGCCCTTTGGCGCTCACACGCCGCGGCTGGAAAAAAGGCGACCTGAAACTAGGCGACACAATTGTTGTCGATGGCTATCGTGCCAAAGATGGCTCGCATTTCGTCAACGCGCGGCGGGTCACATTCCCCGATGGCCGCTCGCTCGATAGCGGCAGCCGCGGGCCCGGCGCCCCAAGCGACATCCCCGCGCCAAAGTAACGAAACCCGATCATCGTCCGCAGAAATAGCGAACACGCTGCTTTCACCTATTGCAATCTGGCCTGATTACGCCAACTCTTAGTAGAACCAATTGCTGCGGAAGGCCACCCACCAACTGACGACGAGAATTGGGATCGTCGCTCCCAGGGCCCATTTGAAGGGCAAAAACAGGTCCGCCGCCAAACCCAAGACGGTTAATGTGGCCCAGAAGACCTTTTTTTGCACCAGGCCATTTTAGCTCTCTAGTTCCCTTCCCGCTGCGAACATGGAATGTTGAGCGCAAGCGTGTGTTCAGTATCATACGGACGGGAGACCACACATGCTCGAGCTTTGCGTACGGCCTGCAGTTCGCGACGATCTTCCACGTCTGACGGAGATTTACAACCACTACGTGGTGAACACGCCGATCACGTTCGACATCGAGACCTACACGGTGGAGCAGCGGGAGAGTTGGTTCAGCCAATTCGGCGAGCGCGGGCGCTACCGGCTGATGGTGGCGGAGGAAAACGGCTTGGTGCTGGGTTACGCGGGCACCACGCGATTTCGTCCCAAGGCGGCATACGACACCACGGTGGAGCTGACGATTTACTGCGCGCAAGAAGCCATCGGCAAGAAAATCGGTTCGCGGCTGTACGGCGCGCTGTTCGAAACGGTGAAGGACGAGGACATCAACCGCTTCGTCGCCGGGTATACGCTTCCCAATGCCGCGAGCGCGGCTTTGCACGAGCGCTTTGGCTTCCAGGCCGTGGGAATTTTTACGCGGGTCGGGCGGAAGTTCGGGCGCTACTGGGACGTAGCTTGGAGCGAGCGACCCGCGAAAATCGGCTGAGTGGCGCAGCTAGCGCAGGAGCCAAAGAGGGAGAGATGCTTGCGCGCACTGCTCAATCATTTGCTGGTCGCGCGCGGAAAATGCGTTGGCCTGCTCGCTTTCCACATCCACGGTTCCAATCACGGAGGCGTCAGCCGGAGAAAGAATGGGAACGATGATTTCGGAAAGCGTGCTGCCAAAGGCTGTGAGGTATCGCGGGTCGGTTCGCACGTCGCCCGAGATTACGGTTTTCTTCTGCTCGATTGACGCGCCTGTGAGCCCTTTGCTCACTGGGAACGTTGGATGCTCTGGCGCGCTCGGGCCGCTCCACGCGACGATTGAGACATTTTCCGCGCCCACGTCGTAGACGCCGACCCAGCGATATTCGCCCAATTTGCGAATCAGTTCGGCGAGGCGCTTGGCTCGTCCCACGCGATCACCGCCGCTCGCCGCTGTGGAACGAATCTGGTTCAGCGTGTTGTCCATCACAATCGGCATGGTTCTCGCTTTCTACCACGGATCGAAGCAATCATAGTTGCGCTGCGCCACGATCCTGCCGTCGCGAAAGTCCAAGAACAGGGCGAAGCGGGCCCGCATCTGCGCGCCCGGCGAAAGATTCTGAAAGGGAATTTTTAGGGTGCCCAGCCAGGTGACTTCCAGCGCGACGCGGTCGCCGATTTCCATCTCACTGTGAATTTCATACCGTTGGCTCGAAAGCACCTTTTGACCCCTCTCGGCGCCGTCGAGCAATTCCGCGAGACCGCGGCGCCCGCCCTGCGGCACGAGGCGGTTGGGAAACTCCTCCTGCACGACATCCGGATCGAAAAATCGCGCCATCGCGTCGCCCATGGCGCCTAGTTCGATGGCTTTCAAGTATTCCCGGGCGATTTCGGCGTTCCGTCGCGCAGGCGACATTCGCTTATCCTCTCTCATTTCATTCCCGCGAGCTTGCCAAGGTGGCTTTTATCCTTGGCTCGTCATTCCGCTGCGCCGGCTCCGCCGACTCCGCCCATGCCGCCCATTCCGCGAAGCTTACTCAGGCCGCGCATTTTGCCGCGCATAGTGTTGCCGTACATTTTCATCATGCGGCGCATGTCGGAATATTGCTTGAGGACCTGATTCACTTCCTGGACGGTAGTACCGCTGCCGCGGGCGATGCGCTTGCGGCGCTTACCGTTGATGATGTTGTCGTCGGCGCGCTCGGCGGCGGTCATCGAATTGATGATGGCTTCGGTGGATTTGAGCTGCTTTTCGTCAATGGAAGCGTCTTTCGGAATTTTTGCGAAAGGGCCGACCTTCGGCAGCATGCCCATCAACTGCTCGATCGAGCCCATTTTGCGAATTTGCTGAAGTTGATCGCGAAAATCGGCGAGAGTGAAATCGTTTTCGCGGAGTTTGCGCTCCATCTCGCGCGCTTTTTTCTCGTCAACGTTCTTTTGGGCCTTTTCGATCAGACCGAGAACGTCGCCCATGCCGAGGATGCGCGAGACAACGCGGTCGGGAAGAAATGGCTCCAGGGCGTCGTATTTTTCACCGACGCCGACGAATTTTACGGCCGCGCCCGTAACTTTGCGGATGGAAAGCGCCGCGCCGCCGCGCGCATCGCCATCCATTTTGGTGAGGATCACACCGGTAACGCCGAGCCGCTTGTGAAATTCGCCCGCTGAGCGAACGGCATCTTGTCCGATCATGGCGTCGGCGACGAACAGAATTTCCGCGGGATTGAGCTCTTTTTTCAACATTGAGAGCTCGTTCATCAATTCATCATCAATGTGGAGGCGGCCGGCCGTATCGACCAGAATCACGTCGCAGGCGGAAAGCTTGGCTTCGCGCGTGGCGCCGCGCACGATTTCGAGGGGTTTGTCCGTGCCCACACCAGGCCAAATGGGAGTGCCGGTGGCTTTGGCGACTTGCGCGAGCTGTTCGCGCGCCGCCGGGCGATACACGTCGGTGGAGACGACGATGGGGCGGTGTCCGTGCTCGGCGAGCCATTTTCCCAGCTTGCCGGTGGAAGTGGTTTTGCCGGAGCCTTGCAGGCCGCAGATCAGCCAGACCGACGGCGGCCGCGAAGAAAATTGCGGGCGCGCCTCGCGGCCGAGCAGTTCGGCAAGCTCGTCGCGCACGATCTTGACGACTTGCTGATCGGGCGAAAGCTGGAGGAGAACTTCGGAACCGAGGGCCTTTTGGCGGACCTGGGCGATGAAATCGTCCGCGACGCCGAGGTTGACGTCGCCTTCGAGGAGAGCTTCGCGAATTTCGGCGAGGGCTGCATCGAGATGCTCCTCAGTCAGCTTGCCCTGGCCGCGCAGGTTTTTGAAGGCGCGCTGAAGCTTTTCAGTAAGAGTTTCGAACATTTTTTCTTATGCGGTCCGGGCCTGAGTTTTCTTCGGCGTCATGAAGCCGGAAATCTGGGCGCTGGGCGCCGCTTGCTCCACGAATGCGAACGTTCCCTTCTCTTTCATTTCTTGCGCGGCACCTATCAAAGCGCCGAAGGCCACCCGCGCCAATACCCCGCCGAGGCTGATGCGACGCACGCCTGCAGCAGCGAGTTCCGCGACGGAAAAGGCGAGCCCCTTGATCCCGGCAAGCGCGTTCACCGGCCGCGGGGCAACGGAGGCGCACACGGCCTTGATTGCTTCGAGACTGGGCAAAGCGGGCGCGTAGAGGACGTCGGCACCGGCTTCGGCAAATGCCTGGAGGCGGCGAATTGTGTCGTCGAGATCGGCGCGTCCATGAAGGAAATTCTCAGCGCGGGCGGTGAGCGTGAAAGGAAACGGCAGCGCGCGAGCGGCTTCTACGGCTGCCGCAACGCGCTCCACGGCGAGGTTCTGATCGTAGATCGGGGCGCTATCATCGCCGCTTGCGTCTTCGACCGAGCCACCGACGAGTCCTGTGGCGCCCGCGAGGCGAATCGTTTCGGCGACGGTCTTCGGGTCGTCGCCATAACAATTCTCAAGGTCCGCGGCGACCGGCAGATCGGTTGCACCTGCAATCAAACGGCAATGCGCGAGCATTTCTTCGCGCGCGACACCGCCGTCGCGGCGGCCTAGAGAAAACGCAAAACCGGCGCTTGTAGTGGCCAGGGCTTCGAAGCCCAGTCCCGCGAGAATGCGCGCGCTGCCCGCGTCCCATGGATTCGGGATGATGAAGGCGCCCGGACCAGAGGCCTCAATCGGCGCTCCCGGAGTGGCAGGCAGCTTGTGCAGCGCCCGGAATGCTTTTGCCTTGTCCGTTTGAGTGATGGCCATGTGGCGGTTCCGATCTCGCTCCCAAGAGCGCCCGGTGCGCGGGACAACTTCCGATTCTAGGGGAGGCGTGAGGGGCGGTCAAATGGGAGCGCAGTTATCGGGGCGAAACTCACTCGCAATCTTTGATTGCGGAGCGCGCGAACGATCCGTATTATCCGCGAATGATCCTTAAAAAGTTGATTCGGGTGGGCGGCGAAGAGCTGCTGAAGGTGAAGCGCGCGATGGTGTTCGCGTACGGTGCAATTCGCGAAGCGGACGAACGCACCATGGACCTGCTGATGATGTTCCTCGGAATCCGCTAAGAATACCTCGCAGAACCGCTGGTGAAACAATTCAGATCCGACTAGCCCTTCTTGTCCTTCTGGGTGACGAACATCGCGGATTTCTGAAGAGCTTCTTGTGAGGCCTGATAAGCCTTGGCCGAATGTTCCATCGCCTGTTTCGAGTGTTCGTGCCCTGTTTGGTGATCCCCCTTATCGTGATGGACGGCAGCAACGCGGTGGGCGTGCGCGGCGAGATCGTGGAACTCAGCAGCTCTCTGGTGCGAATCCTTGGGCATGATTGCCTCTCTGATTTTTAGGCTAACCTCAGCATGCGTGCCTGTCAAATTGGGCCAAGTCCCGATAAGTGGGTTACCGCAAGCCGACGTGCTGCTGAATCCGTGACCTGCTGTTAACTTGATTCCGACCGTGCAAGGGGTGAAGAATGGGCAGGTCTGGCATCGAACCCTTTGAAGGGTTGATTTTCTCGTGTTCACACAACGTGCCAGCTGATTAGCGCGAACACGCATTTCAGATCCGCGTAATGGAAAGGACGGCCGATGATCGAAGTGCTGAAGGACCTTCCCGCCGGAATTGAGGGCGTGCGGGCCATCGGAACGGTATCGAAGGACGATTACGACAAAGTTCTCGTACCGCTTTTTGAAGAGGCGCGTCGAGAGGGGCGTCGCGTTCGATTTCTGTACCAGTTCGGGCCGGAGTTCGCGGACTTCACTCCCGGCGCAGCGTGGGAGGACGCCAGAATTGGGCTGCAAGCGATGCGGCTCTTCGATGGCTGCGCCGTAGTCACCGATCTGAGTTGGATCCGGGACTTGACGCGAGTCGGCGGTTTCCTAATGCCCTGCCCCGTCCGGGTGTTCGGCAATCAAGAGCGCGACAAGGCCGTCGAGTGGCTGGTCTCCCTTCCCGAAGGCGCTGCCATTTCTCACCGTCTTCTTCGCGATTCCGGAGTGATCGTTGTGGAAGTCAAACAGGCTCTGCGAGCGCAGGACTTCGACGCGCTGGCATTCACCGCGGATTCGTGGATCGAAGCGCATGGCGAGTTGCAAGGTCTGGTGATCCACACGCGCGAATTCCCAGGCTGGGAGAACCTCGGAAGCTTGATTCGCCACCTCCGATTTGTGCGCGACCATCACCGGAAAGTAAGGAGAATCGCGCTGGCCGCGGACGCGAAAGTGGCCAGCGTGGCGCCCAAGATCGCCGAACACTTCATTCAGGCCGAGGTGAAGAGCTTCCACTATGATGAGCTCGACAGAGCGATCGCGTGGGCAGGCGGGACTGCGAAAGAAAGCGCCACGTCGTCACGATGAACATCCAGCTAACGGATTAGCGGACGATCTGCGTTGACGTTAACCTCCTGTTAACTTGATTTCGACCGTTCAACGGGTGGAGAATTGGCAGGTCTCGTGTCCGACCCTGCTCAGCGAGACGCACAGCGAGGCAACTGCGGCCGTTGGGAAGGCCGCTGACCGAAACATCCATCGCGACGTACCCAGCGCGCTGCCTACGACGTACCTGATCGCAAGCGATCACAGATTTACGAAATGCGGCTTCGACGCAAATAGCCGTGAACGGCGGATTGACCTCCGCCAAAATCCAAACAGACCGATTGAAAACAAAAAAGGGAGGAATTGCTATGTATGTGATCACGGGAGCAAGCGGAAACTGCGGGCATATGGTTGCGGAGAAGCTACTCGGCGCGGGAAAGAAAGTCCGGGCGATTGGGAGGAGCGCGGAGCGGTTACAGCGGGTGAAGGCGCTCGGAGCGGAGCTTTTCGTATGCGATCTGACCGAGCAAACGGCGGTGGCAAAAGGTTTCGAAGGTGCGGAAGGCGTCTTCGTGATGATGCCTCCGAGCATGACGAGCTCGGATTATCGCAAAGAGCAAGACGGCATTACGGATTCCGTGACGGCGGCGATCAAGGAAGCGAAAGTGAAGCATGCGATTTCGTTGAGCAGTATCGGCGCGGACAAGCCACAGGGCACGGGTCCCGTGGTGGGGCTGCACAATCTAGAGCGGAAGCTGAACGCAATATCCGGGTTGAATGTGCTGCACCTGCGGGCCGGATCTTTTATGGAGAATACGCTGGCCCAAATCGGAATCATCAAGGCCATGGGGATAGCGGCGGGTCCGTTGCGGGCCGACCTGAAGCTTCCCATGATCGCCACGCGCGACATCGGCGAATATGCCGCGCAGGCGCTGATTGGATTAAGGTTCAGCGGACAGCAGACACATGAACTTCTCGGACAGCGGGATATGAGCATGGCCGAGGTTGCGTCCGTTATCGGCACGGAGATTGGCAGGCCTGGTCTTTCTTATACGCAGTTGCCAAACGATCTGGTACGAAAGGCGTTGACGGACACGGGAATGTCTCAAAATGTGGCGAACCTGATCCTGGAAATGTACGAGGCGATCAATTCCGGGCACATGGCTGCACTCGAGAAGCGCTCGCCGGAAAATACGACGCCGACTTCGTTCGAAACTTTCGTGAAGGAAGTTTTCGCGCCTCAATTCAAGGGGAAGTCAACCACGGCGTGAGGCGACACCGCCTGTAATGCGAAGACAGCGGCGAAGGACCACGATGAGCGAGGCGATCGTCGGGGCTACCGGGGTTTGCGGGCGGAGACTACGAGGGCGGGCATGGGGATTTCGAGACGGCCGCCAGCGCCGGCGTAGGCAGCTGCGCGCTTTTCGATAGCCTCGCGCACTGTCGCAAGCGCTGAGGCGGGTTGCGCGCGCAGCAGCCCGCCGGTCCTCGCGGAGCCTCCGTAAAGGGCCTCGAATACGTCCGCCTGGGAATCTAATTTCCATAAGAGCGGTAGCTGCGCGATAGCGACGTGCTCGAATCCGGCGCTTTCCAGGGCTCGCGCGCACTCCGCACGTTCGCTGAAACGGAAAAACGGCGGGCCGGCGGGAAGCTGGATGTTCGGATCGCCAAATTTGCGAATCGCATCCAGGGCGATAGCGAATCCTACCGCCTCTTCCGGCTTGGCCCACACAGTGAAGCCAAAGAAACCGCCGGGGCGCAGGACGCGATAAGCCTCGCCAATGGCGGATTCCGGTTGCGCAAGATGCAGGATGCCGAAATTCATCACGGCGGTCCCGAACTGTGCATCGCGGAACGCAAGCGCCTCGGCATCGCCCATTTGAAAATCGATCACGGGATGAAGTTTTCGCGCCATCGCGACCATGGCTTCGGAAAAATCAACGCCGAGCGGCGTCCAGCCGCGGCGCTGAGCCTCGGCAGAAACGTATCCCGGGCCGCTGGCGATATCGAGGAGATTGGTTTTGGGTTCGGTTGAGACTGCGTCAAGCAGCGGGCCGATGGTCTGCGAGGTCAGGCTGCCGAAGTAGCGATGGTAATCGTCCGATGCCTGTTCCCAGCCATCGTGCTCGAATTGATGGAAGGCATTGGCGTCCATCGTTGGCGGCATATTTTTGGGCCCTTTTCGGGCTTCGCGCTATTATGTCGGAGTTTCGGCCCTGAAGTGAATGGATTGCAACGTCCGCTCTGCAATCTTCGAGGGAACGGCCGGGCAATGGCTAGGAAATCGTTTGACCGGACTGCGGGAAGAAAAGGTGAGAAATGACTTCGACGCCGCTCGATATTGAAAAGTTCAACAATGTGGCTCGCTATGACGCTTTGATGGACGTCGTCCGGAACCGGATGACGAATCGCGAGTTTGTGGCGGACTACAAAGTCCCCAAACAGCACTTCGAAATGATTCTGGAAGCGGCGCGCCACGGTCCATCTGGAGCGAACGCCCAGCCGTGGCACTACATCGTGGTGAACGATCCCGCGGTCCGGGAAGCGCTGACGAAGTGTTTTCTCGACGAGCAGCAGCACCGCGCACAGCTGAAAATGGGCTTCCCGACGCCGAATTACAGAGGGGTGAAGACCGCGCCGGGCCTGATCGTGGTGTGCTGCGATTATAGATTCATCCGCGCGTTCCCGGTTCTGATGGACGGATCGGCCGAAGATAAGCTGTACCGACAAAATGCCGAGCGTATTTTGCTGCAATCCGTGGCGGCATCGACGATGTCCGCACACCTTGCGGCGGCGGCGCTGGGCTACGCGGTTTGGTGGATCACCGCCATCGGCCAGGAAGCCATTCAAGAAAAAATAGGGCCGCTTCTCGGCGTTCCGAAGGACCTTTCGATCATTGACGTGATGTGTTTCGGGCCACCGCTAAAGCCGTCGTACAAGCGCTGGAAGAAGACTCTGAGTCAGATCATGAATTGGGACCGCTTCAATCCCGAAAACTACATGACCTCCGAGCAGATCGACGCGTGGGTGAAGAGCATGCGCCACAAAGTGATGTATCGCGATGAATCGAAAATCGACTGAGAGCGCCGAGGATGGCGGCGTTAGTCCAAGAATATCGGGAGGCAGAGAGGCGGCTCGACGTGAAAATCGAGGCGGGCGATTTCCGCCAAGGCGCGATTGAGGACGGCGCTGTCGCAGGCTTCGAGCGTCATCACGAAAGACAGAGCGGAATGCGGGAAGCCGGGCTTTTGTAGAAGCGCGTCTATGCTGATCTGATATTTCGCGAGGATGGTGGCGAGGGCGGCCACGATGCCGGGATTATCCCGCACCACGAAGCGCAAATAGTGAGGGACCGTAAAATCGCCGGAGACCGAGTCCGGAACTTCCGGGGCGCCTGGCAAGGATTCCGGGGCCGTGGGCGCGCTGCGTGCGATTGAGTGCAAATCGGAAATCACGGCGACCGCCGTGGGATCTCCTCCCGCCCCATTTCCCGAGAAAATCGTGCGGCCGCCGAATTCTCCAGTGACGGCGACTAAATTCTGGCTGCCTTGGGCATGAGCGATCAGCGAGGCAGCGGGAACGAGCGCGGGCTGAACGGCCGCGGCCAGCCGCACGTCTTTTGAAATAGTCTTTTGCGCGATCGAAATCTGGCGGATTGCACTTTTGAGTTCGCCTGCATACATAAAGTCGGCGGCTTCGATGGAGGCGATCGAACGGCAAGGGATCTGCTCGCTGCGAACACGCAGGCGCAGGCCCGCTTGGATCAGAATCACGAGCTTGGCGCGCGCGTCGCTTCCATCCACATCCGCGCTGGAATCGGCCTCGGCGTAGCCGAGCGATTGCGCTTCCTTGAGAGCCGCGGCGAAGGTGGCTCCGGTGGACTCCATTTTCGTGAGAATGAAATTGCAGGTGCCGTTGAGGATTCCGGCTATTTTGTGGAGACGGTCGCCGGCAAGACCCTCTTGGATGCCGATGATGGCGGGGATGCCTCCTGCGACGGAGGCGCCGAACTCGAGGCGCTTGCCCATTTTTGTGGCGAGATCGAGCAACTCCGAACCGGATTCCGAAATGAGCAGCTTGTTGGCGGTGACTACGGACTTTCCGGAGCGCAGCGCACGTCGCACCCAATCTCCGGCAGGTTCGAGGCCTCCGATAAGCTCGACAACCACATCGGCGTCAGAGGAAAAGATGTCTTCGATATTCGCGGTCCATCGCACGTCAGCAGGAAGACCCGCGGTTTTTTTCCTTTCGATATTGCGATTAAAAATGTGAGTGAGAAGGAGCGGGCTATTTTCGCCCTTACAAAGAATCTTCGCGACCGAGCGGCCCACGGTGCCAAAGCCAACCAGAGCGATTTTCAGCTTCTTGCCGGCTTGCCGGACGATTTTCGGGGATGCGGATTTTGCGCGCCGGGCGCTGGAGGAACGCGATTTAGCCACCGATGGAGAACCTCGCATCAAGAGATTTGCCTGCCGGATGTTGCGCGAATCGGCCGGACACAGAAATATTCCAGCGACACATCGTATCAAACAATGAAGGGCGAGGCTTCTATTCCGCGTCGAAATCGACTTGCCGGACCGCGGTGCGGACGCCCGATCCGTCATATGCCTGTATCTCAATCCGGTAGGAGCCGGCCGGGAGTTGATCGACTGGGACTTTGAGTCCGACTGGAAGGACCGGGCTCCCTTTTTCCATGAAGACGGAAGGGTCGATATCCTTGCCGCCCACCATGGATTTTCCGCTTTTCACATCCACGATGACGTAGGACACGCGAAGGGCCGGCGGAGTGGCGGTGGCCAGACCGGGATCATACAGCTGGGCGTAGAGGGCGACGGAATCGGTTCGCTTGAAATGGTTGCTGGCGGACGGGACGACTTCCATGTTTTTCAAGAGCAGCGGCATGCGATCGGAAAGCAGGTCAGATTCAAGCGCGCCGCCCAGGCCGGCGGCGGGCTGAACCTGGTTGCTTAGAGCGAGAGCGCTGAGGGTGAAAGTTTTGCCGTCGTAGGGATCGATCGTTAGCGGAGCTTCGTACTTGCCGAAGCTTTGTCCACCTGCGGAAAGGACAATCGTGAGGCGGTATTTGCCCGAGGCAATCTCGAATTGATTGTCGTAACGCATGGGGTTTTCGGTGAAGCGCTTCCATTCGTCCTTTTCGAGATCGAGGACGACTTCGTCGCTGAAGCGCGCGCCCACGGAGCCATCGGGGCGGGAAGCGATGCCGAGAACGTCGATGACGGCGTGCCGCTTGCCCTTCTCCTTGGAGAAAGTGACGGAGGAGGAGGGGATTTCCATGGCGACGTCCACACGGGCCTGGTTGGGCGATGTGTAAATGAATGGCGCTTCGAGAGAGCCTCCGGCTGAGCCGGCCGACACGCCAGTAGCATCGGCTTCGAGTTCTTTGGCGATTGGCTTTCCTTTGAGGAAATCCTTCGCTTTTGCGTTGCAGTACCCGGTGCGGGAGCGGACGCTCGTCCCATGGCGATCGAGCTTGACGCGCAGGGTATGGCACGAGCCATCGAGATCATCGGACGGCGAATAGCCGAGCAAGTAATATTCGTTTTGTTCGTCCGCGATCTTGGCGAGGCCGCCTAGCAGATCGTTGGTGTTGTAGATCGGGAAGCCGCCTGTTCCGGCGGCGAGAGCGTAGAGGACGTTTTGGTTTGTTGAGCCCGTTTCGGGCAGCGTGGGAATAATCATTTGAGGCGTAACGCCGCCGTAGGGTTGCGGGCCGTACATGCCGGGATAGCCACCCGGCATGCCGCGAGAACCCCCGCCGCCAGGTGGAGCGGCTGGGGGAGCGCCTCGAGTGCCGCCACTGCCGGGAGCTCCGGCGACCGGAGCGCCGACTCCGCCGTGCCCTCCACCCGCTCCGCCACCGCCTCCACCTACACCGCGGCCGCCGCCCCCGCCGCCACTGCGCTGCGCAGGCTCTGCAGATGGCGATGGCGCCGGGTAGGACGCAAGAACCAGCCGAGGCTGGGCGCTCGGCTCCACGGCAAACGGATTTGGGCGGCCGGCGCCTTTCCAAGGAGAGAGATTCTGGCTGTTGGGCGCAATCAAGCCGCGAACGTCCAGGGGATAAATGGCCACGTTGGCCTGATTGCAGGCCGATATCGCGGCAGTCAGTTCGGCTTGCGCTTCCGGTGTGAGCGGAAAACCATCGGTGAAGAGCACGAGACTTTTGCGACCCGGAACGGCAGCTAGATTTCGGGCCAGGCTTCGGATGGCAAGCAGGAAGGTGTGCACGCCGAAGTCGTCCTGCGTTTGAAAAAGGGCCGGAGAAGCGGGGCTGGCATCGACGCCAGACTCCGAGAGGGAATCATCCGACGACAGAACCGAGGGCTTGAAGGTGGCGGCGGCTTTTTTCAGGCGCTCGGCGTCGGCAGTGAAGTTCTGCACGATGCGCAGGGCTCCGGTGAAATCGACGACGGCCATCACACGATCGGGGCCGGCATTGGCATCAATAAATTTCAGAGCGGCTTGGCGGGCGCGCGGCTGGTCCGAGATGCTCATGGTGGCATCGTCGAAAAACAGGATCATGTAGTGACGGTCCCGTGACGCTGACGAATTTTCCGAGCCGAAGGAGAAATTGACGATGGGCTGCTCTTTATCATTGTCGAAAACGTGGAAATCCTTGGCGGTGAGATCGTGGACGTACTTGCCTTTCTTATCCGTGACGACAACATCCACTCGAACTACGCGCGACTGCGCGCGCAGAACATTTTCCGTGACGGCGGGAGGCTGCGCGGCAGTATCAGGAGTTGCGGGAGACGCGGATTGTTGAGCGCGAACGATTGCGGGGGAAGTCAGCACCAAGCAGGCAAACCAGGCTGAGGCGAGCAGCAGCGGCGCGGCTGCCAAGATTCGTATTTTTCTTTCGCGGCTCAGGCTCATGGCGGCCTCCTAGTAAGGAATTTCAACCACACCATTTTCGGCGGAAAGCAGCGCGGCCTGGGAATCGCGCACCACCAGGCGAACCACGTAGTCGCCAGGCTTCACATCGAAGTTGGTACGGACGGTCACGCCCGTGCGGCTCAACTTTTCCAGGGTTTCGTCGCGGAGCTTCATCTCGAGCGTTCGCTCGGTGCCGGTGATGAAGTTGCCGTTGCGGTCGAAGAGGGCGGCGACGACGGTCAGATTATTCTGGTTGCGGCCTCCGATTTTCTCAAAATGCAGGTGCGCCAGATCCAAATGGGCGAGCACAGCAAGTTTGGCATCGGTGGCATCCGTCTTGAAGAACTGCGTTTGCAGCGCGACCGGCAGGCCGTGCTGCTCTTCCTGGGAAAAAACGGCGTCTTCGATATCGCGTTTGGCGACATCCACGGGAGTTTCTCCGTGAAGGGGCGCGTAATATCCGCGGCGGGTCTGGATTGTGAATTTATCTTTCGTGCGGAGGACCACTTTCAGCGAGTGGTAATGGCCGTCGAACTTGAAATTTTGCGGGACGAAGGCGAGATAGTAGTAAGACTCGGGCGCGGAGGCAACCTGCCGCAGACCTTCGCCGAGGTCGTTGTTATTTCGGAACGAGTATCCGCCGGTATCCGATGCGAGATACATGAGCGTGTCCGCTTGACGGGACTGGCCGGCAAGGCTCCAGCCGGTGCGAAGACTGGCGGCGGCGGGATTGCGATCGTTGCTGCGCTCGCTGATATCGGGACCGAGCTGGGGGGTATACAGGCCGCGCGCGTCCAAAGCGTTGATAAAGACGCTGTTGCGAATGGCGTTGTCAACAACCTGGGAAAAATCGGTTTGCAGAGTGGGGTAGATGAATCCGGGAGAAATCAGCACGATGCTGCGCTGTCCAGGCAGACCGGCCATTCGGCCTACGATCTCCCGGAGCCGACGAAAGACCGATCGCGACTGCTCAGTACCTTGCTCCTCCACGCGAAGAGCCATGGCCGCCACTTGGCCCTGCGCGCGAGAGATCGCCCCGGCGGGCACCTGGCCGCCGGCGGCGACAGCTGAAGCCAGAGCCGGATCGGACTCCACATCGCATTGCAGGGCGTCCTCGGTAGCCACATCGAGGGCCTGCGAATCATTCTGATTCTGGATCAGATCGGCTTCATAGAAGTCCATATGTGGGCAGTCGTAGGAGCCGCCAGCGGCCGGCGCAGTAACATCGCGCGGCAAAAGTTGTAGAAGAGCTTTGTGCAGCTTGGCGCGATCGTCCGTGAAATCCATCTGATCCTGGCCGGAAACGGTGTAGACCGCGATGCGATCCGTGGGAGTGAGAGAAGCGTCCAGGTAGCGGCCGGCGGCGATGCGCGCTTGCATCACGTCTTCCATATTGAGGTGCGGATCGTCGAATAAGAATGCCACGAAGCGCGAGGGCGGCAAGAAAGCTGCGGGCTTGGGCTCGCTGGAGCCTCCGGTGGATACGGCCCGCGGCTGGACAACGTGTTGGGAGAGAGAGTTCAGGGTCTCGACCGCGAAATTCGAAATTTCCTGCGGCTTGCCATCTTGGAAAAGCTGGAAATCCTCTTTGTGCAGGCTCGCCACGGCGTGGCCTTGCGCGTCGCGCACGACTACTCGGACGGGAACGAGGTTGACCCGCACGCGCAAGGGCACGGGGGCGTCATGCGCGTTCATTTCGGGCGCGTCGCCGGAAGACGGCTGGGTCTGGCCTGCCGGCACGGGGGTAGCGACCGGCGCCCTAGTGGTGCCGGAATTTTGCGAGGATTGGGCAAAAACTCGATTGACCGGAAGGAAGGCGATTCCGGGCAGGGCGACGCCACACAGGAACACGAGACAGATTCGAAGGCGTCTGCTGCAGGTCGGGACGCTCATTCAGGACTCCCACCCGAAGGAGGCCGGAGGTGTCAGTCTCAGGCTGACGGGGAGTGTACATCGAAGTTACGCGCGTTGCTTGGATTTCATCCTCGCGCGGCGGGAGGGGATTTGCGTCTTCGGGAAACGGCTAAAGGATCTGCACGGTGGGGGCTGACGCGGCCTCCGCTGCTGCGGCGGCGCGGGCGGCTACGTTGCGGGCCATGGCGTAAATGCTCTTTGCGCCGGGCGCGTTTTCGCCAAGAGAGGCGACGGGCTTCCCGGTATCTCCGCCGATGCGGATCTGAGGATCAATTTCAATTTCGCCGAGAAACGGCAGTTCGAATACCTTGGCCATATGCTCGCCTTCTCCGTGGCCGAACACGTCGATTTTTCCCTGGCAGTGGGGGCAGGAAAAGTAACTCATGTTTTCGACCACGCCGAGAATTTCGACGTTCACTTGGCGGAACATCTCGACTGCCTTGCGCACGTCCGCCAGTGCAACGACCGACGGCGTGGTGACGATAATGGCTCCGCTCACGGCTACGCTTTGGATCAAACTCAGCTGCACGTCACCGGTGCCGGGCGGCAAATCCGCGATCAAGTAATCGAGCTGCCCCCAGCGCACGCTGCGAAGGAATTGCTGCATCACGCTGTGGAGCATGGGGCCGCGCCAGATGAGCGGCTTGTCCCCAGGATTGAGCAGGCCCATGGAAATCATCTTCACGCCGTAAGCTTGCACGGGAATGATGGTCTTCTCGTCCAGCATCTTGGGCTGCTCGCTGGAGCCGAGCATGATGGGGACGTTGGGGCCGTACACGTCGGCGTCAAGCAAGCCGACCGACGCACCAAGGGTTTTGAGAGCGACGGCGAGGTTCACGGCGACCGTGGTTTTGCCCACGCCGCCTTTGCCGCTGGCTACCGCGATCAGATTCTTTACACCGGGGATGGGCGGTTTTTCCGGCGAACGTGGCGCGGGCGCCGCAGGGACGGCTTGAAAATCGACGCTTACGGATGCGACGCCGGGAATCCTGGTGAGAGCTTCGCGCACGTCGTTCTCGATTTTCTGGCGCAAGGGAGGCGACGGCGGAAGAGCGAGCAACACCGAAACGGAAGAGTCGCGCACTTGAATTCCCTTCACCGATTGCAACGTGACGATATCCTGGTGCTGCGCGGGGTCGATTACGGTGCGAAGCGCCGCGGCTACTGCGGCTTCGCTGGGTCCACTTGGCATCCGGCCCTATTCCTTTCCGTCGTCTCTTGCGATCAATGGCGCCGCAGGTACGTTCTCGTGCCCGGCCATTTTTGCAGGCGAAACAATTATCATAGACTGCTTGCGGGCGGGCGGCAACGTCGCTGCAAGGCACACTTCGAGGATACAGAAGAAATCTTTACACGAGGGGTCGATTTCCCGCAAGTACCTGTTGGTGTAAAGAAAAATCGTCTACGGTAACTCGGCGTTCGGAGGCGATTTCACGGCTATCCCTGGAGTACGATAGGCAGGCATGCGATTCGACATCGTCACGATTTTTCCCGATTTCTTTCGAGGGCCGCTCGATTACGGAATTGTGCGGCGGGCGCGCGAAGCCAATTTGATCGAGACGCATGTGCATGATTTGCGTGATTTCACGCACGACCGCCATCGCACGGTGGACGACAGGCCTTTTGGCGGCGGCGAAGGGATGGTGATGAAGCCCGAGCCGATATTCGAGGCGGTCGGGTCTTTGGTCGACACCGAAGGTAACGCTGGTGGAAATGAGGGGGGCGGCTTTGCGCCGCCCGGAACAGCCATTGTGCTGCTTTCGGCGGCGGGTAAGGTTTTTCGGCAAGAAGCGGCCCGGGTGTTGGCGAAGCTCGATCACATCGTGTTGGTGTGCGGGCGCTACGAGGGCGTCGACGAGCGCGTGGCCGAACATCTGGCCACCGACGAAATTTCGATTGGCGATTTCGTCTTGTCGGGCGGCGAACTGCCCGCCGCGATAATTCTGGATGCCGCGACGCGGCTGATTCCCGGAGCTCTTGGAAACGAGGATTCGAGCGTGAACGAGTCGTTTAGCCGGGCTGGCCGCGAAATTGACATTGTGCAGGAAGATCGGACCGGTTCGACCCGCGGAAAGGCAGGGGCGCGCCTCGGGAACGAAATGCGGATTACAGAGCGGGGCATTCTGGATTTTCCCCATTACACGCGGCCTCAATCATTTCGCGGCTGGGAGGTTCCCGAGGTGCTGATCAGCGGGAACCACGAGGAAATTCGGCGCTGGCGGGCGGAAAAGGCGTTGGAAAAGACACTGCGTAACCGCCCCGATCTATTGGAGCAATTCCAGGGTTGAATTTGACTCGAAGGCTGCTTCCCTTTATGCTTAAGCTGGCGTTGGCATGAACTCCCTGTTCCATTAGCGCTTCCCTTCCCGGGCCAAGGCTCAGCGGCCCTCGCATCCCTTTGGCAATTTTCGCATCTATAGATGGCGGTTGTAGGTCCGAGTGCGAGCTATTCCATGGCGAAATTAACGCTTTTCGAAAAACTCGAGCAGATTGAAGCGCGCTACAACGAGATGACGCGCGAACTTTCCTCGCCGGAAGTGCATGACGATTCGGCGCGCTACCAGAAGCTTGCCAAAACGCATTCGGAACTGGGCGAAATCGTCGCCAAATATCGCGAATGGAAGGAAATCGAAAAAGGGATGGAGGGCGCCAAGCAGTTATTCGCCGAGTCGGACGACGCGGAGATGAAACAGATGGCGCACGATGAGCAGCGCGAGCTTGAGTCCCGTCGAGAGAACGTGGAGCGGGAAGTAAAGCTGCTATTGGTGCCCAAGGATCCGAACGACGAAAAAAACGTGATCCTTGAAATCCGGGCGGGCACGGGTGGAGACGAGGCGTCGCTTTTTGCGGCCGAACTTTTCCGGATGTATTCGCGTTACGCGGAATCGCAGCGCTGGCGTGTGGAGATTCTGGAGAGCTCCGCGTCTCCGGTGGGCGGGATGAAGGAAGTGGTGGCGGCCATCCAGGGCAACAAAGTTTACTCGCGATTGAAGTACGAGAGCGGCGTGCATCGCGTTCAGCGCGTGCCTGCAACCGAGCAACAGGGCCGCATTCACACTTCCGCCGCAACGGTGGCGGTGCTTCCAGAGGCGGACGACATCGATATCAAGATCGAGCCGAAAGACTTGCGCATCGACACGTTTTGCTCGTCCGGACCCGGAGGACAGTCGGTGAACACGACGTATTCGGCCGTGCGCATCACGCATATTCCCAGCGGCCTGGTTGTCTCGCAACAGGACGAGAAGTCGCAGATCAAGAATCGCGCCAAGGCGATGCGCGTGCTGCGCACCCGATTATATGAAATGGAGCAGGAGAAGCAGCATCAGGCGCTGGCGGCAGAACGTCGCGGGCAGATCAAAACCGGCGACCGCTCGGAGAAAATCCGCACCTACAATTTCCCTCAGAATCGGGTCACCGATCACCGGATCAATTTCACAGTTCATCAGCTCACGGAAGCGATGGATGGCAAGCTGGGGCCGCTGGTCGATGCGCTGGGTACCCATTTCGAATCCGAGCGACTGAAGCAAGAGCTCGACGCGGGCGCAGACGCAGCGTAATTGTCCTCACGGTGCGGCCAAACAATGCCAATTGATCCACAGGGTATGCCGCAATCCGTTGTCACGGATGTGCGTGCGGCGCTGAAAGAGGGGATGGCGCAGTTGCGTGCGGCCAACGTTCCCTCAACCACGCTTGCCGCCGAACTGCTGCTGATGCACGCGCTGGACCGCGATCGCACTTGGCTCTACACGCATCCAGAGGCGGAGATTGAGGCATCTGTAGCGGGAAAGTATTTTGGATTGATCGCGAGGAGGGCTGCGGGCGAGCCCACGCAATACCTCACTGGCAAACAGGAATTTTGGGAACTGGAGTTCGAGGTAACTCCGGCGGTGCTGATACCGCGGCCGGAAACAGAGCACGTGATCGAGGTCGCGCTTGAACGCCTCGGCGCGCGCGGCATTAAAATCAACATGCGCACCAGCGAACCAAGTCCGCCCCTGCGGATTGCCGACGTGGGCACCGGCTCAGGCTGTCTGGCTGTGGCCCTGGCGCATGAACTGCCTCACGCCGAGATCTTCGCAACGGATATTTCCGCTGCGGCGCTCGAGGTTGCGCTTCGCAACGCTACGCGACACCGCGTTGCAAGCCGGATTCGCTTTCTCGAAGGCGATCTACTTGGGCCTGTGCCTCTTTCACCTGGATCGTTTGACTTGATCGTGAGCAATCCGCCTTACGTGGCGCACGGCGAGGCGGAGAAGCTGTCCCGCGAAGTGCGGGAGCACGAACCTCACGGTGCACTTTTCGGCGGCCCGTCGGGCATTGAAATGTACGGGCGGTTGATCCAACAGGCTGGTGAACTGCTTCGAACCGGCGGCCTACTGGTGCTGGAACTCGGACATAACTCGGCACAACACGTCCGCACGATTCTGGTGAAGCAGTGCAACTGGGTGAACGTGAGCGTGACGAACGACCTTGCGGGGATCCCTCGCGTGCTCGCTGCGGAACGGGCTTAGGTCGGCGACAGACAGAGCCCGTGTGAGGCGCAGCTTCGTGTGCGGAGCGCGGTTAGCGCGCCGACGCGCTTACCGGTTTACTCGATTGGCGGGCGTCGGCGACCTTCGCGAGTCCCTCGAGCAAATCCTCGACGAGATCTTCCGCGTTCTCGCATCCCGGCGAAAGACGAAGCAGGCTATCGGAGAGACCCAGTTCCGCGCGCGCCTCCGGCGGGATGGAAGCGTGGGTCATCGTGGCGGGATGGCAGATCAACGCTTTCACGCCGCCCAGGCTTTCCGCGAGCGCGAAATAGCGCCGCGACGACGAGAAGGCGACCACCTCTTCCATCGTGCCATCCAGTTCGAACGAAACCATGCCGCCGAAACCCGTCATCTGCTTTCGCGCAATCTCATGCCCGGGGTGATTCGGCAGACCGGGGAAATAAACCTGCCGGACGAGCGAATGTTTGCTAAGCGCTTTCGCAATCGCGGTGGCGTTTTCTTCGTGGCGCTGCATTCTCAGCTCAAGTGTTTTCAAACCGCGCATGGTGAGCCAACAATCGAACGGCGAAGGAATCGCGCCGGTGGCATTCTGCAAAAACTTGATTGGCTCGAATACCGCAGGGTCCTTCGCGAGCACCACGCCCTGAACTGTATCGGAATGGCCGGCGAGATATTTCGTTACGCTGTGGACCACGATGTCCGCGCCCAGCTCGAATGGCTGCTGGAAAACGGGAGTGGCAAAAGTATTATCCACGACGACGAGCGTCCGATCTCCCAGGCCGGACTTGCCGTCGCCCTGGGAGCCCTTTCTGGCGTGAGCCAGCTTGCTGATGGCGGCGATGTCGCTGATCAGCAGGCGCGGATTCGTGGGCGTCTCGATCCAGACAAAGCGGGTGCGCGACGAAAGCGCTGCTTCGACAGCCTTCAGATTGCCCGTGTCAATCTGCTTGGTCACCACGCCGATGGGCTGAAAAACTTTGTTGAGGATGCGGTAGGTGCCGCCGTAAACGTCCAGCGGAATGATGACTTCGTCGCCCGCGCGCAGGTAGGCTTGCAGCACGGCATTTTCAGCCGCGAGGCCCGAGGCAAACGCCGCGGCATGCTCGACGCCCTCCAGCGCGGCCAGCACGCCTTCGAGGCGCTGGCGCGTGGGATTGTTGGTGCGCGAATAGGAGAACCCTTTGTCGTGGCCAGGCGATTCCTGCTCGTACGTGGAGGTCTGGAAGATGGGGGCGACCAGCGCGCCCGTTTCCGGCTCTGACGGCTGTCCCGCGTGGATCGTCCTTGTGGCGAATTTCATGGTGTGACTCCCTTAGCGCCCACGCCAGCGGCAGACCCTCGATCGAGCAGGGTCCTCGCCGTTGCTTGCGGCGCGAAATAAGCTCGCGCGGGCATCCGCGCAACGCGGATACACGCACATGCTTTGAACTTCAGTTTGGGAGTTGAATCTTCAATCGACCCCGAAGGCTCGGGGCCAGTTGAGGATCTTATCTCTCCCTGCTCTCCCAAGCCGCCGATTAACGCGAGCTTGAGAGCCCTTTTAAAGGGCAGGAATTAGCACCTTGGCAATTGCACCAGGTTGCTGTGGCTTCCTAGGGCCTGTCCCCTCAGCCACTCTGGATAAGCGCTGCGGTTAAGCAGCGGGGAAATCGTAGCAAACGGGTGCCTGTTGCGTCAATAGAGGGGGAAGCTGATCGCGGACCGGTGCGGTGTGACTGCTAAATTGTCCGCGCAACATCTATGGGCGTTGAATCAGTTCCAGGCGGTTGCCGACTGGATCGATCGCGATGCCTATCATGATGCCGGTGTTCCCGAACGCGCGAGGATCGCCGGCCATCGAGCCGCCAGCGGCCTTGACGGCGGCGGCGGTCGCCTTCACGTCCTTCACGTCAAAGATCAGGTGCGCAATCGGGTCCTTCAGCTCGTCGGAATCGCGATGCGTGATCACGACGGGCGTACTTTTGTTGGCCTTTGCGGCCTCGGCCGTCGCGCCGAAGTTCAAGAAGATCTCCGCTCCGCCGGGAACGTTGATGCGATTGACCTCAAACATGCCGAACGCGGACTGGTAGAACTTCGCCAATGCAGCAGTGTCTTGCGCGCCGACTCGCGCCGAGTCCAGCGTCACCTGCGCGTGCGCGGCGCCGGCGAGAAGCAGTGCGGCGGTTGCCATCATCACAGTTGCGTAAATTTTCTTCATCGAAGCCTCCAGCACGCCCAATTCGCGATGGACCGCGCCCGGCGTCGCCTTGAATGAATTTGAGGCCGACATGCTAACACGGTTCGGCCGGAATTAGCCTTGCCTAGTGCGTCATTTCGATTAGAAGCAGCACCGCGCGCCATTCTGGGCGGAGCCTGCCGGTTTTTCTCCTGCATCCGGCGCGTATTTTGCGACGGATGCAGGCAGGTGCAGTCGAAGAATCTCTCTTCGATGTAACTCGCGGCGACATTTCACTTCCAAGAGAGATCCTTCGACTCCGTTTCGCGCGCGCAGACACCGCGCGAAATGCAAGTTCGCGCGAAACTCCGCTCAGGATGACGACGAGCGCGAAGGTGGGTCAGATGCAGTCAAAAAGCACACGCCGCTATTCACTCGATAGCGAGATCGAAAGCTATCGAGGAGCGGGCGGATTATTTCTTCGGCGCTGGCGATTGCGACGGTGCCGGTGCCGGCTGCGGGTTCTCTGATGGCGGTGGCGCTAGCGTGAACTTACCATTGACGATGGGATTGCGATCCTCACCCTCGCAGTCCTCGTAGACCATGCGGTGAATCTTCGCCACTCGTTCGTAAGTCCGCTGCATATGCCACGGCGCTGTGAGATTGGCCGGATCGATGATGGTCATCTGATCTTCCAAATGGCCTGGGTCGATCATCCGCATCCGCTCGATGAAATGCGCTTGCTGCGTCAGAATTCCGATGGTCAGGAATCCCTCCACGTCGCCAAACGCCGCAACGGAACTGCCCGACTCGGCACCGCCGTACGCGCCTTTCACCGCGATTGTGTCCATTACGAGTGTCTGCCCTTCCCAATGACCGATTGAATCGCCCCACGGGGTCGCCCACAAATCATCCTTTGGCGTATGCGGGCGTCCGTCCGTGTAAATGTGACGAATTTCGCGGCTGGAGAAGATCAGCGCCGTTTCTTTTGGCGTCGCCAGCACCTCGAACATCAACGGTGTGTCGAGCATTATGCCCGGATAGCCAAACGTGCAAGCCGTGAAGGCGTCCGCGGGATTCTCTCCGCGTGCGACCGCCGCAAGTCTCGCGCGCTCTTTCGCCTGCATCGCATCAACTTTCGCTTTCGTGGCGGCATTAAGCGGCGGTGACCACTGCATCTGTTTGAGGACCCGCTCGAGCGACTGGTTGAATCCTCCCGATGCATCCGGCGTCCCACCTACATTCTCCCACTGGCCGCTCCAGTCGGGCAATTTGCCCGATGCGCCCACTGTGGCCACCCAACCTAGGAGAAGCGCGACGCCCAGTGCATGCTTCCGCAAAATCATTTTCCTTGTCCCGCTGGAGTGCCCGCGAAGGGCCCGGCAGGGCCGCTTCCCGAAACGTATTGGCCGCCTTTGACGTCGTGCATGGGATGAATATTCAGCGTGACCCTGTCACCCGGCTTCAGAGTAACGGGCTTCCATCCGACTCGCGCTAAGTGTTCGGGGCTCGTCATTTCGATACTCCACTCGTCTTCGGTGCCGCTATCGTTTTTCACCATCACCTGGATGAAGACGTGCGGATTGGTCCAGCGGAATTCCTTGACGGTGCCCTGGATCGTAACCAGCTTCGACTGGTCGAACATCGCAAACGAATGGTGCGCAAGCGCCGAACTTGCCATCAGCATTGTGGCGATGACGATGAGGGTATAGCGCAGCGCCCTACTCATTTGTTCCTCCACAGGTCCGCAATTCCGTGTGTTCCTCTTCAGAAAGCGCAAGGTTATGCCTTGCCGGGAACAAGAAGCATGCGAGCCGCGATTATACACGCGCAGCGCCCGTAGGGGCTGTATTTGGACCTCGTTAACCCGGAACGGAGACCGCCAAGTCCTGGCTAACGGCGGAACCGGACAAGTGGAGTGCTAGGCGGGCACACGTCCGATTATCCGACTTGCCGGGCACAACTCCCGAGTTGCTCGTCATGCGGGAACGCTCCAGGAATCGTTCACGATCGGTGATGCCGCCTACGTATCTCCGCGCCTCTCGGTCGGCCATTGACTTTGGGCCACCGATACGCGTAGTTGTTCCTATGAAGCAGCTCCACGGAGTTTCGCCACGTCTGGAGGCTCGGGTTGCCGGTACCCTTTATCTTTCCAGCATCCTGCTGGGCGTAGCAGCGATGATATTTAAGAGCCGCAACTTGCAGGCCCTGAGCGGGCCCACGACCGTGGTGGCAGGTGTGTTCTACACGGGTCTGACCCTTCTGCTTTGGGATCTGTTCCGCCCTGTGAACGAGTGGCTTTCGACAAGTGCCGCAATATTCAGCTTGGCGGGCTGCTGGCTCCCCCCGTCGTGGTACCAAGCGGCGCACATCAGTAACTTCGTATTTTTCGGCATCTATTGCCTGTTAATCGGCTCCTTAATCCTGCGGTCGCGGTTTCTTCCAAATGCAGTTGGTGTACTCATGGCTTGCGCGGGTGTTGGCTGGCTGATCACAACCTGGCCGTCGTTGGCCCATGCGACTTCGCCCTTCCCGGCGATTCTAGGTTTCGTGGGTGAGGGGACGCTCATGGTATACCTCCTGGTGAAGGGCCTGGATGAGCGGCGCTGGAGAGAACAGGCAAGAGTGCCTTGATACCGATGTCGCAGTAGCAGTTGTCGGGTATCAGACGCATAGCCCCCGAGCGGTTGGCAAACCGGAAGTCATGGCGGAAGTCGCGCTAGGTCCCTCTGTTTCTGAACATGTCGGGCGATACACCTTCCTACCGGCCAGAGCGCAGCTAGACGAAACCTTCCGACGAGTCTGCGTGAGTCCCGACCTCGACTTTCTAAGCGGTGGTATAGTGACCGTCGAGGATTGCCGATGGCGAACGACATTCCGGAAGACCTCCAGGAAAAGGCCGCGATCATGCAAGAGTTCGGTCGGCTGCGTGCCGCCGGACAACCAGTTCCCGCCGAGTTGCAAGCGAAGCACGTGAACGCCACCAACGATCGCTACGCCACAGGCCCGGAGGCTGGCGAGCGCATACCCGATTTCTCTCTCTCTGACCAGGAGGGCGTGCTGCGGTCCGTCGCGAACCTCTCCGGTCCCAATGGCCTGCTCCTTGTTTTTTACCGAAGCGCCGATTGGTGACAGTACTGCCGATCCCAACTGGTCGAGTTGGAACAGTCACGCCCGATGCTCGAAGGGAAAGGTCTCCGCATCGCCGCGGTTAGCTACGACTCCCGGGAAACCCTCCACCATTTTGCAGAGAAATACCATATCCGAATCCCGCTGTTGTCCGATCGGGATAGCGCGGTGATACGGGGCTTTGGAATCTTGAACACCAACATTGCTCCCGGACTGCGGGCACATGGCGTTCCACATCCCGTCGAGTATCTTATCGCCCCGGACGGGCTGGTCGTCCGCAAGTATTTTGTGGCGAATTACCAGCATCGAATAACAGCGTCGTCTGTGATTTTTCGAGAATTCGGAGTTGTAAGCAAGGAGGCCCCGACTGTCACTTTGCGAAGTGGCGCGCTTACCATAGTCATAGGACTTTCTACCGCAAGAGCATTCGCGGGCCAGGAAATCAGCTTCTTTGCCAAGTTCGCACTCGAGCCCGGATGGCACGTGTACGGTGCTCCGCTGCCGGAGGGTTTCACGACGACGTCGGTAATGTTCGACGGTGCAACCATTGTCCGTCAATCCTTCGATCTTCCGCCAGCCGCGCCGATGCGGGTGAATTTCCTCGAGGAAACGGTTCCCGTATACAGCGGATCATTCCAAGGCTTAGGTTCACTGCTGCTGAAATTTCCGCTTGATGCCGGGAAGATCATGCTGTCCGGTCGGGTGAGTTTTCAGCAATGCAGCGAGACTGTCTGTGAGCCGCCAGAAGCAATTGAATTCGAGTTGCCGCTGATTCTAGAACCGTTCATGGTCGCACTGCGGAGCAAATAATCACCTTTCATGTGCTGACGAGCTTGAGTTCGTACATGAACGCTAGCGTAACTCCTGATTAACGCGCCAACTGGAAAAGTGAAGCACTACTTCAAATGGACGGTTATCCGACTCGCCAGGACTTCGCCGGAAATATAGGCGAAGTTAGGTCTTCGCCGGACGAACGTACGCCACATCCTGAAGCAGAATCACGACCGCGGTTGCCCAAAGACAGAAACCCGATCCAGCAACCGCCATCATAGCGCGAGGGTTGCTGACCGGGATCAGAAGTGAACCTAAGGCTACCAATACCAGCGCGATGCCCGTGGCGTAAAACAGCGGCACCTTAAAAAGCTTCGCGAGAGGCAGGAAATGCAATCCGACGACTGCCTCAACCCACTGCGGAAAAAGATCGAGCCGGTGAAAATGAATTAGAACGGGCCTGCCAAGATTGATTGAGATCACTTCAATCACAACGACCACGGCGAACCATGAGGCGTAGCGCCGCAAATGTTGGCGCGCGATCGGTTTGTCCACGGCGGAAACCGACAAACGACGAAGTAGCACTCGCTGCGTAAGGGACCAGACACCCAGAGCGACAGCGACGATCCAGATAGTTTTGGACCACACTTGCGGCACATCGCGGGCGAACGACAAAGCCCAGAACATGTCGCCGGCGCCGAAAAACGCAAATATCAGCGCGGCTATTGCGCGACCTCGCAGCCAATACGGCATACCGACGCTTAGGGATCTGGAAATGCGGTTCGCGGCGGTTCCACTCACATTTTTCTCCACTCATATACAATACGCATGGGGCCGTCAATAATTTCGGTCTTATCGTGGAATTCCTCGCCCGAGTCGTTCGTTAGCGCCAGATGCCTCGGGGAAACATTTTGCCCTCCTAAATCCTGATGGACGCGGTTACCGGACATGCGCAGTAACTGGAAACTTGAATCGGGGAGATAAATGCGGCCCGGTCACAGCGTGCTAGAATATACAGCGTGAATGAGAGTTACGATTACAAAGGCTTTTCGGTAGTTGCAACAGCTGGTCAGATAAACCACACGCCGAATGAAGCGTGGCGGCCACTCTACCGGATTAATGGCAAAGATCAGAGTCAGGCCTGGACTCCACGAGACCGAAACGTTATCTTTGCGAATGAAAAGGAAGCTATCACAGAAGCCAGCAAACGCGCCCAGTGGCTGATCGACAATTCCCCAACCACGCTAAGCGATCCGAAATAGGCTTTGGCATCCGCTCCGATAAAATCACTCCGAATTACAGTCAAGGCACGCCGACCGGTTGAGCTGGCAGCGCTTACCGAACAAGTGACCAGCAGCCTTGGGTTCTAACTCCGGATTCCGAAGCTAATTGCCTAACGGTACGTCCTTGCAGTCCGGAGCGCGACGAACATCTGCGCCCTTTGACACGAGCCAACGTGCAATTTCTATCTGACCCCCCAGGCATGCTCCGTTCAGAGCGGTACTTCCTTGATTGTGTAGGTCAACGGCTACTCCACGAGCAAGCAGGAGTTCGACCATGCGTCTATCGCCGTCGTGAGCCGCAAATACCAGAGTCTGGGCTACTCGGGGGCCGGGTCCCATGATGCTGAAGACCGTGTATTCCCAGAAACGATAGGGAATGTACGTGACACCTATGGCTACGCTTAGGACCAGCATCAACGGCCATGGAATTTTGGGTAATTTTCGTTGGCGCAGCCAGCAGATTAGAGCGTAGAGCGACACGCCAAGGAGAAAAGCGTAAGACATCAGCAACGACAGCAAAAGCAGCGGTCCAAGGAGATGCGATACACTGAAACCAACCATTTGCTCGCCGCTAGACCAGGTCAATAGCGTCTGTTCATAAACCAAATCAACGGCTAGAAATACCGTGACGGGCGCTGAGTACCTGCCAATCCTGATCAGCCATCTGGGCACCACGGGTGCATTGTCGGTTGGTTGCACATCGCCAGCCTAGATGGAGGCCTAGCGGCAGTCCAGTCTTTCCCGGTCTTGGGTAGCGTATCCTGCAAGTTTGACTGAGGTCACAGAAGCTCCTAGGGCCGGATAACGCTGCCAGCTCAGCCGGACAAGTAGGGCAATCCGTCAAACCGTCAATCCTAAGGGATTGACGGTTTGACGGTATGGAATTGCCTGCGACTATCTGCCGGTTTCGGCGGACCGCGCACCGGTTACTGGGACGTCGCTTGGGAACAGGAGCTTCGTTTTGCGCAGACCGCGCTCGGTGCGCCAAAACTGGCCCTCGAAGCGGTCCAGCAACACCCTTGCGCGAGCCTGCGCCACCCCGGAAGCCTCGATAATACTCTGCTTCGATTGGCCGGGGTTCGAGCGGATGGCTTCGGCGAGCTTTTCGACGTCGGTCTGCTCGGTGGCGGCTTCGGGCGAGTCGGTGACGACGAAGTCTCCCACGCCCGATAGTTCGGGGCGCAGCGTGAGGGAAAATTCCTCGGCGAAGCGGCTCTTGAAACATTCCAGGCGCAGCAGGCCGGCGTCGCGGTCGCGCGAAACGGCCCACGCGCTGTCAACTCCTCCGGCAATGTCGCTCGATCCCCGGTAGTGCGATGCCTCGGACTTGGGCTTGTGGTGCAGCGCCACGACGGTGGCTCCCGTATTGGCCAGCGCGCGCAAGTCGGCCATCACCACGGACATTTCGGTGGCGGAATTTTCGTCCGCCGCCGCGTGGAAGCGAATCAGCGAATCGAAAACGATCAGCGGGCGCCGCTCGCGCGCCATTTCAAGGATGCGAATGTCGCCGATGCCCGGAGGCGCGTCGGCCAGCCATCCGCCCCAGATGCGGCAGTCCGCCGTGGCGGATTGCTCGATGCCGAGCACGGCCAGGCGTTCGCGCATCACCGCCAGCGGATTTTCGCGGTCGAGGTAAAGGACGCTCGCCTGCGCGCACTTGCGTCCGAGAAAATTTCCGCCGGTGGCGACGCCCCGCAGCAGCGCCAGCGCCAGCCACGTTTTGTAGCTGCCCGGCTCGCCGGCCAGCAGCGTCACCGAAGCGCGCGGCAAAATTCCTTCGACCATCCACTCGATGGCCGGCGCGTCGAGCGCGAAGATGTTGGGGATTTCGTTCCACGTGCGAATGGTGGCAGGGGCCGAGACGGGCGGAGCGCCAAGCCACTCGGGGTGGGCGAGCAGCTCACGTGTCCACGCGGTTTCGGCGGCAACGTTGATTTCTGCGAATGGATCGTCGTGTCGTGGTGCTGGGTTCATCGTAGGATCTCCTGAAAATGTTTGCCGCCGCAAGCCTCGGTGTAAACGCCGCCGCGTGCGAGCGCCTCGCGTATCACCGCTTCGCGTTCGTTGCCTCCGCGCAAATAGCGGAGCCGGTCGCCCCGCTGGGCTAACGCGATCACCGTGTAAGCCGCGTCCACGCGGTCGGCTTCGCGCAGAGCCATCTCCGCGAACGAGCGCTCTCCGGGAAATCGCTCACGGTTTCCGGCGCGAATCGCTTCGAGCCGGCCGCTTGCGTTGCGCCGGATGCGGTCGAAGGCGTGGCAGGCATCGCACGCTTCCCGTAAGGCAGTGCGCTCGGCCCGGGCCAGGCGCTCGGCTTCTCGCCGCGCTTGCGCGCGCAACGCCTGCTCGGCATCTGCAAGTTCGCGCCGCAGCGCCGTGATCCGCCGCGGATCAGCGTCCCTCTCCGGACTTCCACGCAGCCCGCGTGTGGCTAACTCGCCTTGGACAATGCAACAGCCGGGGTCCCCGGCGCGCCGACTTTCCGTGCTGAGGTGGTGCACACCTCCGCGCCGTCTCATGCTGCTTGCTTGCGGGGTCATTTTCTTTTTTCTTCTTCCGGCGGGCGCCATTGACTTGCGCGATGCGGAACAGCTTCGAGCCGGGTGCGGTCTAGCGCCCCAGCTGCTTGAGGAGGACTTCGCGGTACGGGCCTTTTGCGGCGGCCTAATTGAGGCTAGCTCACAAAGGCGCGGGGATTGTCAAGGAGCTCCTGTGGACTCCCGCTGAACGCGGGCAGGTGACGTGGCGTCCAATGTAGCGCTGGCGATTCTGCAACCTTGTTGCGTGGTGCAGCGTCTTATAGTGTGGAACCGAGGCAGCCATGAAGAAGCTGAAGGGGTTTAGGCTCGCCGCAGTCGTTTTCACCGCGCTCTTTCTGGGACCGGGGATTGTCCACGCACAGCGGCCGGCGCCAGCGTCCGCGCAGGCATCGGGAAGCATGCTACCTGCTCGCCCGGCGAATACTGTTCGCGCGCGACCCGCTCAGGCGCCTCGCATAGCTGTCGCCAGAAGCCGTGGCCCTATCACGACTGGAATGCCCCCTTCTAACGATCGCGGAAACGGTTTCGTTGGCTTCGGGGGCGCGCCTCTATCGGTGCAGCAACTCCTCGATCCCGTGCCCGGCTTGGGCTTCGATTTCTCGGACCTTGCCGCAAGGGATCGCGATCTCGACATAAAAGCCGCCATCGATCCGGCCACGCAATGGCGTCTGGCGATCGCAGAGCGGCTGCTTCGAGACAATCGCGGCTTCGGGGGATTCGTCGGAACCGGCGGCTACATTCTCGATGGCGGTGGTGCCTACACAGTGCCAGAGGAACCGACGAGTGAACCTGCTGCCGCTGCTCCTGCTCCCGCGCCCCAACCTCAGATCATCGTGGTCCAGGCGCCCGCTGCTGCCAATCAGCAAGCTGCCGCGCCCGCACCGTCCGCCGAATCGCAGGCGCAGCCGCCGCTGCCGGACGTCGGCCAATTTACATTGGTGCTGCGCGATGGGACCGAGGTTCAAGCCGTCGCGTTCACTCGCAAGAGCGACACGATTGTCTACATCACCACCGATGGCAGCCGCCGAACGCTGGCAGTTGCCGACCTCGACTCGGCCGCCACGCAGCGCGTGAATCAGGACCACGGCACGCCGCTCAACTTGTCTCTATAGTTGTTCGGCGCGCGGTCTTGAATTCGCAGGCCACACTCTTCCAATAACAGATTCGGGTGAACGCAGTCAGGGCAACACAGAGAGGAGAATGCAATGCCGCTTCAAAATAACTACTTTGCAGACTATCCCAACCTAAAACTGGCACGCGATGACAAAGGTGTGCTGGTTGCTGAATTCCACACCAACGGCGGACCGTTCATCATGACTGCGCAATCTCGCACAGAATTTGTCGATGCCTTCTACCGGATTGCACAAGATAGGGCGAACAAGATCGTAATCCTGACGGGCGCAGGTGGGGAGTTCATTACTGATGTCGATTGGTCCTCTTTCGGCGATGTCACCGATCCCGGCGTCTGGAGTCAGGTTCACGACGAAGGCGTTCAGGTTTTGGAAAACATCGCCAACATACGAGTGCCGGTCATCGCGGCTATCGAGGGACGCGCCCATGTGCATTCAGACTACGCGCTACTTGCCAGTGTAATTGTGGCGGCGGATGGTGCGACCTTCCAGGATGTCGCCCATTTCTCCGCGGGCGTTGCGCCCGGCGACGGAATCTTTACCACCTGGAGTTATCGCGCTGGAGCGGGACGAGCGGAGGCGTTCCTGCTGAACCCACAGCCGCTCCCGGCGCGTACCGCTTACGAATGGGGAGTGGTTGCCGAAGTTGTGCCGAGCGGCAAGGCGCTCAGCCGGGCGCGCGAACTCGCCGAGTTGTATCTGAAAGCGCCGGAAGTTACGCGCCGCAACACGCGCATCCACTTTATTCAACCGTTGAAGGAGCGCATTGTGCGTGAAGTCGGCTATGGATTGTCGCTCGAAGGAGCATCGTCGGCCGATCTCGTGAAGTCGATCAAAGCCAAGAGTGAACCCGTTGCTCGCAAAGGAAAATCCGCATAAAGAGCGCGAAAAAAGACTACTCGTTTCGACCGCATTCCGTAAGCCTAGCATGGGATACAGGAGGGGAATTGGAGCGCTGGTAGTTTAGCTCGCGCTGGTTACACGCTTGGGTGAGCGCAGGTCTTGAACCCGCTGCTAGCGCCATCTGAAAATCAGCACTGCACCAATCGCGGCGAAAATTCCGGCGTAGGCGAATCCTGCCGTCGGGCTTACCGCCGACCAGAGCGCTCCGACTACTACGCTCGAAACCAGATCGCCAACTCCGTTCGTGGCGGCGAGCACTCCGAATCCCGATCCGCGCACTGCTTTCGGCAATAGCTCCGCAGCCAGCGATTTCTCGATCGATTGCTGAAACGCGTCGTGTATTCCTGCCAGCCCAAAAAGAATCACGAGGACGAGGATGGTCGGGCGCTCCACGATGAATCCCACATAGCTGATCACGCCGACCACGTAGCCGAGCGCCAGCAGTTGCCGCTTGCCAATGCGATCGCCGATCGCTCCCACTGGATAGGATGCAGCCGCGTCAACCAGGTTGTGAAACGTGTAGAGCGCAACCGAAATCGCGGCGGCTCGGCCAGCGCCGAACTGCGGCGCTAAAATTTGATTCGCGCGCAAAATCAAAAGTGTCGGCGCAAAATCGCCGATGCCGTGTGCGAAAACGCCCGCGAGGAAATGCCAAAATCCTTTTGGAAGCTGCGCGACTCTCGCTGCAAAGCTCGCGCCGGCTGCATGTGCTTCGTGCGCTTCCGCACGTTTTGCTGCGGGTACCAGGAACACAAACGCGAACGCGGCCACCACGCCGGGCAGCAGTGTCCACCGCAGAAGCCCGCGAAATCCGAGTGTGCCCAGTAGCACCGTGGCCGAAAGCGGACCCAACACCGCACCAAGCGTATCCATGGCGCGCTCGAACCCGAAGGCGCGTCCTTCTTGCCCGGGCGCGACAGCAGCCGCGAGCAGCGTATCCCGCGCAGGTCCTCTGCTTCCCCGCCCCATCCATCCGACGGCGCGCAGCACCAACACCGCTGGCCAGCTTTGCGCGAACGCGTATCCAAACGTGGTGAGCGCTGTGGTGAGGTAGCCCAGGATTCCCGCCGGCTTTCTCCAAGCAGGATGGTCCGCGACAAATCCGCCGGCAAGTTTCGCAAAACTCGAAAGCCCGTCGGACACGCCTTCGATAATTCCCAGCGCCGCGGCGGGCGCTCCGAGGCTCGCGAGAAAAGCGGGCAGAATCGCCGTGGCCGCTTCGTGCGACCAATCGGAAAAAAGGCTGGTCAGCCCAATGCCGAGTACGCCGCGCGTGAGCCAGCGCTTCGGAGGAGTTACGATTGCAGTTTCACTCATGGGATGAAAAATCAGTGTGGACGCACGCAGCGATTTGGGTCAACCGCTATCCGCGCCCCGATGTAGAATCGCGCGCATGCGAGCCGTAATTCAACGCGTGAGCCGCGCCAGCGTAAGCGTCGATGGCGCCGCAACCGGCAAAATCGAAAATGGCCTCGTCGTGCTTCTCGCCGTCGGACGCGAAGACGTTGCAGCCACGGCCACTGCTCTCGCCGGAAAAATCGTGAATCTCCGAATTTTCAACGACGACCAAGGGAAAATGAATCTCTCGCTGCTCGATATCGGAGGCTCCATTCTCGCGATTTCGCAGTTCACTTTGTACGGCGACGCGCGCGGCCAGCGCCGCCCAAGTTTCCTGCAAGCCGCTCCGCCGGAAAAGGCGCAGGCGCTCTACGAGGAATTTGTTCGCGCCCTTCGTGCGCTCGGCGTCAGCACCGAGACGGGAGTATTCCAAACCCACATGTCTGTCGAACTCGTGAACGACGGCCCAACTACAATTCTTCTCGATTCCGACAAACTCTTCTAGCGATAGACTGCCAGCAACGAGTTCCGTCTCGAATCAGCCCCAAACTTTTCGCGCCGTATCGACCACCAGCTCCAGCTTGCGCCACTGCTCGTCCATCGACAGCAAGTTGCCCGCCGCAACCGAGGCGAAACCGCACTGCGTGCTGAGCGCCAGATTTTCTAGCGGCACGTATTGCGCAGCCTCATCAATTCGCCGCCGCAAATTATCTTGCGACTCCAGTTGCGGCTGCTTCGTCGTAATCAATCCGAGCACCACCGTCTTGCCACGCGGCACCAGGCGCAGAGGCTCGAATCCTCCGGCCCTCTCGGTGTCATATTCCAGCAGGAACGCATCCGCATCCAACATTCCGAAAAGTTTTTCGGCAATCGCGTCGTAACCGCCCTCTGTGAACCAGCGGCTGCGGCTGTTCCCCCGGCAAACGTGGATCCCGAAGGTGATGCCATCGCGTTTGAAACCTTTGATCGCCGCGTTGTCACCTGCGATGGACTTCTCGAATTCAGCGTCGGGGTCGTGGCCGCTGGCCTTCATTTGCGCGCGCTGCTTGGGGTCAAGGTAGTGCGAATAAAATGGCGCGTCGAGCTGGATGTACTTCACTCCCTCGCCAACCAGCCACTGAATTTCGTCGCGCACGATTTCGACCAGGTCGCGCAGCAACTCAGCATGCGACGGATAGAATCGGTCGCTCACGCCGCGTTTGTAGCTCGACACCATGAAGTTTGCCGGCGAGGGCAGCGTCACCTTGAACGGCCCAGGCGCGGCTTTTTTCAGGAATGGCACTTCGTGCCCCGTCATTTTGCGAATTTTTCGCAGCTTGGCGCCGACGGCTTGCGCCGTGCTTCCTTCCAGCCCGCCACCCGGACCCTTCCAATCGAGAATCACTTTGTCGGCAACGAATCCATCAACGGCATCGGCCATATCCGTGAGCCACGATCCGCGCCGCAATTCCCCGTCCGTGAAGATGGGAATCCCGGCCTTCCGCTGCCCTTCCAGGGCTTCAAGAATCGCCTGATCTTCCGCCGAGCGGAGGACCTCCAGCGAGATTCGGCCGCCCGCATAATCGGCACGCGCCTGCAAAAGCTGCGGCGGACGCAAAAAGCTGCCGATATTTTCAGCGTGATATCGCACGGTGGGCATGGGGATAATTCTCGCTTTCGGCAAAAAGAATAGCAGCCATATGAGAAGCGAGCGCAATCCTACGCAGCGGATTCAGAAGCGTCAAGCTGCCGCGAAATTTAGGCCGGAAAGGTCCGCGGGAGAGGGCGGGTCGCATCCAAAAATCTTGGTGCTATACTAATCGGCGCACGCTGACCTGCCACTCGCTTTTCCCGCGGAGAGGTGCTGGAGTGGCCGAACAGGGCTGCCTGCTAAGCAGTTACACCCCAAAAGGGTGTCGGGGGTTCGAATCCCCCCCTCTCCGCCAGATTTTATTTTCGTAAGATTCGCCTACTTCAAGAAGAGTCTCTTCGGTGCCGCTGGAGGCTACCGCACTGGCGCGAAATGCCGCTCAACCGACCGGGGAGACCAATTGGACTGGAAACCCTTGTGGCAGCGTATAGTCGCTTGCGCCCAATAGCAGCAAGGTTCGCGCTACTCCCGATTGATCGAGGGGTTCGGAAAAGAAATAGCCTTGCGCATATTCGCAACCAAGCGACTGCAACAAGCTCACCTGCTCGGCTGTCTCTACTCCTTCCGCGACGACCTCGATTCCCAAGTTGCCTCCAAGACGCAGAATGGTCTTCACGATTTCACGGCTTTCGGTGTTGTTCACCATGTCGGAAACAAAAGAGCGATCAATCTTGAGAACGTCCAAGGAGAAGCGGCGCAAGTAGCTCAAAGACGAATATCCGGTGCCAAAGTCATCCATGCACAAACGCACGCCCAAAGTCCTGAGTTCGCCGAGAATTCGAATGGCGCGCTCTTCGTCCCCAATGGTCATACTCTCGGTGATTTCCAATCTCAGGTTAAACGGCGGCGTGCCGGATTCACACAGAATTTGCGCGATTTGGCCCACGAGGTCGGGCTGAACAAATTGCTTGGCGGAGACGTTTACGGCCACAGTAAACAATCGGTTGGATGGAAACTGCCGGTTCCAGACGCACACCTGGCGGCAGGCCTCGCGCATAACCCAATTCCCCATCTCCAGAATCAGGCCGGTATCTTCCGTCACGGAGATGAATCCGCTCGGCATCACAAGTCCGAATTCCGGGCGCTCCCAACGCATCAGAGCTTCGAAGCCCGTGATGCGGCAATCGCTTAATGAAACGATCGGCTGGTAATAGGCGCGGAATTCCTCTCGTTCCAAAGCCCCGCGAAGATCTGTTTCCAGCCTGAAACGGTCCACCGCAGCGGCATGCATCACGGGATTACATACTTCGTACCGCGCCTTGCCGAGGGCCTTTGCCCTGTTCATGGCGGTAAAAGCGTCGCTTAACATATTTTCGGCCGCGCTATAGCCCGTGGAACTTAATGCGATGCCGGTGCTGGCGGTGACAAACACCTCTTGCCCGTCGATTACAAAAGGAGACTGGATGTTCCGTTGAATTCGTTCGGCCACACGGATTCCATCGCTGGCATCCTGGATGTCATCCAGCAGAATTGCGAATCTGTCGCCTCCCAACCTTGCCAGAATGCCGCTGCCACTCTGCTGCCCGGGTATCGGGCCGGCATCAATCGAACCCGATATGGCACTCTTCCGGCGAATCGATCCGCCCAAGCGTTCCGCGATCTGGGTGAGCAGCCAGTCGCCCGCGGTATTGCCCAGGCTGTCGTTCACCACTCCGAAGCGGTCGATGTCCACGAATAACACCGCGAATTTATAGCCGGCGCACCGCTTTCCACGGCTAACACAGAGAGACAAGCGATCCAGAAGGAATGGCCGATTTGGCAACTGGGTCAGAGGATCGTGAAGGGCGTCATGAATCAGTGTGTCTTCCAGCTTCAGGATCCGTTCGCCGGCGCGCAATCGCGCTTTCAATTCGTGCGGGTTGCAGGGTTTGGTGAGATAGTCGTCGGCCCCGGCCGCCAGACCAGAGAGAACGTCCTCTTTGGACCCTTTCGAGGTAAGAAAAATTATGTAGACGTAGGGGTGTTTGGTGCACCTCCGGACCTCGCGACAAACGCTCAGCCCGTCAAGCTCTGGCATGAGCCAATCTAACAGCGCGAGACGCGGGCCATTGACGCTCAAGAGACATTCCAGGGCGGCCCGCCCGTCATTCGCTTCGAGAACATCATAACCAGCCCGAAGCAATGTCTTTTTCAGAAGATGACGCACGTTCGCGTCATCCTCAGCAATGAGGACCTTCATGGCGCCACTCCCGCGGCCAGTTCGTGCAATCTAAGAGCCACAAAGTCCCTCACAACATTTGAAAGCGTTCATTTCAGAGGCGGGTCCAATCCCATGATCAAATATGAGGACAGACTCGTGCTCGAACTAATTTCTGCAGCATCGGCTCCGGACAAGAGTTCTTGTGCTTATTCGATCCAGTCAATTCCCGCATGCGGACGACCCAGTTTCAAAGTGGGAATGGCAGCCTGGCTGGGCCAGACCGTCATCTCTCTAAATCCTTCGCCATGAAGCACTTCACAACTGCGCCTTGTGGTCACCGCCGTGCCTGAGTCCGAGCAGAGAATCCAACAGCAGTCCAAGAAGCGATAGGCGGAAGCGTCTCCAGCTAAAGGAAGGGCTCAAACTTGACCCTCGCGGCCAGCCCCAGGCAGCATCGCCCATGAACGGAACAGCAGACGGTGCAGACCACACACTTCGAAGTGCGTCGCCGCACGACCGAAATAAGCCTCTGCATATCCTATTCGTTCAGAGTGGCTCACTGGACGTGCAGCATTGCCTGCGAGAACTCGATCACGCGCACACGTGCGTGGTCGCCGATCTTGTTTCAACTCCAAATCAGTTCGCGGAGCGACTCTTTTCAGAATCCTATGACGTGGTTCTGGCCGAGTATCCCATGCCTTCCTGGCAAGCCGCCGGGGCACTCGAGATCCTGCGCCAAAAAGAGACACAACCGCCCCTCGTCTTCCTGGCGGACGCAATCCCACAGGAGACCGTGGCGGAGCTTCTCTCGAAAGGCGCGGCCGATTGCATAGAGATGCGGCACATTGGGCACCTACCAGTTGTTCTACGCCGGGTTCTGCACGCAAGCGCCCTGCGTGAAGAGCGCGATCACGCTGAGCGGAAACTGCGGCGCTCGGAAGCCCATTACCGCGCCCTGATGGGAAATCCGATCTACGGAATGTGCCGCTGTAACACGGAAGGCGCGCTTCTGAATGTGAATCAAGCCTTTATAACGATGCTTGGCTACACGTCCAAAGAGGAATTGCTCGGACGGAGGCTTCTCCACGAGATCCTTCGGGATCCTCACAAACGGATGCGAATGCTAGGACAGGTAGACAAGGAAACATCGGCCGCTCCCCTGGAAATTGAATGGACGCAGAAGAACGGTGTGCCCCTGAAGGTCCGGCTCAGCGGAAGGGAGGCACAAGACGAACATGGCCAGAGGGACGGTTACGAAATCATCGTCGAGGATATTACGAAACAGCGCGAACTGGAGGATCATCTGCGGCAGTTGGCCGCCAGGGATGGCCTGACTGGTTTGGCCAACTATCGGACCCTGGTCGACGTCCTGGACAGCGAAATACGACGATCCCAGCGCACGGGACGAGAATTTGCGCTGGTGCTCTTTGACTTGGACAACCTAAAGAGCATCAACGACCGCTATGGCCATTTGACGGGCAATGAAGCCCTCTGCCGGCTGGCCGATGCTTTGAGCATCTGCTGCCGGGACATTGATACCGCGGCGCGGTTCGGAGGAGACGAATTTGCACTCGTTCTGCCCGAAACAGCGGCGACATCGGCCAACCTCGTGGCCCAGCGGATTTGTGAAAACCTTGCCCTTGATGGAAGGGGCATCAAGCTATCAGCCAGCATCGGAACTGCCGCATATCCACAGGATGGTGAGAGCATCGGCGAGCTGCTGGGCGCAGCGGACGCAGCTATGTACTCGATGAAGGATCGACAGCGCGCTTCTTCTTCCAAGGTCGCCGCGGACGGATGCGGATGACGCTTAGAAATACGAACCCGAGTTGCTTCCGGAACTTTTGCCGAACATGAACGTAAAGAGTTCGAGGAAGAAATCTTTCGACCCCCAGGCGTTTCTCAGTACGGAGGGAGCGGGGAAGAAACTCCGTGAATTTCGCGGAGGCGAGCCGGTCTTCCGCCAAGGCGACCCTGTGGAAAGCGTGATTTACATTCGGAAGGGCGGCGTGAAACTTTCCGTTGTAAATGGGACGGGCAAAGAAGCCGTTGTCGCGATGTATGGCCCGAGCGATTTTGTTGGCGTAGGCTGCATGGGGGGCCAGCCGATCCGCATCGGCACGGCGACCGCGACGATGCAGACCACCATTCTTGCCATCGACAAAAATCAGATGCTGCGCGTGCTTCACGATGAGCAGTGTCTATCCGACCACTTTATCGAATATATGCTCGGACGCAACATTCGGATGGAAGCAGATCTGGTCGATCAACTCTTCAATCCGTGCGAGAAACGCCTGGCCAGAACACTTCTCTTGCTCGCGGGCTACGGGAAGCAAGGTCAGGCAGATTCCATCCTGCCAAGGGTTTCGCAGAAAACCCTGGCGCAGATGATTGGGACCACGCGTTCTCGAGTGAATTTCTTCATGAACAAATTCAAGAAGAACGGCTTCATCGAATGCAACGGCAGCATCACGATCAATAGAACATTGCTGACAGTCGCATTGCATGAGCAAGGCGGGGAAGCCTTCACGAACGCAAAGCGTTACCGCGGGAAAAACTTAGAACATTTCAAGACGCAGCCCGCGAACACGATCTCCTGGACACGCAAGGAACGAAAGACGGAACTGTTTTGCGGCTGATTTGCACGCCTCATGGCGCGACAATCGATATGCGAGCGCCTTTCTCCAGATTTCAGCGCCCGAATCGACGGCCCGCAGCGACGGTAGCGTTCCGATCTAAACTTCGTCGCTGCGTTCCTCTGGAGGAATATCGTCTTCGAGACGATCATGCGTGCGAACCGGGCCCTTGTCCGCGTCCGGCGCATTCTCCACGCCGTTGATCACGTCGGCTTCGAACGCTTGGCCTTCTTCAACGAGTTCCTCGACGCTCTCGGCGCCCGAGTCTTCTTCACGCGAGAGTCCCTGCAGATCGCCGGACTGCCCGCCCGCTTCATTGCCCATCCCGCGCTTCGGCGGGCGTGGCGCGCTGCTCAATGTGCTCGACCCTAACGAGGACCGCTCGCTGCCCGACGAAATCTCGCGCGGCGCACTCCGCCTCACGCGCGCGTTTCGTTTGCTGAAAACGATCCTCTTCTTCGCCGCCACTTTCGGCTTCTTTGCCGCCTTCTTTTTTCCAGCAGCCTTCTTGCTGCCGCCTGCCTTTTTCTTCACTGCAGTTTTCTTTTTCGCCATAACGATCCTTATCCCCTAATTCAATCTTCTGGGTCTCGCAGCAATCGCTTCGATTCTAACCCTTGTCGGCGTCAAATAGCTCCCGGCACAGAAGCGCGGCGACCGCATCGCGAACCGTGGCGGGCGAGGCCCTTTCCGCATCCTTGGCGCGCCATGCGACAAATCCATCCGGTCGAACGATCACGGCCCCGGTGCGGTCCATCCCATACGCATCCGCAAACACCCCGCTCGAATCCGCCACTGCATCAGAGCCGATCTGATAAATATCGAGGCTGAGTCCCAATTGCTTCGCGGCGTCGCGCCCGCTTTCTTCCCAGGCGCGCCCGTCCGGCCCAGCCAGCAATACGAAATTTCCACCGAAAAGGTCGAGCGAAGAAATCTTCTCCCCTCTCCGTTCGAGCGCGACGTGCGGCGCGCGTGTTCCAGGGCGCCCTCGCGTTTCGCGGGGGTTGTCGTGCGCCACGCGCTTCTCGCCGGAATCGGGAATCACCGCCGTCGACTCGTAGCAATAACCCAACTCGATATTCAGATCGTTTTCGATGGGCTGCATATTCTCCGAGCGCAGGTATGGCGCCGAGCGCGTTACATAGCGGGAATACGCCTGCTCCACCGTGAAAGCCGCCGCCGGACGCCGTTCGGCATCGTACGTCGAAAGCAAATTTGCTCCGGCGATTCCCTTCAGCACGGCCGCCAGCTTCCATGCGAGATTGTGCGCGTCCTGCACGCCGGTGTTGCCGCCGAAGCCGCCGCTGGGCGGCATCACGTGTGCGGCATCGCCGCCGAGGAAGATGCGCCCCTCTTGGAAGCGCTCGGCCGTATCGGCGCTGGCGTCCCACTGCATCACGTTTTCAATGGTCACCGGAACCTCATCGGTGCCCAGCGCGGCGCGAAGCATCTCCAGGCATCGCTCATTCGTGAGACCGCGCGACACATCCGTCACCGGATTCTTCGGATCGCCCAGCCAGTGGACCGCCAAAAACCCGGAAGTGAATGGCTTCTCGATTCGAAAAAAACCGCTGAGCGTGGAATTCACCACGTACATCACGCTGAGGCTTCGCCCGCGCAAAAGCGAGGAGACATCGCCGCGAAAATAGATGGTGATGCTCTTCGAAAACACTCCGTGGCCGAGCATTTGGATTCCCAGGCGCTCGCGAATCTGGCTGTGGCTGCCGTCGGCGGCGATCATGTAGCGCGCGCGGACGCTCGAAATCTTGCCGCTGTCGCGCTCTCGGATTTGGGCGGTCACGCCGCCGGAATCCTCCTCAAACGAAACCAGCTCCGTTGCGAAGCGAAGCTGCGCGCCCAACGCTTCCGCCCTGCTCTTCAGCAACGGCTCGAGCAAACTCTGGGTGATAAATATGCGGCTGCTCGGACTGACATCGCGCACTCCTTCGTTCAGGTTGGCGATAAACCATGCCAGCTCTTTACCCGCCAGAGTTTCCACGGCCATGATGGCGCCGTCCTGCACGAACTGCTCACCCGATTTTTGCAACACGATTTGTTCCACGCCGACCGTGCGGAAAATTTCCATGGTTCGCTGCGTAATCATTGCGGCCCGCGGGTGGATGGCGGTGCCCCGGTGATGTTCCACCACCAGCGCTGGGATTCCATGATGCCCAAGCAGCAGCGCCGCCGACATACCTACCAGGCTGCCGCCCACGATTAGAACGGGAACTTCGATGTCGCTCATGCGTCGTCTTCTAAATTATGCGGAGCACAATCTGCCGCGAACCAGCACAGAAGCTATCACAGCCTCGCCCGCGCTTGCTACGCGCGGTGGCATGCCGAACGTATCAGGAGTGGCGGCCGGGATCGGCATTCTCCTGAATGACCCTTGAGGCAGCCATCCGGAGATTGGCGTTCCCGGGCACGCCACGGCGCGATGCTTCTGCAATGGCGACGCTGGCGTGCTACAATATTTGTTACAAGTTCAGCGATTGGCGAAGGAGCACAATGCATTCTGGCATGGACATTATGGTTCAAATGATGCGCGAGGAGCTCACGCATGTCGGCTTTCGCGAAATGCGAACGCCCAAAGAAGTCGACGCAACCCTCAAAAACGAAAAGAGAACCCTGCTCCTGGTAGTGAACTCCGTTTGCGGATGCGCCGCCGGCAAGGCGCGCCCGGCTATTGCCAAGGCTCTCTCACACCAGACGCGGCCCGAAATTCTCGCTACTGTTTTCGCGGGGCAAGACCGGGAAGCCACCGAGCACGCCCGCGCGTACTTCCCCGAATACGCGCCGTCGTCTCCTTCTATCGCGCTGATGCGCGATGGAAAAGTGGTCTTCATGCTCGAACGCCGCGACATCGAAAGCCGAGACCCGTACTCCATCGCCAGCGACCTAACGAAGGCTTTCGATCGTTTTTGTACTCCAGCCACCGCAAACGCCGACCAATAGCTGCACGCTGGTTGACGAAGCCACTCTCCCGTGCGCGAGTTTCGTCCTGCGACACGTTCGCTTCTCCTTCGTTTGTGATCGCTTTTGCCGTGCGTTATTCTGGCGACGATGGTGGATATTCATTGCCACATACTTCCAGGGATGGACGACGGCGCAGAATCCCTTGAAATCGCGCTAGCGATGGGCGAAATGGCAATCGCCGACGGCATCACACACGTCATCGGAACCCCGCACGCAAACCAAAACTACACCTTCTCTCCGGGATTGGTGCGGCAGCGCCGCGAGGAACTACAAGCTCTCTTCGCGGGACGTCTGGTCCTGGCCAGCGGCTGCGATTTCCATTTGAGCTTTGAAAATTTACAGGACATCAAACACGATTCCGCGCGCTACTCGCTCAATCAGAAAAGCTATCTTCTGATCGAGTTTGCCGATTTCTCGATTCCGCCGTCGCTGGATCAGTCTCTGCACGAATTGCAGCTTGCGGGCTTGCGCCCCATCGTCACCCACCCCGAACGCAATCCGCTAATCCGCGCCCAGCCCGAACGTCTGCACAAGTGGCTCGGCCAAGGCTGCTACGCCCAGATCACCGCACAATCGCTGTGGGGAAAATTCGGAAAATCCGCCCAAGAGATGGCGGAGCAGTGGTTAAGCGCGGGAGCCGTCCATTTCATTGCAAGCGACGCGCACAACGTCACTTCGCGGCCGCTGCGCCTGAAGGAAACCTTCGATCGAGTGGCCGCCGCGTACGGCGAAGAAGTTGCACGCGCTTTGCTGGTGGATAACCCGCTGGCCGTGTTCGAAGGACGCCCCTTGCCCTACGTTCCCGAGCTGCCGGACGACCTGGTAACGAATGCTTCAGAGCCGCAAGGACAGCGCCGTCGCAAACGCTTCTGGTTCTTCTAGGTGGAAACTTCTCCGCCGTCATTTTGAGCGTAGTCCCGCGCGTTTTTGCCTTTCCCGCGACTTTACGGGCGCGGGACGCAAGGACGGAAGGTAAAAACACTCGTGCCCTTCGCTCGGAATGACGGCACGGCGCGCGGAAGCTATTTTTTCTTGGCGGATGAAGCCGCGCTCAGCGCTTCGGCCAGCGCGATCCACGAAAATGGCGCGAGGTCTTTGTACCCGAGATTCTCTTCAATCATTGCATCGGCTAGCCAATCCTGGCGTTCGGCCGTCGCTTCGGCCATCAGCGGCTTGATTCCCACGTCGCGCAGAGATTCGGCCACCTCGCGCATTTCGCCTGCCCGGCGCCGCCCGTGCTCCGCCACGCGGCCGACAAGATAATCCGGCAACTGTTGTCGCCATCCCATTTGCGGATAGGTGGCATCGAGCGAGGCCAGCACGGCCTCTTCCGCTCCATATCGACGGGCCGCGAAAAGGCACTCCACCGCCAGCGCTTCCATTCCCTTGATCATCGCGCTGCGGCACATCTTGACGGCCGACGCCACGCCGATTTTGTCGCTCACGGCGGTGGCGTTCATCCCCAGCAGTGCCAGGCGCGGGGCAAGTTCGGCGGCGTAGCTGCCGCCGAGCAGCATCGGCACCTTCAGCCGTTGGGGAGGGATCGCTGCCATTACCGCAGACTCCACGTAATGCGCGCCGCTCCGTTCGATGTGCGCGGCATCAGCCCGCTTCGTGCCGGGCGATACGGAGTTGATGTCCATGAAAATTTGACCGGGACGCATCGTTTTGGCGGCGTCTCGCGCGACCTCGAGCGAAGAAGACGCCGTGACAGCGGAAATCACTAATTCCGCGTCGCGCAAGCAATCGGCGAGACTCTCTTTCGCATGAACCGTGCTCTCGCGAGCCTTCGCCAGCATCGCCTCGCGCGATTCCTTCGCCTGCAGCAGTATGTCGAAAATCGCTACCTCGACGCCCTGCCCCGCAAGGTCGCATCCGAAAGTGCCGCCCGCTTCACCGAAGCCAACGATCGCCACGCGCCGAATTGGTTGGGCAGACATAAGCCTACGTATGGAAGGAAATGCCGCCGCGGCGTTCGGCAAATCTCCAGCCTTCTTTCGCGCGAACGTAGCGGTCGTGATACGTGCCCATCAACTGCTTGGGCGCAACTTTTCTTCCTTCCGGCGTCTGCGGCTCGGAAGTATCGGATGTGAAGAGCAACACGCGGCACGTTCCGCTGGCGCTCTCCGGGGTTTCCACGCGCACCCGAATATTGGACATGATGTGATGGGTGAGCCGGTTGCGCGGGCGTGACGTAAAGGAAGCGACGATATTTTCCACGCCATGCAGTGTTTCCTGAGGGGTTGCCGACCTGCCGAAAGTGGCGTCTTCCGCGAAAATTTCACGAAGGCGCTCGTAGTCTTGCGCATCCACGATTTCAGCGTACTCGTTGCAAAGGGCTTCGCACGCCTGCTGCGCATTTCGAATTTCAGTTTCGCTCAACGTGCTCGCAATGGGTGCCTGCCCTGCGTTGGCCATGAAGTCCTCCTTTTCCAGCGGTATTCGAGGCCGAATTTTTCAGATTCGCGCGTCAGCGGCCTACGGCACCGACGGCAACTCGGGATGATGCGAGGTGTAGGGCGGCCGCTCGTATTTCGGCAGCGGATGCTCCTTCAACTGTTGCATTGCTTCGGCAACAGCCCGCTCCAATTGCGGGTCGTGACCCTCGCGGACCAGTTTCGGATCCTGCCAGACTTCAACATCAGGCGCGATTCCATGGTTTTCTACTTCCCACGAACCTTTCAGTCCTGCAACGGCAAGCCGCGGCGCCGTCACCAGCCCGCCATCCATCAATTGCGGGTAGCCGCCAATTCCAACCAAGCCGCCCCAGGTTCGAACGCCCACCAGCGTGCCGATTCCTTGTCTGTGGAAAAGCCACGGCAGAGCATCGCCGCCTGAACCGGCAAACTGATTGATGATCATCACCTTTGGACCGTAGATCGCCAGCGCCGGATCGTAGGTGGTGATGCCTTCGCGCGTGACCACCATATCCATCGGCTCGCGGCGCAGGTAATCGACCATGTAGTCCGCAATCTGGCCGCCGTGGTTGAACCGCTCGTCGAGAATCGCGCCTTCCTTGCCCACCTGCGCGAAGAAGTAGCGATTGAAATTCGTATATCCCTCGGCTCCCGTATCCGGCAAGTAGACGTACGCGAGCTTGCCGCCGCTCAGTTCATCCACTTTGCGACGATTGCTCTCGATCCAATCCAGATTGCGAATGTCATCCTCACTTGCCAGGGGCACCACGTCCACTTCGCGCGACCCGCTTCCATCCGGATTGGGACCGACCTTGAGCGTGACTTGCTTGCCCGCCGTTTCCTGGAAAAAAGTGTAAAGTTCGTCGGAAGATCTGATGTCGCGACCGTTCATTTCAAGCAGATACTCGCCCGCCTTCACGTTGACCCCCGGCTGTGTGAGCGGCGCTTGCAGTTTGGGATTCCAGTTTTCTCCGCTGTAGACTTTCTGGAAGCGGTAGCGTCCGTTTTCGATCGAATAATCGGCGCCCAGCAATCCCACGCTCACGTGAGGAGTGTCCGGCTCGGTCCCGCCGCGCACGAACATGTGACCCACCGACATGTAGCTGAGCATTTCGCGAAACAGGTAACTGAGGTCGCCCCGGCTCGCGATTCCCGGCAAAAAAACCGCGAACTCCTTCTCGGCCGCAGGCAAATTGAGTCCGTGATAATGCGGATCGTAGAAAAAGTCGCGCTCGATCCGCCAGACTTCGTGATACATCTGGTTCCATTCCTCGCGCGGCGCCACCGACACTTCCATGTCCTCGGTCTTCAACTTTCCTTTTCCGGCCTCCGGAGGCTTGCCCGTTTCGGCGATGAACCAATCGTCGCCCTGTTTGTAGAGTATTTTTTCGCCGTTGTCCGATAGCGAGAAGGCCGTCACGCCGCTCACGAGCTTATCGGTCTTCGCGGGTCTTCATATCGAACTTCGAAACGGTCAAGGGCGGCGGGAATTGCTCACCGGGAACAATTGGCGCCTCCACCAGAAAAAGTTCGCCTTCCTTCCCCACCGACATGCTCACGTAGTTCGCCGCCGGGATCGGCAGAGACAAAATCCGCTGCAGAATGTCTGGGAAATCGATGCTGACCTTAGGCGGTTCCTTCGGTTTTTCGGCCGGCTTCGCCGCGGTTTCATCCCCGGTTTTCTTCTCGCCGGACTTCTCTTCCGGTTTTTGGTCCGTCTTTCCCTTTTCCGGTTCTGTCCCGGAAGGCTTGCTTTCCGGTCCCTTCTCCTCGTCGCTCTCGGGCGGAACCGGCGAAGGCAACTCCTTCCGCAGCACGGCGACGTACACGCTCAGCGTCACCGGATGTTGATCGCTCGACATGTCCAAGCCCGCCGCGGTTAATCCCGTGTTGGTGCTGGCGGCGAAATAGATATACTTTCCATCCTTGTCGAAACCCGGGTAACGGCAATCGCTCATTCCATCCGTGATCTGTGTGCTCTTTCCGGTGGCTAGCGAGTAGACGAACACCGCGTGCAAATAATTGGGAAGCACCTTGGTGTAGACGATCCACTGGCTGTCCGGCGACCACTGTTGACCAAAATCGTTTTCGTTGAACTCCATCAGATTTTTATCGACTTTTACGGGCGTTGGATGGTCTACATCCACATACCAGAGATCCAGAAATTTGTCCGAGTAGGCAATTTTCTTGCTGTCCGGTGACCATGTGGGCGAGTAATAGAAGGAGGGCGAGCTGCTGAGGCTGACCTTCCGAGCCGGCTCAAGCCCTTTCTGATCTCGTATGTAGAGTTCATATTCCCCAGACGCGTCCGAGAAGTAGGCGATCGATTTTCCGTCCGGCGACCACGCCGGATCGCGATCCGCAGCTCCCGGACTATTGGTGATGTCGCGCACGTCTCCCTTCTCCGCGGGAACCGTCAGGATTTCGCCGTGCGCTTCGAAAACAGCGCGAGCGCCTGTGGGAGAAATGCCGGAATTCAGAATGTGCTTCGCGACCTTTTCCCAATGTGGCAGCAACTGCGGCATGTCAGCCGAAACAGTTACTTGAATCGGGTGGTCCTGGTGGGTCGAGGGATCGTACACGTGGAGCGCGCCGAATTGCGAATAGACGATGGATGCGGAGTCCGCTGAAGCGGAGCTGATACCAAATCCGTTTTTGTTGTCGATCACGCGGGAGACTTTTTGAGTTTCCGTGTCGTAGGCGAAGAGAGTAGTGGGACCGTCGCGGTCGGAGAGAAAATAAACGGTCTTGCCAACCCACATGGGATTGCGGTCGTTCGAATCTTCCCGCGGCACTTTCACCACGCTCGAATCGGCAAGCTTCGCGATCCAGACTGGAGTGGTTTGTCCACCGCGGTATCCCTTCCAGTCGGGTTCCCACTGAAAGACGGGAACGTAAGCGATCTGCGAACCGTCAGGTGAATAAGAACCTTCTTCAGCCATATCAAGCGGAAGCTGCGTGGGAAATCCTCCGGTCGCCGGAACCGTGAACAGCTTATCCGGATCGTTGGTGCTGTTGCGATGGGAGTGGAAGAGGACGCTCTTGCCGTCCGGCGTCCATCCGACGGCAACATCCGCGCCGGGATGGTAGGTGAGGCGACGCGGCTCGCCGCCCGCTGATGGCACGACGTAGACATCGACGTTGCTGTCATAGTTGCCGCTAAACGCCACCGCCGACCCATCCGGCGAAAAGATGGGGCCGCTTTCCAAATCGCGCCCGGTGACGAGCCGGCGCGCCTCGCCTCCTTCTCTACCCACGATCCAGATGTCGCCGCCATACACAAAGGCGATCTGATTCTTGCTGATTGTGGGAGTCTGGAGCAGCAACGGGGTTTTCGCCTCCCCAAAGGAAGAGCAGGCGAAGGCAAGGAACAGCAGAGACGACAGAACCAGTTTTGCAGGAACGGACTTAGTCACTGTGACCTCCCGGAATGCTGGCGGCCCAGTAGGCGATCATTTTCCCTTAGCCTCGAAAATCGGCCGTCTTTATACTTAACGATATTCGAGCCCCATTTCTTTCAGCTTCGCGCGGAGGCCATAAATATCCAGGCCCAGTTCGCCTTTCGCCAGCCGTTCGCGAACTACATCTTCCTTATCCACGCGCTGTTTCGATGCCGCGGCCACTTTCGCCGCCTCCGCGCGTTTGACCACTACCACGCCATCATCGTCAGCAACAATCACGTCGCCCGGATCGATCGCCGCCCCCGCGCACACAATCGGAACATTCACCGAGCCGAGCGTGGCTTTCACGGTACCTTGCGAATGCACTGCGCGGCTCCAGACAGGAAACTTCATCTGAGTAAGCGGACCAACATCGCGGACGCCTGCTTCGATCACAAGACCTTTTGCGCCGTGGGCGCGAAGCGAAGTGCCGAGCAGCTCGCCGAAATAGCCGTCCGTGCAGGGCGATGTGGGAGCTACTACCAGAATGCTGCCGGGCGTGCACATTTCGACGGCCACATGGATCATCAAATTGTCGCCCGGCGGCAACGAAACCGTCACCGCGCTGCCCGCAATCGCCGCACCGTCATAAATCGGACGCATGTACGGCGCCAGCAATCCGCAGCGCCCCTGCGCCTCGTGGACCGTCGATACGCCATATTTTTCGAGCGCGGCCACGGCAGCCGGGTCCGGCTGCTCGACGTGCCTCACCACAACCGGTTTGCTCATGACAGCTCCTCGGTCACATGCGGAAAGACGCGCTGATACGCTTCCCCATACTGGATTCTCTCGATCGCCGTTTTCTTTCCATTGGCCACAAGAGTAGCTTCTCAGAGACTCGGGTTGGGATTCTAGACGGTGCGAAAGCGCGGCGTCAATCGCCGCACCGGCGCGGGGCCCGCACTTAGATTCTACGCCAGACCCAGACTCCGCTCCGCTTGAACCCAACGGCTCGCATGCGGATAAACGCGCCGCGCGTTGGTGACATAGACCCGGGCCTTGTCGCCGGCGTTCAGCTTCGAATCGTCGACATAGCGCCGCGTGTTGTCGTAATGATCGTGCGTCTCGTCATTAACCACGCCGGGGAATGCACCGTCGCATTCCGAGCCGAACAGGATGTTGTCGACGGGGACGGCGTCAAATAGCATCTGCATGTTGAGGCGATTGTATACGCAGGTATCGACGAAAACGTTGCCGTTGCCGAGGAGTTCGTCCGGGCTGGCCCAACTGTTGTACTTCGCGATCGCCCTCCAACGCCCGATCTGGCAGGGCAACGCGCCGCCCGCATGCGGGATCAGAAAGCGCAGACGCGGAAAATCCCGGAACAGATCTTTCGCCATCATCAGTTGCACGAAGCCCGTAATATCGGCGATCAGATATTGGACGGCGGTATGCGGGAAGTTTTTGTTGATCGATTCGCTGCCGTGCAGCACGAGCGGCACATCCAGCCCCTGCGCCGCTTCGAAAACCGGGTAATTGTGCTTTCCGGTGAAGGGCTGGTTCTGCCAGCGGCCGCCGGTACCATCGGGATCGAAATTGAACGCGATGAAACCCTCCTTGGTCCAACGCTCGATCTGTTTCGCCACCTGCTCGGATGGACACGAAGGATGTTGTCCGAGCATGCCCACCGGCGCAAAGCGGCCGGGATTCAACTGACAGGCGCGAAGGATAAGCCCATTATTCAGATCGGCCCACACGGCGTTCTGTTCCGTAGCACCTTCATGTGTCGCCATGGCTTTCGCACGGGGAGAAGCGAATGCCACATCGATGCCACGCGAATCCATCAGGCTGATGACCTGCTCCAGACTCTTTTTAACGTCGGCATCGGAGATGTTGGGGAGGACATCGGGATTCTTTCCGGAAAGTTGCGCTTGGCGAAAACCCTCCACTTCCGGGTGACGCGCAAGACGAACGAAGTGCTGGTGAGAGTCGATAATCATGCTCGCGGCTAGTTGAAACCTTTCTCCAAAGATATGCGCCCGTCCGCCTTTCGTATCTCCGAGTTGGGATTCTAGTGGGGCACAAAGCGTGCGTCAATCCGCGGAGCATGGGCGCACGCCAGGCCGGTTCGAGCAAGGTGTTGATTTGCGCGGCGAAAATATCCACTTGCGATCGCGCCAGGTCCGGCAGCGCGAACCGGTCGGCGCGTTCACGCTCGCCCGCTGCACCCATTACTCGCGGCCCGTGGGCCGGGATCGAGTAGCGCGACCCACAAGCACGCTAACTTCGCAGCGGAACTAAGGCGCGCAGCCGTTGATCTCGCAAGTAAATTCCCAGCCAGGCCAGCACCCCGAAAGCGATCGGGAAGCTAATATTAAAAAGCGCTGTGCCGCTGTGCACGTTGGCGTCAACCGCGCCGCCAAGATAGCCTGTCAACAGAATCGCGCCGAAAATGGAGGTGCGCGGAATCACATACAGGGCCGTGCAAACAAGCAGCGCTGCGCCGATCCCCACAACTGTAGCGGCGTTGTATCCAAGCTTGGCGGAAGCCTCAATTACCTGCGGCACCTTGATCACTTTCGTCACGCCATCGAAAATCATAAACAATACAACCAGGCCGCTGATGATATAGCCGGTCCAAAGCATTCCTTTCGAGACGGGCGCTGCTTGAACAGTCGTTTCCATTTGTCATCTCCTCCGCTTTCGCACTCGAGAATCGAACAAGAAAAACCGTTCCCCACACGGCATTACTTTCAGAGCGTCGAGCTATACATGATCGCAGGCTTGGTTCGAGCCCTGTATGTCAATCTTCTGCATTTGAAGCATGGCCTTCATCACTCTACGATCTCGCCAACTCTTCAGCGAGACGCTCCAGGCTTTGCGTCCAGCCCGCTTCCATCCCTTTCAGGTGCTCGACGGCGTAGTCGACCACGGCTGTGGCGCGAGTTCGAAGAGTCAGTTTCGTTTTACCACCGTGCTCTGCGAAGATGACGGTTGTAAGCCCGTCGAGGATTGTATTCCCCTCTTTGTCGGTGGCGATATTGGTGAAGACGAGCCGCTCGGGCTCGACGACTTCGCGATACACGCCTCCGCACGGATGCTCGGTCCCATCCGGCGAGCGCATGACGATATGCCAGGACCCGCCGACACACGCATCCGCCTCACAAACCGGGTTCGTAAATCCCTTCGGCCCGAACCATTTCGCAAGGTGCTTCGGGTCAGTCCACGCTTTGAACACAAGCTCCCGCGGAGCATCGAAGATCCGCGTGATGATGACTTCCCGCTCCCTTGGTAGTGCACTTCGGTCGGATGCCTGGGGGTCTTGTTTGGCCAAGTACTCGGAGAGAACGTCGAAGGCGCTGGTCCAGCCCATTCTGTGCCCATCGCGCGACTCAATCGACTTGAAACCGCTCTGGCGCAACGTCATCTCAGTCTTCTTGCCGCGCTCAACGAACGTGACCGTTACTAAAGTTTCCTGGGTTGGCTTTCCCGCGGCGTCAAGCCAGGCGTGAGAGAACACGAGCCGTTCCGGTCGGAGGATCTCCCGATAGGAACCTTGCAGCCAATGGTCAACGCCTTCAGGCGACCGCATGCAGATCCGGAAGCCGCCGCCGGGCCGGATGTCTGACTCCTCGGCCGTCACCGTGAAGCCACGCGGCGCTCCCTGCCACTGTTTCAGGTGCTCGGCTTTAGTCCACGCGTCAAACACGAGTTCTCGCGGCGTATCGAAGACGCGCGTGATGACGAGTTCGTGTTCCGTTGCGTTCGAGCCCTTACTCGCTCCCGCGTTGCTTGCGGCCATGTCTCTTCTCCTTTGCCTTTAGTTCCTTCAAATAGATGTCGAGGCGGTCGAAACTTTCCTCCCAGAAGCGGCGATAGCGTTCCACCCAATCGGCAACACCCTTTAGCGGAGCCGCGTGAAGGCGGCAGGGCCGCCATTGCGCCTCGCGGCCGCGCTCGATCAGCCCGGCGCGCTCCAATACCTTTAGGTGCTTGGACACGGCGGGAAGGCTTATCTCAAACGGCCGTGCGAGTTCCGTGACCGATGCCTCATCTGAAATCAGGCGCGCCAGGATGGCCCGACGCGTCGGATCGGCGAGCGCGGCAAAGGTTGCGCTGAGATGATCTTGAGTCGTCATCTTATTTAACCTACTGGTTAAATACAACGGACGCGATTGCGCTGTCAAGTCTTTTTTCCGATTGCCACACGATCGAGAATCCGCGAGCCGCATCGCGGGTTCCTTCACCGGTCAGTCGAGGCCCGAAAGCCAGTCGCTCAATGCCAAAGTGACTTCTTCGGGGCGTTCCATCGGCGACATGTGGGCGCAATTTTCGATTATCACCAACTTGCTTTGCGGCACGAGCGTGGCCATCTCGCGGTGGCCCGCGAGAGGACTCCACATATCTTCGCGGCCACACAGAATCATCGTCGGACGGCGAAGGGCCGCGAGCAGCGGAGCAGCGTCAGGCCGTTCGAGCAGGGCGTTGATTTGCGCGGCGAAGATTTCGGGCGTCTTGCGCGCAATCATCTCGACGATGGAGGTAATGAAGACTTCGTCCGAAAGGCGCGCGGGATGGACGATTCCTGGAATCCATTGCCGAGCCATGGCGCGCATGCCTTGCGATCGCGCCACGTCCAACAGCGCGAATCGGTCGGCGCGCTCGCGTTCGCCCGCTTCCCCTTCCGCACGGGGCCGATAAGCCGTATCGAGCAGCGCAACGCCCGCAACGCGTTCGGGCACACGGCGTAGAATTTCGAATGCGACGCGTCCTCCCATGGAATGTCCCGCGATGGCAAATTGTTCGGGCGCATCTCGAAGAACAACTTGCGCCATCTTTTCAAGCGAGTCGCTGGAGCCGTAGTCAGGAATTTTGACAGTGGTAATTTTGGAAAAGCGGCTGGCCTGGTGCTGCCATATCGTATCGTCGCAAACCAATCCGGGCAGCAGGAGAAGGTGGGGAGGATGCGGCGTCACTTCTTCGTGGTCACCTCGACTGGCGGCGTGCCGTAGGTGTGGAACGATTCGATTGTTTTCAGGCCCCACGCTTGGCCCTTTTTGCGTTCGGCTTCGGTCCAGCGGATAGGTTTCCAGTCCGGCGCAAGAATCAGGCGCGCTCCGGCGTTGGCAACTTCCACGCGATTGCCGCCAGGTTCGTAGACGTACAAGAAGAAAGTTTGCTGGATGGCATGCTTGTGCGGACCGGTCTCGATGTAGACGCCGTTCTCGAGGAAGATATCTGCAGCCAGCAGCACCTCTTCCCGGCTGTTAACCGCGTAGGTGACGTGATGGAAACGTCCCTTCGTGCCGGTATCATCGCGCGAATAGGCGAAATCATAGCTCTTGTTGGTGCAGGTCATCCACAAAGCGGCCTCGCTGCCGTTGTCGAGCACGATTTGTTCGGTGAGCCGGAAGCCGAGATACTTTTCGAAAAATTCGCGATTCGCTTTGATATCGACGGCCAAGCCATTCCAATGATCGAGGCGACGGACGTTGATTCCGCGCGCCGGAAACCGCTGTGCCTGATTCTTCAGGGCAGGACGCAATTCAGGCGGCGCTTGATACCACTGCGTTTCGTAGTAGAGCTCGATCTTGTGGCCATCTGGATCGTGGCAGACAAACGCGGGACCGTGCGCGAGGTCGCCATCATTCCAGCCGACGTCGAATCCCGATCCCTTTAACGCGGCGACGCGGCGCTCGAGTGCTTGCTGGCTGCGCGTGCGGTACGCCACGTGCCCCATGCCCGAGGACTTCGAAGCGGTGAGCTTCAGCGAGTGGCGCTCGTAGTCGTCATACGCATGCAAGAAAACGGAATTCCCTTCCCTGCCGCTCTCGGTGAGCCCCATTACGTCAACAAAAAATCGCAGGCTCTCCTCGGGTTTGGGAGTCAGTAGTTCCAAATGGCCCAAATGCGCCAAGTCCATGTTCGGTTCCGGTTGCACGCGCACCTCGATTGGTCCAAATAGCGCAAAATGTGACGGATTTTGCGCGTTGGGACGATAGAACAGCGCTCAGAGGCTTGTCAACTTCGCGTGCCGGTGCAGCGAATCGTCCTCCAAGGCAATTGCTACCGATATTCGAGAGCGGTGCCGGTTGTGATCGCCGATTCGCGGGTTTCCACAGGAGTGTCGAGTAGAGTGTATGCCCGTCCTCTGTTTTCTATCACTTACGATGGTTTCTACTCGGCAGCTGCGTCGATTAGACTCCACTCTTTAAGGTCAGAATCGACCGGGAAACGAGCAACAAACTGTGCTACCTGGGGCGTGGTTGCAGCACGACCGGGCAAGCCCGGTCGGCAAACAGCGGCGGCAAGCCGCCGCACTCCACATGACACCCGGCTCCCGAGCCGCTTCGAGCTGACCCAGTTCCTACCGAGCAGACGGCCTGGGCAGCCGGTGTGAGAACAGGCGTCCATGCGACGACAGCGTCGTCGCCCCGAAGGCGGTGTGCTAACGATAGCACCCGTGAGTTCTGTTCTCCTCGGTGTGCTGATTCAGTTGTCAAAGAGCGATTCTTCGGCCCTCGTCAAGAGGGCCGGTCGCAGCTACGTCGTGGTCAGGTTGGCAGGTTGTAGGGTGCGCTGCAAGGGGTTGTTGCTGTGGACTTTTTGGGGACCGTTAGCGAACATCTTTGTACCTGAACCCAAATCATTTGCTATATATGCCGATCACGATGAAGACACAACCTTGTTCGCGCCCACGCGCCCAAACCTCAACCGAGTTGTTAAGGCTCTAGCTGACCTGCGGGTTCGAAATGGTCCCAGACTACGAGAGGCGCCTGTGACAGCGGGGAGGAAAATTGTGCCACACGGGTGTGACCGTTCGGCGGGCATTTTCTTGACACGGCTTAGTTGCGTGGCTAACATCCGCGGCAGATGACATCCCCTCGATTCAGGGCCTTCCATCGCATCTAGGAGGCACAAAAGATGAGCCACATAAATAGACGGAAGCTGTTATCGCTTCTGGGAATTTCTCCTGCGTTGCTGGCCGGCACAGGCGCCGAGGCACAGGTCAAAAGTAAGGGCACGAAGGCTCCGACCGGGCCAGCGGGCGCACAGAAATTCGAAGGGCTGAATCCGAAAGGGACGCCGCCGGCGATCCAACTGATTCCCATGGCGCCGCGGCTCGACAGCCTCGATGGAAAAACGGTGTGGCTTGTGGACACAGGATTCGAGGGCGGCGGAATGCTGCTCCAACAGATCCAGCTATGGTTCAAGCAAAACATGCCGACGGTGAATACAGTTTTCCGGCGAAAAGCCGGACCGTACATGGAAGACGATCCCGCGCTGTGGAAGGAGATCAAGGCGAAGGGCGACGCGGCCATCATGGCCGTGGGGCATTGAAGCACGTGCACGCCAGCGACCGTGGGTCACTGCATAACAGTTGAGAAGATGGGAATTCCGACCACTCCGATGGTGACGCGAGCGTTCAAAGAACTCGCGATTTTGAACGTGGCGAAGCGCGGCATGCCGAAGCTGCGGATCACGTTTACGCCGCATCCTGTGGCCAGCAAGACGCCCGAGCAGCTTCGCGCGTACGTCGAAGGGAACGACCCGATAAGCGGCAAGCCGATGATGAAGGAGATCGTGGATGACTTGACGCAGCCGCTCAGCGCGGAGGAAAAGAAGAGCGGCTTGGTGCGGATTTCCGTTGGGCCGGAAAAGTACGGACCGGATACGGCGAAGAACCTGCAGCAGTTTTATCACGATAATGGCATGACCGATTTTCTTCCAGTGATCATTCCGACGGAAGACGAAGTGGAAGAAATGCTGAAGGGCACGAGCCACAAGCCGGATGAACAGGTTGGCAAGATGGCAGGGGGCGCGTACCCGCCGTGGTCGTACACCGTGAGGCAAGTGGCGATCAACGCCGTCATGGCGGGCTGCAAGCCGGAATATTTTCCGGCGGTTCTGGCAATCGCGTCGTCAGGAACACCATCACTTTTCAGCTCGACCAACTCGTTCGCGTACGCGGCGGTGATCAACGGACCGATCCGCGACAAGCTCAACATGAACTATGGCATCGGCGCGCTAGGGCCATTCGCGCAACCGAACGCGGCGATCGGGCGCGCGTGGACGCTGGTCTCGAGGAACCTTGCGAACGGTGGAATTCCGGGCGACACGTACATGGGTTCACAGGGTAACAACCTCAACTACAACAACCTGGTGATCGCCGAGAATGAAGGCGCAAGCCCGTGGGTGCCATTGCACGTGCAGAAAGGATTTAAGGCGGAAGAAAACGTGGTGAGCCTTTTCCGCGGACTCGGAATTGTGCCGGGGCAGGGCGCGCGAGGAACGAGCACGGACACGCCGAAGTATGAGGAACAGTTCAGCGATCTTTTCAGCGTTTTCACAGGATTTTTCGGCGGACTCGTAGTGGCCGATCCGCTGATCGCGAATCATTTGAAAGATCGCGGCTACGATACGAAAGACAAACTGATCGACTGGCTGTACAAAAACACGACGCAAACGGTGAAGGAATACAAGAGCCGCGATTTTGCGTACGGCTTCGATTATCCGCGCGCGCTCAAGGGACTGGAACCATACAAGACGTGGTACGCGATGCCGGACGACGCCGTAATTCCGCGCTGGCCGCACCGAGACGACATCAACGTGATCGTCCTGGGAGGGCAGACCAACGCGTTCTTTCAGGGCGGCAGCTTGAGCTACACCGTAAGCGTTTCGATTGACAAATGGACCTAGCCGGAGAAACTGGCTAGGTCCTAAGTCGCCGGGGGCGCCGGAGGCCGTTACAAGTCGCGGACTATCTCGGACAAGAACCAGGTCCGCCGCTCCGTCTGGTCGATCCAAACCTCGATCAAACTAGCCGTGGCGACGTCGTCGTATTTCTCGCACACTTCGTGCGTGGCGCGCAAAGAGCGCGTCAGGTGCTGGTTGTCGGCGGAAAGCTCGGCCAGCATATCTTTCGGGCTTACAACTTCCGCGTTGTTGTCCTTCAGACGTTGATGCCGCGTAATATCGCTGATGGAACGAATCGTCGCTCCGCCGATCTTACGGCCGCGCTCGGCAATGTCGTCGGTCATGGCGAAGATCTGGTCGGAGTGCTCGTCCAGAAGCAGGTGGTAATCGCGAAAGTGCCGCCCGGTCATGTGCCAGTGAAAATTCTTGGTCTTCACGTATAGCGCGAAAACGTCGGCAAGCGTTTCGCGCAGAGCAGCCGAGATCTCGGCGACGCCCTCGTCGCTCAGATCGGTAGGCACTTCCAAAACGGGGTTTAGGTGTTCCTTTGCAGGAGCTGCGGCGTTCTTTGGCATTGAGATTCGTCTCCTTGAACTTTCTGTCGGGGATTATCGCGACCTTTATGGTCAAAGGCTTAGTGGTTTACCGCAGCTATTCTTTCGCCGCACGGCTGGTACTGTCAAGTGCCGCCCTGAACCGGGGGATGGTAACGGACTAGCAACCATTGATCGCATTGCAATTTCACCCCTTACGGGAATATAAAGGAACCGCGTCCATTATAGGTACGTCCTAATAGCCGAAGGGGTCGGGACGCGGTGAGGTGATTCATGAATCGACGAAAAATGTTGTCCCTGTTGGGCATGTCTCCGGCGCTTTTGGCGGCCTCGCGAGCCGAAGCGGCAAAAACCAAGACGAAAACCGGAAAGGTCATGGCCGGCGCCGGCAAAATCGAGGCGCTCAACCCGAAGGGCATTCCACCTCCGATCCAACTCGTCGCCATGGCGCCGCGTCTGAAGAGCCTTGACGGCAAAACGATTTACTTGGTGTCCGACGGATTCCCCGGCGCGGACCATTTTCTGGATCAGGTCGGCATCTGGTTCAAGAAAAACATGCCCGGCGTCACCACCGTCTACCGGCTGAAGGCTGGCGCCTTCGCGGACGACGATCCCAAACTAAATGCAGAGATAAAAGACAAGGGCAACGCCGTCATCATGGCGATCGGGCATTGAAGCACGTGCACCCCAGCGACCGTTGGTCACTGCATAAAGTTTGAACAGATGGGCTTTCCGACGGCTCCCATGGTCACCATCGCTTTCAAAAATCTGGCGAAGTCCAATGCGGCCCAGCGAGGAATGCCCGACGAACGCATCTGCTTCACTCCGCATCCTGTGTGGGGCAAGACCGACGCGGAAATGTACGCTTATCTCGAAGGCAACGATCCCGTAAGCGGCAAGCCACTGATGAAGGAAGTGGTCGACGCGCTCACGCAACCACTCACTGCGGATGAATCGAAGACTGGCACCGTTACTCCTGACGTTGGACCGGCTAGTTTCATCGATACATCCGACAACTTGCAGCAGTATTACCTCGATAACGGCCTCACGGATTTCATGTACATCCAATTGCCGACGCAGGAAAAAGTGGACGCGATGCTGAAGGGCACCAGCCATCATCCCGATGAAGTGGTCGGGAAAATGTGCCCGGCGCGGGGGTCGTATCCGGAGTGGTCGTATACGGTGCGGCAAGTGGCCATCAACGCGGTGATGGCGGGCGCACTGCCCGAGTATCTGCCGACGATTCTGGCCATCGCATCAAGCGGCGTTACCGCGCTTTCCAGCTCCACCAATTCCTTCGCCGTGGCGGCGGTGATCAACGGCCCCATTCGCGACAAGCTCAACATGAACTACGGCATCGGCGCGATGGGTCCTTTCGCTCAGCCGAATGCCGCGATTGGCCGTGCGTGGACCATGGTCTCGCGCAACCTGGGCGATTCCGGCATCCCCGGCCAGACATATCTCGGGACGTTCGGAAACAGCGTCAATTACAACAATCTGGTGATTCCTGAGAACGAGAAGGATAGCCCGTGGTCCCCCTTGCACGTGCAAAAAGGCTTTAAGCCCGAGCAAAATGTCGTCAGCCTGTTCATCGGATTCAGCATTTCGCAAGGCCAGGCGGGTGTCGGACTCGGAGTGAAACCGGTTCCTCAATTTCACGAGGCGCTCCGCTACAACATGATTCCCTTCGGCCCGCTATTCGGTGCGCTCGGTGTTTTGGATCCTCTGGTGGCTCAAGGTCTGGTCGAGCTCGGCTTCAAAACCAAAGAGCAGCTTGCGGACTGGCTGCAGAAGAATTCGACTCTTTCCGCAAAAGACGCGCGTTCGACACTCTTCGGTGGCCGCTGGGTTCGAGATCCGCAAACGCCCGACGACGCGCGAATCCCCTACTACGCTAAGGCCGACTCCTACAATTTCGTGGTAGTGGGAGGGCAAACGAACCCCTACCACATGGTCGCAAACATGAGCTATCGCGTGAGCGTCCCTATCGATCTGTGGGCGTAAGGAGAGAGGGCCGCACACAGAAATTCGCGGCTATTTTTATTGCCGCGACGATAACTTTGGCCGTCGCGAACGCGATCGCTGCCACTTCGTTCGCCGACCAGGCTCAGCCGCTCGGCCGCACGCTGAGCACGATCATCATATTCGGCGACCAGTATGACGGCGGCGACGAGCTCTACGACGCGAAAATCACCGTCGTGCAAGTCGTGCGCGGCGAGAAGGCATGGGAGATGCTGAAAGCCATCAGCACCTCGAATCCTCCTCCCAAAGCCGGCTTCGAATACCTACTCGCGCGTGTCCGCTTCGAGTTTTCAGCTCGTACTTCTCCGTCGCACTACAGTTACACAATCGATGAAACTCAATTCACTGCGATGAAGGCGGATGGCGCAGCCTACGCTGGTGCTTCTATCGCGGAGGAGCCGATGCCCGATTTGCAAGGAACGCTGAAGCCCGGAGATTCACTCGAAGGATGGATCGCTTTCATCGCGCCGCGAGCAGATCGCCGGCCTTTGATGCTCTTTCGCGCCAACGTCGGCTCCGTGATCCATGAAGGCAGCGGTTCACTTTTCAAGCTGTATGGAGACTCGCCAGCGGCGGCCCAGGGGAACCGTCATAGCTAGCGCCCACCCGCACGACCGATTTCGCGAGAGCCTGTTGCGAGACCTTCCCCCGAGCCTTGAGCTCCCAGGACTGGGTCACCGGTCATTTGCATCCGCACGGCTTCGCCGGCAGGCAGCCGCACGACGATGCGCGTGCCCGCCCCAATTCCTTCGGAAGTGATCTCAAGACTCCCGCCTAACTGTCCAACCCTTTCACGCATCCCTCGAATTCCCACCCCGACCGTGCCGCCAGATTCCATCTGTTCTCGCATCTTGGCCGAAATGCCTTTACCTTCGTCTCGTACTTCCACCCGCAGGTGGCTATCCGGTCGCGAGATCCGAATTGCGGCCGTCGGGCTACCCGAGTGGCGATGAATATTCGTCAGGCATTCCTGCACCACTCGAAAAACGGCTGTTTCCACCTCGCGCGAGAGCCGCCCCAAATCCTGGCTGCACTCCAATTCCACTGCAATCTTGCTGCGGTCGGAAAAGCCGTCAATGTACCATCGCAGTGCGGCCGCGAGTCCCATCTCGTCCAACATCGGAGGGTGCAGCAAATAAGACATTGTGCGGATATCATTGCTCATCTCTTGGACGAGGCTCGCACTGTCCGCCACGGTCCCCGCCGTTTTCACGAGCCGGTCGAGGTCCTTTGCCACTGCGCCGAGATTCATCGCCAGTGCCGACAGAGCTTGCCCGGCGTTGTCATGTAGTTCCCGCGCGATGCGCCGCCTTTCTTCATCCTGCAAATTCAGTAACCGCCCGGTGAGTTGTCGCAAGCTCTCATTGGCATGATCGAGTTCGCCGGTCCGGTTCCGGACTTTTTCTTCCAGCTCGCCTGACGCTTCCCGCAATCGCTCCCTTTCAAGGCGGCTCGCTTCTCCGATCAGCACGATCAAAAGCGCTGCGAGCAGGAACACGAGAAGGCTGGACCAGTCGGCTCGGTGCTCAATCCGCAGCGAATGCGCCGGCGAGATGAACCCATAATCTATGCCCACAAGAGATAGCGCAACGCTTGCGATCGAGGGCGCGGTGCCGCAATACCACGTTGAAAAAGCTACCGCGGCAAGCGTCGTGACATAAGACGCCGAACTGTCGTAGGGATGCAGCGCGAGAGCGATGATCAGAGCTAGGCTCGTCGCCAAGAGGGCAATGCCGAAGCGAAACGGCGCGCGCGCGAAGGCCGTAGCGGAAACTGTTAGCGAAATGCCCATGCCTTCTCCTTCTCTTCCCTATGGGCGGTCTCGGTGATTTTAGCACCTAATCGACGCAAGAAATGCGGCCCTTGACCTAGAAAACTGGAAAGGTCGCACTCGACCCTCCGGCATCGAGGTCCATCGAGTTCGCCAGCCGCCTTTCACCAATCTGCTAGTATGTTCTCTCGAAAAAACGAGAGCTCAGGAGCGCGCATTGACCGACCTCAACCCCCAAGCTAAACAGATGGCCGACGAGTCGATGGTGCGCAATCTGGATGCCCAGGCGCGTGCAATTTGGCCCCAGGAAGCCCCGCTAATTCGTCGCTATGCGCTGTCAAAGGACGCTCGCATTCTCGATGCTGGATGCGGCACCGGCGAAATCGCTTCGCGGCTTGCTGAACTCCTTCCGCAGTCTCATGTATTGGGAATCGACATCGTCGATCATCACCTTGCTCTCGCCCGAGCGCGCTATGCAAGCCTCGCTCCCCGCCTGACGTTCGAGCATCAGAGCGTATTCGAACTCTCGGCCCCTGACCGCAGCTTTGACCTCACCGTCTGCCGCCATGTTTTGCATTCGATTCCGCATCCCGATCGCGTGATCGCCGAGCTCGTTCGTGTTACCCGCTGCGGCGGCTATCTCCACCTTATTCCGGAGGACTATGGCATGCTTCACTTCCAGCGAGGCGCGCTCGATCTGCGGAATTTTTGGCATCAGGTCGCACCGAGCTTCGGAGAAGCGACCGGCACAGACCTATTCATCGGTCGCAACACCTTCGGAATACTCGCCGCCATGAAGTTAGAGAACATTTCGGTGAACTACGTTGTCGTCGATACCGTCCGCGTCCCGCGAGAAACATTTGCGGCCGTTCTAGAGGCATGGCGTGATGGGTACTCCGAGTCCATCGGCCAGTTGACGCCGATTACGCAGGAGTCCGCCGTCGCGTACTTCGATCAGATGATCGCGAATGTCCGCAACCCATGTGGCTACGCGGTGTGGATGGTTCCCGTCGTGAGCGGGCAAGTGCCTTTGGCTAAGCCCGTATGACCCAGCGATCTCCGGTCACCTGCAACAGTGAACCCGCAAAAAAACCTGGCCGTCTAGCGCTGTTGTCCCGAGACCGATATGCCCGCAGCGGTTGGTTCCTTGCTTTCAGTGATCGAAGGGCCTAAAATCAACGATCAGTTTCATGAAGGTAATTTTGGACAAAGAGAACCTTTCCTAAAGCCCGGCGACCTCGCTGGGCTTTGATATTTAGGGGCGGAAAAAAACCACGGCAAGAAAGGCACCTGCTGTGGCTACCGAAATCACGGGAGAGATGATGATTGATGGAGCTATCCCTGAAGCGCTGACGTTTGACGATGTGCTGCTGCTGCCAGGTAAATCGACGGTGCTGCCAGCCCAAGCCGACACACGGACCTGCCTCTCGCGCAAAATCGCGCTGAACATTCCGATCGTCGCAGCGGCGATGGACACGGTGACCGATGCACGGCTCGCCATTGCCATCGCCCGCCAGGGAGGGATCGGGTTCGTTCATCGCAACATGACCATCGAGCGGCAAGCCGAGGAAGTGGACCGCGTGAAGCGTTCGGAAAGCGGCATGATCGTCGATCCGGTGACGATCGCGCCAGAAATATCGGTGCGCCAAGCCCTCGACATCATGAACAAGTACAAGGTCTCGGGCCTTCCGGTCACACGCGGCCAGCGCCTCGTAGGAATCCTGACCAACCGCGATCTGCGTTTTGAGCGCAACCTCGATCAGCCGGTAAGCAGTGTAATGACGAAGGAGAATCTCGTAACGGTGCCCGTGGGCACCACGCTCGAAGCGGCGGAGCGTCTGCTGCAGCAGCACCGCATTGAAAAGCTTCTTGTAGTGGACAAGGATTTCAACCTCAAAGGCTTGATTACCGTGAAAGATATTCAGAAGAAGCTGGAATTTCCCATCGCGACGAAAGACGAGCAAGGCCGCTTGCGCGTGGGCGCGGCGATCGGCGCGACCGGCGATTTCCTCGAACGCGCCGTCGAGATGGCCAACGAAAAGGCGGACGTTCTCGCAATCGATACCGCGCACGGGCACCAGACGCGCGTGATGGACGCGATTCGCGCCGTGAAGCATCGCCTCCCGGAAATGCAGCTCGTCGCGGGCAACGTCGCCACGGCCGAAGCCACGCGCGACTTGATCGCGCTCGGCATTGACGGCCTGAAGATCGGCATCGGTCCCGGCTCGATTTGCACGACGCGCGTCGTCACCGGTGCGGGCGTGCCGCAAATCACTGCGATCGCGGAATGTTCGCGCGCCGCGCAAGGTTCCAGTATTCCGCTGATCGCGGACGGTGGAATCAAATTTTCCGGCGATATCACCAAGGCCATCGCCGCGGGTGCATCCGCGGTGATGATAGGTAGCCTTTTTGCAGGAACGGAGGAATCGCCCGGCGAGACTATTCTTTATCAAGGCCGCACGTTCAAATCCTATCGCGGCATGGGCTCGTTGGGCGCGATGGAGGCTGGTTCGGCCGACCGCTATGCGCAGGAGGGAGCCGAGCGCGGCAAGTCCGTGCCGGAAGGGATCGAAGGCCAGGTGCCATACAAAGGGCCACTTTCGGGCCTCGTGGAACAGCTTGTCGGTGGGTTGCGAAGCGGCATGGGATATTGCGGCGCCGAAAACCTGAAGGCGTTGCAGGAGCGCGGCAAATTCATCCGCATTTCTCAAGCTGGACTGCGCGAGAGTCACGTCCACGACGTGATCATCACCCGGGAAGCACCGAACTACCGGTTGGAATAAGTGGCCTTGCTCAAGTACTGGTGGCCCGCGCTGGCGTGGGCGATTGTAGTCTCCCTTTTTTCAACTTCGGCTTTCACGTCGGACCGTACAGGCCAAATCATTATTCCGATTCTCCACTGGCTGATGCCGCGCGCGGCGACGGCCACCCTTCTTGAAATTCATCACGTCATCCGCAAATGCGGGCACTTCGCTGAGTACTTTGTTCTGAGCCTTTTGATCTTGCGCGGCATACGCGCGGGCAGGCGCGACGCACGCATCAGTTGGGCGCTTGCCGCGATCGCAATTGTGGCCTGCTACGCGTCGCTCGATGAGTTTCATCAGAGCTTTGTGCCCGGCCGCACTCCGGCAATTGCCGACGTGTTGCTGGATACGGTGGGTGCCATATGCGCCCAGATCGCTTTCGCGCTGTCGATGTCCAAAAGGACCGCGCCTTGCAATCAGGAGCGAGCGGAATCGCCCTAAATACAATTCAAGTCGGATTCCGCTCCGGCCGCCGTCGAGCCTTGCCGGCCGCGTTAGTCCTTCTCAGGGGCGTCGGGAAAGCCGATCTTCGATAGCCGGTAACGGAGGGCGTTCCGAGAAAGACCGAGGGACCGGGCGGCTTGACTTTTATTGCCGTTTGCGTGACGCAACGCTTCGCGAATCATCTCATCTTCCCATTGCTCGAGTGTAAATCCTTGTGGCAATACGGGCGCGGCCTCCGCTGCTCCGCGTCCGATGGGACGATCGAGACGAATATCGGCGGTATCCAGCATCTCTCCGGAAGAAAGAGTGACGCCGCGCTCGATTATATTTTGAAGCTCGCGCACGTTGCCGGGCCAGTGAAAATCCGCTAAAGATTGCATGGCTTGGGGAGTGATCCCGCGAACAGGCTTACCGGATTCACTGGCGAACTTAGCCAGGAAAAATTCGGCGAGAGGTGGAATATCTTCTCTGCGCTCGCGCAGCGGCGGAATATCGATCGCTACGACATTCAAGCGATAGTACAGGTCTTCGCGAAATGTGCCGTCTTCGAGCGCGTCGCGCAGATCGCGATTGGTAGCGGCGATGAGGCGCACATCTACCTTGAGCGTCTTGGTAGCGCCAAGACGCTCGAACTCACGGTCTTGGAGCACCCGAAGAAGCTTCACTTGAATCGGGGGAGGAACGTCTCCGATTTCATCCAGGAAGAGCGTGCCTTTGTCGGCCATTTCAAATTTTCCGGGTTTCGCTGATGTGGCCCCGGAGAATGCCCCTTTCTCGTAGCCAAAAAGCTCACTTTCGAGAAGGTTTTCGGGAATGGCGGTGCTGTTAATTTTTACGAACGGGCCGGAAGCTCGGTTCGAGTGCTCGTGAATCGCACGCGCCACTAAGTCTTTTCCAACGCCACTCTCGCCTCCGACGAGGACAGTCGCATTGGTGGGAGCCACTCGTTCGACAAGGCCGAGCACCGCCTGCATTTTGTCACTCCGCGCGATGATATTTTTGTACTCATAGCGATGCCCCAACGCTTCGCGGAGAGCGCGATTCTCTTGCCGCAGTTCGTGTGAGGCAAGTTCCTTCCGGATGACGAGCATCAACTCGGTAAGGGAAAACGGCTTCAACACGTAATCGCTTGCGCCGGCCTTCATAGCGCCGACGGCTGATTCGACAGTGCCGTAGGCGGTCATAAGCACCACAGGCAAACTAGCATTGGCGCGTTTCAGCGCCTGCAGGAATTCGAGACCGCTCATGCCCGGCAGCTTGAAATCCGTGAGAACAAGATCGAACCGTTCTCGGTTAAGTAACTGCAAGCCCGTTTCGGCATCGGGCGCCGTGCGGGCATGAAAACCTTCCTCAACTAACTGTAGCTCGATTAACCGGCGAAGTTTGGTCTCGTCTTCGACCACAAGGATCGACGCTCTGTCAGTCTTCATAGGCATGCTCGGGCCGCACCCGGCCAATCAAATCGATCGTTTTCACGAACCCGCGACCGGGAGAAATAGGTGAAAGCGCGCACCACCATGATATTCGCTCTCAAGCCGAATCCAACCATGGTGATCATCCACGATTTTGGCAACGATCGAAAGGCCCAGCCCGACCCCGTCCTTCTTCGACGTGAAAAACGGATTGAAGATTTGCTCGCGTGATTCCGGTGGCACGCCGGGACCTGAATCCTCAATCGTGGCGCCCACGCCAGGCCGGCCGCGAAATGTGTCCTGTTTCAGGGATATTCGCAGCAGTTTCTCGCGTTCCGCGCCGGAGTCGTTCATGGCTTGGAATGCATTTTGAATCAGGTTGACGAACACGCGCTCACAGAGCTGTTGATCGCAGAGAACATCCGGCAACCCTGGTGCGTAGCGACGCTCGATTTGGATGTTTGCCTCTGGAAACTGAGCTTGCACGGATTCGAGGGCGCCATCGGCGATGTCTGGAATCTGGTGTGGCTGCAATTCGAGTTGCAACGGGCGTGCAAAATCCAGAAACCGTGCCACCAGGGCATTTACGCGATTCACTTCGGAGGAGATATATCCCGCGAGTTCGCTTGCAAGGGGCGCCGAGTCCTGCAGTTTTTGAGCGAGGATTTCCGCCGATCCCTTGATAACGCCTAAAGGATTGCGGATTTCGTGAGCGAGTCCAGCCGACATTTGCCCCAGTGCCGCAAGGCGCTCTGAACGACGGGCTTCGGCTTCCGCGCGGCGCAACTGCTTGTTCGTTTCCTCGAGCGTTTCCGATAGCGCCTGATATCGCGCCACCTGACGGCGATTTTCCATCACGAAGCGGTTTACCAGCATCGCCGCGAGGAAAAAGAACAAAATCCGAATCGCCAAGATATAAAGCCCTTGCGCAGTGATCTCGTATTCCCAATGCGCCGGAATCAGATACGAACAGTAGGCAGCGGACGCAAGCGCGGTCCAAAGAAGCGTCGCGATGGGTCCAAAATAAATCGCCGCCGTGACGATTGGCACATAATAGATCGGATAGTAGCTGCTATTGATGCCGACGTCGCCGGTGTGGTCCAGTAGAAGTGTGGCCAGTGCGATCTTTATGAGAACACTGTAGACGGCTCCTCGCACCGGGAGCCGGGCAACCAATGTGCTCTCAAAATATTGGAATACGCCGAAAGCCAAAAGGATCAGCTGCTTATGAATCTCGTTGATGGGCGGAAGAAAAGCCAGCGCGGCGAGAAACAGCAGCCAAACCACGTCGATCCAATCAATGCTTGACTGTCTACGTTCAGGCATATGGATAGCAGGGTCCGAGTAATAAACCCGGATGAATCCAGGTGAATCTAACACGAACCGAACACGTTTGGTTTTCCGCGGAGATCGGCGACTAAAACGACGAAAGAAGCAAGCTCACCGAATCCATGGAGAGCGCCGTATCCCCCATCTGCTCACGGCGGACGATGCGATCGAGTGTGCGTCCTATAATCAGAACGGCCGGCCTCTCCAGGGGTGGGAGCCTATCTAAATCGGCGAGTGTGGCGAACTGCTGTTGCTGCTCCGGCATGCTGATGTGCGAGATGAGGATGGCGGGCGTTTCCGGCAGGAGGCCGGCGGCGAGAAGCTCCTCCCGCAACCGCGAGAAATTATTGCCCGGCATGTAGACCACAATGGTGGCGTCCTCGCGGGCGATCTTCCTCCAATCGGTTTTCTCTTGTGGCGCACTTTTGTAAGCGCGATGGCCGCTCACGATGATCACCCGGGAGCTTCTGCGGCGATCCGTAAGTGAAAAGCCTAGCGCCGCCGCTACTGCAGTACCCGCCGTTACTCCCGGAACGATTTCAAACGGAATTCCGGCCTCTTCGAGAGCATCAATTTCCTCCGCCAGACGCCCGAACACCGCGGGATCGCCTCCGTGCAGCCGGACTACGTCCAGGCCGCGCCGCGCCGATTCGATCATTCGGGCGTTAATTTGTGGCTGAGTGATCGTCTTTGCGCCGCAGCGCTTTCCAACGTTCACAACTTCTGCTTCCGGTCCAGCCACAGCGAGAATGGCGGCAGGAACGAGATCATCATGTAGGATCACGGCCGCCCGCCCGATGAGGCTGTGAGCCTTGACCGTCAGCAGCTGGGGATCGCCCGGCCCAGCCCCAACTAGATGCACTTTCCCCAAAACAGCGTTAATCATGGGACTCCCCCTTACATCTTACGTGTCGCGTATTTGGGGGGTCAACTCGCAGTGCCTGCCTGCCCGGACGGCATTTTTGGCCATCGGTTTGATGTGTCCAACTGGAGGCGGCGGGCCCCTAGGTTGCTGTATCCGCAACGTGGGCGCCAACGTCTAAAATATGGAAAAATACTCCTTGAGGTGCACATGTCGCCTTCGAGATTGCCGTCTACAGACTTCACTTCTTCGCGTCTGCCCCGCACCGCAGTTTCAGTGCCTCCAGGGCCTTCTGATCCCCAGTTGGAGCCTGAACCAAAAGGACGACGGGCGTGGGTCTGGATTGTTTTGTTGATTTTGGTCGCTATCGCTGCCATTGCGGGCTACAGGATGCACGAGAGTGCGGTGGCGGCGGCGAAAAGTAAGGAACAATCCGCGCCAACGGCGATTTCTGTAGGCGTAACGCTCGTGCAGAAACGGGACGTGCCTTACTACCTCACGGGCTTGGGGTCAGTGACCGCCTTCAATACCGTCACGGTTCACACCAGGGTCGACGGTCAAATTATGAAGATGTATTTCCAGGAGGGGCAATTCGTTCACACTGGAGATCTCCTTGCGGAGATCGACCCGCGCCCGTATCAGGTAGCGTTGGCCCAAGCCGAGGGCCAGCTTGCGAAAGATATAGCGTCGCAAAAGGACGCCCAAGTCGATCTCTCCCGTTATCAGACGCTTTGGCAGGAAGGAGTGATCGCGCGGCAGCAAGTCGATACGCAGCAGGCTACCGTCGGCCAGTACGACGGCTCGATTCAATCGGACCAGGCGCAAATCAGCAGCGCCAAGCTTCAACTGTCCTATTGCCGAATTACTTCACCCTTAAACGGGCGCGTCGGCCTGCGACTGGTCGATCCGGGCAATATTGTCCATGCGGCGGACGCCAACGGTATGGTCGTGATTACGCAGGTGCAGCCCATTGCCGTAATTTTCACCCTGCCTGAAGACGGCCTGGGACAGGTCGTCTCACAGATGAACAAGGAGCAGCTCACGGTAGAAGCCTACAGCCGCGACGACAAAACGAAGCTGGAGGGAGGTAAGCTCCTAACAATCGATAATCAAATCGATCAATCGACCGGTACGATCAAGCTGAAATCCCAGTTCGATAACCCCGATCGATTACTTTGGCCAAATGAGTTCGTGAACGTTCGATTGTTCCTCAGCGAGCGAAAGAATGCGCTCGTCATTCCTTCAGCCGCAATCCAGACCGGCGCTCAAGGGTCGTTCGTTTATCTCGTCGGCAGTGATAACAGGGCGCAGGTCCGGCCAATCCAGGTGGATTTTGCAGAGGGGAATATTTCGGTGATCCGCCAGGGATTGGCTGAAAAAGACCAAATTGTTGTGGATGGCGCAGAGAAACTCCAAGCCGGGGCGCTCGTGAGCCCACACCAATCGAGCGCCCTTCCCAATCCTAACGCTGACGGCTCGAGTTCGTCCCCGGATCTCTGACCGTGAGCCCTTCTAGACCCTTCATACTTCGGCCGGTAGCTACGTCGCTCCTGATGGTGGGGGTGATGCTGGCTGGCATGGTGGCCTACCTCCAGCTTCCTGTGTCCGCGTTACCCCAAGTGGATTATCCGACGATTCAGGTTGTTACCTTTTATCCTGGAGCCAATCCGGATGTGATGGCATCTGCCGTGACTACGCCCCTGGAGCGCCAGTTCGGGGAGCTACCGGGGCTGGCGCAGATGACCTCGACAAGTTCGCTGGGCGGGTCGGTGATCACGCTGCAATTCGACTTGAAAGAGGAGATTGACGTAGCCGAGCAGGAAGTACAAGCGGCGATCAACGCGGCATCGGCCTACCTTCCTCGCGATTTGCCTAACCCGCCGATCTACAGCAAAGTGAACCCAGCCGACACGCCTATCCTGACTCTGGCGCTTACCTCCGACACGTTGCCTCTTCAAAAGGTGGAGGACTTTGCGGACACCAACCTCGCTCAGAAAATCTCGCAGCTATCGGGCGTTGGACTCGTAACGATCAGCGGAGGGCAGAAACCCGCTGTGCGAGTGCAGGCCAATCCTACAGCGCTTGCTTCCTACGGCTTGAGCCTGGAGGATCTTCGCACGGCACTCGGCGCTGCGAACGTCGATCAAGCCAAGGGCAACCTCAATGGACCGCGACAATCCTTCACCATTCAAGATAATGACCAACTTCTTTCAAGCGAGGCGTACCGTCCTCTGGTGATCGCCTATCGCAATGGCGGGCCCATTCGGCTATCGGACGTAGCGGCCGTATCCGATAGCTCGGAAAATACGACACAGGCCGCGTGGATGAACGCCAAGCCCGCGGTGATCCTGAATATCCAACGGCAGCCGGGCGCCAACATTATTGGCGTGGCAAACCGCGTGAAGGCTCTGCTTCCGCGTTTGCAAGCATCACTGCCATCGTCCATGCGCGTGACTACGCTCACGGACATGACAACCACGATTCGAGCCTCGGTGAGCGACGTTCAATTCGAACTACTGCTGACCATTGCGCTTGTTGTGATGGTCATGTTCCTTTTTCTCCGCAGTCTTTCCGCCACGATCATTCCCAGCGTGGCCGTGCCACTCTCGATTGTAGGAACGTTTGGGGTGATGTATCTCGCGGGTTACAGCCTCGATAACCTCTCGCTCATGGCGCTCACGATATCGACAGGCTTCGTCGTGGATGACGCCATCGTGATGATCGAAAACATCGCCCGCTTTATCGAGGAAGGCGATTCACCGCTAGACGCCGCCTTGAAAGGATCCGAACAGATCGGCTTCACCATCGTTTCCCTTACCGTCTCACTGATCGCTGTGCTCATTCCCCTCCTATTCATGGGCGATATCATCGGACGTTTGTTTCGCGAATTCGCCGTTACGCTGGGAGCGACGATCCTGGTGTCGGCTTTTGTTTCGTTGACGCTTACGCCGATGATGTCGGCGAAACTGCTGCGCCGGGAGGAGCCCTCGCGACAGGGGAAGTTCTATAAGGCTAGCGGACGCTTTTTTGACCGCATGATCGCTTTCTATGGAAGGACGCTGCAAGTTGTATTGCGCCACGAAACAATCACCCTGATCGTTACGGTCGGGACTTTGCTACTGACGTTTCTTCTTTACTATTACATTCCCAAGGGATTTTTCCCGGTGCAAGACACGGGAGTAATTCTGGGAATTTCCGAGGCTCCTCAGTCCGTCTCGTTTTCCGCCATGGCCGAGAGCCAACAGGCGCTTGCCGCGGTCATTTTGAAGGATCCAGACGTCGTTAGTTTGTCTTCATTCATCGGAGTGGATGGCACAAACACTACGCCGAATAGCGGCCGAATTCAGATCAATCTGAAGGCGCGCGATAAGCGGAAGGCTACAGCGTCGGAAATTATCCAGAGACTTGAGCCTGAGCTGGCAAAGGTCCCCGGCATCGCCCTCTTCATGCAGCCAGTGCAGGACCTCACTGTTGAAGACCGTGTAAGCCGCACGCAATATCAGTATTCTATTGAGGACGCAGACCCCGTGGAGCTTTCGCAATGGGCTCCTACGTTGGTGGCCAAGCTGAAAACTCTGCCACAGCTGCGTGATATTGCCTCCGATCAGCAAGACAAGGGGCTGGAAGCAGACCTGGTGATCGACCGTGACACGGCGGCGCGGCTGGGAGTCCTCCCGGCGGCAATTGACAACACTTTGTACGATGCTTTCGGCCAGCGCCAGGTCTCCACCATGTTTACACAGTTGAATCAATATCACGTGGTTCTGGAGGTTGACCCGCAGTTTCAACAGAACCCGGATTCACTCAAGGATATCTACGTGAAGTCGTCGAACGGCACACAGGTGCCGTTGAGCGCGTTCACGCATCTGGAGCAGCGCAATACGGCCCTGGCCGTAAATCATCAGGGCCAATTTCCAGTTGTGACTTTGTCCTTTAATCTGGCTCCGAATGCCTCGTTGGGCAACGCCGTAGACGCAATTGACAAGGCCGCGAACGAGATCAATCTGCCGCTATCGGTGCATCCGAGTTTTCAGGGAACCGCGCAGGCGTTTGAAAACTCGCTTGCGAATGAGCCTCTACTGATCCTGGCGGCAGTCATAACCGTGTACATCGTGCTCGGCGTTCTATACGAAAGTTACATCCATCCGATCACGATCCTTTCCACTCTTCCCTCGGCCGGTGTGGGCGCGATGCTGGCGCTATGGGTTTGCGGCAAGGATTTCAGCGTGATCGCGCTGATTGGCATAATATTACTAATCGGTATTGTACAGAAGAATGCAATTATGATGATCGATTTCGCCCTGGATGCCGAGCGAAAAGAAGGAAAGCCGCCACACGAGGCGATCTATCAAGCGTGCTTGCTGCGATTCCGGCCCATTATGATGACAACCATGGCGGCGCTGCTCGGCGGTATTCCTCTTGCTCTTGGGACGGGAACAGGCTCGGAATTGCGCCGACCGCTCGGCATCAGCATCGTCGGCGGCCTGCTCATCAGCCAAATTCTCACACTGTACACGACTCCGGTCGTCTACCTGGCCTTTGACCGGCTGGCGATGCGATTTCGGCATCACCACATTAGTCATGCGCAGGAATCGGAAGCAACGTCTGACTGAAATCGCAAGCTCAAGATAGAGCCAGAACGTGAACATCTCGGCGCCTTTTGTTAAAAGACCGATCGCCACTTCGCTTTTGACGGCGGCAATCCTGTTGGCGGGGATAATTGCGTATCAATTCTTGCCTGTCGCCCCGCTTCCCCAGGTGGAATTTCCAACAATCCAAGTGCAGGCCGCCCTCCCCGGAGCAAGCCCGGAAACCATGGCGTCCGCCGTTGCCACACCGCTCGAGCGTCAATTTGGACGGATCGCCGGAATCACGGAGATGACGTCCAGCAGCCTCGCCGGAAGCACCTCAATTACGCTGCAATTCGACCTGAATCGAGATATCGACGCCGCCGCTCGCGATGTACAGGCGGCGATCAATGCGGCGTCGGGCGAGCTTCCGGCGAACCTGCCGAGCCGCCCCTTCTACAGAAAGATCAATCCGGCCGACTCTCCCGTAATGATTTTGGCTTTGCGATCTGACGTGCTGCCGCAGAGCCGGCTGTACGACCTTGCCGATTCGATCATTGCGCAGAAGTTGTCTCAGGTGAGTGGTGTGGGCCAAGTGTACGTCGGCGGCAGCGCGCGGCCGGCCGTTCGCGTCGAGCTAGACCCAGCGGTGCTGGCCGCATATGGAATTGGCTTGGAGGACATTCGCGCCGCGCTGGGGCAAGTGAATTCCAACGAGCCAAAGGGCGATGTCGCCAATGGAGTCACCCGATGGACGCTCACCGACAACGATCAATTGTTTGACGCGAATCACTATCGCCCCCTGGTTATTGCATACCACAATGGCGCACCTGTGCGCCTAGGTGATATCGCCACGGTGGACGATTCTGTCGAGGACCTTCACGCCGCTGGAGTCGTAAATAGCAAGCGGTCGGTGCTGCTCATCATAAATCGGCAACCGGGGGCGAACATTGTGGGCACGGCCGACCGCATTGGCGCGATGCTTCCGCTGCTGCGAGCTTCCATTCCGGCTTCTGTTGACCTGACGGTGGCCATCGATCGCACGATGACGATTCGAGCTTCCGTTTCCGACGTGCAGATCACACTACTTATCACGGTCGTATTGGTGATCCTTGTGATCTTTGTGTTTCTCCGAACGCTTTGGGCCACCCTGATTCCAGCCGTGGCCGTTCCCGTTTCGCTGATCGGCACATTCGCTGTGATGTACCTCGTCGGATATTCAATCGATAACCTATCCCTAATGGCGCTCACCATCTCCACGGGTTTTGTAGTCGATGACGCAATCGTCGTAATCGAAAATATCACGCGCTATCGCGAGCTCGGCTTGTCGCCGATGAAGTCGGCGCTGAAAGGCGCGCAAGAAATTGGCTTTACGGTGCTCTCAATGAGCACCTCGTTGATCGCGGTCTTTATTCCTATTTTGCTGATGGGTGGCATCGTCGGACGCCTCTTTCGTGAATTTGCGGTCACCCTGAGCGTAACGATTCTGATATCGCTGCTCGTCTCGCTGACCGCCACGCCGATGATGTGCGCAAGATTTCTCAAACCTATTCGCAACGAACGTCACAATTTTCTTTACCGCCTGAGTGAAGGGGGTTTCCAGAAGCTAGTTGCGGCGTATGATAAGGGCCTTCGTTGGGTACTCGCTCATCAGCCAGTCACCTTGGCTATTACGATTGCGATGGTTTTCCTTAGCGCCATACTTTACTACTACGTCCCCAAGGGGTTCTTTCCGCAGCAGGACACGGGCTTATTGAGTGGGTCGATCCAGGCTTCCCAGGATGTGTCGTTCGATGCCATGCGAGTAAAGCAAAAGCAGTTCAGCGAGATCGTCACGTCGGACCCCGCAGTCAAGAGCAACATCGCGTTTGTGGGAGGAAATAACGCGATAAACAACGGAAGAATGTTCATTATGCTGAAGCCGCTTTCGCAACGAAAGATTAACGCCGACCAGGTAATCCAGCGCCTTCGAAAAAGGCTTGCGGCTGTGCCCGGGGCCACGCTATATCTTCAAGCCAACCAGGATATTCGAGTCGGTGGACGCTCCAGCAACGCGCAGTATCAATACACTTTGGAAAGCGAGAATTTGGAAGATTTGGAGACTTGGTCGCCCCGCCTGCTGGCGAAGATGAAGACGCTACCGGAATTGCGCGACGTCTCGACCGATCAACAAGACAAGGGTCTCCAAGCTACGCTCGTAATCGACCGCGACACTGCTGCGCGGCTCGGCCTCACCACCCAGGTCATCGACGACACGCTATACGATGCTTTCGGCCAGCGGCAAGTCTCAACCGTCTTTACCCAGTTGAACGAATACCACCTGGTAATGGAGGTTGCGCCGGAATTTCAGCGAAATCCCGACGCTCTCAAGGGCATTTACGTGCGTTCGCCCAATGGCACTGAGGTTCCGCTGGCTGCTTTCTCGCATTACGAATCGAAAACCACCCCTCTCACCGTCAATCACCAGGGACAGTACCCCGCCGTGACCTTGTCGTTCAATCTTGCCCCAGGCGTGGCCCTCGGACAGGCGGTGACAGCTGTGAATGCACTGAAAAATCAGCTCGGTTTGCCGGGATCGATATTGGCTACGTTTCAGGGCACGGCGCAAGCGTTCCAAGCTTCGCTCGCGAACGAACCTATTCTAATCGTCACCGCGCTTTTCGCCGTATATATCGTCCTTGGAATGCTGTACGAGAGTTACATTCATCCGATCACAATCCTTTCCACCCTGCCGTCGGCCGGCGTTGGCGCCATTCTCGCAATACTGATCGCGGGCATGGATCTCAACGTAATGTCGATCATCGGCATCATCCTTTTGATTGGCATCGTTAAGAAAAACGCGATCATGATGATTGACTTCGCGCTCGACCTGGAGCGCAAGGAAGGAAAAACGCCTCGCGACGCGATCTACGAGGCCTGCTTGCTGCGCTTTCGGCCCATTATGATGACAACCATGGCCGCGCTTCTTGGCGGCCTGCCGCTCGCTCTCGGCACCGGCACAGGGTCCGAGTTGCGCCGGCCGCTCGGCATCAGCATAGTTGGTGGGTTGTTGGTCAGCCAGATGTTGACGCTGTTTACCACACCCGTTGTTTATCTCTACATGGATCGGCTTCGGACAATGGGCAGAAAGCAAAGCCAGGTCCGCGTGCCACTTCCACGAAACCTGGGCCCATCGTCGCTGCCCCGTCCCCGGGGGTGATTGGCACTCTATTTCAACTTCGTACAAGGTCCGGTGATGTTTCCCGGGAGGAGGGCCTTACGGGCTCCAAGGAACAAAGACTATACCGACGTTTCTGGCAAAGGATGACACTCCCGGTGTCCGCATGATTTTGGACGAATCCAAGTCGCTCTGGGGGCCCTGAAATTAGGTAACTCAGCATGCCGCGGGTGAATCGAAGTGTAAGAGAATGCGATCAGCCCGTCGGATGCGGTAGAATAACGCTATCCGCAGGCAGAGCATTAAGGTCGCCGTAGCCTGATATCTAGTTGATTACTGCCGCGGAAGCACCGCTTTCATTTTCTGGACGCTATCTTCGGTCGCGCTCGTTCTGAGGAACTGTCGTGAGACTCAGCCTCCGCCTAATTCTTTCGCTAGTGATCGGGATCACCCTCGTCACATTTTTTGTTTCCCGTAACGAAGTCATATCGCAGAAGCGGGGATTGCGCGCCGATCTCGAGCGAAGAGCTCAAATTTTGGCTGAGAGCCTGGGTGAAATTGTCGAGCCCGCCCTGGAGCGAAGTTCGCACGAGCAGCTCCGGCACATTGTGGAGCGCTTTGGCAACCGCCAGCGCCTGGCTGGTGTGGTTGTTTATGATGCCAAGGGCGAGGTGATAGCCGAAAGCTCAAGTCTGGCCTCGCGCTTTACGCCGCCTCCTGTCCCGCTGGACCGCATCGAAAACGCAGACGATGGCGTAAGCGAGTTCCTCAAACTGGGCGGCGTCGCGATCCATGCCTATTATTTGCCGTTGCACACGGGCACCAAGGTCTCCGGCGTATTGGCCATTTTTCATGATGCAGACTACATCGAAGCGCAGAGTAAGAGCATTTGGCGGGAAACCATCTGGCACGTCATCGCTCAGGTGCTCCTGATTGTATTTTTGACCGTATTGATTATTCGCTGGACGGTTGTGCTGCCCATTTCGCGCATGGCCCAGTGGATGAAAGATCTGCGTGGCGGGCACACTACTCCGCGGCCTGAGTTACCCAAGGAAGACTTCCTGGCTCCGTTTTCGCAGGAAGTGGTCAACTTCGCCCGCAGTTTATCGGAAGCCAGAGCGGCCGCTGCTGAGGAGGCCCGCCTTCGCGAAACGGGCCAGTCTCTCTGGACTCCTGAACGATTGCGCGTAAGCCTGCAACGTAAGTTGAAAGGGGCGCTATTTGTAGTTTCCAATCGCGAGCCTTATATTCACGTCCACCGTGGGAAAGGTATCGAAACATCGGTTCCGGCCAGCGGTGTCGTTACGGCGCTTGAGCCGGTCCTGCGCGCCTGCGATGGCACTTGGATCGCCCACGGCTCGGGCGATGCCGATCGCGAAATGGTCGACGAGCATGATCGCCTGCGCGTTCCTCCCGACAAGCCGGAATACACGCTCAGGCGAGTCTGGCTAAGCCCGGAAGAAGAGGCCGGATACTATTACGGTTTCTCGAACGAAGGCCTCTGGCCGCTATGCCATATCGCCCACACTCGCCCCACTTTTCGCACCTCGGATTGGCAGGCCTATCAGCAGGCCAACGAAAAGTTCGCTGCGGCCGTGCTCGATGAACTGCAAAATTCGCAGCATCCTCTTTTGCTGGTCCAGGACTATCATTTCGCGCTTTTGCCGCGGATAGTCAAAAAGGCTCGCCCCGATGCTCGCATTGCCATCTTCTGGCATATTCCTTGGCCCAATCCTGAAGCTTTCGGCATTTGCCCCTGGCAGCGCGAACTCCTCGACGGCTTACTCGGAGCCGATTTGATCGGCTTTCATACACAAGCTCACTGCAACAATTTTCTGGAGACCGTGGACGCAGTTCTGGAATCCAGAATCGAATGGGAACGCTTTGCCGTGAAGCGCCGCGACCACCTGACCTTCGTGCAGCCGTTTCCGATCAGCGTGGATTTCCGCGAGGCCCAGCGCGAGCCCGATCCAGCCGATGGCTCGCCGTACGATCTGCGCGCCTCCCTCCTGAAGAATCTAGGTGTTGAGGCCAGTTTTCTGGGTCTCGGAGTAGATCGCATCGACTACACCAAGGGAATTATTGAACGATTCCGGGGAATCGAGAACTTTCTGGAGAAGTCGCCCTCCTATCAGGGCAGTTTCACGTTTGTTCAAATCGGCGCTCCCAGCCGCACAACGATCCCGCGCTACCACGACCTGATAGACGAAGTCGAAGCGGAAGCCGCTCGCATTAATGCCAAATACGCAACCGGAAATTGGAAGCCCATCGTACTTTTGACCCGCCATCACAGTCACAGCGAGATATTGCCGTACTACCGCGCCGCCGATCTTTGTATGGTGACTTCGCTTCACGACGGCATGAACCTTGTGGCCAAGGAATTCGTTGCCTCGCGCGTTGACGGCGAGGGCGCTCTCATCCTAAGTCAATTTACCGGTGCCACTCGCGAACTCCGCGATGCCATTATTGTGAATCCTTACGATACCGAACAACTTGGGAATGCCATTCGCGAAGCGCTGGAGATGAAAGCCGAGGATCGCCAGAGTCGCATGCGCCACATGCGCCAGATTGTAAGAGAGCACAATGTGTATCGCTGGGCCGGAAATCTCCTTACGGAGCTTTCAGAGATCAGAGTCGAGGAAAGTGAATTGGCTGTAAAGCAATCTTAAGATTCGGACCTGAGGATTTGGTCGATGGAATGCCCGGCGAACCGGTGGTGTTAATCGAAAACGAATCAGAGGAGAAGGAAGTACCTCCCTCAGACGTTGCCCGCAAAGCTCCCAAAAAGCGGCGCCGGCGGCCCTCCCGCCGGGCAATATCCGTATTTAGAGACATTCGTCCAATCCTGGCCCGGTTGCGGGAAGCACAAAAGATCGCGTTTCTTCTCGATTGCGACGGAACTCTCGTTCAACTCAGGCCCCATCCTGCTGAAGTCCGCGTCCCGGTGCAAGTCAAGAAATTGCTCGGCCGGCTTGCGGGTAATCCGAGCCTCTTCGTAGCCATTGTCAGCGGCCGAAGAGTACGTGACCTAAAGGCATTGCTGAACGTGAAAGGACTGCATTATTTCGGCCTGCACGGCGCCGAATGGGATCGAGGAAGCGCACGCCTCGCACCCACCACTCTTGCCGCTCTTCGCGCTGCCAAGCAGGCGGCGCGCCGAACTCTTCAGGCCTGGCCCGGCATTTGGGTTGAAGATAAGGGCCTCACCTTTTCTGTTCATTATCGCCAAGCCAAGCGGTCAGCACGTAATGCCACCTCCGTCGCCCTGGCCAAGCTTCTTAAGCCGTGGGGTGCTGGGTTTCACGTCTTGAATGGGAGCCGGGTCTGGGAAGTACTTCCCAGAGAAGTTGCCGGAAAATCGTCCGCCGTTCTCGGAATTCTGAAAAATCTTCCGCCAGGTACGCCCGCAATTTACGTTGGCGACGACGGGACGGACGAACTTGCCTTTAAGGTTCTAGAAGGACAAATCACCGTTCGAGTTGGCGGCCCCCGCGCCACGCACGCCCGCTACTACGTGCGCACTCCCGCTGACGTTTTCCGTTTTCTCGCCCGATTGGAAAAAGAGCTGCGCAAATGAAGTGCCAAGCGGCGCGTATGGTACAATTTTTCGGTTGTATCGCTCGTTCAGGCAGATTCCCCAAACGGATGCGCCCGTAGCTCAGCTGGATAGAGCGTCTGGCTACGAACCAGAAGGTCCGGTGTTCGAATCACCGCGGGCGCACCACTCCTGCGCCATGTATTTTGTCTACGTTCTCGTAAACACATCGACCCAGAAACACCACACGGGAGTGGGGCTTTTTCTTGCCGTCGCCTTGACTTGACTTTACCAGTGCCCCCCTGCTCGAGCATTCCCGCCACGCCGTCTTGTTGTCCCTTTTTGGAACAGATCGCCCTCGGGACTGATATTACGGTGCAAGACACGACATCCGCTTCAAAGTTCCTCAAAACCACGCATTAAGGAATGAACCGTACGGACGATATCTTCAACATGCTTTTAGATTCCACGCCTTTGTGGCTTGATGCCGTGGTTGGGTCGTAAGCAAGCACTATTATGAAAGCAGCTAACTACGTTCCAGAAGTCTCGGCAGTTCGAAATGGTGGAAAAACAATTGGGAAAATCGCATTTGATGCTCGGAGTTTTCTCGAGTCCGCCGGCGGGGCTGCAAAGATTCTTGAGTTTTCGAGAAAGTCGATCATCTTCGCGCAGGGCATGCCCGCCAAGACGGTCATCTACATTCAGCACGGAGGCGTCAAACTATCCGTGGTCAACGAAATCGGCAAGGAAGCTGTCGTGGCGATGCTGGGCCCTGGCGACTTCTTCGGTGAAGGCTGCCTCGCAGGACAGCCAATTCGAATTGGGATAGCCTCCGCGATAACACCGACTACGGTGCTGGTGATCGGAAAGGACGAAATGATTCGCCTCCTCCACGCCGAGCGCGAATTCTCCGATCGTTTTATCTCTTACATGCTTGCCAGGAACATTCGAATCGAGGCGGACTTGGTCGATCAACTTTTTAATTCCACGGAGAAGCGACTGGCGCGAGCCCTTCTTCTTCTTGCCCGGGACGGGACGGAAGATATGACTCAAATAGTTCTTCCCAAAGTATCGCAAGAGACCCTGGCGGAAACGATCGGGACGACTCGCTCCCGGGTCAATCTCTTCATGAATAAATTCAAAAAAATGGGCTTCATCACGTATAACGGCGGTCTTCAGGTCGATAGGTCCCTTCTACGTACCGTTCTGCACGAATAATCGAACTACGACCCCTTCAGCGTGTCATTAAATGTATCTAGACTGACGCAAAAAGCGCTCCACACTCGCAACATTTACTGTGAATAGGGGGACCGTGTATTAGTGCCGCTCGGGGGCGCGGGCCTGCAGCTGCGGGACTTAGCGCCTCTCGCTTGTCGCCGGTTTGTTTCACACTAGACATATTTATTGCTCCAAGAATCCACATATCGATTTCCCCGAATCCGCGAATAGAATCGAACGTGGCCGATGGAAAACGGTGATGCGCCGCGAACGCTAGCGTTGCGGATGTGCGCTCATGCCCGCGCTTCCTCTTTACGCGCATCCCTATCCGCGCGAATCGCGTGTGAATACGGACTTGCGCCGGTTCGGACATACTTGCTCGCCAGGATCGAAATCCATCCCAAGATACCGACAGCGCCACCGGCCATTAGTATCTGACTCGGCTTCCATCCTATCGAGAGCAGCATTCCCGCCACCAGTGGGCCTGCAATCGAGCCTACGCGTCCTACTCCCAGCGCCCAGCCGACGCCGGTTGACCGAATCGATGTGGGATAGAAACTAGCGGCCAACGCATTGAGCCCGCTTTGCGCCCCGGTGATCAGGAATCCGAGCGCAAACGCGACCACAGACACCATTGATAGAGACCCGGTAATCAGCGCCAGGGCGCCCATGAACAGCCCCGATAAGCCAAATTCAAAAAGCAGCGTCATGTACGAGCCGCAGCCGGTCATCAGCGGGCCCTCCGCGAGGCACCCCACGATTCCGCCAAAACTTAGAAACGTGGTCGCCGTCACTCCAGCGGAAATCGACAAGCCAGCCTCCGTCAGTAGCGCCGGCAGCCAGCTCCGCAGCAAATAGAGCAGCAGCAAATTCATGAAGTTCGGGATCCAAAGCAGCATCGTCGCAATCGCGCGACCTTCGGTAAACAAATATTTCACGGGGACGCCTTCGCGGCGCTTATCCTGCGGCAAGGAAGTGAAATTTACTTCGGACGTATCGATTTCCGGCGCGATTTTTCGCAGGATTTTTCCGGCGCGCTGCGAGTCCTTGCCGCGCAGCGCCAGGAACTGGATGGACTCCGGCAAAATAACTACCAGCAGCAGCGAAATCGCGAGCGGCACAACTCCGCCGACCAGAAAAACCGATCGCCATCCGTACCGAGGCAGCATCGCCCCACTCACCAAACCGCAAATCACGCTCCCGAGCGGCATTCCGACGAACAGCAGCGTCACCAAGAGCGCCAGCATCCGCTTGGGAATGTACTCCGAGGCAAGGGCGACCACGTTCGGCATCGCCGCACCCAGACCCAGCCCAGTGAGGAATCTCAGAATGAGCAGAGCGTCGAACGACGAAGCGCGGGCCGTAAGCAACGAGAATATGCCGAAGCTAAACGCCGACACGATGACCACCCATTTGCGTCCCCAACGATCAGCTATTGGTCCGGTGGCCATCGCAGCTACCATCAAGCCGATCAGGCTGGCAGAAAGAATGGGTCCAAAAGTGTGAACCGGTATGCCGGTGGTCTTGGCAATCGAAGGAGTTAGAAACCCAATCACCTGTGCGTCGAATCCATCGAGAACCAGCACCAGCCCGCACAGCACCACCGTCCAAATCTGAAAACGGCCCATTCCGCGTCGGTCGATTATTTCGCTGACGGTCAGTGCTTGCGACCCATTTGCCACCTAGGCCTCCCGATGCGCATGCGTCAGGAATTACCCACTGCCGCGCGCCCGGCCAGAGTGTACACCGCGAGCCGCTCGCGCGCATTCAATCAGTTCGGCGATGGCCGTCAGGACGCTAGCAAAAGGTTGTCAGCACGTAGTGGATACAACTTCCATCGAGAAGAGGGAGTATTTGGCGCGAAGACTGGGATTCGTCTCCGCGCCAAGCTCCCTGGGTGGTGGGTGATACATTCTTTGCGCAGGCGAAGCAGCGTTTTCGATATCAGCCTCGCGCCCGCCCGATTCAGTTCTAGCCGCGGCAACCTTGCCGCGGGTTGGTTCGCCTAGAACAGAAAATGCACGCCGAACTGAATCAGCCGCGGATTCACGTTCGCGTGGGTTATTTGATTGGTAGTCGGATTTCCGACGTTTACGAACCCAACGCTCCCAAACGCGCCGGAGCCAGGATCCGAGAATTGCGTGTGGTTGAACGCATTGTAGAAATCGGTACGGAACTGCATTTTGACCCGCTCCGTAATCTGCGTATTCTTCAGGATCGAGATGTCCCAGTTGAACTGGCCCGGACCTGTGACACCGCCGATACCTGCGTCGCCATACCCCGTCGCAGGCAAAATCATTGCGGCGGGATTTCCGACAGGATCGCCGAAGGGTACAACCGCGGGAGTGCAGAATGCTCCCAGGTTGAAGTAAGCGCCCAAGTTCGCCTTCGGGCCGCCCGGATTCTTCACGTTGCCGTTGCCGAATCCCGAGCAAAAATTGGGCGAAGCGAGCCCCGTCAAGGAACCGGTGGTGCTGGTGCCAAAGGCGGTCCCGGCGTTCTGGGAATAGAACGTCAATCGATCGCCGGTTTGGGCAATCGTAACTCCTGACAAATTCCATCCGGCAATCAGCTTGTTGGTAATGCCCTCGGTCCCCTTGCCAAACGGGAGATCGTAGCTGTAGTTCACCGCTAGGCGATGCGTTCGATTAAACGATACTGGCCCGTACTGGCACTTCACGCACGACGCGTTGTTAATGTTCGCTGCGTTCCCAAAGAAGATATCCGAGAGTGCCTTGCTCCACGTATAGGCCGCCTGCATGGTGAGCCCCTGCGAGAACTGGTGTCGCACAGTGGCTTGCAAGCTGTTGTAATTGGAATACCCGTCCGCATCTGAAGCGGCAACGCCGGCAGGTTCGTAGCCCAAATACGGAACGCGGAATTCAGCGTTCGGCGTGCTGTTACAAACCGTGTTCCCGCCGACCACTTGGCAAAGGCCATAGGGGTCACTAGAGCACTTGCTGCCAACGGGATTGCACGGGGTGAACAGAACCGCCTGATTGCGGTTGTGGTTGTAGTCGTTCAGGTTGATACCGCTCGATCCCACGTACCCTAGATCAAGCACCCACGTAGGAGCAAATTCGTACTGGATCCCGAGGCTGTATTCGCGAACCAGCGGAATGTGAACTCCGTTTGTGTAAGAGAGAGGAGTGCTCAAGCCGGAGTTCACCGGGGCAGGCGAGTTCGCCGTAGAGGGGTCCGCAAAGCGCGGCGAGAAGCCGATCACCGGATTGGACGCCAGAGGAACCAAGTTCAGGGCCGGATAGGGGTTAGCAAGTGTGGCTGCCGCCCAGCGCGCGCCCCCAACGTTATAGTCGTACGTCTGGGCGTAGGGCGCACCCTGCTCAAATGCGTGCACGACGCTATCCAGGCCGATGCGGTTATAGAAGATGCCGAATCCACCGCGCACTACGAGCTTGCCACCAGTCATAGGTTGCCAGGCGAAACCAATCCGCGGCCCGAAGTTGCTGTACGGCGCGTGGCCTTCAACGGTGTTCTGCGTGCGAGAAATCCCGACGCCAGCCGGCGGCGGCCCAAAAAACTTCGTAAAGTTACTGGCAACCACATACTGCTGAACGGCCACGGGGCTGGCGAGCGCCGCCGCCAAAGAAGTGGGGACTGCCGAATTCGCGGCCATCCGGTCGAGCCAAACCTGTGTCAGGCGCCCCAATCTGTCGCTGAGCAATCCGTCATATTCCCAGCGCAGGCCTGCATTCAGTGTGAACCGCGAACTAATTTTCCAGTCGTCCAACACATACGCGCTCTGGTTGCGAACATCGTAAAAGTGAGTAATCCCGTGCTCTCCGGGGATACTCTCGACGCAGAACAAACAGCCGACATTCCAGAACGGGCCGGCGTTCCCTCCCTGGGCGAGACCGCCAGTGCCAAGCGTCAACAGCAACCCTTGTTGGAGTCCGGAATCCAGGAGAGGCCAATTCGTCCATTCGTATTCGTATCCGGCACGAATACTGTGTTTGCCATGTTGCCAGGAGATCTGATCGGCAAGCTGGAGTTGGTTCGTCGGCCCGAAGTTCGGCAGGAGACCTCCAAAGAGGGTAAAGCCGTCAAGAACATCGATAATAGTTGGCGGCTCTTGGAAACCGCCAGTTCCTGGCGTAATTCCAAGCGCCGAGTTCGTGCCACCCACCGGCATCGTGACAGTCGAGTTATCCGTATTCCGCTGGAACGAGGCGCGGCCCTCATTTACGAAGTTATTCGTGACCAGTGACGTCAGCTTCAAGACTGCATCCTGATTGCCGAATACAATATGCTCGGGCGAGCCCGGCAGGTTACCACCGTTCTGGCCCAGAAGCGGCGTCTGCGGATTTAGCGTGTAGAAATACCGAGTTGAGAGAGTCTGCTTGCTGTTGATGATCCAGTCTCCGTTCGCGACGTATTGATTCTCGCGATAGAGAGCGGGAATACTGAAATTGCAGACGCCCGTCGCGGCGCTGCAGAATTGCGGGTCATCCCCAGGGCTTGGCATATAATACTGGCCGCCTATTCCGGGGAGCTGAAAGATTCTGAGGCCCACGATATTCGTGATGCCTACGGTTGAGGCAAACGCCTGGGCGGCGGCGTCGCAACTGGAAATCGTGGTTACCGGAGGAGCAGGGCATGTGCCGCGCGACCCGGTTGGAAGAGGAAATTGAGGCGCTGGCGGAGCGCCCGGAGGCGGAGGTGGACCTGGCGGAGTGTAAAGCAATTTCGCGCCGAACGTGGTGCCAGCAGCCGCAACGCCGTTCTTGGCTCGAGTACCGCGATAGCTGAAGAAGAAAAAGAGCTTGTCTTTCTTGATGGGGCCGCCAACCGTGCCGCCGAATTGGTTCTGATCGAGAACCTGGTGCGGCTGGTTGGGGGTCAAGTTGTAGAAGAAGTCGCTCGCATTCAGCTGCGAGTTGCGAAAGAATTCGAAGGCTGAACCGTGCCAGTCGTTGCTGCCGGACTTGGTCGTGACGTTCACATTGGCGCCGGGGTTGCGGCCGTAGCTCGCGTCGTACGTCGAGGTCTGAATCTTGAACTCCCCGATGGCGTCCGGGCTGGGGACCGGAATGCCCGTGTAGATCGTGCCGTCATTGGAGCTACCCGAGTTGGCGATATTGTTTACCGCGACGCCGTCCATCTGGTAGTTGTTCGACCCCGGATCCACACCATTCGCGCTGATGTCCTGGGTGCCCTTTCCCAGGGATGTCGCGTTGTCAACGTCAGCCGTCGCGCCCGCCGCAAGGCTGAGGACTTCGGTGTAATTGCCATTGGCCATTGGCAGGGCGGTGATTGTGTTGCCGGTCACGGTCGTCCCGAGCGTGGAGCTTTGGGTCTGTAGGGTCTCGACGGTGCTTTCAACCGTGACGGTCTGCGTCACAGCGCCCACTTCGAGTGACTGATTTACGGCGGCCGTCTCAGTTACGTTTACCGTGACAGAGGCTACTTCGGACGTTTTGAATCCCTGAGCAGTGAACTTCAGCCGGTAGTTACCTGGTGGCAAAAGGGAGAATTTGTAATCGCCGGCCGGGCCAGTGGTGGCGGTGCGCACTTGGTTGGTGTCGCGACTCGTGGCCGTCACGCTTGCGCCAGCAATCGCACCGCCCGACGCATCGGTAACGATGCCGGTAATGGCGCCATTTCCGGACGATTGCGCCCATGCCGTCGAAACACAAACCAGCAGCGTAAACACGCAGACGAACACCGAAAACACACCCGTGCGGCTCCCGAAATCGTGCCTTCATTAGCATCCCCCTTGATTGATCGTCGGTCACTAGGATCGTTTTCGAGCCCTATAGCCCACCCGGAATCCTTCAACAATTCGGCTATTTGTCCAACAAATCGCCTGATTCGATAAAATGCCTGTCAGTTCGCACGAATGAAACCCACCCGTCTTGGGGACGCGATAAGGATCGCTTCCGAATGGCACACTAATATCAGGATTCCGACGAATGTCCATTTCTTATTTTGATTGCTTCTGTTACCGATTCGGACTATAACGTTGGAAACTCTTACGAAGGGGTGTGGGGCCCCATGGAACTTCGCCAGCTTCGCTACTTTATCGCTGTCGCTGAACGCCTGAGTTTCTCAAAGGCCGCTCAGCATTTGCACATCACGGTGCCGCCTCTGAGCCGCCAGGTTCGGCAACTGGAAGAGGAATTCGGCGTCGAGCTCTTTGTGCGCGATCGCCGCCACGTTGCCTTGACCGATGCCGGCAGAGCGCTTTTGCGTGAAGCCAAGACCCTGGTAACTCAAAGCGCGCAGGTGACGGATTGCATGCGCCTAGCCAAGTGCGGCGAGGCCGGATTGGTGAAGGTCGGAATCGGCATGGGTCTCGGCGAGCCAATCAGCCGCGTTCTGATGGAGCACTCGAAGCAATTTCCCTCTGTCGATTTGCAATGCTGCGATATGTTTTCAAGCTGGCAGAACAAGGCTTTGATTGACGGCGATATCGATGTTGGGTTTCTGCGCCCGTTGGTCGATTCTGCTCATTTAATGACGGAGGTATTGTTCCAGGAAGACTTCGTCGTTCACGTGAGCAGAACGAATCCTCTAGCCAAGCGCAGAACTCTAAAAATCAAGGATCTTGCCGGGGAAACTCTTCTTCTTCCCAATCGAGGGGGTTCAACCGGCCTATACGATAAAACGCTTGAACTCTATGCGAAAGCGGGTGTTACACCAAAGATTGTTCACATAGACCTTGATCCCGTACCCCACAGCGATACTCAAATCGTTCTCCTGACCTGCCACAAGGGAATTTTCATCATGCCAGATGAGGTGGCATGCCGGCCGGCGCAGGGTAGCGAGGTGGCCGCTGTTCCACTCGACGAACCCAATGCGAAAATCGATGTGCTTGTCGCGTGGCGAAGAACAGAGAAGTCGACAACGGTACTTGCACTGCTGGATTCGGCGAGAGCAGTTTATTCCACTTCGCCGAGAGACTGCCCATCTGCCCGAAGTAGACCTCCAGCATTAAATTCGATTTCGCAGGCAGAACGCCGAAGCTAATCCGGTGTTTGGAAACGGCAGATCAGCGAGCCGCTCGACTTGGGTCGCTCGGCTCGCCTCTTTGCAATCGATCTCGAACTATTGTTTGTCGAAAACGCTGGTCGTATCGAAATTGCCCATGCTGGACTCGATATGAGCCACTTCAGTGAGCGTTTTCCCATCCGCGCTCGGCGTGTAGGTGTCTTTGATGGTCACGTCGCTGCCCTGAAAGCTGGTCTTTGAGTTGGCCACTAGCGCACCACCATCCCAATGCGCTGTGCTGGTCACCTGCGCGCCGCCCATTCCAGTCGAAGTGGTGGGTGTGCCGTCGGTGCTCAGTGTGGTCGTGATGTTCATATCGCCCATGAAACCGCCTTTTTGATCCTCGACGATTTTCACGGAAGGCTCATTGTCCTCGATCGTGTCGACCTGGCTGGTTGGCGCTTGTCCCGGCCCGAAGTTGCTCTTCGCGGCGTCCAGCTTCCACACGCCGCTGAGACTGGGGTGGGAACCGGAGGCTGAAGTCGCCATGCCCGCGCCCGGCGTATTGTTTGACGTAGCGGCCATGCCTGCTGAAGACTCGGCAGCGTCGTAAACCAGCTTCCGGTCTCCGTTCATTGTCGCTGAGGTGATGTGCGAGTCCATCGTCATCGTCTTGCGGTCGTCCGAAGCGGTGAACGTTAGGCGGTCGGTGAGCTCCGATCCCTGAAGGTTGGCTGTTTCAGTGACAACCAGCGACGGGCCTTGCCACGCGCACATGATTTTGGAAAGCGTAATGCGGCCGATGTGCGCGTTCGGGTCGTCGGGTGAAAGTGTCTTTTCCTGGCCGTCGATCGTGCAAGCGCGAGTATAGGTCTGGCTGCCTTGTTGGCTCGTGCTGGTCACTTGCTGCTTGAAATTCGAACCATCTATGTTGATCACATCTGTTTCGCTCGCCGGCGGCGGGAATTGGCCGAAGCTACTCTTGGCGTTATCGAGTTTCCAGGTGCCGTTCAGGTTGGTGGTCTGCGCAAGACTTGGCAGCGCAAACAGCGTCGCGGCACACAAAGTAAAGAAAATCTTTCGGTGCATGGATACCTCCTCCTCGCCTCTACGCGAGGTTCGGATCGATTGTTTCAGTGGAGCCGCGGGATTATACACCAGTGGGCGTTTACGAGCCGAGGTGTTGCCGAAGGATTCCAACCATGCGGCGTAGGGGTTCAGCAGCGCCCCACAGTAACTGGTCGCCCACCGTGAACGCGCCCAAGTATTCCGGTCCCATATTCAGCTTGTGAAGCCGCCCAATCGGGACGTTGAGTGTGCCGGAGACGGCCGTTGGGGTTAAGCAGCGCAAAGTGGAGTCTTTCGTGTTCGGAATGGTGCGCACCCAGGGATTTCCGCCCGCGAGCACGGCTTCGATTTCATCGAGCGGGACGTCTTTGGTAAGTTTGATACAGAGTCCGGCGCTGTGGCAGCGCATAGTGCTGATACGGACGCAGATGCCGTCAATCGGGATGGGCGGATCGAGTCCGAGGATCTTATTGCTTTCGGCCATGCCTTTCCATTCTTCCCTGGTCTGGCCGCCGGGCATGTCCTTATCAACCCAGGGGATGAGGCTGCCAGCCAGCGGCACACCAAATTCCGCGACAGGGAGCGAACCGGCCCGTTGCCGCTCGATCACCATGCGGTCGATCTCGAGCGCATTCTCGGACGGCGATTTGCGGGTCGAGTCGGTGAGGCATTCCATCTGTTTGACGAGTTCGAGCACTTTTGCCGCGCCCGCGCCGGAAGCCGCCTGGTAGGTCATGGTGGTCATCCACTCGACCAATCCAGCCTTGAAAAGTCCGCTCACTGCCATCAGCATCAAGCTAACGGTGCAGTTGCCCCCCGCGAAGGTCCGCAGGCCGCGCGCGAGGCCATCCTGAATCACATCTGCGTTCACAGGATCGAGAATGATGACGGCATCGTCGCTCATGCGCAACGTTGAGGCTGCGTCAATCCAGTATCCCTTCCAGCCGCTTTCGCGCAGAGGCGCATAGACTTCAGTGGTGTATTCGCCACCCTGGCAACTGATGAGAGCATCGCAGCTCGCAAGAATCTTCAGGCTTCTCGCGTCGTGGAGCGCTGCGCCGTCACCGGCTTCGCTTGGAGCTGCGCCGCCAATATTGGACGTCGAGAAAAATACCGGCTCGAGGCCGGAGAAGTCGCCTTCCTCCCGCATCCGCTGCAGGAGAACGCTCCCAACCATTCCTCGCCATCCGATGAATCCGACCCGCAACATGCTTCCTCCGAACACCTAATCCATCGCCAGCCGATCCCGAATTCGTGACGGGTAAGACCGGCGTCCTTCCTTTGTTTTTAAGGAGATACGGACAATTCTACTCGACGCTTGTGTCGATTAGCCTTGTCACCGCCAGGGACTTTGCACTGTCGTCCCGCTGGTGGCGCTCGACGCCTAGCGCCGCTACCAACGAGGATGTCATGGTCCGAGGAGAATTTCAAACGGTTGTGGTGTAAAGAATGACGGGAGCTACACGAATCTAAAGCTTCGAATTTTCCTTGCAGAATTCCACCAGGCGCGCCTCCGCCCAAAATCGCTCGGGGCCATCTTCCTGAGAAATGAAGGCGCAGTGCCCGCCGTGCCGCGGCGCTACCAGCCGCACGTCGGGATTTTCCCGGATCGCGGCGATGCCAAAACTGGAAAATAGCACGAAGGGATCGTCCTGCGCGGTGAGGATGAGCGTGGGCCTCCGAATGGCCGCGATCACGCGCATCGCGCTCGATCGCGCGTAGTAGTCATCCGCGCCCTTGAATCCGCAGAACCGCGCAGTGATTTCTTCATCGAACTGGCGAACGCTGCGAACTCGGCGGAGGCGAGCGCCCGTACCGTCGGTCATATATATGTCCGGAAAAAGCGCCGCCTTGTGCCGGATCCTGCGCTTCAATCGCCTTACAAAATACTTCTTGTAAATGAAATTCCGTGGCGCTCCCAGAGCGTCGGCGCAGGATGCCAGATCGAGCGAGGGATTAATGGCCACGACTCCGCAAAGTTGCTCCGGCGCTGAATCGCCGAATTCCCCGGCCATTTTTAGAACCAGGTTCCCGCCCATCGAGAATCCAGCGGCGAAAATCTCCGGCAGCTCGTCGCGCTCGATCAGTTCCATCACTACCGCACGAAAATCATCGCTGCGCCCTGAATGGTAGAGTGTGGAAGTGAGCCGCTCCGTGCCGCCGCAATTCCGCTGATTCAGTCGTACGACGTTAAAGCCCGCCGTCCAGCCCTTCTCCGCGCAGCCGAGGATATAGGCCGAGTCGCTCGATCCTTCCAGGCCGTGCACTAGCAACAGAGTGGGATGTCTGCGGGGCTGCGCATGCCAGTGACACTGGCCGCACAATTGGGTTCCCGGCTCCACGTCAAATAGCCTTGGCTGAGCTGGTGGCAGCCGCGGAAAGCGCCGCTGCAAAAGCGCGGGCGCGATGGTCATCAGGTCGCCATTGCGAAGCAGCCGGTGAGGCACAAATTCTTTCACTGATTTCATCGTAGGCATTTTCCTTCGATCTGACAACTTCTGAGGCTCGAAATTTACAAGTTTTTTAGGGACCGTATGTCATTGACAGATTGAGGGTTCTGAATGGTCTTTACGAAATCTTGACGTCTTCCTTATGGCGCACTTATGCCCTTCCTCTAATCTTGTCAGCATAAATCTCTCGGTCTCATAGGAACTCATGGCGTCAAAGACTACAGGTTCTTCTCTTGCGAGCGCCGTTCGGCCGGCCGCAAAAGTCCTGGTGGCCACCACGGCTATGCTGGCCTTCATTTCGTATTGGCGGGCGGCCGCCGTGGTCCTCAACGATTTGGGATCGTCCGCGTTCTACGCAGGCGCGATTGCGGAACATTTTATCGGCAAGACGGCCCCTTGGTTCATTCTCGCCATCATGCTCTTCGCCTTCGCGGTTCAGCAGCTCTATTACGAAAGCTGCGGCATGTTCGTGCGCGGGGGTGTCTATCGCGTAGTGAAGGAAGGAATGGGCTCAACGCTGGCGAAGTTTTCCGTGTCAGCCCTGATGTTCGACTACATTCTCACGGGACCCATCAGCGGCGTGTCGGCGGGCCTGTATCTGGTTGGCCTGCTGAACGAATTGCTGCGTTACGCGCATTTCAATCTTGTTCTGCCCGTGAACGCAACGGCCGCGGTGTTTGCGATACTCGTTACGCTCTACTTCTGGTGGGAAAACATCAAGGGCATTCCCGAATCCAGCGAAAAAGCCCTGCGCATCATGTACGTGACCACCGTGATGGTGATCCTGATGATCGTATGGTGCAGCTACACGCTGTGGGTGCGGGGCGTCCATCTTCCACCCTGGCCGCACCTTTCGAACATCACTTACTCGAGTGACGCTCTCGGGTGGCTGCGCCACACCTCGTTGCCATACACGATCGGCTTGATTGGCATTTTTATCGGGCTGGGTCACTCAGTTTTGGCCATGAGCGGTGAAGAAACCATGGCGCAGGTTTATCGCGAAATCGAGCATCCGAAGCTGCCCAACCTGAAGAAAGCCGGGCTAGTGATCTTTCTGTACAGCATGATTTTCACAGCCGGCGTGGCGTTTTTTGCGGTGATGATTATCCCGGACTCGGTGCGCGGCAACTTCTCCGATAACCCCATCAGCGGACTGGCCATGCATCTTGTTGGGCCATTGTCCGCCCGAATCGCCTTCCGCATTTTTGTTGTGGTGGTGGGAGTTTTGATGCTGGCAGGAGCGGTCAATACGGCCATCGTGGGCTCCAACGGCGTCTTGAACCGCGTTTCCGAGGACGGCATTCTGCCCGGCTGGTTCCGCCAGCCGCACCGCCGTTTCGGGACCTCTTATCGAATCCTGAACCTCGTCGTGGGCTTGCAGATCTTCACCATCGTTCTGAGCCGGGGAAACATCTTCCTGCTCGGCGAGGCCTACGCGTTCGGCGTGATGTGGAGCTTTGCGATGAAAGGGCTAGCGGTGCTGGTGCTCCGCTACAAACAGCCGGGCGGCCGGGAATTTCGCGTGCCCTTAAATCTGAAAATCGCCAACGTGGAGATTCCCATCGGAGTGGCTCTGATCACCCTCACTTTGTTTGCCTTGTGCTTCATCAATCTCTTCACCAAGCAAGTCGCCACTGTTTCTGGAGTCGCTTTCACACTTATTTTCTTTGCGGTGTTCGAAATCTCGGAAAAGATCACCAAAAAGCAGACCCAATCCCACGCCGAGCTCGATAAATTCAATCTCGCCCAGGAAGCCGAACTCACCCTGGAAAATGTGGGCGTCCGCCCCGGCAACATTCTTGTGCCATTGAGCACCTACTACGCGCTGTATCCTTTGGAAGCCGCTTTACGGCGCGCCAAGCGGCGCGAGGCGGAAATTGTGGTTTTGCACGTGCGCATGCTGCGGCGAGCCGCCTCGGGCGAATACGCTCTTGCGCCGGACCAACTTTTCACCAACATCGAACAGTTGCTCTTCACCAAAGTTCTGGCCATTGCCGAAAAAGAAGGCAAGCCGGTGCGGCTCGCCGTTGCCGCCGCGAACGACCTTTGGGAAGGCATCTTGCGCACCGCAGCCAATCTTCAATCAAGTTCGATCGTCCTGGGCAGTTCCTCGAAGAGTAGTGTGACGGAACAGGCGCGCGAAATCGGCCTCGCTTGGGAACGCATGCTCGAGCCCAAGCCTCATCTCTCGCTCGAGGTCTTTTCCCCTTCCGGTCGGGAACAAGTGTTCTATCTCGGCCCTCACGCCCCGCGATTGACGTCCAAAGAAATCGACCTGCTGCACAAAGTGTGGCTCGAATTCAGCGAGTACCTCCCGGGAAATGAAATCCACCATCACGACATCGTTCATTTTGCGCTCGACGAAGTGGAGCGCGAAATCTGCAACGGGAAAAAGGAAGAAGTTCTTGAGCGGCTTCAGGAGCATCTGCACGAAATCGAGAATCGCCGCGAGAATTCCTGACGCCGCGGCCGCGAACCCGAATCGCTCGTCGCCAATCGAATAAAAAGGATCGGTTACCTGGAGAGAATATTCCGGAGCCGCGCTTACTGGAGTTGTTTTACCGCTTCGAGGGCCAGGTCGTGGAGACCACCGCCGCCGTGCGCGACGTACTCGATGATCTGCTTGCGCATGCGCGGCTCCCAGAATTTTTGGAGGTGGTCGGTAACGCCGGCCACCGCCTCATCTTTCGGATAGCTGGCGAAGAAGAGGGCGATCTGGTTCGCCATGTGAACCATGTTCTCGGCTTCCATGGCTAGTCGCTCGCGGGAGTCTCGTGCGAGATTCGCGTGGTTAGTTCCCGAGTCTTCCGGTAATGCTCCTGCCATTCGGAAATGTGTCGCGCGAGCTGCACTTGCACCGCCGTCACTTTGTACTCGGGACAGTTCGTGGCCCAGTCTGAAAATTCCGTGGTGACGACATTCGCGCCGGTCATGGCGTGGTGGAACGTGGTATAGACCACACCCGGCTGCATGCGTTCGGAAATGCGCGCGGGCAAAGTGATGTCGCCCGAGCGGCTGGCGAGCGAGACCAGATCGCCTTCCTTGATGCCGCGGTCCTCCGCGTCGGAAGGATGAATCTCGAGCACGTCCATGTCGTGCCAGACGTTATTGTCCGTGCGGCGCGTTTGCGCGCCCACGTTGTATTGCGAAAGTATGCGCCCGGTGGTGAGGATCAGCGGGAAGCGACCGTTGACGCGCTCGTCGGTGGGCATGAATTCAGTGATCATGAAGCGGCCCTTCCCGCGGACGAAGCCGCCGATGTGCATGACGGGCGTGCCTTCGGGCGCCTTGTCGTTGCAGGGCCATTGCAAGCTGCCCAGCCGATCGAGCTTTTCGTAGGTGACGCCGGCAAAGGTCGGGGTGAGCCGCGCGATTTCATCCATGATTTCGGACGGATGGTTGTAATGCATCGGATACCCCAGCGCATTGGAAAGCGCGATGGTGACTTCCCAATCGGCCTTCCCGGCCAGGGAGGGAATGGCCTTTCGCACCATGCCGATGCGGCGTTCCGCGTTGATGAACGTGCCGTCTTTTTCGAGGAAAGACGATCCTGGCAGAAACACATGAGCGTAGCTGGCGGTCTCGTTCAGGAAGAGGTCCTGGACGACGACGCACTCCATCGCGGCGAGACCGGCCGAGATGTGCTGCGTATTGGGATCGGATTGGACGATGTCTTCGCCTTGGATGTAGAGGCCCTTGAAGGTGCCGTCCAAGGCCGCATCGATCATGTTCGGAATGCGCAGACCAGGCTCGGACTGGAGAGGAACCTTCCAATCGGCCTCAAACGACTCGCGCACGGCATTCTCGGAGACGTGCCGGTATCCCGGATATTCGTGGGGGAATGAACCCATATCGCAGGAGCCCTGCACGTTGTTTTGTCCGCGCAAGGGATTGATGCCCACGCCTTCCTTGCCGATGTTGCCGGTGGCCATGGCGAGATTGACCATGCCCATCACCATCGTGGAGCCCTGGCTGTGTTCGGTAACGCCGAGGCCGTAGTAGATGGCTCCGTTGCCGCCGGTGGCGTAGAGGCGCGCGGCCGCGCGAACGTCCGCGGCAGGCACTCCGGTGGCAGGCTCCATGGCTTCGGGCGAATTGCGCTTTTCGGCAACGAAGTTGCGCCACTGCTCGAAAGCCGCCAAATCGCAACGCTCTTTCACGTACGGCTCATCCACGAGGCCCTCGGTGACCACCACGTGCGCCAACGCGTTAATCATGGCGACGTTGGTGCCGGGCAGCAGCGGCAGATGATAGTCGGCTTTGACGTGCGGCGACTTGACGAGGTCAATGCGTCGCGGATCGACAATGATGAGCTTGGCGCCCTGGCGCAACCGGCGCTTCATTTGCGAGGCGAATACCGGATGCGCGTCGGTGGGGTTTGCGCCGATGATCATGATCACATCGGCGTGTTCCACGGAATCGAAGTTCTGCGTGCCGGCGGAGGTGCCAAGAGTTGTCTTCATGCCATAGCCCGTGGGCGAATGGCAGACGCGAGCGCACGTGTCCGTATTGTTGTTGCCGAAGGCGGCGCGGACCATCTTTTGAACGAGGTAGGTTTCTTCGTCCGTGCAGCGCGAAGAGGTGATGCCGCCGATCGAATCGCGTCCGTACTTGGCCTGGATGCGCTTGAATTCGCTGGCCGCGTGGCCGATCGCTTCTTCCCAGCGTTACTTCGCGCCACGGGTCGGTAATTTTCGCGCGGACCATGGGCTTGAGAATGCGATCTTTGTGCGTCGCGTAGCCCCAGGCAAAACGGCCTTTCACGCAAGAATGGCCGTGATTCGCCTTGCCCTCCTTGTAGGGCATCATGCGGACGACTTCGTCGCCTTTCAGCTCGGCTTTGAACGAGCAGCCCACACCGCAATAGGCGCAAGTGGTAACGACGCTGCGGTCGGGTTCGCCCTTTTGCATCACGGACTTTTCCAGAAGGCTGTTCGTTGGACACGCCTGCACGCAGGCTCCGCACGAGACGCATTCCGATTCGATGAAAGGCTTATCGCCCGCGGAAACCATGGACGCAAAGCCGCGCCCGTCGATGGTGAGCGCGAAGGTGCCTTGGACTTCATCGCAGGCGCGCACGCAGCGCGAGCACACGATGCACTTGGCCGGATCGAAGGTGAAGTACGGGTTCGAGTCGTCCTTTTCGGCGTTCTGGTGATTCTTGCCCGAGCGGCCGTAGCGAACCTCGCGCAAGCCGACCGCTTCAGCCATTTCCTGAAATTCGGAGCTCACGGTTTTCCCGCCGTTGAGCCAATCGAGTCGGATGATCGGAGGCGTAGAGTTCCATCACACCGCGGCGCAACTTGGCGAGGCGTGGCGATTGCGTGTGAACTTTCATTCCCGCTTCCACGGGAGTGGTGCAGGACGCGGGCGTGCCGCGGCGTCCATCGATCTCCACCAGGCAAAGGCGGCAGGAACCAAACGGCTCCAGGTTGTCGCTGGCGCAAAGCTTGGGCACTTGGATGCCGGCCTCGGCTGCGGCACGAATCAGCGAGGTGCCCGCGGGGACGGTGACGGACTTGCCGTCGATTTCCAGCGTGACGTTTGTTTCGGAGACGCGCTTCGGCGTTCCGTAATCGATTTCTCGAATCAGCTCCATGATCTCGACTCCTGAGTATTGCGGGCGTTGGTGACCGGCGGGGGCGGCGCCGGCTTATCAAAATCTTCCGGAAAATGGCGAATCGCGCTCTGCACGGGAAAGGGAATGAGTCCGCCGAGAGCGCAGAGCGACCCATCCGTCATCACCTCGCAAAGATCGGCGAGCAGTTCCAAATTTTGCGTGCGATCCTGGTTGGCGATGATCTTGTCGATTACTTCGACGCCGCGCGTGGAGCCGACGCGGCAGGGCGTGCACTTGCCGCAGCTTTCCACAGCGCAAAATTCCATGGCGAAGCGCGCCTGATGCGCGAGATCAACCGTATCGTCGAAGACGACCACGCCGCCGTGGCCGAGCATGCCCTTCTTTTCGGCGAAGGCTTCGTAATCGAGCGGCGTATCGAGCAGCGATTCCGGAAAATAGGCGCCGAGCGGCCCGCCCACTTGCACGGCGCGCAACGGACGTCCGCTGGCTGTGCCGCCGCCATAATCGTAAATTGCTTCGCGCAGGGTGAGGCCGAAGGCTTTTTCCACCAGGCCGCCATGCTTGATATTTCCCGCGAGCTGGATGGTCAGCGTGCCGCGCGATTTGCCCATGCCGAAATCGCGATAGTACGCGCCGCCTTTATCCAGAATAATCGGCACTGTGGCCAGCGAGATCACGTTGTTGACCACCGTCGGCTTGCCGAAGAGGCCTTTGATCGCGGGCAGCGGCGGCTTGAAACGAATCTGGCCGCGCTTCCCTTCCAGGCTTTCGAGCAGTGAGGTTTCTTCGCCGCAAATGTAGGCGCCCGCTCCCAAGCGCACTTCCATATCGAATCTCTTGCCGCTGCCTGCGACATTCTCGCCGAGGTAGCCCTTGCTATGCGCGATTTCAATTGCGCGCTGCAGGGTTCTGAATGCGTTCGGATATTCCGAGCGCAGGTAGATGTAGCCGCGCGTGGCGCCGACGGCCATTCCGGCAATGGTCATGCCCTCGATCAAGACGAAGGGATCGCCTTCCATGATCATTCGATCGGCGTAGGTGCCGCTATCGCCCTCGTCCGCGTTGCAGACGATATACTTTTGGTCGTCCTCAGTGTTGAGCACCGTGCGCCATTTGATTCCTGTGGGGAAGCCCGCGCCTCCGCGCCCGCGAAGGCCGGAGTTGGTGACCTCTTCCACGATTGCTTGCGCGGTGAGCTCGATGGCTTTCTCCAGGCCGCGATATCCGCCGTGAGCCATGTAATCGGAAAGCGAAAGCGGATCGGTGATTCCGCAGCGCGCGAAGGTGAGCCGTTCCTGCTTCTTCAAGAAAGGAATCTCTTCAGTAAGGCCAAGACAAAGCTTGTGCGCTTTTCCTTCGAGAAATCCCGCGTCGAATAAGCCAGAGACGCTATCGGCGGAAACCGGTCCGTAGGCTACGCGGCCGCGCGGAGTTTCCACCTCGACCAACGGTTCCAGCCAAAACATGCCGCGCGAACCATTCCGGATCAGCGAGACATCACCTCGACGCGAAGCGATTTGCTCCGCGATCGCTTTGGCGACGGCATCCGCACCCACAGAAACGGCCGCAGCGTCGCATGGGACATAGACCTTGACGCTCATGCGTGCCTCTGCGCGCTATCGATCAAAAAATCAGCGACCTCTGGCGAGACTCGTCCGTAGAGTTTTCCATCGAGCATTACCGCGGGAGAGAGTGCGCAATTGCCCAAGCAATAGACGGGTTCCACGGTAAAGCCGCCGTCGCGGGTAGTCTCGCCCAGCTTCACTCCCAATCGGTCTTCCACGTGACGGATCATGCGTTCACAACCCATCGATTGGCACGATTCCGCGCGGCACATCTTCAGCATGTGACGGCCCGCAGGCTCGTGGCGAAAATCGTGGTAAAAACTGATCACGCCGTGCACCTCGGCCTTGGAAATATTCAGCGTATCGGCAATCAGGGGGATCGCAGCCTTATCGACGTAGCCGAATTCTTCTTGCAGGGCATGCAGGATGGGAAGGAGCGCTCCAGGAAGGCGTGCCAGCTCCCGGATGCGTTCTAAGGCCCGTTCAGCGTCCCAACTTTGGATGCTGCTCATGTGCGGCAAACTCCCGCGTCGCCGTTAAAAAAGCTACTCCAAGTGCCCTATTCTCACTGCCATTTCCTCTAGTATTCTAACACACGCCATCTACTGCTAAGCCGCGGTTTTTGCTTGCCACCCGCCGTCGAATACTTCGCGCGATCCCTCGGGCGACCAACTCCGCGGCAGTATCAATCGCTCAAGTCGGGCCAGGTTGAGTTTTGGGTGGACACCCCGGCCCATTCTCAGCGAAATTAGAAGGCGCACAACCTTGGCGACCGGCTCAGGGGAGATAGGCGATGAAACAGGCTGCATTCCTGCTTGGAGCGATCCTTGTATATGTCGCCACCGGCTTCGCGCAGGACAATTCCGCGAACGCGCTGTTCTCACCGTCACCCGCTCCAGAGATGGCCTTGGCCGGATCGTCGCCCACTCTCACCGAGCCACCGATACCTGCATCCCCTGCTACGCCAGCAAACACCGATGTATCTGCATCCCCAGCCCTTGGTTCGAATTCGCCGAGCGAGCCGCCAGCCCCGAAATCAAACGTATACCGCGTTTTCCAAACATATAACTTGCAGCTCTACGCCGGTTATGCATTTTTCCGTTTCTACGCGCTTCCCAACCGGAAGGAAAACATGAACGGCATTGATCTGGGAGTCGCCTACTATCCGAAAGCTCCATGGATTGGCGCTGACGGCGATATTCTTGTGCAATTTGGAGGCTTTTTAAATCAGAGCTCAAGATTCATCGACTATATGGGCGGCCCACGCTTCCGGTGGTTAGGCCCACGCAATCTGGAGCTTTGGGCTCACGGCTTAGTCGGATATGCAAAGTTTGTACCGCAGACAGCGTTGGGGAGCCAAAACGCTTTCTCCTATGAAGCCGGAGGCGGGGTGGACTTGGGAATCCCTCGTCGCCGCCTTGCCTACCGCGTCCAGGCTGACATGGTGGGAACTAAGTTTTTCCACAGCTATCAACTCAGCCCGAAGATTTCGTTCGGCATCGTCTTTAAATTCTGAGCGCGGACATTTCAGCGCCGTCAGCACCTTCTAACGGGGCTTGGACCCCTTCAGCGGAAGCATCAGCCGGGCGAAATATCCGAGCGCTTCCCGGACTCCTAGCGCCCACGCCGCGCCGAAATACGCGATCCCGTACGGCCCGAGCACCAGGATCGCAATGAAAATGGCAGAATGATGGCCCACATGCCGGTGTATCAGCCAGCCGATTGCCGCCGCCGCAAGCGCCGCCAGCCATAGCTTCATCAGATAGGCCGCGGCCAGTCCGGTGCGCCCGATCCGTTGGTTCAACGTACGCCGCAATAAAGTGAACTCAACCCACGAAGAGACCCCAGCGGAAATCGTAAGGCCCGCGACACCCCAGCGAGGACTGATTCCGATGGCAGGCGGCAGCGGAATCGCGCACAGATAGCCGAGAACGGTTGTCAAGACCACACGCACAATCGCGAATTTCAGGGGCGTGCGCGTATCACGCAGCGCGTAGTACGTCGAGGAATAGAGCCGGCCCAGCGTTTGCGCGAGCAGCCCGACGGTGGCGCCCGCCAGGATGCCCCAAACGTAGATCACATCGGCCTGCTTGAACTGTCCTGTCCGGTAGATGGCCGCGACAATCACGTCGCCGAGAAAAACGAACGCAGCAATGGATGGCACCACGAAGAATGCAATCTGGCGCAGGCCGGAATCGAGGCGGGCGCGAAGTGCCTCCGCCACCTCCCGATCGTCGCCGAGCGCGCCGGACATGTGCGGTAGCTCCGCGGCCGAAACCGACATTCCGAAGAGGCTGACAGGGAGCGTGTAGAGAATCTGCGCATACGCCAAAGCCGCCACAGCGCCGGTTGGCAAAAGCGTCGCCAGCAAGCCGTCCACGTACGCGCTGATTTGCACCACGCCGCGGCCGATGAACACAGGAAAGAAATTCCGGATCACCTCGCGCACGTTTTCAGTCTGATGTTGCAGCGAAAGGCGCAGGCCGTGCAGGAGCTTCAGAACCACCGGCAATTGAACGGCGACCTGTATCCCGCTGCCAACCACCGATCCCCACGCCAGAATCAGCGCCAGCGGGAACTGCGCGTACCGCCCTCCCCAGCCCCACATCGTCGCGATCATCGCGATGTTCCAGAAGACCGGCGCGGTGTAGGAAAGAAAGAATCGCCGGTGGCTATTGAGGACGCCGAGGCACAGCGCCGAGAAAACCAGCAGGCCTGCGCCGGGAAACAGGATTCGCACCAGCCGAATCGTCAGCTCGCGCTTCTCTCCGTGAAAACCAAAAGCGATCGCGTCAATCAGGTAGGGCGTAGCAAGCACGCCGATCAGGACGATGATCGACGTGGTAAGAGCCAAAAGTCCTGCAATTGCGCCGGCGGTGCGCCGAGCCTCTTCGTCGTCCTTCCGGGCCAACAAGCCGGCGTACACCGGAATAAAAGAAGCGGAAAGCACCCCTTCGCCGAACAGCGTCTGCAGGAAGTTGGGAATGCGGAACGCGGCTTTAAAAGCGTCGGCCGCATCGGAGTTGCCGAAGTAGTGTGCGAATACGCGTTCCCGGATCAGTCCCGCGATGCGGCTGAGGAAAATCCCCGACGCGACCAGAAAAGCGTGGCGTTTCGACGCCCCGTGGGCCCTCGGGTCCTTCGCCGTAGCTGTCACAAGCGGGATGGGACGGGCGTGTACATGGCTGAAGCAATTCATTACAAAAGGTAGCTGCGAAGATGTCAACTTCGATTCTGCTCTCTGTGCGTATGAGGGCTATGAAGATCGGTTTGTTGGTTTTGGGTTGTTCCGGCTCCGTCGCTTCGCGTTCTTGCCGGGGAGTTCCGCTCGGAGATCAATCCACGCCATTGGTCTAAATACTTTACCAAAAAAAAAAAAAAAAAAAAAAAAAAAAAAAAAAAAAAAAAAAAAAAAAAAAAAAAAAAAAAAAAAAAAAAAAAAAAAAAAAAAAAAAAAAAAAAAAAAAAAAAAAAAAAAAAAAAAAAAAAAAAAAAAAAAAAAAAAAAAAACGCGAGTTCATGCAGACTTTTCGAGGAGCCAGGAAGTCAGGTAGCCGGGGTGGTCGAACGAGCGAGGGGTCTTCAGTGACACAGAAGGCAAAATCGCCGCACGATCGTAGGCGGCGCGCGGAGCAGCGATTGAGCGAGGGACACAGCCCAGGGTGCGCCATCACCGCCGAGGGCGGCGACGATTTCACGCTGGTAAGCGGTGCTTCGTAGTCGATGCATGACGTCGCTCGATCCGCGGCTATCGTGCGCGCCCTCGTAAACAAGGCCGAGGCCAAGCTCCCTTCCGCACGCCCGCGATACCACGCAATCGGAATCCGTCGTTAGGCCGGCCACGTTTCCGCGGTTCCGAGCCAAGTGCTCCGTCAGCGCGCCGTGCCATAGCTGGCCGCAATCGCCCTTCACTGGAAACGGAGTCGCCCCGTGCCGCAGAAGAATATTGGCAAACGATCGGCAGTCGCTATAGCGTTCGTCGTACACGACTGCCGCGATTCGCGAAATTCCGGGCTGCCGCGAAATGCCCAACGCCGGCACCCGCGACCCCAGGATTGCCGCGGGAATAATCGCTGCGCCCGCTCGTTTCAAGAGATCGCGTCTATTCACGGACAGGGCCACTCCCCGGCAAATTGTCAGCTTTGGGTTCGGAAGCGCCGCGCTCGGATTCCGGGCGCGTGAGATACGCCGCGATTAAATCCAGCTCGCTATCGGGAACTTCGATCCGCGTATGGGGCGGCATGCTATTGATTCCCACGCGAGTAATCTTTTTGATGTACTCGACGCTCAAATCCGTGCGCGACGCGAGCAGCGCTTTATCTTTGCCGAGACGCCGCCCGAGCATCAACGTGCCCGTCCCGCCTGCGAGATGGCAATACCCGCAGCGAGCTTCAAATAGCGCCTTCCCCTCCACCATTTTGCGCGCGGAAGCGTCCGACGCTTTCTCTTGGGCGCGCAGGTCCGCTATTCCGAAAGCGGCGAGCAACCCGCCCAGTGCGATCACGATCGCCAGTCTTGCAAGACATCCTGTTTCGGGAAATATTTCCATATTATGTCTTCTCGCTCCGATATGTTTTCGGCCAGATTCCCTGCTTGCCGGGAGCCAAAATGCCGTTGGGATCGAGCGCGTCCTTCACGGTTTCGTTCAGCCGGCGCAAGGCATGATTATTGTAATCGAAGGTGAGGGTCACGTCGTCCATGTAGGAAAGGTGCGTCCGGTATTCGGAGTAGCCTTCCTTCGCCGCATCAGCCACGAGGACCTTGAATAAAGCGCGCACCTTGGCCGTCAGCGCCGCATCGTTCTGATCGTAAACCATCAAGTTGACATTCGTCGTGTAGCGCTCCATCAGCGTGAACGAGCCGTAATAGTCCACCCCGATTTCTTCGTAGCGTTTCTTGGTGCTATGAAACTGCTTCAACACGTGCTCGCTGGTCGGCGGCATCACCGGCGAAAATCCGAGGTGCCCGCCGCGGCCGCCGCGCCAATTCACGATCTGCAGCGCGTTGGTGCTGGGAATACCCGCGCCTGAATTGGCGATGGGATCGCCGCGATGCCACTTCGTCACTTTGAATTCCTGCTTGGTGTGTTTGGCGAAGGCATTCTTGATGATGCGCGCGTGAGCTTCGTTCACATCATCGTATCCGTATAGCCGCAGGTCGATGTTCCACCAGCCCAGCCCAAATTTCTGCAGCACCTGCCTGAGCACGTCGTCCGGCATGGCCCCATCGCCGTCATACCATTGGCTGCGTTGCGACTGCGTCGCGGCGATACGCAGCGAGTTGCCGATGCTCGGGCTTTGCAGCAGCACACCGTTCAGTCGCAGCGGCGCGAGCTCGTCCACCGCCCAACCGACGTCGTCCGGCTCTTGCAGCTGCATGGCGAGTCCTAGCGTGGCTTCGGGCTCCGGCATCAGCCACAGCCCCATTTTCGTTACCACGCCGAAATTCGATTGCACGAACAATTGGTCCCACGCCGGCCCGAACCCATACTTGAATAACTGCCAGCAAGGGCTGTTGGACATCGCGCCCGTGCCGGTGCGAACCATCTCACCATTCGGAAGCACGACCTCCATCCCGCATATGTGGGTGGTGTTGTCGCCGTACGGTGTGTAGCCGTAGCCGCGCTCGAGCGCATTGCCCACCACGCTGCCCCAGGAGTTCGCCGGCACAGACATCCACAACGGAATTTTGTTCGTCTGCAAATAGTTGAACAGGTCGAAGAAGCCCACGCCCGGCTCGATCAAGCAGTAGCCTAAGCGCTCGTTCACTTCCAGAATCCGCCTCATCCGCCCTAAATCCAGCACCACGGTGCCGCTCATGCATGGCGCCGCCGCTCCATATCCTAAATTCTTGCCGCGCGAGATCGGCCAGAGCGGCACCTTATGTTCGTTGGCGATGCGAATGATGGCCTGCACTTCCTCGGGCGATTGCGGACCCACCGCCGCGCTCGGAAGATGCTGGTCGGCGTCGCCCGCGGCATAGATGTCCATGTACGTATGGCGATCTTCGTCGGTCGCCAGCACCCACTGCTTCCCCACGACTCCGGCGAACGCGTCCAGCGCCTTCTGGAAGGATTTCTCGGATACGTTTGGCGGCAGAACGATGGACATTGTCGATCAATCTCCCTTGCATGCGCCCGGTGAGCTCATTATGGCGTGAAGGCAAATTCGCGGCGCGAGTGCGTGGATAGCACGCGGGATTTTTTCAGTCAATGAATTTGTAGCTTGCGGGATTTGCCGGGCGGTCAAAATAAATTATCTCGATGGCGGAGACGCCGTCAGCACGCGGCGCTCTGCTTCGTGCATGGCTTCGTAGATTTGATCGAAACTTTCGATGGCAAAAAGCAGGTGGTGGATGCTGTCCACTTTTACCGGAGTGTTCAGAACTTCATCGAGGCTGAAGTCTCTCACCTCGCAGCCTCCCTCGAACACGTTGCTGCACTCGCCCTGAGAACTGATCACACCACTGCCGTACATTTTCAGCCGGCCGTCCTCTCGAATCAGCCCGAATTCCACGGTGTACCAGAAAAGGCGTCCCAGGCGTTCCAGAGTTTCCTTGTCCTTAATTCCCGCGCAAACGCTGCCGTAGTGCTGCAGGAAATCCGCGAACACGCGATGCGAGTGCATCGGAACATGGCCGAAGACATCGTGAAAGATATCGGGCTCGGGAGTGTATTCGAGCGAGCTGCGGCTCCGCGGCTTCGTGGTCGTGGGAAACATGCGCGCCGCCAGCATTTCGAAAAAAGCGTCGCTGGGCAGAAAACCGCTCACCGGAGTTGCGCTCCACCCGGTGCGCGGTTTCAATCGCGCCGTAATCGCCGTGAGACTGGGAAGCTTGTCGCTTTCCAGTCCGATGATTTCATATCCTTCCAGATACTCGCGGCACGCGAAGCTTTCGATCTGCGGGAGCCGCCGCCGGACGAGTTCCGCCCACACCGCGTGCTGTTCCGGCGTGTACTCGTCATATTTCTGCTCGATCAGATACGACGCCGCGGCCGTGAGCTTCATCACGCGCTCTCCATCACAAATTCAGATCCCCGTAACGCTCTCCGATGCCGACCTGAGCCTTGGCAACCCGCATTGCAGACGGCTGCGAGGAACTGTTTGCCCATCGCCCCGGGATCGCAACCCCGCAGTTCGGGCAGCAGCCGTTTTTTAGATTGTTTTCCCGGACGTCATGCCACGAGCGCCGGATCAGCAGCGCCTTGCATGATGGACAAGACGTGTTCCCGCCGTCGCTGTAAATATTCCCCTCGTAGACGTAGTGCAGGCCAGCTTCCAGCGCGATCGCGCGGGCCGCGTGCAGCGTTTCCGGCGGGGTGCCGGCCCGATCGCGCAATTTGAAATCCGGGTGGAACGCGGTGAAGTGCAGCGGAACGTCCGGCCCAAGATGTTCCAGTACCCAATCGACAAGCGCGCGCGTTTCGCTCGGCGCATCATTCAGCCCGGGAATCATCAGGTTGGTAATCTCGAACCAGACATTCGTTTCGCTCTTGAGCCATTGAAGCGTATCGAGCACCGGTTGAAGATGCGTCAGTGTGATGCGGCCATAGAAATTTTCGGTGAATGCTTTCAGGTCGATATTCGCGGCGTCAATGTGGTCGTAAATGTCGTGAAAAGCCTCGCGGGTAATGTAGCCATTGGAGACCATCACGGTTTTGAGGCCGTATTCCTTCGCCACGCGGCAGATGTCGATCACGTACTCGCCCCAGATCGTCGGCTCGTTGTACGTGAACGCAATCGAAGGACAGCCATTGCGAATCGCCAGCGCGACCACATCTTCCGGCGGCACGTGCGACGACCGCACCTGATCGGCGCGCGATTTCGAAATATCCCAGTTCTGGCAAAAAAAACAACCCATGTTGCAGCCCGCGGTGCCCATGGAAAAGACGCGCGTGCCCGGAAGAAAATGGTTGAGCGGTTTTTTCTCGATAGGATCGATCTGCAGCGCGGCGGGATGAGCGTAACCGAGGCTGTAAAGCTTCCCGCCCTGGTTCGCGCGGATGAAACAGAACCCCGCTTGCCCCTCGCCAATATGGCAGTGCCGAGGACACAGGTAACAGTGAACTTTACCGGTGGCTTCAGGCTCCCACCACCGAGCCTCGTGAAGCGCCGCCGTCTTTTGGAGGGTTGTCAGGTCGCGCATGACGAAACGCCGCAGACTTTCATTATACGCCCGTTCGGAATGACTGGGACCGAGCGCAGCCAAGTCGGGCTTTCCGTGTTCATGAGCTTGCGCGACGAACAAAGTTTGTGGCGAAGGCAGGAACCACTCCCACGCTCCGGAAAACCCAAAACGAGCGCGAGGCAATCTAAACGGAGTAGAATAGCGGCGACTGCTCAGGCCGTGCCGGGCCTATCGCATTGTGCGGAGGTGCCGAAATGTCAAAATCCCGCCTTTCAAAAGCATTCATCGGATTGATAG
>CAVPCI010000008.1:0-81763 GCA_963702375.1 uncultured Acidobacteriota bacterium
CGCCAGCGCTGCGAGGAAGTGGAGTTTTCCGCAGAGGATGCGAGCCGTACCGAAATCGATTATCTCTGCCAGGTGGTTTTGGCGGCCGTGGATCCGGCGCGGATATCATCAATTTGCCAGACACGGTGGGCTACTCCACGCCTGACGATTACGAGGAAATGTTCCGCCAAGTGCGCGCGCGGCTGGGCAAGCATCCGCAAGTCGTGCTCAGCGCACATTGCCACGATGATCTCGGCCTGGCGCTGGCAAATTCACTGGCTGCCATCGATGCAGGCGTACGCCAGATTGAATGCACGATCAACGGCATCGGCGAGCGCGCCGGCAATGCTTCGCTCGAAGAATTGGCCGTGGCGTTGCACGTTCGACAAAATAGGTACAGCGTGAGCACGCGGCTCCAGCTCGAAAAGCTGTACCCGACCAGCCGGATGCTTTCGACGATCACGGGAATTTCGGTGCCGCCAAACAAAGCGGTGGTGGGCGCAAACGCGTTTGCCCACGAAGCCGGCATACACCAGGATGGCATCCTGAAGAATCCGCTGACCTACGAAATAATCGTTCCGGAAAAAGTGGGCGTGCCGGCGCGGAAGCTGGTGCTCGGAAAACATTCCGGGCGAAACGCATTTCGTTCGCGCCTGGCGGAATTGGGATATGAAACCACGGACGCGGAGCTTGCCGACTGCTACCGGTTGGCGATGGTGCGCGCCGACGCGGAAAAGGAAATTACGGACCGCGATTTAATTTCCATCATCCACCAAGTTCGCCGCCAATCGGGCGCGCCGTCCAAAACCGACCCAACCGCCGCAAGCGTGCGTTGAAAACAAACCGAAATCGCCGATGACACAATTACGCAAAACGATTGCGGTGTTGCCGGGAGACGGCATCGGCCCTGAGGTTACCCGCGCGGCCATTCAAATCCTGGAAGATTGTGCTTCGGCATTCGGACACCGCTTCGAATTCCACGAATTCCCGTTTGGCGGCAATGCAATCGATTCGCGAGGAGTTCCTCTCCCCGACGAAACTCTTGCCGCGTGCCGCGCAGCGGACGCAGTTCTTCTGGGCGCGATCGGGGGCCCGAAGTGGGAGGCATTGCCGTTTGGAACGCGTCCAGAAGCGGGATTGCTCGGCCTGCGTAAAGAACTGGGCCTTTACATCAATCTGCGGCCGATTCGACTGCGTCCTGCGCTGAGAAGTATTTCGCCGCTGCGCCCGGAACGGCTCGACGGTTGCGATTTTGAGATCGTGCGCGAGCTGGCAGGTGATATTTACTTTGGCGAGCACAAAATCAGCAAAGAGCGCGCCAGCGATCTTGCCGAATACTCGGTTTCCGAAATCGATCGAGTGGCGCGATACGCGTTCGAGCGCGCGGTCGCACGCAAGCGGCATCTCACCAGCGTCGATAAGGCCAACGTGCTGGCGAGCTCGACGCTGTGGCGCGAAACGGTTGCCGGGTTATCGCGCGAGTACCCGAGTGTGACGCTCGATCACCTTTACGTTGACAATGCCGCGATGCAGATCATGCTTCGCCCCGCTCAGTTTGACGTGATCCTTACCGGTAACATGTTTGGCGACATCCTGAGCGATGAAGCTGCGGCGCTCGCGGGATCCATCGGATTGATTCCGTCATTAAGCCGAGGACGTCCGGACCAGCCCGCGCTTTACGAACCGATTCACGGCTCGGCTCCCACACTTGCGGGCAAAGACGTAGCCTGCCCGCTGGGCGCGATTTTGTCCGCGACTCTGATGCTGCGCGAATCGTTCGGACTGGAAACCGAGTCGCAATGGATCGAAACGGCCATCGATCGCGTGCTGGAGCAGGGTTACCGCACCGCGGACATCGCGGAGGCGGGCAGCCGCATTGCGAAGGGATCGCAATTCACTGAAAGAATCCGCCACGAGCTGCAGAGCGTTGGCGCAGCCGGCGCGCGACGAAGTTCCGGCGCGTAGCGAAATTCGGGACCACTCGCATCGCCCTTTTCTATTTCACGACGGCCGAAAATTTCGACGGATCCCTCAGCACCAAGCAGCCGGCGAGCATATCGTGCAGGGCTTGCTTCTTTTGCGTGAAACCTGCCAAGGCGAATCCGATGCCAAAAAGTAGCCACGATATTATTTTCCCGAAATAACGTCCCGACGCCCGAATAAAGCTGAGGCGCTTGCCTTCAAGATTCGTCACGCGCAATCCCAGCACTTTCTTTCCGGGGGTGGCTTGCCATGGCGAACTCTCAAATGCGGCGAAATACAGCCAGCTTACCAATTGGATCAAGAGCAGCAAGGCTGTGGCTTGCGGGCTGTCGCCAGTGTAAAACTTCCAAGCGTCTTGGACGGAAGGCCCAACGTGATTTTTTAGCAAGATGGGCCTGAGAACAATGCCACCGAGAACGAAACCGAGAGTGGACGTATCCAGGAAGTACGCCGCCGCACGAAACCAAAAACCGGCATAAACGATCAATTTCCGTGCCGGGATATTTCCCGCAGGGTTCTTGTCTCCGCGTTCTTCTGCTGAGCCTGCCAGCGATTCGCCGCAGGCTTGGCACGATTCCGCGCCGGGTGGCACTTCCAATCCGCATTTGGGGCAGTTCAAATCGCTCCTCGGTTAGTTCGCTTGGCGGCTTTCATTAAGCTTCCAGCTCGTGATGAACAGAATCGTGCACCGCTCCGCCAATGCTTGTCGAGCTTGTCACTTTGCTTCCGCAGGCGTCATGGTGGCGGGTCCTTCGCCCACGATTTCGAGGACGGCGGGCACGTCCTTGGCGCCATCGAAGTGAACTTGCTTTGCCAAGTCAACCACGTAGCTGCCGGTAGTCATCGGAACCGTGGAATCGGGATCGTATTTTGTCCCCGTGCCGACCCACCAAGTGCCCGATAGCACGGTTATGTAGCGGTCATTGGGATGGAAATGTGGATGACTGAAGTGATGAGGAGCCCATTTGATAAGAACGACGTAGAGTCCCGGCTTTGATGGATCACCGTGGAGAACTGCGGTCTGTGCGACGGCGGGATCGCCCGTCCATTTGATCTGATCGGGCAGTTGGTAAGTTACGGCTGTGGGATCGATATCGGCGGCGTTTGGCGGAGCTTTTGGCTTCGCCGAACCAAGCAAAATAAACGTGCCCAGAGAAAGCAGAATTGCAGTCGCGGCCGTGCCAATCCAGCGGGCCAGCCAAATTCGAGAAACAGGCATACTTTCCTCCTTCGAACCGCCACGCACGTCGCTATGCCGAACGCGGCACGCAAGTTGACTTCTCGTGCCCGAGCGCAGTACGCTCCGCGCCAACGCGAGAATCGCTACCGCAGTGGCGGTCTTCCAAGGCGATTCTATATCAGGGGGGAACATGAGAATCGTACTGAATATCGTGGGCGCGATCCTGGTTTTTTTCGGCGGCGTATGGTTCCTCCAGGGAATCAATGTGCTGCCGGGAAGCTTTATGACCGGGCAAATCAAGTGGGCCGTCTACGGCGGAATCGCATTTGTGGCCGGAGTGATCGTCTTTATTTGGGCCAATCGGAAAAAGAAGGCCGCCTGATCGGAGCGCTTGTGCCCCTGTTGGCGCAGTGAGTGGAAGTTCCGGAAGGGCCGCACGCGGTACTGCGGTTCGCACGGCCCTCCAAGACCAGCGCGTTTAGCTGAGATACATCACGTGGACATAGGTGCCCAGTCTAACGTTATAGGCGAGGTACCAGCCGACGTGATCCGGGTCCTCGTAGATTACGATTTGATCGGAGTCCCAGTTCCAGTCATTGCAATAACCGACGTCGTAGGGAGCCACACTAAAATAGAAACCGCCAAACCAGAACCGGCCCGGACCGCCTCCCGCAAGCCGCCATTCATGGCTTTTGCCGAAGCCGCCAGTAAAGTGGCCGTGCTCCCACGGATGATCGAGATGGTAGTGCGGATCATTGGAGCCGCTGCTGTGTCCGACCCAGACATCGCCCTTTGTGTGGACGTGAGGCGCTTCTGGGTGGCCCGGCTTATCGGCGAATCCGCGCGCCGCCGGATGGTCTCCCTGCGCGGGAAGTTGGTGTTGAGCTTCCTGCACTGGAGCGGTTGGATGTGCTGAACCTCGCGATGGAGCCGGCCCATGAGCGGGTATATGCCCGCCGCCGACGTCAGGGTGGCCATGGCTGGCCGCGGCTTTAGGGTGACCAGCATTTTGTCCAAAGACGGGGAGAGACAATAGGAGAAGGGCCGCAATACACAGCGCACCAGTCTTCATGTGACCTCCTGTACGTACCCGCATCAATGTCGAAGTGACATCGGGCCCGGCAGACCTAGTCGGCGCAACGGTATAGATGCCAATAGATTTGACCAGGTTACAAACACTTCAAAATGCAGAGTAGCTATAAGCGTTACAAGTTTCCGCGCCGCGGGAAGACGTCGACCCATTCACCGGCTTCCACGCGAGGCCTGGACGGATACACCACGAGGAAGCAGTTGCCCCTGACGACAGCTCCGATGTCGCCTGAACCTTCCCACAGAACGAGTTCCACCTTGGGACCGGGGCCAGAATCCCCGTCCGGCCAACTCAACCGCGCAGGCAGGAAATGCGCGACCGAGCCCTTTTCATCCACCGAATGCGCCAGCATTGCTTTGAAAAGCGGCAACGGCTGGGGCGGATGGCCGCACAGCAGCTCGATTGCGGGAACGACGAATAGCTCGAATGTGACCATTGTCGAGACCGGATTTCCCGGAAGCCCAAAGACAGGTTTGCCGCGGCACCATGCGAAAACCGCCGGCTTTCCGGGGCGGATCGCTACGGACTCGAAGAAAATTTCCGCTCCCAAATCCTGCAGCACTTGCTCGACGAGATCGTATTTGCCCACGGACACGCCGCCGCTCAAAAGCAGCATATCGGCAGCAAGGCCGCGCTCGATGCGCGCGCGAAGCTCGGCGACGTCGTCGAGCGCACTGCCTTCGAGAACAGGCTCGCCTCCGACAAGAGTGACCTGCGCGGCCAGAGAAATATTGTTGCTGTTGCGAATCTGAAAAGGTCCGGGCTTTTCGCCGAGCGCCACGAGTTCATCGCCGGTCGAAAGAATCGCCACGCGCGGACGCCGACTTACTTCCATCCTCGTGTGCCCCACTTCCGCCGCCACTGCAAGTTCCGCGTAACCCAGTCTTGCTCCGCGGGGAACCAGGACTTCGCCCACGCGCGCCTCCGCTCCGGCCAGGACGAAATGCTGCCCGGCGCGCGCAGGTTGCTCGAACACGATGAAATCTCCTTCGCTGCGCGTGTATTCGTGCATCATCACCGCATTTGCGCCTCGCGGCACGGGAGCGCCGGTTAAGATGCGCACGCACTCGCCCGTTTTCACGGTACCGTCGAATGCAACTCCTGCCCGGCTTTCGCCGATCAGGCGCAGCCGGGCTCCGGGTTCCGTGGCATCGGCCGACCGCAGCGCAAAACCATCGCGGATCGAACGATCGAATGGCGGGTAGTTGCGGTCCGCAATAATTTCCGCTGCAAGAATGCGGCCGAGCGCACCAGATGGGTCCCGATCCAGGTCGATTGCTTCCGTTGACGGGAGTTTGGATTGGGGAACGCCTGCGCGTGCACCCACCACTTCGATCACCTTTGCGCGTGCGCTCTCGAAGGAAAGCATGGAGGACTAAAGCCAGGACGCGAGCTTGGTTCCGCGTGGAACAATTGTCGCGTCACGCTCGGGTCCCGTCGATATCATTCCTATTTCCACTTGAAGCTGGTCGGAAATAAAATTCAAATAGTCGCGTGCGGCGGTGGGGAGATCGCGCACGTCGCGAATTCCCGGCGTAGGCTTTTTCCATCCCGGCAGCGTTTTGTATTCTGGCTCAATCTGGCTGAGCGTTTCTACATCCGGAGGCATTTCCGCGATTGGTTGGCCTTTGTGACGGTAGCCGGTGCAAACCTTAATTTCGGGCTGCTCGTCGAACACATCGAGTTTGGTCACCACCAGCGAATCGATTCCATTGAGCATTTTCGCGTAGCGCAAAACCACAAGATCGAGCCAGCCGCAACGCCGTGGACGACCCGTGACCGCGCCGAATTCGTTGCCGCGCGCACGGACTTCCTGAGCATCGAGAGCAGGCATCTCGGTGGGAAAAGGCCCGCTGCCCACGCGCGTGGTGTATGCCTTCGTGACGCCGACGACGCCCGTGACGCGCGTAGGCGCCACACCCAGACCGGCGCACGCACCCCCTGAGATTGCGTTCGACGAGGTGACGTAAGGATAGGTTCCATGGTCAATGTCCAGCATCGTGCCTTGGGCGCCCTCGAAGAGCACCGATTCGCCGCGATCGAGGGCATGGTTCAGCATCACGGCAGTGTCTGCAGCGAGCCCGCGAATGTGCGCCGCAAGCTCGAGATACTGTTCGAGCACGCCGGCGGTCTCCAGGGAATGGCCGTAAGCGGCCTGGCTGATGGCATTTTTTTCCGCCATCACGCGCTCGAGCTTGATGCGGAAGCAATCCGGCTCGAGTAGTTCGCACACGCGGATTCCACGGCGCGCCATTTTGTCTTCGTACGCTGGACCGATGCCGCGCGATGTGGTTCCGATTTTCGCTTCGCCACGCGCGGCTTCCGCCGCTTTGTCCATTTCGCGGTGATAGGGAAAAATCAGATGCGCGCGATTGCTGAGGAAAAGGCGTCCGCGCACCTCCACCCCTGACTTGCGAAGATTTTCAAGCTCGGCGACCAGCGCTGCGGGATCGACGACTGTTCCGGGGCCGATGACGGCTTTTTTTTCCGGCCGCAGAATGCCGCTAGGGACCAATTGCAGCACGTAGCGATGGCCGTTAAAGATAACGGTGTGACCCGCATTGTGGCCGCCTGCGTAGCGCGCCGTGTAATCAAAGGACGAGGCGAGGTAATCGACGACTTTGCCCTTGCCCTCGTCGCCCCATTGGGCGCCCACCACGGCGATCGCTTTCGTCCGGACTCTCTCCACCACTTGGGACACTCCGCAACCACACACGAATCGCAACTCGCCCGCTGCGTCTAAAGTGAAAGCTTACAGGAAGGCTCGTGCGACAAACGCCAAGTCACAATCGTACGCCGCACACCAGTCGAAGGCAATAGCGGGGGCCTGCTCGGTTGCCAGGCGGCGGTGCAGCAAAGCCGGCGCGCGAAGCGGACGAACCAGCTCCAATCAGCGAGCAAACTGCAAAGAGGTTATGTGTGGGGGAAGATTTTGTCCGCGATATCCGCAGCGATCGGCACGCGGAACCGCGTTCCCTGGTACGCCTTGATCATCAGCACGATCCAGAGAATAAAGGCGGCCAGATCGACAAGGCCGTACAGCGCCCATATCATCGAAAACCCGCCGAAGCCGCCGGTGAACAAGCTCATCCCGAAAGACGCCGCTAGAACAAAATAGATGATGTGAAGACCGCCGAAGACCACGATCGACTGCGCGGCGTGGAAACGCACGAAGGGCCGCTTATCGACGAAGTAGAAAATCAGCCCCGTAATCCAGCCGAGAACGTAGCTAAGCAGGCCGGCGACATTTTCTGACATTTGTGATTGACTCCCGGAGGCAACGGCCGGCGCACTTGGACCTGCAACGGCTGCGCCTTGGGGCGCTCCGCATGCGGCGCAAAAGGAAGAGTTGTCCGGAACGGCTGCCCCGCATTTTGTGCAATGTGCCATGGTGTGTCCTCCGCTGGAAGGCTTTGTATTGCGGCGGAGCCTATCAAAAGTCAGTAGTATGAGCAAGCGTAATCAAGGGCGCAGTCCGGGCCGATGATATACTGAGGCTCCGACGCGGAAGTGGCGGAATTGGCAGACGCGCCAGCCTTAGGAGCTGGTGGCCGAAAGGCCGTAGGGGTTCGAGTCCCTTCTTCCGCAGTTTTTTACCGGGTAATCTGGCCGCGCTTGGCTTTGCTAGTCTCGCGACGTGGCCTTCTGATTCTTGACTTGCAGTTCGTTCACCACTTGCGTCACATTGGGCACCCCGGCCGCAACCCTCGCCGCGCGGTTTCGCGCGGCATCGGATCTGACTTCCCCGGAGAGGGTAACGACGCCGTTCTTCACATCGTACTTTACGCTGTCCTTCAAGTTATTCTGGATGAAGGCCGCGTGAAGATTTTTCTCGATCGCGTCGTCTAGATCCGAGTTCACCGTCTTTGCGTTGCTTTCGTTGCCAGGCCGGATCACTGCGATCTGGTCGGCTACAACTTGCCCTCCAGCGATGGATTTAGCGATGGACTCAGCGCGAGCCTTATCGGCATCCGCCGGCACATTCCCGTTCAAAGTGACTACGCCTTTTTCTCTATCCTGGCTGACGGAAACGTCATTGAGCCCAGCCTGATTCAGTGATTGGCGGATTGGATCAGTAACGTCCGGCGACTTCGATGCTGAGCAACCGATCAAGCCCACTACGGCGAGTGTGATCGCGGCGATTGAATCCTTAGCGAATGTCTTCATTGTCGTCTCCCCACCGGAAATTGTGCGTGGCCCGCTTCATTGGTCTGATTCGCGCTGCGGCTGACTGCCTCGATCCAGTTAAGCGTGAGGCAAGGGTAGGTCATGGCGTTCCCGGGAGCTATAGGGCCTTTAGAGTAGAAATGAAGACATCGCGCCGTACAGTTTTTAATGGACAAATCGCGCCGTTGTTGTGACAGCGTTGAGGTTACCTGTAGGGCGAGGAGCAGCAGAAATAACAACATTGAAACGAGAAAAGCATCTAACTAGAAACAAATTCCTGCTGGTTGACGCGCGCAAACGGATTCCCTATACTCAGATTTCGCCCGCGGCAGACTCGCCGCTCTTCCCTGCGCTCCCCCTTACCGATTCCGAACAGGCAAGAGACCCAGGGTTGGTCTTTGGCGTACCGTTTAAGGCGATTTCTCTGAACCATGGCTGAAACAACCTGCAAGCGCGAAGTCGAGCTGGAAATACCGGCCGAAAACGTCGAGAAAGCGACGGAAAAAGTGGCGCGGGATATCGCGCGAATCGCCCGCATCCCGGGATTCCGTCCCGGCAAGGCGCCGATCACGCTGGTTCGGCGCAGGTTTGCCGGGGACATTCAGGGAGAGGTTGTGCAGTCCTTGGTGCCGGAATACCTGGAAAAAGCGCTGGACGAAAAGAAGCTGGTGCCAGTGGCCCGGCCGGAAGTCGACAAAGTGGAATTCAAGGAAGGCGAGCCGCTGAAATTTCGGGCGATCTTCGAAGTGCTTCCGGAATTCGAGCTAGGCGATTACAAGAATCTTCAGGTTCAGGTTGACGAAATCGAAGTGGGCGATACCCAAGTGGATAAAACGCTGGAAGAGATGCGCGAGCGCGCCGCCACGTTTGTCCCGGTCGAGGGCCGCGCAGCAAAAGACGGCGATTCGGTTCTGATTAAGTTGATCGGCACGCCATCGGGCGGCGGCGAACCGGTGCAAGCCGACAATGTTCTCGTTCCGTTGGGCGCGGAAGAAACGCTTCCCGTCTTTACCGAGAACTTGCGCGGCACTGCTACCGGAGAGACGAAGCGATTCGATGCGCGCTATCCCGATGATTACCCAGATCCGAAGCTGGCGGGAAAAACCTACGATTACACGGTCGAGGTGCAGGGAATCAAGGAAAAGAAGCTGCCCGAACTCAACGACGAATTCGCGAAGGATGCGGCCGGCGCTGAAGGCTCGCAGTTGAGCGGCGTCTCGACGCTCGAGGAGCTCCGCAAGAAAATTCGCGAGAGCCTTGATGCTGAAAAGGAGCACCGGGAAAAAGCTCAGGGCCGCGACAAGGTTCTTGAGACGCTTGTGAATCAGCATGACTTCCCGGTCCCTGAAGCTCTGATCGAAGGCCAGATGGATAGCCGGCTGGAGCGCGTGGTGCGGTCGCTGGCGGCGCAGGGAGTGGATCCGCGCGGGATGAACGTGGATTGGACGGCGCTCCGGCGGCAGCAACGCGAGCGCGCAATTGCCGATGTGAAGGCGGAGCTGCTCCTCGACCGCATTGCCACCGCGGAAAATATCGATGTCAGTGACGAAGAAGTCGAAAAAGAAATAGCGGCACTTGCGGAACGCAGTGGTGAATCGGCAACCGCCCTTCGCGCTCGCTTGACAAAGCAGGGAGCGGTGGATAGGATTAAATCGAAGCTGCGAAGCGACAAAACGGTCGACTCGCTTTACCGCACGGCACGAATCGAGACAATATCCAAGGGTGGAAGGTAATTTTTGGGGCGGGCCTCCCTCAGTGCGCACGAACATTCCAAATGAGACAAACTGACGACGCGAGTCCGCGCGCAACGACGCTGGTTCCCATGGTTGTGGAGCAAACCAATCGTGGCGAGCGCGCTTACGACATTTATTCCCGCCTTCTGAAGGACCATATCATCTTCATTGGCACTCCGATTGACGATCACGTAGCGAATCTCGTCACGGCCCAACTGTTGTTCCTGGAATCGGAAGATCCGGAAAAGGATATTTCGGTTTACATCAACTCGCCCGGCGGATCAATTTCGGCGGGTATGGCCATTTACGACACCATGCAATTCGTTCGACCAGATGTCGTCACCTACTGCATCGGCCAATCGGCCTCGATCGCAGCGGTTTTGCTTGCCGCGGGCACACCCAAAAAGCGGTATGCTCTGCCCAATTCCCGCGTCCTCATCCACCAGCCATGGATGTCCGGTCTTTCAGGCCAGGCCACGGACATCGATATTCATGCCAAAGAAATCATACGAACTCGCGCGGCCTTAAATAAGTTATTGGCGACTCATACGGGCCAAGCCGTCGAAAAAATTGAAAAAGATGTGGAACGCGATTTCATCATGACGCCGGAACAGGCGAAGGCCTACGGCATCGTGGATGAGATCATCACCAAGCACCGGTAGAGGCGTTCCAAATAGTTAGCAGTAAGTGCAGTGAATCCGCGGGACGGTAGCGAGCTTCCGTTCTACAATGGATTCCGGGGTTCACTATCCGGGTTTACCAGAGGGGGCGTAACAAGTGAAACGGTTCACCCCAGAAGAACCGCTGCGCTGTTCTTTCTGCCATAAGACGCAGGAGCAGGTGGAGAAGCTCATCAGTTCTCCCTCGGAATATCCGCGCTCCTATATCTGCAATGAATGCGTCGGCGTCTGCCAGCAGATTCTCGAGGACGAAAAGCGCGAACAATCCAGTCCGGCAAACCGCCGCCTGCCGCGGCCGCCCGAGATAAAGGCTTTTCTCGACAGTTACGTGATTGGGCAGGACAAAACGAAGAAGAAGCTCGCTGTGGCGGTGTACAACCACTACAAGCGGATCTTCCTGAATAAGCAGCCGGGCGACGTGGAGTTGACCAAGTCCAATATCTTGCTGATCGGGCCCACCGGAACCGGCAAAACGCTCTTGGCGCAGACGCTCTCGCGGATGCTCGAGGTGCCGTTTGCCATCGTGGATGCGACGACCCTGACGGAAGCGGGCTATGTGGGGGAGGACGTCGAAAATATCATTCTAAAACTGCTTCAGGCTGCCGATGGCGACGTCCAAAAGGCCCAGCAAGGCATCATATATATAGACGAGATCGACAAGATTTCGAAGAAGGATGAGAACCCGTCGATCACGCGCGATGTGTCCGGCGAGGGAGTTCAGCAGGCGCTGTTGAAGATCCTCGAGGGCACTGTGGCCAACGTTCCGCCGCAAGGCGGACGCAAGCACCCGCACCAGGAATTCACGCCTGTCGATACAACGAATATCCTGTTCATTTGCGGCGGGGCGTTTGTGGGATTGGAAAAGACCATCGAACGCCGGGTAGGTCAGAAATCCCTGGGCTTCCATGCCGATGCGCAGCCATCGACCGCCACGCGGCGCAACATCGAGGTGCTCGAGCAGGCTCAACCGACGGACCTAATCCGGTACGGCTTGATTCCGGAGTTTGTGGGCAGGCTGCCGGTGATGGGCGTGCTGAGTGATCTTGACAAGAGCGCTTTGGTACGGATTTTAACGGAACCGAAAAACGCGCTGGTGCGTCAATATCAAAGACTCTTTGAGTTTGAAAACGTCCGCCTTCGCTTCACCGACGACGCGCTGGAAACCGTTGCCGACTTGGCCCTTCAGCGCAAGGTGGGCGCGCGCGGCCTCCGGATGATCCTCGAAGACTTAATGCTTGAGATGATGTATCACCTGCCGGCCCAGCGGAAACTCCGGGACTTCGTCGTGACGGCGGACATGGTCAAGGGCCGCGAGATCAATTGGAGCCTCCTCGAAAAAGCGGGTTAATTTTCAGATTCATTTGCGATAGCGAGGTTTTCGCGGCATAGACCGCCGCCATTTCAAGGTTATGTTTAGCAAGGAAAAACTCGACGTGAAGCGCGTGCCGATGATGCCGGTGCGGGACATGGTCATCTTCCCGGAAATGATGCACCCGTTCATCGTGGGCCGCGAAGCATCCGTGCGCGCGCTGGAAGATGCGCTCGCCGGTGACAAGAGGATATTCCTGGTCACGCAGCACGATGCGTCCGTGGACGATCCCAAGCCGGAAGAAATCTATCAGGTGGGCACCCTCGCCAACATCGTGCAGAGCGTTAAACTGCCCGACGGCAACATAAAGGTGCTGGTCGAGGGCACCGAACGCGCAAAGATCGTGCAAGTCACCAGCGACGAGGGGTTCTTTCGCGCCTCACTCAAGCTCGTTCCGCCGAAGGCCGAGCCGGGACCGCAAACGCAGCAGGCCTCCGAGCGCGTTACCGGACTTTTTGAGCAATACGTGAAGCTCTCGCAGAGCTTGAATTACGATACGATGATCGCTGCAGTGCGAGTGGACGATCCAGGCAAGCTTTCCGACGCGATTGCAGCGAATCTCCAAATTGCAGTGGAGGAAAAACAGGAATTACTGGAAATATTCGAGCCGGTGGAGCGGTTGAACCGGATCGCGGATATCCTGGACGTCGAAATCGAGAAGCTCAACGTCGATCGCTCCATCAACACTCGCGTAAAGCGCCAGATGGAGCGCGCGCAGAAAGAGTATTACCTCAACGAAAAACTGAAAGCGATTCAGAAAGAGCTGGGTCGCGGCGAAGCGAACGAAATCGAGCAACTGAAGAAGAAGATCGAGACGTCCGGCATGCCGGAAGGGCCGATGGAAAAGGCCGTGCAAGAGCTGAAACGGCTGGAAATGATGCCGCCGATGTCGGCCGAGTCCACTGTCTCGCGCAATTATCTGGACTGGCTGCTTGCGGTGCCGTGGAAAAAGCGCTCCAAGGAAATTCGGGATATCAAGCGCGCCGAAACGATTCTTTCCGAGGACCACTACGGCCTGGAAAAAATCAAGGAGCGCATTCTCGAATACCTGGCGGTGCGCCAACTGGTAAAGAATCCAAAAGGCTCCATCCTTTGCTTCCTTGGCCCCCCGGGAGTTGGCAAGACTTCACTGGCGATGTCCATCGGCCGCGCCACCGGCAGGAAATTTGTCCGCGTATCTCTTGGCGGAGTGCGCGACGAGGCGGAAATCCGCGGGCATCGCCGCACGTATATTGGGGCCCTTCCGGGACAAATCATCCAGATGATGCGCAAGGCGGGCACAACAAACCCGGTCTTCGTGCTGGATGAAGTCGACAAAATGTCCATGGATTTTCGCGGCGATCCTTCGGCGGCGTTGATGGAAGTGCTTGATCCGGAGCTGAACCATTCTTTTACCGACCACTATCTCGACGTGGAATACGATCTTTCGAAAGTGATGTTCATCTGCACGGCCAACGTGCTGCACACCATCCCTCAGCCGCTGCAGGACCGCATGGAAGTTTTGCGGCTTCCGGGCTACACGGAACAGGAAAAGCACCAGATCGCCCAGCGTTTTCTCGTTGGCCGGCAATTGGAGGCCACGGGCTTAAGCAAGGAAAACTTGAAATTCACCGATGAAGCGATCACGCATATCATCCGCCACTACACCCATGAAGCGGGGGTGAGGAACCTAGACCGCGAGATTGCCAACGTGTGCCGCAAGATGGCCCGTAAAGTTGTCGCCGAAGGGAAAAAGGTGACGACGGAGGTTACGTCGGCGAATGCCAAAGATTATCTTGGAATATTGAAATACCGCGACTTCCTGGCTGAGAAGAAAAACGAGATCGGATTGGCCACCGGACTCGCCTGGACGGAAGTTGGCGGACAAGTGCTTTCAACCGAGGCCACCCTGATGCAAGGCAAAGGGCGCCTGACGTTAACCGGCAAGCTCGGGGACGTTATGCAAGAATCCGCGCAAGCGGGAATGAGCTATGTCCGCTCGCGCAGCCATCTCTTCGGTTTGCCCAAGGATTTTTACCGCCACCTCGACATCCACATCCACGTGCCGGAAGGCGCCATTCCCAAGGATGGCCCCTCCGCCGGAATCACTCTCTGCACCTCCATCGTGAGCGCACTTACCCGGATTCCGATTCGCTGTGACGTGGCCATGACCGGCGAAATCACCCTACGTGGCAAGGTGCTCCCGATCGGCGGCGTGAAGGAAAAACTGCTCGCGGCGCACCGGCTCGGCCTGCACACGGTGATCCTGCCGAAAGATAATGAGAAGGATTTGGCCGATATTCCGCCGGAGATTCAAGCTCAGATGTCGATCCATTTCGTTGAGTCCATGGATGAGGTGCTGCAGCTTGCGCTCGAAACGACGCTGCCGATTTCGGCACAGCCGCCGGTTGACGGAGTGGAACCCAAGTTCGGCGTGGACGTCACGCAGGACAATGAACTGACCAATTGAGTCCTTCGGTCCTCCCACATCCTGCTCGGCAGGTTCGGTCCGCGACCGGAGTGTAAGGTTTTCCGTACGTAAGCCCGTTTTGGAATCTGGGATAGAGTGCCTCAAACGAACGCGCCCGCCCCGGATTTATTTCACCCAATAATCGCGCCTGAGTATCTAGGCTTGAGAAGGAAAGAAATCGATGAGTGTTAGCCTTGCAGAACTAAAAGACAAAAACATTACAGATTTGGCCAAGATCGCCAAGGAGCTGAACATCCCCGGCTCCTCCGGAATGCGCAAACAGGAACTGATCTTCCAAATTCTCCGCGCGCAGACCGAAAAGAACGGCCTCATTTTCTCCGAGGGCGTTCTGGAATGCCTGCCGGACGGCTTCGGCTTCCTCCGCGCGCCGGAGTACAACTACCTGCCCGGCCCGGACGATATCTACGTCTCACCATCGCAGATACGGAAATTCGACTTGCGCACCGGAGACACCGTGTCCGGCCAGGTTCGGCCGCCGAAGGACGGCGAGCGCTACTTCGCGCTGATCAAAGTGGAAGCCGTCAATTTCGAGGATCCCGAGGTCACGCGCAACAAGATCTTTTTCGACAATCTCACGCCGCTTTACCCCTCCGAACGGATTCGCCTGGAGACGGTGAAAGAAAACCTCACCGGGCGCGTGCTGGATATGCTCTGTCCTCTCGGCAAAGGACAGCGCGGATTGATTGTTGCGCCGCCGCGCACCGGCAAAACCATGATGTTGCAGTCCATCGCCAATTCGATCACGACGAATCACCCCGAAATCGCGCTCATCGTCCTGCTGATCGACGAGCGGCCCGAGGAAGTTACGGACATGCAGCGAACGGTGAAGGGCGAAGTGATCAGCTCCACGTTCGATGAACCGCCGCAGCGGCACATTCAAGTGGCCGAAATGGTGCTGGAGAAGGCCAAGCGACTGGTCGAGCACAAGCGCGACGTCGTGATCCTGCTCGATTCGCTGACGCGCCTTGGTCGCGCCTACAACGCCGTTACGCCGCCTTCCGGCAAGGTTCTTTCGGGCGGTATCGATGCGAATGCCCTGCAACGCCCTCGCAGGTTTTTCGCCGCCGCGCGGCACATCGAAGAGGGCGGCTCTCTTACTATCATGGCTACGGCCCTGATCGATACGGGCAGCCGAATGGACGACGTGATCTTCGAGGAATTCAAGGGCACCGGCAATATGGAAATCAATCTGGACCGCAGGCTGGTGGACAAGCGCGTCTTCCCAACGATCGATATCAACCGTTCGGGAACGCGCAAGGATGAACTGCTCTTGCCAGCCGACGAGCTGAATCGTATCTGGGTGCTACGCAAGGTTCTCAGCCCGCTATCGACCGTCGAGGCGATGGAGCTGCTCCTGGGGCGTCTGTCCAAGACCAAGACGAACGGGGAATTTCTAGCTTCCATGTCCAGCCCAGCCTGAGCTCGCAAAGGAACTTCTCCCGGCGCCGAATACCAGACCCTTTTCTTCTTGCAATGGATGGGATGTGCTATAAATACCCGTTCGGAGAAGCGGTATGGAATCCCTAGTGGATGCCAATAAATCGGGCGATTCGATTGGCGGAGTCGGAAAACCGAGTGCGCTGCCAAGTGAAGCTCATACCTCTCCGGAGCTGGCTTTGAACTACTGTCCGCGCTGCTCGGCCCGCTTGGCGTCGCGCACTTGCAAACTGGTTTGTCCTGATTGCGGGTATTATATGTCCTGCTCGGATTTTTACTGAGGAGAGCGCGAGGACAATCCGGAGCCGCTGCTGCTTTTCAAGCTTTGCAACCCATTGGAATCGATGTTTCAAGTTCAGGAGGAACTAACGTGGCACTGCGAATGACCGAACGGGATGTGAACGGAGTGAGCTTTTTGGACGTTGAAGGGCGCATCGTGCTGGGCGAAGAGAGCAACTCTTTCCGGGAGAAGGTGAAGAGCCTGCTGGCGGCCGGCAAGAAGAAGATCGTGCTGAATCTCGCGCAAGTAACCTACATAGACAGCGCCGGCCTGGGCACTCTGGTGGCGACATTCCATAGCGCGCGGTCGCAGGGCGCCACGTTGAAGCTTGTTAATCTTGGCACGAAATTCAAGGAAGTTTTGCAGGTCACCAAGCTCATGACGGTCTTCGACACGTATGAGAATGAGGCCGCCGCCATTCAGAGCTTCGCTAGTTAACTAAAACCTTCGAACATTTGAGGAATGCTGCGTGCGCGGGGAATACGCGCCGTCGGGCTTTTGTGTCGTCAGGCCGGCGCCGAAGCCGATAGAGCGGACGTGCGCTACAGCTCAAACGGACCGAGCGGGATGCGCTGCGAGGCGACGTGCAGCAATCCACGGAAGGCGAACTCAACCGGACGGCGGTCCAGCGCTTCCTCGGCGGAGATGCGCGCCAGATCCGGATTATTATTTTGCTCCGACAAATGCGCGAGGACGAGATGGCGCGCGCGGCCGTCGAATACCTCCCCATCCGAAAGAAATTCGCTGACGACATTATTCGACAGGTGCCCGGTGCGGCTCATCACTCGTTGTTTGATGTACCACGGATACGGACCCATCTTGAGCATGTCGAGATCGTGATTGGATTCGAGAATCAGGAAATCAGCTTCTCGCAGGTGGTGCTTCACGAGTTCGGGCATGTAGCCCAGGTCCGTCACGATCGCGACTTTTGCGCCCTTCATTCGGAAGGAATAACCGACCGGATCGGCCGCGTCGTGCGGAATGGCGAACGGATTGATTTCGATGTCGCCGATCTGGAACCGCTCTCCGGCGCGAATATGCTCCACCTGCTCCATGTGCGCTTTTTTGCCGGGCTTTTCGGGATCGTCCGCGTACATTTTCACAATTTCGCGGTGTGTCTGCTCCGTGAGATAGGCAGGGCAACGCCAGTGACGCGCCATTTGAGCGACGGCACTCGAATGGTCGGAATGCTCGTGCGTGATAAGGATAGCGTCCAAGTGTTCCGGGCAGGGCCGGCCTAACGTTTCAAACCGCCGGAGAATTTCTCTGCGTCCTATTCCCGCATCGATGAGGAGAGTGGTGCGTTCGGTTTCGAGCAATGTTGCGTTGCCCGTACTGCCGGAGGCCAGAATTGAAATGCGGAACGAGATGCGATCGCCCTCAGCCCGCGAAATTTAGGGACGCCAAGGATATTGGCAGAGCGGAGGGTCAGCGTCAAGAACCAGATGGGATTAGGACGCAATAGATGATGGCGAGCCTGCCCCCCGTTTCAGCTACGCTTTGATTTCCCGGATTTTCCACACGTGAATCACGTCTCCGGAGGCGTCCAACCTGCCAAATACCACAACCTTTTTCCCGAGAAACCTGCTGGCTTTCCCCTGATCGTCGAGTTGATACCAGACATTATTGCTTGGATCATCGAGAACCAGCAACGCGCCGTTCCTCGATAAAATCATCCCAGTGTGTCGCTCTGCCGAGCTTCTAGATATGGGCTGCGTATGGGCGGCTTGTGGTGCGCTTTGCTGAGCGGAGGCACTCGAGGGTCGAAAGCTATAGCCGATAGCGAACATCATGGCGCCGGACAAAAGCGCCACCGGTGCGAGTATTAGTTTCTTCCGGCTAACCTTCATTTTCGTTCTCCACGAGCCTTCGGACTAGACAGTCTTTTTAGAGCAAGTTATGTGCCATTCGTCAATGCTAGCAAGACCAGTCTGCTGTGGTACCAATACGTCCGCATCCCATCAGACGGGATGTAGAAAGCTTGACTGCCAGAAAAAAAGTCCTAATGGTGCTTTCGCCTGAAAAATAAGTGTTTACCTCGATCCGGTAACTTTACAAGTGGGACATCCGCACAACATTTTTCCGTCTTCCGGGTTCTAAGGTATGAGACAAATGGTCAAGGAGCCGTCATGAAAAGCCTCATACGGTTGTCGGTGCTAGCCGTCTCTGCGTTGCTAGTGGCCGGTGCGATTGAAGCCGGACCCAAGCCGCCGGACCATTCACTGAAATTGGTCCTAGCGCGTCAATCCACGGTGCCGGTGGTAGACGTGATGAAGAATTTCAGCGACAGGTGCCCGAACGTCAGCATTACAACCAATCCGCACCGATCGGACTTCATGCTCTACGCGGGAGGCTGGTCGGGCGAATATCGCTTCATGATTATCGCCAAAGGCGGCGACACTGTTTTTGCCACGAAAACCGTCCTCTTGAGTAATGCCGTTAAGGATGTCTGCAGGTTCTTGAACTCGAAAACCTAGTCTGGACGCCCTCGCTCGTTGGCTGCCCTACAGTCTGCATCAATCGCCCGTCGCCAGTTGGCTCCTGCTCTCGCTACGAAAACGAAATAGCCAGTGCGACCGCTGAATAGATCATTTGATTTTGACGTTGCAAGAATCCAAGAGCGGTTTCGTCATCACGCGGCACAAAGTTCCGCTACCACCCATCGCTAGGTTTACAATATCTCTATCCAATGGAAGCATTGAGGAAACCGTCGATCAGCCCTCTCGCCCGGCGCACGGTGGATCTGCGGTTCTCCGAGTTAACGGATAAGGTACGCCGCAATCGTCCTGGCGACGATCTCGAACTGCTTCGCCGGGCCTACGAGTTTGCGGCCGAACAGCACAAGACTCAGACCCGGCGCTCCGGGGAGCCCTTCCTTTCACATCCCTTGGAAGTCGCGCACCTATTGGCCGACATCAAGCTCGATGTGACGTCCCTGTGCGCTGCCCTTCTGCACGACGTCGTGGAAGACACCAGAATTCCGGTCGAAAAAATCGCAGAGCAGTTCGGCCCCGATGTGGCGCGCCTGGTGGAAGGTGTCACGAAAATCAGCAAGCTCGATTTGCTCGCTCCGGAGGACCGGCAGGCCGAAAACGTCCGCAAAATGCTTCTGGCCATGGTGAACGACGTTCGCGTGGTGATGGTCAAGTTGGCCGACCGCCTCCATAACATGCGGACCCTCGAATTTCTCACTCCTGAAAGCCAGCAGCGGATTGCTCGCGAAACGCTCGACATATATGCTCCCGTCGCAAACCGTCTCGGCATGGGCTTGATTCGTGGGGAGCTCGAGGATTTGGCCTTCAGGTACCTCGAAACCGACGCCTTTTTGGAATTGCAAAAGAAAGTGGCTTCGAAGCAGAACGTGTTTGACAAGTTTTTGGGCGAAGTCCAGGAGACGATCCGCGAAAGAATGGTCGAAAACGGCATTCCGGCCGAAGTGCAAGCGCGGATCAAGCGGCTTTATTCGGTGCACTTGAAGATCCAGAAGCAGCAGCGCAACCTCGACCAAATCTACGATCTACTGGCGGTGCGCGTGGTCACCGACACGGTGAAAAACTGTTACGCCGCCCTCGGCGTGATCCACCAGATTTGGCGTCCGGTGCCGGGACGATTTAAGGACTACATCGCCATGCCGCGCCCCAACCTATACCAGTCCCTGCATACAGCCGTGATTCACTCCGGACAGCCGTTCGAGGTGCAAATCCGTACGCAGGAAATGCACCGCATCGCCGAGCAGGGCGTCGCCGCTCACTGGAAGTATAAGGGCGGACCCGAAGTAGCTTCATCGGCCGACGATCAGCGCATCGTCTGGATGCGTCACCTGATCGAGTGGGTGCAGGAAATGCAGGAGTCTAGCGAGTTTCTCTCAACGCTGCGGGTGGACCTTTACCCCGAGGAAGTGTACACGTTCACTCCAAAGGGGCGAGTTGTGGTGCTCCCGCGCGGCGCTACCCCTGTCGATTTCGCGTATGCGGTGCATACCGAGGTCGGGCACCAATGCTCGGGGGCCAAGGTAAACGGCGAGATGGTTCCACTGCGCCATGCTCTCACCAACGGTGACGTTGTTGAAATCGTCACCCAGAAAGGCCACACGCCGTCGCGTGATTGGCTCTCGTTCATCCATACTTCGCGAGCCCGCAGCAAAATTCGCCAGTGGATCAATCTCCATGAACGGCAGGAAGCCACCGATGTAGGGCGGCGCTTGCTCGAAAAGGAAGCCCGCCAAGCGGGTGTCAGTCTGAAGAAAATCTCTGTTGAGGACTTGCAGCGCGTGGCCGCTGAATATGGCTGCTCGCGAGTCGAAGATCTCTATGCCGATCTCGGGTACGGAAAGTGGTCCGCGCGCCAGGTAATCGCCAAAGCTACGGGCCAGCCCCTGCCGGCAAATCTCGCGGAAAAACCGCCCAAGCCCGCTTCAAATATCCGGCGGATGCTAGGCCTCGATGAAGCCGCAATCATCGTGCGCGGCCACGACGACTTGATGGTCTATCGCTCCAAATGCTGCAATCCCATTCCTGGTGACGACATCATCGGCTACGTGACCCGCGGCCGCGGGATTGCTGTCCACAGCAAGAACTGCCCCAACGTCGAGAACTTGCTGTATGAGGCGGACAGAAGAATCCCGGTCGAATGGGCCAGCTCTACGCATGCTGAATTTCCGGTGCGGCTACGTATCATCACCGAGGACCGGCCCGGGATGCTCGCCTCCATCACCAGCATCATCAGCGAAACCGGCGCCAACATTCGCACTTTTGAAAGTGGCGGAGAAGACATTCGCGCGCGCATTGAAGTCGCTCTCGACGTGCGCGACCGCAAGCAGCTGGAGCACATTCTCGCTCGCATCAAGCGTATTCCTGGCGTCTTCGATATCGAGCGCGTCTACAATGTGTAGCGCCGATAACGCCGCCTATTAATACTTCCGCAACACCCCCCGGGCGCGCCTCGTCGCCCCGCGTACAATGGGTGCATGGGATGCTACTCCGCGAACGCTCATGATGCTGTCCGGAATCGGTTCCTGCGGTTTATCTTGTGTTCGCTCTTGATGAGCCTCGGCCTTCCGCTCTTCGGATGCCACATCCTCCATCCGGTTGATACACGGCCCCTGGATGCTGCTGGGATGAGTTACGATGCCGTCCAGGAGCTCAAAACCCTCCGCATCAGCACGCCTGAGGTTGCGGAAATTGCCAAGGCCCGCCAGGGCGGATTTTCCGACTCGGATTGCGTCGACACTTTCAAAATCTTCCGAGGCCGCAATCAGCCCTTCGATGCCGGCGGCGCCATTGCAAGTTTGGTCCAGGTGAATGTGAGCAACGATGGGATCCTAGAACTTGCCAGGATGAATCAGCTCGGGCTTGATTCCGGCGAGCTCCAGGCCATGAAACTCGCCGGTCTTTCGGACGATATTCTCTTGGAAGTAGCTCGGCATCGCGCGCACGGGCAGCCTGTGCTCTCCGGCGCTTCCCTGGCGATGCTAAAGAATACGGGCATGCGCGCATCAACGCTGTTCGAACTCGCGCGGCGAGGTGTTCCGGATTCGCAAGGTCCCGCGATCATCTCTTATCGCCGCCACGGCGCCAGCGACGATGAAGTTCTCCGCCGTTTTGCCGGTATTTAGGCCTCTCGCCATCAATTTGTTTACTCAACCTTCAAACGCGGTTTCGAATCTCATCACTTATGCTGCGCGTCGGCTCCCGGCGGGGGTGGCGCTGGATTAGATGTGGGTGGGAATGCCACAGGCAGCGGCCAATTCATTTCATAAGGCGGCCAATTTGGAGCGATCGCCTCCTGCGGCAGGTAGCACATGGCGGCGTAAATACCTATGATCTTCCCGTGATCGATTTGAAACCACTCGTTAAGCAAGTTTCGTCTCATCGTGGAACCTGGCGCGCGCATGAATAGCGTCATCCCCAGAACGAACCCGGCGTCTTCGTCGACTATGGGAAATCGCCGGGAGGGCGTTCCCGCCTGAAGCAGTTTTTCGAAACCTTGGGTGCAGCCGCGCGGCACGGTAAACTTGCCCGGCGAGCCTGGTACGGGCACGCGAGCCCCCCCGCCGTGGTGATCCCGTTTTCCAACCGAATACAATCCGCTGTCGCCATGACGACGGACGTGTCGTGAGTATCTATTCCATCGAAATAGCTGTTTGCCGCCGCGATCATAAGGTCGCGAGGAGTGCGAGCTTCCTTGGAAACAGGCACGTCAGGAGGCATCAAAGCAGCTAGGTTATTTGGGGCTTGCCTGAAGTCGCCAGGACCGCCCCAGCTGATCACCCATTCGGCCTCGGTAATTTCTCCCTTGTCGATTTTGAGGCGCAGCGATACGACGTCCGTATTGCTGCCCTCGTCAATCGTTCCAAAGTAGCCCGCGGATTGATTGATTGGATCCAAGAAGCGCCTTTGAACTTTGCCGAGTCCAGTAAATGTTTTCCAAGCGCCGTTTCCGGCGTGCACCACGATGGCATTCTCGGTTTGCCTGAAGCCCGCCCATAGCGGAGCAGCCGAAGGATTGTGTTTGAGAACCGCATTCAAATATTGATCCAGGTAATTCTTAAGGCAGGCTCGATCGCACGCTCCTTTAGCCGCAAAAGCACTGCTGCTTCCGATCAGAGCGAACAATGCACAAACCAAAATGCTCCTCAGTTTTGGCGCCATAGGGAGAGTCCTCCGTAATCGTCTTGGCATCAACTGGTAAGTCCGCGCTACTTTGTCCGGGCAGCACCGGACTCAAGCACACAGCCCAAGCCTCAGCGTTGAGTGCGGATGATAGTGCCAGTCAGATCGAATTTACAATCACTTGATCACAACGCTGGAGCCCGCAGGCATAAGAAAGGTTCTCTCGCTTCGCCAAACCGATGAGCTAACGGGAGGCAGCGGTTTCTCGGGCAGGTGCAAACCAAAACGCGCATCAACTGGCTGAGGATTTAGAGCAGGTGGTGGGCCTGGGTAGACTTGAACTACCGACCTCACCCTTATCAGGGGTGCGCTCTAGCCACCTGAGCTACAGGCCCAACGGGAGCCATTTTATCATCAGCGAATCAACGAGCCTAGTAGCTCGTCCATGATATCCAGCGGTGCGTTTGAGAATTCCACTTTCTCTGCGCCCGATACGTGTACAATACCGACCACTGTTACCTCGGTATAGGTGTGGCCCAGCCGGCAACATAAGTGGAATTGCCAGCTAAAGCGGATTGCAAATCCGAAGCCACAACCGATAGTAATTTCCGCGACCAGCGCGGAGGTCGGCATGCGTCGGGCGCTTCTGTCTCAGCCAGCGTTGATCCTGCTCCTTCTGTGCTGCGGCCGGGTGTCCGCGCGCCAAGTTTCCCAACAAGTTGCTGCGATGCCGCCGAAGTCAATCGAAGCCGCGTCGCTCAAGGTTTGCTTGCGCCTTGAGGACAACTCTCCCTTTGGTGGCGTCATGCGTGTGCGTCTATCGCCTAGCGAGGGCGACGAGATCAATGGCGCTCCCACCGGATCGGACGGCGAAACAAACTTTCGCGATCTGCAGCCTGGCAAGTATTTTCTCGAGGCAAGCGCCCCAGGTTTCGTGACCACCCGGCGAGAGGTGAGCGTTGACTCGGGTCATGGCTTCCAGACTCTATTCGTAACCATGAAACCTCTACCACTCCCGGAGCGGTTGCTGGAAGCACCTCTGGCGCCGCCCGAGGCCAAACCAGTTCCCGCTTCTCTCACCGCAGCGCATCCGCTTCCGTCGCCCGCCAGGACCCGAGGGGCCATGCCCGTCTCCTGGATTCCACCGAGCCTCGACACCGCCGTGCCGACAGTGGACCCCAGTGTGGCCTGCCCCCTGCCTGACATCTTGAAAATGGCAGGCGTGCGCATGACTGAATTCGTGGCTAATCTGGAAAAATTCAGCGCCACCGAGCAGGTCGAGCATTTCAAGATTGATGCAGCCGGTGTGCGAGGCACCCCAAACATCCGTTCTTTTGATTACGTCGTTCTCGTATCGCGAAATCATTGGGGATTGTTCCAGTTGGACGAGTACCGGAACGGGAGTGTAGACCCGGCGCAATTCCCGGCCGGAATCGCCACAGTCGGACTGCCCGCGATGGCCTTAATCTTTCATCCAATTCTCGCCTCGGATTTCGACTTCAAATGCGAGGGACTCGGACAATCGGGAGGGCGCGCCGCGTGGCAAATTCACTTTGCGCAGCGGCCTGATCGGCCCAGCCGGATTCGCCAATATATCATTCAGAAAAATTCATATCCGGTTCCAATCAAAGGGCGTGCGTGGATTGATCCGGGAACAGATCAAGTGGTGCGACTCGATTCTGAATTGATCAAGCCGATCCCAGAGATCGCGCTGACAAAAGAGCGTTTGTCGATTGAGTATGGGTCGGTCGAATTCCATTCGAACGGGCAGCGGCTCTGGCTCCCAAAGGTCGCCGAACTTTACGCGGAGCGCGGCACAGCCCGCTATTATCGCCGGCATGCATTCACGAACTTTAAACTCTTCACCGTGGCAACGAACCAGAGCGTTCAACCGAAGGAAGCGTACGTTTTCACAAACACTTCGGATCGCGACATTGCCGGAATTCTCACAGTATTCCCTGCCCCGGGATCAACGCTTCAACCGGTCTCCATCACATTCACAATCCCGGCCGGCAAGACCATACTTAAATCCGTGGGGCCCGGGAAGGACGTTCGCATTCCCGTAGACTCTCTGGGATCCGCAACGTTTTCTCATAATGGACCGGAGGGTTCGGTGACCGTGAATGCTTACCTCGCCAACGACAGCAGTGTGGACGTCACTCCCAATGCTGATATCTCAACGGACGCCCGTGCTCCCCTCTAAGACTGGACAACCTGCGAATAGTTGTCTCCGCCGAGAAAATCCGCGATCCAGTATGGCCAAACACCGAACTCACCGGCAAACTAGACTCTGGTAAGCTTTTATCGCCTCTAGCGGAGAACATTCATGGATTCATCTGCGCACTCATCCTCAAAGATCGCCATCGTCACCGGCGCAGGCAGCGGGATAGGCAAGAGTGTGGCTGTCGCTCTGGCTCAGAATGGCTACTCGGTGGTTCTTGCTGGCCGGCGCAAGGAGCCTTTGGAAGCCACGGCGCTTGAAGTGAGGCAGGCCAATTCGCAAGCTCTCGTCTTTCCTGCTGACATCAACGATCCAACCGCCGTGCGTGATCTTTTCGCGAAGACAAAGGACGCTTTCGGCCGTCTCGACCTGCTATTCAACAACGCCGGCATCTCCGGCCCCGCCATTCCGCTCGAGGATTTAGCTTACGAAAAGTGGAAGTCCATCGTCGACACGAATCTCACCGGAACTTTTCTTTGCACCCAGGAAGCTTTCAAAATCATGAAGAACCAGGAGCCGCGTGGCGGGCGCATCATCAACAACGGCTCGATTTCAGCGCACGCCCCTCGTCCCAACTCCGCTCCCTACACCGCATCCAAGCACGGAGTTACGGGTCTCACCAAAGCGACGTCCCTTGATGGGAGAAAGTACGACATCGCCTGCGGTCAGATCGACATTGGAAACGCTTCGACTCACATGGCAGAAAGAATGAAGAAAGGCGTTCCTCAACCGAACGGCACTGTGGCGGTCGAGCCCACCATGGATCCCGCGGACGTTGCTCGCGCCGTAGTGTACATGGCGTCCCTCCCTCTCGACGCCAATGTCCAGTTCATGACCGTCATGGCCACCAAGATGCCCTTCATCGGCCGCGGATGATCCAGCTTCGCTCGCTTGCTGCGGAACCAATGGCGGCTTCGTTGACTTGCCTCAGGCGCCCATCTAAGATTACTGCCCCATGGCGAACGCACAGCCCTTTATGGGTCGCACAATCTCCCATTATCGCGTGGGAGAAAAGCTTGGTGGCGGCGGCATGGGCGTGGTGTACAAAGCGGAAGACACGCGCCTCGATAGGCCCGTGGCCCTTAAATTCCTCCCCGAGGACACTTCCACGGACGTTCAGACATTGGAAAGATTCCGACGCGAGGCCCGCGCGGCTTCGGCATTGAATCATCCCAACATTTGCACGATTTACGACGTGGGAGAGCATGAAGGCAGGCCCTTCATCGTCATGGAATTACTCGGGGGCCAGACACTGAGGCACTTGATCAGCGAAAAGCCTCTTGAGATAGACCAGATTTTAGACCTCGGCACCGAAATTACGGACGCTTTAGCGGTTGCACACGCAAGAGGCATCGTTCACCGGGACATCAAGCCGGCCAATATATTTGTTTCGCTTCGGGGCCAGGCAAAGATCCTGGATTTCGGCCTCGCGAAGATGGTCCCCAGCCAGCGAATCGGCGGCGATATCGAAGGAGCTAGTCAGGCAACGATGGATGTTTCTCCGGAACACCTCACGAGTCCCGGTGCGACTCTTGGAACTGTGGCGTATATGTCCCCGGAACAGGCCTTAGGTAAGGAGCTCGACGCGCGCACCGATCTATTTTCTCTTGGGACCGTCCTCTACGAGATGGGAACTGGCAAGTTGCCCTTTGCGGGAGAGACTCCAGCGGCGATGTTTGATTCCATTCTCCATGGAACACCGCGGTCGCCCGTTGCGCTCAATCCGGCGATGCCTAGTGAGCTCGAAAGAATTATCTATAAAGCGTTGGAAAAAGACTGCGACATGCGCTATCAAACCGCCTCGGAGATAAGGACCGACCTAAAGCGGCTGAAGCGCGATCGCGAATCGGCTGGCCGGTCGGTTGCGCCGACTAAGCCGGGTTCCGGCTCATCTCCGGCGGCGACAGCGGCCCCCGAGAAATCTGTCGCGGTGTTGTATTTCGAGAATTTGAGCGGCAGCAAGGATGACGAATATTTTCGAGACGGTATGACGGAAGACATCATCACCGAACTCTCGAAGATCAAAGAGTTGCAGGTATTCCCGCGTGCAGCTGTTCTGGCCTACCGCGACAAGCCAGTAACAGGCCCTCAAGTGGGCCGCGAATTGAACGCCGCTTGCGTGCTCAGCGGCAGTCTGCGCCGCGCCGGGAACCGCTTGCGCATCACCGCGCAACTTATTCAAGCACAAACGGGCCATTCCATTTGGGCCGAACGCTACGATCGGGAACTCAAGGATGTTTTTGAAGTGCAGGATGAGATTGCTCGCAGCATCAGCCAGGCCTTGCGCATCAAGCTTTCTCCGCAGGAAGAAAAAGCGATCGCGCATAAGCAAACGGAAAACCCTCAGGCGTACGATTACTATCTGCGGGGGCGGCAGTTTTTCCACCAGTTCCGGCGACGGGGCTTTGACTTCGCCAGGCAAATGTTTGCGCGCGCCATCGTGATCGACGCGCAATACGCTCGGGCATATGCCGGCGTAGCGGATTGTTGCTCCTTTCTGTACATGTACTGGGACAGCAGCGAAGACAACTTGAACGAAGCGGAAGCGGCGAGTCGTAAGGCTCTTGAATTGGACACCGAACTGGCCGAGGCCCACGCCGCGAGCGGCCTGGCATTTGCTCTCAGAAAAGATTTCGTTAAGGCTCAGCAGGAATTTGAAACCGCAATCCAATTGGACCCGAAGCTCTACGAAGCCTACTATTTTTACGCACGCACCGCGTTTCAGCGTGGCGACCTGACCAAAGCCGCGGAGCTCTATGAACAAGCATCTAGGTTGAATCCCGATGACTACCAGGCGGTGAGCTTGCTGGTTGCCGTCTACCACGGCTTAGGCCGGGAAGCAGAGGCTGCGGCAGCCGAGCGCCGCGCTTTGCAGCTCACCGAAAAACATATCGAAATTCATCCGGACGATCCCCGGGCGCTTTATCTGGGAGCGGGCATCCTGGCGCGAATGGGAGATCACAAAAGGAGTTTTGAATGGGCTCGCCGTTCCCGCGAGATCGATCCGGAAGAGACCTCGATTCTTTACAACGTCGCTTGCGTCTATTCCCTCTTGGGCCGGACAGAAGACGCCATCGGTTGCCTCCAAAAGGTGATGGAACACGGCACCTTCTACAAGAATTGGGCCGCGAAAGACTCTGATCTCGACGCGGTTCGCTCCGATCCCCGTTTCCAGGCTCTGCTAAGTTAAACGCCGCCCTCCGCTGACTTCCCCAACACCCTCCGCGCGGGGCGAATCTAGCCAAACAGTGGCTTGGTGCCTGCCGAAACCGCCAGACCATGCGATAACAGAGCTGGCCAGCGCCCCAATAAGCTCAACACCACATCAGTTAGATGAGGCTTGCCGGACAACCGCAAAATCGCCAGCGTCAGTAAGACGTAGCCGCGAAGCATTCTTCCCCGCTCGCGTTCGAACGACCAGAGCCAATCATCTTCGCCGAGTTCGTTCGCGGCGATGTAACCTGCCAAAAGTTCGGCGGCCATCAACGCTTGAGTCATTCCTCCACCGGTTACCGGATCGACGAATCCCGCCGCGTCGCCAAGCAAAACTACCCCCGGTGCCACGCCGGCAATCGCGCGTCCCGTAAGCGGCGACGCCCCGATTGTCGTGCTCACCTGTTTGGCACCTTCCATCAGCGGCGCCAGTTCGGGAAAAGCCTCGCAACGCCGAAGCAAGCTGACTTTCGTATCTTCCCGATTCGTACCGGCGTCGCCCAGAGCGACCACATTTATTTCGTGGTCAGGGAGCGGAGTAACATAGATCTCGTTCCCCTTGCCGACAAATATTTCTACTCGATCCGATTGCTCCCTCTTTTCCGACAGGCGGAAGTGGGCACGAATCCCAAATCGGCTGCGGCGCGGGGTACAGCTGAGCCCCAACTTTTGCCGTATCACAGAGTGCATGCCGTCGGCCCCAACCACGAGCGGCGCGAGCACCCGCTTTCCTTCCACGATCAATCCCGCAACACGTCCGTTCTCGATAACTGGCCCATCGACTCGGCGTCCGGTGCGAATGCGGACTCCGGGAGTTGCGGCCGCCTCCGAATAGAGGACATGGTCCAGCACTTTGCGACGCTGCCCGATTCCCGTCTGGCCGAATCCAATTCGTCTCGGAAAGTTTCCCTCTACCGTGCGACCGCTAAAATGATATCGGACACCTTTAAAGCGAGTCCCGCCCACGGAATCAGTCACCTTCAAGCGATCCAAAACGGCCACTCCCCCCGGCATGAGTCCTTCACCGCATGGCTTTTCTCTCGGGAACTCAGCGCGCTCGAACAACTCAACCGCAAAACCCTTCCGTCCGAGCATGATGGCCAAGGACGAGCCGGCTATCCCCCCTCCCGCGATAAGCACATCCGCGGTTCGTCTGCTCGTGGAGCCTGTGCCGGGAATGCCTCCCTTGGCGCTGTTTCCCGGTAGACGATTGCCGATCGAAGGCGCTGAAACTTCCGGATACCCCAGCATGTAGGTCACGCGAACGATCCCCGCCGTGCCTTTTCCGATTTGCCACTTGTAGCTCTCGCCGCTCAAAGATGATATGAGTCGTGAAAGTTCGGCTGTCGAATATGCGCGCAGGCAAGAGAGGATGCCATCGACCAACAACACGAAGGGGACTACGGGTATGACGTAAGTCCAAAAAAGCCGCGACCACCTAAAGGGCCGCATGAAGGGCGTTACCAGAACCGCCGCAATCGGTGCGAGGAACGTCGCAAGAATATTTAGCGGCCTCCGTGCTGCTGCCTCAAAAATTCCGATTCCTTGCCGGTTGTCTATTGCATTTTGAAGAACACCGGCCGCCTCTCTCGGACGGAAGTGGTGGAAGGAACTAAAAATTGTTCGAAATCCGGAGATTTGCGCGGGAATCTTTGCCGCATCGACCGGCTCGGCGGAATAGGTGATCGCACCGCCCGATTCCTGCTGCGCTTTTTCGAAGGCCACAAGATTCGGATATTTGTCCGTCAGACAAACCCTAATCTTGGCGGACGTCTGATTGGCGATTGTTCGATTCAACCATGTCCAGGGACCTCCCGCGCCCGAACAAAGGTCGATCACTTGATCGGCTTCAGCAGCCTTGATTGCTTGTGCGAGACGGGTCGCAATCGGGCTGTAGACGTTGCCCCAGTTCAAGATGGATTGCAGCGCGTCCGTGACATGATCCCGAAGATTCTTGGGAAACCACACCTGCTCGTGAATCTCGGATATGTTGATGCGATTCATAAGGAATAGTTGGCGTGGGTGTGTTGTGAGGCTCTGATGCCGTCAACCGCATTAGAGTTGGCGGGAGGCACAAATGGTTTGCCGGGGGTTCGGCAGAGGCGCCTGATTCTTCCCAGCACGGTAATCGGTTCGAGTGTCGCAACTATTGTTGGCGCGCTGCTGGTGGGCTGGCCAACCGCGGCGTGGCCGTGAACTCGTGAACGTGCATCATGGCAATGAGCCACGAGCCGTCACTTTGCTTGGTCATAATCAAACTGTGAAGACCCTTGCGGGTAGGCCGCATGCTTCCGTCCTGGTTCTTCGCGCCGGTCATCTGCCAATCCACATCCACCGCCGCCACGTCAGGTTTCAGAAAGCGGATGCTTCGGATTTGGCCCGTCTGATGCGTCTCGCTGTAAACTCCGGTCATAAATGGTCCGAATGTCGCTTCCATCCCCGCGCGGCCATGCGTCAGATCTCCGAAGTTGTTCACGAAGTCGCAATCTTCCGTATACGTCATCGCCACGGCGTGGGCGTCATGTTTGTTCCACATGTCCATATAGTTCTGTACTGCCTGTGTGATAGCGACGCGATCCTTGTCCCGCGAGTCGTTCGCAGCGCGGCTGTGTCGCGCCGCCGTCGCGAGTCCCGTAGCGGCAGTCGCAAAACAGAGTAGGAACAGTTCTACAGGTGATGGAAGTCGCATCGCAGATTCTCCAATCCTCAAGCGTCTTTTGAATCGCCGACGTCGGAACGCTCGCACATAAGGGCGGGCGGAAGCTTACCTCTTGCCAAACCGCCATGCAACTCGCCTTCTCCCTTCCAAAGCGGGCCATGGCGCGAACTTCAAAATTGGGTTAAATCCTTTTGGATTTTCGGCGCATCTCTATTAGAGGATGGTTTATGACCAAGCTCATTAAACGACTCACAAGCTCCCTGCTCTTCGCCTTCCTGCTTTTCACGGCATCGTCGGCCAACGCTCAACCCCCGCAATCAGCTTCGTCGAAGGTTCCCGTCATCACCGTCGTCACGGTGCTGGCTCCCAACTTCACCGCGCCGCCCCCGATCAGCAAGTCGGATGTAATGGTCTATTCTGGCATGCAAAGGCAAGATGTCTCCGCATTGGAGCCGGCACAAGGCGACCACTCCGCGCTACAACTTGCCATTCTCATTGATGACCTTTCCGAGATTGGCACTCAAATTCAAGATTTGCGCAAGTTCATTCGGTCTCTGCCGAATACCACCGAGGTCGGCGTGTTCTACGCGGACAACGGCGCGGTCAGAGCCGCCGCGCCTTTCAGCACAGATCACGAGGCCGTGGCTCAAAAGGTTCGTCTGACTCTGGGATTAGGCGCCTCTCCCGTTAGTATCTACATTTCGATGATGGATTTCATCTCCCACTGGCCTGCGACCGACGGGCGCCGCGAATTTCTTGTGATTGCCGATGGAATTGACCGCTTCCGCGGCGATCCCGCGAGCCCGGACGTTCCTGCCACCATCGAGCGGGCCCAGAAAGCCGGCATCACCATTCATACGCTTTATGCCCAAGGTGTCGACTATGTCGCTCACAATCTCTTCCGTCAGAATTACGGGCAAAGCAATCTCGCGGAGATGGCCGACGCAACAGGCGGCCAGGCATTCTTCCAGGGACTGAACACTCCGATCTCCTTTACGCCCTACCTGAACCAACTGGATATGGTTCTGCACAATCAATACTTCCTCACTTTCACGACGGATCGAAGTCAAAAGAAAAAGGGAGAGCTCCGGGCCTTCCGCGTCCGATCCGAGCAGCACAACGTGGAAATTGCAGCCGCCAGGCGCGTTTTAGTCCCCGGCCCATAAGCGACGACTGGATCACTGCGGAGCGCGCAGGCCTGTAACCAAGCGGCTGGACACTCACTCCAAAAACGTGCTACACATGCGGCGCTAAATTACTTAACCAGCCCGAATCGCCATCATAGGCAGTCGAATCTGGGCTCGTCGCAGGGGGGAACATGGGCAGGCCGCAATCTCGCTCGTTGTGCGTTTTCAGTATTGCCTCCGCCGCTTCCATACTGTTGGTGGCGCTCGTGGGCGCAGCTTTCTGGCAGCCCTCGCACGCCGCACCGCAGCTCTCGTTCCTCACTCCCAGCGAAGGCCAGGTGGTCGGTCTCGAATTTGACGGCCGCATGGTTTCTGACCTGGACAAATCCGTCGCTTTCTATAAATTGCTGGGATTTACCGAAGTTCCGGGGCTCGACAAATCTTGGCGAAATGATGGAGTGATGAATCGCATTCACGGTCTCAAGGCCGGCATGCAATCGCGCATGGCCAAGCTGACGATCAATACCAACATGGGCGAGCAGAAACCCTTCACACTCTACCTGCGCGAATTCAAGGGGATCAAACGCCGGAACGTGATGGGCGGACAGCCCGCCTGGACGCCTGGCGCGACTCACATCGATCTTACAGTTCCCGATGCCGACGAACTGTGGTCGAAATTGAAAGCCGCCAACATGCTCTGGTCCCGCACCTGGGACAACAAACTGATCCCGGCGCCCGGTTCGACGAAAGGCACCATCGCTTACATCACGGATCCCGACGGCATGGACGTTGAGGTCGTGGAGCAGCGCCCTGCCACGGCCGCGATGGGCGATCGTCCCGCGAGACCGGCCGATCCTCCGGGGTTCAATCACATCGGCTTGGTAATTCTGGACCCAGAAAAGGCCAAGGCGTTTTACGGCGGCCTGCTTGGAGAACGATTGCCGACAACCGTATCCCAGTGGGCCAGCGGGGATTTCATGGATTCCGCCGTAGGCGGCCACGGCAATATCGTGCGCATCGTGAATGGAACATTCTCCTTAGCGGCCGACCGGGACGCCAGGATGCGCTTTGAACTCGTTGAGTACGAAAACCGCAAGAAGCCCGTCGAACCTTACAGCATCACCGACATCGGCGTGAACTACGTAGGGTTCGAGGTCAAGAATATCGACTCCTTTGTCGCCCGATTGAAGGCCGCGGGCATCGCGATGGTATCGGATGGAATCGCCGAGATGAAAGGCGGCTACCGCGTGGCGCTTTTCCGCGACCCGGACGTCGGCGAATTCGTCGAGTTTTACGAGCCCCCCAAAACCGCGGCGTCAAACTAACCCATCCTGCAGAAGCTGCCCATCCGACATTTCCGTCCGCATGCCTGGAACACGGCTTGAACCACTATCGTTCGTCAAACGTTTATCGTGCTTTCATCGAATAGTTTTCTTGCCTGAGTTAGCCTGCCGCGCGCTTATTCGACGGTCTAGATCAGGAGAAAAACGTGAAGAAACAAAGCACGCTGCCCCTTTCGCTTGTCGCCCTGATGTTCGGCATGATCGCTGTCCCCGCGTTCGGGCAAACACCTCAGGCAGTATCTCCGTATAAGTTGACCGTATTTGCGACGGCGCCCGCGGGCATGAGTGCGCCCGATTCGATTGCTGTACTTCGAGACCATGTGTTCGTCGGGTATGGCGACGGTCACGCGCCCGACGGCTCAGATGGCCTGAATAGTCAGGTCGTCGAATTCGGAATGGATGGCAGCGTCGTGCATGTCTACACGGTGCCTGGACACAACGACGGCTTGAAAGTCGATCCGTTCACGAATCGTCTTTGGGCGCTGCAGAACGAAGACGCCAACGCCAATCTCGTCATCATCAATCCCGAAACTCAAAAGCAGAAGCTGTACACCTTTGGCCCAACTCTGCACGGCGGCGGCTACGACGACATCGTCTTTCGTGGCTGTAAGGTGTACATCAGCGCTTCGAACCCTGCGAACACCACAATGAATAGCGGTCCCGCTATCGTATCGGCGCGCCTGGAGGGAAAGTCCGTTGAGATCGAGCCGGTGCTCGCGGGCGACGCCAGCGCAATTGACATACCCACCGATGCGACGATTCAACTCAACCTTACGGACCCCGACTCCATGGCTCTGGACCCTCTTGGCAACATCGTGCTCGATAGCCAAGGTGATCAGGAACTGATCATTGTCAGCAATCCTGACTCGTCGAATCAACGTATCTTGCGCCTCCCACTCAGCTATCTGACCCCCAGCGGACCGGTGTCTGTCGAAACGGACGACACCGCTTTCATCACCTCCACCCAGGGATTCCTTATCTTCGCCGATAAGGGCTTGAACACCGTGTACATCCTGCAGAAGAACGCCTTTTCGCCTGGAACCGCGTTTACCGCCGCGGATGGCGGACCATTTGTTGGAACGCTCGACTTCACAACTGGAGTCGTCACGCCGATTGTGACCGGTCTCTCAGGTCCGGGCGGCATGATGTTCATCGATACATCGAAACGGAGTGGAAAACCCGATGGCGATGAGAGCCAAGGTGTATGCCAAGATCGTGACGGAGATTCCGAGTAGGCCGAACCACCTCTCAATCGACATGCGCGATTCCCCGGCCCTGAGTCACGAGACTCAGGGCCACTTTGTTGCTCGCCGAACAAACCCCGCGCATGTTTTTACGTTTCATTTTGGGCGCGCTGATCAAAGTAAGACTTTCCTCACCCGCGTAAGCATAGAGCTAATCGAAAATATTCTGCGGCCGAAAAAGAGAAACTCGCCCGCTCTAATTGTGTATTTTGACCATACATTTACTTTCCGTTTACCAAAGATGGGCATCGCTCCGATAACGTTCCCCCGCACCACAACCGAAAAATCGAAGGAGGAACCTTCATGGGTGTGTTTCGCAGGTGTGTGTTGTCGTGTCTGTTCATTTCGCTGTTCGCGCTCCCGGCCCTCGCGCATAAGGAGGGTCACGATAGTGACTCCGATAACGGCAAGACCGTTCAACACGTCCTCCTGATCAGCATCGATGGAATGCACGTTGTGGACTTCATTAACTGCTCCCAGGGTGTAAATAGCCTCGCGCCCTATTGCCCCCACCTGACCGAGCTTGCCGAGAACGGCATCAATTACGTCGACACCTCCACTTCGAAGCCGTCGGATTCGTTCCCCGGACTAACCGCGATCGTCAGTGGCGGCTCACCGCGAACTTTCGGCGTGTACTACGACGTCGCTTACGACCGCGCGCTCGCTCCGCCCATGAATATGACGGGGAACGGTCTCTCAGGCGGAACCTGCACGACCGGCGTTTTTAGCGGAACGACAACCGAATACGAAGAGGGCATCGACCTCGATCAGATGTACCTCAATGGCATCGCTGCGACTGGCCCGGATGGCGGAGTGCTTTCCATTGACCCAACCAAGCTGCCAAGGGACCCGGCCAATAACTGCGAGCCCGTCTATCCCTGGAATTTCGTGCGCGCCAACACAATCTTCGGCGTCATCCACGCCGCCGGCGGCTACACCGCCTGGTCGGACAAGCACCCCGCTTATGCATCCGTGTCTGGCCCTACAACCAGCGGGCTTGCAAGCGTCGCCCAAAATCTCGACGATTTCTACGCTCCAGAAATCAACTCCATTCCTATCGCTCTTCCATTTCCGGGCTGCAGCGCTTCCGACGATCCGAATTTTTCGAGCCTCGGCGCGTACACCGACAGCTTCGCGTTTATCAGGTGCTACGACACGCTGAAGGTCGACGCCATTCTGAATGAGATCGATGGCTGGAACCACAACCGCACCACAAAAACCAAAGTGCCGGAAATTTTCGGCATGAATTTCCAGGCCGTAAGCGTCGGCCAAAAACTGATCGAGCCCACCGTGGGCAGTGGCGGTTATTTGGACGCCGTCGGAACGCCCAGCCCCTTGCTTTTGGACGAGATTAAATTCGTCGATAACGCGATCGGCAAGTTCGCGGCCGAGCTAAAATCACAGCATCTCCTCCACTCCACGCTCATCATCATTACCGCCAAGCATGGCCAGAGTCCGGTGGATTCGCAGCGATATACGGGAATCACGACGTCTGGCCCGGTGACCACTTCGCCCTCCAGGCTAGTTGACACCTGCCTGCCGGATTCGGAGTCGAACGCAGGCGGTCAGATCGGGCCTACGGAAGATGATGTTTCTCTGCTCTGGCTGACCAAGTGCAGCACCTCGAGCGCAGTCGAAACCCTGGAGACGCAATCGCCGGCATCCGCCAATATCGCCGGCATCGGACAAATCTTCTGGGGATCGGCAATCACGCAGTTCCTTAATGCGCCTGGCTTGCCTCCGGATGGAGATTCCCGCACGCCCGATATCATCGTAACCCCAAACATTGGCGTCACTTACTCGAAGAGCACCGCGAAGCAGGCGGAGCACGGCGGGTTCGCGCATGACGACACAAACGTGATGATGCTGCTCTCGAACCCGCACTTCGACGACACGACCATCACTAGCCCGGTGGAGACCGCTCAGGTTGCTCCCACAATTCTGAAGGCGCTCGGCCTCGATCCCAACGCGCTCCAGACAGTCCAAAAGGAGCACACCCAGGTTCTCCCGGGTGTGCCGCTAGGCTCGGGAGGTCAGTAGGCGAAAAGGCTCGAGAGTGGCTCGCAACGCAGAGGGTTTCCCGCAGAAGCAAAATGTGCCCCGGCCCAGATTTCTAATCGGGCCGGGGTTCGGCTGAAAATATCGGACCGCTGAGGCCGCCACGGCCCGAAAGCAGAAGTGTTATTTCTCCGCTGGAGGGCTCCGTTACAAACGATCTTCGCCGGCCGGCCACGCGGATTTGAGCGAGCGAGGATGGCTTTCCCACGCATTGCTGAGCCGGCGGGTTGTTTCGCGCAAGCGGACGGCGAGATCCACCACGGTTTGCAGCCTTTGCGTGTCGACCGCCGAAAAGCGGTCGCAGTGGGCCAGAAGCAGCTCGGCATTCCCGAGAATGCCGGTCAGAGGATTATTGATCTCATGGCGAAAAATTGTGCCGATATCGCCGGGGAGTTCGGCCCACGGCGGCCCCACGACCGAGTTTGACATCGCCGCCCAGCGCAATCTTCTTTCAATGAGGCCGCTTGCCAACGGCACGAAATCTCCCACGCGCGCCACGAACTCGACTTCGCCGCCGGCCACTAATCTGGCAACCTCCGCTTGCGTTTCTGGCGGGCCCAGCAAAATCACAGACGCCTTGGCGGCGAGCTGACGGAGTGCCTCAGCAAGCGACGCGCCTTGCAGCAGCTCGTGATCCACCAGGATCACTCTCGGAGTGCTACGCGCCACCAGCAGGCGCAATTGCAGCAGGCTTGACGCGATGGCCGGTCGGCCGGCGCCCGTCAGCCGCTCCATGTCGCTTGCCAATCGCTGTGCGATCGCAGCGTCGGCAAAACCCAGCAATAAGGTGGGTTCGGAGACGGTGGCTGCTTTTCTTGCGGCGGCGTCGATTGCGCTCATGAGTCTATCTCTTGGTTCCTTTTGCTGTGACCGGGGATTTTCGCTCGCGTTCCGCTTCTTGGTCTGTCTCCCCGGCGATCAACAGGCCGTTCACGGCGAGCTTCAACTCCTCTACGAGAAACGGCTTGGCCAAAAAGGGCAAGCCCTTGGGTTCGACAAAATCCATTGTGCGCGGTGCCAACGTGTCGCCCGTGGTGAAAAGAATTCGGTTTTGCATGGGACTTCCGGCGCGGACTAGCGCGTCGTAAAACGCCGGTCCATCTAACCGCGGCATCCTCAGGTCGCAGATGACCAGGTCATAGTGATTACGCGAAATGCGAGTGAGGCCTTCGGGGCTGTCGAGAACCGCCTCGACGTAATGGCCTTCTTCCCGCAGAACGTCCACCATCAGTTGAGCTACGGTGCGCTCGTCTTCAACAATCAAGATTCGCCCAGGCGGAACGGCCGCGGACCTTCCGCGCCGCCGGGCCCGGAGCGGTACACTGCGTCGGGAAGCAATGGCAACTACGGGCAACTCCACGGTGAACCTCACTCCTCCGCCTGGCTGGTTTTCGAACGTGACTTCTCCGCCGTGCTGATGAACGATTCCATACACGATGGAGAGCCCCAATCCCGTCCCCAGGCCCGCAGGCTTGGTGGTGAAGAAAGGATCGAAAACTCGTGACGCAATTTCGGCGCGGATGCCCGGGCCGTCGTCGCTAATTTCAATCAGAATTCGCCGTTTAGCTGGATGACCGGCGCGATGGGCCATGAGGCTGGTTCGAATCTCGATGTGGCCCCCTCCGCGACCCTCGAGCAATGCCTGCTCGGCGTTGATCACCAGATTGAGCACCACCTGCTGAAGCTGATAGGGATCGGCCAGCGTTTTTGGCAGGTTGCGGTCGAGTTTGCACTGGACCACGATGTTTTCCACTCTCAGCTCATAGCTCCGCAGCGCCAGCGCTCGCTCCATGATTTCGTTGACATCCACTCCGGTGCGTTCAGGCGCGCTTTCGCGCGCAAAGTAAAGCAGGTTTTTCACGATGCGCCGGGCGCGTTCGGCTTCCTGGTACACTTTCTTCGCTTCGGAAAGCTGCGCTGGCGCGAGCCCATGACCCAAGAGCAGTTGCGCGTAGCCCATGATGGCCGTGAGGGGATTGTTGAGTTCGTGGGCGATTCCGGAGACGAGCTGCCCGACGGCTGCCATTTTTTCGGTCTGAAGCATTCTGGACTGGATCTGAACCGGCGATCCTTCTTCCATGCACAGGAGTAGATGATGGGAGCCAGGCAAAATCGAACGCAGGGTGATTCGAATGGGAAGGCCGCTCGGAAGCGAGGCGTTGACGCTCCGCAGTTCCGGCGGAGGAGACCGCTGCGCCCAGAAGGACTTCATTTGCGTTGCAAGCGGCCCCGACAAGAAACTCTCAAGCTCCGCTTGCCCGTCCGTTTCCTTAAGACGAAGCAATTCGCGGGCTCGCGCGTTCGCTTTTTGAATAGCTCCTGCCGAATCCAATAGGACCAGAGCCTCACCGCTCGAATCGAACACCGCGTCGAAGGTTGAATCACCGCGGTAGGATCCCGCTGGCTCAACCGTGCTCGCGTGCGTGGCAGGTTTCCGAGAGATGTGAGCGCTGTCCGTCATTGGCCAAACAGCAAGGTTTTCCGCATGTTTCATCAGCTTGGTTACCAGCGCCCCTGGACAATGCAGTGGCCGGAAAACACCGCGAGTGCGACGGTGATTGCGTACTCCAAGCCACGTCGAGCCACCCTTATCCAATAACCACTCCGCGCGCCATTCACTTCTCGTTGCACGTCGTGAGCAGTGCATAACCATGACCAAGCGCGGCTTTCTTTTAACATCCTGCTTTTCAGCGAGTTAACTAGCTAAGGGGGCGGGAACCGATTGCGAGGCTTCCCACTTCGATACAGAATCGCGTGGGGGTTCCCTCTGTAGGAATACTGACGGGGGTCAAGCGATCCCAATTTGACCAAGCGGTTCAGCTGTGGCCGTGAAACCGGTTTTCAGTTCGCATGGGAGTGCACTTCGGTTTCATACTGTTTGAGCTTTCGATAGAGCGTGGTTTTGCCGATTCCGAGGAGACGAGCCGCCGCCAGTTTGTCGCCGCCGGCTTCCTGCAAGGCCCGCAAGATCGCCCGGCGCTCGAGCTCCTCAAGGGGCAGCAGCTCGTCACCCTGAGGCATGCGTTCACCTTTGCCATATTGCAAATTCGATGGAAGATCGCCCATCTGCAAGAGTGGACCCGAGCCTAGGGCCACCGCGCGCTCGATGGCGTTCTCGAGTTCCCGAACGTTGCCTGGCCAGTCGTAGGCGAGCAGTCGCGCCATCGCATCCTCGGAAATAGTACGCATGTCACCCTTGGAGTCGCAGAATTTCTCAAGGAACGAATTCACGAGAATGGGAATGTCACTCTTTCGCTCGCGAAGCGGCGGCATTTTAATCTGCACAACGTTCAGCCGGAAAAACAGATCCTGCCGAAAATGGCTCTGCCGAACGGCGGCTTCGAGGTCGCGATTGGTAGCGGCAATGATGCGTGTCGAGATTGAAATGCGATCGGTCGAGCCTACCGGCCTTACTTCTCTTTCCTGCAAGGCCCTCAGGAGCTTGGCCTGCAAGTCCACAGGGAGATCGCCGATCTCGTCCAGGAAAAGCGTTCCTCCTGCCGCGGACTCCATCAGGCCCATTTTTGAGTGCGTGGCTCCTGTGAAAGCGCCCTTCACGTACCCGAAGAGCTCGGACTCGATAAGAGTGGGGACCAGGGCGGAACAGTCCACCGGGACGAATGGCTCGTTGCGCCGCGGCCCCGAAAAGTGGATCGAACGCGCCACCAGCTCCTTTCCCGTGCCGCTCTCGCCAAGAATCAGAACAGGATATTTGTGCTGGCTCACTTTTTCGACCAGTCGGTAGACTCGCTGCATCTTCGGAGAAACGCCGATCAAGCCTCCAAAGCCCGGCCGGCTGCGCAGTTGCTCGCGCAAAACGCGATTTTCCTGATCAATTTCAAGTGAATGCAGCACACGGTCCAGCTTGGTCCGCAGTTCCGGAACGTGAAAAGGCTTGGTCACATAGTCGGCCGCTCCCATGCGCGTTGCCTCCACCGCGCTTTCGATCGTGCCGTATTGAGTCAACACGATTACGGCTATCTGGGGGTGGGATTCTCGCACGCGCTTCAAGAGCTCAATTCCACCGAGCTGTGGAACGCGCAGATCGGTTATGATCACGTCTATTGGAGACTGTTCGAGAATTTCGAGGGCTTGCTCGGTGGTTGAGGCGGTGCGTGTGCGCAGCCCGGACTCTCCGACCACGTCGCGGCACAGGCTTCTTGTGGAATCCTCATCGTCAATGATCAAGACGGTCGCCGCTGGCCGTCGCGCCGCAAGAGCAGTCTCCGTTCCGGATCCAGACATCGATTCCCTCCCAAGCCCAAGCAGGTTTCTCTAACGGTACCGATGCACGGCCAAAGCCAGTTTAACCAGGTCAGCATGCTGATTCTAAAAGCTTTATATGACTCCTAGACGACTGCCGATCAGACTGTAGTTCCAGGATGGGAAAAAAGACAAGACCGTAAGACTACTGCTTCTTGTAAGTCGAATAGCTGAAGCCATTTGCCACTGCGGGAACTGACGGCGTCCCGAAACGGGTCAAAAACCAAGTTTGGCACAAATACAATATTGTCGGAGCGACCAACCCTCTCCTCAGAAGCTACATCTGACCGTGACGGGACCATACGCGTGGCTCAATATACGACCGGTGATACCAATCGCGTTCGCTACCCAACCGAATTCCCATCACCCAACACGAGGCAGATTATGAAACGGACGATTGCAATTGCAGGAGCGGCAGGTCTATTCGCCGTCGCGCTGACCGTGGGGTCCTGTGCGCTCAGCGCAGATTCCTCGGCTCGCGCGGCTCAGTCCGCGGCGCCCGTCCAGATCGTCAGCGGTACGAGACTTTTGATCGGCCTGCGGGATTCTCTCAGCACTAAGACCGCGAAGACCGGCGATCGATTTAGCGCGCGCACGCTGGAACCCCTTCCCATGACGGACGGAGCCGTTCTGCCTCCCAGCGCTGAGGTGCGAGGGCATGTGGACAAGGTTGAAACCGCGCATCACACGGGCCGCGCGCGCATGTGGCTCACGTTTGATGACCTCAAGGTGCCGGGGGGACGCGCTCCCCTTGTTGCCGTCGTAGACGACGTGCCGGGAGTTCAGTCCGTTCGCGTCAATTTTGATCGCGAGGGCGACATTGAAGGCAACTCGGAGCCGCGCAGGACTGCGTATGAAGCGGCCGCCGCTGGAGCTTTGGCCGGTGCCGCGCCAGGTGTGGTGGCGCATAACAAGAAGGACGCGGCGATGGGAGCTGCGGTGGGTGCGGTGGCCGCGTTTATGGTTACCTCCGGCTTGGGCGAGGAACTGACCCTCGAAAAAGGAACGAAGATTGAGATCACCCTCGAGCGTTCGCTTTATTTAGCTCAGAATTGATTCGCCAGAGTCGTCACCGCATTCGGCCTCAGTGAAGCGGCCGTCCCCCACCGTCCTTGGAATATCAACGAAGTGCTGGTAGATTCACCTTATAGATGGCTCCCGACAATGCATCTCTCCAGCGTATTCTGATCGTCGAAGACGAAGATAACGCGCGCAAAGGGTACGAAGCCCTGCTCCGCAAGTGGGACTGCGAGGTGTTGGGTGTGCCCAGCGGCGAAGAGGCCCTCGCTAAGTACGCGGAGTTCAGTCCTCAGGTAATTATTGCCGATGTCGAGCTCCCGGGGATGAATGGACTCGAGTTGCTCCGCAATTTGGGCGACGAAATCGTCCGCGTGCCGGTGGTGATTATCACCGGCCGCGGCAGTGACGAGCGCGTGGTGCAGGCCATCGAGGCCGGCGCTTTCTGGTACATCGAAAAACCGTTGAAGCCTCCCGTCTTGCGGGCTCTGCTCGACCGCGCCCTGGGCCGGGTGCGCGATCAGCAGGCCGTGGCGGCCCTCCGGCGCGACCTGCGCGGCGCTGGGAAACTCGGCGCCATGGTGGGCGCCTCGAACGTGATGCAGGAACTGATGCGCCAGGTGGAAATGGCCGCGCCATCCACGGCATCCGTGCTGATTACGGGAGAAACCGGATCGGGAAAAGAGATTGTGGCCCGTTCAATTCACATGCTCTCCCCGCGCGCCATGCGCCCTTTTGTGGCCATTAATTGCTCAGCAATCCCGGAATCGCTGATGGAGAGCGAAATTTTCGGCCACGAGAAAGGATCGTTCACGGGTGCGGCCGAGCGCCGCATCGGCTGCTTTGAACTGGCCCACGGCGGCACCCTATTGCTCGATGAAATAGGTGAAATGCCCGCTCCGACCCAAGCGAAATTGCTCCGGGTCCTCGAGGATCACAAAGTTCGGCGTCTGGGCAGCAAAGTTGAAACTCCCGTGGACGTCCGCGTTCTCGCCGCGACGAACAAGAATCCTGAACAGGCTGTCGCGAGCGGTCATTTGCGGCAGGATTTATATTTTCGTCTCAATGTTTTCCACATTCACCTGCCGCCGCTGCGCGAGCATAAAGAAGACTTGCAGGTCCTGGTCGATCATCTGCTCGTCGAAATATCCGCAAAGCACGGCAAGCGAGTGTCCGGCGTCGGCACGGATACCATGGACCTTTTTCGCTCCTATCCCTGGCCTGGAAACGTCCGCGAATTGCGCAACGTCTTAGAGCGGGCCGTGATCGCCTCGGACCGGGGTACGATTGGCCGCCAGCATCTTCCCCCGGACTTCGGCCACGCTCCCGCCGTGGGCGCCCCGGGACTCGGGGGCCTTCGCTTTCCCGTTGGAACAACCGTCGATGATGCCGAACGCGAACTGATCCTGCAGACCCTTACGGCCACCAGCCAGAACAAAACGCGGGCCGCGGAACTGCTTGGAATCAGCCTGAAGACGCTTCACAACAAACTCAAAGAATACGAGGCGGGGCGGAATAATGCGTCTCAGCCTGAAAACTAAATTCACCCTGGCGATCTCGCTGCTGGTGCTGGCGGTGGTTGCCGTGGTATCGGCGTTGTATATCGCCCGCCTTACGAGCCAGACCCTGCGCCAGGCAAATGACACCGCTGCCTTCATCGCGCAACAAGTTTACGACGCTTGTGGCAACGCTCTCAAAGAGGCCGCCGAGCGGGGCGAAGCACCCGCATCGCCCGCCCCGGCTGATTTGCGTGTCTATGCCCGCCGGGCGTTTGACAATAGCAGTATGCTGAACTCGCTGATCGAATCCGATGTGGGAATTTCGCCCACGATTTATGAAATCACGATCAGCGATGCCGATGGCATCGCCCTGATATCCAGCGATGCGTCGCTGCGCGACCAGACAATCCCCAAGCGGCCCGCGATTAGTTCCTTGGTGCGCGGCGGCTTTTTCCGGCAGATACGCGAGCTGTACGGGCCGCCCCAAACATATGAATTTACGCTGCCGTTCCAGCTCAGCACTCAGCTTGGCACGCAGCCCTTTGGCGACATCCGGGTCGGCCTCTCCTCCACCCTCCTCCGGGGCAGGTTTTGCCTGGATTGGTATCCGCCGGTTATTGGGGACTTGGATCGGTGTTGGTATCCACGCTGCTCGCTTTGCTGGTGAGCACCATCGCATTGGCTCCCATCGAACGCATCTCGGCGCAGCTTGACCGCATCTCGGCGGGCCAATTTGACGCGGAACCCGTCGTCGAGCGAGCCGATGAGTTCGGAGTCGTAAGCACCAAAATCGTCGGAATCGGAAAGCAGTTGCACGACGTGCGCGAAATCTTCAGTGCGCTGCGCGAGAATCTGGACCAGGTAATGAGCGGCCTGGAGGATGGCCTGGTGCTTTTCAACGCCGAGGGACGCGCCGTGCTGGTCAGTCCGTCGGTTGAAAAATTTCTGGGCGTGCGCTCCAGTGAACTTCGAGGCCGCCGGTTGGCCGAAATTTTCCCGGCGGGCCATCCCTTTCGCGAAGCTTTGAACATCGAAGGAAACCGGATCGAGCCCACCGAAGGCAAAGAGATAACGATGGAGAACGGCGCTCGCTCCCAGCGCATCGGAGTAAGTGTGCAGGTCATTCGCGAGCAAGGCGTGCAAATGGGCACGCTGATCACCCTGCGGGACGTCGAATCGCTCGAGCGTATCGGCAGCCAGCTTCAGGTGTCCGAGCGACTGGCGGCCCTGGGGCGCGTGACGGCGGGCGTCGCGCATGAAGTCAAGAATCCACTAAACTCTATGCGCTTGTGGCTGGAAATATTAAAGGCCAACATGCCGGTTGATCCCGAACGCCAGCAAGCCGTTAGGATGCTGGATAGCGAAATTGACCGTCTGGATCGCGCCGTGAAAACATTCCTGAACTTCACCAAGCCGGTGGAACTGAATCTCCAAGAAACAGATGCACGCGATCTTCTCGACGAAGTTCTGGACACTGCTCGCCCATCCATCATGCGCGCCGGACTCATCGTGAGCGCTGAACGGCCGTCCGATCCTCTGCCCATACTGGTGGATCGCCAGATCATCCACCAGGCGATCTTGAACCTTCTGCTGAACGCCTGCGATTTCACGGATCCAAATGGAACAATTGCCGTCAAAATGCGCCGCACCGGCAATCTTGCTACCATCGAAATACGCGACTCGGGAAAGGGCATCCCTCCTGAGGACCAGAAGAAAATCTTCCAGCTCTTTTTTACAACACGGCCGGGCGGCACCGGAATTGGCCTGGCGAATACCTTTCGATTCATACAATTGCACAACGGACAGATAGAATTCGAATCGGAAATGGGTCGCGGCACCACATTCCGCGTGGAACTGCCCCTGGCGCGGATTGCCGACGAATCCGTGCCGAAAGTGCGGGACTTTAGTCAGCCATTCGCGGCCGGGAATCGATGAATGCCTAGTCGATCAAACGCCCGCGCCAGCCTCATTGCGTTCCTGGGTGGTCTTTCGCTGTTGACCGCCGGTTGCTCTCAACAGCGGGTTCGGGCATCGGGCCCCGCAATGGCGCCGCTGCCGCCTAACGCGGAGCGGCCCATGAATATTGCCCCCGATACCAACGCAGCGCCGCCTGAGATTCCGACGCCTCCACCTCCTGCCGTCGCCAACTCATCGGCGCCACCAGTTGAGATTGTCCCGGACAAGCCTGCGGTGCCAAGGAAGCCCGAATCGTCAGTGGAAGAAGCGGCATCGCAGCCATCCGCGCATCCCCCGGCGCCTCAAATTTCTCCTCAATTGTCCCCAGGGGATCAGGCCGCTTTCAAACGTAAAACAGATGATGACCTCTCCGTCACGGAAAAGAACCTGGAACAGACCAGGGGCAAGCAATTGAGCGCTGCTCAGCGCGATTTGATCGAGAAGATTCACAGCTTCGTTTCTCAATCGCGAGATGCCGGTAAGGACGGCGATTGGGCTCGCGCCGAGAATCTGGCGCAGAAGGCTCGGTTGCTTTCGGCCGAGTTGATCAATTCGCTTTAACTGCGGACGTACAAAATTCACCCTATTGGCTCCCGGCTCGGATTGTGGTAATTGTTACTGGTATGTGAACGATGGTCCAACCTCGGAGGGAACAAATGCCCGTCACCACCCAAGACGTGCGGCAGTTCCTCATGGCACGAGATCCAGAATTTCGCAGTCTCGCCGAAGAGCATTCCCGCTGCGAATCCCAGCTAGAACAGATCGTTAAATCTCCTTACCTCAGCGCGGAAGATTTGGTCGAAGAGGCCATGCTGAAAAAGCTGAAGCTTCGTCTGAAAGACCGGATGGAATTCATTCTCTCTCGGCATCAAGAATTCGCTCACTAGGGTCCGGTAAGCGGCTCACTTCTGTCGTACAATAGACCTGCATTCCGAAAACCGTTCTCATCACAGCAGGAGAGCCTTGCCAACAATTAATTGGCCCCAGTCCTTTCACTAGGGTCACGAACTTCCCCCACATGGTCAAAGATGCGTACAAATTTGCGATCCCGCCCATCGTCGCGGGCGTTGCGTGCCTTCCTTTTGGCTGGCGGCTTCCTGCCGCCGTGCTGATTCTCCTTGGCGGCTTTATTTTTTATTTCTTCCGCGATCCCGAGCGAGCGATTCCGCCGGATCCCGCCGTAATTATTTCGCCCGCTGACGGCAAAGTTGTGGATATCGTGAACGAGGAGTTCGATTCCCGCAGCGGCAGGCGAATCAGCATTTTCCTTTCGATTTGGAACGTGCATGTACAGCGCGCCCCCGTAGCGGGCCGGATAGCGGAAGTGACCTATCGCCCTGGACGCTTTTATGGAGCCTATCGCGCCCGTGCCTCCGGGGAAAACGAGCAAAATATAATCTATATTGACACGCCACAGGGCATATTGGTCTTCAAACAAATCGCCGGAGCCATCGCGCGGCGCGTGCTATGCTGGAAGAGAAAAGGCGAAATGGTCGCCCGCGGCGAGCGAGTGGGCCTGATTCGTTTTGGCTCACGCGTGGATATCTGGCTGCCCATCGAAGCTGAAATCACCATTCGGCAAGGACAAATGGTGAAGGGCGGTGAGAGCATTCTGGCAAAATGGACTTCAATAGCATAGATCCGATCGGCCGCGAAGAAGAGCCCGGGCGGCAATTGCGCCGCAAACGATTGCGCCGCGGCATTTATATCCTCCCCAGCATGTTCACGGTGGCCAACCTTCTTTGCGGCTACTACGCGATTCTGGCCACCCTCGAAGGTCAGCCTGGTTACTTCGATAACGCCGCCCGCGCCATCGGCATTGCTATCGTGTTCGATTCCCTTGACGGCCGCGTCGCCCGGGCTATGGGCACCAATAGCGAGTTTGGCAAGGAGTTCGATTCGCTCGCGGATATCGTGAGCTTCGGCATGGCTCCCGCATTTCTTGCCTATGCCTGGGGAGTGCATGCGCTCGGGATCGCCAATGAAGTCGCCCCTCACTTGATCCCACTTGGCTGGCTGATTGGCTTTTTCTACGTCGGTTGTTGCGCATGGCGTCTCGCGCGCTTCAATATCCAGGGCATGGCGCCGGGCGGCAATCGCTTTTTCGCGGGAATGCCTACTCCTGCCGCCGCCGGGATGGTCGCGGCGGTCGTCCACGCCTTTCCCAGTCCGGTTCAGGATGGACGCATCTCCGTCTTGTGGCTCGGCCTCATTGTCGCGCTTGGCCTGTTGATGTCCAGCACCGTACGCTATTACAGCTTCAAGGACATTCCGTGGACTCGCCGCCAGCCGTCTCTCGCCATACTCCTTCTAGTTCTTCTGCTCGGTGGGATCGTCCTGTTCTCGCAGATCACGCTCCTTGCGATCGCCAGCGCGTACTTGGTCCATGGAATCGCGCTTTACACCGTGCGGTCCGTGCGCCACCGTCTCGCTTCGCGCCACGCCTGACCCATGCCCGCCGGGCCACTGAACTCCTATCGGGTTGCGATTGTCGGCGCATCTTCGCTGCACGGCAAGGAAATCAAGCAGGTTCTCGAAGACCGCAGTTTCCCGGCCAGTGACATCATCCTCCTGGACGAAAGCGCGATGGCCGGCACTCTTACCGAAGCTGCGGGCGAGCCCACTTTCATCCGGGCTCTTGAAGAGGACAGCTTCGAACACGCCAACTTTGTTTTCTTTGCCGGCACTGCCGCTGACGCCGAAAAAAACTGGCAGGCTGCCCGGAAAGCAGGCGCCACGGTAATCGACTTGACCGGTGCCCTCGCCGTCGGCGAATCAAGCGATGGCCCAACTCCCTGGATTCCATCGCTCGATTCGATCCTGCCTCCGCATTCCTCTTCTTCAACAAACGGCTCACCTCGCAGCGCCGCCTATTCCTCGCCTCCTGCGCCCGCAATTATCGCCTGCACTGTGGCGGCGGTTCTCGGCGTATTCCACTCGCGCTGTGTCGCCGTGCTGCTGTTTCCGCCGGTTTCCGAGCGCGACCTGCCCGGCGTCGAGGAACTCGAAAGACAAACCTCCTGCCTGCTGTCCTTCCACGAAGTTGCGAAGCCGGTTTTCGACGCGCAAGTCGCTTTCAACCTGCTCTCTAGTTACGGCGAGACAAGCAAGCCAAGCCTAGCGGACACCCGCAGCGCCGTCGCTCGGGATGTCGCGCGCTATCTTTCCGGTCGCTCTCCTGTCCCGGCCATTCAGTTCGTGCAAGCACCGGTATTTTACGGTTATGCTTTCTCGGCCTACGCCGAGTTGGCTTCGCCCGAGCCGCTGGGGCAACTCGAATCCGCTTTCGCGAATCTCGGTGTCAAGGTCGACGCGCCCGGCGACGCTCCGCCCTCCAATATTAGCGTGTCCGGTGAAACAGAAATTCACCTCGCGCCCATCGAGCCTGATCCGAATGTCGCGAACGCCGTCTGGCTCTGGGGAGTTGCCGACAATCTGCGTCTTCCAGCGGTCAACGCCGTTCGGATTGCGGAGGCACTGATTGCAAAATCGCGGTAGCCGCATTCATCGCGCTGCGTATCGCCGCCTGATCTCGCTGGCGGCGCTCTTCGCCGTGCTAACCGCTCCGGGCTGCGGCTATCACGTTGCCGGCCACGCCGCCCAGTTGCCTTCGGAGTGGAAGACCATTGCCATTCCCGCGTTTTCCAATGACACCACCCGCTATCGTATCGAGCAGCGTTTCACTCAGGCCGTAATTCGTGAATTCATCACCCGCACGAAATATCGCGTCGTTCAGGATACGCAATCCGCCGATGCCGTCCTCCACGGCGAGGTGCTTTCGATTGACGCCAACCCCATACTGTTCCAAGCCACCACCGGCCAGGTAACCACCATGCTGGTGACGGTGCATGCCAAGGTGCAGCTCGTTGATAATCGCACGCAAAAGCCCGTATATAAAAATGACGACATGGTTTTTCGGAACGAGTATCAGATCTCCACCGACGTGAACAGCTTTTTCGAACAGCAAGATCCCGCTCTCGAACGCATGTCCCGCGACCTAGCATCGCACCTGGTTTCCGATGTCCTGGAGAACTTCTGATGCCAGCCGCTTCCCCGGATAAGCTCCTTCAGGAACTGCCGCACGGCAAGCTTCCGGCGGCGATTGTTCTCCACGGAACCGACCACTACTTGCGCGCGATGTGCCGCAAAAAAATTATTGAAGTAGTTGTCCCGGAAGCAGCTCGCGATTGGGCCGTCACTCGCGTTTCCGCCCGCGACGCGGAGTGGGACGAAATCCTCGGGCTCGCCCAAATGCGTCCCATGCTCGCCGATCGTCAGGTGCTCATTATCGACGGCGCCGAATACGTCGAAGAGTTGGGCGAAAAATCTCGCGACCGGGTTCTCGCGGCCATCGAAAATTATTTGGATTCGCCCGCTCCATTCACCGTCCTCGTCATGGAGGCCACCGCCCTCGACGGGCGCCAGAAGTTCTCCAAGCTGCTAAGCGACAAAGCCCTGGTTGTCTCCTTGACGATCGGCCCCGAATCCGCCGCGCTCCTCGCTATGCAGATGGCCAAGGATCTGGGAACCGAAATAGACCGCGATGCCGCCGCCCTTCTGGCGGATATCATGAACGGCGAGCCCGCACATATTCGCATCGAGCTGGAAAAACTCTCCACCTATGCCCTGGGCCGCCGCATCGTCAAAGCAGACGTTGAAGTTCTGGTGGTCGCCGCGCGCAAGAACACAGTCTGGCAGTTTGCCGAGATGCTCGCCAGTCGCCAACGCGGCCCCGCGCTCGAATTTCTGAGCAATCTCTTGCGCGAAGGAGAGCAACCGGCCGCGCTTGTAGGCGCACTCGCTTGGCGATATCGAACCCTCATTGAAAGCCGCGATTCGCGATTCTCCAAGAAGTCCTTGCTCGCGGGGTTGGCCGATTTAGCCGAAGCCGATAGTCAGTTCAAGTCCGCCAATCCAAATCATCGCGCCACCATGGAATTCTTGATTGTCCGCCTCACCTCTCCAACACCCTAGCCCGCCGCCCGTAAAATCTCGCTCCTACCGTCTCGCCTCGAAAAACCTCTGCAGCACCGCCGCGGCGCGCTCCGCAAGCACTCCTGCTGTAACTTCCACGCGGTGATTCAATCCCGGTTGCTCGAAAATCGCAAAGCATGACCGCACCGCTCCGCCTTTCGCATCCTCCGCCCCATAAATCAACCGGCCGATCCGCGCCTGGATCATCGCTCCTGCGCACATCGCGCAGGGCTCGATGGTCGCGTAAAGCGCGGCCTTCAGCAGCCGGTGATTTCCAACCGCCCTAGCAGCCTCGCGCAGCGCGACAATCTCGGCATGCGCCGTGGGATCGCAATCTGCGATCGTGCGATTCCCGGCGCGCGCTACGATGCGATCGTCCACCGCCACAACCGCGCCCACCGGCACTTCGCCGCGCTCGGCAGCCGCCTCCGCCTCCTCAAGCGCCGCTTCCATGAACGAAATATCCGCCTCACTCATTTTTCGCCCTCGCCACTCTTCCCCGCACCAACGAACCGCGACAGAAAATACAGCGCCACGCCGGCCACGACGATCGTGCCCGCGATTACCATCTCATTTGTATGACCGATTGCTTCGCTGCTGTTGCGCGCTAGCGCCACCGCAATCAACCCCAGCGGAGGCAATCCAATCATCACCGCCCCCGCCGTTCCTCCCGGCACTCGGAAAGGACGCGCAAGCCCCGGCTCGCGTACGCGCAACGCCACGAGCGCCCAAAATTCCAACAGGATGCTGAGTCCGGTCAGCAGCACGTCCAGTATCAGGCTGCGCTCGAACCCCAGCGGATAGCACGCCGCCCAGAAGACCCCGCAAACCAAAACCGCAACCCAGGGCGTGCTGGTCCGCGCGCTGGTCCGCTTGAAGATCTTCGGCAGATAACCATCCCCGGCCATCACCGCCGGCAACCGCGTAAACGACATCATCAGCGCCCCAAACGATCCGAGCGCCCCAATTACTCCCGCCACTGCAATTGCAATCGCGAGTGCTTCTCCGCCCACGGCGCGTCCTACGTCCACCCAGCCGCCGGTCGCCCACATATTCGGATCCAACCGCGTCCGCGCCACCACCGCCACCGGCAGAAAATAACTCGCCACCACCAGGATCATTGCGCCCAGCATCGCGCGCGAATAGTTTCGCTGCGGCGCCTCCACTTCCCCGGCGATGGTTGAGAGGCTGTCCCAGCCCATGTAATTCCACATGGCGATCAGGATTCCGCCCAGAAGATCGGCGTGTCGCAGCGGAACCGCGGCAGACGTTCCCGCTCGCCAATGAAATGGCGCGAACGCAATCAGCGCCACAAACGGCAAGAGTAGCGCAACATTCATCACCAAAGAGCCGTCTCCCACTGCTCGCGCGCCCGCCACATTCCACGCCGTGCAAACCGCGATCATGCCGAAGCCGATCGCCAGCCCGCGGTGTCCAGCCACAACTCCTGGCGCCAGCCTCCCGATGTAGTCCACGAACAGATTCGGGTACAGCGCCATCTCGAACACGCTTCCCGTCAGCGTCAGCCACGCCTCTTGGTATCCCCAAAACGGACCCATTCCCCGGCGCACCCAAACGTAGAAGCCGCCCTCTTCCGGAATCGCTGACGCAAGCTCGCTCACCATCGCCGCCGTCGGCAGACTCCAAAGCAACGGCGTGATCAGCAGGATCAGCAATGTCGCGCGGTACCCGGTTTTTTGAACGATGTCTTCCAGGCCGTAAGGGCCGCCCGCCACCATGAAATACGTCGCCGCAATCATGGGCGCCAAAGTCATCTTGCCGCGCCACGGACTCCACCCGTTGCGTTTCGTCCGCGCACGATTGATCATCGCTGTCTTCAAAAAGCCGCATCCTTCTCAATCCCGATCGCTCGCTTCCGCAATCAGCCGCGCGCAGTGTAAATCAAAACTCTCCGCCTCCGCGAATTTCATCACTTACCTTTCTCCGCCGCCACCTTCGGTATAGAATGCACGCTCACTTTCACGTGCCGGGATTTCAGGAGACGTGCGGTTTTCGTAGCGCCGGCGTCTCGCCGGCTCTTTTCTGTCGCAGCGAGAAACTTTTCCAATGGAACTACGCAAGGACCCCATCACTCGCAGTTGGGTAGTTGTCGGTCATGCCGAGCGCGAAGAGGAACGCCCCGGGCCTTGCCCGCTTTGCCCTGAAAATTCCGCGCAGTCCAACCTGCTGTTGGCCCTGCCATCGCAGGGCCACTCCCAGGTGCGCGTGTACCCTCACTTCCGCCCTCTTTACCACATTGAAGGCGAGGCCGGCCGCAGCGCTGATGGCATTTTTGACCGCATGGACGCCATCGGAGCGCACGAAATCATCATTGAAACTCCCAGCCATTCGCGCACGCTCACCGAGCTCACCGACGAGGAAATCGAGCGCGTGCTCGAGGCCTACGCCCTTCGCATCGCCGATTTGAAGCGCGACGCCCGCTTCAAATACGTGGCTGTCTTCAGGAATCAAGGGCCGCAGGCTGGCGAGGAATGGCCGCATCCGCATTCGCAGGTAGCCGCAACCACTTTTGTTCCACGCCGCATTCTGTACGAGCTGCGCGCCGCCCGCGAATGGTACCGCGAACGCGAGCGCTGCGTTTTCTGCGACATTCTGCGACAGGAAATTCGCCAGAAGACGAGAATTGTAGATAGCGTCGGCGATTATTACGCCTTTTGCCCCTATGCCTCGCGCGTTCCCTACGAGACGTGGCTAATCCCGCGAGAGCACAATCACCAGTTTGAAGCGCCATTGCCGGCAGAAAACCGCCGCCATTTGGCGGCTCTGCTCGGACGCACTCTCCGTCGTTTGCTCCAAGTGACCCGCAGTTACCACATGGTTTTGCACACCGCGCCCAATAATCTACAAACCAAAGGCGAGCTGAGCGATTACTGGGCTACCATCGCCGGCGATTATCACTGGCACTTCGAAATTCTGCCCATTGTCGAGACTCGCAGCAAGTCCTACAGCATCAAGGAGGTATATTTCAACGCCACGCTTCCCGAACGCGCCGCTGAGCATTTGCGCCAGATGGATCCCGGAACATGAAAGACTCCCTGAGTTCCCCACCGCATCAAATCCCACAGCGCGGCGGAATCATCTTTCGATTCCTCTTTTTCATTTGCTTTCTTTTTTTGCTCTTCCTAATTTACCTGGCGCGCCGCCCGCTGCTCGGCTTCGCGGGAGGTTTTTGGGTGGTCAACGATAAGCCCGAGGCTTCCGACGCCATCGTGATCCTTGGTGACGACAATTACGGAGGCGATCGCGCCACTCGCGCCGCCGAGCTCTTCAAGGACGGAATGGCTCCGCGCATCGTTGCCAGCGGACGCTACCTGCGCCCCTACGCCACCATCGCGGAACTAGAGCAGCATGACCTCACCGATCGTGGCGTCCCCGCCGCCGCCATCGTGCGCTTCGATCAGCACGCAGAAAATACCAAGGATGAAGCGGCTGCGCTCACGCAGCTCATCTCGTCGCGCGGCTGGAAGCGCATCCTCCTCGTCACCTCGAATTACCACACCCGTCGCGCGCGCTATATTTGCGAGCGCATCTTCCCCGCCGGCACAATCCTCCTCGTCGTGGCCGCCCCGGATTCCGAGTACGATCCCCACTCCTGGTGGCACACTCGCGCCGGAGAAAAAATCTTCGCCCACGAATGCGCAGGCATGCTCCTAGCCATCTGGGAAATGCGCGATTCCAGCGTCCGCACCTCCGATTCCACCCTTCTCCTCTTAGTCTCTAGTCTCCAGCATCCAGCCTCTAGCCTCCAGAATGTAACCACCACAAAATCCCGCGCGTCTCATCGACTTTGCTGGTAGTATCTGCGCGACTTATAGAGGGGGCTGACGAATGCAGCAGAAATGGATATCGCTTTTAGCTGGCCTTGCAATCTTGCCGTTCGCCTTTGCAACGGGTGCCGCCGCGCAGAATCCCACGAAAGACTGGCCAATGTATCGGGGCGACCTCGAAGGCATGGGCTACTCGCCGCTGAAACAAATCAACACTCACAATGTGGACAAGCTCACGCAGTCGTGGACTCAGCAGTTGACCACCCACGGCAGTCTCGAGGCCACTCCCATTGCCGTCAACGGCGTCATGTATCTGGCCGGCGGCAATACGGTCCTCGCATTCGACGGCGATACCGGAAAGGAACTCTGGCATTACGATATCGCGACAGGGCCCACTCGTGGCGTCGCCTATTGGCCTGGCGACCAGGACAACAAGCCCCGGATTATTTTCACCACCTTCAATCGCAAAATGATTGCCCTCGACGCTGCTACAGGAATGCCCGTGCCCACCTTTGGCAATAATGGAATTGTCGAGATGACCGTCGGGTATGACGGCGTCCCCACAATTTACAAAAATCTCGCATTTCTCGGCGCCAGTGTTGGCGAGTTGCCGATCGGTCCTGCGGGTGATACCCGCGCCTACGACACCGTCACTGGAAAGTTGATTTGGACATTCCACACTGTCGCGCAGCCCGGTGAAATCGGCCACGACTCATGGCTGAACGATGGTTGGAAAGGCCGCTCCGGCACCAACGTCTGGGGCTGGTATATGACCGTCGATCCAAAAACGAATACGCTCTTCATGCCCATCGGCGGTCCTTCGCCCAACTACTACGGCGGCGATCGTCCTGGAGATGACCTCTTCGGCAACTCCATCGTGGCCGTGGACGCCGATACCGGAAAGCTGAAATGGTATTTCCAAACCATCCACCACGATTTATGGGATGCGGACCTGCCTCCCGGCCCCGGCTTTGTCGAAGTCGATAAAGACGGCCAAAAAATTCCCGCGCTCGTAGCCATCGGAAAAACCGGTTTGATGTTCATCCTCAATCGCGACACTGGCAAGCCCGTCTTCGGCGTCGAAGAGCGCCCGGTTCCGAAAGGCGACGTTCCTGGTGAATGGTATTCGCCCACGGAGCCGTTCCCTCTGAAGCCTCCGCCTCTCGCTCGCAACAGCTACAAGCCGGAGGACATGGTCACCGCCGAAGACACCACTCCCGAGCACGCCAAAGCATGCCAGGAAGTCTTGGAAAAAAATGGCGGGAAGCTCTATAACGAAGGCCCGTTCACTGGTTGGCTCCTTCACGAGGACGGGACTCCGCCCAAGACCACCGTTCAGTTTCCCGGAGGTACCGGCGGCTCCAACTGGGGCGGCACTGCCACCGATCCTCACCTGCATTACGTTTTCGTTCAGACGCATGACGTCTCCCTCATGGGCTGGGTCGAAAAGAAAAAGGAAGGACTCAACTACGGCCGAGGTACGGAAGGCTCGAAGCAAGAATACGACCGCGCCAGCGTCAACGGCCCCGGCCCCTACTTCAGCTTTAGTGCCATGATGAAGGGCCCCGATGGTAAGCCGATCGGCAGTTGGCCCTGCCAAAAACCGCCGTGGGGCCAATTAATCGCCGTCAATGCCAATACTGGTGATATTGCCTGGCAAGTGCGATTGGGCATCACCGAAGGTCTCCCCGAGGCTAAACAGCTGACCGGCAATTCCGGCAGCGCGGGCCCGATCGCCACCGCTGGCGACCTCGTCTTCATTGGCTCCACTTCTGACCAGCGCTTCCGCGCCTTCGACTCCAAAAACGGCAAGCAGCTCTGGGTCGCCAAGCTAGCCAAAAACGCCAACGCCAACCCCATGACCTACGAAGGCCAAGACGGCAAGCAGCGCGTCGCCGTCGTCGCGGCCGATACGGTCTACGTTTTCGCGCTCCCCTAACCCGCAAGCTTTTCCGGCCGATTTAAGTTGTGTGCAGTCGGCGGGGGGTTCCATTTTGGAACCTTCACGCCGCCCGGCTCACGCCTACAGCAAGCCACGCATCGTAGTAGGGGCTTCAACGTATAGATGATTGGAACCAAAAGCTTTAGGATGTGGCACGTACCCAAGGGGCCCAGATAGACCGCTTAATTAGGAGGAAGACCGATGAAAGTGAAAATTGCTCGAGTCACTTTGGGATTGGCGTTGGCTATGACCTTTATGCTGCCGGCGGCCCAGATGACTTTTGCCGATCATGACCACGACTACAAGAGCGATTGTAACCGGCGGCTCGAAGCGGATAGAGCTAGGGTTGATCGAGACGCCGAGAAACATGGAGAACACAGCCGGCAAGTCGATCGCGACGTCGATAAACTCCAAGCGGACAGGCAGTGGTGCCGCGACCATAAGGCCGACTGGGATCACGATAGGTTCGATATCGGCATCTACGTCCGGCACTAGAGAAACGCGCTTCCTGTAAAGGCCGGGCCTCAATGGCTCGGCCTTTCATTTCTGCAAAGCCCATTCTTGCCTGGCCGCTCTTTCCCTTTTTATATGCCGATCGGCTCACGAAAGTGCAGCGACCGGTCGTCGAGAGTCTTCTTTAGATTCGGCCCTTCGAGCGCGCCCGACTTCAAATCCACGCGCCATTTCTCCGTGAAGAGCAGCGCGCCGTGCAAGTCGTAATATTCCACGCCCATCCGCGGCCCCTCCAGAATCACCTTCGCCCAACCGTTGTAGCCTGCGTCGATCTTCTCCTCGTTGTCGTAGCGGCGATTGTCCCACCCAAGCCACCGGCACTCGTGGATGTCGGGCAGCGCTCCTCGTTCCACGGGCATGCCGCCATGGCCGATGCAGCGTCCATATGTCGGGATCCCGCCCTCCACCGCGTATTTGTCGTAGATGGCGAGCTTGTGTTCGTGTCCCCAAAACCAGATTACCGGCCGGTGAATTACCTGGGCTAATTGTTTCGCTGGAATTTGATACCACTCGCCAAAGGAAGAATGGCTGCCGTGATGCGATAGCACGATCAGCCCGCGATTGTCTCCATCGGGATTCACAGTGGACTCGATCCACTTCATCAAAGCGGGTGGAATCGTGCACTGCGGCTTGAAGTGCAGCGACGTCCGGATGAACTTGGTCTTCTGGATGACTGGGACTCGCCCCCAGTCGAATGCCGCCGAGTTGTAACCCGTATCGATCGCCAAAATGCGCCAATGTTGGTTCTGCAAACAGAAAAAACTCGCCCACTGGCCCCGGCCCCACTCACTGTCGCCGTCCCTCAATCCCATTTTCGGTAGCACGTACCCGAAATATCCGCTGCCGTGCGCGTACATTTCGTGGTTTCCGGAAAGCGCAAAGCTCCCCTTCGTGCCCATCGGCCATTTCACCGGCGTGTATCCGCTGGTTTTCTCGCCAAGAAAGTTTTCCTTCACCTCCGTGCCGTCGCCCACGTAATACACGTCCCCCAGGTGAATCGTGAAATCGGGCCGCGACTTCGCCACCAGGCTCGCCACCATCTGTGCCTCATCCGTTCCCGTTCCCCAGTCTCCAACCAAGTCGATCGTGCACCGTTCCGCAATTTCGTAAATGCCGTTGCCCTTTCCATGAGTCGTGTAATCCCTGAAATTGTGTTTCTTCTTGAACCAGAATTTCGCAACATGCGAAATCCAGGTCCACATATGCCCGGGGAGGAACGCATTCAGCGGATCGTACGTTGTCTGCGAGTAATTCGAGCCGCCCGCGCGGAAATGCGCAGCCAACCCCGAATAGGAAGGGCCCGTGAAATTCCCGAGATCCTTGCGCAAGCCTTGGGGGTCGGCACGCTCGTCCGTCGCAGGCACCACGCGGTCACCTCGGCAATATTCTCACACACAAAATAATCCAGGTGCCTCCGGGCGATCCACCACTGAAAAATGCGTTCCTGGAGGGCCGAAGCGTACGTTTTTGGCGCTTTGAGACGCTAAAAGCTTCAGTTAGACGTTTCATGCGTCAAACTCGGAATGAATTGCCCGCAAAACGCCGCCAAAAATAAAAAGCCCCGACTCGATTTCTCATCGAGCCGGGGCTTTTGCGTTTGTCTGATTGCTCTTACGACATCGAATGAAGCAGGCCAGAACCCGTTCGGCTCTGAGAAGCCGAGCGTCCCGGGTCGTGAGATCCGGGATGGAGAACCGTACTCGCCAAAGGCGAGCCGTGCTCCCTTTTCTTTTAGAAAGGAGGTGATCCAGCCGCAGGTTCTCCTACGGCTACCTTGTTACGACTTCACCCCAATCATGAGTCATACCTTGAGCACCTGCCTCCTTGCGGTTGGCACGGTGATTTCTAGTACAGCCCACTTTCGTGATGTGACGGGCGGTGTGTACAAGGCCCGGGAACGTATTCACGGCGCCGTTCTGATGCGCCATTACTAGCGATTCCGGCTTCATGCAGTCGAGTTGCAGACTGCAATCCGAACTGAGCGCGCTTTTTTGCGATTAGCTCCCCCTCGCGGGTTTGCAACGCTTTGTGGCGCGCATTGTAACACGTGTGTAGCCCTGGACATAAAGGCCATGCTGACTTGACCTCATCCCCACCTTCCTCTCCGTTATCCGGAGCAGTCCTCTTAGAGTTCCCCCTTGCGGGTGGCAACTAAGAGTAAGGGTTGCGCTCGTTGCGGGACTTAACCCAACACCTCACGGCACGAGCTGACGACAGCCATGCAGCACCTCTACACAGGTCCCTTGCGGGAAGTCTCTGTTTCCAAAGATGGTCCTGTGCGGTTCAAGCCCAGGTAAGGTTCTTCGCGTTGCGTCGAATTGAACCACATGTTCCACCGCTTGTGCGGGCCCCCGTCAATTCCTTTGAGTTTCAGTCTTGCGACCGTACTCCCCAGGCGCAGGACTTAACGCGTTAGCTACGGGACTTGCCCCGTACAGGGCAAACCCCAAGTCCTGATGGTTTAGGGCTAGGACTACCAGGGTATCTAATCCTGTTTGCTCCCCTAGCTTTCGTCCCTCAGCGTCAGTTGTGATCCAGCGAGCCGCCTTCGCCTCGGATGTTCCTACGGATATCTACGCATTTCACCGCTACACCCGTAATTCCACTCGCCTCTCTCACACTCTAGCACGGCAGTTTCGGAAGCAGCCTCTGGGTTAAGCCCAGAGATTTCACTCCCGACTTGCCACACCGCCTACGGACCCTTTACGCCCAGTAATTCCGAGCAACGCTGGCCCCCTACGTATTACCGCGGCTGCTGGCACGTAGTTAGCCGGGGCTTCTTATACCCGTACCGTCAAACCCTTGCGGGCATTCTTCCGGGTCGAAAGGGGTTTACACTCCGAGAAGCTTCATCCCCCACGCGGCGTTGCTGCGTCAGGCTTTCGCCCATTGCGCAAGATTCCCCACTGCTGCCTCCCGTAGGAGTCTGGACCGTGTCTCAGTTCCAGTGTGGCCGGCCAACCTCTCAGTCCGGCTACCGATCAATGCCTTGGTGAGCCATTACCTCGCCAACTAGCTAATCGGCCGCGGATCCCTCTTCTGGCGCCTTGCGGCTTTGAGTACAAGAGCATGTGCCCTCGTAATGTGATGCGGTATTAGCCCAACTTTCGCTGGGTTATTCCCCACCTGAAGGAAGGTTATCCACGTGTTACGCACCCGTTCGCCACGCGCCCACATCCTGTATTGCTACAGAATGCTGCGCGTTCGACTTGCATGTGTTAAGCACGCCGCCAGCGTTCGCTCTGAGCCAGGATCAAACTCTCATTTGAAACCTGTCTCTTAACCGCGAAGATTTTCATCCCCACGATCAAGACGAACTGTTAATCGCTCGATCTTCTCAAATGACTTCCATTCCGGTACACCCGGAACAGAAGCCGAAAACCAAACGGGTTCTGGCTTGTTTCATTCGATTGTCAAAGAGCAGGTACTCCCAGGCCAGCTGGAAGGAACAGCGACAATCGCTAAGTCTACGCGAGTACGGCGAAAAGTCAAGCGCATGCTGTGGATAAATTTTAGGGATCGAGTGGGCTGCGCGATTCAAGAACTGGGGGGTGTTTAGTGGAAAATCGTTGGATCAAATGAAGCGACAATTTGCTTTCGAGCGCGACAAAGAATCTACAGCCCATGCCTGCACAGAACACGCCGCAGCGAAACAGAGTGACCCATTCAAACGGCAACATCGAACGGGGCCCAGATAGATTTGACGTGAAATGCGAACCCGCTCTTACACACTTCTGACAATCCAAACAATTAAGACGATAACTACCAAGGTTCCGATCAGTCCGTATCCAAACATTGCAACCTCCTCCGAATCCAAGCTCGGATTCGCAATCCCGATGCAACCACTTTGCACCACCAACCTCGCGATGTATGTTCCATTCGGCACAGACTCGCGCAAGCGGTGCGTCTCGCAGAAACGCAAACCTGTCCCGAACAGCACAGAAAACTGATTCCGCCACGCTCAGGATGTAGTTGCAACTCGGCGATGGAAGCGATTCTCACGTCGAAACCTTAGAAGGTTCGGAGCAGCGTTTTTGGCGGCCGGTGGTCCACGCGGTAGGCGATGTCCCTACATTTAAATCGTCCAAAGGAGTCGACAACATGAAGACAGGCACTCAGAATGAGATCGAAGGCAAAGTTCACGAAATCAAGGGCGACATTAAACATAAGGTAGGCCAGGTGACTAATGATCCCGGCTTGGAGGCCGAAGGCGTGACCGAGAAAATAGCCGGCAAGATCCAAAAGAAAATCGGTCGAGTGCAAAAGGTCGTCGCAAAACCGTAGGGCGGGTCATCTTCTCAAAACCTAACCACGAATTTAGATTCAGGCCAAGGATCTGGGCCAAGCGTATCGACGAAGAACTGGAGGCGGATTGTGAATTTATCAGATTTCAGCACGACGCAAATCATTGTAGCTGTCGCTGTGGTCGCTGTGGTGGTGGCCGCAGGCATCGCCATTTATTTGTCGATGCGTAAACGCCGAACGGAAAAACTGCGCACGCAGTTCGGTAGCGTTGAATACACCCGCGCCGTGGAAGCAGGCGGAGGCCAGAGGAAAGCAGAAGCGGCACTCGACAAGCGCGCGGAGCGAGTTGAGGCCATGCACATCCGGCCGCTGGCCCCTGGTGATCGTGCGCGGTTTGTCGAATCCTGGGCCAGAGTCCAGTCGCGGTTCGTCGACAGTCCCGGAGGTGCAGTAACGGACGCCGACAAACTGCTGGGAGACGTGATGTCCGTGCGCGGCTATCCGGTGAGCGATTTTGAACAGCGAGCAGCGGACATTTCCGTGGATCATCCCCTGGTTCTGGAAAACTACCGCGCGGCCCACCAGGCAGCTCGTCTTCAAGCTGAGGGGAAAGCCAGCACTGAAGATCTGCGCATGGCCATGATTCACTACCGGACGCTCTTTGAAGAGCTGGTCGTCGAGCCGGAAGTAGCGCGGGCCAAGGGCGCAGGCGCGTAACTGCTGCTCGTCATTCATTCGTTCGTTTGAATTCCTGGGCACACAACGATAGAGCGTAGCCAGCAGGCGCTGGACCTCAACGCGCTGAAGGTGGTGGTGGCAAAACCAAAGGCTGCCGCCTTCAGCGCGGCGGACTTCGTTCTTTCACGATAATAAATCCACGCCCTTCCGAAAAACCGGAAGCCGCTCCGCGGCTGAAAAAACACAACTTCTGAATGCTCAATAAACTCTCCGCAAATTCTTTACACACCTACCTTGACAAATCGTTCGCGCGAAGTGCTAGCGTGGGTTCTGGAAGCGTTCTGGAGGCTAGAGGCTGGACGCTAGAGGCTGGACGCTAGAGACTGGAGGTGCAGAGCGACAAGTGCACGACGAGAAATGCGCGGGATGTGACGACCGGTAGCCGAGCATGTCCGCGGGTGGCAGCGGTGCTGCGGCCCTGCGAATCATTCCGCTGCCTGGAACGCTACAGGCCGAGAGAAAATGACAGTCCGGACCGGCGCCGTCTAATCGTCACAAGCGCCGAGTAGAACATGACGCAAGTGATTGCAAACAAAGGAAGGCGGTGCAGTCTACTCGTCACGGATTTGGAAGCACGAATCCGTTCTGGAGGCTCGCGGCTAGAGGCTGGACGCTAGAAGGGCGTTACTGGCGGGATTGGTCGGCAGAAGGCAGCATGCCGGCGCTTGAAGTGGGCGGCGGGAGCTTATCGCGGATGAGGCTTTCGATGCGGCTCCAGACGCTGGGATCGCATTCGATTTCGGTGTGCGCTTTGGCGATGAAGCGGTCCCACCAGGGATATTGGGCGTCGCAGTTCACCGGCGCCTTGCTGTAGTCGAAGCGAAAATTCCCCAGAATTTTGGTGCGCTCGGGATCGGCGGCGCGAATCAGCGGGCGTCCGTGCAGCAGGCCATGCGCCTGGTAAAAGTTGGCGGCTTCGGCGACGTTGGCGGGAATGAGCGCATCGTTCTCACGGTGCTTCCTGACGCTATCCACTTGAATGGTGAGAAGCACTGGGATGCCGCTTTTCTGCAATTGTCGCGCGAGGATGAGTGCTTGCGACGCGCCCCAGCTATGCCCGTAGAGAATGATGCGCGCGTTGCGCTTTTCCGCGTCGGTTAGGACGCCATTCTGATTGGCGTCGAGCAGGCGAACGATTTCGGGGTAGGCCATCTTGCCGCGATGGTTCGCGAACGACTCGGCGTAGACCCCTTCCGGATACATGGAGCGAAGCTTCGCCGCCAATTGGACTTCGCTGTGGACCATATTGTCGCCGTGGACGTAGCCGCCGACGAAGCCGATGACGATGACGGGAGAGTTCCTGGCTTCGGCGGCGGAATCCGCGGCAGCGGGGGTGCCGGACAGAAGTATCCCCAAAACCGAAGCCGTCAAAAGAGCGAGTTTGCACATTGCAAGCGGGCGGGGACGCGGAATCCTAGCAAGAAATGGTTTCGATCGCAAACGTAACAGCAGCGCCCGTCGGTTTGCGCGGATAGTGAGCAAGGAGCCAAGCATGTTTGCCGGGCATCCGCCGCGGCGGACCGTGCCCCTACAACGGCCCACGACGAGAAATGCCTTCGTCGTGGCTCCCGAGGACGTCAACGGGGGCGAGGGCGGCTGAAAGTTGGGAGATGCACCAGATCGGACTGTGGGACGGGCTCCATGGGTTCACCGGCCTTGCGCCAAGCTGCCAGACCGCCCACGATGACGAAGGCGCTGAATCCCTGCTCCCGCAGCAGATGCGCCACACGGGCGCTGGTGGCTTCGCGCTGTCAAGTACAGTAGAGGTAGATGTCTTTGTCCTTGGGAAGAGTTTTGACTTCTTCGGAGAGGTTATTGGGCTCAAGGCGAATCGAGCCCGGGATTCGCGCGGCGCCGGGGTCGTAGTAACCATGACTCCGCACATCGACTAGCAGGACCTTTCCCGGACCAGCCGACTGAAGTTTTCGCGCCAGCTCGGCAACCTGCACTCTGGGCACGACACGGTCAGCGCGATGCTTCCAGTACAGCGAGGCGCGATAGACAATGAAGGCAATGGCAGCGAGGATGACGACGATCTCGACGACATGCCCCGCCGCTTGAAATCCGCGCGTGATGGTCGCAATGAAGTCGCGGAAAAAGTATCCGACCGCGAGATACGCGAACGCATATACGGTGGCACCTAGAAAGTCCAGCCCGAGGAACTGCACGAAGGGCATTTCCATGCTGCCCGCCAGCGGCGGAGCCATTGTATTGACGCCGGGAATGAACTTGGCGAACAGCAAGGCGGCTCGGCCGCGTTTATAAAATGATTCCGCGGCGCGAAGGATGCATGTTTCCGGGTTGAGAGAAACCCGGCAGAGAAACCCCAACAAATTCCATCCCATAAGGTTGCCGAGAAGGTAGAACAGCGTGTCGCCGAGGAGCATCGCCGCGATCGCGAGCGTGGCCACCGTGGGTCCGCGCAGAGCCCCCGACGCCACCGCGGCTCCGCCGGCAATCAGCGCCAGTGCGGACGGCACCGGCATCCCGACCGCTTCCGCAAGCACGATCAGGAAGATGACGAGATATCCGTGGTGGACGATGAGCAAGAGGATATGACTCATCTGGCTAGAGGAAGACTAGCATGCAACTTGCCGGCTGCGAACGGATGCGTTTTGCGCCGGTATCAGTGTGTTCGAGGAATGAAGGCAAGGCTTAGTGGATGCCGAGTTTCTCGATGATGCGCAGTACGTCAGCAGCGGCAACGTCGTAGAGCGAATGCTCGTCTTCCTGCTCGAGGCGCCCGCGCAGATATTCGGCGGCGATGTAACTTGCTTCACGATCGCTCAAGTTGCGGCCGGCACGGTCGCGGAACGTGACGAAGCCAGGGTGCGCGAGGCCCAGTATTACGCCTTTTCCGTCCACGATGAATTTGCAATCCATGGTGTCGCTGTGGCGCGTGGCGATCGCATTCCAGCAATGCGAAAAACGGCAGTGGTAGACGTAATCGGTAACTTTCGACGGCACGTCGAAGGCGCCGATAAATTCGCTCATCGCGCCCGCGTTAGGAATGGTTGGATAGGCAGCGGTTTTGGCCACAGACCCGGCTACTTTCCCCCGGCCACAACGACCGGCTGGGCTGACTGCTGATAATTGTGGATCGCCGCGGCCGTTGCTGCGCCGGCCGGCAGGCGGAAGCCTTGATCGGACAAGGTCTTTTCCAGCGCCGCGAGGAAAAGAAGGACGTTGGTGCGCTGGCTAGAGTAGCCCATCAGGCCGATTCGCCAGATTTTGCCTTTCACGGGCCCAAGACCGCCGGCAATTTCGATATTGAATTCATCGAGCAATTGCCGCCGCACGTTTCCGTCCTCGATTCCTGCCGGGATCTTAACGGCCGTGACAGTGACAAGCCGGTCAGCAGGGTTGGAAACGAAAAGTTCGAGGCCCATAGCTTCGAGGCCGGCGATCAGCGCCTGCTGGTTCAGGTGGTGGCGCTCCCATCGAGCCTCAAGCCCTTCGTCGAGAACGGCGCGGAGCGCTTCGCGCAGGCCGTAAATCAAGGTGATGGGCGGGGTGTGATGATAGAGCCGCTCCTTGCCCCAATAACTCATGGCCGGAGTGAGGTCAAAATACCAGCTGCGCACCGGCTCGTTGCGTGCGCGCATGACCTCTTCCACGCGGGTGTTCACGGTGATCGGCGCCATTCCCGGCGGGGCGCTGAGGGCCTTCTGGGTTCCGCTGAAGCAGATGTCTATTCGTTGTCCGTCAACGTCCAAGGGAACGCCGGCGAGGGTGGCGACGGTATCGACCACGAGCAACGCGCCGAGTTCGTCGGCCACTTTGCGGTAATCCTCGATGCGCTGCACGATGCCCGAGGAAGTCTCGCCGTGCGTGAGGCCCACGAATTTGATTTTCTTGCCCTTGCCGGCGCGAAGAACGTCCGCCGGATCGACGGTGCGGCCATAGGGCGCCTCAACGCGGGTCACCTTGGCAGGGATGCGCTCCGCGATGATGGCCATGCGCTCGGAAAACGCGCCGTTCACACAGACGATGCACTCGTCGCCAGTTTCCAGCGGGTTCATAACGGCCGTTTCGATTCCGCCGGAGCCGGAAGCGGAAATCGGAAAGGTGATGCGATTCTGGGTGCGAAAGACCTGGCGCAAAAGCATTTGGACATCGTCCATCATGCCCGTGAACCACGGGTCCATATGACCAACAAGTGGCGCAGCCATCGCGCGGTACACGCGCGGGTCGACACAGGAGGGCCCCGGTGTAAGCATCAGCCTGTGGGGCGGGAGAAGTTCGCCGATGATCTCTTGTCTGTCACTCATGATACTTGACCTCTTATTTGTACTCGTAGCCTGGGCCCGTCCCTTCAGCGATGGGCGAAGGTTGCCCGGGGCGGACTAAGGCGTTGAAATCAGGCAGCTATGTCAGTACCAGTCTCGCTAAATCGAGCCGCTGAGGTCAACCTCCAAAATGGGTGGTTTTTGGCAGTGCCGCCCGCTGTGCGCCGAGGGCGCGGGTATCGGACGGCTAAGGTTCGGTGCGAGAGGGGTTGGCGATTTCGCAAACCGTGTTTTCGGTTTGTTGAAAGGCCCATACCCCTATGCTAGATTTTCAAATTGACCCCTCGTGACGATGATTAGCGAAAAATCAGCCGCGACTGCGAAGCCACCGGTCTCTCGCGTAGAGGTCTATTGGCACACGGTGAAGTATCGCACCGTTTTTCTCTACGCGGTGCTACTCGCCACGATTGCCCTGACGTTCACTTACCTGGCGTTCCCGGAGTTCGCAGGGGGTATCCTGCACGAGGTTTCAGACGCGGTCGGACACAGCGACAAAGGAGTGACCGCGAGTATTTCGGCGCGGCAGGCGCGGTTTGTGAATTTGGACGGGAAGGTGCAGGTGAAGAAGGTGAATTCCGTCCAGTGGATGAATGCCGACTATCAGACGACCCTGGATAAGGGCGATCTAATCCAGACGGCCTCCGAAGGTGTGGCGCGCATCGCGTTCGCCGACGGTACGACATACACGGTGAAAGGCGACACGCTGGTGACGGTGGAAGAAAATATCGTGGGTCAAGACCATGCCTCGCAGGTTGCGGTGCACATCAGTTCGGGCCAGGTGGATCTGGCGACGGGCACGTGGCAAATGCCGGGATCAAAGGCCCAAGTGTCATTTGAAAATGCGGTGGCCTCGCTGCGATCCAACAGCCGGGCGGCAGTCCGCAGCGATCCGGCAACCAACCAGCAAGATATTACGGTGGATGCTGGAAGCGCCGAATTGAGCCGAGGCAACGAACACGTGGACATCGGGCAGTACGAACGCGCTGTGGTGCCGATTGGAGGAGGGCCTATTACCAAAAACCAGGTATTGGCGCCGCCGGAACTCATCGCACCGCTCAACCTGCAGCCGGTGATTGTGGCCGATCCCAAACACGATGCCATCCATTTCTCGTGGAAGCCGGCGGCCACCGCGAAGCTCTATGAATTCCAGGCCAGTACAGCGACGATGTTCAATCACATCGTAATGGATAAGAAGACCTCGGCGACAAGCATAGACATCGCCGGCATGGAACCCGGCGTTTATTTCTGGAGAGTGCGCGCGATCGACGAAAAAAATAACGTGAGCGACGCGAGCGATTCGTACAAGTTCACGCTGGCAGTGCAGGGCAAGGAACAGGAGATGCGGCTAGACGTGGACGATACGGAACTGCACGGCAGCGTGGTGGAAGTGATCGGGCGCACCGAACCTGGCGCCGCCCTGATCATCAATGGCGAACAAGTTGCGGATATCACTTCGGACGGCCATTTCCGTTATTTCACCGAACCGATGACGCACGGCAGCCATACGATCGTAATTACGGGGCAAAACCGCCGCGGGGGGACAGCGATCAAGCGCGTGGATATAGTGGTTCCGTAAGCCAAGCAAGAACCGCATTGGAAAGCGAACGCCCGCTGCAGGGCGCTCAGGCGAAATCCGGGGGGAAGCAATCGGTGAACAAAAACGGCTACAGCATGCGGTCGGTCTTCAGTCTTTTTTCCTCCGACCTGGCCATCGATTTGGGGACGGCAAACACTCTGGTGTTTGCCCGAGGCAAAGGTGTAGTCGTTAACGAGCCTTCGATCGTGGCCATCAATAAAACCAACGGAGAAGTAGTGGCCGTGGGCCGCGAGGCCAAGGAAATGCTGGGGCGCACCCCGGGCAATGTGGTGGCCATCAAGCCGATGAAGGACGGCGTGATCGCGGACTTCAAGGTGACGGAGAAGATGCTCACCTATTTCATCCAGAAGGCTCACAACCGGCGCGTGCTGGTCCATCCACGCATCGTAATCGGAGTGCCCAGCGAAATCACGCCTGTCGAAAAGCGCGCGGTGCAGGACTCCGCGTATCGCGCACGCGCGAGCGAGGTGTATCTGGTGGAGCAAGCCATGGCCGCGGCCATCGGCGCCGGATTGCCTATCGAGGAACCCTCCGGAAACATGGTGGTGGATATCGGCGGCGGCACCACGGATATCGCGGTCATTTCGATGAGCGGGATCGTCTATTCGCGTTCGGTGCGGGTAGCCGGGAACGAAATGGACGAATCGGTGATGCACTATCTGAAGCGCAAGTACAATTTGCTGGTTGGCGAGCGGACTGCCGAGCAGATCAAGATAGAGATCGGGTCCGCCTACCCCCTTGAGAAGCCGATGACGCTGGAAGTGAAAGGCCGCAATCTGATCGAGGGCGTGCCGCGTACAGTGACCATCGACGACAGCGAAATTCGCGAGGCGCTTTCAGAGAATATTTCGACCATCGTGAACGCGATCCGCGTCGCACTGGAGCGCACGCCGCCGGAGCTCTCCGCCGATATCAGCGACCGAGGCATTGTGCTTACGGGAGGCGGGGCGTTGATCAAGAATCTCGATAAACGCATCCGCGAGGAAACGGGCCTGCCGGTCTCGATCGCCGACGATCCGCTGGCATCCGTGGTGCTGGGCACCGGAAAAATGCTCAGCGATTTCAGGCTGCTGCGGCTGGTTTCGATCGATTGAATCTGGCGAAAGAGTTTCGGATTTAGGAATAGGAATTCAGAATCGAAAAGTTGGACCGTTGACCTCCACCCTTTCAGTTGTTTTAGGCGCTCCGCGAACTTGGGACCTTTAGAATGCTGGACGCATCCATTTCCCGCCATCGTCCATTGGCCCTGCTGGCCGGGCTGATCCTCGCGCAAGTATTGCTGCTGGCTTTCCAGATCAAGCGCGACCACGAGGTGCGACTAATCCGGTATTGGACTGTGGAAGCCTTGATGCCTTTCGAGCGCGGCGGCACATGGTCTTTTTCGAGGGTAGGAGGCATTTGGGACGGATATATCGCGCTGCGGCGCACGCGCGCCGAAAACACGAGCCTGCATGCGCGAGTCGACCAGTTGCAAATTCTCAACCGGCAATTGGAAAGCGAAGCCGCGGAAGCGCGGCGGTTGAGGGCGCTCTCGGGCTTCCGGGAGGCTTATGAGAAAGCTCCGATGCTTGCCGCACAGGTGATCGGTGCCAGCTCTGACGCGTCGTCGAATACGCTTTTCGTCAATCGAGGGCAGCGCGACCGAGTGCGCCCCGACATGCCGGTGATCACTCCCGAGGGTATCGTCGGAAAGATTGTCGAGGTTCTTCCCACTACGGCCCAGGTATTGCTGATTAGCGACAGAGACAGCGGCGTCGGCGCGCTTCTCGAGGACACCCGCACTCACGGCGTGGTGAAAGGCAGCGGCGATCCCGACCCGCGCCTCGACTATGTGGTGAACGACGAAAAAGTGCACAACGGCGAAGTGATCCTCACTTCCGGCGAAGACCGCATTTTCCCGAAGGGATTGCTGATTGGATCGGTGAGCAGCGCGAACCCTGGAAATCCGTTTCAAGCGATTCGCGTCCGAACCGCCGCACGCTTGGACCGTCTGGAAGACGTGCTGATCCTGCTCTCACAACAAGAACTTGTTCCGAAAAAGACGGCCGAATCGGGCGGCGCGAAGGAGAACCAGGCGAATTCGCAAGGAGTCGTGCACCCCGTGACACCGCCGCTGGCTGCCGAGCGAGTTTTGAGGAATCCCGATCCTTCAAACGCCCCCCAACGGGCTGCACCGAGCGGCGATCACCCAGCCCCCCCAGCGCCGCCAGCCTCGCGTAACTGATATGGAATATACGTTAAATTCCGGGGCGCAGGCGCAATCGAGCATCGAGGTGCACAAGTACTATGGCGGCGCTGTGGTGCTTGCGGTTTTCCTGGCCCTTGTTTTGCAGGGTGTGTTTCACAAGTTCGGCCACTGGTCCGAGCTTGTCGACCTGCCGCTATTGGTGACCATCTATTTCGGGGTGAGCCGGCGCAATCCCGTGAGCGGCATGTTTTTGGGGGCGGCCGTCGGTATTCTCCAGGATGCCCTTAGCCACGACAATCCGATCGGCCTGTACGGGATCGCCAAGACTCTCGTGGGATATCTTGCGTCCTCGGTGGGAGCTCGCATTGACACCGAACATCCAGCCAGCCGCTTTGCTCTCATTTTCGTGTTTTTTCATTTTCATCAGGTTGTTTTCGCAATATCGGAGCGCGTTCTGCTGAATCATCCAGCTCCATTTTTCACGATGCCTCTGCTGCGCAATTCGTTAGTGACGGCCGGCGTAGGTGTGCTCATTTTCGCAGCTCTCGACCGTCTGCGACGCTCCTCCTAGCAGGAATACCCCTCGGCGGGTGCATATTGAGCGCGTCCGGAGATTTATTGCCAGTGCGAGGCCACGGATGCATTAAAATCGATAACCCCGGCCCATTTAACCGTGCGAGCTTTATTTTCGCTGGTCCACAACGACGTAGTCGAGGAGCGCTTTGCATGATCTTGCGGAAGCTCTCTTACCGCAGAATTTCTGGATGGCTGATTCGCGGTTTGCTGTGCGCAGGATTGCTGGGACCTCGTGGGGCTCAAGCGGATCCGGCTGCCTTCGATTTGGTGGGGCCGAGCCTGGAAGTGAATGTGACGCGGGCCAGCAAAACACTTCCGATAGCCGACGTCGCAAGCCTCCAATCGGGCGACCGGCTCTGGATTCATCCAGATTTTCCCGAAGGCCAATCGGTTCACTACTTGTTGATCGTTGCGTTTCTGCGTGGTACGACAAACCCGCCTCCGGAAAACTGGCTCACGCGAGCGGAGACTTGGTCGAAGAACGTGCGCCAGGAGGGAATCGTGGTCACGGTGCCTCCGATGGCCCAGCAGGTTCTGCTGTTTCTGGCGCCCGAGACGGGCGGCGATTTTTCCACTCTGCGTTCCGCCGTTCGCGGGCGGCCGGGCATCTTCGTGAGAGCCTCGCAGGATTTGAATGAAGCGAGCCTGGAACGTTCGCGGCTCGACAAGTACTTGAACGAAATCAAAGAAGTGTCCGATAACGAGCCAAAAGCGCTGCAGCAGAGATCGGAAGCATTGGCCCGCACGCTGAACATCAAGGTCGATCAGGGATGCTTCTACAAGCCAGCGGAGCAGCAGGCTCCCTGCCTGATGCAAAATACCGATCAACTTGTGCTGGATGATGGGCACACGCAGTCCATGGTAGCCGCCCTGACGGCGGGTCCATCGTCGGATTTGATCGGAGCAGTGAGCGCAACACGTTTGGCTGGGGGTGGTTCTTTCAGCCCCTATGTGGGGGCAATCGTCGACATGGCCAGAATCATGGGGACTCTACATACCGCCGAGTATCAGTACATTCCGGCGCTTGCGCTGCCCCGGCAAAACCATTTGAATCTCCGACTGAATAGCCCTCCTTCGTTTCGGAATCCGAAATCCGTCCTGGTGGTTGGGTTGCCGGCGGTAGAAGCACCTCAGCTTCCTCCGCTGCGTGCCGTCAATCCGGATGAAGTTTTCTGCTTGCAGAAAACACCGCTCGTTCTCCCCGTCCAGGGCGCGCCCTTGGTGTTTTCAACCACAATTGCACATGACTTTGTGCTGCGGGTGCCGACAATAACCGGGCAGACGATCGATCTTCCGGCAACAGCCGACGCCGCGCGCGGCGGCTTTACAATCGACATGCATGCCTTGCCGCTGGGGACGCCAAAATCGCAGGTCAAGGGCACGCTTCGCGGCTTCTGGGGCTTCGAAACGTATGAAGGTCCGAGTTTCAATCTGCGTGCAGCGCACGCCGGACGCTGGACGGTGTCGCCAGAGGATCAGAGCGCGCTCATCGCGGACCGAGAGGATACGCTCCACCTCAAATCGGAATGCGCCGTGTGCGTGGAGCAAGTAACGATTGAAAACGCGCAAGGGAAAAATCTGAATGCCACATGGAAGATTGCAAAGACGGATGAACTGGAAGTGCGAGCACCGCTAAAGGGCGAAGCGGCGGGCCCGGTCAAAGTAAAAGTAAAGCAATTCGGGATAACCGATCCCGACGAACTTCAGTTAGCTGCGTATTCCGAGGCCGCTCACCTCGATCACTTCCTGATCAATACCGGCGACCGTGAGGGTGTCCTCACCGGCACCCGGCTGGACGAAGTGCAGAAGCTTAAGCTGGGTGAAATGGAGTTTGTTCCCGGGAAATTGTCGCGCGCGGACCAGAAGGATGAGTTGCCGCTCTTGGCTTCGAATTCCAACGTCCCTCTGGCGGCGCCACCCGATCAGAAGCTGGTCGCTTATGTTTCCCTAAAGGATGGCCGCGTCCTCAATTTGCAAACGACCGTTGAGCCGGCGCGTCCCAAAGTGGATTTGATCGGGAAGAGCGTTCAGACCGGCCCGAGCGGCTCGGCGATTCGCTTCGCGAGCCAGGATCAGCTTCCTCAAGATGGCCGGATATCTTTCTTCGTGAAGACCGAAATCCCGGATAAGTTTCCGCGGACGGAAAAGATCGAGGTGGCCAACGAGGACGAGTCCTTCAGCGCTTTGCTCAGCATCGGCGACGGCAACATCGTCTTGCAGGATTCACAGACGGTGCTTGGCATCGTCGAACCTCTGAAGAATTTCGGGCCATCAGCGTTTGGCACTCTTCGCTTCCGCGCGATCAGCGAGAATGGAGCCAAGGGAGATTGGCAGCCTCTTGCGGATTTGGTGCGAGTCCCCTCGCTCAAGGAAATTCGCTGCCCCGACAGCCCGGATAAACCTTGCAAGCTCAGCGGGACGAATCTGTTCCTGATTGACTCCGTTGCATCGGATTCGCAATTCACTCACACAACCCCCGTACCGCTAGGTTTCGCCGAAAGTACGCTGACGGTTCCTCGCCCAAACGGTACGCTGTTGTACATCAAGCTCCGCGACGATCCATCGACCGTCGACGCGGTAGTACTTCCAGTGTTGCCAGACGAACAGTAACTTTTGGGCGGTGTTGCTTCGATGAGAAAGAGAGCGATCGCCCGCCTGAATGATATTATTTTCCTCGCAGGCAAGATTCGCTTCAGGGGACACTTTGACCCAGTCTTCAACACCAGCCGAGATGGCGATCGAGCACCGTCGCAGCACTCGCGCGGTTCTGGCTCTGCCAATTATCGTGAAGGGCGTCGACGCGCTGCATGAGCCGTTCAGGGAAAATACGAACACGGTGATGGTGAGCTGTCACGGTTGCAAATATCAGTCCAAGCATTACGTGCCGCGAGGCTCGGTCGTCGAGCTCGAAGTTCCCCGAGGCCAGCGAGACGCGCCACGCCAAGTTTCCGGAAAGGTGATTTGGGTTCAGAGGCCGCGCAATACCCGGGAGGTTTTCCACATTGCGGTCGATTTCGACGTGCCCGGGAATGTATGGGGCATTCCGTCGCCCCCGGGAGATTGGTTTCCAGTCCCGGGAGACCCGGAGATTTCAGCCTCGGAAAGCGACGAACGGCTGGGTCGCACAGACACGCGACCACTCGAAGCGATCGCAGAGGAGAATGCAACAGCTTCGTGGGACGCAAGCGAAATCGCATCCACATCCGAAACTACCCGTGAAACAAGGGCTGAAGCCGCAACTGCGGCCCGAGAAGCGAATACCGTGGAAGTGGAAATTGTCTCCGGCGATACCACGGTGAATGCTGAGATTCGCGCGGTAATCCAAAAGACTGTGAACGCGGCGGTGGCGCGGCTCGCCAAGTCAATTGCGGACGAGGCGCGCGAAGAGCGCATTGCTGAGGCCGCGCAGTTGGACGTCAAAATTCAGCAGGCCGTGGAAACTGCGATAACGAAACTGCCCTCCTCTCGGCGCAAAAAGTCCAAAAAGAGAAACTAGCGAGCGGCGGCATACCCGGACAATCCGGAACAGCAGGATCCACGAAATCGAAGCCATGGGATATTTTCTGCCCTACAATTCCACAGGATGGGAATAACCGCTTCGCAATCTTCGCGCCTGCAGGGCGCCTCGCCCCGCTGATTCTTGATTTGATTTGCCTACCAGTTCGGATTGCCGCAGGTGAAGTTTGCAGCCTCGCTGGTGCTGCCGCTGCCCTTGTAAATGGCCACCTGAGGGTGAGGACAGAGCGGTCGCGTCTCATCGATCTCGCCCCTCGACGAATGCGATGCCACGATTTTCTCGGGCGCTGCCCCGTGCTCGCGCCACTGTTCAAGGGAGGTAAGCGAATCAAATGTGTTCGGAGCGGGTCCGCCTTGGCAATGCCCCATCCCCGGCACAAAAAAAAGCCGAAGAAAGTCCTGCGTCCCTTGCTGCCCGCCCATGGCGTGCTCGACACTCTCGTAATAATTGAGGCTGTTCCGCGGCGCGATCGCCTGATCGGCCCAGCCGTGGTACATGATGACCTTCCCGCCGTGCGATTTGAAGGCTTCCAAGTTCGGGTCGATCGCATTCACGATCGAACCGAGCCGCGAGTCCGCGAGACGCGTGTCGCGATCCACCTCGAAGGTCCGGAAGTCCCAATTGGGGTCCGCGAAAACCATATACTTGAAAAAGCCGGTGCCGATGCTGATTGGCTCGGGACCGCCAGCCATCCCGCTCCATGCCAATTCGCTTCCCGGCTCGAAACCCGGAAATATCTGCTTGCCGTCAGAATACTTCGCGCCGACGTAAATCATCTCTGCTGTCTTTACTTGCGGCGCGGTAAGACAGGTGGGAGCATCCGGCCCCTCGCACTGAAGGCTTTTGGGATCGAAAGGGCAGCGAGTGGGATCTTCGATGATGCCATCCGTGACCCCATCCTTGGAATCGCAGGCAGCGATTGCGCCCGCGTGCAGCACAGCATACTTCGATGGTGGGATATAAGCCGGAGCGCTCATTCCATCCTTCAGCGCCACCCAACTGATGTACTCCGAGCCAGCCTGAAGATGAGTGATGTAGTTCGCCGGCGCCCCGGCGATGATGCCATCGTAATCGTCCGGGTAGCGCTGCGCCTCTGTGAGGCCTTGCTTGCCACCGGTCGAACAGCCATTCCAATAGGAAAGCTTTGCGGCAGAACCGTAGAAAGCGTGGATGATCAGCTTCGAATCCACGGTCATTTCATGCACGGCGCGATAGGACCAATCAATCAGCTTTTCGGGATGGCCCATGGCCCAGCTTTCGTCGTTGCCAGACGCGTGGCCGGTATCGGAGCCGGCAGTGGCATAGCCCCGCTTGAGGGCCGTTTCAAGCGCTTGGTAACCAATTTGACCGATGAAGCCGCCATTGCCGATGGCTTCGAATTTTCCGTTCCAGCTCGCCGCCGCAGGAAGCCAGACTTCAAAGCTGATATGCGAATCGCTCGTGGGCGCGGAAAACGCGATCACGCGGCAAAAGGGTTGAGAGATGTGAAGATCGCGCCCTGGCCCGATTGGCCCAGGGGGAATTGGAATCACCAGATCCGGCGGCGGATTGATTGCCGTGGCGGCGGTCACGGTCGCGTTGGGAATCTTGAGAGACGTCAGACTGTCGCAAGATTGCTGTGCGGCAACTCGTTCCGCAGCCACACCAAACACGACCAAGCAAATCAAACAGAAAAAGAGCGTGCGCCCCGGCCTCATGCCCGTGCCTCCCCAGATGTTGAGTTTCGGAATCCTTGCGAGTGACGTATACACCGCGGCGCGCTTGTGCGCAAGAGTCCTGGCTCAACGTATTCGGAGCGCGTAAGCCGTTCGATTGTGGCAACCCTTCGCCTATCTTCCGGCGGCTAGCGCGCGTTGAGCGGCGTGATAACCACACATTCCATGCACTCCTCCTCCCGGCGGGGTGGACGACGAGCAAAGGTACAATCCGGGATAGGGTGTCGTGTACGCACGGCGTGTGGGACGAAGAAAAAGCTGCATCAAATTATTCGCTCCGCCAGTGATATCGCCGCCCACCAGATTCGCGTTATGGCGTTGTAGCTCTGCTGGCCCCCTGATGCTCCGCGCAAGAATGGTTTCTCCAAAACCCGGCGCGACGCTCTCAATTTGCGATTCGATCCGGCTCGTCATGTCGCAATTGCTGTTGTTTGGCACATGGCAGTAGGCCCAGGCCGTGTGACGACCTTCCGGCGCCCGTGTCGAATCGAACAGGCTCGGTTGCGTCACAAGCACAAAGGGCTTGTCGTCTTGAGATCCGTTCCACGCGGCGCGCTCGGAGCGTTCTATTTCTTTTAGGGAGGAACCGACGTGGATGGTGCCAGCTCTCCCGCATTCCTTTGCCCTCCATGGAATGGGATTCGACAGCGCCCAATCGATTTTGAATACGCCCGGACCGTACTTATATCTTCGCAGCGCGTTCTGATAATGCGCGGGAAGAACCTGTCCACCGATATTGAGGAGTCCTCGGGGCGCTAAATCGCAGAAAATCGTGCGCGCGGAAGGTAGATCACGAATTGACTCCACACGAGTGCCGCATTGAATCTCTCCCCCAAAGAACGCAAATACGACGCAAGCGCGTCTCCGATACGCTGGGAGCCACCCTTGGGAATGGGCCAACCGTAAACGTGCCCCACTGCCGCCAACACAAGGCCAATCGCCGCTGTTCCCCACTTTTCCAGGGGAACGACCGAGTGGCCGGCCAAACCGGCAAACAGCGCCCGCGCCCCTTCGGTTTGAAACTTGTTGCGTGCAAGGCGGGAGGCGGGCTGGATAGCATGCAGGCCAAACCGGGACATCGCGATCGGATTTCGCGGAATACCGAGGGGCCCCAGAACAGCGCCTTCGATTGCGTTCCAATTCCGCACCACTGGGCCCACGATCTTGCGGTATCTCCGCCTGTCCGCGCCAAGACCTTCGCAAGTCGCATCGAGAGAACGTTCGAGTAGCACCGCAGTTCCGTCATCACGTGGGTGCGCCAGGGGGAGCGGCGGATAAATCCATTCCAGACCGTGTTCCTGCAGAGGAAGTGATCGGAAGAACGGTGATGCCAATGCCATCGGATGAACGGCCGAACAGACATCATGTACGTATCCGGGAAGGGTTAACTGGGCCGAACGCGTTCCGCCCCCTATAGAATCTTCAGCCTCTAAAACTAGGACGGACCGGCCCACCCTCGCCATCACGATTGCGGCTGCAAGACCGTTTGGCCCCGAGCCAACAACCACGGCATCGTAAGCTGTTTGTCGAGGCACTAGCGATGGCCTCACGGCCTGATTTAAGGGGAAGAGCCAGCGTCGGACGCCGCTGGAGACGAGGCGTATTGTCTGGAGCTAGAATCGTCCCGGGCGAAGTAGTTTCGCTCGTACAGCCCCCGGTAGATCCTTCCGGCAATTTCCGAGGCGTGCGGTCCGCTGATAATGCGGCTGCCTCCGTGGAGCAAAACTACAATCACGATTTTCGGGTGAGCTTGGTCGGCGTAGGAGACGAACCACCCGAGGCGTCCGCCTACGCCCTCATCGTTGCACGTGCCCGTCTTCCCAAGGTCCTGTTCGCCATCCGGGTCGTAGCTGCGCTTGGCCGTCCCGTAAAGAACGGCAGCGAGCATTCCCTCTCGCAGGTCTGGAAGTAACGGAGCGATATCGAACTGCTCGCGAATCCGGGGCTCGAAGGTCTGGCGCGCGGCTTCGGTGCGCGGATACTGCAGATAATATTGCGTGCCGCCATTGGCCAGCATTCCAACCAGCGATGCAAGCTGAAAGGGCGTGATACGGATGCCTTCGCCGAAGCTTGACATGCGCGCCACCCCTCCGAAAAGAGGTGCCGATGGAGGCAGCGATCCGGGCTGCTCTTCAGGAATACTGTAACCCACGCGCTGCCCAAGGCCGAGGAGGGCGTCGTATTTCAACACACGATCGAAACCCAGCCGCGTACCGACTTCCTCGAAGAACTTGTTATTGGAATGCGCCATCGCCTCCGTCAAATTGATGTAGCGGCGCGACCCGACTCGTATCATGGTGTCGCGCGTGATGACGCCTTCCTTCAGAGCTGCCAGAGCCACGAATGGCTTGATCGTCGAACAGGGCTCGAAACCGGCGGAGAAAGCCAGCTTCTGATTCACAATGGAAAGGATTCGGCCGTTCGTTGGATCCACAGCCAGCACTGAACCCTTTTCGTGTCCCAAGGCATCCACGGCAATGTTGCGGACTACAGGATCGTCGTTGATGACGACATCATCCTTCGCGGGATCCACGTACTTCACGACTGTTGCCCGGTGCCGGTAATGACGACGCGCTGGAGCCTTCCCGAAGGCAGTTGCGGGAACGCCAATGAGGATGAGACACAAAATCGAGATGGCTTGTCTAAGAACTCGGACCGTTTTCATATGGCAAAAATTAGATGCGGCAACGCCTCGGCGCGGTGAGCCGAGGCCCAGTCTAAGTAACTGCGGCGCGCCTGCGCAACTAAATTACCCATGTATTTTCCATCCCTGTACAGCAAGGCGCAACTGGTCAGGCGTACAGTTTGGCGGTCCGCTGCTCTCGCAGTTACCTCTTTAGACGCCGCCGCGGACGCAACTTCCCGCGCGTCTGCTGCTGCGATACCATAGAAGAGTGGAACCCTCGTGTCGGAGGCAAGAACAGAATGTTAATCGCGAAATGGGCACCCTTGATTCTGCTGCTTTCATTGCCTGGGCGTACTGCCGCGCGGCAATCTGAGGCTCAAACGCCGCCTGCATCGGACCATCAGCAGAATTCAATCGCTGCCGCCGCTCGTCGCGCGCGCCAAGCTAAGAAGGACCAGGCGAAACCCACAAAAGTTTGGGACAACGAGAGTCTGGCTTCCGCATCCGGCGCCATAAGCATCGTGGGCCAGCCCGCCGCCTCGAATAATAATTCGGCCCCAGCGGATGAGGCCAACTCCACAGCAGGTAGTCCGCCCACTGCGGAAACAAGCACTCCAATCGAAGCGGACCTGAACGCCGCCAAAGCCAATCTCCAGAACCTTAAAGTTGATCTCGATTTGCTTCAGCGCAAATACGCGCTCGACCAGCAGACTTACTACGGCAAGCCCGAATATTCCTCCGATACAGCTGGCGCCGCCGCCCTGGCCAGCGAGAAGAATGAGATCGCCTCGAAGCAACAGGAAGTCACCGACGCCGAAAAGAAAGTTGCTGATTTGCAGGCTCAGCTGGACGCTGCGAACAAATCATCAACTAACGCACGTTAGATATCTCGGGGCTTGTTTACGGTGTTGGCGCCTCAGCCCCCGGAAAATCCAGTATCACGATTTTGCCATCGGGCTCGCGTTCCAGCTTCGGCGCGTATTCGCCCAGCATTTCTCGCCGCCACCATAGGCCCCGTTCTCGCCTGGTTTGCTCGCTCGTGAACCAATACTGATAGAGGACGCTGCGCACCTCCTTCGGCGGCGTGCCCGGAAATGGATTGCGCGCAAAAAGCTCCAGCACGTCCGGGTCGTTCCCCAGCAGTCTTTCCTCGGTCCACAACACAAAACGATACTCGCGCCAGTTTCCCAGCGATGCGAACCACAAGTTCCATTCGAAACGCGGTTGATAGGGCGCGTAGATTCCGGGCGGCTTGCTCGGATCCTGAGGCTTGTACCGGAATGGATATGGAACCCAGGTCGTTCCATCCGGCGATCCTTGGAACTCGATCTCGTACCGCTGGTGCGTCATGTTGGCAAACAGCGCGTAGCGGTTCGCGATCCGAAAGGGTTCGAGCATGGTCACCGGCTTTCGTGGCAGCGGAACGCTCGGCGCCAGCGTCCAGATGAAAATGGCGGTCGTCGCGTAAAAAACAAGGCCCAAGCAGATTCCTGCCACCGTCATACGTACGGGCTTGAGCCGTTTACGCCAGGCGGCGCGCCAATTATCGGGTGGCGTTTCCGCCGCCGAAACTGCGTCGCGCCTACGTTCGAGCACGCCTCGAATCTGCTTCGGCACGATCCATTCCACGAAACGATCATCGAGCAAAAGGAAACCAAGCGAAAACACCAGATAATTCAAGAACGCATAATTACCGGTAAGAATGATGCTGATTTCAAATGGCGCAACGATCCAGAAGCACGCGATACGGAACCGCCGCGGCAGAAACACCATCCACACGAGCACGAGTTCGACCGCCAGCGTGTAAAAAACGGCCGAGGCGTGGAACCAATGCGGGAAATGTCCCGCGAACCATCCAATCCACGTGGGTAGCGGACCATTCTGATAATAGTCGTCCATGGCCGTGAAGTGGCGCCAAGAAGTATCGCCGCTGGCCATTTTGGCGAAGCCCGATTCGAAATAAATCCGGAACCACTCCCATCGCAGCAGAAACAGGCTCGCGCGCGATGGCGGATTCGCGCGGCCCAGCCCCGGCAAAAATCCCGCCGGCGCGAAGAACAGGCTGATGAACCCAGCCCCCAGAAGCATTCCGTCCGATTGATAGCTTGCAAAATCCTGTGCCGCACCAATGAAGGAGAGGAAACAGATGAAGCAGACCGCAAGCGCCGCCCGCGGCCAAATGTTCAGCACCAGCAGAACAGACGCCGTAAGCCCAACCCAGCAGACCACCATCAGCGCGCGGTCGCTCGAGCTAATCCAAAAAAGCGTGGGCGCAAACCAGAAACGCGCTGAGTGAAGCGCCGAGGAAACTGCCTGCAGGTAATCTCCCGCGGGAAGAATTCCGCTGGGACCCAGCAGGCCTTTAATTTGAAAAATCAGCGAATAAAATGCCGAGAAATAAATGACGCCGAGCGCCCGCAGGAAAATCCATCGCGGCCAGAGATGCCCCGGATGTTTTTCGTCGGAAATTTCCGGGCCAAGCAGCCATTCCACCCCCGCCTTGAGCCGCTCTTCCATGGCCCGCGATTATACTTGCCTCTTCAGTTGCCGCGGGACGGCCTTGCGTTATCGCTGCGGATAGCCCCCCGGCAGCGAGCGCAGATAGACGATGATGGCTTGCGCGTCCGCGTGGCTCATATGGTAGATGTGCATCGGCGGCTGGATAGGCAGCCCGTTCGGACCAACTCCCTGTTCGAGAATCTGCTCGCCCTGTTCTTCGGTGAACTGTTCGAATCCCGCTAAACTCGGCGCATTCATGGCCCAGTTCGTGTTGTGGTGAACGGGCGTGATCCAGATCGGTGCTCCTTGCAGCCGCCGGGACTCGTCCAGATTGCCGCCGCCGTCTCGCGGCGTGTGGCATTCCTCGCACATCGCGACATTCTCAACCAAGTACCGCCCTCGTTCGACGTTGCCTCCCTGCTCAGCAGCGCTAGGCGCCTTCTGCCCGGCAGTCTTCTGCACCGCAGCCTTCTGCGCAGATGTTTCGGGCCTCTCGCGCGACGACAAGCGCGACGCCGCCGAGCCCAGCGCGATCAATACGAACAAACATAGACCCAACCGTTGCATTGATTTCATGAGGTTTTTAGTCCTGAATTAAGGGATGCGGCAGGTTTCACTCGATCGCTCATCGCCGCTTGCACGCGAAAGTATCCCAAAAACAGCGTTTCCATGTCCATCGCGTTTTTCAGTTGCCTTCCTTCATGGGAACCTCGCCCGCAAGCTAAATCCCCGCTCGCCAAAAGAATCGTCAAGACGCCGCCCGCCGGTTTCAGTAGACTAAGCCACCATGAGCGACCGCATGATCGTGTACCTCAGCTGATAGCCGTGCGCGCGCCCACTTCGCCTGTTCGGCAATTAGAGAATCTTCCGAAGAAGCCAAACGGTCGAGCAAGCGAATCACACGTGGGTAAGCCGCCGCGCTCTTCTCCAGTCTCGAATTTCCCAGGGCCACGCAGGTATTTCGAACCAGGCCGCGC